>NZ_CP061739.1:1200000-2400000 GCF_014770435.1 Psychrobacter sp. 28M-43 | reverse complement strand
CGCGGCATGAATTTCGCCATCTGCCCACATCATACCAGTGAACCCAGTCGGAGCGATGGCAACGGGCATATTGACGGACTCGCCAATCATTTGTGTCGCTAGACTGCGATTGTCCATATCGACCAATACTCGTTGGCGTAGCTTAATACGGTCAAAGTCCGTTTCATTACTGCGATACGTAGTCTCAGTCCATGAGCCTGAATCGACATAGTCATAAAACATGCGCGGCACTTTGCGCTCGGCGACACGGCGCAGGTCTTCAATCTCTGTTATTTTCTTTAAGACAGGTTTTAAATCTTTCATGATTTCTCACCACTTTATCATCGTAATAGGGCGTCTTTGTTATAGGTCTAATGCTATTAAGCGAGCAGCTGCTGCAAATCCATCACCGAAAACGGATAGTTTAATCGTTTGGATGGTGTCAAAATCACAGGAATAGCTGTGGCAAATTCCATCATCAGCGCCTCATCAAAGTCTGCAATATCGACATTTTGGTAACTAATCGGTTGTACGGCCTGAAACTGAGTGAGTATTTGCTCAGCGATATCACATAAGTGACAGCCCGAGGTGCCTAGTAGCCACCATTGATTGCTATTTTCATCAATGCCGAGGCTTGGGTTTGCTGCAATAACACGCGCTCGTAATACTTCTATATTATCATCGTACATGGGTAGTCTCTTATCTTCATACTGATTGCAAAGCGCTGATGCTCAGTACGCGCTTATCTAAAACATGAAATACTTTAACGGTCATTACATCATAAAGAAGTGGGGTAAATAATGACAGCGATTGTGAGATTAGGTAAGATGACCTGCTATTGATCGTTATTAATGACTAATGCTCAACAGTTAATGATTGGCTATATATAGCCCGTTTACAATCATTGATTCTTAGTTGATGTCTCATAGTCATTGATAGAGTATCAACCTTATCTTATTACTTTTTTAACCACTCGGATATCGCGCATGGCAAGTTTTGGCACATTTATCAAACGTCTGTTATTGGCAATTATGCTATTGGTTGTCGCATTCCATATATTGGTCGTTGGGCTACTATTAATTTGGAAAACGCAGCCAATTAACAACAGCATGTTTATGTTGACGCATCGCCTAACAGGCGGCACAGTCACTCAGACATGGGCTGAATATGATGCGATTGCCAAATCTGCCAAGCAAGCGGCGATTGTGAGTGAAGACTCGACGTTTAGTCAGCACAGCGGTTTTGATTTTAAAGGTATCAAAGCCGCGCAAAAGAAAAACGAAGAGACAGGCAAAATGTCTGCTGGCGGTTCAACGATTACTCAGCAATTGGCAAAGAACTTGTTCCTCACCTCGCATCGCTCTTATGTGCGTAAAGCGGAAGAGGCTGTCATCACTGTGATGATTGAAACGCTATGGGATAAGCAGCGCATTATGACCGCTTACCTAAATGTAGCGGAGTTTGGTAATGGTATCTATGGTATTGATGCAGCCGCGCATCATTATTTCGATAAGTCTGCGGCCAATCTAAACCGAGATGAGTCAGCGCTTCTGATTGCGATGCTTACCAATCCAAAGTACTACGAAGACAATCAAGGTGATAAGCGTTTGCGTAACAAGCAACGTATTATCAAAAAACGCATGAAAAATGCTGTATTACCGCAAGCAGCTTCGTAAATATAAAGCATGAGGGTTGGGCTAGGGCGTGTCCTCATTTTAAAAATGGTAATAAAAATGAGATAAATTGCCGTCAAACAAGGAAAATAGTGCAGATAATATCGAGATATTGACCAACTATTTGACGATGTTTGGCAAAATTTAGCTGTTTTTAACCCATTTAGAGGACACTCGTTTGAATTGAGGACACGCCCTAGATTATAGGATCGAATGTTGTAGGCTCGGCTATTTCGAATAAAACTAGGACAGACCCTAATAAAGACAGAACGATAAAAGATGATGGCGTATCGATAACGCAAAAGGAGTAGTGACGTGGTAGAGATGACTAGTAATCAGGGCAGCGGTGATGTTAATGATATGATTGACATTAATAATGTTGAAGATGGCGCTAACGACAATATTAATAAAGACGTTAGTGTAGATAATAGCCCAAATAACTTAGCAGAAATTGAATGGCAACGCTCAGAAGATGGCAGCTATTCACCGAGCAGTTATATCAATCGTGATTTGTCTTTATTACAGTTTCATCTGCGGGTATTAGCGCAGGCATCTAGTTCGCGTCACCCATTGCTTGAGCGCTTATTTTTCTTGATTATTTTTTCATCCAATCTTGATGAGTTTTTTGAGATTCGTGTCGCTGGTATCATGCAAAAGCTTAACATCGGTGATGTATCTACCAGTGCTCATGGCATGCGTCCTAGCGAAGTGCTAAACGAGATATCTATTATCACTCATGCTGCAATCAGTGAGCAGTATCGTATTCTCAATGAGGATATCTTGCCAGCACTTGCGCTCGAAGATATTCGCTATCTCAAACGTGATGAGCTAAACGCTGAGCAGTCTGCATGGATGAAGCGTTATTTTACGGAGCAAGTCGTACCCGTATTGACGCCGATTAGCATTGATCCGGCGCATCCATTTCCGCGTCTGGTAAATAAAAGCTTAAACTTTATCGCTACCTTGGAAGGCAAAGATGCGTTTGGACGCGATATCAACTTGGCGATTGTACCTGCGCCGCGCAGTCTGCCGCGTGTGATTCGTCTGCCAGATGAACTGACTGGTGGTAAAGAGCATCATGTGATGCTATCCGCTATCATTCATGAGCATATCGGTGAGCTATTCCCTGGAATGAGTGTGACTGGTTGTCATCAATTTAGGCTGACACGTAATGCCGATTTAGATTTGGCCGATGATGTCGAAGACATTGCCAAAGCACTAGAAGGCGAGCTCGAAAACCGACGCTTCGGTGATAAGGTGCGCCTTGAGGTCACGACCGATTGCCCAACGCATATCAGTGAGTATCTGCTCAATGAGTTTGAGCTGCATGACAATCAGCTGTATCGTGTCAATGGCCCAGTTAACCTAACGCGTTTGCTGTTTGACTTTAATATTCCTGCGCTACGCTACCAGCCATTTACTCATGTCGTGCCAAAGGCATTCCGCCGAGAAATGGATAAGTCAGATAAATCGACAAGTATGTTTGCTGCCATGCGTAAAAGCGATGTGCTGGTTCATCATCCTTTTCATGCGTTCTCACCGATTATCAATTTACTTTGGCAAGCAGCCAGCGATCCCAAAGTATTGGCAATTAAACAAACGCTATATCGTTCAGGCACCAATTCAGAAATTGTCAAAGCACTTGCTGCCGCTGCTCGTAATGGCAAAGAAGTCACGGCTGTTATCGAGCTGCGTGCGCGTTTTGATGAAGCGTCTAATATCGCAGTTGCCAACTATCTACAAGAAGCAGGCGCGGTCGTGGTCTACGGTATCGTCGGTTACAAGACCCATGCCAAGCTTATGCTAATCGTACGCCGCGAGGACGATCGAATCCGCCGTTATGTGCATCTGGGTACAGGTAACTACCATGCGGCCAATGCCAAGGTCTACACAGATTATGGTCTGTTTAGCGCTGATCCTGATATCTCAGAAGACGTCCATAAAATATTCCAAGAGCTAACCGGCATGGGTAAGCCTGCCAACCTCAAAAAACTGCTACATGCACCGTTTACTTTGCATGAGAAATTGATGAGCTTTATCGATGATGAAATCGCCCATGCCAAAGCGGGCAAACGTTCTCATATTATTATCAAAGCCAATGCGCTAACTGAGCGACGCCTCATTGATAAGTTATATGATGCCTCGCAGGCAGGCGTTAAGATTGAGCTTATTTTACGGTCTATGTGTTGTTTACGTCCGCAAGTAAAAGGACTCTCCGAAAACATTACTGTGCGCTCTGTTATTGGTCGGTTTTTGGAGCATACGCGTGTTTATTATTTCTATAATGACGGCGATGAGCGTCTATACTGCGGTAGTGCAGACTGGATGGATCGTAACCTGTTCCATCGCGTAGAAGTAGCATTCCCGATTGAGAACAAGAAACTGTTTAAGCAGATTTATCGGGATGGCTTAATTAATTACTTACAAGATAATACGCAAGCGTGGACACTTGATGGCACTGGCGTTTGGCAGCAGTTACAGCCAGCAGGTGAGGAGCCACACGTCGCACAAGAGCATTTATTAAAAACGATTAATCGTGTCGAAGAGTCTAGCTAATTCGTAAAATACCTTTAGGCAATAATCAGCTGTTCAGTTATCTATCTGACCAAGCACTGGTAAATACTGGTTCTTGGTTTTTTTGTGCTCACCAATTGCAAAAGTTACAAACTGACTTGCAACCTCACAATTATTCACATATTGATACGGCAGTACACTGGTGCATTACCCAAGGTCATACCTATAATTAATATCAATTCTGACGCTACTTGATAAGTATTGGTTACTCATTTGAGCGTTGGTACAATCTCGAAACGTATATCTATTTAATGTTTCAAAACCATATAAACAAATCATACTAATAGGAAATAAATCATGAGTACTACTAACGATGACAATTCAGATATCAAGCAAGCTGCAGAACGAGTAAATGGTCAGGAAGTTGAGAAGAACTTAGCAGAGAACAAAAAAGTCGACTCTCCTGAATCATTAAGCGAGCAAGAGCAAACGCCTTTTATCGATAGTGATCTACGTACTGATAAGTAATCTACGACATCAAACATCGACCTAATAATTAATAATAACCAATAATAAAGCGAGGGACGCGCCATGACTATGGAAGAACCAGTAGCAACAGATACAGAAGAAAAAGTAATCGTGGATGACCCTGCTGCTAATGAATTAGAAAACCCTAAAGATAGCTATGCAGGGCGCAAGCACAAGCCTGAAATAGATGGCCCTGAGCAAGACTCACAAGAGACCGACGAAGTTTATGCTGACCCACGTAAAGAAGAGAATCTTCCAGCAGGTGGCAAGAACGCAGCAGAACTAAGTGCCTATGACTTGAGCCGAAAAGGTAATGAGTAAAGGACTACAAATAACAGCGGGCTAACCAAATCGATAAAATTATAAATATAAAAAGAGGATATGATAATGCAAGCCAAAGACTCAGCAATAGATAAGACAAAAGTACTAGGATCTGACGATCATAGTGCAATTGAGAAAAATACTACTGAGAACAAAGGGACTGATACTTTTGATGAATCTGTAGTCGATTCAGAACACGTAAATGATAATGACAATCCAGCGCGCCAACCAGATCGCCGTGATCAAGAGGGCAGTACCGCATTTGACGATAATATCAATGAAGATACTGTCGGTAGTGCAGCACCAAAGAGTGAGGGTATTAATGATTTGAATCGTTATGCCAACATTGATAACGCACAAACTCGTATCTTAAATCCTGATGAGAAAGATTAAACAGGTTTAAATCTCGAAAGATATATATTGTCTCTTGGGTTAGACGAGTAATTATCATAGTAGGGAGTAGCAATGAATAACTCACATAATGAAAGCGTCGATAGCGATCATAACTTAAAAGATGCAGATGACAATAATGGTATTGTCCCTGATGATGCATTACAGAAAGCAAATCCGGCCGCAGCAGAAAAGGCTACGGAAGATCATGATCCGCATAATGTCGCTAAGAGTAACAAACAGTATGATAGTCCACTGATGGAAGATAAAAAGTAAGAATTAACTATATCGGTAGCTATTAGTATTTGTACATAAATAGGCATCTGTACATAGATAAAAAGGCACTGTGTTTGGTAAGAGTATATAACTCGTATCAAACACGGTGCCTTTTTTGCTTCCTGCATTTTTACTTTCTACATTATATAGGTAGATATGTTTAGGTAAGGCGTGGGCTTTAAGCAGGTGTACCACTGTGAAAGCGTAGCTCAGCATCTGGGCTACTTATTAATTCAGCCTCCACTTCCTTAAAGAAAGCGACTCGCTCATCGATATTCTCATCTGATAATGATTGAGCGAGCGCAAGATAATCCTCGAAATGACGACTCTCTGACTTGAGTAGATAACGATAATACTTCGCTAAGCGTTCATCATTAATGACTTCGGCTAACGCTGCAAAACGCTCACAAGAGCGCGCTTCAATAAATGCCCCAATTATTAATACATCGACCATCGCTGCTGGCTCGTAAGTGCGCTTATGCTTCAACATGCCCTTAGCATAGCGTCCAGCACTTAGATATTTCCACTCTTGACCGCGCTCATTCATGATACCTAATACTTGCTCGTAGTGCAGCATTTCTTCTCGTATCAGCTGTGCGAGTTTACGTTGCAAGTCATACGAGAACTCATAACGAAATATCAAATTCATCGCAGTACCAGCGGCCTTTTTTTCGCAGTTGGCATGGTCTTGAATGATCATAGGTAGGTTTTCAATCGCAGCATTTACCCAAGCTTGCGTGGTTCGAGCACCTAAAAAGTTATAAACAGGAGATAAGTCTACCTTTATAGGAGTACGTAGATGCGTAATATCGACACTGTCTTCTTCAGGCAGCTCTTTTTCGATTAGATATGTTTCGGCACTATTATTTACAGTTTGAGAGATATTTTCTTCGACAGATTTTTTCTCGATACTATCGTTATCTATCGTATTTGCTGTTGATTGTAATGTTGCGAGGTCTTGTTGAATGATAGTCATAGTCTAAGAAAACTTTATTTATGAATGGTAATACCAGTAATTATATCGTTAGTCTGACCTAGATACGATGCTAAATAACAGACAGTCATCAATAGGTGTTTATTAATAGATAACGGTTAAGCATAATTAAAGGTATTAATGATTACTTACTGTTTATATTAACGTTGCTGCACCTATTTCCCAGATGATGATTATAGCTCTTAGAGTAGACCGCTTATACATTATCATTATTAAACAGCCTAAGTATTTACTTAGTGAATGGTGTTTCCTTGTTAATTTTATTGTTTGATAGTAGGATGAGATTTTGCTGTTTAAGCATTTCGTCTTACTTTTATGATTCGCTCTTAGTAAAGAGTAAGTCTAATATTAATAGGTCACCTTTTATTAGAACATAAAAATTGTAGATATATCTTCTCAGAAAAATTAGAGAATCAAAGATTCCATAACGAATGAGATATGAACGTTTAAACCTCACAAGATTAAAAAATCTTAAACAGTTACTGTCATAACTCAGTATTAGTACCCCTCACGAACAGATAAGGATAACAATATGAGCCAGTCTTCTAACACCAATCGTATTCAAAAAGGCAGTCTTGCCATCGATCAGCAGTTATATGACTTTATTGAAAACGAAGTATTACCGAAAGTCGGTGTGGATTCAGACGATTATTGGTCAGGTTTCGAAAAGGTTATTAAAGAGTTTACCCCGCGCAATAAAGCGTTGCTTGCGACTCGTGACAAGATTCAAGCACAGATTGACCAGTGGCACTTAGATAATCCTGCAAAAGATGGCGAAATCGATTATCCAACTTACAAGACATTCCTGCAAGAGATTGGTTATTTGCTACCTGAAGGCGAAGCATTTACGGTTGATACCAAAAACGTTGATGACGAAATCGCGCACATCGCAGGGCCACAGCTGGTCGTACCAGTTCGTAATGCTCGTTATGCGCTTAACGCGACCAACGCACGTTGGGGTAGCTTATACGATGCGTTGTATGGTACCGATGTTATTAGCAGTGATAATGGCCAAGAAGCGGGTGGTAGCTATAATCCTACTCGCGGTGCTGCTGTTGTTGCTTACGCCAAAGCATTTTTAGATGAGCACTTCACACTAGCATCCGGCTCTTACAATGATGTGACTGGCTTTAAAGTAGTCGATGGCAAGCTCGAGGTCGTACAAGGTGATAGCAGTACCGAGTTAAAAGATACGGCTAAGTTTGTCGGCTTTGTCGGTGACGCTGAAGCTCCTACAGGTGTACTGTTGAAGAACAACGGCTTGCATGCTGAGATTCAAATCGACAGTAATCATCCAGTGGGTAAAGACGATCCAGCAAATATCAAGGACGTACTGCTTGAGTCAGCCATGACAGCCATTCAGGATTGTGAAGACTCAGTTGCTGCTGTAGATGCAGAAGAAAAAGTCGAAGTCTATCGTAACTGGCTTGGCTTAATGAATAGCGACCTACAAGAAACCTTTGAAAAAGGCGGCAAAACGCGTACACGTAAGCAAAACCCAGATCGTGAATATAACACGCCAGATGGTGGCAAGCTGATCTTGCCAGGTCGTTCACTATTATTAATTCGTAACGTCGGTCACTTAATGCAGAACCCTGCCATCTTAGTCGATCTAGGTGATGGTCAAGAGCAGATATTTGAAGGCTTAATGGATGGCTTAATCACGCCACTATTATCACTTAATGATATCAAAGGCAAAAACGAGCTATCAAACTCACGTCAAGGCTCAATGTATATCGTGAAACCAAAAATGCACGGCCCTGAAGAAGTTAAAATGGCCAATGACTTATTTAATGCATCTGAAGACCTGTTAGGTCTAGAACGCAATACGCTCAAAATCGGCATCATGGACGAAGAGCGCCGTATGACGGTCAATTTAAAAGAAGCAATCCGCCAAGCCAAAGAGCGCGTTATCTTTATTAACACAGGTTTCTTAGACCGTACTGGTGATGAGATGCATACCAGTATGAATGCAGGTCCATTTGTACCAAAAGGCGAAATGAAGTCGCAAGCATGGCAGCCTGCTTACGAGCAGTGGAACGTCGATATCGGTCTAGAGACAGGCCTACAAGGTCGTGCGCAAATAGGTAAGGGTATGTGGGCCAAACCTGATGAAATGAAAGAGATGATGGATACTAAAGCTGCTCATCCTAAGTCTGGTGCTAGCACTGCGTGGGTACCATCACCAACGGGCGCTACCTTGCATAGCATACACTATCATCAAGTGAGCGTAGCTGATGTACAGGACACGCTAAAATCACGCGAACGTGCTAGCTTGGATGACATCCTGACCATTCCATTAGCAAAAAATACCGATTGGACTGACGAAGAAAAGCAGCAAGAGCTTGAAAACAATGCTCAAGGTATCTTGGGTTATGTTGTACGCTGGGTAAATCAAGGCGTTGGTTGCTCCAAGGTGCCTGATATCAACGATGTCGGTCTTATGGAAGATCGTGCTACTTTGCGTATCTCAAGCCAACATATTGCTAACTGGTTGCATCATGGCGTGGTTAGTGAGCAGCAAGTGATGGATACGATGAAACGCATGGCCAAGGTCGTCGATGAGCAGAATGCAGGCGATAATGACTATCAATCGATGGCAGATAGCTTTGATAGCTCTTACGCGTTCAAAGCAGCCTGTGATTTAGTCTTCAAAGGACGTGAGCAGCCTAGTGGTTATACTGAGCCATTATTGCATCAAGCACGTTTGGATCTTAAAGCAAACGCCTAGAACAATAGACTAAATATGACAGGCATTTGAGCATACTTGATGAGCAAGTATGCTAGTTAGTTTTGCTCGTTTGTAACTGATAAATTTGCTCAAATAGATTATTAACTTCTTAGTTAGCGCTATTTATTTTTTAGTAAATAGCGCTTTATTTTGGACTATTATTCGATGTTTATTATAAAAATTTAAGAATATTAGTAATCATATTAACCAATATTATTCGTATCTAATTGAGTAAGCGGAAGTTTTTTAACAATCGTTCAAATAAAATGAAGGGTCTGTTATTTGATAATAGATGTATCGAAAAGGCAAAAAAATATGTTGCAAATTATGTCAAAGTTGTTATGCTTGTACTCGAAGTATGAGTTTGGTAACGGATGTTACGCAATGGAAGGATAAAAACTAAAGATTACATGGCAGTTACTTTTTTAATCCCAGTTATGTAAATCATGGTTTTTTTCATCTTACTGTAATAGAACTTCGCCACACTTGTTTCTGACTAATCTCGGTAGCCAGTTACACATTATATCTTTGAGGATTTGTGACGATACCATTATGGGCGCCAGCTAATAATAGCTTGCTCATTACTACAATTGTAAAGTGGAGATACCCCATGAAAAAACTACTTTTAGCTACAGCAATCGCAGCCCTATCTGTATCTGCAGCCAATGCAGCACCAACTCTATACGGTAAAGCTTTCTTAGCGGCTGACTATGAGAACGCTGAATTTGATGGCCCTGCTGGCAACATGTATGACGAAGATACAGTACAGATTAACTCTCATGCTTCACGTATCGGCCTTAAAGGTTCTGAAGCCATGACTGCTAATACTGATGTTATCTATCGTTTAGAGTACGGTACAAGCATCGATGGTGATAACGCTACTTTCAGTAACCGTGATACGTATCTTGGTGTTGTAAACAAGCAGTTTGGTGAGTTCCGTGTTGGTAAAAACCAATCAAGCCTAGCTCGTATTGACAACGTTGTTGTTAACCAAGGTTACTGGGATAACCTAGGCCAAACTCAAAATGAAAGTGAAGTTGTTAGTGCTTTAAACATGGCGGATAGTAACCGTATCAACAGTTCAGTCATCTGGACTGCACCAAAATACAATGGCCTACCATTACAACTGTCTGCAATGTATAGCTCTGATGATGCAAACGGTAATGACAACGCAGGCTTCGGTGTAGCAATGTTGTTTGACCAAGGTACTGGCTTCACTGCTGGTATTGCTTACGATAAAGACCAAAACATCGATGGTGATATCATCCGTGGTACAGCGACTGTTGATCTAGGTAAATACATGGCCGCTCCTGTCACTCTAGGCGCGCTATACCAAGTAGGTGATTACGATTACGGTACTAAAGATGAAAAAGGTCTAGTTGTTAGCGCTCAGATGGGTCTAAATAACTTTGCTTATCCAGCAGCTGTATATGCACAGTACAACAAAACTGACAACTTAGATGGTCTTGATAATGCTGATTCAGACCAAATCGTTGTTGGTGGTAAATACATGTATAAAGACAACATCATTGCTCATGCCTATGCTGGCGTAAACAATGCTGATAACGTTCCATACATGGATACCAGAGGTGATGCAGACGTAGTCGTAGTTGGTACTGGTCTAGAATACTTATTCTAGTAACAACTAGAATTTGATTTTAAAAAAACTCATCCTTCGGGGTGAGTTTTTTGTTGTGTAGCGTTTTAATAATAGAAAAATGTTTGCTACCAGCACGAAAACATAAGAGTTTCAAACAGTTTGCATTTTTGCCCTATATTTTATGGCGTATTTTTAGTAAAATCCTTCTTTACCAATTACCGACAGAGTACTATGACCAAGTTTATATTCGTGACCGGTGGGGTAGTGTCCTCACTAGGAAAAGGTATCACCGCAGCTTCTCTTGCAGCGGTCTTAGAAGCACGTGGCGTGACTGTCACGATGACCAAAATGGATCCGTATATTAACGTTGATCCAGGTACAATGAGCCCGTTTCAGCATGGTGAAGTATTCGTCACTGAAGATGGCGCAGAGACCGATCTAGATTTGGGTTATTACGAGCGCTTCTTGCGTCACTCAAAAATGAGTAAGAGTAATAACTTTACCAGTGGCCGTATTTATCAGAACGTGTTGAATAAAGAACGCCGTGGTGAATATCTAGGCGGTACTGTACAGGTTATTCCGCATATTACTGATGAAATTAAAAACAAAATCCTTGCCAGTGGCGAAGGGTATGATATCGCTATTATCGAAATTGGCGGTACCGTTGGTGATATCGAATCACTTCCTTTTATGGAAGCCGTACGTCAGATGCAGG
The DNA here is from genome assembly GCF_014770435.1 of Psychrobacter sp. 28M-43. NCBI lineage: Bacteria > Pseudomonadati > Pseudomonadota > Gammaproteobacteria > Moraxellales > Moraxellaceae > Psychrobacter > Psychrobacter noctis. The sequence goes on along the minus strand of NZ_CP061739.1, from coordinate 2,388,279 downwards.
TAGAGCTTGGCCGTAATAGAGCCATGCTAATGCATCTTACTTTAGTACCTTATATTGCTAGTGCGGGTGAGACCAAAACCAAGCCAACGCAGCATTCGGTAAAAGAGCTACGTTCTATCGGCCTACAGCCTGATATTTTAATCTGTCGCTCTGACCATCACATCTCACAAGACAATCGCCGCAAGATTGCGCTATTTACCAACGTTGAAGAGCGTGCGGTCATCATGTGTGAAGATGCACAGAGTATCTATCAGATACCGCGTACATTACATGAGCAAGATCTTGATGATCTCATCTGTGAGCGTTTCGGTCTTGATGTGCCTGAAGCTGATTTGAGCGATTGGGACAAAGTGGTTGAAGCACAGTTGAATCCAGAAGGAACAGTGACTGTTGCGATGGTAGGCAAATACGTCGAGCTTCCAGATGCTTATAAGTCTATCAACGAAGCATTGCTACATGCAGGTATCACTCATAAAGTAGACGTGAAGATTGACTACATCGATGCTGAACGTCTAGAAGATGATGATACTTTACTTGCTCAGCTAAATGATGCTGATGCTATCTTAGTACCAGGCGGTTTCGGTGAGCGCGGTACGATGGGTAAGATAAAAGCCATCACTTATGCTCGTGAAAACAACGTGCCGTATCTAGGCATTTGTCTTGGTATGCAGCTAGCTGTGATTGAGTATGCACGTAACGTACTTAACATTAACGCCAACTCTTCTGAGTTTGATCGTAAGACTGCTGAGCCTATTATTGGTCTAATCACTGAATGGTTAGATGAGCGCGGCGAGCTACAGATTCGTAGCGATGATTCAGACCTTGGTGGCACGATGCGTCTAGGCGCACAGCAAGCAGAGCTGGTTTCTGGTAGTAAGCTAAGCCAAATTTACGGTGCTAGCAATATCACTGAGCGCCATCGCCATCGCTATGAGATGAATAATCGTTATATCGAGCCATTAGAGCAAGCAGGTATGACCATATCTGGTTATTCTGCCAAGCAGCATTTGGTAGAGTCGGTTGAGATTTCTGAGCATCCATGGTTTGTTGCTGTACAGTTTCATCCAGAGTTCACTAGCTCACCACGTGGTGGTCATCCACTATTTAATAGCTTTGTAAAAGCCGCTAAGAACCATAGCGAAAAAAAGTAGTTCTTACAACGTAGTGCAAAGTGAAAGCGCTTATTATAAAAAAGACTGATCTCCGGATTGGTCTTTTTTTTGCTTAATTCAAACTGTTGGACATTATTAAACAGTCAATATCCTCATTAATAATCTCTAATTACGCTTGCATACTTTTTTTAATCAGCCTATCGGTTACAATATGGGATAGAGATATTAATAACAAAATAAGAGGTAATGGCTTCATGGAAAACTTATTGACCGCACAATCACATATCACGCTTAACACTCCTAGCAACGATACGATTAACATTGGTAACGACCAGCCTTTTGTATTGTTTGGTGGTATGAATGTTTTAGAGTCTAAAGAATTGGCATTTGAGATTGCTGAGCAGTATATTGATATTTGCCAGCGCTTGGGTATCGGCTATGTTTTTAAAGCGAGCTTTGATAAAGCCAACCGCTCAAGTCTGCATTCTTATCGTGGGCCTGGTTTAGAGCAGGGTATCGATTGGCTAGGTCAGATCAAAGAAAAGTTCCAAGTACCGATTATCACTGATGTGCATGAACCACATCAAGCAGCACCAGTCGCTGAAGTGGCTGATATTATTCAGCTACCTGCATTTTTGTCACGTCAGACGGATCTAGTGCATGCGATGGCAAAAACAGATGCCATTATTAATATCAAAAAGGCGCAATTTTTGGCCTCTCACGAGATGCGTCATATCGTTAATAAGTGCCTAGAGGGCGGTAATGATAAATTGATACTTTGTGAGCGTGGTAGTGCTTTTGGCTATAATAATCTGGTCGTGGATATGCTTGGTTTTGATACCATGAAGCAGATGGATATACCGGTATTCTTTGACGTGACGCATAGCTTACAACAGCCAGGTGCACGTAGTGATAGTGCTGGTGGACGCCGTGAGCAGATTACAACGCTTGCCCGTGCAGGTATGGCTACAGGGTTGGCAGGGTTGTTTTTAGAAGCGCATCCAAACCCAGAAACTGCAAAATGTGATGGTCCATGTGCGCTGCGTATGAGTCAATTAGAGCCTTTCTTACGTCAGCTTAAGCAAATTGATGATTTGGTCAAAGGTTTTGAGGTATTGGATACTCATTGATACGGTACGTGATAAGAGGGCTATATAATGGCAATTCAGATGGCGCAAGTAAGCATCGAAAATATCGATGATGCAGAAGGCTTAAATAGCGTAATGACCGCGCTTAAGAATATCTCAGGCGTGACGGATATTAATTTGGATCCTGAGCATAATGTCGCAATGGTGAGCTATGATGATACAGATACTAGTATCCATGCCTTAACAGCAGCGATTAGTATGGTGGACTATGTGACTCAGCCATTTCCGATTGATTCACCGCAGAACCCGCACCATAACAATTTATAATTACAAATAGCTATTGCTATAAATTTGTCGATGCGCTCTTTTGCATTTTTATTGATAATTTCCTGTCTTGTTAATAGCATCTCGTTAATAAAGCAACAACCAAACGGTCTTGTTGTCGAGGGTAATAGGGCTTATGCTTATTTAATGTAGCTTTGATAGTTGCTCTTACTTTGATAACTTAAAAAACATCAAAGTAAGCATTAACAGAATCACTATTAGAGGTGTTCATTACTAATAAAAATAAGGAGCCCAATATGGCAGATCAAACACGTATTATTAAAATTGATGGTATGACCTGTGGCGGATGCGTAGCAAGCGTACATACAGCAACAGCTGATATTGATGGATTAGAGGCTATTACCGTTGACCTCGCTGATAACCTAGCGACGATAACCTTTGATGATAGTAAAACCAGTGCAGAGGCTATTGCTTCAGTTATTGACGATGCGGGATTTGAGGCGACAGTTGCTGACTCATAAATTCCATCACTTATTTACAGAACCAGCTAACATGTTATTACAAGCATGATAGCTGGTTTTTTAATGATTAACGATTATGAGTATTTAGCATTGATACATTGATACATTGCTACTTTGTCTAAAATACTCATACTGAATACGATATAACCTAATTGCTTTATTTGAATTTCTTGCCCACCCACTGATATTTTATCGTGGTTCCTACAAATTTATAGGCACCATGACGAGTTTTATTTATGAACGATACCACCCGTACTACCAAAGATGAGTCTTATGATGTCGAAACTGATGTTGAGTCCAACACGCCACTGACACCGCAACGCGCGCATTTGCAATTGGCGATTGACGGCATGACTTGTCAGGCCTGCGCCTCGAGAATCGAGAAAGTACTTAACAAAAAGCCTTCGGTGTACGAGGTAAGTGTAAGTTTTGCTGGCGAGACCGCCAATGTTGATTATGATCCAACCCAGACGACGCCCGAACAGGTGACAGATTGGGTGAATAAAACAGGCTTTGTGGCTAATGTGCAGGCAGCCGATAGCTTATTTACTCAGACTGACGAAGATACCGCCACTCAATATCCATGGCGTTTGATTGGATTATGGGTTTGTTTGGTGCCATTTTTGGTGGGTATGGCAGGTATGTTGGCGGGTTTTGGTATGGCGTGGATGCCGCCAGTCTGGGTGCAATTTATTTTAGCGACCATAGTACAGTTTGGTTTGGCGTTACCGTTTTATAAGAGTGCATGGGCATCTATAAAGGGCGGCCTTGCCAATATGGATGTACTGGTGGTCATTGGTACATTGACGATATGGGCGTATTCGACGTATCTTTGGCTCACGCACGGCGATGGTACTTTAAACAGTCTATTGCAAAGTGGGCATTTGGGTGGACACGGTGCGAGTAATAGCCCAGCCGTATATTTTGAAGCAGGGGTGATGGTCATTGCCTTTGTACGTACAGGTAAATATCTTGAGGAACGTACCAAAAAACACAGCCTAAACAGTATTGATTTATTATTGTCATTGACACCTGATGAAGTAGAGCAGCAGCAGCCAAATGGTGAATTTCATAATATTGCGTTGTCTGACGTGCAAGTGGATGACGTCTTACGTGCAAAGCAAGGCAGCCGCGTCGCTACAGATGGTACCGTCACAGAAGGCAGCGGTTGGTGCGTGGAGAGTCATTTAACTGGCGAATCAGTCGCACTCAAAAAAGAACAAGGAGATGGATTGCTGGCAGGCGCTTTGGTAGAGAATGGCAGTCTGCTATATCGTGTCAGTGCAAAGGGCAGTGACACGAAACTCGGCGATATGGTACAAGCGTTGAGTGATGCACAAGGATCAAAAGCCAATCTAGCGCGTCTCGCTGATCGAGTAACGGCTATTTTTGTCCCCGTGGTGGTAACGATTGCGTTGATTACCTTTGGGGTCACATGGTGGCTAACAGGTATGGTTGATACTGCTTTAATGCACGCAGTATCGGTATTGGTCATTGCTTGTCCTTGTGCACTTGGTTTGGCCACGCCAGCGGCGATCATGGCTGGTATGGGCGTCGCCGCGCGTCATGGGGTGTGGTTCAAGGATGCACAAAGTCTTGAAGCCGCGGGTAATATTGATACGGTGGTGCTCGACAAAACAGGCACATTGACTATTGGTAAACCGACTATCGTCGATCATGTCATGGTGGATAAGTCGCTTGCTGTTGATGACGTATTGCAGATTGCGGCCAGTGTCGAAGCGCACGCCAGTCATCCATTAGCAACGGCTCTCGTCAATACGGCTAAAGACCGCCAACTACCTTCATTTAGTGTGACTGACATCAGTGTGATAAAAGGTGCTGGTATACAAGCAAATATCGAAGGTCTTGGGCTGATAAAAGTGGGTACGGCAGAGTTTGCGAACTTGACGTTGCCAAGATTCATGCCAAAAGTATGGCAAATTGCCAGTACCGTTGCGATTAGTATCAATGATGAGCCACTAGGCGCGTTTGCCCTAGCCGATGATTTAAAGGCAGATACGCCGCAAGCAATCGCTGCACTACAAGATGCGGGTATTAATGTGATTCTGATGAGTGGTGATAAGCAGTCCGTCGTCGATCATGTAGCAGGGCAGTTGGGTATTGATAAGGCTTATGGCAAGATGAGCCCACGTGACAAGGCCAGTCAAATTGCACTATTGCAAACTGCTGGTCATAAGGTAGCGATGGCAGGAGACGGCGTCAACGATGCACCAGCGATGGCCACTGCCGACGCCAGTTTTGCGATGTTTGAGGGGACTGATGTCGCTCAGCATAGTGCCTCTGCACGTCTCATGGGTGAGTCGCTCATGCATATCGATGCGGCACAAAAAATCGCTCAAGCAACGCTACGCAATATTAAACAAAATCTATTTTTTGCCTTCATTTATAACTGTCTCGGTATTCCGCTTGCTGCATTTGGATTTTTGAATCCGATGATTGCTGCCGCTGCTATGGCGCTTAGCTCCATCTCAGTACTTATGAATGCACTACGATTGTCACGGTTTAAGACAGAGGTTGAGCTAGATAATACGATATCTACCTCTCATACGGATAATAAGCGCATAGCGAAATAGTAGCTATCATATTTGCTTAGGTATTCTACAAATATAAAAGAGGCAATCATCGCATATATGTATATCTAAGATCGTTTTTATGACGGCAAGTCGGTGTAAGATAAGGGAAGTTTGGTAAAATATATGCTATGATGCCAAGCACTATAGCCGACTATTAATCTGCTTTATATCCCTCTAATTGCTAGGTAACGATAGCCATACGCTAGAAAGGTATAAAGGGTTTTTAGGATTACGCGCTATATGATATTTTGCTTTATCTTTTTTGTATGCTAGCTGCCGTTATTTATCTCACAAACTTGGCATGACCAAAGGAATTAACAGACATTATGTACGCTGAAGAAACCAACAACGTCACCGCAATTAAAGACATTCGCGCTCGTGAAATTTTAGACTCGCGCGGCAACCCAACTATCGAAGCTGATGTTATCTTAGCTGACGGTACTGTCGGCCGTGCTGCTGCTCCAAGTGGCGCATCAACAGGCTCACGTGAAGCGCTTGAGCTACGTGATGGCGACAAGACCCGCTTTATGGGTAAAGGCGTCAAAAAAGCCGTTTCTAATGTCAACAGTCAAATTCGTAGCGCCTTGATTGACAAAGATGTGACTGAGCAACAGGCTATTGATGATGCTATGATTGCGCTAGATGGTACAGAAAACAAAGAAAGCTTGGGTGCTAATGCTATGCTAGCTGTGTCACTTGCGACGGCCAAAGCGGCAGCCAAGTCACAGAATCTGCCATTACATCAATACATTGCCAATCTACGTAATCAAACGTCGTTGACCATGCCTGTACCGATGATGAACATCTTGAACGGTGGCGAGCACGCGGACAACACGGTTGATATCCAAGAGTTTATGATTGAGCCTGTGGGCTTCACAAGCTTCTCAGAAGCGCTACGTGCTGGTACAGAGATTTTCCATAGCTTAAAGTCTGTGTTGAAATCACAAGGTCTAAACACTGCCGTTGGTGATGAAGGTGGTTTTGCACCGAACTTACGTAGTAACGAAGAAGCCATCACGGTTATTATGCAGGCGATTGAACAAGTTGGCTACAAAGCTGGTGAGGATATCCACCTTGCGCTAGATTGTGCGGCTAGTGAATTTTACAAAAACGGTCAATACGTTTTGGCAGGCGAAGGTAACAAAGCCTTTGATAGCCAAGGGTTCTCAGACTATCTAGTTGGGCTAGCACGTCAGTATCCTATTATCTCTATCGAAGATGGTCTTGACGAGTCGGATTGGGATGGCTGGAAATATCTGACCGAGCAGATTGGCGATAAAGTCCAATTGGTTGGTGATGATTTGTTTGTGACCAATCCTGCGATCTTGCAAGAAGGTATTGATAAGCATATTGCCAATGCTATTTTGATTAAATTTAATCAAATTGGCACCTTGTCAGAAACGTTAGATGCGATTTATATGGCTAAGAAAAATGGCTATGCAACCATCATTTCACATCGTTCAGGTGAAACGGAAGACAGCACCATTGCAGACTTGGCAGTTGGTACAGCGGCTGGCCAGATCAAAACTGGCTCACTCTGCCGTTCAGACCGTGTAGCGAAGTATAATCAATTGCTACGTATCGAGCAGCAAGTACGCGCAAGCTATCGTGGCCGTGAAGAGTTTATCGGTCTACGTGGCTAAGAGTTTGGCTGGCTCTTTGGCGTATAATATACGTTAAGTAATATACGCTAAAAAGCCTAAACTCATCAGCTGAAGTCAATATTTAGGCGATATATAATCATTTGTATATCGCCTAATCAGCTTAAAATTTACTATCCTCTTTTATACCGTTTGGCGTTATCACCTTATGAAATATTTTAGCCAATTTATACTACTTGCTTTAGCCGTTGCAGTGCTTTTAGGACTGCAATATCAGTATTGGTTGGGTGAAAATGGCCGATTTGAGCATAATAAGTTGACAGCTCAAATCGAAGAGCAACAACGCTTGAATGACAATCAAGTTGCAGCAAACAACTTACTACGCACCGATGTTCAAGATTTAAAAACGGGACTTGAGGCCGTAGAAGAGCATGCTCGCTTAGATTTAGGTTTAATCAAACCCAATGAGACTTTTGTCCAAGTATCCACCGCACCAACCACGCACAGCAACTAGTAGCTTTATAAATACACTAGCTTTAACGAATACACTAATTTTTACGACATGAATTAATTTTCATGACGTAGCATTATAATGTTGTTATCTGACACCATTCATTATACTTAACACCTGCTTTATTCCTCTTTACATATACTGTCATGGGCTCAAACCATGAGTACACTACTATGAATACAACCCCTAATATACATGCCATGATCGTCGCAGCTGGTCGCGGTAGCCGTTTTGGTGCGTCTATTGCCAAGCAATATACAATGCTAGAAGGTCAGACGCTATTGCAGCATAGCGTGGTACGACTTGCTTATAGCGATTACATTGATAAGTGTCTATTGGTCATATCAGCCGATGACAGCACGGCGCAACAATTAGAATTTGCACTTCCTATAAGCTATGCAGTCGGCGGGGCAGAGCGTTGGCAGTCAGTACAGGCAGGTGTGGAAGCAATTAGTCAGACAGGTGCTGATGATTCGGATTTGGTGCTTATCCATGATGCAGCACGTCCTGCTGTACCGAATGTAGATATCGATCAAGTGATTGAAGCAGCGATGTTGGAGCCTTACGGCGCTATTCTAGCGACACCAGTGGCCGATACGTTAAAAGCTTCCTATCAGCTAGCTACCTCCGTAGAAGAGAGTCGTCCACATTCTTATACCAAATCTACTATCGACCGTAGCAATATGTGGCAAGCACAAACCCCGCAAGTATTCCGTTTAGGTCAATTAAAAAAAGTCCTAAATCATGTGTTTGAACATCAGCTAAGCATCACAGATGAAGCCAGTGCTTTTGAACAACTAGGTTTACCAATACGCTTAGTCTCTGGTAGTCGCCAGAATATAAAACTGACCTATCCTGATGATGCGGTACTGTTAACAGCGATTATGGCGCTTCAGTCTTAGTTTCAACTCTGCTTCCGCTAACGAGCATCAGTTTTACTCCTTTTATACTTAATGGTGGCCATGATAAGAATTATGGCTTCAGTAGCCACTATATCCTCGTTAGACTTTTCTGTACTATTCTAAAAAATTAATGAATTCAGAAATAATCTATTACTAAAACCTATACCGAGAATATATATAATCTACTTTGGAATATAATATGGTTATTACATATGTTTTTTGTTTCTGAGCGGGCCTATGTCCAGTAATAGGTTGCTTTAATGACCAAACTAACCTATGATGTAACTAACTTAATACAATTAATATAAAAACTTATAAAATCAATAATATATCAGACCGATTCATTACGCTTAGTTATGTTGTCTCTATATTTTTTCTGAAGTTAGTATGATTGTTTTAGCGACATTTACCTGATAATAGGGAGAAGCTGATTGTCAACAATCAACGATTCAACAAATCCAGTAACGACAGATCTCTGCCAGCTTGTATATATAAGCCGGATTACCTCTACTGGTCTTTCAAGTCCTAGCACGCTTAATGATATCTCAGAGACCGCGGTTGAACGCAATCACATAGATAATGTCACGGGTATTCTTTGCTATGGCAATGGCTACTTTTTGCAGTGTGTCGAAGGCTCAGAGCAGGCACTAACCAATCTAAAAAATCGTTTGTTGGTAGATGATCGACATAAAGAATTAAAGATTTTAGATTTTTCTGAGATTACCGAACGTCGCTTTGCCAGTTGGTCATTACGTTCAATTACCCTTGAGCGTTGGATGACTAAAGAGCCTGAGCTTAAAAAGTTAATGCCATTTAAGCCTTATGAGTGGGATTCTAATGAGTGGCAGAAGTTCTTGGACGTGTTGCAAGGCTACTATGAAGAGCAAACGAGAACAGGTAACGTTGATACGCCTCCTGTCAAATATAGTACGCTAGGGGTGACTCTAAGTAAGGTTGTAGGGCAGCATCAGGCGTTCTTTTTAATCCAGACGATATTGGGATTGATGATAGTGGCTACGTTGCTATGGTTGCTGCTGTAATCGATAGATATGAAAAAAGTTCCCATTGAGCCAAGCTATATTTATAATCAATAAGACAACCAAATAAAAAAGCCAGCATTCAATTGATGCTGGCTTTTTTATTTAAAAGAATAAGTTAGCTCTTAATGACAGACATAAAAAAACCCAGTTCATAATAAATTATGAACTGGGTTTTTGGTGGTACGCTTGTTAGTCTAATCTAATGCTAAGCAATAGTGCTAACAAGTGACGCCAAATAGTGGCGTCCCCAGGGGGATTCGAACCCCCGTTACCGCCGTGAAAGGGCGGTGTCCTAGGCCTCTAGACGATGGGGACTAGTAACAACACTTCAACTGCTTTCACCATTTATGCTGAAGTGGTGCGTATTTTAATAGCGTCGGCGCTTCCTGTCAAGCCTTTTTCTACGTCTTTTTAAAATTAAATATCTTTTTTTAATTGCGCGACGAGGATGTAGGTCATTTCGCTTTAAATGATAGCGAATCCATAAAGAAGTGCAGGCGCTAATCGTCAATGCGAGTAGCATATAGCCGAGAATGGTGCCCCATAACTTGAGCTGTGGATCCATAATAAAGTCCCTCCTATTAATCTTGATAGTGCTTGCTATCAAGACAGTGTGAGCAACTTAAACCATCTATAGGATATAACTACATCGCTTAAGAGTGATATTTTATCATCAGACTGTTATTCATATCGAATAAAACAACCACATCTGTAATCAATAAATAGTTCCGTCTATTTATTATGATATCAATCATATCCCTATTGATTGCCAAATCAAGATGTCAAAGTCATCAAGTATTACAAATAGCACTATTATGTATGATTGGCAATATAGGATATGTGACTTATTGACTGTCGCTATCAGCTGACTCTTCTTTCGCGTCTTCATTGTGCAGCGCATTGGCCAACATAGGGTAGTTATTCAGTATATGACAGAATAGCTCAGCAGTCTTTTGAGTGTCATACAGAGCTGAGTGAGCATTCTTACCATCAAACTCTAACCCTGCTGCTTTACAAGCACGTGCTAGGACAGTTTGACCAAAGGCTAATGCTGATAAGGTGACGGTATCGAATACTGAAAAGTTATGAAATGGATTGTGATTTTTGCTATTGGTTCGTAGCACGGCTGCATTCAAAAAAGCCAAGTCAAAATGGGCATTGTGTCCAATTAAGACACATTGACGGCATTCTTCGTCACGGCGTACGTCTTTTAACCCTTTAAAAATGCGGCGTAAGGCTGTTTTTTCATCTTCCGCAATGGCTTTGCGCATTGGGTTTTTAGGGTCAATACCCGTAAAGGCAAGCGCACTTGGCTCTAAATTTGCGCCTTCAAAAGGCTCGATATGAGCATTAAAAGCTTCACCTGGATAAAATACACCTTGCTCATTCAGTAAGACGGGAATACAGGCAATTTCTAACAGGGCATCAGTCTGGGCGTTGAAACCTGCTGTTTCCACATCGACGACGACAGGCAAGAACTTGCGAAAGCGGTCTTTTAAGGCCATAGGCGCTTGCCCATCTGTCACTGAAGCTGCATCTTTCGGGGAAGTGCTTAGAGTAGCATCAAGACTAGCAGATTTAGGGTTTGATAAGTCTTCGTCAGGCAAGGTCGCTATGTTTTGATTGGTCATATAAAGTTAAATCACTTTTATCAGTCGTACTAATATATTAAATAAGAACTAAGCATCCTATGATACTAACTGCACCTTTAGTACAAAGAAATCTACTACAAAGGTATCATTAATATCATAGGATAAAATAATAGGTCGTTTATTGAATGCTAAGCTTTGCGGGCATTAAGCCTTAATTGACCAAGGTAGCGTCTCACCTGCCATTAAAGGCGTCAATGATGCACCATCAAAATAAGGATAGTCAGTCGGTACTTGCATAGGCGTGTTGACAAGTGTGATAGTACTTTCATTTAGAGGTAAGCCGTAAAACTGGGTACCAAAACGACTGGCAAAGCCCTCTAACTTATCTATTTTTCCAACACTATCAAAAGCAGTCGCGTACAAAGGCAGCGCCGTGGCTGCACTATAGCAACCGGCACAGCCACAAGCGGCTTCTTTTTTGTCTGTCGCATGTGGCGCAGAGTCAGTACCTAAGAAGAACTTTGGATTACCACTAGTAGCTACATCTAATAGCACTTTTTGATGGCTCTCACGTTTTAAGATAGGTAGGCAATAAAAGTGCGGTTTGATACCACCAACCAATAGATGGTTGCGGTTAAACATTAAATGCTGCGGCGTGATAGTGGCAGCAACATGGTTACCTTGTGACAATACAAAATCTGCTGCATCGCTGGTAGTGATGTGCTCTACTACTATTTTCAACGTAGGGAATTTTACGATAATTTGAGCCAATACTTCGTCTAAGAAACGCTTTTCGCGATCAAAGATATCTATATGGTCTTGAGTCACTTCGCCATGTATCAGTAGTGGCAAATTGTACTTTTCTAATGCTTCAAAGACATCGACGCAGGCATTAATATTGGTGACGCCATCTGCGGAGTTGGTAGTCGCTCCAGCAGGGTAGAGTTTGACAGCTTGTACGATACCTGACTGCGCTGCCAACTCGATATCTTGGGCAGTGGTATTATCCGTTAAATATAGAGTCATACGCGGATCGAAAGCTGACTTGCGCTCAAGACTTAAGTTACTTGCTGCTAATTGCTCCATGATACGTGCGCGGTAGGCAATAGCCTCTTGTGCATTTTTGACTGGAGGCACAAGGTTTGGCATACAGATGACACGGTTAAAGCTGCTTGCTGCATGAGGTACGGTCGTGCTCAAAGCGAGATCGTCACGCAAATGAATATGCCAGTCATCTGGCTGAAGGATGGTCAATTCTCTAATCGAATCAGTCATAGTGTCAAAGCGCTCTATATCGTCAAATAAAGGAAACAAAAGGGAGTAATACTGTGGGTCTATCATAACAGATTTGCCCACTTGACTAAATATAAGGCTAGATATCTGTACATAATTCATCGGGCTAAGATTAATATCTTGTCGTTAAATGATGTTTAAATTCTGGTGGCAAAAATGAGGTTGGCCAGAATTTAAGTCAAAAGCGCACGCCTTATGGCAGTTAGACTTTTGCCCATAGTAAATATGATGTACACTGAGCAGGTAATTATCGTTCGACTTGCTTTCGATTTGATCGTCGCCTTTTCTAAAACTATATTTCATAATGGGAGTTCTTCATGGCTCAACTTGATCCAAAAAATATCAATAAAATCGTCTTGGCTTATTCAGGTGGTCTTGATACCTCAATCATCGCTAAATGGCTACAAGAAACTTATGATGCGGAAGTAATCACCTTTACCGCTGATATCGGTCAAGGCGAAGAAGTTGAGCCAGCACGAGCCAAAGCTCAAGCAATGGGTATCAAGCATATTCATATCGAAGATTTGCGCGAAGAGTTCGCTCGTGATTATGTATTCCCTATGTTCCGTGCTAACGCCATTTACGAAGGTGAGTACTTGCTAGGTACGTCTATTGCTCGTCCATTGATTGCCAAGCGTTTGGTTGAGATTGCTAAAGAGCACAACGCCGATGCTATCAGTCATGGTGCGACTGGTAAAGGCAATGACCAAGTTCGTTTTGAGCTAGGTGCTGTCGCTTTGTCACCAGACGTAGTAACCATTGCTCCTTGGCGCGAGTGGGATCTATCAAGCCGTGAAAGCTTGATGAAATATGCTGAAGAGCATGATATCGCCATTGATTATGCGGGCAATAAGAAAAAGTCTCCTTACTCAATGGATGCTAACTTATTACACATCTCTTATGAAGGTGGTGTTCTAGAAGAACCGTATACTGAAGCAGAAGATGATATGTGGCGCTGGTCTGTTAGCCCAGAAGAAGCACCTGATGAAGCGCAATATCTAGAACTAGAATATGAAAAAGGCGACATCGTTGCTATCGATGGTGAAGCACTTAAGCCTTATGAAGTTATGATTAAGCTGAACGAAATCGGCGGCAAACATGGTATCGGCCGTTTGGATATCGTTGAAAACCGTTACGTCGGCATGAAGTCACGTGGTTGCTACGAGACGCCAGCTGGTACTATTATGCTAAAAGCGCATCGCGGTATTGAGTCGTTAACGCTTGATCGTGAAGCTGCCCATCTAAAAGATGAGCTAATGCCGCGCTACGCAAAAATTATCTACAATGGCTATTGGTTCAGCCCTGAGCGTATGATGCTACAAGCATTGATTGACAAATCACAAGAATACGTCAACGGTACTGTACGCGTAAAACTCTATAAAGGTAGCGTGAGCGTCGTCGGCCGTAAATCTGACGATTCATTATTTGATGAAAAAATCGCCACTTTCGAAGATGATGCGGGCGCTTATGATCAAAAAGACGCAGAAGGCTTTATTCGTCTAAATGGCTTACGTCTAGCTATCGAAGCTAGCCGTGGTCGCGATTTATCTAAGTAAGTTTTTTGGCTACTGATAGCCAATTCATAACTTAGATAGCACAAAAAAAAGAGATTCTATGTTGATAGGGTCTCTTTTTTATGGCTAGTAAATGATTGTTAAAACCATCACTTTTAGAATAGCTGTTTTAATAGTAAAGCTTTTTACTCAGCTTTTTCTGTCTCTACAAAGTCAGATTCATCTTCGTTTACCATTACGATGGCTACATCTTGCTGTTGCCGCTCATCAATAGCATCTTGTTCTAATACTTCTTCAGTTGCCAGAATCGCACCGTCAGATTTTTGCGATTGGTACTTTAAGGTAGCGAGTGCACCAAGGACACCAACGACAAGTATGATGATAAGAATGACAGGATTTTTCCATAGTGGTGTAGAAGCTTCATACTCGATGGGCTTTTCACTAGTGGTGGTCGGTGTATTGTCGTTATTGCCGCCGATTAGTCCTAAACTTACTAAAGGCGGTTTGGGCGGATTGGCTGGTTCAGAATTAACGCGCAGTCGATTTCGACTGAGATAGATATCTGAGATTTTGGCTAATTGAAGCAGCCAACGTTGATGTGGTAAGGCAACGGCATGCATCTCGGTAAATACCAGCATATCGTTGTGACGACCTTGCTGTAGATTATCAAGTGAGCGTCCAATGGCTTTTAGGTAATTGCCTGTCGCCATTTGCATGTCTTGTACAGGTTCATAGTCTTCAGGTTTGAATCCAGATAGCTCATACCAGTAAGGATCAAAAGGAGGTGGAGTGCTTGATAACTGCTCAGCATTTAATAACGTATGCTCCGCATTACTCTCTGAGTTATTCTCTATCGCTTCAACAGCTTCAGTAGTTGATTCGGGCAGGTCACTATTGCTTTCTGTCTCAGCAGATAAGGTATGTGTATGCTCTGGGCTAAATCGGGCCGCTGATAAAAACTGTGGTTGTAGTGCAAACCATTTATTGATCTCATCACTGTCTAGTTGACTGTATTCTGTCAGGATAGCCAATTCACGCAGCACAATCACGCACAAGGAGGTGAGTAGAGTTTGAGTCTGTTGCATCGTTGCATCAATCTTCTCAGCGATATGCTCGCTTGCCTTTATGACACGGGCGTTGTCACTAAATACGGCATCTGCTGCATCGTGACGATGGTAGAGTGTGGCGCTAATGGTAGCAAAGTTCATTGAATTATACTGTCGTAACTCTTTGACAGCACCACGACCAAACAGCTTTTTGCTGACTGCTTGTCCCTGATGACGCTGCTGATAGGCGAGAAGCGCACTTACGATGGCTTGTAGACTGGCATCCATCCCTAAGCGAGCTTGCGGTAGAGAGAGCTGTGCCGCATCGGCCAAAAGTGACAGCATAGGCTGGGTATCATGATATAAAAAATCATACATCGACACACGTGTCGGTGAAATAGTCGTCATAATCTGCTAGCATCAAAAAGTGTGCCCCTATATTACGGTGCCAAATGTCTTGATACAATCCCTTGATAATAGAAATTTTCAATCATTTTACTAATAACCTTAATAGTAATCTGATGAATGACTAATAGTTGGAATCATTTATGACCAATAATAAGACCCTTGATAAACAACTCATGATTAATATCGCTGAGCAAACATTAACGATGTACCAGCAGCAGACTGAGGTTGCGAGATACGTAGTCTCCACTGCAAAGAATGGTATTGGTAGTCAGCAGGATAGTGGTTGCACGCCGCTCGGTAGGCATGTCATTGAACAAAAAATAGGTGGTAGTGAGCCTATGAATGCGGTATTTGTTGGGCGTGTACCGACAGGTGAGATATACGATGCAAATCTTGGTGAGCTACATCCCAAGCGTGACTGGATATTAAGCCGTATTCTTTGGTTAAGCGGTCTTGAAGAAGGATTAAACAAAGGTAGCAATGGCCAAGGTGGCTGCGATACTTATGAGCGCTATATTTATATTCACGGCACACCAGATACTGAACCGATGAGTATTCCGCTATCACATGGCTGTATCCGTATGCGTAATGAAGATATTGTAGAATTATTTGAGCAAGTAGAAGAGGGTATGCCTGTTACGATTGTGGCTAATTAGGACATGTTGCACATTTAGCCATGGCGCTGACAGAAACTATTTCAACACAATAAAAAAAGACAGCCTGTTATATAACAAGCTGTCTTTTTTATGGAGTAGTTTTACTTTATGAAAGCACTATCTGTCATAAAAATAATATTTCTACTTCTACCAAAACGTTGAGCTGTCTGCAAATTTTGCTAAACGTGCATCAATATGACTCTGGTCATCAGTCAGTATGGCCGTAAACCAACCCGCACCATATAAAGCATTAGTATCTGTTGTTGATTTTAACTCATAGAACTGCTGATATTGATTATCATCATTAAGTTGTTCTAACGCTTTTTGCGCTTTTATCAGCCTTTTTAGCCAACGTTTGGTTTTCTTTTTATCTTTTTTCTTACTTAGTAAAGGTGCGGTGAATTCACTGGTGTAATGCAAATCTTTTAACTGATTAAGGAGGTCGCTTTCAGGTTGGTCATTATCAGCAACATCTGTGCTTACATTTGTGTCATCGCTCACAAGCTCGGTATTACTTACTTCATCACTTACTTCGCCAGCTTTTTTATTGGTTTTAAGACATTTTTTATGTTGTTTAGAAAGGACTTTCGTTAGCTTATCGCGGGCAAGCTGATCAGTCTGAGGTTCAATGCTTGGGTCGCTCATCGTAAAGGCAATCAGCTCTAGCAAGGTTATCTGAAAATCATTGGCTTGCAACGTATTGATAGGCGTAATTTTGATATTTTCAATATCTGTTGTCCAGTCAACGGCAGGCGCGCCACATGCTTGTAGCTCAGGTTCGATCTGTGTATTGATATAAGCAAGTTGATAGTAGTCGCTAAGCAAGGTTGCAGTTTGCTTTAGTATCGGCAGCCATTCAGGATTAATCTCATCAGAGAAGTCAGCAAATGCTTTCAACGCAGTACGCAAGCGATCAATACCAATCCGCAACTGTAGAATATGATCGTCATCTATACTGCCAGCGACGATAGCACTGCTGTTTGGTAATATCTGCAATAAGCAATTATGTACGACCGCACGTATAAAGGCAGGTGCACTGCTGTCTTTGTCTATTTGCAATTGACTTAGGTTTGCGTTGACTGCTGGACTGTGTTTTTGTCCATTAATAAGTAAGCTACCGTTTTCAGCTTTGGTAACGGTAGATAAACACAGCTTATAGCGCTTGCACCATGTTTTGGCAGTCGTAAATAGAAAATCTAAATCTCCTGACACCAATTCAAACTCTATCTCTTGAATGGCTTTGCGTAGCGAGTCATCAGTACCATGGATGATTTCTCCCTGATCGTAAGCCATTTCGATGTAATTATCGGTTTCATCTTCATTACTTTCTGTTAGCAACCGCGTAGTGCGCTCGACGTCAGTCACATAAAGTCGTGTCAGATTTTTCGCTAACTTTTTGAGTTTAAAATCAGTCAATGCCGCAGCGATTGGAGTGTCTTGATATATCGCTAAATCAGGCATCAGCTCATTATTATCGAGCATCGCTTGTATTTGCTCATTATCGAGTACGGCATTGTGCTCCAAGCGTGCCGCGATACCATCACCACCAGCTTTAATGGTTTGGACCCATGTATCGCCTTCTTTGCGAATACGCAGACCGATACCTGCCTGTGCAAGCTGTTGGTCAGGCGTATCATAATAGTGTGCAGCCAGTTGTGTCACTTGTGAGGATTTAACGTGTGTTTGACGCATCAAACCCTTTAGTCGTGACTCTGGTACCAAAAACTTCAGCTCTATCTCTTGCATATTAGCTCCTAATAATTCTGACTGATGGCTCTGATCGGTAGTTGTGATAAACCATTATTAGTCTACCATTCTCTGATTATTTAAACCGCAATAAAAAACCGCCCTACATGATGTAGGGCGGTTTTTTAATAAATACTGCTAGTGTGTCGGTTATTAGAACTGGTTCATCGTGTTCTTGCCGCCGCCAGCTTTCAGAGCGTTATCGCCTGAGAAGATTTCTTTGTGGTCATCGCCAAGGTCAGAACCAGCCATTGCTTGGTGCTTAACACAAGAGATGCCTTCGCGGATTTCTTTACGCTGTACGCCAGCTGCATAAGCAAGCATGCCTTCTTCACCGAAGTAGCCTTTAGCAAGCTCATGAACGCTAAGAGCAGTCGTGTGGTAAGTCGGTAGCGTGATTAAGTGATGGAATACACCAGCTTCACGTGACGCATCACGTTGGAAGTTCTTAGCGGCTACGTCAGCTGCTGCATCAAGTTCAGTACCGTCATAATCAGCACTCATCAAGTCATCTTTATTGTATGCAGAGATGTCTTTGCCTTCTTCTTCCCACTGAGCGATAACTTGCTTACGGAAGTTAAGCGTCCAGTTGAATGATGGGCTGTTGTTGTATACAAGCTTGGCTTTAGGCTGTTGCTCTTTAATACGGTCAACCATCATTTTGATGTGTTCTACGTCTGGAGTCGGTGTTTCGATCCATAGTAGGTCAGCGCCGTTTTCTAGAGCAGTTACACAGTCAAGTACAACACGGTCAATGTTAGTCTCTTCACGGAACTGATATAGACCGTTAGGTAGACGAACTGGGCGTACTAGTTTGCCGTTGTGCTTAAGTAAGCTGTCATTTTCTTGAGCATTCTCTAGCGTTACTTCTTCCATTTCGATGAAATCGATATATTTAGAAGCAAGGTCGCCTGGCTCATTTGATACTGGAATTTTTTGCGTTAGTGATGCGCCTTCAGAATCAGTACGAGCAACGATAACGCCGTCTTCAACACCAAGCTCTAAGAATGCATAACGGATAGCGTTTAGCTTAGAGATGAAGTCTTCATGTGGCACAGTTACTTTACCAGCCTGGTGACCACATTGCTTAGCATCAGATACTTGGTTTTCAACCTGAATGGCACAAGCACCAGCTTCGATCATTTGCTTAGTCAATAGGTAAGTAGCTTCTTCGTTACCGAAACCTGCATCGATATCAGCGATGATTGGCACAACATGTGAATCAAAGTTTTCGATTTTTTCTAGGATAGCTGAAGTATCTTGGCCAGCTTCTTCAGCAGCGTTTAGCTCACGGAAGTAGTCGTTCAATACTTTAGCATCTGCTTGACGCAAGAAGGTGTAGATTTCTTCGATTAGCTTAGGTACTGACGTTTTTTCGTGCATAGATTGGTCAGGTAGTGGACCAAATTCAGAACGTAGGGCAGCTACCATCCAACCTGAAAGGTAGATATAAGTTTTAGAAGTCGTACCGAAATATTTTTTCTTAGCGTACATAGTTTGTTGTGCAACAAAACCATGCCATGCACCTAAAGACTGCGTGTACTGAGACGTATCATTGTCATAATCTTCCATGTCTTGACGCATGATTTTTGCAGTATATTTTGCGATATCCAAACCCGTTTTGAAACGGTTTTGTGACATCATACGTGCAGCATCAACTTCGCTAATGTTCTGCCAGTTGCCGTGCTTTTGCTTTAATTCACGTACTAAGTCGATCGCTGATTTATATGCAGTTGACATCTATAGTCTCCTTGGTGGGGTGTAAAAACAAATAAGTTAATTGTTAAAATAATGGGTCTGTCGTTTTACTAAAATCCGCTTTACTAAAACCTTTGTACTAAAAAGTAATATTCAAAATTTGGTCTATCATTTATCTATCGAAGCTCTATTTACCCTAAACAAACCGTTAGGCTATTACAAGAAGTTTGCTGAACTCAACAGTTGAAAATAATTGCTGGTTTATAAATATTTATCGATTCTCACTATATATCTAAAAGGTATCTGAATACTTAATAGGCAGTGATGTCATAATTGGTAGCAAGAGATGTTACAATAATGAGGTCAATTAACCGTATTTAACGACTGATAAAAACCATTAATATATTACTTAGCGACAATATTTAATCGGATGAAAACAGCTTATGAACCTAAAGTTCGTCATCTATGCTGCAAATCCTTTATAGAACTCACTATAACCACCTTACCAAGATTTATCTAATTTATGATAGTTATCTTTGGTATTTCTGTATGATATAATGTTTATATAACAGGGCCTTACGATAGGTTGAATGAGTTATAATGGATAGCTAATAGAAAAATCCAGAACAAAATTAGTAAAAAATAATGAAATTATGCTGTTACAGCGCACAAATCACCGTAGCAGCACTACAAATGCCAGCCTTAATATGGCGTTTATTCAAAAGCCAAGAGAACCAAATATGAATTTGCAGCGGGTTGATTTAAATTTATTAGTCCATCTAGATGTGTTGCTACGAGAAAAAAACGTTACTCGCGCAGCCGAGCAGCTTGGGATTACTCAGCCTGCTATGAGTAATATCTTGCGCCGTTTGCGTAAGCTGTTTAATGATCCATTATTGGTACGCTCATCTGAGGGTATGACACCGACTGAACGCGCGCTTGAGTTACAGCCACGTATTCGTGAGATACTTGCCGACTTGACTCAAGTGTTGGAGCCACGCACCGAATTCCGTCCTTATAGTACCTCTCGTGTGTTTCGTATTATGACATCGGATTATGCCGAAGCGACCCTAGTACCTAAGCTGGTAAAAGCACTACGTTCTGAAGCACCCAATGTTATTTTGGACTTTTTAACTCCATCAGACGTCTCTTATCGAGATATGGAGCAGGGACGAGTTGATTTAGCAATTAACCGTTTTAATGAGATACCGCAGAGTTTTCACCAAGTGTTGGTGTGGCGTGATACTTTTAGTTGCCTATTATCTTCTGACAGTCCTTATGCCAATCGTTTTAATTTGAAAAACTACCTTAAAGCACAGCACGTTTGGGTATCTAAAACAGGGATGGGCGTGGGCTTTGGGGTTAATCCAGAGAAATCTGGTGGACTCGGGTCTATTGATCAGGCCTTGCAGCGCCTTGGTCAAAAACGCCAAATCAGTGTCTTTACTCGACATTATCAAATGCCTGCTATGCTTGCAGCAAATAAAGATTTGATCGCGACTTTGCCCACGCGTGTGGCAAGAATGCAGGCAAACAATGACAGTATCATGATGGAAGATCCGCCGTTTTTTATTCCTGAGTTTGAGCTTACGATGGCATGGTCTCCATTGTTGCAGCATCACCCAGCCCATCGCTGGTTACGTCAGTTAATTATGCATGTGGCACGACAAGTCGTTGCTGAAGAAGAAAATCCACCACAAGAGATACCGGTTATTAATCATTTGTTTTGATTGGTTTGTGTGAGTTGAATCTATCTTTTATTAGAGCAGAATATTCCTGATTATCTTAATTTTTAATAAAAATATTTTTCTTTATCTTCCACTCTATATAGTTATTAGACCAGCCACTAGGCTGGTTTTTTTATGTCCTAAGGGTTAATAGTTAATATGTTGAATTTAGCTTTACTTAATAAGTCAGTCACACTATTAACATCTTCAACACACTTCACAATATATTGTAAAACTTTTCATCAAATAGCTTGTTAAGATAACGGCAGATAGAAAACGAGCTACCAATAGATTGTGCTATCGACGTAAATTTAATAATTAAAACTGTCACAGCAAAATAACTACAAGTGGCAATAAACCCGATTATAGATCCCAAATATAAATTCGAATAATAAGGACAGTAACTATGTCAGACATTACTACTATTAACCCAACCACGGGCGAAGAAATCAGTAACTACAATTATATGAGCAACGACGAAGTCAACAAGATTGTCGACGCTTCACATAACGCATTTCTAGAATGGCGTACAGTAAGTCACGAAGAGCGCGGCCGTGTCATCAAATCTATCGGTGACAAGCTGATGGAGTATAAAGAAGAGCTGGCTAAGCTAATGACTGAAGAGCGCGGCAAGTTGTATAACCAGAGCATGCAAGAGATTGATCTCTGTAAAGCTATCTGTGATTACACTGCTGAAAACGGCGTTGCTTCTTTGGCTGATGATGTACGCGATATCGAAAGCATGAAGAAAGGGCTAGTGACGTACCAACCTATCGGTATTATCTATGGCATGCAGCCTTGGAACTTCCCAGCGTATCAGGTATTCCGTTATACCATCGCAAACTTGATGGCAGGTAATAGCGTCCTGTTAAAACACGCATCTAACGTTACAGGCTCTGGTCTATTAATTGAAAAAATTCTTCACGAGTCTGAATTACCAAGTGATTTGTTCCGTACGATTATCATTGATCATGACCAGTCAGAAGCATTGATTGGCAATGACAAAGTACGAGGTGTGACACTAACAGGTAGTGACAGTGCAGGTGCCCTTGTTGGACAGCAAGCAGCTAAAGCGATTAAGAAAGCTGTATTAGAGCTAGGTTCAAATGATGCGTTCATCGTGTTAGAAGATGCTGACATTGAAACTGCTGTAGAAACTTGTACTCAAGCACGTTTAATCAATAACGGTGAAACCTGTGTAGCAGCCAAACGCTTTATCGTAGTCGATAGCGTATATGATGAGTTCCGTAAACGTATCATTGAGAAATTTGAAGGTACTAAAGCGGGTGACCCAATGGATGATAGCTCAGATATCGGTCCATTAGCACGTGCAGATCTACGTGAGCAGCTACATGAGCAAGTAGAGCAAAGTGTGGCTAAAGGTGCAACGATTGCTGTTGGCGGTAAAGTACCTGAAGGTAAAGGTAGCTTCTATCCAGCAACTATCCTAGAGAACGTTGAAAAAGGTCAGCCTGCATATGATGACGAACTATTTGGCCCTGTCGCTTCACTAATTCGTGCCAAAGATGAAGACGACGCAATGCGCATCGCTAACGACAGTCGTTATGGTCTAGGTGGCGCGATTTTCTCGAAAGATGAAGAGAAAGCTGTTCGTTTAGCACGTGAGCAATTCGATACTGGTATGGTCTATATCAATGGTTACGGTCTTGCCAATCCTGCACTACCATTTGGTGGCGTGAAGAACTCAGGTTATGGCCGTGAGCATGGCGGCTTCGGTATCAAAGAGTTTGTCAACATTAAAGCGGTTCATGTATTCTAAGAATGAGCTAATCAGACAAATTAGCTAAATAGGTAACTATTTACGATTTTAAATGATAGTAAATAATAAATAGTTATCAAATAAAAAAGCCTAGTTGCTCATAATGAGTAACTGGGCTTTTTATTGAGCTATATAAAGTAGTATAAAAAGCAGCTTAATAAGCCGAGATTTTTATCCGTCTATAAGCAATTGCAAAGGCAACTTAGGTAAATAAGTTTCCGTTTGCGATGGTGTATTATTTGTTTCAAGTGATAATACGTTTTTTGCTAGTAGTAGAATCGTCCAAGGTAGTAGCTGATGCTCAAGTTTCTGTACCCGTGACTGTAAGCTCTCTACGGTATCGTTGGTATCGACATTCAATACGGCTTGAGTCAACACCTGACCTGCATCAAGCTCCGCTGTCACTTTATGAACACTACAGCCGTGAAGACGTTCACCCGCTTGTATGACTCGTTTGTGAGTATCTAAACCCTTATAAACCGGAAGTAGAGAAGGGTGAAGGTTAATCATAGGCGCTGGTACATTATCGATAAATGAGCCACTTAGTACACGCATAAATCCGGCCAAGACGATCAAGTCAGGTTGCCATGCTATTAGCTGCTCGTTGGCATGGGTTTCAAACGTTTTAATGCCCATACGTTTACCACTAGCAACGTGTGACAATACTGCAACTGGAATATTGGCATCTTTAGCACGTGTCAATGCATAAGCATCTTCACGGTTACTAATGACACCAACGATTTCAATTGGTAGCGCACCTGCTTGCATTGCATTGATTAACACTTGCAGGTTGCTACCACTTCCTGAGACTAGAACAGCAATACGCAACGGTTTGATAGGCTGGCTTGCGTTATCAATCGACATTAACGGTACACCACTGCATCCGCCTGGTCATCAGTGCTGCGTTTAACCATTTCACCTATTTGCCAAGCTGTCTCGCCTGCATCAGTCAAGGTCTGGATAGCAGCATCTGCTTTGTCTTTTGGCATAACGATGACAAAACCAACGCCGCAGTTAAAGGTACGGTACATTTCACTCTGCGCGATATTACCTTGGGTCTGTAGCCAAGTGAATAGCTCTGAGAACTGCCAGCTATTGGTATCGATGCTAGCCGCTAGATTATCAGGTAGTACACGTGGCAAGTTATCCGTTAGACCACCACCTGTGATGTGTGACATCGCATGTAAGGCTGAGCTACCAAGCGTATCTTGTAATGCTTTGATTGCTTTTACATAGATACGGGTAGGAGCCATTAGAGCGTCTTGAATAGGCTGACCGTCCAGTTGCTCGTCGCTACTCGTAACATCCACACCGCTAACTTCGATGACTTTACGAACCAATGAGTAGCCGTTTGAGTGTGCGCCACTTGAGGCAAGTGCAATCAGTACATCGCCTTCTGCGACATTTTCACCAGTGACGACTTCTGCTTCTTCAACCACGCCTACACAAAATCCAGCTAGATCGTAATCGTCGTCTTGATACATGCCTGGCATTTCAGCAGTTTCACCACCGATAAGCGCACAGTTAGCTAATTTACAACCATCACCAATACCAGTCACGACAGTCGCCGCTACATCGACATCCAGCTTGCCAGTTGCATAGTAGTCTAAGAAGAACAATGGCTCTGCGCCGCAAACCAGTAGATCATTGACGCACATCGCGACCAAATCAATACCAATTGTGTCATGACGGTTCAGCTGTAGCGCCAATTTTAGTTTGGTGCCGACACCATCAGTGCCAGAAACCAATAATGGTGAGGTATAACCTGTTGGGATGCGGCATAACGCACCAAAACCGCCAAGTCCACCCACGACTTCAGGACGAGTAGTGGCTTTTGCAACGGACTTGATTCGCTGAACCAAAGCATCGCCTGCATCGATATCAACACCGGCATCTTTGTAGCTTAAAGAAGGCTTGTCACTCATAGTCATCTCACAGTTGGGGATAGATAATTGGGGTTAGAAGGTAAAGTAATTGAGCACGCAAAAATCAGCGTTATAAAGTTCAAAAGCAAAGTTTAAAGACAGTGCGCGCATTATACCCAAAAACAGACCGTACTCGCAAAGCAACTTGCCAATATTTGACTAAGATTTGCATTAAGTGGCAAATAAGCGGTTAAGAAACAAAAAATGACTGATTTTTTGTTGTACTCTGCGATAATAGAACGCTAAATTTATTGTCAATAATGGCTTTAATACAAGTCCAAATGCGATTGACAGAATAAAAACTACTAAACATAAATCTATTAAGAGTCAGGCTTTTTAGGAACTTTGATACGTCTCAGTTTAGCTAGCTAAAACTAATGAGAAAAAGGCAATTCGCCTAGTGACACATCGTGATGACTATAGTTATATCATTTAGAAATCGCTATCACTGACTTCCTGTCACTTTTTCAAACCTGTCACTTTTTTAACCTCGTCCAACTATAGGATTACTTGCCATGATGAACCAACCAATAGATCCTTTTTTTCGGCGTTTATTTATTGTCGTGGCGTTAGTGGTGGCTGTATTTCTCTTGTATTTGATGATGCCCGTCATCGTACCTTTCGTTTTTGCCTTTATGCTGGCTTACCTATTTAATCCTCTAGTCAAGCGCCTATCAAAATACATCAAGCGCTGGGTCGCGATTATTATTGTCTACTCAACGATTACTTTGGGGATGGCGTTATTATTATGGTGGCTGGTACCGACATTGTGGCATCAGTTGCAAGCGGCGTGGGATTATTTGCCAAAGATATTTAATTGGTACAATCAAGTCGTACGAGAGTGGTTCAATAGTAATACTCGTATCAAATTGCCTGAGCTAGAGTCTAAAGAATTCTCCGATACCCTCGTCGATTATATGCAAACGAACTATAAGTTCGCTGATGCCAGTACCATGATGAGCCAAATACTGACCTCAAGTATGAACTTCATCAATAACGCAGGTCTTATTGTATTGGTGCCTATTTTGACCTTTTATTTTCTATTTAATTGGGATCAGCGTTTGCATAACTGGAAAATGGCGATACCGGGTGCTTACTGTCAAAAAGTGACTGAAATAGCTAAAGAATGTGATCTGGCATTGATGGCATTTATCAAAGGTCAATTGCTAGTGATGGTATTGCTAGGCGCTATTTATGCCGTACAGTTGCAGCTTATTGGGCTAGAGCTTGGACTTATCATTGGTATGGTAGCAGGCATTGCCAGTTTTGTGCCGTATTTAGGGTTTGGTATTGGTTTTATCGCAGCTATTATCGCCTGCCTATTTCAGTTCGGATTGGACTGGACGTATTTGTCATTGGTCGTAGGTGCGTTCTTGATTGGACAAGCTGCAGAAGGTTATATCCTACAACCATTGCTGTTAGGTGATAAGATTGGTCTGTCGCCATTGTGGGTCATATTTGCCGTATTGGCGGGTGCAAGTCTATTAGGTTTTGTCGGTATGCTTATTGCCTTACCAGTGTCCGCTGTCTTAAATGTTCTGTTCCGCCATTTATACAGCTATTATCGTACAACGGACTTTTATAAAGGCCGTAAACAACTGGCACTGTTTGAAAAAAGATAACTATCTTATTATTGAACATGCTAGATAAATATTGATATGCAATACTAGGATATGAACGCAATGATTGACAAGGCTTAATGGGTAAAAGACTTGTCAGTCATTTTGTAAATATGTTATATATAGGCGCAGTGTTGATAGTATCAACCGTTTTGGTACCAGCTTTGCTAACATTGTTTTCAACAAAGCGACTGTCCAATTTTTGCAAAGGCTATAGGGCCATTGCTTACAGTTGTAGCGGCTAGTATTGATAGTAATGAATGCAGCTCAAAGCAACCTATCTTTTCTATTATATTTTTCCATTGCACTACGCAACACGAGTTGATGATTCATGGCAGAAGCACAGCTAAGTCTCAATCTGGACATTAAGCATGATGCAAGTCTCAGCGACTTTGCCGGTCCCGGTTGGATGTCGATTATCGATGCAGTACGGCAGTTACATGTCGGCCTGATCGGTCAACTATATCTGTTTGGTAGCCCTGCTACAGGTAAGTCCCATTTGCTGTCTGCTATTTGCGAGTCATTTATCGAAATGGAAAAATCGGCTATCTGTTTGTCCCTTAATGAGCTGATTCATACAGATGTCCACGTACTATCATCGTTAGAGAACTTTGATCTGATTGCTATCGATGATCTGGAAGTGCTTGAGCAGAGCAGTCAGTGGCAAGAAGCTTTATTTCACCTGATCAATCGTAGCCGAGAAGGGCAACGCCAGTTATTGTTTGCCGCTAATAAACCAGCCGACGACTTACCATTCCAGTTAAGGGATTTAATGACGCGTTTGGCACAAGCACCTACCTTTAAGGTGCCTACTGGTCATGATTTGGCAGACAGACAAGCACTATTACAGTCTATTTTGCGTCGACGTGGATGGCAGTTTGACAATCGAATTATTGATCACTTACTAACTGATGGACCGCATCGTATCGGTGCGATGATGGAAGTACTTAATTATATTCAACCAATGTTTTCTAACCTTGGTCGCAGTAATATCTCAAAAGCAGTCATAAGTGATGCTTTGCGTACCATCGATGAGCAGACGCTTGCCGCGGAGCTGGCGGATATCGCTCAAGAGACGCAAGTAGATAACGACACGCCTGATCAAGACCAACATACGATGCCACTTGATTTTTAGCAGTAAGGCTTCTAGCAGTAAGGCTTTTAGCAGCAAAAAATGAATAGCCGTAAGAATACGAATCTTTTGTCCAACTCGCTTTTACTATTAATGGAATAACTTATGAAATCGAATACTTTTTTGCTAAAGAAATTAACGATAGGCACGTTGTTGGTGGGGGCTGCCTCGGTTTCTATGTTGTCACAGGCAGCGGTTACTCTACAGGTTGATGACCATATCAAAGTAACTGCTATTAATGGGCAGGAAATTCAGCAGAGCGCTTTTCAGCCGCTACAAAAAACATTTACGTTACAGCCTGGACAACATGCTATTACTGCTAAGTATGACCGTTTATATAACTTGCGTCGTGATGAGCATGATTATTTGCGTTCAGGTAATGTCAGTGTGACGGCACAATTAGCCGACAATCAAACATATCGTTTGACTATGCCTAATCAACCAGAAGATTATGAAGCTGCTAGAGAGTATGCTAAGCAGCCAACGCTCGCTGTGCAACAGAACAATACTGTCATTGCTAGCCAGCAAAGTATGGCCGGTAACCAAGGTGGTCTATTTTCAGGCCTTGGTAAAGCGCTAGGCGGCGTGTTCGGCGGTGCAGGTGATGCAGAGTTACAGAACCAACGTGCTATCGCCTCTTTAGATCAACCAGTAGTAAACACTACTAGCAACGTCAACACTGGCACGACCACTGTTAAGCAAGCATCTAGCGTAAATACTTCTACTAGTACGTTAGATACGTTTATGCAAGTATGGCTACAAGCCACGCCTGCTGAACGTGAAAAAATGCGTCAATGGATCCAAAAATAAAACAGTCTTTTCTAAAAGATAGACAATAAAAAAGCACCTAATTAGGTGCTTTTTTATTGTTTAGAATTTGATAATTATTAGAGCTAGTAAGTAAGGTTAAGCCGAACAGAAACTAACGACTATTAACCCAAAAACGCGTTATACATCCATACCAGTTTTTCTTGCTCTTGTACGTAAGCATCTACTAAGTCAGCTGAACCCTGGTCTTCGCTCTCTTCTGCTAGGGCTGATACTTGGCGCTGCTCTGCAATTAACGCTTGCAAGCCAGTGACCACACCTTTGACACAGCTTGTACCATCTTTGACGTTTTTGTCTTCACTGATGCTAGTATGCTGCGTAAAATCGCTATAAGCGTGAAGTGGTGTACCACCCAAAGTTAAGATACGCTCAGCGATTTCATCGATTTGAAGTTGTAGTGACGTATATAGCTCTTCAAATTGTGGATGCAAAGTAAAGAAATGCTCACCCTTTACATTCCAGTGATAGCCACGTACGTTTAGATAAAACACGTGATATGTTGATAGTAGATTGTTTAATTTGGCGATGACTTCGCTCATGTCTGCTTTTTCTAGACCGATCTGGTTAGTAGCATTATTAGAATTACTCATAGTATTGTCCTTATAGTGTGAGTGTAGTTATATGATAATGAATAAAGAAGAATAAAGACTCTAATCAATTAAAATACAGAGAAAGATACTTTATTTTTCATCTGTATCTATCAATATAGACTCTATTGCTTCCTCTGATGCTTATAATAATAGCAAACTATTATTAATAAGTTAAATTTAATAAATACAATTTTACGATTGGTTTTATAAAACTAAAACCAAGTCTCTCTATTGTTTTTCTAAACGATAGAGAGACCTTATTACATTTACGCTGGTGGCTGCAAGTTTTCAGGATTTAAGCCTTTAACGGGAACCACTTCTTGTAAATGTTGACGTATCGTATCGATAGGAAACTTCTGTGCTTGCAAGCGTTTCGGTACGATTTGGCTACCTTGCTGACCTTTTAGCTCAAACATCATAAAAATATAGTCATCAGTCTCGTCCCAACTCTTGATAGAGGTCCAAGGAATAACTGCTTGTTGAGTCGCGCCCGCACGCATTTGCATACCGCGCATTTGCGAGTTTTTCATCATATCAGGCTGGTTGCTTGGCATCGCCATGACTAGACCATGCTTTTGCACACCCAACTTCATCTGGCGCATTTCATCTGGCATCTCTTGGTCGGCCACTTGTTTGTCAAACTCTCTTTTTACGTACCATTTAAAACCTAAAGTACGTGCCAATAGATAAATCACCACACCAACCAGCATTAACCAAAATATAATGGTTGAATAGCCTGTCACAAAGATAAGTCCTGCAATAGCGAGTACCACAACCACTGCCATGATGATCCACTCTTTGGTCTTAAAGCTTGATAAACCAAAAGAAGGGCTGGCACTGGCAAACAGTTCATACTGTGCTTGGTGAAATTCAGCCTCAGTTAGGTTTAAGGCGACAGGTTGGAGCGTGTAAGGGTACAGGGCCATAAAGGTTTCTCAAATACTTATATTAAAAGCGTTGGATTAAAACTGCCAAAGCGAAGCAGCAATGCTGTACTTGGCTAGAAGTGAATAAAGGTATGCGCTTATCTTACCGAAAAGTACTCCTAAATGAAACATATAAGCAAGACTGTTCACGGATAGATGTCATATTAATGACGTAGTTCACGCTCTATACTCAGCTTATTCAGACTAGACGAAAGTAAAAGTGAGAAATTAAAAACAGAATAATTTGCGATAAGCGATTGGCATAATGAACAAAAGCTAGTGAAAGTCAGCCAAAAACAGGGAAAAGCAGTCAAAGATATCCAAAACATGGTCAAATCTGCCGTGTCTTGGTATTATAGCGTCTACAAGATATGTTGATATAAAACATAACGTCATAGCCGGTTATCACAAAGACTGTGATAGCGATGCGCTAGGCAATTACTCTATAAATAATACTTTTAAACCTTTTACTCACCTTTAGTGTTACAGGCAACTACTATGATTGATCCGAAACTCTTACGCGGCGATTTAAGCGACCTACAGCAGCAGCTAGCCACCCGTGGTTATGAGCTTGATATGGAGTTCTGGCAGACGATTGAAAACGAGCGCAAGTCTCTACAAGTAAAAACCGAAGAGTTGCAATCGCGCCGTAATGCTGGTGCTAAGCAAGTAGGTGCCCTAAAAAAATCAGGCGAAGATGCTAGTGAGCTATTGGCTGAGATGCAAAGCGTTAGCGGTGAGATTAAAGCTGCGGAAGACGAGTTGCGTACGTTACAAGAGCGTATCACTCAAGCGGCTTTGCAAATTCCAAATATTCCGGCGGCGGATGTACCAGTCGGTACGTCAGAAGATGATAATGTAGAAGTGCGCAAATGGGGCACGCCGCGTACGTTTGATTTTGAGATTCAAGATCACACTTATATTGGCGAGACACTTGGCATGTTGGACTTTGAAGCGGCAACCAAGCTGACTGGTAGCCGTTTTAACGTGCTTAAAGGGCAATTGGCGCAACTGCATCGCGCGTTGATTCAATTCATGTTGAACACGCATACGATGAAGTACGGCTATCTTGAAACTTATGTACCTTATATCGTTAACAGCGATAGCTTGAAAGGTACGGGTCAGTTGCCTAAGTTTGAAGATGATTTGTTTAAATTAAGCAATCACACTAATAACGATGAGATGGATTTTTACCTTATTCCAACGGCTGAAGTACCAATGACCAATTTGGTACGCGGCGAACGTTTGGATATTAAAGAGTTGCCATTAAAATTCACGGCGCATACGCCATGTTTCCGTAGTGAGGCAGGTTCACATGGGCGTGATACCCGTGGCTTGATTCGTCAGCATCAGTTTGAAAAAGTGGAAATGGTCAATGTCGGTACTAGCGATCAGTCTGATGACCTATTAGAAGCGATGACAGGACAGGCTGAATATATCTTGCAGCAGTTGAACTTGCCATACCGCACGGTACAGCTGTGTACTGGCGATATGGGTTTTGCCGCACAAAAGACCTATGACATCGAAGTATGGCTACCAAGCCAAGATACCTATCGTGAAATCTCTAGCTGCTCTAACTGTGGTGATTTCCAAGCGCGCCGTATGGGTACGCGTGTCAAAGATGGCAAGCAAACCAGCTTGGCTCATACTTTAAATGGTTCAGGTTTGGCCGTGGGTCGTACGCTACTGGCAGTGATGGAAAATCATCAAAACGCTGATGGCAGCATCACGATTCCAGAAGTATTGCGTCCGTTTATGGGCGGTGCTGAAACTATTTCAGTTTAATAAATTGACTATAAGTAATGAGCTGCTTGTCACTTAGGTTACTCGTAGCTTGTTATTTATAACTTAAATTAAAACCTATAACTACTTATCGTTTAACAAAACTGATGTGAGTCATTGCTAAATATAAACGGTCTTGTCACCGCATTTTTGGCTAGGCTCATAGCAAATATGTTAATATTGCATTTTTATTTTATAGCCTATCTATTGAGGACGCCTGTCGCGTTTTTGATGGATTATCCTCTGAGTAAACTCTCCTCTTATCTTCATACTACTCATTCGAATATTAGGACACTCTATGCCAGCTCCAATTAGCGAACGTAAACTAGCCAATGCCATCCGTGTACTGTCGTTTGACGCGGTTCAAAAAGCCAACTCTGGACATCCGGGTGCGCCAATGGGTATGGCTGATATTGCCGAAGTTTTGTGGCGCAAATTTTTGAAGCACAATCCAGCAGATCCTAATTGGCACAACCGTGATCGCTTTGTACTGTCAAACGGTCATGGCTCGATGCTTATTTATTCATTGCTACATTTATCAGGTTATGATGTGAGCGTTGATGACCTTAAAGGTTTCCGTCAGCTGCATTCAAAAACCCCAGGCCATCCTGAACTTGGTTACACGCCTGGTGTAGAAACGACGACTGGTCCGCTAGGACAAGGCATTGCTAATGCGGTTGGTTTTGCAATTGCAGAAAAAACCCTAGCCGCACAGTTCAATCGTGACGGTCATAACGTCGTCGATCATCATACTTATGCGTTCTTGGGCGATGGCTGCT
The DNA here is from genome assembly GCF_014770435.1 of Psychrobacter sp. 28M-43. Taxonomy (NCBI): domain Bacteria; kingdom Pseudomonadati; phylum Pseudomonadota; class Gammaproteobacteria; order Moraxellales; family Moraxellaceae; genus Psychrobacter; species Psychrobacter noctis. The sequence goes on along the minus strand of NZ_CP061739.1, from coordinate 2,355,584 downwards.
TGATGGAAGGTATCAGTCATGAAGTCTGCTCACTAGCTGGCACGTTGGCGCTTGGTAAGTTGGTATTCTTCTATGATGATAACGGCATCTCAATCGACGGTAACGTCGAAGGCTGGTTCACTGATGATACCGAAGCGCGTTTTGAATCTTACGGTTGGCAAGTGATCAAAGTTGACGGTCATGATACTGATGCAATCACGCAAGCAACGGAACAAGCAATTGCAGAAACTGCTAAGCCAAGTCTAATTATTTGTAAAACCACGATCGGTGCGGGTAGCCCGAACAAACAAGGTCTAGCGGCTAGTCATGGTGCTCCACTTGGTGATGACGAAATTGCCTTGACTCGTGATGCGCTATCTTGGAAACATGCCCCATTTGAATTAGATGACGAAATCTATGAAGCATGGGATGCCAAAGCCAAAGGCGATGTACAGCAAAAGAACTGGGACGCGGACTTTGAAGCATATAAAAAAGCCTATCCAGAGCTTGCTGCAGAACTATCACGCCGTCTAAATGGCGAATTGCCTGCTGACTTTGCTAGCCAAGCACAAGCCTATATTCAGCAAACGCAAGAAGCGGGCGGCGATGTTGCTAGTCGTAAAGCCAGTCAAAATACTATCAACAGCTTGCAGCCATTATTGCCAGAACTATTGGGCGGCTCAGCGGATCTAGCTGGCTCGAACCTTACGCTATTCAAAGGCGCTAAAGGCATCGAAAAAGACGCTGACGGTAACTATATCTATTACGGTGTGCGTGAGTTCGGTATGACTGCGATTGCCAATGGTATCGCATTGCATGGTGGCTTTATCCCTTACGTAGCGACGTTCCTGATGTTTATGGAATACGCACGTAACGCGGTACGTATGGGCGCATTGATGAAGCAGCGCGTCATCCATGTCTATACGCATGACTCTATCGGTCTGGGTGAAGATGGCCCAACGCATCAGCCAGTTGAGCAATTGACTAGCCTACGTACCACGCCAAACCTACGTACATGGCGTCCGTGTGATGCGACTGAATCTGCAAGTGCTTGGGTAGAAGCAATCAAATCAGAAAATAACCCATCAGCATTGATCTTTAGCCGTCAGAGTCTGCCGCATCAAGCGCGTGATGGCGAGCAAGTAGCGAACATCACCAAAGGCGGTTATGTACTGGCGAAAGAACAGGGTGAGCTACAAGCCATCATCATCGCCACTGGTTCAGAAGTTGGCCTAGCGATGGAAGCGTATCAAGCATTGAGCGCAAATGGTGTTGGTGTCCGTGTGGTGTCTATGCCATGTGCAGAGATTTTCGTTGAGCAAGATGCTAGCTATCGTGAAGCCGTATTGCCAGCCAATATTCGTGCTCGCGTCGCAGTCGAAGCAGCTCATGTAGATTACTGGTATAAGTTCGTTGGTTTAGATGGCAAAGTCATTGGCATGACCACTTATGGCGAATCTGCTCCTGCAGATCAGTTATACAAAGAGTTTGGTATCACGACTGACGCTGTGGTCGAAGCGGTAAATAGTTTGGTGTAATAAACCTAACTTAGTTAGCGTTTAAGAAAGAGTCACTAGAGAAATCTAGTGGCTCTTTTTGTGGTAAATTGAGCTAAGCTTTCAAGTTTTTACGGAAGTTTAAATTTTTCTTTTTACTATCTGAGTTGTCCATAAGAGTTGTTTTTTTATAGTATGATTTTATCCCACCACTGTTTGAACCTAATTAAGTTTTGGCTAGGGATTGATAGTTTGGAAGGCTATTGTCATTATAAATAATAGCATTTTTTTGTGCTAAACCGTATCCAGACATAGATATAAGTGTTGATTCAATTTTTAATTTTAGACAGTATTTATTTGATACACTCTAAATAACGAATAGGAAAAGAACATGACAAGGAGTATAAAGCAAACTATCAAAAACCAGCTTTATGGGAATTCTGCAGGAAAGTGTAATTTATGCAGCTATAGTTTGTTAAAGGAAAGCGAGTCGGAAAACAGTAAATATTATAATATTGGTCAGATAGCTCACATTGAACCTTATGCGGATAATCCAATAGCCCCAAGATATAAAGCCATTGATTGTAAGGCACAGAATAACTCATATCAAAATTTGATATTACTATGCGCTAATTGCCACTTAAAAATTGATAATGATCCAAACTACTACACTGTCGATAGGCTCATTAGCATCAAAGAAAATTTTACTAGAGATATTCAGATTAAATTAACTGAGGTTAGAGAGAGTGATTTTTATGTAGTAAATTTAATAAATGAATTCTACGATGTACAGTCTATATATTTTGAATTAGAAAATTCATCACTGTCAGTTATTTATTCTTCTATACTCAGAATCGGTGATATTAATAACATTTGCTTGAATAGCTTTAAACCCTACTCCTATCCTTTTGACGATGCTAACCTAAACTCTATGATTCAAAATATTATTGATCTATATCGAAAACTGTCTTATTATTTTTATGATTGTTATGATTTAAACCAAGAGATTTTTCAATCTAACAAAGAGTTTTTAAAGTTGACAGGTGATAATAGAAAAAATATAGAAGAAATTATGAACTTACTAAGAAGCTCTTTGTATTCGTGGCTTGAATATACACGCCCTTTCAAAAATAAAGTATAATAATTTTTTATGAACTAGATTTATGAATTTATTTCTTAAACTAATCTATTTGAAAAATAGATGTCATGCATCGATTAGCAAAAATATGATCTACTTAACTTATTTGAAATTCTTAGATGAAGAACCATGTCCCTAAAATCCACTTTTAAAGGTTTCCTAGGTGAAACCATCATTAATGTCGCCATGTGGCTAAAGCTCGAAAAAAATGTTTACCACCGATTAAACGGTATCACCTTGCCAAGAGGGAGTGGTGGCAGTACGCAAATCGACCATATCATCGTCTCTGTGTACGGCATTTTTGTGATTGAGACGAAAAACTATAAAGGCTGGATATATGGTAGCGAGAACCAAAGACAATGGACACAAGTTTTCCAAAATGGAAGTAAATTCAAATTCCAAAATCCATTGCGCCAAAACTACTTGCACATTAAGACGCTCGCAGATTTATTAGGCTTGGAGCTGAGCTACTTCCATTCGATGATTGCTTTTATCGGGGAGTGCGAATTAAAAACCCGTGATGAGTTACCCGAGCACGTATTGACAGGTGGCATGGTGTCTTATGTTAAGAAAAAGAAGGATGAAATACTGACTGAAGACGAGGTTAAGTCCATCGTTGAGCAGATTAACAGCAACAGATTTAGCAAATCTTGGCGCACCAATAGAGAGCATAAAGCCTATCTGAAAGATAAGCATAGCCAGTCAAATAAGCAGCCTAGCGGTAACGCTACTGATAAACCAATTGCTAAAGTGGCTACTAAGGCTGCACCAGAGCCGATAGTAAAAGAGACCGCTAAACGCGCTATTCTAAAAAGTAGAGAAGTGCCTCGATGGTCTGGTCAGACTGAAATTGAATCTAGCGATTTACCAATTGATAGTATGGACACTCAGCATGCAGTCACTCAGCATACAATTACATCGCACGACATTGCTGATAAGGTTTTTCTTACGCCGTTTGAGGTTGTAGAGCCTGAATTAGCAGCGAATTCCTCTGCGACAGTTGAGGTGATAGACCATACAGCTGATTTAATTCAAAAACCAACCTGCCCAAGATGTAACGGTGAGATGATAAAGCGTGTAGCAAAAAAAGGCCTGAATCAAGGGCAGGCCTTTTTTGGTTGTAGCCAATTTCCTAAATGTTGGGGTGTGGTGAATATTGATTAATCGTTAATCATCTTAACCTTAATCACCTTAACCATATATCTCTTCTAAACGTAAACAAGCCACCAATCGACCATCCCATTCGCGCAGTTGTGGCTCTATCTCGCTGCATTGCTGTTTGGCATATGGGCAGCGTTTGTGCAGAGCGCAGCCACTTGGTGGGTTTAGCGGACTTGGTAGCTCACCTTGTAGGGTTAGATCATTCTTGTGGCCATTTACCGTTGGAGCAGCAGCCAATAGAGCTATGGTATACGGATGTTTTGGCGCATTATAAATCGCTTCTTTGGGACCGTGCTCGACCGCTTGACCTAAATACATCACCATCACATCATCAGCGACGTGGCGTACGACCGATAAGTTATGCGAGATAAAGACATAAGCGGTACGATACTCATCCTGCAAATCCATAAATAGATTTAGCACTTGCGCCTGAATAGAGACATCGAGTGCAGAAGTCGGTTCATCAGCGACGACAATTTTAGGATTGAGCATCATGGCGCGGGCGAGGGCAATACGTTGGCGTTGACCCCCTGAAAACATGTGTGGATAGCGGCCAGCATGTTCGGGACGTAGACCAACATTTCTCATCATCTCGTTGATTTTGTCACGCTTTTCTTCTTTAGAGAGTTTCGTATGGATATCCAATGGTTCCGTCAACTGATAGCCAATAGTATGGCGTGGGTTCAAGCTACCATAAGGGTTTTGGAATACCATTTGAATTTCGGTACGCAACTCTTTGAGCGCTTTTCTGCTATAGCCTGTAGTGCCTTCATTGTTGATAAATAGCTCACCATGTGTAGGTGCTTCGATCAGTGTCAACTGGCGCGCAAGGGTGGATTTTCCGCAGCCTGACTCACCAACGACTGCCAGTGTCTTGCCAGCTTCAAGCTCAAATGAGACACCATTGAGCGCTTTCACATACGCTTTTGCTTTGCCCAGACCTTGTGATACTGGGTAGTGCTTGTGTAGATTGTCTGCTTTTAGGACCACTTTATTACTCATACTTGTGACTCCAAGATAGCAGCGTGAGAGGGGCGAGAAGTAATATTAGAATCAATACAACGCACCTTGCCATTGGGCGTATCTAAAATAGGTGGCGGTACTTCGCAAGCAGGTTCTTTATACGGGCAACGCGGAGACAGCAAGCAACCAGCTGGCCGGTCATATTGACTTGGCACGACCCCTGGTAAACTGTTTAACCTATCTTGACCGATAGCCAATTCAGGGATGGCTTGTAGCAATGCTTCAGTATAAGGGTGAGCAGGTTTTTGAAAAATCTCTGGTACGGTACTGGTTTCGACCACTTGTCCAGCATACATGACCGCGACATCACGCGAGTTTTGTGCAACCAGACCCAAATCGTGGGTAATTAATACCATGGCCATTTGTTTTTCGCGTTGTAATCGGCTGAGCAAATCCATGATCTGTGCTTGTACGGTTACATCCAGTGCGGTGGTTGGTTCATCTGCGATAAGTAGTTTTGGCTCACAAGCAATGGCCATCGCAATCATAACCCGTTGACTCATACCGCCTGATAGCTGATGCGGATATACCTTGAGACGATTCTTGGCATCGGGCATTTCGACCAACTCTAGCAGTTCTAAGATACGTGTTTGTACGGCTGCGCCTCGTAAACCAAGGTGTTTGCGTAGCACTTCACCCAACTGCATTTCAACAGTAAAGCTTGGATTTAGGCAAGACATCGCATTCTGAAAAATCATAGAGATGTCTTTGCCAATGATGCCGCGTTTCTCTTTTGCTGACATACTAAGCATATCTTTATTATCAAATACCACTCGCTGTGCACGAACGGTCGCAGAAGGTGGTAATAGCCCCATCAGCGCCATCATGGTGACTGATTTACCTGAGCCAGATTCGCCGACAACAGCGATGACTTCACCTTGGGTTATCTTTAAAGACACATCGTCGACTGCGCGAAAGGCACGCACCCCTTGTCCAAAAGTAACCGACAGGTTTTCGATATCTAGCAATAACGGAGAGTCTTTTGTTGATGCGCCATTCATAGACGTATGAGTGATAGGCGTATTAATTAATGGTTCAGTCATCTTAGGTCACCTGCTTTAATTTAGGATCTAGCGCATCGCGTAAGCCATCACCAGTCAGGTTAATCGATAATGCAGCCAAGAAAATAGCAACACCCGGCCAGATTGCTAGCCAAACGTTACTTTGAATATATTGTCTCGCCGTACCTAGCATCGCGCCCCATTCGGCATCAGGTGGCTGTACGCCAAAGCCTAGGAAACCAATCGCACCTGCTTCTAAAATAGCAGACGAGAAAATCATCGTTGCCTGTACGATAAGCGGTGCCATACAGTTGGGCAAAATAGTGATAAACAACAATCTGAGCACGCCAGCACCCATCACTTGTGAGGCAATAAAGTACTCACGTTGTAGCTCTACCATCGCAGTCGCACGAGTCAGCCGAATAAATGGCGGTGTACAGACCAGTGCAATCGTAATAATCGTATTGGTCATAGAAGGCCCTAAGATAGCGGCAATGATAATCGCCAATAGCAAGCTCGGATATGACATCAGGATATCATTGACCAACATGACCGCTTTGCCCCAGACCTTTGGCCAAAATGCGGCACTCAGACCTAAAGAAATACCAACCAACATCGCCAGAGTCGTTGCGCTTAGACCGATAAACAATGAATAACGCGCGCCATACATCACTCGAGACAATGTATCTCGGCCCGCATCATCAGTACCTAGCCAAAACATCGCATTGCCACCATCTAAAAAGGCAGGCGGCAATTGCTCTTGACCGGTGAACAGTTCATAAGGATCATGAGGCGCAATAGCAGGCGCAAGTATGGCAACTAGGACCATCAATGCCAGTACGATAAAACCAATCACGGCGCCTTTGTTTCGGCAGAACGTCGATAAAAATAGCTGCCAAGATGACGGCGGTGTGGCTGCCATCAGATTGATATCAGAGGGGAGAACAGAAGGCTTCATGAGCATTTCCTATAGTGGCTAGCGCATTGGATTCGTTTGGGCTTCCTTCCTAACAATTATTAGAAATTTGCCAAAAAGCTTTATAACCATGCAAGTGCTAATCATCACTATTTATAATGTGAGTATTTATCAATGTTAGATTAAGAAGTATGGCGAATACGTGGATTAATCAGACCATACAAAATATCAATAAATAAACTAACCAAAATCAGAGCGGTGGCGACCAATAAAATACCATTTTGTACAATAGGATAATCACGAGTGAAAAACCCATCGAGTAGCCAATTACCAACGCCTGGCCAACTAAAGATAGTCTCGGTAATAATGGCGCCTGCGAGCAATGTCGCCATCTGTAAGCCAACGACTGTAACTACAGTAATCAAGGCATTACGCATTACGTGGACCAGTATCACTCGGCGTGGAGATAATCCTTTGGCCCGTGCTGTACGCACATAATCCTCATCTAACACCTCTAGCATCGCAGAGCGTGTCATCCGCGCAATCATCGCTAACGGAATGGTCGATAAGGCAATAGAAGGTAGGATAAAGTGTTTGACCACGTTCCAAAACGCGCCAGGTTCTCCTGAGCTTAGTGAGCCAAGTAACCATGACCCATACAGTGGCTGCACATCTAAAAATTGTGCAACAGATATCACCCCAGCGACGGGCAGTAGACCTAAATAATGAGCGAAGATACCAGTCAGGATGGGGCCCAATAAATAGATGGGCATAGAGTAACCTGCCAACGCGCCTGACATTAGGGTGTAATCGATCCATGTACCACGGCGCAGGGCAGCAAAGATGCCTAAGCTAACACCAATGACACTAGCGATGACAATAGCGCATAACGCCAATTCTAAAGTAGGAACAAAGTGGGCAAAGAAGTCTTGTAGTACGGGCGTACGAGTACGAAAGGACTGACCGAAATCACCCGTTAGGATGCCAGTCAAATAATCCCAATACTGGGCAACGAGCGGTTTGTCTAATCCTAGCCTTTCTAACGCACGAGCATGTAGCTCGGGATCGACCATACGCTCGCCCATCATAATCTCGACCGCATCTCCAGGTACGAGACGAATCAGAGTAAAAGTCGATAGCGTTAGGCCAAGATAGACGGGTATTAAAATGGCAATACGACGCAGAATATAAAGTAGCATGGGCTGCTCAATAGTTGTGGTTCAATGATTAGAGTATTAGCGATGATCAAGAGATCCGTGACAAAGCGCTTAGTTCATATTGTCCATATCATTCATATAAGTGCGGCTGGAGCAGAGTATCTGACCCAGCCGCACTTATATGAATGAATAAATTGCTTATGTCGTAACGGAATTAATCAGTCAAGGTTATTCAACTTTTACACCATCGAAGCGTATTGAGCCAAGTGGACTGATTTTATAATCGACCACGTTTGGTGCGGTGAATACGGTCACTACCGAGTGTGCCATTGTTGTCCAAGGAAGCTGTTCTTTGAATATCTGCTGAGCTTGCTCATATTCACTGACACGCTCATCTTGATTGTTAATCTGACGGGCATTGGTCACCAAATTATCGAAGTCTTTATTACACCAGCGCGAGTAATTGTTACCACCGACCGCGTCACAAGACAATAACGATCCAAGCCAGTTGTCTGGATCACCATTATCGCCAGTCCAACCTGCTAGAATGACATCAGGCTCACCTTTAGCAGCGCGTTTTAAGTACTCGCCCCACTCATAAGTCACAAGCTTGGTATCGACGCCAATCTTCGCCCAATCTGCTTGCAGCATCTCAGCCATTAGCTTGGCATTTGGGTTGTATGGACGCTGAACTGGCATATACCATAGATTGATAGAAAGGTTATCCGCGCCAGCTTCTTTGATTAGTGATTTTGCTTTCTCAACATCGTAAGGCGCGTCTTTAAGTGACTCGTCATAGCCCCACTGCGTTGGCGGCATTGGGTTGGTCGCTTTGAGGCCTTCGCTCTGATAAACCGCGTTAATAATAGCGTCTTTGTTGATCGCCATATCTAATGCTTGACGCACTTTAAGATCGCTCAGTTGAGGTTTTTCTACGTTATAACCGACATAGCCGACGTTGAAGCCAGGCTGATCGAGAACGGTGGCTTTACCTGACTTTTTGACAGATTCGATTTCGGCAGGTTTTGGATAAGCGGACACGTGACATTCGCCAGCTTGCACTTTCTGTGCACGAACTGCCGAGTCTTTAGTGATAACAAACACTAGGTTGTCGATATAGATGTCGTCTTTATTCCAATAGTCTGGGTTTTTGGTATAACGAATTTGCGCGTCTTTTTGATAAGAAGTAAAGACGAAAGGTCCAGTACCGACGGGCTTAGTATTGATATCAGCAGCATTGCCAGAGGCTAGCAATTGATCTGCGTACTCAGCAGAACCAATATAAGCAAAAGGCATCGCTAGGTTCTGTAGGAACGGCGCATTGGTTTCGCTAAGGGTAATCTTTACCGTATAGTCGTCAACCTTTTCGATACTAGAGATAATATCAGGTAGTCCCATGCCGACTGAATATGGGAATTCAGCAGGATAAGCTTTGTTAAACTCAAAGTCGGGGTCAGTGATACGTTCTAGCGTAAAGACAATGTCATCCGCGTTGAAATCGCGTGTCGGAGTAAAGTAGTCGGTTGTACCGAACTTAACCCCTTTGCGTAGATTAAAGGTATAAGTCTTGCCGTCTTCGCTAATATCCCAGCTTTCAGCAAGTCCTGGTTGAATCTCAGTCTCCGCTCTTTTGAATTCTACCAAGCCATTATAGATAGGGAAGGCACTCGCATCAAAATCCGTACCTGAAGTATATTGCGCTGGATCGAATCCAGCAGGGCTACCTTCTGAGCAATAGAGCAATGTTTTGGCGGCTTTGGCATCTGAGCTAGCAGCAGAGTCATCCGTAGTTTTGTTGTCTCCACTACAGGCGGTGATACCTAAGACAAACGTCGCCAACATCGTAAGTTTGAAGAGTGATTTTTGCATTATTACATCCTATGTAATGGTAGGTAGGTACTCATGTATCCACATGTTCGCACTCGAGCATGAATACAATGAGAAAGCGTTTAATGACCTCTAAAGTATCTATTTATATAATGTTTCTTATATACAAAATAAAACATATTAAAGCTTGTCATAACTTTAAATTATGTAGATGGAAACTAAAAATATAAACAAGTCGTTCGAATATACTCTCTTAATCTGTGGTAATGCAAGCGATAAATAGACTAATTTTGATAAAAAATGCACGGTTTTACCGTGTTTAGCATCAATAAGACATTAAGTACTAGATTATATTGTTTTTTGTTTATTCATTATAAATAGCAAAGAGGCATATTTTTAGATTACTAATTAGTTACAATTTTACTAAGTGTAAACAATTAGAAATAATAAAGTCATGTCTCTTTGGGGTACTCAGCTATAATCCGTTTGTCCAACGCAGCACTAAACAGGGCTATGATTTGCCTTAATGAGATCGGCTATTTTTTCGGCAATCATGATAGTTGGCGCATTGGTATTGGCGCTAATAAGCGTTGGCATCACTGAAGCGTCGATAACTCGCAATCCACTCACACCTCGTACCTTTAATTCCAAATCAACCACAGAGCTGTCATCTGAGCCCATGCGGCAAGTGCCTACTGGATGGTAAATGGTGTCAGATTTATTTCGGATATAACCGAGCATGCCGTCTTTTTCGAGGTAAGGGGCAGGGTAGTCTTCAGTGATGTACTTAGCAAGTGCAGACTCTTGCATGATGGCTCGAGTACGCTCGGCACCGGCTACCATATACTCTACGTCTTTTGGATGCGACAGATAGTTTGGATCGATTAAGACAGCATCGGAAGGGTCGGCTGAGTCCAATCTGATAGTACCTCGACTTTCAGGCCGTAAGTAGCAACTGTGACAAGAGACAGCAAATCCGCGTCTGAGATCGCGACCGTGCTCTATCACGCGCGAGATGACAAAGTGCAGCTGAGTATTTGGCCACTCTTTTGGGTCATCACCGACGCTAAAGAACGCACCCGCTTCTGCATAGTTGGTAGACAGCAGCCCTGTACCGTCTTTTCTCCACTGCCGAATACTTTTGGTTAATGTCGAAATCGATGCCATGCCAATACCGATGACATCAGTCGTATTGACCTCGTAATCAAAGACGACGTCTAAGTGATCCTGCAAATTACCACCGACCTCAGGTGCATCTACCACCACATCAATACCATGAGACCGCAAATGCTCTGCAGGGCCGATACCTGAGAGCATCAGAACTTTGGGTGAACCAAACGCGCCACCTGATAGTAAGACTTCATGACGCGCCGTGACAGTATGTTCGACCCCGTCTTTTTCATAGACGACGCCTGTCGCTTGATTGTCTTCGATAATGACGCGGTTAGCCTGCGCATAAGTGATAACCGTCAGGTTGGAGCGGTTTTGGACAGGATGCAGATAGGCAGCCGCGGCAGAGCAGCGTTGGCCTTGTTTTTCACCATGGAAATGAGTGACTTGATACAACCCTGTACCGTCTTGCTTTTCGCTATTAAAGTCGGTGTTATGATCTAGGCCATTGGCAATCGCAGCTTCTACGAATGCCTTAGAGATGTCTCGTGGACTGAGTAGGTCGCTAACATGCAGCGGCCCGCTATCACCATGTAGGTCATCGCTACCACGAACGTTGTTTTCAGCTTTGATAAAGTAAGGCAGTACATCGTCAAATCCCCAGCCAGTACAGCCTTGCTCTACCCAGCGCTCATAATCTAGCTTACTACCACGCGTATAGATCATAGCATTGATCGCTGATGAGCCGCCCAGACATTGTCCACGCGGCTGAAAACCTTTACGGTTATTAAGGTGCTCTTGCGGGGTAGTGTGAAAGCACCAGTTGTTCAATTTAAGCGGTTTACCAGGAACCATCAGAATCAGTCCAGCAGGTACGCGTACTGCTAGATCTTTGCCATCACCGCCGTATTCTAATAAACAAACACTGATATCTGGGTTTTCAGTGAGACGGCTAGCGAGCACGCAACCTGCTGATCCACCACCGACGATGACATAGTCAAATGTTGTGTCAAATTCCATTTCATATTCCTTATAGCATCCATGCTAATTAAAATAGGGTACGCTTTACAGTAACTATTATTTTGCTGAAATAATAAAATAAAAATGACTCTGCGGTATCTGTTTGCGCCAATATCATAGGACAAGCTAAGACTGTTATATTCGGTATGTTATATAAAATTAATGCTACTTAATTTTGCACTGAACAAGCTTATATCGAACAGATTTCTGAACGTACGATAAAGCGTTTGCCTTCAGGGATTTCTAACGAAAAGCTCGCACCGCGACCATTGACGACATCAATGGTGAGATCGGTATGCTGCCATAAATTGTATTGTGCCTTGCCCATATAAAATGGACAGCCAGCAAGCTCACCAACCAGCACATCTTGACCACCAACTTTGAACTCTCCTAATGGATAGCACATAGGTGAGCTACCATCGCAGCAGCCACCTGATTGATGAAACATTAGCTCACCGTGCTTGGATTTTAATAGTTCAATTAGCTCTTTACAGGACTCTGTTGCCGTAATTTTCATAATCAACTCCTATGCTATCAGTGTCTAAAAACCATACTATTCTGAAAAGCTATTATTCAAAAGATGGCTTTTTACGACTTCTTAAAGTGAAAATGCAACCTATCTTGCGACAGATTGCATTTGTTTTCTAAGTACTGTCATGCGTTCACAGGTTAGATTAAAAGAAACCCATTTTTTTAGGACTGTATGAGACCAGCATGTTTTTGGTTTGTTGATAATGATCGAGCATCATCAGATGGTTTTCGCGGCCGATACCTGATTGCTTGTAACCACCAAATGCAGCATGTGATGGATAGAGATGGTAGCAGTTGGTCCAGACGCGACCCGCTTGGATACCACGGCCGAAACGATAAGCCTTATGTACGCTACGTGTCCAAACACCAGCACCCAGACCATATAGCGTGTCATTGGCAATTTGCATGGCTTCTTCGTCGTCTTTAAAGGTAGTGACAGCGAGTACAGGTCCAAAGATTTCTTCTTGGAACACACGCATATCGTTGGTGCCTTCAAAGATAGTTGGCTTAACATAGTAGCCGTCTGCTAGGTCGCCATCGTGTTTAGCCTGATCGCCACCGACTAAGACTTTCGCCCCTTCTTTTTTACCGATATCAAGATAAGATAAAATTTTCTCTAACTGGTCTGAGCTGGCTTGCGCGCCAATCATGGTCTCAGTATCTAGTGGGTTGCCCATTTTGATCGCTTCGACACGAGCGATACAGCGTTTGATAAACTCGTCATAGATGCTTTCGTGTACGAGCGCACGTGATGGACAAGTACAGACCTCACCTTGGTTTAAGGCAAACATGACTAGGCCTTCGACCGCTTTGTCCAAGAAGTCATCGTCTTCGTCCATGACATCAGCAAAGAAGATATTTGGACTTTTACCACCAAGCTCTAGTGTGACTGGAATGATGTTTTCGCTGGCGTACTGCATGATGAGGCGACCCGTTGTGGTCTCACCAGTAAAGGCAACTTTATTGATACGAGGGTTAGAGGCAAGTGGTTTACCAGCTTCGACACCAAAGCCATTAACGATGTTTAACACGCCTTTAGGTAAGATGTCAGCAATACCGATCGCTTCTAACATATAGAGTATAGAGGCAGGCGTTTGCTCAGCAGGCTTCATGACGATACAGTTACCAGCGGCTAGAGCAGGGGCGATTTTCCATACTGCCATTAGAATAGGGAAGTTCCATGGGATAATCTGCCCGACAACGCCAAGCGGCTCATGAAAATGATAAGCAACGGTGTCTTCATCAATTTGACTGATACCACCTTCTTGTGCGCGGATGGCACTGGCGAAATAACGGAATTGATCGATGGCTAGCGGAATATCTGCCATTAAGGTTTCGCGTACAGGCTTGCCATTTTCGTAGCATTCAGCAATAGCGATCGCTTCTAGATTGGCTTCCATGCTATCTGCGATTTTTAATAATAAATTGGCACGTTCAGCGACGCTGGTTTTGCCCCAAGCGTCTTTGGCAGCATGCGCGGCATCTAGGGCTTTTTCGATATCTGCTTCTTTTGAACGGGCGACTTGGCAAATGGTTTTACCATCGATAGGACTTGGGTTGTCAAAGTACTCGCCATCGACAGGAGGGGTCCACTCACCATTAATAAAGTTATCGTATTTTTCGCGGAATTGGACGGGACTGTTTTCAGTATTGGGATAAGCGTATAACATTAACCACTCCTTGTTGTGTATTATGGTTATTTAAAATATGGTTACTTACGTATGACCATTTAAAAATATATTCTTGGTCTTCCTAACCAAGTTATCATCCTATCGTACTGAGCTTTTTAGCAGAACGATAATGACTTTTTATAATGATATATTTTGTATCGTATAACTTTAAGTTATGTGATATGAGTCGGTTAAAATGGTTCGCAAACGGTATGCAGCTGTTATAATTGTGAGCATCTACTTTGGCTTGCTATGGTTATTAAGTTAATCATGGTAGCTTTCTTTTTGTACTATTTCTTCTTCATAATATTGGTTGGTTTGGATCTATGCGTCAATCTTCTGCTCTTGATATCCTAAAAACAGGTCAAAACGTCTTTTTGACCGGCTCAGCAGGTTCAGGTAAGACTTATACTCTCAATCAATACATCGACTATCTACGCGCCCGCCGCGTCCCTGTTGCGGTGACAGCCAGTACGGGTATTGCCGCAACGCACATGAACGGCACGACGATTCATAGCTGGTCAGGCATCGGTATCAAAGATGAGCTGACTGATCGAGATTTGTCCACCTTATCACGCAAGCAGTTTTTAGCAGACAGATTGAAAGATACTGCGGTATTGGTCATTGACGAGATATCAATGTTACACGCCAAGCAGCTTAACTTGGTCAGCCAAGTGCTCAAGCATATTCGCAAAAATGACAAAGCGTTTGGTGGTATTCAGGTGGTAGTTGCAGGAGACTTTTTTCAGTTACCACCGATTGGTAGTAAAGGCGAGACGAATCGTGAAAAGTTCGCCTTTATGTCTGAGGCGTGGCTCGATGCCAAATTCCATATTTGCTACTTGTCTGAGCAGCATCGTCAAGTCAGCGATGCAGCCAATGGTGGTCTCGATTTAGACGATATTCTTAACCAAATTCGTCGTCAGGAAGTAACCTTTGAAGCGATTGCCGCTTTAGAAGCGACGTATGACCAAAGTGTCGATATCAAACGTACGCGTCTCTATACCCATAACCTCAATGTTAATAAAATCAATGACAAAGAGTTGGCGTCTCTAGATGGAGAGATGATGCGTTTTGAGGCGACGGCGACAGGCGATAGCAAGCTGGTTGAGACGCTAAAAAAGACCGTGCGTACCCAAGACGAGCTGATTCTTAAAGTCGGCGCCAAGGTAATGTTTATTAAAAACAATGCCGAGCTTGGTGTCTCTAACGGGACGATGGGCGAGTTGATAGGGTTTGCCGCTGTCAAAATAGACGATAAAGACAGTAGTGACGCGTTAATCGAAGACGATAGCAGCGATGACGTTGATGAGGATGCTACTGGCGAAAAAACGACCAAAGGTAAGAAGTCTGCTGCTAAAAAAGATAAAGAAAAACCAAAGACAAAGAAACCAACGACCCAAAAAATGCCTGTCGTGCGGCTTAATTCAGGACGAGAAGTCATCGCTGAGCCTGAAGAGTGGATTATCGAAGATGAAACGGGTGACGTGCTGGCAAGTTACTTACAAGTGCCGCTCTGTCTGGCATGGGCGATTACCATTCATAAATCGCAGGGCATGACCCTCGATGCGGCTGAAATTGATTTGTCGCGTACTTTTGAGTTAGGACAAGGCTATGTGGCATTGTCACGCCTCAAGTCGCTATCTGGCCTACAGCTACTGGGTATGAACGATATGAGCTTGCAACTCGATCCATTGGCTCGCGGCGCAGACAAGCGGTTTCTAGTACTGTCTGAAGAAGCGGATGCCAATTATGCGATGCTAGATGAAGAAAGCATGCAGCAGGCACATGAAAAATTCGTGCTGAAGTCAGGTGGGACATTGAGCAAGTCGGTAATCGATGCTTACGCCACGCTACAAAAGAAGCGCCGCGAACAACAGCAAGCGAAAATTGATAAAAAACAGAAGTTAGGCAATCAGGTCTCTGATAAATCAGACAGTACTCTACTTGCGACCAGAGTGTTGTTAGAAGAGAGTTTGACCATTGCAGAGATATCACAAGCCCGTCAGTTGTCACAGTCGACCATCATGCGTCATATTGCTGACCTAAAATCACAAGATCCGAGTCTTGCCTGCGATCATCTGCGTCCAGATGATGAGGTGATGACAGCCGTTGGCAATGCCTATGTCGCCATTAAAGTCGCCAATAATCCAAATGACTTCAATGATGACGGTAGCATCAAGCTGCGTCCGATATATGATCATCTCAAGCAAAGTATTGACTACAATACCATTCGCCTCGCATTGATTTTTATCACTCCATAGTTTTGCTGCCTATAACTTTGTTACCTTTATTTTTATAGGCTTTATTTTTGCTATTTCTTAGTATTTAGCAATCATTAGCGCACCTAACGTGATAACGCTCAGTTTTTACACCCATTTATAGCGATACCCTTTATGTCCGATGTTATGCCTGATTTTTCGAGCGCTACTTATCAATTGACCTCTGACCCGATAGCGGCGACATTCCGTACTACTGGTGAGCACACACAGCCACTGAGAGTCGCTATCAATGGTTTTGGGCGTATAGGGCGCAATGTACTTCGTGCTTTGCTAGAGCGCTTTGAAGTGTTAGGCCGTGCGATTCATGTGGTGGCAATTAATGACTTAGCACCAGCGGATATCTTGTTGCATTTACTCAAGTTTGATAGCACCCATGGCCGCCTCAGTCGTTTAGGGGTAAATGCTGAGATTGTAGAGAGTGAGTCAGGTGATACGAGCAAGACTGAACTCTGTCTGACCAAAAACAATCTGACTTACTGCATCAATATGCTATCAGAGCCTGATCCTCAAAATTTACCTTGGCAGGCGCTAGGTGTCGATGTGGTTTTAGAATGTACTGGGCATTTTCGCTCGTATGAACAAGCGACGCTACATATCGATGCTGGCGCGCAACAAGTAATTATCGGTGCCGCGCCATTTGACGATGTGGATGCTTGTATCGTGATGGGCGTGAATACCGATGCGCTCACGCTTGAGCTACCGATTATTTCTAGTGTTTCTTGCACCACGCAGGCATTGGTACCGTTGATTGATACGCTAGATAAGGCGTTTGGTGTGCAGTCCGCCATGATGACAGAGATTCATGCAGTTACTGCCGATCAGACAGTACTAGATCAAGCACATCGAGATCCAAGACGGGCGCGCGCTTCTGGCTATAATATTATCCCAACGACATCCAGTAGTATCGCTGCGACAGAGCGGGTGCTACCAGCCATGGTCGGCAAAATAAACGGACATTCGATACGAGTGCCAACTATCGACGTGGCTGCGATTGATGTCACTTTCGTATTTGATACGCCAGATGTCGATGTCGAGACAGTGCGAGAGGTACTTAAATCTGCCAGTCAGGCGCATTTGCATGACATCATGGCTTATACCGATGAGCCACTGGTATCTAGTGACTTTATCCATCAGACTGAGTCGCTTATCATTGATGGGCAACAGCTTATGCAAGTAGGCGGTCAATATAAGGTTTTTGCATGGTATGATAATGAATGGGGCTATGCCAATAGGCTGCTCGATATGTGCTTACATCTGGCCTCAAGCAAGCGATAATGCATCAATTTACAAGTATTCGAAAATTAATTGAATTTTTTTAGTTTAGGGGCTTGCATTATAAAATGATATCTATATAATGATGCACCAATGGAGACGTGGCAGAGCGGTTGAATGCACCGGTCTTGAAAACCGACAAGGGTTAATAGCCCTTCGAGAGTTCGAATCTCTCCGTCTCCGCCAAATTCGAAAAAGCCCTAATCAGCAATGATTGGGGCTTTTTTTTATGGTATTGATAAAAGTATTAATTAGTACCTTCTATAAGATCCTCAATAGTAGGTTATACAGCTACTTCACCAGTGAGTTTTCAAATTCGATTGTCTGATCATCTATTAAGGTAAGCGTGCCTTTATTAATCTCAATAGTGATGCCACTAGCATTTTTGATAGCGCGCATGACATTGATATCCTCAATGCTGCTTTCAATAATAATTTTGCCAGACTGTTCTGGTGCGATAGGTGGGTCAAACGTTGTCAAAGGCACATTAAAGTTTTTACCTTTTGTCAGGTTGGCATCTTTCATGGTTAGCGTCCCTTTAAAGCTTTTTATCGCGCCTTTGCCATGATTAGATAGCATAAACTGCATTTTGACTTGATTTAAGCTATCGCTATCACTGGTTTTCACAGGGAGCAGGGCGACAGGATACATCTGTGCGGTAGCATTAGTCGCCTGACCTTTGACAATTGGGCTTTTCTTACCCGTTGGGTTGTTTGGATGCAGACGTTCATATTCACGCTGTTGTATCAGCGCTTGCTTGATAGTGGTGCGCGGCATGGCTCCTGATTCATAAGCGTCGCTCAATTTCATACGCAGCATATATCGGCTGAGTACTTGTTGATCGGCCTCAGACAATTGCTCAAAAGTTTGCCCTAACTTTTTTTGCCATTGGTCAGAATCTGTCGGTATGGTTGTTTTACTTGGATCAGTCTGCGGCGATGAGCAGCCAGTCGCAATCACTAGCATTGCTACCGTCATGGTTGAAAACAAAGTTTTGTTGAAACGCTGATGTAAGCCCGTCATCGTACCCCTCCTTACAGATCTTTATTATGTTAAAACCTTATAAATAGTCGCGACTATATGCTTAATATACCTTGTTTAAACCTCTGTTGTGTTTAGTTATGGCTAACTAAAACCGCAAATATCGCAGAGTATTTAAAAAAATATGTACTGAGAACTAGATGGAAGCAGGACGTAACAAGAGGAGAGTTAGAGAAATATCAGTAATGCTTTAACTTTTATAACAGCCGCAAAAAAAGACCAAGCTCGCGTTAGCAAACTGGGTCTTTTTTATTTTAATATTATCTAGCAGCGTTACTATTAATTAGCAACGACACTATTAATTGTTTAATCGTTGTCTTGCAGCTCAGATAGCGGATGAGTGATGTTGTTATTATGCGTTACTACAATCGCTTCATCAATAATATGCTGGCTAACGCCGCGCTTACGTAGCGTTTCGATGAATACCTCATCATGGGCAAGCGTATAATCCTGATGGTCACGATCCAAGCCCTGACGAATATAAAGACGAATAAGCCCTTGAATGCGCTTAAAGCCCAAGTCTGATGACGTCGTTTCTAATAGGCCAATCATTTCTTCAGACAAACGAATACTAATCGGGCGCATGATCTTTTGCGGATGATCAGAAAACTTATTTTTTATACGTACAGGTATCATAATAAACCATTACTTTTAGTGAGTAAGAGCGAAGCACTCAAACAAAAACGAACCCAATCAAAACTAATCTTACCATACAACAAAAATGTCTAAAAGAACACCACAGCCGTGCTAATATTATTAGAAGTAAATATAAAAGACGCAACAATAAAAAAACCTCCATCAAATTATGATGAAGGTTTTTAGTATATGGCTCTCCAACCTGGGCTCGAACCAGGGACACACGGATTAACAGTCCGTTGCTCTACCAACTGAGCTATTGGAGAATAGTTGGTCATAACAGCAAGTTATTGACGCTTTATATTAAAGCAGTTAATTAGCTTGTTTGCGTTATGTGGGGCACATTTTAGCCAAGTCACTACAGGCTGTCAACCTTATTATGCGTTTAATTATAAATATTATCGCAATTATTGAAAATTAACGCCAATCCCTTATCAGATAGGCTATTTCAAGGCAGAACTTAGTAGAAAATGACGACAAATGTGTTTTAAAAATAAAATGTGCTTTAGAAATAAAAATTATTTTCAGTGAATTTTATATGGCACATGGACAAACGATAAGAATATGGAACTAGACGTCAATTCGGCAAAGTAAAACTGGATCTAATGCTCTATATATTTGAATATGAAAGTGATGCGACACCGTTTGACACAATAAAGTTGCAAGACAACCCTTCACATTAGCAATAGAGTTCTATAAAATACCGACCATGTGGTTTCTTTGCTATGTTTTTTCATAGCATGCGTTGAACAAAAGCGGGTGTTCTAAAGATGAGTCCTACTACGATTGCTTACGGTTATCTGACTATTGCCATTATATGCGAAGTGGTGGGTACGACTTTTTTGGTAAAGTCAGAACAGTTCACCCGTTTGGTGCCAACTTTGATGATGGGCGCGCTCTATGCGGTTTCATTTTATCTACTGGCTCAGACGCTCAAAACCATACCGCTAGGCATTGCGTACGCACTGTGGGGCGGGCTTGGAATTGTGCTGACATCACTCGTTGGTGTGGTGCTATTCAAGCAAAATCTTGATACAGCAGCAGTGGTCGGTATCGCGATGATCGTCGGCGGTGTTGTTGTGATGAACTTATTGTCTAATTCTGTGGTGCATTGATATGGAAAATGCTTATAAGCGTAAAAAACAGCCAGAAGTCATTCGTCGTGCGTTGTTAGATCAGGCAGCACGTATCACATTGGAGCAAGGCTTATCTAAAGTGACGTTTCAGGCAGTCGCTGATGCGGTTGGGGTGACAAAAGGTGGCGTGATGCATCATTTTTCTACCAAAAACGCACTCGTGCTAGAAGTCTTCAATGATGCAATGGCTAAGTTTGAAGCAGAAGTAAACGCAGCAATGGCTGACGATCCTGTTAAGTACGGTTCATTTACCCGCGCTTATATAGACGCCACTATCAGCCTTGGCGAGCAAGGTCAGGAAGAGTATGACAATCAAGCGACCCTATATGTGCTGATGCTAGGCGATAGTGAGCTGCGTGAATTGTGGGCTAAGTGGGCGAATGAGCAACTCAAAAAACATGCAGCAACGGATAATACCGAGACATTATGTATGGTTCGCCTTGTCGCTGACGGCATTTGGCTCTCAGACTTTTCAGGTATCGATATCGCAGACAAACAATCATTACGTGATCGCTTGATAAAAATGACACAACGAGACTTTGACTCATAAAACGATGCTGATTTATAAAATAACTTTTATTTCACTATTTAAAGACTAAATTTCGAAACTTAACTAACGACGACATTATTCGGCCTGAGTACTTTTATATAGCTACTTTTGCCAATCGTCCTAAGGAGAATTTATGACTGATTTTAATAATTTGACAGATATTATCGATTTAGACCAAGTACAAACAGCCTATATCAATGGTCGCTATTTAGCGGTTGATGAATCGCTGACGACTTTTGAAGATATCAATCCAGCCACTGGTGAAGTAGTGGCAACGATTCAGCAAACGAGCAATGAGCAGATTGACGAGGCGGTAAAAGCTGCACATAAAGGTCAAAAAATTTGGGCGGCGATGACAGCAGTCGAGCGTGGTCGCATCTTATCAAAGGCTGTTGAGATATTGCGCGATCGCAATGATGTGTTGGCACTACTTGAGACCAAAGACACAGGTAAAGCCTATTCTGAAACGAAGTACGTCGATATCGTCACTGGTGCTGATGTCGTTGAATACTATGCAGGGCTGGCACCGATGATTGAGGGTCGTCAGATTCCATTACGCGATACTAGTTTTGTATACACTCGCCGCGAGCCACTTGGCGTGGTCGCAGGTATTGGCGCATGGAACTATCCGATTCAAATCGCGATGTGGAAAGCAGCACCAGCATTGGCTGCTGGTAATGCGATGATTTTTAAACCATCAGAAGTGACACCGTTGACGGCACTAAAGCTGGCAGAAATATTGACCGAAGCTGGATTGCCAGATGGTGTGTTTAACGTGGTACAAGGCAACTACGAAGTAGGTCAAGCGCTAACTGAACACCCAGATATCGCAAAAGTATCGTTCACAGGTGGCGTACCGACTGGTAAAAAAGTCATGTCGAGCGCAGCAAGCTCATCTCTAAAAGACGTAACTTTAGAGCTTGGCGGCAAATCACCTTTGATCATATTTGATGACGCAGATATCGATACTGCTGCTGACATCGCTATGATGGCCAACTTCTATAGTACTGGTCAGGTATGTACCAATGGTACGCGCGTATTTGTTCCTAAAGCGCTACAAGCTAAGTTTGAGCAAGCCATCTTAACCCGTGTTGAGCGTATCAGACTGGGCGATCCTATGGATGAGAACATCAATATGGGTCCACTGGTTAGCTTCCCGCATATGGAGCGTGTGCTTGGCTATATCGAGCAAGGTAAAAAAGGCGGTGCACGTCTGCTAACAGGTGGCGAGCGTGTTACAACGAACGAGCTTGCAAACGGCGCATTTGTCGCACCGACAGTATTCACTGATTGCACGGATGATATGACTATCGTACGCGAAGAAATCTTTGGCCCAGTGATGTCGATATTGACCTATGAGACCGAAGAAGAGGTCATTCGTCGTGCCAATGATACTGATTACGGTTTGGCAGCTGGGGTTGTGACTGCAGATCTAAAACGCGCGCATCGAGTCATCGCTCAGATCGAAGCTGGCATCTGCTGGTTGAATACATGGGGCGAGTCAGCAGCACAAATGCCAGTAGGCGGCTATAAGCATTCTGGTGTCGGCCGCGAAAACGGTATCGAAGCGCTCGAACACTATACTCAGACCAAATCTATCCAAGTAGAGTTGGGTGCGTTTGAATCTGTATTTTAATCAATCTTATTGAGAAAAACGAAGCCAGTAAGGTTTCTTATCAGCTTTTATTTAGCTTTTTTATGACACCTTACTGACCCTAAACGATTTATGTTTTTTCAATATTATGGAGTATGTTATGACATCAACCACACCTGAGTATGACTATATTATTGTCGGGGCAGGCTCAGCAGGAAATGTGCTGGCAACGCGTCTGACCGAAGACGCCAATATTAAGGTACTGCTATTAGAAGCAGGTCGTCCAGACTATCGTTTTGACTTCCGTACCCAAATGCCAGCTGCACTTGCCATGCCATTACAAGGGACGACTTATAATTGGGGTTATAAGACAGATCCTGAGCCATATATGAATAACCGTGTCATGGACTGTGGCCGCGGTAAAGGCTTAGGTGGCTCATCACTGATTAACGGTATGTGCTACATCCGTGGTAATGCGCTAGATTTTGATGACTGGTCTAAGATAAAAGGCCTATCAGACTGGACGTATTCGGATTGCTTGCCGTACTTTAAAAAGCTAGAAAACTGTGACGCTGGCGAGAACGACTATCATGGCGTGGGCGGTCCTGTTGAAATGACTACCTCAAAGCCAGGAGTCAATCCACTGTTCCAAGCTATGATTGAAGCGGGCGTACAAGCGGGTTATCCACGTACCGAAGATCTAAACGGTTATCAGCAAGAAGGTTTTGGTCCGATGGATCGCTTTGTGACGCCTAACGGTCGCCGTGCGTCGACGGCTCGCGGCTATCTTGACCGTGCCAAACCGCGTAGCAATATTACGATTTTGACAGGTGCATTGACTGACGTAATTTTATTTGACGGCAAGCGCGCTGTCGGTGTCAAAGTCGAACACGAAGGCCAGACCAAAAACTTCCATGCCGCTCGTGAAGTGATTGTCTCATCTGGTGCGATTGCCTCACCGCAACTGCTGCAGCGTTCAGGTATCGGTCCTGGTCAGTGGTTAAAAGAAGCTGGTGTGACTGAAATATTGGATCTGCCAGGTGTCGGTAATAATTTACAAGACCATTTAGAGCTATATATGCAGTATGAATGTAAACTGCCAGTGTCAATCGCGCCTGCCAACAAATGGTGGAATAAGCCTGCGATTGGTGCGGAATGGTTATTCAATGGCACAGGTCTTGGTGCGTCGAATCAATTCGAAGGTGGCGGTTTCATCCGTACCGATGAGAAGTTCACCCATCCAAATATTCAGTATCATTTCTTGCCACTAGCTGTACGCTACGATGGCCGCAGTGCTGTGAAATCGCATAGCTTCCAAGCACACGTTGGTTCATTACGCTCACCAAGCCGTGGCCGCGTCAAACTAAAATCACGTGACCCGAAAGCGCATCCAAGTATCTTGTTTAACTACATGTCGCATGATCAAGACTGGCAAGAGTTCCGTGCTGCAATGCGTATCACGCGTGAGATCATGCATCAGCCAGCGCTTGATCCTTATCGTGGTCGCGCGATTGCACCGACCGATGATTTGGTCACCGACGCCCAGCTAGATGAATACGTACGTAATCATAGTGAGACGGCTTATCATCCATCTTGTACCTGTGCGATGGGTGAAGATAACGATTCGGTAGTAAACGGCGAAGGTCTGGTACATGGTATTGATGGCTTGCGAGTCGTCGATGCGTCTATCATGCCAAACATTATTAGTGGTAATCTCAATGCTACGACTATTATGTTAGCAGAAAAAATCGTCGACAAGATGAGAGGCGTACAGTTGCCACGTTCAACGGCAGATTATTACGTGGCTAATGGTGCACCGCTGCGCTCAGAGCCAATGCGCGATTATCTCTCGACGGTGTAGGCTGCGATATAAGCCTGCATACAGGATACTGAATAAATAACGATATGAGAAAATTTTAACCAAAAGGCCTTTCCAAGTAGAGGCCTTTTCTATCAGCGCTAACGTATTAGAATAATGAATACCGTTCAGGTTGAATTTGTTTATAATTTTATTAGCTTTTTATTTATTGGTACTGCTTTGTCCGTCATGCGGTTGGTTCCACGTTATACGGTTATAGATCATCAGTCTACTATTAGACGATGCCGGACAAAGCAATATCGGACCCTGTTTAATTTACTTATTGAGGTCTTTTATGTACAGTTCGCCATCACAAGATGTGACGAAACCTCTGACCCTAAACAAAACCGTGTTTATGGGCTCAGCTATTATTTCTATTTTATTGATAATCTGGACCATCGCTTTTCCAGATTATAGTGAGGCCTTGTTGAGCGCGAGCATGACTTGGGTATCAGACAAGTTTGGCTGGTATTATATGTTGGTGGTTGCCGCTTATAGTATCTTTGCGTTGTTTGTTGGTTTTTCTAAGTATGGCGATATAAAGCTTGGTCAAGATCACGAAAAAGCGCAATTCCCGTTTTTAGCGTGGGCGGCTATGCTGTTCTCAGCGGGTATCGGTATTGACCTGTTGTTCTTTGGTGCCTCTGAGCCTTTGATGCATTATTTGACCCCGCATACAGGCCTAGAGCCTGCGAGTGCTGAGGCCATGCGCGAAGCACTTGCGCAAACCTTTTTGCATTGGGGTCTACATGGTTGGGGTATTTATGCGCTGATCGGTATGGCGCTGGCTTACTTTGCTTATCGCAAAAACATGCCACTCGCGCTACGCTCGCCGCTGACACCGATATTTGGTGAACGTTTAATCAAGGGCTGGCTAGGCGATGGTATTGATACCTTTGGTGTCGTCTGTACGTTGATGGGTATTGCGACCAGTTTGGGTATTGGGGTATTGCAGGCCAATGCTGGCTTGACCCATGTGTTCGGTATTGAATCTAGCAAAACGGTTCAGGCGCTCATCATCGTCGGCGTTGTCGCGGCTGCTGCTATCTCTGCGATGACAGGTGTCGAAAAAGGCGTTCGTCGTCTATCTGAATTCAACATGTTGTCTTCAATACTGTTGTTGCTTGCCATATTGGTAATGGGCAATACGGTGTATCTATTAAATACCTTTACTCAAAATATCGGTCAATATTTCCAAACCATCATTTATAAAACCTTTGACGTTTATGCTTATGACGGTGCTGCTGGTGCCGAGTGGAAATCTTGGTGGACGATATTTTTCTGGGCATGGTGGGTTGCTTGGGCACCATTTGTAGGTCTATTTATTGCACGTATTAGCCGTGGCCGTACGTTGCGCGAGTTTGTATTTGGCGTGATGTTTATTCCGCTTGGGTTTATTTTTGCATGGTTCTCTATCTTTGGTAATTCAGCGATAGACTTGGTTGCCAATGGCGCAACAGAGCTGGGCGAAATCGCGGTCAATGATGCGGCAATGGGTATGTTTGCGCTGTTTGAGTACTTCCCTTACAGTGAAGTATTGTCATTTGCTGGTGTGGTTATTGGTCTTATTTTCTTTGTGACTTCTGCTGACTCAGGCGCGTTAGTATTAGCGAACTTGAGTTCAAGAGGTATGACCAATGATACCGATGCTCCGGTTTGGTTACGTCTGTTTTGGGCAGCAGCCACTGGTCTTATTACGTTAGGACTGCTATTTGCAGGTGGTTTTGCCTCATTGCAATCTGTCTCTGTCATTGCAGGCTTGCCATTCTCTATCATTCTTGTGCTTTACATGATGTCTATGTGGAAGTCGCTAAAAGAAGAAGGCAACAAGCGTAAAGCCAGTACAATCGGCACAGCAAATGTATTGGACAGCGGGAAGAGCTGGAAAGCGCGCTTGCAACGTATTGTGAGCTTCCCAGGACATGCACAGGTTGAGAAATTCCTGCATACTGTCGTGATGCCAGCGATGTCTGAGGTCGAAAAAGAGTTTAAAGCAGGTGGTCTCAAAACCTCGTTAGATACCAAAAACCTTGCTAGTATCGGTGAAGGTATCGATGCAGGCATGGATCAAGACAGTGGTCAGGTAGATGGTCTAAAACTGCGTGTCGGTCATGGCGATGAAGATGACTTTATTTATGAAGTCAATCTGATTAAAGCTCATCGTCCTAACTTTACATTGAGCACATCTACCAAGCACGCAGAGTACTACTACCGTGCGGAAGTGTTCTTAAGCGAAGGCTCGCAAGAGTATGACTTGGTTGGCTACTCAAAAGAGCAGGTATTGGTTGATATCTTAAATCAGTACGAGCGTCATTTGCAGTATCTGCATTTAGAGCGTTAATCAGACACACTTTTTAAGTAAAACTATTAGTAAAAATGCCCCCATAAGTTGAACGCAGCTTATGGGGTTTTTTTATGGATAACTATTTATAAATAACTGTCGTTTGAATTGAGGATATATCCCAAATAAGTGGCAAACAAACACCGCAAATATAAGGTAAAATTCCCTAAGATTAAATTGATCGACTGATACGCTGCAACGTATTAGCAAAGGATACATTTGTGACCAAATTAAAGTACATAGCGCATTACTCAGAACAGATTCAAACTCAAGCTGCTCAGCTTATCAATGATGGTAGGTTGGGCGAGTATCTGGAAAAAAAGTACCCAACTCAGCATCAAATCCAAAGCGACAAAGCGCTCTATCAGTATATAAATGAGATAAAAACCCAATACATGCGTAAGATTGGTCAGCTATCAAATGTCAGCTATAGCAGTAAATTGAAAGTTTTAAAACATGCACTGGGTATCCATACGACGCAATCACGCGTACAGGGCAGTAAGCTCAAATCGCACAATAGTATTACGGTAGCCAGCCTATTTAAAGACGCGCCGCCAGAGTTTTTGCGCATGATAGTGGTGCACGAGCTTGCCCATTTCAAAGAGCATGAGCATAACAAAGCGTTTTATCAATTATGCTGCCATATGGAGCCTGAGTATCATCAATTTGAGCTGGATACGCGACTGTGGCTGCACTGGCGCGAGTTGTAACCCTAATATAGTCAAGTCTATATAAATCCGCTACATCATCGTCATCCTCGCTAAGCATACTAATATATAACTTGCACTCGGTTGTCTTGTACTACTTTTAAATTGAATCAACTATAGTATGAATAGTAACCTTGATAAGGTTCATAGTAATATTAATAACAGCCACATAAATATCGTGTTCTTCTCTGTAGCAAACATCTGAGCCGCTAGGGCGTGTCCTCAATTCAATTGATCATATCTAAACGGGCTAAAAATGGCTAAATTTTGCCAAACATCGTTAAATAGCTGGTTAATATCCCGATATTATCTACGCTATTTTCCTTGTTTGACTGCAATTTATCTCATTTTTATCACCATTTTTAAAATGAGGACACGCCCTAGAATTACGTTATAATCCTAACCAAATAATCCATACTCCAAGTCAATAAAAGGTTGTAAGCAATGATCAATACCAAAATATATAAATCTATTTATAAATTGGCAGAAGAGTTACTAGAGGCTGACCGTATCGGTAATCAAGAAAAATTTGATGCGTTTTATGCTGAACTAAAAGCCATTTGTACCGATAATGAAGGCACTGACAAAGACCACCCAGAACAATGGGAAACGCTCGCTGACTTCACAGAAGATTTGGATGCAGCATTGGTAATTTATGACAAAGCACTGGCCAAAGCTACTGCCATTAACTCAAAAGATCATATGTCATCGATTGCTTTTTCTATGGCGGTGCTACAGCTTGAGACAGGTGAAAAAGAAGCTGCTATCCAAAGTCTGCAAAATGCCAAAATCACAGCCAATAAGATCGAAGACAAAGAGTTCAAGGTTGAGATTGATGAGATGCTTACTAAGTTGTTGGGTGAGTAGTTTCACTTGAACAATTTTGATCGAGTAGTCCTGATTAAATGTACTTGATGAGATAGGACGTATTTGATATGCAAAACGTACCAGTGGTGATCGTCGGTGGCGGATTAAGCGGATTGTATGCCGCCTTTTTATTAGAACAAAAAGGCATCGATTATATATTGATAGAGGCTCGTGATAGATTGGGCGGGCGTATCACTGTTGCCAAATCATCAGTAGCTCAGAATGCTAGCAGTCAAAGTATTAATCATGAGAAATCAAACGACGGCTTTGATTTAGGGCCGTCGTGGTTTTGGCCAGAGTATCAGCCGCAGCTGAGCAGTCTTATCGAGGCATTAGGTTTACCACGTTTCGCTCAGTTCGAAGAAGGCGATATGATGGTTGAGCGCGCTGCCAACCAGCCACCTGTGCGTATGCAAGGTTGTAAAAGCGAACCACCTTCTATGCGTCTAGTCGGTGGTATGGCCGCTTTGATTGAGGCGCTATATGCTCGCCTAGATGCTAGTTGTATTATGACCGGTCAAACCGTAAGGCAATTGAACAAGACGCCTCAACATATCGAAGTACAGAGTGAAGATAGCTCTGGGCATGTGACCAGACATGTGACGACGTTCCGAGCACAGCATGTGCTACTTGCGTTACCGCCTCGATTGGTAGAAGGTCGGATAGTATTTCAGCCAGCGCTACCGCAAGACTTAAGTGAACAGTGGCGCGAGACAGCCACTTGGATGGCTCCCCATGCCAAATACGTCGCTGTTTATGAGTCACCATTTTGGCGAGATGCTGGTCTCTCGGGTGCCGCGCGCAGTGCGATAGGGCCGCTCACTGAGATAAATGATGCCTCTACGCTAGAGGGCGATGGGGCATTGTTTGGTTTCTTTGGTGTTCCCGCTCAAGTACGACAGAGTGTCTCTGATACAGTGCTAAAAGAACATTGCCGTGCGCAGTTAGTGCGACTATTCGGTGAGCAGGCGAGTACTCCAAAAGCTGAATATCTTAAGGACTGGGCACAGGATCCATTAACAGCGATGCCCACTGATGCTAGCGGTAACGGTCAGCATGCAGTAGCACCGCCGTCCAAGCCAAAGAAAGGCGTGTGGCAAGACTGTCTAACAGGTTGTGGTAGTGAGTGGTCAGCGCAGTTCCCTGGCTATGTCGCTGGGGCAATGGATGCAGCAACCGTCGCTATACAAAGCTTACCTGCTGACATTTTTTGCCAGTAGCTATTAGGGTGTTGTTGTAAGCTATACAAAAGCCATCAAACATGACTAAGAAAATTCGTCATCCAATAGGATATTCGATGAATGATTCGCTCAAACAAACCAGTACTCAAAAGACCACTTGGCTGGTGCCTTTTTTTTGTCTACTGGCAGGCGGCGCACTCACTGGTATCTCGACCAATGTGGCAAAGTACGCTATCGATGTCGGTCTGACCCCATTAGGGTTTTTGTTCTGGTCGATTACTGGTGCTGCTGTTACTTTATTTATGATAGCGCTCATCAGAAAAGAACTCCCTCCTCTTAATGCGCGCAGCTTAGAGTATTACTTTGTCGCGGCGCTTGTCAGTGTCGCGGCCGCTAACTTATTATTATTTTCTGCCATTCCTCATGTGGGCGCAGGTTTCGTCGCCTTAATCCTCTCATTGCCGCCACTGCTAACGTATCTTGGCGCGCTGATACTACGTATAGAGCAATTTTATATTGTCCGTGCGCTTGGAGTCATCGCAGCACTCATTGGAGCAGGGGCATTAGCCGTACATAAATTCTCTGCGCCAGATTCTAGTGTGTTTTGGATTTTAATCGCGCTTTGTGGTCCAGTGCTACTCGCTATGGGCAATATATATAGGACATTACGCTGGCCTGATAATGCATCTTCTGGCGCACTCGCTCCAGGTATGTTGATGGCGGCAGCGCTGCTGCTAGGTTTGTTTAGTATGATGTCAGATTTCTCTATTGCTGTATCTTTAGAGGATTGGTTGCCGCTAAGCATGATAGCTATACAAGCATGCGTATTTGCTGGACAGTTTTTACTGTTATTTTTATTGCAAAAGACAGGTGGGCCTGTGTTACTGAGTTTGTTAGGCGCAGTAGGAGCCATTATCGGCGTGCCCGTCGCTATTTTTTTGCAAGGAGAGCAGCCACCAGAAGGTTTATTTTTAGGCGCTACTTTGATTGCGATTGGCGTGGCATTAGTGACATGGGGCGGCGTAAAAATAGCAAAAGTAAAAGAAGAAGTCTCATAAATGTGTATAAGCGATAGCATTAAACTATAGAGTTATTAAAGCCGTTACTGCCTAATGGGCACTTCTTATCTCGCTCGGATTATCCGTATCTAACTTGTCAATAGCTACTATGACTCAATAATTGGTTACGATTAACTTAAATCACTTTTTGTGGATATGATAAAAAAGGAGTATAAGTATCGTGGTTATTGTTGTCATGGACTCAGGCTATGAATGCAGCCACGCGTTATCGATTATTAAACAATTTTACGATTCTCATTAGTGTCATCGGGGTAGCGATTGCCTTGTTGGATAGTGGTTTTACACTACCGACGTGGCTCCAGCAAGTATTTCATATTTTCTATTTGGTCATCATCTTCCTTAGTTTTATGGTGACCGCTGGTCGTTACATCTATACCAAAAAGCCATTAACGCTTAATAAAGTCGCCGTCTTTGACGCACTGACTAGCATTGCCATTATCATTTTATTGACCGCGCATTTTACGGACTTAGTACGTTCGGGCCTATCTGCTGCCGTTGATGGCTTTGTCGCGATAAAGATAGCGGTGTTTGTCACCTTCGTCCGCGAACTCTCCGATCATAATTTTAATCTCAATCGTACCTTTCTACATCCTGCGCAGTTTTTTATTCTAAGCTTTTTAGTCGTGGTGCTGGTTGGTGCATTGCTATTGATGATGCCCAATGCGACGACGCAGCCGCTGTCTTTTGTTGATGCGCTTTTTACCGCGACCAGTGCGGTTTGTGTGACAGGGCTTATCGTAGTGGATACTGCCACCTATTTTACGACTTTTGGCCAAGTCATTATTATGGGTCTGATACAAATTGGCGGCTTAGGTATTTTGACCTTTGTGACCTATTTTAGTTATTTTTTTAAGGGTGGTGTCAGCTATGAGACACAAGCCAGCATCAGCGAGATGTCTTACATGCGCGGTATGGGTGATGTGGTGTCGACACTCAAGTCTATCTTATACGTCACATTTGCTGTCGAGGCGGTAGCGGCTGCGCTGATTTATATCAGTATTTATGACATACCCAATATGGATTGGTCTGAGCAGTTATTTTTTTCAGTCTTTCATGCGATTTCTGCTTTTTGTAATGCTGGGTTTTCTACCTTTAGTGCTGGCTTGTACGATGATTCGCTACGTTTTAATTATTCGCTACAGCTGATTCTGGCGATGACATTTATCTTCGGTGGTATGGGTTTTACCATCGTGGTCAATGTGCTTAGGTATTTACGTTATCGTGCTCAGCGGCTGATAAATCGTCATGACCAACGCTATATTTATCAGCCTTGGTTACTTAATATCAATAGCCGCATTACTTTGATTACCACAGGCGCATTATTGCTAGTTGGTCTGATTGGGGTGATGATCTTTGAATATAATAATGTGCTCGCTGACCATACCAGCTTCCTTGGCAAGCTAGTAACAGGGTTCTTTACGGCGGCTACCCCGCGTACGGCAGGGTTCAATGTGATTGATATGGGTGAACTTACATTTCCGACTGTTATGCTGACGATATTTCTGATGTGGATTGGTGCGTCACCAAACTCGACAGGTGGTGGTATCAAGACCAGTACCTTTGCGATTGCGTTATTGAATACATTGAGCCTAGCTCGTGGACAGACCAAGATAGAGGTGTTTAAACGGGAGATTGCTGAGATTTCTGTACGCCGCGCGTTTTCTATTATGTGGCTGTCGCTACTGGTCATCGGTACGGGCGTGACACTCATCAGTTATGATCAGCCAGAGCTTGATTTGATTAAAGTAGTGTTTGAGTGCTTCTCAGCTTATAGCACGGTGGGCTTAAGTTTAAACCTGACAGCAGACTTATCAGATTTTAGTAAAATAGTGGTTTCGGTCATTATGTTCGTTGGCCGCGTCAGTATGCTGACGATATTTATCGCGCTACTAAAAAATATGCGTCAACGTAATTATCGCTATCCTACGGAAGAGATTACGATTAACTAATTCATCGCAAACAGTTAACTAATCCGTCGTAAACAGACTATGTCGTTCTTAGTAAATAGCAAAAAATATTAAAAAAGGTTGTATAAGTTATGAAGTACATCATCGTAGGGCTAGGAAATTTTGGTGCATCATTGGGTTCGGCATTGACCAGTCAAGGGCATGAAGTGATTGCTATTGATAGTAGTATGCAACGGGTGGAAGCTTACAAAGAAGTGATTTCGCATACGCTGTGTATGGATGCCACGGACGAGTATACGGTTAGCGGATTACCAATCGTTGATACTGATATTGTCATCGTAGCGATTGGTGAAGATCAAGGGGCCAATGTCATGGCAACGGCGCTATTTAAGACGTTAAAAGCCAAGCGTTTGATCAGCCGTAGTATCAATCCGCTACACGAAAAAGTCCTACAAGCTATCGGCGTAGATGATTTGATTCACCCTGAAAAAGAGGCGGCCAATCGCTGGGCCAAGCGTCTGTCATTACGCTATTTTGTCGATTCGTTTGAATTGAGCGATAACTTCAGCATGGTAGAGATTAAGATTCCAAATGTGTTGATTGGTAAGACTGTCGACGACTTACAGTTAGAGCAAAAGTTCAATATCCGATTGCTTAGTACGTTGCGCTATGAGTATTATGAAGACAGTTTTGGTCGTACGCAGAGCAAGCCTAGCATCCAAGGTTTGGCGACGCCTGAACAAGTACTGCAAGAGCGCGATGTACTGGTGATCTATGGTGCCAATAAACACATCAATCAGTTCTTACGTAGTGTGGGTGTGAAAATAAAATAGTAGCTTGCCATCGCAGTGATACCAGAAGGTATAGGGGAATGATTATGAATAAGCGAAGTATATCTGTCCTACTGATCGCTAGAATGGCACTACTGTCAGGTTGTGATCAGTCCGCGCAAGACCCGAACGTTCTTTTGTCTGAGCATCAAAAAGATCCGATTAAAGAGTTGGCGATTACCTCAGATGTGGATCACAGTCAGTTTGGTTACAAGCAAACCTTTTATGTGCCGATTTATTCTGATATCTATACCGATAGAGACGCTCGCAAAGTGCTGCTATCGGCGACGCTGAGTGTACGTAACACCACGCTCAAAAAGTCACTGTATATTAATAAAATTGATTATTATGATACAGATGGGGCATTGGTCAAATCATATCTAGATAACCCTATCGAGCTACCAGCGATGGCCACGCTGAACTATATCGTCGAAAAAGAAGAGGATAAAGGCGGTTCTGGCGCTAACTTTATCATCGAAGTCGAAGGTGTGGATGAAACCGTCAAACCAGTGATAGAAGCAGTCATGATCGGTAACTTTAGCAACAAGGGATTTGCCTTTAGTACAGAAGGTACACCCGTGATACATTGAGATATGTATCGTCATTACGTAATTTAGGGCATTAAAAGAGCACCGTAGCATAGGCGAAAATAGTTTCGATTTTGCTATCTAGCAATGATCCTATAAATGTATTAAACGAATCAACATGGACAGTTCAATTCAAGGAAGAGTTATGTCTGCAACCAAAGAAGAAATCAGCGCCTTTATGGCATTGGAGTTTCCCCAAACTAAATGCGTCGTCGAGGCGGTCAACGAAAATGGCGCGACTTTATCGCACGAGATCGGTGTAAATGAGCTGCGTCCCGGTGGCACAGTTTCGGGACCTGTCATGATGGCCGTCGCTGATGTTGCCATTTATGTGGCGATCCTCGGAAGAATCGGTATTGTCCCGTTAACGGTGACGACGAGTTTGACCATCAATTTCTTGCGTAAGCCATCAGCAAGTGCTCGTATTATCGCCGAATGTACCTTGATGAAAGTAGGACGCACGTTGATAGTAGGCGAGGTGTCCCTTTATTCAGAAGGATGTGATGACATCGTGGCTCACGTAGTTGGCACGTATTCGGTGCCGCCTAAGCGTTGTTAAAGCTAGTTAGTTTGTCGTGTATTTTACTCACTCACTAGGGTCTGATCCTGGTGGAAAATCATGGCGTAGCTGTGCGACATTAGCAGTGGTCACTATATCAGTGAAGCTATTTAGATCGCTATGTACGTATTGTGTGACGGCTGTTATTTGCTCATCGCTCATCATGCGGTGGAATGATGGCATGCCGCGTAGACCATTGATTAACACACTGATGATATAGTATTTCGATTGCATCTTGCTGTTATTGGCTAGCGGTGGATAGTAGCCTGCGCCTTGCGCACCTTCACCTTTTTGCATATGGCAACCTGCACAGGAGTCATCATAGAGCTTTTTGCCATTGGTGGTAAGGAATCCCGTCTTGCCTTGTATGCTTCCTTCAAATTTTGCGAGCCACTGCTGCATGTTGGTATCTTCACTCATGTTTGGTATTGAGCGCACATCGACTATATTGGTAGTAGGCTCAGCCAACTCTGCTTTGGACACATATACGCCGCCCCATGCGCCCTGATTGCGACTGGCCTGATTGTCGAAACTATTGTTAAATAGCATGGGCGCTGTTTGTGGATTGGCGATAGTGGCTGCGTTTTTTGCCTTATACTGACTACAGCCTGACAACGTTGTTAACGCTATCGACCCACCGACCATGAGCATCATTATTGCCTTGCTCGAGCTGAGCGAGCTAGATGATTTTATCGGGTTTGATGTCACTACGTTCATAATTGTTCCTAATGTGCTTAGTCTCATTGTTATCATTCTTGCTTGAAAGGCAGAGTTATTATTCAAAGCTTATTACTCAAAAGTTAGCTTTAGCTATCCAAGTTTCTTGGCCTTTTGATGTAAGCGTTTGGCAGCATCCATACCGGATAATATCGCGCCCTCTTGCCATGCAGGAATATGTGAGCAATGCTCACCTGCTAACACAATCCGGTGGTCTATCTCGCATAATGTTTGATAATACTGCTCACGACTTGACTCGCTCCAGATACCGTAGCAGCCAAGCGACCAAGGGATACGGTGCCATGCGACAGACGTGCCCGAACGGAACTCTTTGGTATATTGCGGATGAATCTGTTTGCCATAGGCGAGCGCGGCATTGATACGTTCTTTAGGAGTCAACGAGTTAAACTTGTACGACGCCTCTCCAAACCCATACGCGCCAAGTAGCACACCTGAGCCTGAGCTAAACATATCTTGTGACGGGTAGGAGATTTGTGAGATAGGCATATCGGTATAAGTGATACCGCCATAGATCCATTCATCCTCTTCCCAAAACCTTCGTTTGAACTCCAAACCTACTTTATACGAGCTGTCATAAGGAACGGCTGCCATCGCTTGTTTCATTGGCGCGGAGACATTGATATCAATCTGCGTCAATATTGACAAGGGGATAGTACAAATGCACCAACCTGCGCGCACTGTTTTGGCTATACCGTCAGGGCTGTTGCTATCGACATAGTCAACGGTAACCCCAGTTTCGTCTTGATTGATTTTGATGACTTTGGCATTGAAGGTAATCATATCTCGACATTCACGTGTGAACGCATCACCGATTTTCCCCATACCGCCGACAGGCTGAAACATCGTTGGTTGATGCACATGCACGGTATAGTTGCTATAAATATCCGACCACATACCTGAGTCTAATAATTTGTCCATCGGTATGGGTGTTGATGGTTTGGCCTCAGGCATCAGACCACCACCGGGATATACACTATAGCCACGATGCTTGCCCGTTTCATGGCTTTTGACATAGCGATAGTTGTTATCTAGCACGCCCCAGCCCTTGAGACCTTCGAGTAATTTTTCTTTGTCCTCTTTATTGACCGTACTATCGAGACTGCCTGTATTGACGGCTTTGGACAGCAGTTCTGACACATAGCCACGAATATCGCTTTGTACTTCGCCCAAGCGCTGCGGCGCACCATCGAAGTGATTGGTACGATGCAGATAAGCGCGATCATTGGTCTGGATAAAAGGCTGCAATGCCACACCGAACTTTTTGCAGTAATGAAAGACCGCGTAGTGGTGGATGGGCAGTCGCCATGGTCCGCCATTGAAGTAATTGCCTTTTTTAAAGTCGCAAGTGACCTCAGCACCGCCAAGTTCAGTATATTTGTCACCGCTGTTGAGTGTCCAGCTGCGGCCACCGCCACGATTTTGGTACTCAAGCACGGTCACTTTGTAGCCCGCTTTGCGTAGCTCATAGGCGGCAGTTAGACCACCCAATCCTGCACCCAAAATCAGGATGCTGGCACCAGCCGGTGCGCCTTTCAGATTCATCTCTTCTTTGAAGCTCGACTCAGATGCAAACCCCAACGTGGCCATCGCTTGATACATCGCGGTCGCGCCTGCCGTCTTGCCTATCATTGAGAGCAGTTGTCGTCGCGTGGGAGATTGGAGCAGGTCATTCATAGGATTATCCTTATCGTGCTGAGTCTTTGCGGTGTTATTGAAAATACTAATTTATGCCTATTCTTTATAGCTAACTTTTTTCTTTTATCACGCGCGTGACTTCAGCGGCACTAACATCGCTATTTGATAAACCACCAAATTTGACTCGTACGTAGTTAGTAATATTAGCAATCTGCGCAGGGCTTAAGTCTTCTGAAAAACCAGGCATTTTTGGTGCTGTGTTAAAGGCACCTTTCGCGCCAAAGGCAATTACGCCAACGAGCGCATCAGGTTTTACGCGGCGAATACTACTCAAACCAACGATGGAGGCGTAGCGTGCATCGGGCTGGGCGTAACCGTCGACCCCATGACAGCTAGCGCAATGTGTCAGATACAACTCTTTTGGCGTGTTGCTGTTCAGACCGCTATTGTTGGCACTGCTGACAGTATTGGTTTTGGCATGTGCCAGATAGTCTTTTTGCTCAAGTAAGTCGTAAGTAATAGAATCGCTGACTGGTTGCGGTAGACGAGAAATATTGACAGGTATCAAATAGTCATCGGTCTTAATGGCTGGGACGACTTTTAAATAGTCAGCCATCGCTATAAGGTCTTCGTCGGTTAGGTAGCGCATACTGTGCGCCACGGCTTCTGCCATTGGCCCGCCCGCGTAAGCGCGCTTATCAAGCGTTCCTGTACGTAGATAATTTACGATATCCACTT
The DNA here is from genome assembly GCF_014770435.1 of Psychrobacter sp. 28M-43. NCBI lineage: Bacteria > Pseudomonadati > Pseudomonadota > Gammaproteobacteria > Moraxellales > Moraxellaceae > Psychrobacter > Psychrobacter noctis. The sequence continues at coordinate 2,318,017 of NZ_CP061739.1, read as the reverse complement.
CGCTCCAAAGGCCGATACCTGTGTCGTTGTCAGGGGTGATATTCGGTGCAAACCATTTGCCAAGTGGTGCGCCGGATAAATAGTGGTCTTTATCTAGGCCTTGGGTTAAGTTGCGCGGGGTGTGACAGGTACCGCAGTGCTCTAAGTTATTGACCAAATATTCACCGCGCTGCTGAGTTTCAGTTAGCCCTGAGCGATTTTCAGTAGAGGGCACATTGATGACATTCCATGCCAGCATTAAGCTACGAATATTTAACGGGAAAGGCAAATGAGTGGTTTTTTCAGGTGGTTTGTCTACGATAGGAACGGTCTGAAAGTACGCGAACAAGGCGCTGATATCCTCATCTGTCATGCCATGATAAGACGGGTAAGGCATAGCAGGATAAAGCTGATGATTTGGTGTGCGACCTTTTTGCAAGGCTTTTTTAAAATCAGCTTCAGTATAATTACCTATACCGTATTTCTTAGAGGGTGTGATATTGGTTGAGTAAATATTGCCAACGGGCGTCTCAATCGGCACGCCGCCACTATAATTTTCACGGTGACAGGCCATACAGTCGGCTGTACGAGCCACGTAAGCACCGCGATTGGCAAGCGCACTATTGGTGGGGCTGATATTGGGTAAGCTTGTGCTGCTAGGCAAAGTATTTTCTTGGAAACTGACGCCAGCGGCCATCGCTACGGTAGAGGCGCCAAATCCTATGACCACTGAAAATGACAATGCTGGCATGACTGCAGAAAGTGGCTTCACAATGTCCTTATAATATCGATGAATCATGTCTAATTCCTTTTTAAGCTTTCTGCAAATCACTACCCGTATCTATTAAGACAGTGGCGAAACATTAAAAATACTACTGTCTGGCGGCTTCGACCTTGATACTTAAGTCAAGGTTTTTGGTCAGTCCGAACCAAGCGAATTTATTGATATTCCATTTTGTACGATTAATCGTAGCAGTGAACTCACCCCCACAAACATCTTTTTTGATGCTCGTATTTAGATAACAATTAAACTTAGTCGCGGTTAGGCTAATTGGGTGGGTCTCGCCATGCAGTGTCAATTGGCCATCTATTTGTGAGACCTGCGGCCTTTTTTTATCTTGATTAAAATGCCATTTTGTCGATTCAAACTGCGCTGAAGGAAACCTCTGCATATCAAAAAATTCAGGCCCAGTTAGGCTATTATTAAAAGAAGGGTTGCCCGTATTTAAGGAGTTTATCGGTATGATCAATGAGATTTCGCCTGATCTTAAGTTTGGATCGTATTGCAATTGACCTTTGATATTATAAAAACCACCAGTCGTGGCTGAACTCTTAAAGTGTTCGATAGCAAATCGGATATGAGTGCTGGCAGGATTAATAGCGTAACTGGCAGCTTGACTGCTACTTGCAGTGCCTACGAGCAATAATAAAATGGTCAAAAAAGAATAGATATGCGACGGTTTTGACCTAATAGACAACAAGCGCATAGCTACATTCCTTTACCGCCTCTTGATATGGAGGAGCTCATTCACAAGCGCTATCCTTGCGTTTGCTTAACAATAAGCCAATGATTGTCAATTATTTATACAGGGTTTTTCAAATACTTAGTAGTGCTATTTTAGTAAAGAGATAATGAACAACTCTGTCATGCCCGAACGTCCATTCAAAGTACTGATGCATAAGTACTGAACCTAAGTGCCAACTTTAAGTATTAGAGTGCTCAATGCTAGACAAGCTAAGACCAATATGTCTTTTATCGTCGTTGGTGCTGTGTGCCTTACTCTTAATCGATTGTTTGAAAAATAGGGCTGCGAGCGCACAGGCTATGGTTAATGACAGCAGCATTGAGACCAATGTATGGCTAAAGAAATGATCGCCAAACAGCATCTTATACAGTCCCATTGTCCAGCCCAAAATAGTTACTGATATGACTATCTGATAGCGGTATTTTCTTAATGTTGGTAAAAAAGCCAGTCCATATAAAGAAAATCCTGCGCTGGCGTGAGCCGCTGGGAAGCATCTGGCAGGCGTTGCTGCTACGATGTTTTGCCAAAGATTGAGGTAGGGCAAATCCCCATTAAAAATAACCAAATCATTTGGGCAGCTAATATGAGTGACGCCTTTGAGCGTGGCAATAGTAGTAGGCACAATCGCCAATATAATCAGTAGGTAGCTTATCTCGCGCATAGGTAAAGGAAGCAGAAACTGATCAAGGTTATTATGACTGAGCTTACTGCGATTTAGCTTATTGCAGCTTAGGGCAGTAGCATTAAGCCTTGATTGTCTGTACTTGATGATTAAAACCGCTATGAGATAGACAGCCAATAGAAACAATAATACTTTGGGCAAATCATAAAAGATAAATGCATAAGGCTGCGCGCCCTTTTCGAGTAGCCAGTGACCATTGTTATAAAAAAGCTCACTGATGCGTACATCTAATTGGCTATGCTCAAAAACTAAGGTGGCCATGATGGTCACGCACAGTAGTTTTAGCCAGTCCCAAGTCACTGCGTTGTTTTCTGAAGTCATGACTACACCTGATAACGTATATGCGATGTTGATAGTTCTTAATACGACCTTCGTTTTATTGTTTATCTAAGCAGCGCATTGTGCTGTTAGGCGAGTGCTCGCCATGCTTTAATAAAGTAGATCAGACTTTAATAAAGTAGAGCAGACAACGCCATTACCCATAAAACCATTAACAAACTTAACGCTAAGAACTGTGCCGCAGAGCCGACATCTTTTGCGATTTTTGCGAGCGGGTGTTTGGCGGTTGAAGTATGGTCAACGCAAGCTTCGATACCTGTGTTGACTAGCTCAACAATCAAAGATAAAAAAGAAGCGACGACCAGCATCATTTTTATACCAAGCGCAAAAGGCATAACGATGACAGCAGCTAGCAGTATAAGATTGAGCCACAAAACTTGTCTAAAAGCCGCTTCCAATTTATATGCGGCTTTAAAGCCATCTATAGAGTAGCCAGTGGCTTTTATAATGCGAAGGATTCCCGTTTTACCTTTGGCATGACTTGCAAAGCTATCAGCTGCGAGTGCATTATCATGCGTCGTCTGATTGATAGAACTATGCTCGGCTGATGGGTCTACAAGGTTGGTATGAGTAATTTGCTTCATAGGGCGTTCTTAACGGTCTATTAAAATTAAGATAGCCTGAGTATAAGACGGGAGAGGTTAAGAAAACGTTAAGAGGAAATAGATGGATGAGATTAAAGCGTAATGGGTGTTTAAATTTTTCATTTCCCAATCAGCAATTATGATTGGGAGGTGAAGATATCTTTGGACTATCACAAGGTTACTTATAATAAATACTAAAGGTGCTACCACCTGAGCGATTGGCTTGGTGAGTGAGCTGCCAACCCATATGCGACATGATACGCTGGACGATACTGAGCCCTAGACCTGATCCTTCAACCTTATGTTTTGTCTCATGCTCTGACAACAGGATTGTTTGCTCGTCTTTATACTGAGACTCTAATCGCTCAAACCGTTCATATAATAGAGGCATCATCGCTTCAGGAATACCTAAGCCAGTATCAGTCACCATGATTTTTTCGTCATCGATAGTAATGGTTACTTCGCCATCATCGGTATATTGAAACGCATTTTTTATGAGGTTGCCCAATGCCATTTTTAGGAGTTCGGGGCGTACGTAAGCGCTGTATTCCTGCTCAGCAATTACCTGACAAGTAACAGACTTATACCGCAGTAAGTATTTTAGGCGCTGCATTTCCGCTAAAGCGATACTGTTAATAGAGGTTTGCGGTGCATCTAACTTTTCAGGCGCGCGCGATAGTAGAAGCAGAGCGGTGATAATCTCAGAAGTTTCTTTGGCAGTAGTGCTAATACGATTGGTAAACTCATTTAAGTGGCTGTCAGCGTCTAGTTGCGAGGCCAACACCTCGGAAGCCCCCATGATAATAGTCAATGGCGTGCGTAACTCGTGGCTGACATCACCAGTAAACAGTTGCTCGCGCTTGAGGTACTGTTCTAACTTGTGGTTTTTCTCATCGATAGCCCGTGCCAAGACACCAACCTCAGATGGTAAGTGTGTCAAGTCGCTTAAGTTATGATGGTCGGTCTCGACGGCTCGCTTCAAATCTAGTAAAGGCTTGATGATTTGTTTAGAGGACAATTGGGAAAAAATAGCGGCGATAAGTAAGCTTAGAATCACGGCTACTTTTAGCGTATCTGCAAAAATGTCTTCTAGGTGCTCAAATATCGCCAAGACTGGGTAATTTCCCATCACCATTTCGGTGTTTTCTAGGTAAGTCAAAATATAGGTTTGACCGTCTTGGGTATAGGCAAAAAGATGCAGGTTGGCATGACCTGCTCCAGAGGCCTTATTAACAGTGACAGAAGTCTCTTGCACCGTGTCATTGGCTATCGCTTGCAAACTAGCAGGTGCTTTATCATAGCGATAAATCTTGATACCTGGGTCAGCGACATAAATAGGCTGGTCACCGTATTTTTCTTGACTAAGCTCTAGCTGCTGCAATAGGCGAGCCTTGACCAAATCTTGCTCTATTCGGCTCTCTGCGTACAAGAAAATACTGACAAAAGCTGCGCACAGTAATAACGCGAATATGAAGTAAGACAGTCTGAACTTATTGGCTATCGAGTCTATATTGAGCATGGCGTAGGACAACCTAATAGAATAAGGCGATATATAACAGGGCTATATATAATAGAGCGAGAAATATGGTACGGTAAGTCGATTAGTAAATTGGATAAGGTTTATTCAATTCATACTGCAATCATGACTACGCGTTTGCTGATTTATTAGGGTCAACAACTTGGTAACCTACGCCAGGTACTGTGACTATCATGGGTATGTCAAATGGCTTATCAACCTGTGCGCGCACGCTATGCATATGGGTGCGCAGTGCATCACTACTGGGTATGTCTAGCCCCCACACTTTTTCTTCAATCTCAGTTTTACTGACGACTCTAGGCGCTGCACTCATTAGGATGTGCAATATTTTAAAGCCAGTGGGAGTAAGCTTCAGTGATTGTCCCTCACGCATAATAGTATGCTCACTATTGTTTAAGGACAACGCTCCGACGGCAATACTGTGGGCAAAATGATCGTCTTCATGGCGACGTATGAGCGCTTTGATACGACATTCCAACTCAACCAACGAAAACGGCTTGACCAAATAATCATCAGCGCCGCTATCAAAACCAGCGACTTTATCCAAGATTGTATCGCGAGCCGTGAGCATTAGCACGGGCGTTTTATCATGCAACTCTTCTCTGAGCTTTTTGCACAGCTGCGTGCCATCCATACCTGGTAGCATTACATCTAGCAGGATTACATCATAGCGATTGTTTGAGGCAAGTGTTAGCCCGCTATAGCCGTTATGCGCGTTGTCCAACTCAAACCCTTTTGGCTCAAAAAAAGCATAAATATTGGCCACGATATCGGGGTTGTCTTCAATAACGAGTATTTTGTACATGATGCTGACCTAAAAAATAGTGGTTACCTAAAAGGACTGAACGATATAAAACGAATGTAGTGAGCTGTTTTAATAAATTCTTTGGAATAACTCACTTTTAGCCAATCAATTAGAATGACCCAGTTTAAAAAAGGTTGGTGCACCTTTCACCTCATCGGTCGTAATACTAAAAAAGTTCAGCAATGTCGGCGTAATAAAATCGTGTGACACTGGCTGATTGACCATACTAGAAAGACTTTCAGTATCGATACTATTACTATTGGGCGACCAAACTATCGTAGGCACGTGTTTTTGTGCATCTGGTGCGAACTTATAGGGCAAGCCGTGCAGGTAGATATTATTTTCACCCAAACTCTCCCCATGATCACTAATATATACCATTACCACATCATAATCTTGCTCATAAGGCTTTAGCGTATCAATCACATTACTCAAAAAGTAATCGGTATAACGAATCGCATTATCGTAACCATTTATCACAGACTGAGCATCACATTTAGACAGCTCATTGGTCATGCAGACAGGGTTATATTTTTCAAATTCTTTAGGATAGCGCTGATAATAAGCGGGACCATGATTACCCATTTGGTGTAACAAAATAAGCGTGTCTTTCGGCATCTCTTTCTGTGAGCTGCCTGATTTAACCAGTTCATCAAAACCATCAAGCATACCGATATCTCGGCATTCGACATCACAGTTGGGGTTTGTGTCAGCTGTTTTATAGTCTTCAAAAGTAACGCGATCAGCCACGCCTTTTGAGCTAGAGTTATTGTCGCGCCAAATGACATTGACCCCTTGCTTGCTGAGCGTATCTAGTACGTTTTCATTATACTTAGCGGTATCGATATCGTAGTCTGTTCGATTTGCATAGCTAAACATGCAAGGTACGGAGTAGGCCGTAGAGGTTCCGCAGGAGACAGCATCTTCAAAGCTATAAAGGTCTGACTGCTTTGAGAGCAGCGGTGTGGTATTGCGTGTATAACCGTTCAAACCGAAATGATCGGCGCGAGCCGTTTCGCCAACCACAAATACCATTAGTTTTGGTTTAGCACTGCCACTCACACTATCAGCAGGTGCCACACGCTTTGCATCTGTCGCATGCAGCGTCAAACTATCAGGACGGCGTAGCTCATCGACATAGTTTTCGCCAAGTTTGATCGTAGAGTAAATAGGCGTGATCGGATTGGCATAAGAGCGAACTTGTTTATGTTGACGAAAGAAGCTGGCGTACTGGTCACCAAACGGCAAAATACAAACGGCGATTAGCGCAACAGATAGGATCAAGGTTGCCGTTTTTTGTAGAATACTGCGTTGCCAAGTAAAGCGTTTCAACCGTATCTTGCTAATGATAAAGGCGGGCAACACGCCCAGTAGCAGCACACGAATGACAATGCTGGGGGCAAACAATCCCATCGCCTCTGCTTGATCGGTCTCCAGACTGTTAATCAACATGTTGGTATCAAATATCGTTCCATAGGCGCTAGTAAAATAACCACAGATGGCAGCGATAATCAGCAACGTAGCTAGTACGGGTTTGGCAATTGGGCGATAGCACAGCAGCTGTAATACCAGCCACATCAGTCCAAATAACAAGCCAATAATAGACAGGATAAATCCGACGTTTTTGCTAAATGGATAGACAGCCAGCACCTGCTCAAAGAACGCAATATTTGCAGTCACTACCAAATATAAAGCCACGATAATAATAAGATAACTGAGACTTATCTCACGATCATAGAGCTTACTAAGGTAGCTGGTCTTTGTATTGGCGTTGGGTGCGTTGATTTTTAGCACATTGGTCTTGATGACTTGAGGTATGGACATACAGATACTTCTCAACAGATGGTAGGAAACGTCATTCCTTACCATAGCAAGTGGTCTGTTAAGAAGATGTTAAGGCGGTTCATGCCAACTCTAATAAGTTAGAGGTTGGGGTGTTTTCTGAGATGATTTTATATATTTAAGTCAGGCAGGATTCATCATTACCATTAACTGAGTTTTGTCTTTTATAGTAATAAAGCCATAATGCATATCTATAAGTTTCTGCTTTTGCCATGATTGAATGATTTTATTGATGGTTTGTCTGGTAGTACCAAGCATGAAACCAAGCTCTTCTTGCGATAAGCGCAGATCTATTTTGATATCACCATTCACTTGCTTACCATAAGTGTCAATCAGCCCAATCAGCATGCTAGCCAATCGCGCTGAGGTATTGAGTGAGGTAGCATCGTCAATCCAATCAAATGCTCGGCGGATTCGCTCGCAGGTTATAAGCGCGAGGTGCTTGTATAAAATTGGATGCAATTGCGCTGTCTGAATGACGAGATTTCTTGGGATTGAGATTAGCGTTACTTTGTTAATCGTCCACGCATCATGGGTGCGAGGATTGTCATCTATGATAGATATTTCACCAAACCACTCACCACTAGATAGATGCGCCAACGTCATGGCATGGCCACTAGCGCTCACATTACAGACCCTAATGGTACCCGACACGACAAAGTGTAGCGCCGCATCATCGTTGTCACCGATGGCATGAATCATTTGGCCTTTTTGGTATACCTTTAGCACCGCATCGCCTGCCAGTAGTGGCTGCACAATGGCTGGTAATTGACTAAACCATGGGTCGTTATTTAAATAATGATTGATATTCATAAGTGTAATGTTTTTGACAGATTTGGTTTTATAAAATGGTGTAAAGTAATCATTCAGGATATCTAACACAGTAAAGGAATACACCATGCAAACAACTATGCAAACCGCGACATCGACCGATTCAACCTCGAGTGTACACCATAATATGAGCGAACAAGAGTGGCAGATGCGCGTAAATCTTGCCGCCTGTTATCGAATGATTGCCTCTTATGGCTGGGATGATTTGGTATTCACTCATATCTCTGCGCGCGTACCAGGTACTGAGGATGAGTTTTTAATCAATCCGTACGGGATGTTATTTGAAGAGATTACCGCCTCTAGTTTGGTCAAGGTTAATAAAGCAGGCGAGAAAGTAGCGCCGTCAGAGTTTGACGTAAATCCAGCTGGATTTATCATTCATAGTGCTGTGCACGAGGCTCGCGACGATGCGCATTGCGTCATTCATTTGCACACAAATGATGGTGTTGCCGTCTCAGCGCAAGAAAAAGGCCTGCTACCTATCTCGCAACAATCATTATTTCCACTATCTAACTTGGCATACCACGACTACGAAGGCGTCGCATTAAACCCTGAAGAAAAAGTACGTTTGGTTGCTGATTTAGGCGATGCTCACTTTATGATTTTGCGTAACCATGGTCTGCTCACCTGTGCCGATACGGTCGCCAATGCGTTCTTATACATGTATATCATGCAAAGAGCTTGCGAGATTCAGATCAAAGCACAGAGCGGCGGTGGTACCTTGACGCCAATACCAGCACAAATATTGGCCGGTATCCAAGCTGCATCAGAGCAAGTCACCCGTGGCGCGAATGGCGATATCGCATGGCCTGCATTGTTGAGAAAATTGCGCCGCACCGACCCGTCATTTGAGGAGTAAGTCTCTAATGATAACTCTTAATGAGTGGCAACGGCAGGGGCAATATGAAACTATTCATGGGCATCAAATCTTTACTCGGTATGCAGGGGATAAAAGTGCGCCTGTACTGCTATTGATTCATGGTTACCCTAGTGCCAGTTGGGATTGGGAGGGCATGTGGGATGCGCTAACCGAACATTATTATGTCATCACACTCGATATGCTAGGGTTTGGGTTATCAGATAAACCCAAAAACGCGCGCTATCTAATCAGTGAACAGGCTGATATTTATCAAGCGGTTTTAGAAAAACTGGACGTCAGTGATTATCATATATTAGCGCATGACTATGGTGATACGGTGGCTCAGGAGTTACTAGCAAGACAAGTCGAAGGGAGCGCTGAGCGACACATTGCTAGCGTATGCTTTTTAAACGGTGGTCTGTTTCCTGAGACGCACAAACCTATCTTGGTACAGAAACTACTGCTATCGCCATTAGGCCCTCTAGTATCAAAGCTGATTAATAAGCAGAAATTTGCGGGCAGCTTACAACGGATATTTGGCCCTGACACGCAGCCCACAGTAAAGGTGATAGATACGCTATGGCAGCTGTTAAATCACAATGATGGATTGGGTGTGATGCATAAGCTGATTAACTATATGCCCCAACGTCAGCAGTACCGCGAGCGATGGGTAGGCGCGATTATCAACAGTACCGTACCTGTGAAATTGATTGCTGGCGCCAAAGATCCTATCTCAGGTCAGCATATGATTGATCGTTATCGCCAGCTGATACCCAACGCTGATATAACCAATATGCCTATGTTAGGTCATTATCCGCAGATAGAGAATGCGGCAGCGATCACAGCGGCTTATCTACAATTTAGACGCAGTATCCTGTAAGTACAGTTCAGTCTAATGAACGCAGGGCATCAAATGGTGCTCTGCGTTTTTTTATTCTCTTATCATCCTTTAACTCTTAAAAAAATGCATAAGTCTAAATGAGACTAATATCCGTGAGCGTAGTCACAGAGCTGTGCAAAAGGTTTTTGATAAAATGATCACCAAAAAACGGCTAATAATCATTAAATGGCCTATATACATAGTGCTACAAGATATTGATGACTTGATAGAAAGGTATTTTGAAAAGTTTGAGGTTTTGGAGCGTAGTATAAGAGATTATCTTTTAAGTGTATTATGAGAATATAAAGTACTCGTGTAAAGCCTAACAGATATAACTATTCAAAAAGGCCATTATAAGTGGTTCCATTATACCAGTCTGTTTTAAGTAGTCTGTTAATAGGTTTTTGGGGTGAAATAGCTGGTTCCGCTGGGGTATAATCTAAAAAAGCCTGTTTCTGCTATTTTGAAAATGTATAGAAAATACTAGGTTATAAAACTGGTCCTAGTGGTGGTAATTTGTGTCAACATGGCTCATTCGAACGCTCTAAGGTTATTTTTATTGGTAAGCTTCAAAAGAGGTAGCTATGGAAAATACAAGCTTGAATGTTGGAAACGTCAAAATAATGCTTAAGAAGCAGATAGAATTAGACAACTTTTGCGATGACACTGCGTTATTTTGGCAAGGTTACTTGTTTGCTTTATTAGAATTTAGTCTGATTGAAGGCGATAATGAGCTATATACTCTTTTACCGCAAGTCGGAAACCAAGAATGCTATGATTTCTTATTGGGTGAGCCATCAGATATAGAACTTGACTAAGTAATACAAAAAAATAGATAGCAATTATGATATTTAAGTACAGTAAAGATGACTTTAAAGAAGAAATTCATGAGTATCTGCGAATAAGTAACGATCCTTATCAAGGTTCACTTATTTGGCAAGGCTATTTATTTGGACTAGTAGCAGGAAACCTATTAGATATTAAGGATTACAATGATCTTTTATCTATTTTGCCAACTAAAGTGTCAATATCGCTTGAAGAATAATTTAACTATGTGGAAGAATTTGTAGAAACAAACATGGGGTATTTAAATCAGACAGCTTAATCATAATGACCTACCTACCGTTAGTACTGTCAGTTTGACTCCTGTATAGGGTACCGTACCTGATTGGTTCGGTGTAGGTATATCTTAAAATGAATGATTCTAGCATTACCGCTTCTACTGGCACGATTAATAGCTCCTCTTATAGAGAAGATTAACATGAGTAATATGCAACGATTGAAATCAACCTTGTTAAATAAAAATAATGGTAAATGGTCTCAGCACGGTAAGCTTTACACAGGCATTGTTTTTTTCGATAAACCTAATAACCAGTTAGAAGCCTATGAAGTTAAGGAAGGTGAGATCGATTTACTTTATATCTCACCTTGTCAGATAGGATTGCCTTCGCCTATTAATATTGACTCTACAGGATTTTGTAATGAGGACTTAGATGAGTATGGTTGTGGCACGATACCACAACTTTATCAAGGTAAGTTATATCAAGGTATGTCATATACCTTTGATGAAGGTATCTGTGATAGAGAGATCTATACCATTGAAAATGGCGAAACAGAAAATCAGATCATGTGGAGGACAAAACCCCATGAGCCATCTATGTTTGAGCTTCGATATGAGGATAAGCAGTCAGGTTTCAACTATTCGAACACCAGTAAAGAATATGTAACTTTTGGGTATGGTAAAACTTGTAAAGAAACCAATCAACTTGAGGATATTTCTATCAAGTATATATCGAAGGAAAATACAATAGGTAAATTAACAATCATAGGCAACATTCTTACCTCAAAAAACTACCTTGATTGTCCAATTCCTTTACCAAAAATGTATGAGTTAATCGAGAACTATCGGTATTTTATATTTGATAAGTTTGTATCTCTACGTATAAATGAAGATATGATAGATAAGTTATTCTGTATATGGGTAGCAAATAATAGCTTTAAACACGTAGAAAAAATACACATCAGTGGTCTGGACGGTTTAAACGATTTGGATATTTTTAGTAATAAACAGATTTTTGGCTCCCTGCGAAAAATACTTTTAAATAAAAAAACATCCTTAAAGCAAGTAGAGAGACTTAAGGCTATTGCACCTGATATTAATATCGTATACTAATAAAGCTAAACCATTAATTTCGCTAATACCTAACAACAGTTTAGGGTATACCCTAATTTACAATCTTTACTTTGAATCGATAAGTACAAAAATATTTACTGATAATTTTTAGATGATTTACAAGATTCCTTGTAAAGGTTCCATTTTATTGACTTCTAATGGATAAAGCCAACTTACGCAAGAGATCTATTATAATATGAAATATATTCAGCCACTCCAGAACAAATAATACCAATGAAAAAAGTCATTAACCTCAAGCTCGGACTAGAGTAAGGAATTACTATCAAAGTGAATAACATAGATACTATTCCTCCAAAAATTAAGATCAGTCCTACCTCTGTTGCTTTATTATTAAATTTTAAAAAGAATAATAATTCTGAAAAAATATAAGTTATAAAAGCTGGAACACAATACACTAAACCTAAAACAGGTGACCCAAGTAAAGGAAATAAAAGACCACTCCATAAATCATTATGAGTATAAAAATTTTTATTCATTTGTGTTGTGAGCAATATATACAATATAAAAATAAAGCCTCCTATACTTGGTGCAATCAAACAATAAACGACGAGCTTATTCCTAAATATTTTCCTCATCATTTACATCCTTATGAGCTATGCTGAAGAAACCGTACAAGTAAACTTGGTAAACTAAGCGTATTAATCGGAGTTTATCATGACCAAGAAAGTAAGAAACTACAGTGACGAATTTAAAGTAACCGCAATATAAAGTAAATATTGAGTATAGCTACTATGTAGCGCACTGACCATAGACAGAACATGTATGATAGGTACACCATGAAGTACACTGTGATTAATTCAGCTAGTTAAAACGCTGATACCATTATCTTACAGTCTAAGATTCAAGTCCTCACTAGGGAACCGAACCTTTAGCAGCCGTATTTTAGCCTTTTTCACTGACTATTTTAGATAAGTTTAGGCTTTAGCGCTGTCTACCCAAGAGAACTCTTCTAAGATACGCATCCATTGATCGTCTAATCCTGCTGTTAGTACTAGTGGCTCACCAGTGACGGGGTGGCTGAGCGCCAAAATCTGAGCATGCAGCAACATACGTGTGCAATCATAGTGAGTACGAAAAAATCGTGTATGACGTATATCGCCGTGACTGGTATCACCCACGATATGATGGAATACATGTCTCATATGCCGACGCAGCTGATGTTTGCGTCCAGTTTCAGGCGTTAAGCGCACCAGACTGTAGCGGCTAGTGGCATGCTTTTTTGATACTGCAAATGGCAGCTCAACTTGTGCCAAACTCTGCCAGTGAGTCACCGCTTCTTGAGCAGGTTTATCTAAGTTGGCAAATTTATCGGCAATGGCATCAGGTTTAAAGCTAAGCGCATAATCAACAGTACCTTGTTCAGACATAAAGCCGCGCACCACGGCCAAATATTGCTTGGTCACTTTACGTTCAGTAAACGCTTCGGTAAGGCTACGTGCCACAGATGAACTCTTAGCAAACAACAACACACCTGATGTGGGTTTGTCTAACCTATGTACTGGAAACACATGGCAGCCTACCGCATCACGGGTGAGCTGCATGGCAAAGCGTGTCTCATCTTTGTCCAGCCAACTGCGATGCACCAACAGACCAGCTTCTTTATTAATCGCTACTATATACTCATCTTCATAGATAATTTCTATTTGATCAGCAGTATTGCCTTCGATATCCATGTTTTCATTGCTCATATTTTAGATGCATCAATTATATATCCTTTTTATTGTACCTGTAGTGGCATAATAAATTTAGAGCCGGGCTTTGAGTACGGTATCTTGGTTTCAGAAGGCAAGGTTTGTCAACAAGACCAGTTATTCCGTTTTCATGATAGCGATGTCGCCAATAACAAAAGTATTAAGTTGGCTGCCAAAAAAGGCACACGTATCATGTTTATCGGCGGCGAACCGCTTAATAGCCAAGTGCTAATGTGGTGGAACTTCGTTGCTGATAACAAAGCTGAGATTGAGCAATCTATTATAGATTGGAATAATGGCCATGAGCGTTTCGGTAATGTTGACTCTGATATGAAGCGCTTGCCTGCACCTGAACTACCTAGGGGTTTTAAAGGCTGATTACAGTTTGTCTCGCCACCTCAATATCTGACCTTAACTCGTAGAAAACTGCTTAAGTAAAATACTGCTTAAGTAAAATAAGGGTAATTTGACGTAAGGGTTAGGTCGATCAAACATCAAGTCCTGATTCGCACATAATTACCACGATATTAAAGCATATGCGAATCAGGACAATATTTGAGGCATACTCCAGTCGGCTTACAATCAAAACGCCAATGCTTAAGTTCTATAAAGGACTTTTACGACATGCCAGCCAAATTTGGTCTTTACTAGATGCGGAGTAAATAGTTCGCCGGTAAAGCAAACCTTATCGAATGGCCCTACCATATCGCCTTTGCCAAACTCACCTAAGCTGCCACCTTTCTTACCTGATGGGCAGGTCGAGTATCGCTTGGCCAGTACATCAAACTTAGCGCCTTTTTTAAGCTTGGCAATAATGTCCTCAGCTTGTTCTTTATGTTTTACTAAAATGTGCAATGCGCTAGCGGTACGAGCCATAATGTAACCCTTTCATAAAATATCAATTATCAGGACATTATATCACTACTTACCTTGGTTGCTAACCTCACTTGCAGGTGCTGAGTTCTCCCAAGTCATCCTTATACAATCGTGACTATAGGGGTTGAAGAAAAGAAGTTTTAGTCATGTAATGTTTTATTTAAACTACAGCCCTTAAATGACGGACATAAAAAAAGCCTCAATCTTTAGATTGGGGCTTTTCGAATTGGGGATCTGTACTTTACTCATATCAAATCACGGAATCAAACTATCTACCAAAAGCTGAGTACTAGTGTTTAATGCCTCGTTAGCGAACTTCTTATTTCTCAAACTATGATTGCACACCGCTTCAGTTTGCGTAGAAAAATCAGAATAGTGCTGAGTGACTGCCCAAATATGAAAAATTAAATGGATGGCAGACACGGACTTAATCTTGTTATCTGCAATCCACCCATCAATCACTGCCACCTTTTCACGAACCAAAGATTTCAAAGGGCCTTTTAATACAGCCATCAAATGAGGCGCTCCTTGTATAATCTCTAACGCATATAGTCTCGATGCTGCAGGTGATTTTTTTGAGATTTTATACTTTTCTTCAATATAGGTCTTAAGGGCAACCCTTGGATCTTGGTTGGCGTTAATCTCACTCAAAGGCGATAGCCACTTACTCAGCACCTTTTCTAAAACAGCAACATACAGAACTTCTTTACTTTGAAAGTAATAAAATATATTCGATTTAGATATGTCAGCTTCTTCGGCAATTTGCTCCATGCGCGCGCCATTTAACCCCTCTTGGGAAAATACGATCAATGCAGCATTAATGATATGTTCTTTCTTTTTTAATATCTTTGCACTCGTCTCTGTCTCTTCTTTTAGTGCGTATTCTTTCACTATATTTTCCCTCATCGTAAAGCCATATGAACCTAGTTTTAAATGATAGTTGATTCAATTTAAAACAGGGTCGAAGTACCAAATGCAGATGCTACTGGTTGATTAAAACGGGTATGCCAACTACTCCAACAGCGAGCAATACCATATCGGTTTGCAGGTTCACTAACTATAGAAACCTGCTGTTGACCAGTCTTTTCTGCTGCTTCTTCCACCTTATCTTCATCCAAACCACTATCAAAATGTACTTATAAACAATTTATACATTTGTGCACTATTTTATAACACTTTGCACCAATTTATAACAGCCCGCACTATTTCTCTGCATTTTTTTAGACCATATGGTTCAATAATTTTTGTATGAAAAACATATAAGTCATTGATAAATAAATATTAATTAATTTGGCATAAATTATGCTACATAAAAAACATGAAATAATCTTTATTTCTTTTATCGCTCTTTTCTTCCTCAAACGTATAGGTGAAATCATGGAAATAGGTATTTTTTGTCCGATTGGCAACAACGGCTGGTTAATTTCAAAAAACGCGCCGCAATACAAGCCAACATTTGAGCTAAATAAACAAATTGTGCAACGTGCTGAGCACTATGGTTTCGATTTTGCGCTCTCGATGATCAAGCTGCGCGGTTTTGGCGGAGAAACTGAGTTTTGGGATTACAACCTCGAGAGCTTTACTTTGATGGCAGGGTTGGCTGCGGTCACGTCTAAGATAAAAATCTATGCCACATCGGCGACGTTGGTCATGCCACCGGCAATCGTAGCGAGAATGGCATCAACGCTTGATAGCATCTCAAACGGGCGTTTTGGATTGAATGTCGTGACTGGCTGGCAAGAAGCAGAATATGGACAGATGGGAATGTGGCCAGGCGATGATTATTTTGGCAAGCGCTATGACTACCTATCTGAATATGTGCAAATTTTGAGAGATCTTTGGGCGACAGGCCAATCTGATTTGAAGGGTGAGTTCTTTCAGATGAATGATTGTCAGGTGAAGCCTATTCCAAAAGCGGATATGAAGATTATCTGTGCGGGCCAATCAGATACAGGCTTGGCGTTCTCTGCAAAATACGCTGATTACAACTTTGTCTTCGGTAAAGGTCTGAACACGCCAACTGCCTATGCCGGTATTAATGACCGATTAAAGGTACACACGGATCAGACGGGCCGTAATGTTCCGACCTATGTTCTCTTTATGGTTATTGCAGATGAGACCGATGAAAAAGCCCAAGCAAAGTGGCAATCATACAATGATGGCGCGGACTTTGAAGCCATTGATTGGCTGCAGTCACAAGGTGGTAAGGACAAAACCTCAGGCAAAGATACCAACGTTCGCCATATGGCCTCAAGCGTTTCACCAGTCAATATCAATATGGGTACGCTTGTCGGCTCCTTTGAAAATGTCGCCAGCATGTTAGACGAAGTCGCTGAAGTACAAGGTACAGATGGTGTTCTATTGACCTTTGATGATTTCGTGCAAGGCGTTGAGGATTTTGGCAGCAGAATTCAACCGCTGATGCAGAGCCGCATCAATGTTGATACACCAGTGGCCAGCCAAGCTGTCAGCGAAGCCTAATAAAAGGAGCAGATATGAATTCGGTTAATACAATTTGTGCAGACTTTACCAAGGAATCCTCTCCTGTTTTAGAGTCTTTGCCTGAACCTATCAAGTTAGATCCATCCCAGACGGCGCTGATCGTCGTGGACATGCAAAACGCGTATGCCAGCCAAGGTGGTTATCTAGATTTGGCTGGGTTCGATGTCACAGCGACCAAACCTGTCATCGATAAAATCAAGCAAGCCGTGGATATTGCGCATCAATCTGGCATACAAGTTATCTACTTTAGAAATGGCTGGGACAACAAATATGTGGAGGCTGGTGGTAGTGGATCGCCCAATTATCACAAGTCAAATGCCCTAAAAACCATGCGTAAGAATCCTGAAATTGAGGGAACGCTATTAGCAAAAGGCGGCTGGGATTACGAGTTAGTCGACGAGCTTAGCACTGCACCTCAAGACATCGTTATAGATAAACCTCGATATAGCGGCTTTGCGAACACCAACTTCGATAGTGTATTGCGGTCACGGGGCATACGTAATCTATTGCTCACAGGTATCGCGACCAACGTCTGTGTTGAATCTACGCTTCGAGATGGGTTCTTCCTTGAGTATTTTGGGGTGTTATTAGATGACGCTTGTTATCAAGCAGGGCCAGTAGAGGCTCATGACGCCACACTATATAACGTAAAAACCTTTTTTGGTTGGGTCTCTGATGTTGCCAGCATGCAGCAGTGTTTTTCAGATAGCTAATATTTTACCTAGCCAGTTTTTAGAAATCTAAACCAAGCGTTTCATACTTAACCTAACCGCAATAGGAATGTAGATATGTCTAAACAAGTGATTATCCCTGAAGGTACTAGCAAACCATTAGCCCCTTATGTACCAGCGACTAAGGCCGACAACATCGTCTATGTCTCGGGCACCTTGCCCTTTGATGAAAACAACGATGTCGTACATGTGGGTGACGCCGCTGCTCAAACTCGCCATGTGTTAACAACGATTCAAAACGTTATTCAAGCCGCTGGCGGCGATATGGATGATGTGACCTTTAATTCAATCTTTGTAAAAGATTGGGCAGATTATGACGCGGTCAATCAAGTCTATGCAGAATTTTTTCCCAATGAAAAGCCAGCAAGATTTTGTATCCAATGTGGATTGGTAAAACCAGACGCTTTGGTCGAAATCGCGTCCATAGCGCACATTGGATAAGAAAGCCTGTTTAAAAATAACTGCAGTTAGTGAATTTAAAGTTACCTGACATCGAACCCCTTAGCATTGGACTGTAGTAGGGCGCTTTAGTTGACTACACATGTGGCGGAATATTGTTTAAAAGGAAATGACAGATGAATACAGTAATTAAAGAAAGCCAAGTAACGCAATCCTCATTAATGAAACATAAGTCTAAAGAATCATTCACCTCTACGGCAGGGAACTTAACCGACATGCAGCAGTCTTTTAGAGATGCAATGAGCAAGTTGGCGGCTGCCGTAAACATTATTACCACTGAGGGTCCAGCAGGGCGCGCAGGATTTACCGCCTCAGCGGTATGCAGTGTCACTGACGAACCGCCAACCCTATTAGTGTGTCTAAACCGAAGCGCTTCTGTATACAAGTTTTTTAAAGAAAATATGGTGCTATGCGTCAACACACTTGGTCTTGAACATAAAGATCTAAGCGGTGTGTTCGGCGGCAAAAAGGCGTTGGAAGAAAGATTTGAGCAAGGCAATTGGTCCACGCTGTCAACCGGATCGCCTGTATTAGAGGATGCCAGTATCTCTTTTGATTGCAAAATCAAACTCATCAGCTCGGTGGGGACCCACGATATTCTTATTTGTGAAGTATTGGATATCAAACATAAGCCTGATTGTGAAAGTCTCATCTATTTCAATCGAGACTACCATCAATTAAGTAAGTGCAAAAACTAAGTATCACACCTCTACTTTTTTTAAGGATATTCAAAATGGATAAATGGTTTGTGAAATGGCGTCCCTACACCGGGAACCTAGAAACGACACCGGTAGGTATCAATGAATACTTACCAATGGGTAAAAGTGTGGTGTTAGGCGCACAGCACTCATTCGCAATGTTCGGTGCGACAATCTTAGCTCCCTTACTGATGGGCTTTGATCCTAGCTTGACCATGCTAATTACTGGTATAGGTACGATACTTTTCTTTCTTATTACTGGTGGTCACGTACCAAGTTATTTGGGCTCTAGTTTTGCATTTATCGGAGCGGTCGCAGCAGTAACAGGCTATAGCGGCACGGGTATCAATCCAAATATTGGTATTGCGCTGGGAGGTACTGTTGTCTGCGGGGTTTTATATGCATTAATGGGTCTGCTGGTGATGAAAACAGGGACAGAGTGGATTGAGAACTTGATGCCACCTGTAGTGACTGGATCCATTGTGATGATTATCGGGTTGAACTTAGCGCCGGTCACCATACAAAGCGTCATCGGCAGTAGCTTTGATTCTTGGATGGCGTTGGTCACCGTGTTATGTATTTGTTCAGTCGCCGTCTTTACCAAAGGCATGATCAGACGCCTGTTACTGTTAATCGGGCTAGTCGCTGCATATTTTATTTATTTCCTATTAACCAATGTATTGGGCATGGGCACGCCTATTGATTTTAGTCCAATTGCAAATGCTGCTTGGTTCGGTATTCCAACCCTTTATTCTCCTGTCTTTGAGACCAGTGCCATATTAGTCATTGCACCCGTCTTTATCATCTTAATCGCTGAAAATCTTGGGCATTTCAAAGCAGTAGAAGCCATGACTGGCAAAAGCATCTCACCTTATATGGGTAGAGCGTTCTTCGCTGACGGCCTTTGTACCACGCTTTCAGCCTCGGTAGGCGGTACTGGTATGACGACCTATGCAGAAAACATAGGCGTGATGGCCGCGACTAAAATCTACTCTACAGTCGTTTTTGTCATAGCAGGTGTCTTTGCAATCTTATTGGGCTTATCCCCTAAGTTTGGAACGTTAGTCAGCACCATTCCAGTGCCTATTTTGACCGGTGCTTCAATCGTTGTCTTTGGTTTAATCACGATCGCTGGTGCGCGCATTTGGATGAATGCAAAAATTGATTTTAGTAAGAATGGCAATATGTTGGTAGCCGCCGTCCCAGTAATCCTAGGCACTGGCAACTATTCACTAAACATTGCAGGCTTTGATTTAGGCGGTATCGGTACCGCTACTTTCTTGGCCATTCTTATGAACCTCGTTTTCAATTTTAAAAACAAGCAAAAAGAGGTGAGCGTGACTACTGAGAGAGAAATCGCTACATCAGAGCCGCTCTTGAAACTCAATCCATAAATTTAAATCCCTACTTGATATTACCTTAAGGAATCGTGTCATGAATACAGAACCACGCAGCGTACAACAATTGATCAATGGCGAATTTACCGAATCAACGACCACAGAATGGATTGATATCACCAATCCAGCCACTCAAGAAATTATCGCTAAGGTACCACAATCAACACCTGCGGAAATTGAGCAAGCTATCAAAACGGCATCTGAGGCTTTTCAGAGTTGGCGTGTCACACCTATCAGCAAACGGGCCCGTGTGTTTCTAAAGTACCAACAACTGATACGTGAAAATATGGATGAGCTGGCAGCGCTACTGACTGAAGAACAAGGCAAAACGCTAGCAGATGCGAGAGGCGATGTATTTAGAGGTCTTGAGGTCGTAGAGCACGCATCAGGTATCGGTAACTTGCAACAAGGTGGCTACATCGAAAACGTCGCCAGTAGTGTTGATATGTATACCGTTCAGCAGCCAATAGGCGTCTGTGCAGGTATTACTCCCTTTAACTTTCCTGCCATGATACCGCTATGGATGTTTCCAATGGCCATCGCTACAGGCAACACGTTCATCTTAAAACCCTCTGAGCAAAACCCAATCGTTACCATGAGATTGGTCGAGTTGGCCCTTGAAGCAGGTATACCAAAAGGGGTGCTAAATGTGGTTCATGGTGGTAAAGATACAGTGGATGCGCTGTGCGATCACCCTGATATAAAAGCGATATCTTTTGTTGGTTCAACGTCAGTGGGCAAGCATGTGTATGATCGAGCCGGTCAGGCTGGTAAGCGTGTGCAATGTATGATGGGTGCGAAAAACCATGCCGTTATCATGCCTGACGCCAATAAAAAACAAAGTCTGAATCAGTTAGCAGGAGCGGCATTTGGTGCAGCAGGGCAGCGATGCATGGCACTGTCTGTCGTGGTATTGGTTGGGGAGTCTAAACAGTGGGTTGATGAAATTGTAGAAAAATCAGCACAGCTAGTAGTGTCTGCTGGCAAGGATGACAAAGATTTAGGTCCGCTAATATCTAAGCAAGCCAAAGCCCGTGTCGAGCGCTTAATCCAAGCGGGCATAGACGAAGGGGCAACTCTCAGACTAGATGGCCGTGGTTGTCAGGTAGCAGGTTATGAGGATGGTAACTTTGTTGGCCCAACCATCTTGGACAATGTAACCACTGATATGAGCTGCTATACCGAAGAAATTTTTGGCCCTGTCCTGTGCATTATGTATGCCGACACGCTTGAGGAAGCCATTAAGATTATCAATACCAATCCAAATGGTAATGGCACTGCAATTTTCACCCAGTCTGGCGCCCATGCACATAAGTTCCAACAAGATATCGATGTTGGACAAGTTGGTATTAATTTACCAATTCCAGTACCGCTACCGATGTTTTCGTTTACAGGGTCTAGAGCGAGTAAGCTCGGTGATTTAGGTCCTTATGGTAAGCAAGCGGTGCAGTTTTATACACAGACGAAAACCGTGATATCACGTTGGTTTGATGAGGACGCTAGTGAAGGCGTAAATACCACTATCTCTATGAAGTAGGTATACGGCCGTATCAAACGTAGGGCGTTATGTAGAGCGTGTGATTAATTGACAATAGGCTCTACATAACAACATACAAAAGCAAATATAAATGCAAATGGTGGATTTTATGAATATCAATACAATACCAGAAATCATTGAAGATATTAAAGCAGGCAAGATGGTCATAATCATGGATGATGAGGATCGGGAAAATGAAGGTGACCTGATCATGGCCGCCACTTTAGCCAAACCTGATGATATCAATTTTATGATCACCCATGCCAGAGGTTTGGTTTGTTTGACCTTGACCTCCGAGCGTTGCAAAAAATTAAAACTACCTCTCATGTGCAAAGATAACCAAGCACCTTATAGTACAAATTTCACTGTTTCCATTGATGCAGCAAAAGGCGTAAGTACCGGAATATCAACGGCAGACAGAGCTCAGACTATCAGAACTGCCGTGTCTCAAGACGTTACCTTTGATGACGTCATAACCCCAGGTCATATTTTTCCATTAGTGGCTAAACAAGGCGGTGTCTTAGAGCGGGCTGGGCATACCGAAGCAGGTTGCGATTTAACGAAGCTGGCTGGTTTAGAACCTGCTGCGGTTATTGTAGAAATTATCAACCAAGATGGTGAAATGGCTCGTAGAAATGATCTGATGAAATTCGCCGATACTCATAATCTAAAGGTCGGCACTATAGACGCGTTAATTAAATATATTAAGTCTCAAGAGGTCATCGAAAGTAAAAATGAAAGCGAAGTCGAAAATTTCGAAGAAACTGTAACGTATGAATATGATGAAAGCGATGAGCGTACCGTTGAATTGATTTAGTAAATTTCATTTAACTTGATTTTATAAGCTATTAGATACTTTTACCGCAATTTGAATTTTACTAAAATTGGATGAAACCCTATGTTAGTTAAAAAATATCCTTGTAAGAACGACACGTCAGAAACGGTCGTATTTAGTTCAGGTTTAGGCGGGCATGCTGATTTTTGGTTACCTCAAATTGAGTGTTTTACCGAGCATTACAATGTGATTTGCTATGAACAAGAGGGCGTGTCGCCTGATAGTGATCTCTTACCTGATAACTATTCTATGCAAGATTTAGCAGAACAATTAATTGAAATTTTGAAACAAGAAGGGCTGTCTAATTGTCATTTTGTCGGTCACGCACTTGGCGGATTTATCGGTATGGAAGTCGCTTATAAAGAGCCAGAATTGTTAGATAAATTGGTCATCTTAAATGGTTGGGAAAGCCTCGATCCTCACACTATTAAATGTTTTCGTATGCGAACCAGTTTGCTGCAAGATACAGGGGTAGAAGCCTTTGTACGCGCTCAAGCGATATTTTTGTACCCGCCGATATGGATCTCAGACAACATAGAAGCACTCACGCAAAAAGAAAATAAAGCCATCGCTCACTTTGCGCCAGTCGAGAACGTCTCAACGAGACTAAAAGCCTTGCAGGCTTATCAGCCCCTGATAAATGCCAAGCATATCAAAAATAAAACGCTAGTTTTAAGCAATCTTGATGATGTTTTGGTGCCATGGCAACGCGGTCTGGCTTTGGCCAATAATATGCAAAATGCCCAATTTGAGTTAATGGTGACGGGTGGCCATGCCAGTACAATCACAGAAACCAGCTCAACCAATAGCAAAATCCTTCAATTCTTATCCAAAAATTAATATTAATTAGGACGTACTATGACTGATTCCCTATCGTTAACCTCAGAAGATCTAGATCAACTGTTTGGTAAGGCCAGATCCTTTAATGCTTGGCAAAAAAAAGACGTACCAGATGCACTACTTGAAGAGATTTATCACTTAGTGAAAATGGCGCCTACCTCGGCCAATTGTTCACCGGCGCGGTTTGTATTTCTTAAATCTGATGACGCTAAAGCGCGCTTAGAGCCAGCATTGTCATCAGGTAATATCGAAAAAACAATGACAGCACCTATCACCGTGATTGTCGCTTATGATAATGAATTTTATGAGCAACTTCCCAAATTATTTCCACATACGGATGCCAGATCATGGTTTAACTCTAGCCCTGAACTCATAAAAGAAACGGCGTTTAGAAACAGTTCTATGCAAGCAGCTTATCTGATTTTGGCTTGTAGAGCCTTGGGTTTAGACACGGGCCCAATGTCTGGATTCAATAATGAGCTGGTAGATAAAACCTTTCTTGAGGGTAGCAAATGGAATTCAAATCTACTCATTAATATAGGTTATGGCCAAGAAGATCAATTGTATAGCCGTCTTCCAAGATTGGACTTTGATGAGGCTTGTCAGATTTTATAAGAAACAAGTCATTCAACCATATGGAAGGGTAGCTGCTTTCGACTGGGTTATTAAGTGAACCATGATGACGCTTAATAACCATTTTTGATTACAAGGCTCTGAAACTAAAGGTTTTCCGCTACAGCCTTTATACTATAAGCACTAAGAAAGCCCCAATCTTGAGATTGAGGCTTTCTACATTTGGGAAGTATAAGCAAACTCGGAAAAACACTAAGGAAAATTCTGTTTACTGATATATTCAGTCCGTTAGATTAAAGCTTTCTATATTAGTTTCAATAGCATTGCTCAGGTTAGCCTACAAAGATACTATACATAGATATTCAATCGGTAAATATATATGAAGTTAAAGAATTATGCTTACTTATAGGAATAGACTATAAGTTGTAATGGCATGGAATGGAAGAGTCTCTAGAACAGTACATCAATATTTCTTATTATCATTATTAGGCCACTGATGACCATTAGTATCAGCAGCATAATTCTAAACTGGCTAATACTAATGCCTGCCAAAAAGCGTTTGCCAATGATATTACCAATCACGGCGCCCAGTCCTAATACAAGACCATACGCCCATATCTTGACGGTGAGTATCCCAAAAAAGGTGTAGCTGACGATTTGTACAATACCTACAAAAAAAGAATTAGCTGTTTTGGTCGCAATAAGACTTTCTTTTTCCAGTCCAGCATTCATATAAAAAGGGTTAAGAATAGGGCCGAGGCCACCCACCAATGTACTCATAAAAGCAATGGCAAAGCCCACAGGTACAAAACCTACTTTTGGCATATCAAATGTTTTACTTACTTTACCAAACTTGTATTGGAAAATAGTCGAGACTAAAAATGCACCAACCAATAACTGAATCCAGCCTGCGTCCAAACGACTAAACACCAATGCGGCTAGCCATGCACCTACGATAGCACTTGGGACATAATATTTGGTCAATGACCAATCAATATCATGCCAGAATAGATAGAGCCGTGAGGCATTACTTAGAAAGGTAGCCACGTTGATCACAGGTGGTGCAATCGCTGTCCCTACCATCGAAGAGGTAACTGGTATCAGTAGCATAGCACCGCCACCACCAGATATAGTGGAGATAATAAAAGCGACCATGCCAGCGATGAACAAACCTACTAAATGCCAAGTTGGAATGGTTTGCAATAAATCTAAAACAAAGAGCACTATAAAATCCTATTTCATAAGTGACATCAAGTAGTGATGTTTTGCTAATTTTGGACAGCTGACAAAAGAGTTAGGAGTATTAAATAACTGTTGCAAGTAGGGTGAAAGGATCTCTAAAAAAACGGTGGCCATACATAGAGTATAACCACCGCCGGAGAGACATTTAGAGACGAACTAGCAAGAACTTATGCAGCAGTCTTTTTAAAACGCTTACGATACATTTTACGAATGATTGGCATGAATATCATGACAACTACCAAACCCCATAGTGACACAGTGATTGGGCTACTCCATAGAATAGACATCTCACCTTGAGAAATAGACAAGGCACGTCTGAGGTTAGACTCCATTAGCTCTCCTAGTACATAACCTAGAATAAGGGCTGATAGAGGGAAATGTAGCTTACGTAAGAAATAACCAAATATCCCAAGTCCTACCATGAATACCATATCAAAGGTCGTGCTGTTGATAGAGTAAACACCAACGAAACTGATAGCAGCAATAGATGGTATCAAGATATAGTTTGGTACATTAAGTAGCTTAGAAAATACGCCAACCAAAGGAATATTCATTACTAACAAGATAACGTTACAGATGAATAATGAGGCAATAAGACCCCAAACGATGTCTGGCTGTTCGGTAAATAGCTGCGGACCTGGCGTAATATTATATAAAGTCAACGCACCCATCATAACCGCTGTCGTACCAGAACCAGGAACACCCAAAGTCAACATCGGTACAAATGAACCACATGCTGATGCGTTGTTAGCCGCCTCTGGAGATGCTAAACCACGAAGATCGCCTTCACCAAATTTGCCATTGTCTCCAGCAATTTTGCGTTCACTAGCATAGGTCATCGCACTCGCGATAGTCGCACCTGCACCAGGCAAAATACCAACGAAAAAGCCCATTATGCCACTACGTACCATGGCGCCAATAGTAAAGAGAAATTCTTTTAGGTTAAATAAGCTACGCTTACCTTGTGCGATAATTTTCCCACCAGTACTGGTTCTTTCGAGCAAAATCAAGATTTCACTGACACTGAAAAAGCCAATAACGATCGTTGTGAACTGAATACCATCAGATAAGTTGACTGAATCAAAGGTATAGCGATAGATACCTGTGACCGCATCGACACCAACAGTAGCCAGACCCAAGCCGATTAACGCTGACACTGCTGTCTTGATAGGTTGATCACCAACCAAACCACTCAAACAGCAAATCGCGAATACCATTAATACGAAGTATTCAGCAGGTCCAAACGACACTGCCCATTTGGCCAATAGAGGGGCAAACAAGACCACACCAATGGTCGCAATCGTAGAACCAATAAACGAGGCAACCGCAGAGATGGATAAGGCGATGCCAGCCTTGCCTTGAACCGCTAGCGGGTTACCATCCAATGAGGTCATAACCGCCGCGGCAGATCCCGGCACGTTAAGTAGAATGGCAGAAATACGACCGCCATATTCGCAACCAAGATAAACAGCCGCCAGTAAGATAAGTGCACTCTCGGGTGGTAGACCAAGGGCAAAGGCAAAAGGCAATAGAATTGCCACACCATTAATAGGGCCAAGGCCAGGCAACATGCCTACAACTGTACCAATAAAAGCGCCAATGAGTGCAATCAGTAAGTTTTTGGGCAACATCGCTACGCCAAAACCTTGCATTAAAAAGTCAAAAGTTTCCATAATAGCTATCCCATTATTCCTGATAATATTCCAAGTGGCAGAATCACATCCAAAGCCATGTCAAATAAGACATACAGGGCGATACTGATCACAACTGAAAAGATAAGGCTTTTAATAGGATTTCCGGCAAATAATAAACCAACCGCAAAACACATCAGTGTGGTAGCAATCACAAAACCTAAAGGCTCAAAAATTAAGCTATAAATCAATAATGCGCTGACACACAGCACAAGATTTCTAAGCACGACGTTGTTATAGCCCAAATCGATGACTTTCGTAAATCGTGCTGGACGAAAGGCAATAACCAAGGTCAAAAGCGCCGTAAGTGAGAAAATCAAAATAGGATAGGGTCTAGGGCCGATAGGATCATAGGCAATAGGAGCAACGTAACCAATAGCTAAGTAGACCAAAAATAAGCTAAACAACCCCATTAATCCAGAAAACGCACGTTCCATTGTCATAGAAGTATTCCTTAAATTCCAAAATAAGAAGGTTGATAGATGTCTCATCTTTCAACCTTCGATAAATACTATAAAAATCAGTATTCAATCATTAAGGGGATATGATCTGAGTAATGCTACTTAGCTGCAGCATCAACAAGACCGTACTCAGCAGACAATTCACGTAGCTCACCTGTACGTTTATAAACATATGCTTCTAGCTCATCACCAGTCATAGAGAATGGTAGTAGCTCTTGTTGCTCGCGTAATTCAGCGAATTTTGGATCCGCCAGCATGTTATCAAAGCTTGCTTTCCACCAATCATAAGCGGCAGGGCTGACATCTGGACCCATGTAATAACCACGCATGACAGGCCAAGTAACGTCATAGCCTTGCTCTACAGCAGTAGGAATATCAGCCATAGTGCCGCCCAGTCTTTCATCTGCGAATACAGCCAATACACGTAATTTGCCAGCAGTGGCTTGTGGCATGATCTCAGCGATACCAGCACTTACGACAGTCACATGGTTACCCATGACCGCTGTAATAGCCTCACCGCCACCTTCCATCGCAACATAAGTCATATCGCTAGGATTGACACCAACCGCTTTAGCTAAAATAGCTGTCTGCATCCAGTCCTGACCACCAACACTACCACCAGCGGCGAAACTGATTGCTTTTGGATTTGACTTAAGCTCAGCGACCAATCCTGCCAAATCTTTGATAGGTGAGTCTGCATTGACAGCGATAGCACCATAATCAGTACCAACGGCTGCTAGCCATTTCACGTCTTTTTCGGTGAATTTACCAAATTTACCTTGCGATAAATTTAGGATAGAGCCAGTAGAGAAAGCAATGATTGCATCGTTATTAGCACGATCATTGGCAACGATTTTGTTGTAAGCAACAGCACCTACACCGCCTGGCATATAAGTG
This sequence comes from Psychrobacter sp. 28M-43, assembly GCF_014770435.1. Lineage (NCBI taxonomy): Bacteria > Pseudomonadati > Pseudomonadota > Gammaproteobacteria > Moraxellales > Moraxellaceae > Psychrobacter > Psychrobacter noctis. The sequence continues at coordinate 2,289,529 of NZ_CP061739.1, read as the reverse complement.
ACTCGCATTGGATCTTCTAATAGGCCGGTATCTCTTAAGCCAGCTTGAGCAAGTTTACAAGTCAAGTCAAAGCCACCGCCTGGTTTTGCTGGGGCGATACATTCTGGACGTGAAGGGGCGTCATAACTGGCATCAGATGCTGCCGTATCAGATTTATTACATGCGGTAAGGGTAAGTACAGAAAGGCCAAGAGCCAAATAGGATAGTTTGTTCACACGACACTCCTTGTGTGTATTTTTAATGAATAGCTCAATAGAGTTCTGAGCAAAATAATTAAGTGATGACAGATGAAGTTCAGATCATCCTGACAATAACTACTAAACTTCATAAAAGTAGAGTTTTTAGCGTTTTGCAAAAGTAACAGAATATTATAGAAATAACAAGAAACATATGTATGTATACATGAATTTTATTTTAAGGTACTATCGCAATGACTGATACAAAATTACTTATTGTCTCAATATCAAGGAAGAGATAAGACAGCAGAACCTTCAGAATACAAGATGTTTATGTCGATAAAAACTAATTAATGCAATGATTTATAGATATTGGTAATTATGAGAGGTACATTGAAAACGTGCTAGGATATATTGCTGTGGATAAGGAGAAGAGCTAACTCGGTAGATGAAGTCAGTGAGATGAGATTAAGCGCCATGACGGACAATTCATTAGGTATTTAAGAAGTTTGGTTGTATATGTCAGTCAAAAGACAGTTGCATTAAAACTGTCTTTTAGAAGGGGTTTGCTTAAGAGCAGGGTGTGTTCTCATTCTAAACATAAGAACACATGCTAGTTAAAATAGCAGCTGGATAATGAAAATAGCTAATATACCAATACCAATATCTAAGGGTACCGCTTTGAATAATAGCGCATTAAATAGCTTGTTTTTTTCTATAACTACTTGAGAAGCGCCCAACATTAGACTACCTCCTGATGAGAAAGGAGAGAGTGATGAGCTTTGTGCTCCCACCACAATACAGGTAAATAACAATAGAGGGTTAAGTCCAGAGGCAACGGCTAAAGGCAGCACCATAGGAAATAGAGTAGGAGCGACTACGCCAAGTGTACTAGCAAAGATTGACATGATTGCGCTAATAACAAATACCAAAATTGGTATCATCCAGATAGGAACGTTGGTACTTAGCCATTCTGTTAGCTCGTAAATAACACCGATCTCAACGCCAAGGCCGATTAGCATGCCGACCCCACAAATCATAATAAGCGTATTCCAAGGAATTAAAGCAATTACTGTTTTTTCGTTCCCTAATTTTAATAATAAACTGATTAAGGCAAAAATAATGGCGATAAAACCAATGTCAATCCGAGCGTTTAAAAACTGAATTGCTTCTATGTTAGGCATTAGGAGATTTAAGATGGGTACAATAAGCACGATAGCCATCATGATAAAAATCAGCATAATAGATTGTTTTTGCTTATTATCGAAAGGCTCTGGTACTATCGTTTGAATCGCAATTTTGCTATTTTTGGCATTAAAAAAGCAATAAATACCTAGGACGATCATTGGCATGAGAAAGGTAACTGCGAAGACACCTAAAACATAAGTAAAGGTATTATCATTTGCAACGCCGGCCCCGCGCATCAGCTCTCGAAAGATAACCCCGCTTTGTGAGGTGATAAAGTTAGCACCAGCCAATGCACCATAGTTAACAGATAAGGTAGCAATGACAAGATTCAAATTAGTACGTTTAGACAATAACAAAATCATAGGTGCCATCGTGGCTAAGACGGTGTAATAACCAGCTCCTAAGCCAGCAACGATCGTAGCAGCAAAGAAAATAACCAAGGGTAAAAACTCGGGAAAATGACGGCATCTATAGATCAAATGATTCGATAGTTTTTCTAAAGCGCCATTCGCTAAAGGAAAGTTATAGAAGAGAGTAACGGCAAAAATAACAAAGAAAATTTTGAGAGGCCATAGCTCAACAATTTCATAAGCGCTCATTCCCATACCGAAACAGCCGATGAGGTATGAAAATGCAATAGCAAATAGACCAATATTGATCTTGGTGGTATAGCCCAAAATAATACATATGACTATTGCGGCTAGAATATAAAGAGTCATTACTGTCCCTTGAACTTAACTACATGAATTCTATAGAGAACTGTATTGACTTCTATAGGTAAAGAGCATTACGAGAATATTGACAAACAACTTTCTAGATTACAGAATCGTATAAGCCTGAAATGCACGTATAAATAAGTGGAATAATAGCAAAAAAAGTAATATGAATTAGATAAAATTGCCCACAAAGTGCTAGACAGTCGTTAGTATTGCAATGATATATAAGGTTTTCTTAGCGCTTAAGATAGAGTACTCCGTTATATTCCAATCTCTAGAATGATAACAATGCTTAAAAACAGTAGAACAATTCATAACCCCCTTAAATTGTGGTGAAATAATGCTAAAAAACTTAGAAAAATTTAAAATACCACGGTATGAGCAAGTGCGATGGCACATTTTGACCTTATTGACAGAAAGTAAATGGGACGAAAACACACCTTTACCGACTGAGCAGGAATTTGCAGACAAGTATCAAGTATCAGTCGGAACCGTTCGAAAAGCGGTTGAGAAGCTGGTCGACGATGGCGTATTAACCAAGTATCAAGGCAGAGGTACCTTTCTAAAGCGTCCAGATTTTGAAAGCTCATTATTACGGTTTTTTAAATTTCGTGATAAAGATGCTTGCTATGCGACACCGACAGGCGTGGTCAAAAAGGTCATGGTAATAGAGGGTATTGAAGAGATTAATGAAAAGCTAGATATTGGTAAGAATAAAGCGCTCATTTATATAGAACGTGTGCGCATTATTGAAGGCAAAGTGTCACTCAGTGAAAAGATTTGGTTACCTAAGAGTCGTTATCAAGCCTTTGTAAATCTAGAGCCTGAAGATTTTGAGAATTTGCTATATCCGTTTTATTATACAAAGTGTGGCCAATTTGTCTCATCTGCCGTAGAGACTTTATTTTTTGTAGCCAATCACGTAGACCCTTATTTAGATAATAATGAGCAAGAAAACCTAGTGAAGGTATGCCGTATTGCTAAGAGTCTAGAAGGTGATCCTATCGAATATAGAGAGTCATATGGAATGGCAGAGAAGTTCAGCTATGAAGTTAATATTATTTAATAAATAGTAAGTCGTTAGTGAATTTCTTGTCTCAAGCTAAAATAGGCTATCGTCTGAGTTAAAGATATCATCGTGTTTTCATACTAAAGAACGTAGTAAAAGATACGTTCTTTAGTTTTATTGTACCAGTCAAATAAAAATTAAAAAATCTAGGTTATAAAGCGCCAATATATTTTTTTTACGCTTACCTTCAGGTGGCTTAATCACAACATCCTAAGTTAATATCTATCAGATAAACAGCATAGCTTATGCGATTGTGAGTTTAATGACATTACAAACTCGAAAGCAGAACACTTGTTTCACTATTCAAAATACCATCAATTTCTCTGACTTGACGCAGCACTTCATCAAATTCCCTCAAGCTTGTCGTGTGTATCTCTCCTACCAAGTCCCATGCTCCATTGGTTGTATGTAACTTAATCAATTGCGGGATACCTCGCAGTTTCCTAATTACTTGTGAAGTAGACTTTCCTGTTACTTCAATCATCATCATCGCTTTGACTGTTTCTTTATCTAGTGCCTCATGCACTCGAATCGTAAATCCTAAAATAGCACCGTTGTGAATCAGTCTATCCAATCTGTTTTGGACAGTGGCACGAGAGACTTTAAGTTTTTTAGCCAGGTTTGAGATGGTTGCTCGACCATCTTGTCGAAGTTCGGATATCAGTTCGCTATCTAAAGAGTCATAAGTGTAATACGCCATAAAAATGCTTCCTTCATTGGATTTTGACATTATGCTAAGTAACACCTAACAATGTGTCAAAAAAATGTCCATATTTAGTAAATTATTGACATTTTAACTGACAATTATAATTGGTAGCATATTAATTGTCGGTTAAATAAATAATATTCAAGGAATGGAGCAAAATTAATGTCTAAATTTATCGTATCACAGAAGCAGGGTGTGCCATTTGTTAGCGTACAGGCGATGGCTGAAATCATTAGTAATTATGGTATAGAACAGACGATAAAAGAATTGGTAGATGCTTTAGAACAAGATTTTTCTCGTTGGGATAGTTTTGAAAAATCCAGTCGTTTTGCTTCTCATTCCAAAGACGGCGTCATAGAGTTGATGCCTGTCAGCGATGGTGAAATGTTTGCGTGCAAATATGTCAATGGCCATCCAATCAACACCAAGCGCGATTTGCAGACGGTAGCCGCTTTTGGCTTATTGTCTGATGTCGATACCGGCTATCCCATTCTGCTGACAGAGATGTGTATCTTGACTGCCTTACGTACGGCAGCGACTTCTGCACTGGTTGCCAAACATTGTGCGCCTAAAAACGCCCAGTCTTTAGCGCTTATCGGTAATGGTGCTCAGGGTGAGTTCCAAGCAATGGGTATGAAGGCAGTCGTGGGTATCTCAAAAGTGCGTTTGTATGATGTCGACCCAGCCGCATCTGAAAAAGTAGCGCATAACCTTGCTGATTCAGGTCTAGAGATTACTATTTGCAAAACGGTAGAAGAAGCAGTTGAAGGCGCAGATATCATCACTACCTGTACTGCAGATAAGAAAAACGCCACCATTCTTCGTGATGATATGGTCAAAAAAGGCGTCTATATTAACGCTATTGGTGGTGACTGTCCTGGCAAAACAGAGCTAGATGCCAATATCTTGTTAAGAGCCGATCATGTGATTGTAGAGTTTGAACCACAAACTCGTATTGAAGGCGACATTCAACAGCTCTCTCAAGATTTCCCTGTGACAGAGTTTCACCGCATCGTAAACGGTGAGAAAGAAGTACGCACTAATGAGGATAACTTGGTTGTATTTGATGGTGTTGGTTTTGCCTCAGAAGACTTTACGGCTTTGGTATTTTTGCGTGATTTGATTAAAAAACAGGATGCATATGAGCTGCTTGACTTGATTCCTCAGCAACAAGACCCTAAAAACCTCTATTCGGTAGTCAAAGCTCATAGCAAAGATCGTAGCCTAGAGACGGATGAAGCGATGGCCGCATCATAAGTCGTTTGAATCTAGAAAAATAGGAGTTCAATGCCAGATTTGGACTCAAATGATGAAAGAATTGTTTTATTTAATAGAGACAAAATAATGAATGATTTAATGAAAAACGTGCGAATAGTAGAAGTTTATTCAGATGTCGCAGGGCATAAAAAAGGCGCGTCATTAGGAATCGATGCATTGCGTGCATCATCAAAAGAGATGAATGCAGACTACTATGAAAAATTGCAACTTGATAGTATAAAAAATGAATATATACATGAAGAAGAGTCACCATTTAAGCATGCAAAATACGCCGATGTAATTGAGCCTGTTATTTCTAAATTGGCGCATAAAATCAAAGATATAAGAAATGAAAATCAATTTCCGATTGTTATCGCAGGTGATCATTCTAGCTGCGCAGGCACGATGCATGGTCTAAAAATGGCGCATCCTGATGCGGAAATTGGCGTGGTTTATATAGACGCACACGCTGATTTCCATTCACCATATACCAGCGGATCAGGAAATATGCATGGCATGCCTTTGGCGATGGCTTGTGCCATTGATAATTTGGAATGTCAGCGTAACGAGCTTTCTGAAAAAGAAAAAGAGTATTGGGAAAAGTTGAAGTTTATGGCATCGAGCGAGCCATCAATTAAGCCAGAAAACGTGGTTTTTTGTGCGGTTAGAGACTATCAAGAAGAAGAGATGGATCTAATTAGAAGACATAAAATCCCTTTATATAGCGTGGCTGAGATAACTCAAAAAGGCATCAGTTCTACCGTAGAGGAAATCTTCAAAAAACTAGAATATTGCGATCATATTTATGTGTCGTTCGATGTTGATAGTGTCGACCCTTTATATGTGCCAGGCACCGGTACGCCTGCAATGAATGGCCTGTCATACGAGCAAGCGATGCAACTTAACATAGAGTTAATTAAGAACAAGAAAGTATGCTGCTGGGAGATGGCAGAGATAAATCCTTTGTATAACAACTCAAAAGATGACTCGACCAGAATATTTAAAATTTTAGAGAAAGTGACCCACACACTTTTGAGCAATTACTAGTACTGAATATTCAAAATGAATAACAGAATCTAGCCTAAAGAGGTTTGTTAAAACCTTCTTTAGGTTGGTTAAAAAGGGACTGCGAGTAAAAATAATATGGACATTATTAAAGCCAGCGCTGCAAGTCGAGATATTAGCGGTATCAATATCAGACAGTTTTTGAAGTTCTTTATCCCCTCTATTATAGGTTTGATGCTTTTCGTATTTCCAATTCCCTATGTGGATGGTCAGTTTGTCACCTATGCAGAAGGATTTACCATTCCTATATCTGTATTGAAGGATTATATACAGGGTTATATCGGCGACCTTTTGCCGTTATTGGTTGTCACCTCAATCATGATTACCTTGTGTTGTACCTTATATACTAAAATCATGAAACCTGCATTTATTCTGAATAATGCGTTTTTGAATAACTTATTAAACGTTACAACGCCTTGGCTTGTTATTAGGATGCTTGGTGCGTTCTTCGTTGTTGTGACCTATTTTAAATTTGGGTTTGAGGCAATATATTCAGACAATATTGGCGGCTTAATATTATATGAGTTAATGCCAATACTTTTTATTGTATTTTTCTTAGCTGGATTACTGCTACCGTTATTGCTTGATTTTGGCTTATTAGAATTCTTCGGGGTTCTACTAAGTAAAGTGATGAGACCTTTATTTGGCTTACCAGGTAGGTCATCTGTAGATTGTTTAACGTCATGGTTGGGTGATGGCACTATCGGTGTCTTATTAACCGATAAACAATTGGAAGGTGGGTTCTATACCAAAAAAGAAGCGGCAATTATCGCGACAAGTTTTTCAGCAGTGTCGATTACATTCTGTTTGGTTGTCATCTCTCAGGTTAAGCTCGAGAGCTACTTTATCAATATGATTGGGGTCGTTGCTTTATGCGGGATTGTTTGTGCGCTAATAGTCCCAAGGTTATTGCCTTTATCTAGAATTGAAGATACTTATACTATCGAAAACAGTGATAGAGATCATGAAACCATTCCCGAAGGAAAAACACTATTTACCCACAGTTTACATAAAGCTGTCCAAAAAGCAGATAAGAGTCCAAGTTTTCTTACTTTCTTAAGAGATGGTCTAAAGAATATTTTGGATATGTGGATTGGGATATTGCCTGTCGTTATGGCAATCGGCACGATGGGTTTGATCGTTGCAGAAGAAACACCTGTATTTGATTATTTAGGTATGCCATTTATTCCATTCTTAGAGTTATTGAACATACCTTTTGCCGCAGAAATGTCAAAAACGATCATGGTGGGTTTTGCAGATATGTTCTTGCCGGCTATTATCGGTTCTTCAATAGAGTCAGAGTTAACGCGATTTGTTATCGCTTGCTTGTCAGTGTCTCAACTGATCTATATGTCAGAAGTTGGCGGATTGATTTTAGGGACAAAAATTCCGGTGAGCTTTTTTCAGTTATTAGTCATTTTTCTATTGAGAACAATCATCTCATTACCAATTATTGCGGTATGTGCTCACATGATTTTTTAAATAGAAATTTCTAAAAGTCGGCTACACCACATCTGAACAAAAAATCAGACGCAAAAAACCACCTTGATAGGTGGTTTTTTGCTATCAGTATCAAGCTATAGTTTAATTCAAATAATTTCGATATAAGGAAACTGAGCTCAAGCGATACATAATTTCTTGCAACCATACAAAAATAGATATACGATTCATATACGTTTCGTATATTAAGGTGTTTTTATGGGTATTGTTAAAATTGATGATGAACTGCATGAAGATATTCGTAAAGCAAGTGCCGTCATGGTGCGCTCCATCAACGCACAAGCTGAATACTGGATGAAGATAGGCATGCTTGCTGAAGCCAACCCGAATATGTCTTACAACCAAATTATCAATGAGCAAATGAGACAAGCTGATGTCAATATAAGGAACCTTATAGATGGATAAGGTCATACTTAAAAATGCAGCAGAATTGGAAATCATGCGCGAGTCTGGACGACTTCTCGCCTTTGTCTTTGATTATCTCGATGAGCAAATTGCAGTCGGTACTTCTACGATGGACATCAATAACCTTGCTGAGCACTATATTGTCGATCAGTTAGGTGCACGTCCAGCCAGTAAGGGTCAGTATGGTTATCAGTATGCATTAAATACCTCGGTGAATAACGTGGTATGTCATGGTATTCCTTCAGAGCAGCAAATACTCAAATCGGGTAATATTGTGAATGTGGATATTACCCTAGAACAAGGTGGTTTTATCGCTGATTCTAGCAAAATGTATTTGATAGGTGAGGTGTTGCCCCTTGCAAAACGCTTGGTTGATCAGACCTATGAAGCCATGTGGGAAGGAATACGAGTGGTGAAACCTGGAGCAACGCTAGGTGATGTTGGTTATGCCATCCAAAGTTACGCTGAGCAGCAGGGCTATTCTGTAGTGCGAGAGTATTGTGGCCATGGTATTGGACGCGAAATGCATGAGGGACCGCAAGTTCTACATTACGGACATCAAGGAAAAGGCCTAGTCCTACAAGAAGGTATGACATTTACCATTGAACCGATGGTCAATCAAGGTAAAGCCAAAGTTAAAGTCAAAAAAGATGGCTGGACCGTAATCACCAATGATAAAAAATTATCTGCTCAGTGGGAGCATACAGTTGCGGTTACTTCTGACGGCTATGAAGTTCTTACTCTGCGAAACGATGAGCTTATTTAAACGATTTAACATTTGAACGACGATTCGGTAAGGCGTTTCTATAATTCAGAAGCGCCTTTTTTTAGGATGTCATGTGATCGTTATTTAGCCAGTTATGGCTGAGAAGAAAGTGACTGACATCAAATGCAAAAGCCTCTGCTACGACACCAATCAGTAGCAGAGGACTATTTAACACATACAAATATATTTAGATAACTGCTTTGGTCGCGCCAGCCGCCCGTTCGATCAATAAATCCACGGGAGCATCAGGATTTAATGTACCAAAGGCCAGCCCATGCTCATTCCCAATCCTAGAACGACAGAATGCATGAGCGATCTCCGTATGTTCAGTCTGTAAGAGTATCGAAGCCTGTAGCATCAATGCTAGGCGCTCAATCACATAGCGACTACGGAACTCCAAGGTTTGCGTATCCTCAAATCGCTCTATCAGCAGGTTTAACTCTGCATCATAATCAGCATTTTTCCCTGCTGCCTGCTGCAGTTCCTTAAATAAAGCTCTCTGAGTTTCTGGCTCTTTTTTTAATGCACGCAGCACATCTAGACACTGCACATTGCCACTGCCTTCCCAGATTGAGTTTAGCGGCGCTTGCCTGTACAGACGCGGCATAATAGTCTCTTCGATATAGCCATTTCCGCCCAAGCATTCTTGTGCCTCATTGATAAGAACGGGCGCGCGTTTGCAGATCCAGTATTTTCCAATCGCAGTAGCAATACGAGCGAGCGCGGCTTCATGAGCGTCTGTTTCTATCCTATCAACAGCGCGCGCAATACGCATTGTTAGAGCCAAAGCCGCTTCGGACTCTAAGGCTAAATCTGCCAACACATTACGCATAATAGGTTGGTTGACTAATAATTTACCAAAGGCTTCGCGCTGGCTGGTGTGATGAATCGCTTGAACGATCGCTTGGCGCATTTGAGCTGAGGAGCCAATCATACAGTCAAGTCGGGTTAGCGCGACCATCTCGATAATGGTAGGGATACCGCGACCTTCAATGCTTACTAGCTCACCGAATGCGCCTTGAAACTCTACCTCGGAGGAAGCGTTTGCCCAATCTCCTAATTTATCTTTTAAGCGTTGAACTTGTACGGCATTGCGTGTCCCATCAGGCCGAAAGCGTGGTACTAAAAAGCAACTAGGACCACTGTCAGATTGGGCCAAGACGAGATGAGCATCACACATTGGCGCTGAGAAAAACCATTTATGCCCAATGATTTCATAAGAGCCATCTTCTTGTCGTATAGCCCGAGTCGTATTGCGGCGTAAGTCTGATCCACCTTGTTTTTCTGTCATACCCATGCCCATCGTACAGCCTAGCTTTTCTTCCATGGGCAAGCTGCGCGGATCATAGTGTGCGGATAATAGCTTGGGCAGCCATTTTTCGGCCAGCACTGGCGAATGACGTAGGGCAGGGATAGCAGCATAGCTCATAGACATGGGACAACCAAACCCAGCCTCAGGCTGTGAGCCGAGATACATGACTGCCGCTCGAGCCACATGGGCACTATCACGATCTTCATTGCGCCAAGCAAAGTTGCTCATGCCATATTTCATCCCTGCATGCATCAAATCATGGTAAGCCGGATGAAACTCTACTTCATCTATACGCCGACCATAGCTGTCAAAGCTGCGCAGTTTAGGCTTGTTTTCATTGGCCAAGAATCCGCTGTTGATCAGATCTCCACCAGTCAGTGCGCCAAACTCTTTCAAGTGATTTTCTGCCCAAGCAGCACCCTCTCGTGCGACCGCTTCTTTGAGCGCTGTATCTGTTTCCCATGCATTATAATTGGCTAAGGCAAAAGGTTGATTCTGCACCTCATGGGTCTTAAATTGATTTACAATTGACATGATGATTGTCTTCCCTGATTTTAAATGTCATTCCCTAAGTTACAGTAATTTCCAAGATCAGTATTACATATAAAAAATAATTCCGTCAATAGGTGTAATATGAACAAACCAACGCCTCGCTTATTGCTTTTACGCTTACTTATGGTGGCAGAGGCAAACACACTTAGTGCTTCCGAAGCGGTGCTGGCAGGCTCTATCTTTGGTATGACAGAAAATAGTATACGTGTGACGTTGGCTCGTTTGATCCAAGCGGATCTTGCTGAGTCGATTGGTCCTGCCACCTACAAACTTGGACCGAAAGCTCAAAAATTAGGCGCTGATGTGGCCTTATGGCAGACAGCGGATAAAAGAACGATAAAATCCGATGGGTCATGGATAGCGGTAGTGACCGGTGGATTACCTCGCAGTGACCGTAAAGCGCTGCGTGCCCGTGCTCGTGCTTTGTCATTATTGGGGTTTCGTGAACTCGATAAGGGGCTTTATCTGCGCCCCAATAATTTATTAGGCGGTATTGATGTCGTCCGTCAGCGTTTATTGGACTTAGGATTAGAAGAGGAAGCTGCGGTTTTTAAGGCCAATGACTTTGATGAGGTTAGGCAGAAAAAAGTACGAGCACTTTGGTCAGACATGCATCTTGAAAAGCATTATAAAGAGAAGTCGCAGCAGCTCACCGACTGGCTAAGTGGTTTGGACGACTTGCCGTTCCATGTGGCGCTTCGAGAAATATTTATCCTTGGAGATGCAGGTATCCGAAGTGTTGTTTTTGATCCTCTACTTCCTGCTCCCTTAGTAGATGAGGACGCACGGCAAAAGTATTTTGAGACGGTGCGGCGTATTAATGAGGAGGGTAGGCGTCTATGGTTCGCGTTTTTTGAAGAGGCCAAATCATCAGAGTTTGTTTAACCAAGTCATTACAATGCGTTTAAATAGAATCAAGTGCGATGGTGGCATAGTAATTAACAAGCAGCAGAGGCGTTATATATAGCGATGAATAAGTATTAATTATTTGCATCTATTCAGATAATATTTACTATGAGCCATATGGCGAATTTTCATGACAAGAATGATCAGCAAGTGCATTCAATATGCCACATGACTTCGCTGGTGCGCTACTGACGCATTTCTGTCGCAAAACACTTAAGTGTTTTTTTAACTGTTTTAGCTCTTCTATACGTGTTTCTACAGCGCGGATATGTTCATCCAACAAGGTATCGACATCAACGCAATCTCTGCTAGGCTCTTCCCAGTACTTAAGTAAAGTCCGTACTTCATCCAATGTCATATCTAGTGTACGACAGTGCAGAACGAACTGTAGACGCTCGATATGACTTTCGCGATATAAGCGATAATTCCCCTCACTACGGGAAGGTTCTGGTAATAGCTTTTCTTTTTCATAATAGCGAATGGTTTCTACTGTAGCGCCTGTGCGCTTAGCAAGCTCGCCAATCTTTATTAGCATAGTTACCTCACAGTTCTCTTGAAGTTATTTCAAAGTCATTTCAAAACTGAAAACATTAAAGTAACTATAAGGTTTAGCCATAAGGAAATCAAGTTTATACAATTGCATATAAACGGCCTTGACTCTGAAGCCACTAGAGGGTTCACAATAGCGTTATCAAATGAATTCTTATAATGAGGCAGTTTATTATGCAATATCGTATTGAAGGTATGGACTGTGCCAGTTGCGTCAGAAAAATCGAAACTGCATTAGCACGTATGCCCGGTGTTTCTGACATACAGCTTAATTTTGCGACTGAAAAGTTAGAGCTATCGCTTGCCCCTGATTCAGATACTCAGTGCAGCGATATTGAAAAGACCATCAAGCGTCTGGGTTTTGGCATATCTGCCACTACTGATCAAGCAAACGCAGCAGACAGCATTAGTGATAATCTATTAAATACGCAGCCACAGCGTTGGTGGCAAACCAGAAAAGGTAAGCAAGTGGTTGGTCTCGGCGTCTTGATGAGTGTCGCCTACGCGTTGGCATTACTTTTCCCTGATTATGGCATGTGGGCATTTGCTATTGCCGTCATTGTGGGTGTTTTCCCTTTTGCCCGAAAGTCTATAACCTTGGCAATGACAGGCACCCTGTTTTCCATTGAAATGCTGATGTCTATCGCGGCAATTGGTGCACTTATCATTGGTGAAGCTGAAGAGGCGGCGGCGGTTGTCTTTTTGTTCTCTGTCGGTGAATTGTTAGAAGGTGTGGCAGCAGATCGTGCCCGTGCTGGTATCAGGGCATTGGCATCATTAGTGCCAAAGACTGCGATTTTACTTGATGCACAAGGCGGACAACGTGACGTTCCGGCAGCTTCGTTGCAGGTCGATGATCTGGTATTGGTACGTCCTGGCGATAAAGTATCCGCTGATGGTGTCATTGTTCAAGGTAGCTCTAGTCTTGATGACTCACCTGTTACTGGCGAATCAATTCCCGTTGCCAAGGCGATAGGTGATGCGGTATTTGCAGGATCAATCAATATGCAAGGAGCGCTGCAAATCCGTGTACAAAAGACAGCTGCTGACAACACCATTGCACGCATTATCAATTTGGTAGAGCAAGCGCAAACCTCTAAAGCCCCTACGGCTCGTTTCATTGAAAAATTTAGTCGGTATTACACCCCAGCGGTGATGGCTATCGCTGCACTGGTTATTATTGTTCCGCCGCTAACGATGGGAGGAGAATGGGCGACTTGGTTATATCGTGGTTTTGCACTATTGCTAATCGCCTGTCCTTGCGCACTCATCCTATCTACTCCGGCCGCCATTGCATCAGGGTTGGCTGTTGGTACACGCCGCGGCTTACTCATCAAAGGTGGCAGTGCTTTAGAAACCATGGGTCGCGTGAATGTCGTGGCTTTTGATAAGACAGGTACGTTAACTGAAGGTAAGCCACAGGTGACCGATGTGATAGCCTTTACACAGAAGCAATCAGTACAAGAGCATATAGGGCCTGAAGGTCAGAATGAGATGCTAGCGCTGTTTGCCAGTGTTGAGTCTGCCTCTAGCCATCCACTGGCAAAAGCGATTATTGATCATGCCAAAGCCGCTAATATCTCTATACCGATAGCTTCAAATGCCTATGCTACTGCGGGAAAAGCAGTACATGCAACGGTAGCCGGGCGCCCTTTAGCCATTGGATCACCTGTCTATGCAACTAAAAAAAGCTTGATGTCAATGGCTCAACAGGCAGACATTGAAGTATTGCAAAAGGAAGGCAAGATTGTCTCAGTTTTGTATGATGAGCAAAGTGATGAAGTGCTTGGATTGATAGCATTACGAGATGAGTTGCGAGAGGATGCTCAGGCAGGAGTGGCTCAGCTCAAAGCGATGGGTGTGCGTTCGGTGATGCTTACAGGTGACAACCGTCTGACCGCTCAGGCGCTTGCTAGTCATTTAGAGATGGAATGGGAAGCTGAGCTGTTGCCCGAAGATAAGCTACGTTTGCTCAATGAGATGAAGGATAATAGCAAGATAGCGATGATTGGTGATGGTATTAACGATGCGCCAGCATTAGCAACAGCAGACGTAGGTATTGCTATGGGTGGTGGTACGGATGTCGCCATCGAGACAGCCGATATCGCGTTATTAAAAAGTCGCGTCACGGATGTCGCTCATCTCATTGCCCTATCACGTGCCACCATGTCCAACATTCATCAAAATGTGATGTTTGCGCTTGGTCTAAAATTCATATTTCTAATCACTACTGTACTGGGTATCACTGGGCTATGGATCGCTGTATTAGCTGATACTGGTGCAACGGTACTAGTGACTCTCAATGCTTTACGCTTGCTAAGGTTCAAAGGAGCTCAACCACTAACAACTTTGTCCAAAGCAAAGTAAGTATGAAGTTCTTGTTAAAATGGCGGTTTGATTCTCTATTCTAATGACTAAGAGTGGCATCGTTAAGACTTTGGTTTAAAAGGTTTTGAGAATTGTAAAATTAAAAAACCAACTATTGATAATATAATGGCAATCTCATAGCGACCATACGCCACCGATATCCCAATGGCGGCTGTATTCCACAATCCAGCCGCAGTAGCAGTGCCCTTTGCGCCACTCTCATTTTTAAAGATAGCGCCACCGCCGATAAAACCCATTCCAGTGATTATGCCATACATAATTCTAGCCTCAGCATCGGCGTCTTGATAAATGTCCATGCCCACTAGCATAAAAGCACACGAAGCAATTGTTACTAAAGGAAAAGTCCTCAAACCTGCACCATTATCTTCAAGTTCACGGTTAAGCGCGATTGGTAGTGACAATATGAAAGCAATACCTAATTGAAAGGCATGATACACCAGAACATTTAGACTAAAATCGAAGTTAAACATATTAATAACTCAGAATATATTTATGGCATGGTTTGTTTTAAAAAATATGAGTATAAATAAAGAATAACAGAAATTAGCAAGTCGCAGTATCTAAGATCTAATTGATAAAATTTGTGAGGCACTAGATCTTAGGGCAGGGGATATTTTTGAATATATAAAAGAGGATAAAGAGAAAAATACTCAGAAATAGGTTTTAGCTTACAGTTTAAAGTAGAGGTCAAAAAGAGGGTTTTAATTTTAATGGTTTTTAAGGGTCGGTCACGTTTTGGTCACCATTAGGTCACCGTCACTTTTTTAAATGATTTAAATCTGATCGCAAAATCACGAGTATAAGTTGATGCATATTTTCCTTTTCCGCTACAGCTCATATTTTATAGACAAAAAAAGCCCCAATCTTAAGATTGGGGCTTTTCGAATCTGGTAGGCGTAATCGGATTCGAACCAACGACCTCTACCATGTCAAGGTAGGTCGACCAGAACACATATTATGACGATGTCTTATATGTACCTAGGTTATTGGTTTACAGATATTATATGATTGAATAATCGCGATGTAAATTGCAATCTAATAAAATTTAACTCGTATTTGGGCACTGTATTTTTATAGTATTTTTACCTCTACTCTATTGTTGGATTAGACCAAAAATATTGAAAATAAATCATTAAATAACAAGTAAGTAGAGCCTTCTCATGCTTTATATTCAGGGATAGGTGACAGTAGGCTCAAATTTTATTAAAGAATTCGGGTTTGGCTTGTATTTAAGTGAGTATCTATCGATGGATACGGATGGTCCCTTGAATCCCGAACAGCTTTGACAAACAAGTTGTAACGCCAACTATTTTTAAGAAAATCGACTAATAAGTCGTGAGTTTCGATATTTTTTTTCGTCGACTTCGATTGTTTTCCCAAACTATCACAACTATCGTTTACCCCAATCAACGTTGTGAGAGAAATACGCTGGATAAAATGCTCACCATATGGACGATCCGAAAACATTTCTACAAATACCATTGCAACCAATGGCTGTGTCCTATCTTTAAGATTTCTCGTCATCCCACCGTACCATCACACTACTCAAGGTTTGTCGTTACCAGTTAACTAAAGCAGCCGAGCTGATAACTATTTGAACCTTGTACTCGGTCTCAGTATTCATGTAAAAACTCAGCCCACCAAAACCGAAATAACAACGTTCCCAGAACTAAGTCATCAATCGGTTATGTCTGCTATAAGCTCGCTATAGCTATTTCAGCAACATCCTACCCATTTTTATAAGTAAAAAAACGAAGTGAAGAGAAACCTATCTCGTTTCTTACGCTAGTGTTGCCTTTTTTAGAACACAAAAGATTATTTGTTGTGATTCTTCTTAATAGTTTATTAGTCATAATAAGACTGACAGAAAACACAAGACTAAAGGAATAGATATGACGAAGGGAAATATAGGTATTGTCGGTTTAGGCCGTATGGGTAATGGTATGGCTCAGTCTTTGCTTCGCAAAGGTTTTAAGGTATTCGGCACGGACATAGGAGAGGTCCAGAGCCAAGCTGCCAAGGAAATCGGCGTGAATGTGGTTGCAGATATCAAAGCGCTATGTGCTCAATCTAGCGTCATCATTCTATCTTTGCCAATGGCAAAGCATGTACAAGCAGTTGTTAAAGGTAAAGGTGGCATTATTGACTGCGCTCAGCCTAATACTCTGATCATTGATACTTCTACCTCAGAACCAGAGGTGACGCGGGTACTCGCGATAGAGCTGGATCAGTTAGGTCATCAGTTATTGGACTGTCCTGTCAGTGGCGGTCCGGCGGGTGCTGAAGCCGGTACCATGGTAATGGTTGTTGGCGGCGAACGCAGCTCCCTTGAACGTGCTCAGTTGTATCTGGATGCGCTAAGCTCAAAAGTGGTCTACATGGGCAAGTCTGGCAATGGACATGCCGCTAAGCTCATTAATAATCTACTATGTGCCGCACATCTCGTGACCACTGCCGAAGCAGTAGCTTTGGGCACCAAGGCAGGCCTCGATCCTGCAGACCTTATTGCTGGTTTGAATGCTGGCTCAGGTCGTAGTGCAATCAGTGAAGTTAATTTCCCTCGTTGGATTCTCAATCAAAGTTTTGATTCCGGTTTTACGATGGAGCTGATGCGTAAAGACGTACGTCTGGCAAAAAATATGATCAGTGAGATGGGATTAGAATTGCCTTTGGCGCAACAGGTAGCTGAGATTTGGTCGCAGAGTGAATCAAACATACCTGATCAGGATGATTTTAACTGCATTGTTAAAAATGCTGGCTTAGGAGAGTAAATTATGAGTTTTATCGTAGAAGGGAATGGCGAGCAACAAGTTGACATATTGCTTAATGAACTACTGGGTACTTCTGAATTTGGCAGCTGGATTGATGGAGAATTAGTTACAGGTAATGGAGACAACATCGATCTGACTAACCCAGCGACGGGTCAGGTATTTTTAACCTATCGTGACGCGGGAAAAAGTATTGTTGCTGATGCCGCTGATGCCGCTATGAAAGCTCAAAAAGTATGGTGGTCAATGACTGCCAGTGCACGAGGTCAGCTAATGTGGAGGTGCGGCATGAAAATACGCGAAGCCGCAGAACCTTTGGCACGCTTAGAGTGTATCTCTGCAGGTAAGCCTATTCGTGATTGCCGGGTTGAGGTGGCAAAAGTTGCAGAGATGTTTGAATACTATGCTGGCTGGTGTGACAAAATTATGGGGCAAGTTATCCCCGTACCAACAAGCCACTTGAACTACACTCGCCATGAGCCTTATGGTGTCGTCACTCAAATCACCCCTTGGAATGCACCTGTATTTACTGGAGGCTGGCAAATCGCGCCAGCTATCTGCGCCGGCAATGCAGTCTTACTAAAGCCATCTGAATTAACCCCACTAAGCTCAACAGCACTCGTTAAAATTCTTGAGCAAGCAGGTATCCCGCGTGGTTTAGTCAATGTCATTAATGGGCTGGGACACACCACAGGATCTGCTGCCATTACTCATCCGGCAACTAAAAAAGTGGTTTTTGTTGGCTCACCGAAGACTGGCGCGCTCATTGCTTCGGCATCTGCGCAACGTGTCATCCCTTGCGTATTGGAGCTGGGTGGTAAGTCAGCCAATATAATTTTTCCAGATGCTGATCTGGATCGCGCGGTAGTGGGCGCGCAAGCTGCGGTATTTTCTGCTGCTGGACAGAGCTGTGTATCGGGTGCTCGATTATTAGTCCATCGTGATATCTATAAAGAAGTGTTGGATCGGGTTGCCTCGGCCGCGAGTAAGTTGCCCGTGGGTTTGCCATGGCATGAAGGCACGATGGTGGGACCGATCAATAATCAAAAACAGTTTAACCACGTACACTCGTTAGTATCGGACGGTATTGCTGAAGGTGCGGTTGTTGCCGCAGGCGGAAAGGCAGGTGCTATTTGTGGCGGTGAAAACGGTTACTTTTATCAGCCAACCGTTTTGGCCAATGTGAAAAATGATATGCGAGTCGCGCAGGAAGAAGTTTTTGGACCTGTGGTTTCTGTTATTTCATTCGATGAAGAAGAAGAAGCGGTAGCGATAGCAAACGACAGTCGTTTTGGTTTAGCGGGCGCTGTTTGGACGGCTGATGTCGGCCGCGCGCATCGGATGGCCGCTCAAGTAAATGCTGGAACATTCTGGGTAAATAGCTATAAATCAATCAACGTCATGTCGCCATTTGGCGGTTTTGGTGAGAGTGGCTATGGCCGATCGAGTGGCTACGAAGGTTTACTCGAATATACACAGACCAAAAGTGTCTGGGTCGAAACAGCAAAAGACTCCGCTATCCAATTTGGTTACTCAATTCAATAGTATGTGAGGAGAAAACACATGTTGATTAACGAAACCCTACTAGGTGAAGTAAAGCAGTGGCGTCAGCAAATCCATAGTCAACCAGAGCTTGGCTTTAAAGAGTTCAAGACCTCAGCATTTATTGTTGATAAATTACAGAGCTTTGGGATGGAAGTGCATCAAGGATTGGGCGGCACGGGCGTTGTCGGTGTTCTAAAGAACGGCTCAGGTCCTACTATTGGCATACGAGCCGATATCGATGCGCTACCAATAAAAGAGCAAAACGATATTGAGCATAAATCCACTCATGAAAACTGTATGCATGCCTGTGGCCATGATGGTCATACTTCCGTTCTGCTTGGTACGGCAAAGCATCTGAGCCAGCATAAAAATTTTAGCGGCACCATTTATTTTATCTTTCAACCTGCTGAAGAGGTTTTAGGCGGTGCAAAGGCTATGATTGATGATGGGTTGTTTGATAAGTTCCCTATGGATGCTGTTTACGGGTTACATAACTGGCCAGGTCTACCTGTGGGAGAGATTGCGGTCAACAACGGGCCTATGATGGCGTCTTTTGATACCTTTGAGATTACTTTAACTGGTAAAGGAACTCACGCAGCTATGCCACATTTAGGAGCTGATCCTATAGCAGCAGGTGCGGCATTGATTACTAATATTCAATCTATTGTCTCTCGTCGAATATCTCCACTCAAGTCAGGTGTTATCAGCGTCACTCAGATGAATAGTGGTGATACAACCAATGTCATTCCTGATTACGCCATTCTAAAAGGAACCGTTCGTAGCTTTGATATGGACGTAAGACAGTCCATGCAGGATATGCTGACAAAAATGGTTGCAACACTACCGCCTTTATATGGTGTCACAGGCGAGATGGATTACCATATTCGCTATCCAGTAACCACTAATGACAGTGAGGCCTATCTTGAAATTAAAGAAGCTGCTACTGAAGCGTTAGGTGCTGACAAGGTAAATACGGATGTAGAGCCGTCCATGGCTTCTGAGGATTTCTCATTTATGAGTCAAGTCGTCAAAGGTGCTTATTTTTGGTTAGGCGTTGATGGTAGTAGCCCATCCAAACCATTACACAATGCCGCTTATGACTTTAATGACGATGCTATCGAGACAGGTATCAAAGTATGGGTGTCTTTAGTAGAGTCTCAACTACCAACAATGTCTGCGTAAACTGAGTCTGTATAAACTAATAAGTAGTAACAACACGTAGAAGTCGTTAAGTAGAAACTATAAATTGCAAAGGGAGTTGCTATGAATAATACCAGTGTGCTACCAAGTACAATGACCAAGTACTTATTTGATTGGAAACTACATTTACTAGTGATCATTGCATCACTACTTGCAGAATGGATCGGGATTATCAAAATTCCAATTGGCATTGGCACGCTGGTCTTATTGCCTTTACTTTATGCATTTATATTTACTCTATTGTTAAACCCCAACGTTATACCGTCAATGACAGCGGTTATATCAAGAGACCGAGCAAAATTTGCAAGCTATGCGGTCCTCTTAAGTATCATGCCTTTTATTGCAAAGTTTGGTGTTGGTGTTGGTCCTAAAATAGAAGAAATAATAGCCGCAGGTCCCGCCCTTTTACTACAAGAGTTGGGCAATATAACGACTGCGCTTATTGCTTTACCTGTGGCTGTATTGGTGTTTGGTATGGGTAGAGAGGCTATTGGTGCCACGCACTCAATTGCTCGTGAACCGAATATTGCGCTCATTGCTGATAAATATGGGCTCCAGAGTCCTGAAGGTATCGGCGTCATGGGTGTCTATGTGA
This sequence comes from Psychrobacter sp. 28M-43, assembly GCF_014770435.1. NCBI lineage: Bacteria > Pseudomonadati > Pseudomonadota > Gammaproteobacteria > Moraxellales > Moraxellaceae > Psychrobacter > Psychrobacter noctis. The sequence continues at coordinate 2,268,866 of NZ_CP061739.1, read as the reverse complement.
TGGGTACGTTGTTTGGTGCCATCTATTTTTCACTGATGGCGGGTATTATTGCTTCTATGGATATCATGGATATCCGTGCATTGGCGATGGCTTGCGGTATTGGTAGTGGCAGTATGATGGGTGCTTGTTCAGCAGCGCTCGCTGAAACCGTGCCTGCACAAGCGGAGACTATTACCGCCTTTGCAGCGACCTCTAATCTTTTGACTTATGCGACAGGGCTATTTGTCAGTCTATTTATTGCACTGCCATTCACAGAGTTTTTATATAAAGTCACTAGCAAGTTTAAGAAGAAAAATGACAGTACCGCTGCGGCGCAAACAGATCCTGATCTAAAAATACCAGAGCAATCTATTTTATCAGTCAAGCAGTCTTTAGCTCTTTTAGCGGTTATCTGTATTGTGCTATTACTCAGCAATTGGGTAGGACAAGGCGTTGATCCTATCTCTGCGCTACCTGCCATGTTGATTCTATTCGGGTGCTGTATCGTTGGCGTCTTATTAAAAGAAATCATTCCGGTCAATGTCCCCGCTATTGCTTGGATATCCATTGTGGCTATTTTGATATCTCTGCCACAGTTTCCGATGAGCGAGTATGTCTTAGTAGAAACAGATAAGTTAGGCGTATTACAACTTATTACTCCGGTACTTGCTTATGCAGGGTTTGCAATCTCTCAGATGGAAGTAAACTTGTTCAAAAAATCTGGATTTAAAATCGCAGTGGTTGCCTTGCTCACCTTTACGGGCACTTTCTTGGGTTCTGCCATAGTGGCCCAAGCCTTGCTGTAAAAGGCGTCCTTCGGTATTGATCACGGCACTGACAAATCGTCGGTGCTTGGCCTGCTGGGGATATACCTTATCAGGCCGCAATTTACTAGTACGTCAGCAATGCGATATTGCTGGCACGCAGCCCTCTTATAAGTCTTTCATCCATAACTTTAGATGTTGTAACAATTCATGCGGACCTTGGGAGAGATGACGACCGAGCCGCGTAATCAGGTGCGCTTCACCGCTTGCCAGTAGCGTATTGTCTATAGGAATGGCGATCAGATGTCCGTCTTCGACTTCTTTGGACACGACAAAATACGGTAGAAAAGTAAACCCCATATTTGAGCGAGCAAAATTCTTTAGTACATTAAATGAGTCGGTGGTTAGGGTAGGGCTAAATCGAATCTTTTGTTGAAATTCAGCCATCGCTACTAACTGGCGTACACCAAAACGATTTTCGGCCAGTCCCACTGGATATTCTAAAAGCTCTTCCAACTGCATCGGTGTATCTCGATTGGCTAATGGATGATCGGGCGAAACAATCACATACATTGGCTGAGCACTGACAACCTGTGAGCGGATGCGCGGATGACTGCTAGAATGGAATACTAGACCAATATGCGCTTCGTCCTCCTCAACCTGACGAATCACTTCGTTTGATCCACCCGTACTGATTGATAGTGTGAGCGCCGGATATAGACGGGAAAAATCAGATAATGGGCCCAGCATTAAATCCCCAATAAAACCATCGCCCACGGCTAGCTTTATATGACCTCGCTGTAATCCCAACACCGCCTGTAATTTGGAAACACAAGCCTCTTCAGCAGAGAGGGATTCTCGATAAAACTGCAAGAGAATACTACCAGATTCTGTCGGCGTTACCCCTTTGCGGTGCCGTTCAATAAGCGTGCTCGCTAATTCTTCTTCTAACAGAGATATTTGTCGGCTGACGGCCGAGGGAGCAATATTTAGCTTATCTGCAGCAGCCCTGATTGTACCCATCGTTACTGCTTCATAAAGATAGGATAACCGCTTTCCATTGATCTCTGTCATTGTTTTCTCTTACCCTGTTCTCGGTTTCATTGAATAAGTACAGCACTTTGACCCATGGATGGAGTAATAAGGGACAGTATCGGTATACTATTTAGTCAGACCTGTAAAAGTGTCTATGATGTATAAAAAAGTATACCTTAATAAAAACAAACAGTGACCTAGACTTTTTTAAAACGATAATCTTTCAAATTTACTTTTACAGTTTTTTCAGCATAGCTCACTACTATTGTAATGACTTATGAAATCATCATCACTTATAGAGTACTGAAGATACGGTACCCTAGTGAGGACTTGAATCTAATGTACTTCATGGTGTACAGAACGTTAGTTTTCCAAGCTCAAGAAGCCTTGGATAGAACTATTGCTGAAGTTTTAAGTGCCACTATAGGGAGTTATTTTACCAACTGATAAAAATCCTTCTTTAAAGTCTCCTCAAAGTCCCAACATGGAGATGATGTACTATATTCTATAATTGTAGAAATATAACTTTGATCCTCTGTAACTTCCAACTCATACTTATTTTTACAGAAAAAGTGTACTCTCTCCTTTTGATACTCTTTTCTATATTGTATCCAACCATCCTCCCCAATTTTATTTATATCATCGTCGGTTATACTATTATTATTTTTAAATGTCATTCCGTAACGTAGCGAGCTACTACCTCTGCTTGCTCGACCTTCCGATATCAATGCGTCTACAAATACTTTCTTTAAAGGTGGTGCAAGCTGTTCTCTAGCAACGGTTTCGCTTTTCTTAACATCTTCCAAATAGTTCTCTGGCTTTTCTAATTTTTCTTTGAACATCATAGCCATAATGAAAACAAATACTCCAGAGAAAAATATATTAAATGTGCGCTGACTAAAAAAACCTTTATTATCCTCTTTCATGTCTTTCTCTCGTTAGCGGTAAGGCTTTTTTGCTATATAGCTGATAATTCGATGCCCTATACAGGAGTCGATCTGTTTAGCTTTGCCTAATCAAAACTTTTCACTGATCTTATTTGTAGCATTTTTTCTGATGAGCGATTAATCATTATTGGTTAACTTCAATAGCAAGTCTTTTAGTATGTTTTTATTATAGACGAGTCTATTTCTGACAGAGGCGTCTTTATCATCTGCCAAGACCTCAAATATTTCTCTAGTTATTTTGTTTTTCCTAGCAATACTCCCTCTAATGGTAGGACTGTCATCGTATGTCAACGTTTCAAGGACTTCTATTGGAACTGTTTTATTTAGAGATACCCACTCGCGCATAATTGGGTAGTGACGTATTATTTCAAACCACGTTTCCAATACTGCACACTCGTTAATCACTCTTCCATAATCTTGAGTGTGGGCAATTGTTCTGAGTAAGAGAAATTCTTCAGCTAATGTAATCATTAAAACTTACCTTCTGTAGCTCTTTCCAAATTATAAATTTATCATAAACCCTTCATTAATGTGTTTAGTTAAGAGTTCATACAAACTGTTAAAGGTATACCCAAAACAAAACCTAATCTGGTACTTGAAAAATATCCTAATTTTCTCAACAATGAAAAACCTAAGTTAAGAACGCTCCTGAATGGGTGCAACTACATACTCCTATTGCACTTTTTCCTCATAAGGTGCATCGATACTTATTGCTTTAAATGCTTGTTTTTTTTAATTGAGTTGCCAATAAAGAGGATGACCATAAACTTTAGCAAAATAATCAATTAATGCTCTGACATTTAGAGAGACATGACGAGTATGAGGATAAATAGCTGCGATATGTTGAGGTGTGGTTTTGACGGCCGTACTATAATTAGGCAGTAGCTTGATAAGCTCACCACTCTTTAAATGCTCACCAATGAGCCAATCTGGAAAAAGCACAATCCCCATATCTTTGAGTGCAGATACCAATAAAGATTCTGCATTATTGGACATCAATAAAGCGGGTGCTAAGAATGGCGTCCAATCTTCACTTCCTTTTTTAAAAAGCCAACGATTGGGTCCTGTTGAACCTTTATACAGTAAACATTTATGATGTGTCAGATCTGCTGGCACTTGCAATTTACCATGCGTGCTTATGTACGATGGAGAGGCGGCAAGATGATAGGTTTGCTCACCAAAAATACGCGCATGAAAGGTAGAATCATTTAAGGTACCAATTCTAAAAATAACGTCTGTTGCATAGTGATGAGGATCAATAAAGTCATCCGTTAAACTCAACTCTATCTGTAGTTTAGGATACCGAGCACTAAGCTGTGGCAGCCAAGGTGCGATATGTCGTTGTCCAAAAAATACGGGAGCGTTTATTCTAATTAAACCACCCGGTTCTAATGTCCGGTCTTGAAGCTCCTGCTGTGCTGCACTCATGCTCTCGGTCATGTATTTTGCATAGCGCATAAATACGTGACCTGCCTCAGTAGGAATAACAGCGCGTGTATTACGGTAAAAAAGCTGCTGTCCCAGTGAGTCTTCTAGCTGCTTGATAATACGCGACACTTTAGAAGCCGACACCCCTTCTTTTCGAGCCACTACCGAAAAACTCTGAGCGTCAAAAACCGCTATAAAATATAGTAAGGTTTTTATGCTGATGTTATCTACCGTATTCATTTGTGCAACTTATGCAAAGGTCATTTCTATATTATAGCGTTTTTTAATGGGTATAGGCTGCGGTACACTACGCCACATTGCTCATTAGGAATTTTTTATGCAAATTTTATTGATACTCATTGTTGTGTTAGGCGGCATGGGGCTTTCCGTTGAGGCAGGATTGCTAGGTCCTTTAGGAAGTGAAGTGGGTGAGTTGTGGGCGACATTGAGTATTTTTGGTGTGGGTGCTGCTCTGACATTCTTCTTGATGTTATTTTTTAGTCCGCGCGAGAGTCCTTCGTTTTTCTCACAGCCGCCCTTATTACTGATAGGTGGTATTTTAGGGCCTGTTTATGTAGTGGTATTAACCGTGGTCACGCCTGTCATTGGCATTGCGCTGACGATGATTGGAATATTGGCTGGGCAAGTATTTCAAAGTTTAATCATAGATCATTATGGTTTGTTCGAATCCATGGAACGGAAAATAGATATTAAGCGAATTATCGCTTTATTTTTTATTATTGCCGCCCTTATTTTTATGTCAAAAGGATAACCTAAATAATGCTTATTTTAATGATTTTATTAGCAATAATTGGCGGTGCGGCTTTAAGTATCCAGGCAGCATTAAATGGTCGCCTTGGCAGCAATGTTGGGGTGTTTAAAAGTGCCTTTTTAACCTTTTCTGTGGGTGCGGTTGTGACCGCTTTGCTTATTTTATTTTTTGAGCCAAATCATACCGTTACTTTGATGGATGTCCCTAAATGGCAACTGCTTGGTGCCTTATGCGGTGTGCCTTACATTGTCATTATGGTGGTTGCGGTCCAGCGTATTGGGACTGCTGTAGCAACGGTAGCGGTTATTTTTGGTCAGCTAAGTATGAGCGTACTGATCGATAATCTTGGCTGGTTGGGGAATGAGGCGATTAGCCTTTCGGTCAGTAGAATGGCGGCGTTGGTTTGCTTGGCTATTGCACTTTATTTTATTTATGCGAGTAGTAAGTCTGAGCCTAAGGTGGCTTAGTAGCTCGTAACATTTTTCATAATAATATTCGCGCATTGTTCAGGCGATTCCATTGGCGGCAGATGTCCATTGTCTGATAGCTCAATGATGCGTTCAACAGGGATAAGATGCTCCCAAATTTTACGAACCTCATCGTTAATAAACATAGAAGGTTTACCAACGATAATGGTGTAAGGAAGAACAAGAGCGCTCAGCCCTTTTAAAGCGTCATTGACGAAAGGGGTGTCGAAGTAGCTTGCCAACTCTCGATCAGGTGCGAAAAGCAGACTATATTGCCCTTGTTCGTTTTCGACAAGACTATTTTTTGCGAAGACATAAAGGTTGTCGTCATCAATACGCTTAAAGGCACGATGTGCCCGTAGATAGTCATAGTATGTTTCTATACTTTTCCAAGCTGCTTGCTTAGCTTGCGTACTTTTGAAGGGTTCTTTACCTATTTTGAACCTACTGGGTAACAAATCAATAATGAGTTTCTGAGATTTAGTAAGCGTAACAGGCTCTATCAAATACACCTCTGAGAATAGCTCTGGACGTTTGGCCGCCGCAATCGCGGTGGCAGTCGCGCCTTGAGAGTGTCCCATACCAATCACAGGTCTGTCTTGAGTTTTCTCTAAAAAATCAATCAAGATATCCGCATCTTGCTCACGGGTGAGTTTCTTCAAGGTGGTTAAATCATGCCAAGAGCCGCGCATGGCGAGACTGGTGACAGTGAATTGCTCACTGAGCTTGGTCAATAAAGGGAGATAGACGCCACCGTAAAACCATTACCACCATAAAAGTGAGTATCAGGTCGTGGGATATTTGTATCACTACTCGCTAGAGTCGATAGATCATAATAGCGTGCTTTTTTACCCTCTAAAGTCATCGTACGTTCGAATGTTTGCATGGTATTGTTATTATTATTAGCTAATGATTAAGATCATTTTTAGTAAAAATCAGTCACTACTCTCACTACTGCATATCAAATATTAAACAAGTCGTGGTGGCATGAGCATACAATTTGCCATCAGCACCAACAATGCGACCTTCAGCCGTGGCGGTCTGTCTTCCGACATGGATGATGTTAGCTTCAGCACGCACCAATGGGATTGCTTTGGTTAAAGCACGGATCATGTTTACTTTGATCTCTAACGTGGTATAGCCTTTACCAGCTGGCAAGGTTGAGTGAATAGCGCAGGCAACAGCAGAGTCAAGAATGGTACAAAACCAACCACCATGTACGCTACCTAATGGGTTGTAATGTTGTTTACCTGGTCGACCCTGAAAGAGGGCATGACCGTCTTCTATACGGATAGGAATAAAATCAAGCGTCTCGCCAATCGGTGGTGACGGTAATTCTCCGGCAAACATGGCATCAAATAGCTCTTTACCACTCATACTGACCATTTTAGAAGGCGATGTGATCCCTGCAGGGCCTAATTTAGCACGCACTCGCAAATCGTCAGCTTCCCAAGTAGCCATCACATCCGCAGCATCCATCTTTGTAACATCCATTTTACAATCCTTTTTTATATGATTTATTTTTACGCTCAATCTTTTTAAGATTATTTTTATAGCAGCTTTAAAGTAACTTATTGAATAGTGGACTTGGATTGATCATCAAACCAGATCTGCTCAAGCTTATCGTGAGTCTATATATAACCTGTTCTCGTAATAATCTACCTAAATCAACAAACGTCAGTGTAAGTAAGGTAGCCTACTTTTACGCAAGTAAAGAGTAGTGGGTCATATATTATCTAGGAAGAAGATAATAATCTAAAAATAAAGTAGTTACTACTAAAAAGATAGTGACTATAAATTTTTTAGTACGATTAGGATACGTTCAGTAGTAATTATTGGTAAGAAGCATTTTGCTAACTCACTATAAATACCGAATAATCTATGAGTTTCGTTGCTGTATAGCACGTTTGCCAATTTCGATCCCAGTATTTTTATCAATGACGATAGGCTTAATCTCCACACCTGTTTCTGAATCTATAAAGACGGGTATCTGTACGCCTGCCTCACCCGGTTTATGAGCGTGGGCCCAGGTTGCTAGTATAGATAATACGGGTAATATGTCTTGCCCAGATTGAGTGAGTAGATATTCTTCGCGCGGTGGCAGCTCTGAGTAGCGTCTTTTTTCGAATAAGCCCTCATCTACCAATGTTGCCAAGCGTTTGGTTAACATCGAGGGGGAAATACCCAAACTACTGCGAAATTCATCGAAGCGAGTAAGCCCCATATGGGCATCACGTAAAATGAGCATGCACCAAGTATCGCCGTATACCGACAGACTACGGGCAATAGGACAGTTAGCAAAGCTGGGCTTATCTAAAGAAAATTTAGCCATAATAGTCACTATCAACTTTTAGTTTTTGGAGTTCTATTATACCTAAAAGCATTCTAATTTTAGGGAGTGTCTCAATGCATCTAAAGCTTGAAATTATCACTAAAGAGCCTTCTTTTTTCCCATAAGAAAAGTTATTATAAATAATTATTGAGCGCTAAAAATGCAAGAAAGTATTAAAAAATTTAGTAAAGGTAAATCACTCATGGCCAAGACAGCCGCAAAAATTTCGTTGTTACTTTTTTCAACCAGCGCCTCATTGTTAATTAGCCGTCTATTCCAGAATATCAATACTCCTATTATGCCAATTAAAGCTGCATAAGCAATTGACAGTCAGGCTAAGAACTCTAAATGGACGTCATCGTATGGTGATCCTAATGGTGTCGAATTAGTGAAGGAGAGCCGAAACTCTGAAGATATTCCAGAGGCAGTATAAATGGGTCCTGCTTTAATCTTAGCAGCTGTCTAATTTAATTGCCCTTCGTAAATTGTAATAGCTTGCGAAGGGCAGTTGAAGTGATGTATTTATTTGCTGAAATAATGGAGTATGTATAAGTTAAATTTAGCTGAGCGAAACTCAAAAGGTAGAAGGCTAAGGAGCAGGCTGAATGTCTATTGTAAATTCCCATGAGGTCGCAGTTGTTGCTGAGCTATCAGGATAGTTAATTTTATCCAGACGCATGCGTGCATAGCTGTTACCTTCAGCGGATCTAATGAGTGCACCTTGAGCACTGTCAATCGGTTTGGCGTTTAGCTGATGGGTCATGCCATTGTAGGTATACCAACCGAAATCTAGGTTCGGATAGTTGCCGGTATAAGCGGGGTTGAGATCCGAGCCTTTACTATCAATGACCCAATTTCTGGCACTCAGTGGTTTATCGTAGGTAGCAGTGTTAGTTAAATCAGCTAGTGTGGCATCACTACCATCAGTCGTAAACTTACTAGCGATTGGCTCGCCTTTATCATCATAATACCCTACTGGTGTTTTTGATAAGAAGCCACCAGCTTTTCCTTTATTAACGCCAATAGCAGAGTCGCCACCATTTAAAATAACACTGTTACGCTTAAAACCAATCTGCCAAGTGCTGTTTTTATCGCTGCTACTTTTTCCTGTGGTTAAATCAAAATAGACCCAGTTATCATTGTTTGAGGCATCGATATTTTTCGTCTGTACCTTATTCGGTAGCGCCGTATCAATCCAGCGCAGAGTAGGGTAGCCCGAGGTTCCAGCATTATTATAGTAGTTGGTAATCTGCAGAGCATAAATAGGCTGCTGTACGCTGCTGTCTGTCATGGCGCTGCTATTATCTGTGGTGACAAGGTAGACACGATTATTCGGATATAGCTGATGGTTGCCTTTTAAGTTGTACTCAAACCAAGGCTCTGCATCAAAAATACCGCCACTACGGTCTTCATTGTAGTGCATGGTAATATCACGACTGGTATCAGGATCTTGAGTTGCATTGCTATAACGGCTCAAATCTGACCAATCGATTAAACCAAAAACGCCGCCTTTACCATCGCCAGAATCACCGCTATTTGACCAAAGCTTGACCGAACGCGCTTGGTTATCAAACTTGATATCCCATTTATCTTCAGCACACGAGCTTTCAACTTTGGCATCAAAGTCATAACAGGTCGCAGTATTAGGCGCTAGATTGGTGACTTGCCAAGTGACCGTTTCGCTAAAGCTGGCACTGCTAGCAGGCGGGGTAGTGCCACCGTTACCGCTACTGTCATTACTTGTACCATCACCGCCGCCACCGCAGCCAGTCATGCTGAGTGCTAAAATGCTGCCACTAAACAGTAATGCCAATTTGGTCGGCTTGGTGTAAACTGCTGGGATAATTGGGGTCATATCAGCTTCCTTGAAGGTTGTGGTTTCAGATAGAGGGTACAAAATAAGGGTAAAAATAGCGGTACAAATACACTTGCTTTAGAATGATTGTGAATTAAAGGCTTACCAATGGTAGCTGGCGCCAAGTAACCACTCGCGATTATCAATGGGACGGTAGTCACTGGTATCGGTGACATCACGCTGCACATCAAAGATATTATTAATCGCTGCATACAAGCTCAAGTTTGAAGTTGCGTCATAATTGAGCTTGCTATCGAGTGTCCACCAAGACGGTGAATACGCTTGTTCGCTGGTACTAATCAGCTGTTTGGATTCATAATTGAGGCGCGGGATTAGCTGTAATTTGTCATTAAGCTGATAATCTAGTGCTAGCATCGCTTTGTAATTGGGCTTATAGGTCAGTTCGGTATCCGTCACATTGTTATGCGTTTTTAAATAAGCATAGCTGGCTTGCAGTTTGGCGCGCTCATCTACTTGCCAATCAATGCCAATATCGCCGCCATAGGTTTTGGCACTATCGACGTTCATATATTTATAAATGGCGATATTTCCCTCAAAGCTCGCATTGTCTTCATCGGTCTGAATTAGGTCATCTATCTCGTTATAAAAACCATTTAGCGTCAAATTCATGGTGTCGCTCAGCTGACCTTGATAGCCGATCTGGTAACTGGTTGAAGTTTCAGGCTGCAAGGCAGGATTGCCCATGACTTGATAACCCAAATTGCTGTGGTCGAAGACGTAGTAGCGTTCTTTTAGATTGGGCACACGATAACCACCGCCAATACTGCTACGAAAGACATGGTCGCGCCCGCTTGCATCTAAATGATTGTATTTGAGTGATACTTTTGGCACCGTATGACCACCAAAGTCTTCATCATTTTGATAGCGAATACCGCTCAACACTTCCCAGTTATCGCCGATCAGCCAATCATCTTGTAGATACAGCTCACCGACATCACGGCTGACGTCATCGCTGATAAGCTCGCTGACTTGGTTTTTCGTTTGGCTTAACTTGTCTTGCTGAACCTGACCGCCGACTTGGATAATATGAAGGTGCTTATCGGATAGCAATAGCTCAGGTAGGTCGAGCTGGGCTTGCGCCAACGTCGTACTAATCTCTGTATCACGGGCACTAATGATGGCTTGCTGTGTTTTAGTATTAGATTCGCTTTGATATTCCTCATGCAACGCTTGAGCGGACAATCGATAAGTCCTGCTGCGATCATCAACATACGGCGCGATATCAGCGCGCGCACCGACACTAAAGCGCTGCTTGCTGATGTGTTCATCTCTTTGCTGTGCCAAATAGCGGGGCGCGACATAATAATTAAAGCGACTGATATCGTCTTCTTTATAGTGGCTGGCTTCTAGCCAATATTGAGAGTTTTTGACCAATCGGTTATCGTTTCGGTCATTGTTATTACCTGATGTGTCGTTACCGTCAGGGCGGTAGCTGAAGCGGGCACTGACTTGTGATTGCTCGCTAGCATCTTTTAATCTCGGCCATGCTTCATGGTCTAAGCTTAAGCCATCATTGTCCAGATACGAGCCTGATAGACGCGCGTGAAAGCGCTGGTTTTTATCTAACGCCCCTTCCACGCTGGCTTCTACATAGCGCTTATTGGCATCTAGCTTTTTACCTGATGGGTTTTGCTGCCCATTGCTGGCAATCTCGGTGGTGATATGTCCTGTTGCTGCGCCAATGGGTTTGGTGATGATATTAATGACGCCGCCCATCGCCGCGCTACCAAACTGCGCTGATGCCGCTCCTTGCACCACCTCTATCTGTTCGATATCCATATTCATATATTGATTCAAGTTTACTGTCGAGCCAGTGCTTGCCGTAATAGGCAAACCGTCAATCAACACCAATACTTGATCACCTGTGAAGCCTTGCATGCTGACTTCGTAACCTGTCTTGCCGTGGACTTCACGTAAGTAGACATTAGGCAACAAGGCTAGCGCTTCTTTTAAAGTATGAGCATGGTTGTCATCGAGCTGCTGGCGGCTAAGTACTTGCAGGGCAACTGGCGAATCACTCAAGGCGCGCTCAGAGCGAGTCGCCGTTACCACGATAGGGTCTAAACGTGTGCTGGGCATGGCTGCATCGTTAGTCATATCACCATTCGTCTCTGCGAAAATTGGCGCTGCTTGGACTGAAACTGACGTAAATGTAAACAATGCTAATGCCACACTTATGGCTAATGGGCTACGATGCAGTAGTGAGGGATGGGTGTTTAGTCCCGTATGAGTCAACGATAAATCAAACGCTAAAATTGACATAAATAAGACAGCCATCGTAAAAAGAGAGAGTAAGAAAGTCGTGTTACTTAAAGACCTTTCTCTACAAAAAGAGCGATCTAAAGCGACCTTTTCATAGTGTTAATTGTTAAAGGTTTGGTTACTTGATTCACTAGATTTAGTAACAAAGCACAGACATAGTATTTCAAACGATAATAATTATCAAGATGTAAATGATAATTATTATTATTTACAAAGTGAAAAAATATTGCCATAATGATTTTGCCCGAAGCCTAAAGACAAAATTATAAATGATGAATTGGAAGCGATAATTGCTAAAAGTTTGCTTGACACTCTTGGTGCATCATTGCAAGCACTGTAGTACTGCAGGCATTGGTCTTATCAAACATCACAGTCGCTACTATTTTCTAAAGATATTCATATCTTAATACTACATAGCCAAGATCATTGGCTTTTTTACTGCTATTTATTTTATGGAGACCATCATGAGACAACCGTTATCGTTAACTAAAAAAAATACTGAGCTGTGGCAACAGTACCAAGCATTAAAAGCAAAAACACAGATGCTATTTCCCACAGAGGGAGCGGCTGCGCTAGGCATCAGCGAGTTTGAACTGATGTTAGCCTCGCCTTATAGCCAGTATATGGGTGATCAGTGTAAAGCTGTATTAAAGCAATTTGAAAACTTTGGTGAAATGGAAAGCATCGTCAGAAACGAGTTGGCAGTGCATGAAAAAACCGCGCTATATCACAATCTTAAGCTTGGTGAAAAGATGGGATTGGCACTCAATGTGGGTGGTCTAGATTTGCGATTCTTTATGTGGCAATGGCAGCATATGTTGGCGGTAACAGATACCAGCCGCGCTGATAAGCCCTCTTATAGTATTCAATTTTATAACGCTCAAGGTGCTGCTATCGACAAAGTGTATCTACGAGAGTTGAGTGATGAGAATATCAGCCGTTGGCAAGCGATGATTCAGGAGCAGCAGCAAACGGGGAATAGTGAGACGCTGACGTTAGAAGCACAAGAGCCGCTAAATGACTGGCGTTACAAGGTATTAAGTGAAGATACGCGCGCGAAGCTACAGCAAGGCTGGCAGGCGATGACGGATGTGCATCAGTTTCATTCATTATTAAAAAATCTCGATATAGATCGTGCTAGTAGCTACCGTCAAGCACCAGAGCAGATGACGCAGCAGCTTGATATTGGCGCGGTCGAAGCGGTATTTGAGCAAGCGCGTGATGCCAAATGTCCGATTATGATATTTGTCGGTAACAGTGGTCTGGTGCAGATTCAGACTGGCACCGTGCAGACGCTAAAGCGCATGGGCGATTGGTTTAATATTTTAGATAAAGACCATAATGACTTTACGCTGCATTTAAAAGACAAAGCATTGGCGCAAGTGTGGAGCGTTAAGCGCCCAACCAAAGACGGCATTGTGACTTGCATCGAAGGTTTTGATGATCATGGCGTCAGTATCTTTAGCGTGTTTGGTCAGCGAATTGAAGGCACGCCTGAGCTTGAAGCATGGCAGCAAATTGTCTCGACGGTCGTCGAAACGCATCCATATGCAGAAGCCTTAGCAGCAGTTGCAATGGCTGAAGAACAGAGCGTGTAAACCTGTCATAAAAAATCAGAAAATTTTGCGATATTGACACTCACATAACGGATAAGTCATAGCTGTTGTGTGAGTTATTTGGGATGCTTAATGCACGTTAATGGTTCTGTTAATAGTGTCATTTTTTACGTTAGAAAATTAGGAATGCTTATGTCTTCTGCATTATCAAAAACAGTAATAACTCACTCAGTGATAAATAAAAAATTGATGAGTCGTGCTATCAGCACTGCGGCTATTATTGGCGCATTTGCTGTGCCCTCACTTTCTGCCCAAGCTTATGATCGTATTGTCGCGATGAGCCCCGATGTTGCAGACGTCGTGGTGGCACTAGGAGCGACCGATAAATTGGTTGGTAAAGATGCGACCAATCATAATCCAGCGTTAAAGAGCGTGCCAGCCGTGGGTATGCACCGTAATATCACCGCCGAGTCAGTGTTGGCGGTCAAGCCAGACTTGGTACTCGGTAGTTATATGGTGCAGCCTGCGAGTATTTATCAGCGGCTAAAAGGCTTAAAGATTAAAGCCGTCAATGTAGCGCCTAAAGAAGAAGTAAACACCTTTGCCAATAGCATTAAATCCATCGGCAGTTACGTTGATAAAAAATCCGAAGGATCGGAGCTTGCGAAGCGTTGGAATGCAGGGATGAGTCCAATGGCAAAGACGGGTAAGCGTTATTTATTAAGTTACGATGGTCGTATCGTTGCAGGTAAGGGCACGGTAGGGGATGAGTTGATTCGCCGTGCTGGTGGAATTAACGCTGCAAACGTATCAGGGCTAAAACCTATGTCACGTGAAGGCTGGCTGGCAGCAAAGCCTGATGTGATTATTATTGCTGATCATAATCAGGCAATGGTTGGCGGGGTCAGTAAATTTAGTAAACGTCCAGAGATTGCAGCAAGTGCAGCAGGTAAGGAGGGCGGCGTACATTTTTGGCCAGCAGATGACTTTCTACGGTATGGCTTACATTCGCCTGAAGTCTTAAAGAAGCTGAACGCTGTATCAAAATAGTCTAAGTAAAAATACTTTATCTTATATTCAACGAAATGACATTTCACATGGCAAATATGATTTCTGCTTCTATCCCTACACAAACTGGAAAACACAAACATAGCATCTATTATATTGCCGCCACTGTCATATCTGTATTGCTAATTTGGTTGGCGCTTGGTATTGGCTTTGGCGAATGGTCAAGCCCTAGCCATCTTGGCGATACTATTTGGCAGCTACGCTATCCGCGCGTGGTTACGGCATTACTGGTTGGTATGGCGTTGTCAGTTAGTGGTGCAGCATTACAGGCTTTATTTGAGAATCCTTTAGCTGACCCAAGCTTAATCGGTACGTCAGGTGGCGCGGCGCTTGGTGTTGTTTTGGTACTGGCATTGGGATTTGGTGGCATTGGGATACCGCTTGCAGCGTTTATCGGGAGCGTATTGGTGTGCTTGTTTATTCTCGCTTGTCATCGGTTTTTAGGTGGCGGACAGATGGGCTTACTGATATTGGGATTTGTCATCAGTGCTTTTTGTGCCGCTGTGGTCAGCCTGATTTTATTCATGTCTGATGACATGGTGCTTCGATCCGCGACGAATTGGCTATCAGGTAGTATGGCGGAAGCGGGCTTTGTACCGCTGCGTTATTCGATTGTCTCTATGTTATTGGGGTTGGCAATTTTATTACCATTAGGTCGTCAGTTGGATGGGTTGATGTTAGGTGAGGCAGCTGCTAAATCCTTGGGGATCAAGGTAGGTCTGGTTCGTTGTTTGGTCGTGATTGCCTCGGCATTATTGACGGGGGCGGCGGTGTCTTTAGCAGGCGTCATTGGTTTTATTGGCATGATGGTGCCAAACCTGCTGGCTATTCTGTTTGGCGGCGGACGTATGCGTCTCATGATTTGGTCTGGCTGGCTTGGGGCGATATTATTACTCGTTATTGATGGCGCGGCGCGGCATGTCGCTTATCCAGTGGATGTTCCTGTTGGCATCGTTTTAGCGTTGCTTGGCGGTCCATTCTTTATTTGGCTGTTTGTGCGTAGTAGCCGCCGTTAATCGGAGAGAGTGTTTATGTTTCATTCATTTTTTACGGCTACATCAAAAACATCGTCTGCGAATCGTGACAGTAATATTAAGAGTACTGATGCAGTCGAGTTACTGTCGATGCAAGATATTCATATCTCGCATGGTCATAAAACATTGTTAAAGATAGAAAAGCTAAGAGTGCCAAGCCAAAAGCTGGTCGCCTTTATCGGACCAAATGGCGCGGGTAAAAGCACGTTACTGCACACGGTTTTGGGTCAACACACAGGAACCGCGCTCAAAACGGATGGTCAGATTACGATTTACGGTCAGCCTATCAACGAGGTCATGAATAATGGTCATATCGCTTGGGTTGGACAACATGAGCGTTTTGAGTTGCCGTTAACGGTATTGGATTATACGTTGTTAGGTGTCTCGCCAAATCTTGCATGGTACCAGCGCCCAAATAGCCATCATGTTGAGCGCGCGCAACATTTACTACAGGATTTTGAGTTATCAAGTTTGGTCAGTGCTCGCGTGCAAACCTTATCAGGGGGTGAAAAACAGCGCTTGGCTATCGTAAGGGCGCTAATGCAAGATACTAAAATCATGATGTTCGATGAGCCAACCAATCACCTCGATATCCGCCATCAGCGTTTTTTACTTCATTATTTGCAAAATTTGGTGCGACAGCAACGCAAAAGTATTTTGGTGGTCCTCCATGATTTGACCCATGCACATCGCTATACTGATGAGGTAGTATTGTTAAATGATGGACAAATTGTTGCACAAGGAACGCCTAGTGAGGTGATGACACGTCCACAATTAAGCGATGTTTATGATGTCGATATTAAGGTGCATCAGACTGAAGATGGCTTGGTTTTTGTGTAAACTCTCCAGTAAAACTATTCTTTTGTTTTTTATGAGAGTTTAAGAGACTGTTTTAACCTAAGAATAGGAAGCTTTAAAACTCAAGTATTTATACTATACGATTAATCACGTTTAAAACTTTTTTCTATTAAAATGAAAGCAGTTTTGACCGCTGCCGTCAAATTCGTAGAGATCAACTTGGGAAGTTATCACTTTGATAAACTCTGATTAACTAGAAATATAAGGGGATAAGCATGTTCTGTTTTCATAAGTAACTTGAAACAAATTTTTAAGATTTCTATGTGCTATGTTTTCTAGATTTTCACCAAGATAATATTCCATAAAATCTTCTAATATTTCTCCGATTCGTAGTTATGAGTCATCAATCCTAATTTATTATTTATTTTAGCCGTCTATATCAGAATAATTGTCATCCCTCTTCTAAAATATGAGTGTAATGGATAAAATTCATGCTATTTGAGAGACTTTGATAGTAGAAAGTCTTTAATAAACCTTAACTTACGTCTCTCATTTAACCCATGATGACTGTATAATTGTCGCTTTAACTCACTGAATAACCCTTCAAGAGAATTAGTGGTATTTGGTATATCTAAATGCTTGTGTTCTCGATAAGTGAATAGCCAGTCACTATTGGTTCTGATGCTACGATAAGCACTTCTAAGACGCTTAGCTATATGATTCATTCCTTATAAGCGCTGTTAGTTTCATGACTCACTATCGCGTAAGAGAGAACGGTTCTAGTGGTGTTGTCCATAAAGACCATTAAACCAAACTTGCGACCAAAGTAGGTGGTGTCCATGATGATATTAGCAGTCTTAGGTCGCTTAATCTGATACTGGATACTGACTTTGTCTAGTCGTCTTTGGATAGTTTTAACACTACAATGGTATTTATCCGCCAGTTGTTGGTAGGTCTGTTTACCTTGAGTATATTCTGTCCAGAAGGTTTGATTATTAAGTCTTGTACCACCTAAAAACTGCCGTTTGTAAACTAGATATTGGTACTGCTGTTTGCCTAGTTTGCGCCCATTCTGCTTGGTGTGTTTTTCACGACAAAAAGGGCAGTTTTTTGATTCATGGCGTTGATTCCTTGCAAATACAGACAGTATATAGCGTTAGACCCTATGCCAGCATGGAAAATGTCCATTATACCAAAATATGCAGCCTCAACATTAAGCTTAGGTGAAAAGGGTGTTCTTTGATATGTTTAGATATAAGTTACTGAAAATAATAGATATTTTATAATAATTGCTTGCAATTATTTTAGATATTAGTAGATTGAATAATACAAGATTTCAACAAGCATGTTTGGATTTTAGTATTTATGAAAAAGATCTATCTAAACGATTTAAGGCAAAAAGAGCTAAGTGTTCATAAAGCTAATATTGGCTACTATAAAATATTTAATCACCTTATTTTGCCTTACATGTTAAAGAGCGATATTGAATTTTGGACTCGAATTCAGTGTTCGCAAGTGTCTCAAGTGGAAAAGCAAGGTAGTAGAGGATATTTATTCTACGACAATTTTTTTATTCTGAATTATCGTCTCACTACTGATATACAAGATATCAGTATCTATGAATCCGAATTAAATTTTAGCGTCAGCAAAAAGTTAACTGACTCTCAAATTAAGTATTACGCTCTTAATGAGATAGTATTTTTTATCATCAGGTATAGAGGTGTATTAAATTTAGTTAACTGTTATCAGCAATTAAAGAGGCAGCTGTCTGAGGATGATTGTATGAGGTTGTTTAACAGTGTGAAATTAACGAAAAAGGTATTTGTCAACTTAATTTGACTCTCAGAAGCTGGTTACTACAATTCGCGCAAAAAAACTCCTTTAAAGAAGTCGTACGATGGATGAAGTTGAAATCGATTTTGCATTACAGCAATTGCTACCGCACGATATTTCGTACGAAAACATAGATGAGTTCAGAGTAGTTAGATGTGTCTTTTATCATTACCACTCGAACACTCATTAGTGCTTAAATTTCAACGCTTTAGTTTCTACTCTTCCAAATTATGATAGGCCCAGAAGAAATCATAAGAGAGCAGATATTCACTCATTATTGGCCCTGATCAAACACAATTTTGAAGATTTAGCTGACTCTAATATTAACTATGAGCTGATTAGAGTGTGGCTAGGGTTTGCCATTTATCTTAGTGTGTTATCACACATTCATCTAAACCCTGTACAAGCCAAGAGCATATTAAAGAAATTTAAACTATATGGATATACCCAAACAGCCGACTATCAATGGGTTTGGGCTCATGAATTTTTTCAAACTATATTACCACTCTCAAGACCAGAGTTTGACTCGCAATATTTACAACCCTTGATAGACGAGCTTAATGAGCGTGCTGAAGTATTAGCGAATGCACGCTGAGAACAAAACGATACTAATAACTATACCCATACCTGTCAACGTACAGCCTCATTTTTATGGGTTTTTCAATACTAACAACGTCTCTGATCCTATTGATAATAATCCAACAGAATTGATATCTTTTTGTGAAAAGCCATCTCTTTCTGAGGAAGGTGTTTCTGTTGAAGAGTTGGTAAATGCTTATAATTCAGATTATTTTTTCAGCTATCCACAGCCTGATTTCTCTAAACGTATCGCACCACTTCATAACTATGATGAATCGGTACAGCAAACCTAAATTGCAGCGCATGATTTTGAGCTTGCTACTAATGTTCGCTATCTTTCAAAAATGAGCTGTCAGGCAGTGTTTAATCATTTAGTAACCTACAGCCCATATTTCACGGACAAAAAAAAGCCCCAATCTTAAGATTGGGGCTTTTCGAATCTGGTAGGCGTAATCGGATTCGAACCAACGACCTCTACCATGTCAAGGTAGCGCTCTAACCAACTGAGCTATACGCCTATTTAGGTTGAGCATTTTAGCAAGTTTCCCAGACTTTGCAAGTCTTTTTTAGCATAAACCTCTTTTATTATCATAATATCTGCTATTCAGGCTTATATTAGTTATTTAGATATATTTTTGTGTATATTTACTAAATATTTAATTTAGCATGTTTAGTTTTTATTGTTAATAAACGAGATGACGCTAATGATTAAACCCTTATAACTGATATGATATCTCTCTAAACAACGTAATCGTCATGATAATAATGACTTCAAGTCAGTCATGCTGACTAAGCGTTAAACAAATATTAAAAACAGTTGGAGAATAACATGGGTCTCTTGGTAGACGGGCAGTGGCAAGACAAGTGGTATGAGACAAAAGAGAGTGGCGGCCGCTTTCAGCGTGAAGATGCTGGTTTTAGAAACTGGGTAACGGTAGATGGTAGCGCAGGGCCCACAGGTATTGAGGGCTTTAAAGCCGAACCTGACCGCTATCATCTATACGTGTCGCTAGCCTGTCCTTGGGCACACCGTACCCTTATCTATCGCAAGCTTAAAGGCTTAGAAGACATCATTCCGCTATCTGTAGTACATCCGTATATGGGTGAGTATGGTTGGACGTTTGCAGAAGGTGCAGGCGTCGTTGCTGATCCAGTTATCAATGCAGACTATGCCTATGAGCTGTATACCAAGGCCAAGCCAGACTATACAGGCCGTGTCACCGTACCTATCTTGTGGGATAAAAGAACAAACACAATCGTGAGTAATGAGTCATCTGAAATCATTCGCATGTTTAACTCTGCCTTTGATGAGGTTGGTGCGCTAGCAGGTGATTTTGTGCCAGCAGAGTTATTGCAAGAAATTGATGATATCAATACCTTTGTCTATTCAACTATCAACAATGGCGTGTATAAAACAGGATTCTCTACCACACAAGAGGCCTATGAAGAGGCTGTAATTGAGCTATTTGCGGCATTAGATACACTTGAGACGCGCTTAGCACATCAGCGTTATCTGACAGGGAGCACTATAACTGAAGCCGATTGGCGACTGTTTACGACTTTAGTTCGTTTTGATGCTGTCTATGTTGGGCATTTTAAATGCAATCTGCGTCGTATCGTTGACTATCCAAACCTTTGGGAATATCTGCGTGACTTATATCAGGTACCTGGTATCGCAGAGACGGTAAATATGAATCATATCAAGCAGCATTATTACACCAGTCATGCCAATATTAATCCCACGCGTATTGTCCCTGCTGGCCCAGTGATTGATTTTAATGAGCCACATGACCGTGCACGTCTATAGTTTTATTCATCAAAAAATATTCAAAAAAAGCCCCAGCTACTAATAGGTAACTGGGGTTTTTACATTATAAAAGTTAGTGTAATTACTATTAGGCATTGTTTAGCTGACGAGCCGCTTCTAGAGCAAAGTAGGTCAAAATGCCATCAGCACCAGCACGGCGGAAACCAATCAGCGACTCTAAAATCACTGCATCACTTAACCATCCGTTCTGAATGGCTGCCATATGCATGGCATATTCGCCAGATACTTGATACGCAAAGGTTGGTACGCCAAAGGTATCTTTGACTTCACGAATCAAATCAAGATAAGGCTGACCTGGTTTGATCATGACCATATCTGCGCCTTCGTTGATATCCATAGCCACTTCATGTAACGCCTCAGCACGGTTACCAAAGTCCATCTGATACTGTTTCTTATGGCCACCTTTTAGGTTGCCAGCACTGCCGACGGCATCACGGAATGGGCCGTAGTAAGCAGAAGCATATTTGGCTGAGTAAGCCATAATAGCCGTATTCACAAAACCTTCTGCTTCAAACGCATCACGCATGGCCTTGATACGGCCGTCCATCATGTCACTAGGAGAGATGATATCTGCACCGGCACGCGCATGTACCAGCGCTTGCTTGACCAGTACTTCGATAGTTGCATCATTGATGACGTAACCGCTGTCATCAAGCAGACCATCTTGACCATGTGAGGTATAAGGGTCTAATGCTACATCAGTCATGACGACCATCTCTGGCACAGCATCTTTGACCGCTTTTATCGTACGTGCAGTCAGGGCGTTTTCGTCATAAGCGGCTCTGCCGTCTGGTGTTTTCAAAGCGTTATCGATCACAGGAAAAAGGTCGATGGTTGTGACACCTTCTGCTAACAATTCTTTGGCATAGTTGATTAGCAAATCAATCGATAAGCGTTCAACGCCCGGCATACTAGCGATGGTTTCGCGCTGGTTTTCGCCTTCTAAGACAAAGACAGGGGCAATAAAGTGTTTAGGGTGCAGCTCTACTTCACGAATCATTGAACGTACATTGTCGTTGTAGCGCAGACGACGTAAGCGAGTAGCAGGATACTGACGGTTAAAGGTATAGCTCATAATAATTCCTTATGATTGTTTTAATAGTTATCATGTTACATGGTTAAAATAATATCGCTATAAGCGGTATTTTATAGAATCAGCTTATCAAAATCTGTGTTTTATAAGTGGCTGTATATAAAGAGAGCTTGTATAAAGTGAGCCTACTATAACCAAAAGACGTCAATAAAAGCAAAAAGCCCCACCACGTTAAGTCGGTAGGGCTGATAGTACGTATCGACTGTCAATGTGATGATAGAGCTGCGTCATCAGATTAAGGCTGGGTCATTTAAGGCTCAAAAATCTGGGTCACAGGAACTTGTTCAACACTATTGTTATTAAAGCGAGTCTCTTCAGTGACCACGCCGACAGCGGCATCCTTCTTACCATCATCATTAACATCGACGATAGCAGTCGGTTTGAAAGTAGTCGTTTCTACCGCTTGCGACTGCTTAATAGCGACAGCTTCTTGTGGCGTAGTCACACGCGCTGAACCAGCTGCTTTAATGGCATTTGTCGCTTTGGTTTTTGCACTAGTAGCAGTTCCAGTGACAATCTGCGCCAAGTTGGTGTGCTGCGGTACAGGGATGACAGACGGTACATCAAGGTTCGCACCGCCACCAAGCGCTTGGTACAGCTCGATCTGGCTAACGATTTTCTGTAGCTCTAAATCTAGGATACCTTGCTGAGTAGAGAACAGTGAACGCTGCGCGTCAAGTACGTCCAGATAGTTCGAGATACCGGCTTTAAAGCGCGCATCTGCTATCTGATATGTCTGCTCAAAATTATCTTGCAGACGATACTGCGCCTCTAACTGCTCACCAAGAGTTGCACGCGTGGCAAGTACATCTGACACTTCACGGAATGCCGTTTGAATAGAGCTCTCATAACTAGCAAGCGTTTGCTCACGTTCGATTTGAGCCACATCATAGTTGGCATCTAGACGGCCTGCATCAAAGATAGGGACGCTAATGCTAGGTCCAAATGACCAGCCAACGGCACCATTTTTAAACAAGTCATTTAAGCTGCCGCTACTGACGCCCACACTACTGGTCAAGCTAATAGATGGGAAGTAAGAGGCACGCGCCACTTCGATATTCGCACCAGCAGCTTTCAGGTTGTATTCTGCTTGTAGCACGTCAGGACGATAACGTAGTAATTCACTTGGTAGACCAGCATTAAATATCTGCTGGCTGGTGATATTACTGACAGCAGGTGTTGGGATAAGCTCGTTTGGAATCGCGCCACCAACTAAGTACTGCAATGCATTGCGTGATTGAAGAACGCTGGTCTGGGCACGTAATACCGCAAGCTTGGCATTCTCTAATGAGGCAGAAGACTGTAGTGAAGGTAGCTTAGGATCGATACCTGCTTCAAAACGTTTATCCGCGATAAAGAGCGAGCGTTCACGACTCTCGACTGTAGCTTCAGCCAGCTTTAACTGCGCTAAGCTGTAGCTTAGATTGGCGTAGCTTTGGGCAATATTACTAATCAAGCTGATTTGGGTCGCATCTTTGGCTGCTGTGGTCGCCAAGAAATTCTGCAATGCTTGATCTTTTAAGCTTGAGATTTTACCCCAAAAGTCGAGCTCATAATTGGCAAGACCCAAGTTGACACTGTAGCTACTACTCGCATTTCGATCAGTACGATTCTGTGCTGAGCGAGTATAACCAGCACTGCCGTTGATAGCGGGCAAGTCATTAATATCGGTAATCTGATATTGGGCCCGTGCTTTTTCAATGGCTAGGCGCGCACTCTCAAAGTCTTTGTTATTTTCAAGACCGAGAGCAATCAGACCTTTTAGGCGCTCATCGCTATAAAAATTCTGCCAGCGTTGACTGGCAATGCTTGCTTGGTCAGCACTACTAACAGTCTCTTTATCAAATGCACCGTAAGATTGCTGTATAGGAATATTTGGCTCTGCTAGCACAGGACGCATATCCGCTTTTGGAATGGTGTTACAAGCGGCCATGCTGATTGCCAATGCAGTCAGCCCTAACAGACGGCCACTATTTTTGCGCAAACGAGATAGTGCTGGCTGCGCATCGACAGCTGTAATAGCTACCGATGACGAGTTAGTGATAGATGTTTTTTGAGCACTCATTGTGTATTGTCTCCAAGACTTGCAGGCTGATAACTCTCAGAAGGTGTTGGGTTATGCGAGTTAGGCGTACCATTGCCACCATCTTTATCATTGGGTGTGTTGTTCTCATATTTATGCGGGAACGCACTACGTACCCAGATATAGAACATTGGGATAAAGAAGATACCTAAGAGGGTTGCTGTGATTACCCCACCAACAACACTAGTACCAATAGCGTTTTGACTGCCTGAACCTGGCCCATTCGCCAAGAATAATGGCACAACACCCAGACCAAAGGCAAGCGAGGTCATGATAATCGGACGCAAACGTTGGCGTGCTGCGGTCATGACGGCCTCTCTGAGACTGTAACCTTCCTCTTGGTGTTCTTTTGCAAACTCGATAATCAAAATGGCGTTTTTGGCGGATAGACCAACGACAGTCAGTAGACCAACTTGCAGGTAGATATCATTGGCAAAACCACGTAGCCAGGTAAATATCACTGCACCCAATACCCCAAGTGGAATCACTAGTAGCACAGAGAAGGGGATAGACCAGCTCTCATACAAAGCTGCCAAACATAAGAAGACAACTAGGATTGAAAGCGCATAAAGCATTGGCGCCTGAGCCCCTGATTTTTGCTCTTCCAATGACATGCCTGTCCACTCATAACTGATACCCTCAGGTAGCTTGTCTATCATCGCTTCCATTGAGCTCATTGCTTCACCAGTACTTAGTCCTGTTGCGGCGCTACCTTGGATGTTCATTGACGGTAGGCTGTTGTAACGAGTAAGACGCGGTGAGCCTGACTGCCACTCACTACTAGAGAAGGCATCGAACGAAATCATATCGTTCATGTCGTTTCTTACATACCATTTGCCAATATCATCAGGGTTGGTACGACTGCTGGCTTCACCTTGTACATAGACGCGTTTGATACGGCCACGATCGATGAAGTCATTAACGTAGCTTGAGCCCCACGCTGTCGAGATGACACTGTTGATATTGCTTAGTGACAGGCCATAAGCCGCCGCTTGTTCTTGATTGATATTTACTTTAAGTTGTGGCGAATCTTCTTGACCGTTAGGACGGACGCCAGCCACTTGATCGTTCTGTGCGGCCATACCTAAGAGCATGTTTCTGGCTTCAAGTAGCCCATCATGTCCGAGGTTGCCACTGTCCTGAATCATTAAGTCAAAACCACTGGCATTACCAAGCTCGGTAATCGCTGGTGGTACGATGGCAAATACTTGTGCTTCGTTTAGCTGAGTAAAGAAATACCCCATCGCTCGACCGGCGACAGCTTGAGCGGTGTTTTCATCGCCAGAACGCTCCTCCCAATCTGATAGGCGTACAAACGCCAGACCCATGTTTTGGCCTTGACCAGCAAAACTAAAGCCTGCAACGGTAAAGACAGAGGCAATGTTGTCAGTCTCTTGGGTATCGTAATAGTTTCTGACTTTATCCAATACGTCTTGCGTCTCATCCAGCGTCGACCCAGCAGGAAGCTGAACCAAGGTAAACATAATACCTTGATCTTCTTCTGGTAAAAACGAGCCTGGAATACGTAAGAACACGACCGCCATAATACCGATGATGGCTGCATAACCAATCATGTATAACCATTTAAAACGAATACTTTTGCCTACAAAGTTTTCGTACGAACGGCTAAGTTTGAAGAAGCCGCGGTTGAACCAACCAAAGAAGCCTTTTTGCTTTTCGGTACTGCCTTTTTCATGACTTTTGCCACGTTTCAGCAATGTCACACATAGGGCAGGGGTAAATACAAGCGCGACCATGGCAGAGAGCACCATGCTGGTAATCAGCGTGATAGAGAACTGACGATAAATCACACCTGTTGAGCCACCAAAGAAGGCCATTGGTACGAATACGGCGGACAAGATAAGCGCAATACCAATAACGATTTTACTGATTTCACCCATCGACTGGATAGTTGCATCTTTGATAGAGATGTGAGGATCTTCTTCTAGTATTCGCTCGACGTTCTCTACGACGACGATCGCATCATCGACCAACAGACCGATGGACAATACCATGGCAAACATGGTCAAGACGTTGATACTAAAGCCTGCAATATACAACACTGCAAAGGTACCCAAGAGTACGACAGGTACGGCAAGGGTCGGGATAATGGTGGCACGCCAGTTCTGTAAGAAAATGAACATAACGATAAATACCAACACAATCGCTTCAATGAGGGTCATAACGACTTGTTCGATAGACAAGCGTACAAATGGTGTGGTGTCATAAGGAACGACTGAGGCTAGACCAATTGGGAAGTTTTTTTCCAGCTCAGCCATACGTGCGCCGACGGCTTCACGAGTCTCAAGGGCGTTTGCGCCACCAGCGAGTGAAATACCTAAACCGGCTGCTTCTTGACCATTGTAGAGAGAGACAACGCTATAGTTCTCACTACCGATTTCAACATCTGCTACATCACCCAAGCGCACTTGTGCACCAGAAGTATCCGTTTTTAGTAGAATGTTTTTAAATTCTTCAGGCGTTTGTAGATAACTTTGTACAGTAACAGTGGCGTTGATAACTTGTTTGTCTGTGTCGGCAGGTGCTTGACCCAATTGACCAGCAGATACCTGAGCATTCTGTGCTCGTATCGCATTGACGACATCTGAAGGTATCATGTTGTAGCTACGTAGGCGTGATGGGTCTAACCAAACACGCATCGCATAAGTAGAACCAAAGACCTGAACTTCACCCACACCCTCTACACGACTGATCGAATCGACGACATTAGAGTTAATATAATCGGCAATATCTGCCCGATCCATGGTGCCATCTTCAGAAATAAATGCTTGCACCATCAAAAAGCTGCTAGACGATTTATTGACGTTGACACCTTGACGCTGAACAGACTCAGGCAAGGAGCTCATCGCTGCTTGCAGTTTGTTCTGTACTTGTACTTGAGCTGTGTCAGGATCTGTGCCGTTTTCAAAGGTAAGCGTCACTGAAGCACTACCATTTGACGAGCTCGATGACGACATATACATCAGACCATCGAGGCCTTTCATACGCTGCTCAATGATCTGTACGACTGAGTTTTCTACGGTTTGCGCATTAGCACCAGGATAGCTTGCACTGACCGAAATAGTCGGCGGTGCAATACGTGGATATTGTTCAATCGGTAGATTGATAACGGATATTACCCCGATGAGCATGACCAAAACAGCCAGCACCCATGCAAAAATAGGGCGATTAATAAAAAAACGTGACATAGTATATCCCTAAGTCTTCCTGTCTTGAATGGAATTAGTTGGCAGCGGCTTCTGTTGGTTTTTTGGTAGAAGTCTCATCGCCAGCTGGCTTTTTATCCATCGTTTTTGCGGCTTGCTGCGGCGTTTTGGTATTAGGCGCACTTTGTGCAGCTGGTGCTGGATTTGCACTTTCTAATGGTTTAGCGACCACTTCTTGGTCAGGCTTGACCTTAGCACCACCAATCACAACCACTTTGTCACCTGCTTTCAAGCCTTCAGTAACGACCCATTGTCCATCGTAAGTACCATTAATGGTGACCGGACGTACTTGGATTTTATTATTTTCGTCAACGATATAGACTTGCGTCTCACTCTTCGGCGTACGAGTGACTGCACTTTGCGGGACAAGGGCTGCGTTGGTAATAACACTCTGTGTCAAACGTGCCGTGACATACATACCTGGTAGCAGGATGTTATTGCTGTTTGGGAAAATAGCACGCAAGGTGACAGCGCCTGTTGACTCGTCAACTTTGGCTTCAGACAGTGCAAGCTTACCGCGTACTGGATAGACAGAACCATCTTCTAGTACCAATTCAACTGAGTTCATACCTGGCTGAGCAGTACCATCTGCTATCTGCTGACGAAGCTTTAGCAACTCAGAAGAAGACTGGCTGATATCAACGTAGATAGGGTCTAAGCGTGAAATAGTTACCAATGGATCTGCTTGACCAGCACTGACTAGAGTACCAGCAGTGACGCTAGAGCGATCAGTACGGCCAGTAAGCGGTGCGCGTACGATTGTACGGTTTAGATCTAAGGTACTGGCTTCTAAACCTGCTTTTGCGGTCTGAATGCCTGCTTTTGCGCTCTCAATACCTGCTTGAGTTTGACCGACAGCGGCGGCGGCACTTTGTACAGCTGCTTGTGCCGTACGTACGGCTGTTTGTGCTTGATCGTACTGCTGCTTTGAGATGGCATCAATACTGACCAGACCTTGCAGACGTTGTAAGTCGTTTTGTGCTTGTGCTAATGACGCTTGACGGCTGACTAGCTCAGCTTTTGCATTGGCATTGTTTGCCACAGCAGTCTGATAGTTAGCTTGTGACTGCTGTACGGCGGCTTGGCCACTCGTTACAGATGAGGCATAGTTGTCGGTGTTGATACGATACAGTGGCTGACCTTTTTTGACGTTGCTTCCTTCACGGAATAGTACTTCGTCAATCACACCGTTGACCTGGGGGCGGACGTCGGCAGTTTGATAAGCTGCAGTACGACCAGAAAAAGTTTGTACTTGAGGGACGGTATCGAGAGTGACTGTCTGAACGTTGACAACCGCAGGCGGCATTTGCTGCTGTGCAGCTTGCTCACCAGCGGCGTCCTCGTTGTTGTCACAGCCAACCAGTACAGCTCCAGATAGTACAGATGCTATTACAAGCGCAAGATAAGAGTGCTTCATCAATGTCCTCGGCAATATATATAAATAGTGACAGTATAAAAATCGATCAATAAGTTTGGCGTACTGAATACAAGGGTCTTGCTAATGCTAAATGAAAAGAGTAAATAGCCTAAGCTAGCATTATTTATTCCAATTTCAGATTATTCCGTTAGTGAAATATGACTAATAGAAAATCTGACATCGATATGGATTAAGTATCGAAAGAATTATTTAGCATTAATTGTTTAAGCAAACCACAGAATGGATTAATAAATTTAATGAGTCATTATAAACTATTGGGGTAACCCCACAGTCAAGTAGTTTGCGATATGAGCTGGACCGAAAAGCAGTAATATTACAGTTTACGAATTAATAGATTACCGTCATAGTAAGCGTCGTCTCTATTAACAGCTAATAGAACCATGCACAACCTAGTATCAAAATATATTGTAAACTTTTGTTATAAATCTAAAACCCTATAGTAACTAAGGCTTTTAAACGATAGAAAATCGACTTTGTCAACAAAATGACAATTTTAGCAACCCCTAATTACAGTCATAAAAAATAACTATCAGTATGTCTCTACTAAGCATTGTCAAACTTTAACCGACTGCCAAAAAGCCTTATACGATTATAGTACTGCAAGGATGTATGAAACTTAAAGAAAGGTAACGATTTGGCTGACATGCTAGTTTTTAAGAGGGTAGTTTCCAATTTACGGGCTTTTTATTTATCAATTGCTAAAGAAATTTGCTAAAAAGCCATGCTAAAAAATTCTGTCAAAAAAAGAGTCGTCTTAATTAGTTAATAACATAGACGACTCGGCTTTAATTATACTAATCGGGCGCTAGCGAGTTCAGTCAATTGATATAAGCCTGTACGATAACGGTTGTCTGGTAGCGTGCTCAGTGCATCTTGCGCCAGTTTGGTTTCTTCCAATGCGCGCTGCTTACAATAAGCCAATGAGCCAGAACTACGTACCAACTCAATCAGCTGCTCAGCATTTGGTGTCTTACCTGTCTGTACGGCGATACGTAACTGCTCATAGCCTTCAGTGTCGCTGTCTTTGAGTAGCTCGAGTGCTTTGATAGTCGGTAGGGTAGGTTTGCCTTCGGCAAGGTCGTCGCCTAGGTTTTTGCCCATTACGTCGCTATCGCCACTATAGTCGAGCACATCATCGATAATTTGGAAAGCATTACCAAAGTGCTGTCCGAAATCACCCAATGCCGTCATATATTCTGTCTTATCTTGCAAGATAGCAGCACCTTGGGTCGCCATCATGAACAGGCGTGAAGTTTTGCCATCGATAATGCGTAAGTAATCTTCTTCTGTCGCGGCAGGGTTATGCTGGTGCTGTAGCTGCAACACTTCGCCTTCGGCAATGTCACAAGTCCCATCAGAGAACACTTGCAACAGTGGCAGGCTCTGAAAACCAACCAAGAGATTAAAGGCACGAGCAATCAGATAGTCACCGACCAATACGGCAGTGGCATTGTCCCATGTAGCGTTTGCCGTCGGCTTACCACGGCGCTGTCCTGATTCGTCGATCACATCGTCATGGACTAGAGTAGCGGTATGTAGCATTTCCGTGATAGCTGCTAGGTGCATGGCCTTTTCTGAAGGATTGTCATCGAACATACGGGCACACAATAGCGTAATCAGCGGGCGCATACGCTTACCACCAGCATTGATCACATGCTGAGAGACGCTCATAACGAGCTGTACTTTTGAGTTGAGACTACCAAATACTTGCTTGTCCATCACCTCAAAATCATTGGCTACAATACTTTGAATATCAGCATAGCTAGGGGTTGATTGCGGAATGGAATCGGTGTTACTTAAAGAGGTAATAGTCATAATAAATAGTCATATTAATAAGAGTAAAGAGAGTTTTTATAACCTTGACTTTATCTATCTATAGGTAAGGTATTATTTCGCTTATGATAGCATAGCTATCTGCTTAAATTGTTGGTTAAAGTATATAGCACAAGTAGGTCAAGCATATGATATACAGGGCTTACTATGCCTATTGAATAGAATAAAAACGATAAGAAATGTCTTATGTTTTACAGATATATACTCTAGCGCGTTTTAAGCTTATTGGTCACATAAATGATTCATAAAAGGCTGTAAGTAACTGATTGCATAAGTTATAATGGCCGCTGTTGGGCTTAATCTATCACTTATCCTTACTATTTCTCATGTTTATATTCGTATTGTCGTTTATCGACTTTCCTTGATGAGCAGCCGTTATAGCAAAACGAGAGATGGTCATTAGTGTAACCACCTTGCAAAAACAAGAGGCGCGGCTTGCTTTTATGAGCAAAAAGCCGTAAAATCTTGCCTTTAATTTTTCCCTGTCGTGTTCGTCGTAAAAGCGTTGGTATAACATCAGCCACGGCACACGGGTTAAACGGAGTCATACAATGTACGCAGTAATCAAAACTGGTGGTAAACAACACCGTGTAGTCGTCGATGAGTTGCTTAAAGTTGAACTACTAAAAGCAGAAAAAGGCGAAACAATCAAATTTGAAGACGTGTTGATGGTTGTTGACGGCGATAACGTCAAAATCGGTCAGCCTGTTGTTGACGGCGCTAGCGTAGAAGTTGAAGTTGTTGAGCATGGTCGCGGCGAAAAAATCCGTATCATCAAGCACAACCGTCGTAAGCATTATCACAAAGAACAAGGTCACCGCCAATGGTACACCTTGTTAAAAATCAAAGCGATTAATGCCTAATTATCCATTTAGCAATTATTGCTAAATAGCGCACTAAATGCTTAAGAGTTATCGCATCAGCGATAAGTCAAATTAACAAGGAGATTTTCTCATGGCACATAAAAAAGCTGCCGGTTCGAGCCGTAACGGTCGTGATTCAAACCCAAAAATGCTAGGCGTAAAAATCTTTGGTGGCCAAGCTATCACAGCTGGTAACATCATCGTTCGTCAACGTGGTACAGAATTCCACGCAGGCGAAGGCGTTGGCATGGGTCGTGACCATACTTTATTTGCACTGAATGACGGTGTTGTAAAGTTTGCGACCAAAGGTAAATTTAACCGTCGTTATGTTACGGTTGAAAACGCATAATTATCTATTTAGATCGTTTTGTTCTTTGGATAGAATGATCAGATAATTAAAAAAGCCCTTACTGCCTTATGGTAGTAGGGGCTTTTTACATTTATAGGGTACCGTAAGATAATGATGATTCTTCTAAGCGATATTTTTAAGGCCACTATTAGCGTAATTACTATGGCTAAGAGTTCTAAATGCAAACTTTTACCGTGTAACTGCATTGGTTACAAGCGTGTATGGCAGCCGTAGTAAAGATTGCAAATCATGACTAGGCGCGTAATAAAAAAACTGGCACACTGTTGCCATTGCTGATGGTTACCAGTTTTAGCTTGGTAAAATCAGTATTTATAGAAAACAAGAATTTCAATAGAACATTTTATTTTTAGCGACAACTTTAAAGCGATTATGCTTTTTTAGAGAGGATTTATGATGAACTTATCTACGAAAAAATCAACCAAACAGAAGATGATGAGTGGCGCTTTAGCAGGTGTATTAATGACATCGCTAGGTATCGCGGCGCCAATGATGGCATTGACTCAAACGGCCACAGCAGCTCCTGCTGACAACCTAACAGCTGCTAAACGTCTGAACAAATTGCTGACCAATACCAAGAGTATGACGGCTAATTTTAGTCAAACGACTAAAGGCGCGAGTAGTGGTACGTTTAAAGGCTCCATGAGCGTCCAACGTCCAAATAACTTTCGCTGGGAAACCAAGTCACCATCAGAGCAGTTGATCGTTGCTAATGGTAATTCTATGTGGGTTTATGACAAGGATTTAGAGCAAGCGACTAAGCAAAACGTCGACAGCCAAGTTGGTAATACACCAGCCTTGCTACTATCGGGTGATCCGAGCAAAATTGATCAAAACTTTAAGATCACTCAGCCATATGACAACAAAAACTACTATGTGCTCTATCCCAAGTCAGACAATGCAAGTTTTAAAAGTCTTTCAATAAGCTTTAGTGGTGGCAAACCTGTCATGATGGTATTGAATGACACTTTGGGTCAAACAACCTCTATTAAATTTAGCGGTATCAAAATGAATCCAAGTATTGGTAGCAGTCAGTTTAAATTTACACCGCCAAAGGGTGTTGATGTGATTAATCAGTAATTAACAGATATATTGCTAGGTTTTGATTATCAGTTTAAAATTAGCAACGTAATAAAAAGGACAGATCCTATGCGGTCTGTCCTTTTTTATGTGAGTAACTATAGTTTGTTCAGCAGAAAATTTAAGACATAGCTCGTATGGTTTCCATATCTGGCATAGGAGGTAGTTCATCCAGATGGCTTAATCCAAACGCATCTAAAAACTGCGCAGTAGTATGCAGCAATGCAGGACGACCTAGAGTATCTTTAAAGCCTTTCTCCACAATCCATCCTTTATCAAACAGCTGGCGCAGTATATTGCTCGATAATGTCACTCCGCGCACATGCTCGATATCACTGCGTGTCACAGGTTGCTTGTATGCAATGACACTTAGGGTTTCAAGTAAAGCTTGGCTCAGGCGCTCCTGACGCTGCGGAAAAGTACGTTGGATTAGACTGCTATAGTCATCAGATATCTGTAGACGATAACCGCTAGCTGTCTCATGTAGCCTAAGCACACCTGTATCTAAGCGTTGTTGCAACACTTCTAAGGTTTGCTTTAATTCTTTAGTAGATAATGACAAATGTTTTTTTAACGAGTGAGCGGTCAGCGGTGCTTCTGAGGCATGCAACAGCACCTCGATACGTTTACTCAACTCTTCCAAAGAATCATGCTGCGCTTCAGCTGATGGAGATGTAATCATAGTTGTTGGTTCTAGGGTCTCATCATGTTGCTTTGAGTCTTCAATATCTACCATCTAAAGTATGCTCTTATTTCAATATTGTGATTTTGATAGAGAATGGGCTAGGAGACAATCTTAGAGCCTGCTAGGCTAACCACTGTAACGTAAGTGCGGTAGGCTCACTATCCACATCAGACGGTTCGTCATTGGGAGCAGAGTTGACGATGTCACTATCTGTCTCAATGTTAACCACACCAACCAACTGCCGCTTTATAAGCTCAAGTACGGCGACGAAACTCACGACCACGCCTATTTTACCTTGTGCCTTATCCAGTAGCTCATAAAAGGAGCGCGCCCCATCTGTACTTAATTGCCTACTAATACTAGCAATGCGATCGGCAAGTGGTACTGCATCAACTTTGATCGTATGCATTTGATAGTCAGGCTGTAGCTGCATTTTAAATAAGCTATCAATCAGTAAGTTAGGTGAGTAGCTTGGCAGTTCTGCATTCATAACGTCTTGACCAGGCATACTAACCATGGCCAAAAACACATCGCGTTCTAAGCGTACTAGATTGTCTAGGCGCTGACTGACCACTTTGATTTGCGCGTACTCTTCGAGGCGTTCGATCAGTTCTGCTTTTGGATCACGCTCGTCGGTTGGGGTATCAGGGGCAGGCAATAGCAGTTCGGTTTTGATAGCGATGAGCGTTGATGCCATTAGCAGATAGTCACCCGCTAACTCAAAGTGTTCGGTATCCAACTCACCGATATAAGCTAAGTACTGCTCAGTGATGGGCAGAATGGGCATCTGAGTCAAATCGACGTTGTTCTTTTTGACCAAATACAACAGAAAATCCAACGGACCAGCAAACTGCTCTAACCAAATAGCAAATGCTTGCGGCGGTACATACAGGTCTTCTGGCAAATGCTGCACAGGCGTTTGATATATACGTAGCGACATATCATGGTTGATTGACTCATCAAGCTCGCTCTGATTTTCTATAGGCTCAGAGATTGAATCAGCCATAGCAGATAAGGCGGCTTTAGACAAAGCCGCCTGTTTGGTGTTTGGTTCAGTTTGCACGTTTAGCACTCGCTTTGATAATAAATTGCGTCATTGAAATGACTATTCCAGCAACGATTATTTAAGCTTAGCAAGCGGACGGATGCCAATAGCACGGCGAGCTTTGTCTAGTTGCTTACGACTATGGCGACGGGCTTTATCCGCACCCATCTGCAAGATTTCTTCTAGCTCTTTTGGATTGGCCATCAGCTCTTCGTAACGTGCACGGAATGGCGCGATTTCGTCATTAATCTTATCAAATAGGGCTTGCTTAGCGTCACCCCAGCCAATACCAGCGGCATAACGCGCACGCATATCAGCAATCTCTTCAGCGGTCGCAAATGCTTTATAAATCTCAAAGATAGCTGAGTCATCTGGATCTTTTGGCTCATCAGGTAGCTGTGAGTTAGTCACAATTTTCATGATGGCTTTATGCATTTGTTTTTCAGGACTGACTTGTGGATTTGGCTCACCGAAGAGGGGAATCGTATTGCTATAGCTCTTACTCATCTTGCGGCCATCAAGCCCAGTAAGCAGCGGTATATCGTTATCAACGACTGCGGACGGTAACGTGAAAAGCGACTTATAACG
The DNA here is from genome assembly GCF_014770435.1 of Psychrobacter sp. 28M-43. Lineage (NCBI taxonomy): Bacteria > Pseudomonadati > Pseudomonadota > Gammaproteobacteria > Moraxellales > Moraxellaceae > Psychrobacter > Psychrobacter noctis. The sequence continues at coordinate 2,234,006 of NZ_CP061739.1, read as the reverse complement.
ATGATTAAAAGTACCTGCGATATCACGCGCCATCTCGATATGCTGCACTTGGTCACGACCAACAGGCACGTGGGTCGCATTAAACATCAAGATATCAGCTGCCATTAGTACGGGATAACCAAACAGACCCATGGTGACACCTTGATCAGGATCGACATCAGCTTTTTCTGTATTGATATCAACGGCTGCTTTATAGGCATGGGCGCGGTTCATCAAACCTTTGGCACATGAACAGTTCAAAATCCAAGCAAGTTCTGGAATCTCAGGCACGTCTGACTGACGATAGAACGTGACGCGCTCTGGGTCTAGACCACAAGCAATCCACGTAGCGGCAATGGCTCTAGTCGACTCATGAATGATAGCAGGGTCATAGCAGCCGATGATGCCATGGTAGTCTGCTAAAAAGAAAAACGCTTCATGATCACTATTTTGAATAGACTCAATCGCTGGACGAATCGCGCCAACATAGTTACCTAAGTGCGGAATACCAGTCGGTTTGATACCAGTCAGAATGCGCTTGGCTTCAGTTGAAGTATCAGAAGCTTGGTTGTCAGGAGTACTGTTATTGCTCATGGAAAATCCGTTATTTTGTTTATCAAATTATTATCAGTGCATAGCTAAAATGCAAAATATTAGCCGCAAAGTATAGCAAACTTCACCAGTATTTTTGGGAATAAAGGCTTACTTATAGATATCAGTACGACCGTTTGGCCCATGTTTGAAGCGGCGATGGAACCACATCCACTGTGTAGGATCAATACGAATGAGTCCTTCTAAGACTTCATTCACCCGAGTGGCATCAGCGACTTCATCTTTACTTGGGTAGTTATCTAACTCTGGCGTAATCGTCAAATGATAATGGGGACGTTTACCACGCGGCAAATTGTCAGGTGTTTGCCGATAAGTATGCAGTGCCATGACAGCTGGCGGCTGTGCTTTGCTACCCAGTTTCGCCATGCGACGCGATGCAGTAATCGTCGCGGCTGGCACACCGAAGAATGGCGCCATGACACCTTGCTTGAGACCATAATCTTGATCAGGAGAATACCAAATGACGTGTCCTGCTTTGATAGAGGTAACTAAGCTTCGCATATCACGACTAGAGATTTGCTTACCAAATATATTGGTACGACCATTATAAATAAACCAGTCTAATAAAGGATTGTTTTGCGTACGATACATACAATCTACAGGGAAAAACTGCGCACATAAGAGACCACCCAAATCTAGCATCGTATAATGCGCACCGAGCAGGATAACTGGTCGCTGCTCATTTTGCGCATTAACAATATGCTGTAAACCCGAAATGGATACAGTTCTAGTAAATACATCTGGCCTGAACCAAGCGCATAACGTTTCAAACACACCAATGCCTTGATTGACAAATACTTGCTTGGCCATTAATTCACGTTCAGCTTCGGGCTTCTCTGGAAATGCCAACTTCAGATTGATTAGCGTATCGCGTCTACGTGAGCCAGCAGCTTTATAAATCAATATACCGAGCTTACGACCTAGCCAAAACTGCCAGCGTAACGGCAGATATATCATTGGTAGCATTATCAAAAACAATAACCAAATGCCCCAATTCTTTGGTGATAAAAACTGCCACTGAAATGGCTTGTTATCTGCTTGCGCTGTACGCTTATGATTTTGAGTAATCGTCGGTGTGCCAGCCGGTATCGCAGGCGACTTAGCCGACTGTTTCATGCTAGGCGGCACGCTGCTATTGGCAGATGGCTTGCTAGGGTCAAATTGTTCTGGCGCTTTCATAATATCCTTCTGCAGCACGGTTTGAGGCATCATGGCTAATAATAAAAAGTTACTGATATGATGGGGTAGCGTTCAATGCTTTGCAAGTTAGAATTTCTACAGACGATCTACTTTGTAGTGTCGAAACAAAGTACTCAGGTTAATTATCACCATAAAACAAAGCTGGTTTGATGAAGACAATCAGATAATCAACACGCTATCAGTAGGCATAAAAAAACCTTATAAGCTGTGACCAGCTTATAAGGTTTTGCAAAACCAGACTCTTATTTAACTTTGCTACTGAAGCTCTGAGAAAAAGACAACAGCAGCAAAAAGATAAGAGAGAGTTTTGATTAACGTTTTGAGAACTGTGGACGTTTACGTGCTTTACGTAGACCCAGTTTCTTACGTTCAACTTGACGTGAATCACGAGTAACAAAACCAGCTGCTTTTAGGGCAGGCTTCAAAGTTTCGTCAGCTTCGATTAATGCACGTGTGATGCCGTGGCGGATTGCGCCAGCTTGACCACTAATACCACCGCCTGCAACAGTTACATATAAGTCATATGCGTTAACAGAGTCTAGTAGTTCTAATGGTTGACGTACAACCATGCGTGAAGTTTCACGGCTGAAGTATTCGTCAAGTGGCTTACCGTTAACAACGATACTACCAGTACCTTTTGATAAAAATACACGAGCAGTAGACGTCTTGCGGCGACCAGTTCCGTAATTGCGTTCCATAAGTATATCCTTAGATGTCTAGTTCTTTAGGTTGCTGTGCAGTATGTGGATGATCAGTACCCGCATAAAGTTTCAGCTTCTTGATCATCGCATAGCCAAGAGGGCCCTTTGGAAGCATACCCTTAACTGCTTTGTGTAGAACATCTTCAGGCTTATGTGCAAGCAACTTATTGAAGTTGGTTTCTTTAATACCACCTGGGTAGCCACTGTGACGATAGTACTTTTTGTCTTGTGCTTTTTTACCCGTTACCGTGATTTTGTCAGCATTGATAACAACAATAAAGTCACCAGTATCAACGTGCGGAGTAAAAGAAGGCTTGTGCTTGCCACGTAAGCGAGTTGCGATTTGAGTGGCTAAGCGACCAAGGGTTTTGCCGTCAGCATCTACGACATACCAGTCATGGGTCACTTCAGCTGGTTTTGCACTAAGTGTTTTCATGATAAAACCTTAAAATTAGAATTCGTTGAGAGTTTAGCTGGGAACGGGGCTCTCAAAAAACAGACTGCACATTATAAGCAGTAGCGCCTACGCTTGCAAGCTGCATTGGGGTTTATTTTCGCCTTATATACATTAAACTGCAGCGTCGGCCAGTTTTTAGCGGTTCTAAACATTTGTAAAATACGTTAACGGCTTTCATTAACCCGACAATTATGACGATGATAGACGATAAAGTCCAGCGACAACTTGTCCGACTTTGGTTTGTTTCAAGCATTCAAAAGCGATTGGTTGCTGAGTGGCGCTTGATTGGGGGGCTAAATTCTCATTTAGCGACGCTTCCAATTGCTTAAGCTGTGCTGACAAATCTTTATCAGCTTCTAAATAAATTAGTGTTTCAGTATTGATTAAGGTATAGGTAATAAGCGCAGTCAAAATAGGCTGCCATAAATCCTGAGCATAAGGTGGATCGATAAATACAATGTCAAAGGGGCGCACAGTCAGCTGCTCTTGACGCAATACTTGCTCAGCAGTGCCAGTGATGATTTGATAAGCAGCAGCTTCAAGACGTAATTGCTCAGCACTCTGACGTAGCATGTTGCTTTGTGCTGGATTGATTTCGATAAATGTCGTGTGGGCAGCGCCGCGAGATAGCGCTTCAAATCCTAATACGCCACTACCAGCACAGCTATCAAGTACATGCGCATCATGAATGTCAGCGAGTAGCCAGTTAAATAAAGTCTCCCGTAAGCGATCTGGGGTCGGACGCAGGCCATCTGCATCGATGAAACTTACAATACGGCGCTTAAACTGACCACCGATAATGCGCACATCACCCGCTGCCGCACTTTTCGCCTTACGGTTATTCTTTGGTGCGCGTCCATTTGAGGCTTTTTTCATTATCGTGTCTCGCTTACCAACTCTTTGCTAGGTTTTACTTTTTATACTATTAATGACTCAAACGTATAGTTACTCAGACGTCGCTGCTGCCGCTTCAGCTTCCGCGGCTTCTTTTTCTTCTAACGCTTTTGCTTCTTTATCGCGAATGGCATCACGCATCGCTTTTTCAAAAGCTTTTTGGCGTTTAATGACTTTTAGCTCATCAGCAGAAGGTGGCAGCACAGGATCTGTCTTACGTTGTAATACCCAGTAATCAAATAGAGCACGGCCAATAGGTGCTGCAACAGCACTACCACCGCCGCCATTTTCGACCAATACCGCAAGGGCAATCTGCGGGTCTTCTACTGGGGCAAAACCATTAAACCAAGCGTGATCCCAGTGGCGCTTATCAATCGCTGATTTGTCATAGCGTTTGCCCTGCGCGATAGATTTCACCTGTGCGGTACCTGTTTTACCAGCGATACGATAGCGCGGGGTATAGATACCGCGTCCTGTACCGTTTTCTACCACGCTTTCCATCGCATCATGCATACGCAACCAGTCGGACGGCTTACCGTTGTAGTCGATTTTGCCATCTGGCTTAGTGATGATTTTGACGTCCGCAGCACCGTCACTGCTCTTTAATAAATGCGGAGTAATGTGCTGACCTTTACTGGCTGTCATGGCTGTAGCGTTGGCAATCTGTAGCGGTGTGGCCAAGAAATACCCTTGTCCAATACTGACCGAGATCGTTTCGCCCGGTAGCCAGTCTTTATCGTAAGTGTCTTTTTTCCATTTTGGTGATGGCATGATGCCTGATTTTTCATTAGGTAAATCAATACCAGTATCTTCACCAAAACCAAAGCGTACCATCCAATCGTGCAGACGCTGAATGCCCATCTCATAAGCCAACTTATAATAATAAGTATCGACCGACATCGCGATGGATTTTTTTAGATCTACCGTACCATGACCGCCACGTTTCCAGTCGCGGAATCGATGCGTGTCACCAGGTAAGCTAAAATAACCAGGGTCATAGATGGTGCTATTCCAATCGCGTAGACCATAATGAATACCGCCCAAACCCTCAAATGGCTTGATAGTAGAGCCAGGTGGGTAGGTACCTTGTAGTGCACGGTTATACAGCGGCTGATCCAAATCTTCACGCAGATCATCATAATCTTTAAAAGAGATACCCGATATAAAAGGGTTAGGGTCGTAGCTTGGATTACTAACAAATGCCAAGACGTCACCGTTTTTTGGGTCTATAGCAACGATTGCACCGCGGCGTCCATCAAGTTGCTGCTGGGCGATGGTTTGCAAACCGTAATCCAAGCTCAACGTAATATCGTTACCCGCTATCGGCGGCTTGGTATCCAGCTGGCGTAAAATATTGCCATGTGCGTCTGTTTCTACCGATTGATAACCCGGTTGCCCAAGCAAAATATCTTCGTAGTAATCTTCGATACCAATCTTACCAATCAAGTCAGTACCAGCGTAACGGTCTTTATCAATACGCTTTGACTCTTTGTCATTGATACGTCCGACATAGCCGATGACATGAGCAAACAGTTCATCATAAGGATAAGAGCGCGTAAGCTTGCTCTGAATAGAGACCCCACGGAAGAATGGCTTACGTTCACTAAACTGAGCCAACTGTGCTTCTGTTAAATCAATCTTAATCGTCACAGGGTCATTTTTATTTTTACTTAGACGCGCCAAGATATCAGTGATATCTGTATCGGTTAAATCAAAAATCGGCGCGAGTAGATGCAACGTGCGCTCAGGGTTTTCGACCTCATCAGGGCTGAGCATCGCTGTAAAGACTGGCTGGTTGTCTGCCAGTATTACCCCGTTACGATCATAAATATACCCACGACTAGGCGGCGCAGATATCAGTTTGATACGGTTGTTATCGGCTTGCGTTGTGTACTGATCATGAGCGTAGACTTGCAAATACCCATAACGTGTTATCAAACCGCCCAAACCAATCAATATTATAATCCCAAAGATGATAATACGATTGGTAAAGGTACTGTTGACCTGTTCGGTATTGGGAGTTATCGGTTTATTCATAGAAGATCAGAGCCCAAACGGTCAGTGAGTCAATAAAAGAAAAATAAGAGGGCAGGTTGGTTAACCAAAGTGCGGTGAGTCTAAAAGATAATGCAAATGGTTTCAATCACATAGAAGGGTATGGGGTGAAATCGTCATGCAGTCATTTATACGCAGGTAGTCTTTGTTATTGCACTACAAATTATAACAGAACAAATGAGCAGGCGCAGTACTCAGTCATATATTTTGTCTTGATTATCTACTGACCAAGCACTGGCTTATATTCGAGTTTTTATTGGTTAACAGACGATATGAATCATGTCATCTTTAGTCACAACTTGGCGCTGGTCTATATGTGCTAATAAATAGCAAGTATGCTAAAATCAGGCGATTTATTTTATAGTAGTTATTATGGACGGAGCGTCTTTTGAAACGTTCTCATTTTGCTAAAGTTTCGCTATCAGTAGCGACAATATTAGCAACGACAATCAACCTGTCAGGGACTAGATAAGTCATGGACGTAAATTCATTATGGCAGACGATAGCTGAGCACCCAGAGTTCTTTGCCATGCTGACCATCCCACCAGTGACGGCATTCGTCACTTGGGTACATGTGTGGATGGCGCTCAAGATGCTGTTCTATCCGGTCAAGTTTTGGGGTATTCGTATTCCTAACTTCCCATTTTTTGGGTTGCCAGGTATTGGTTGGCAAGGTATCGTTCCGCGCAAAGCGGGCAAGATATCAGGGGTTATCGTTGACCAGACGCTCTCAAAACTCGGGTCGCTTGATGAGTTTTTTAAAGCGATGGAGCCTGAGCAAATGGCGATATTTGTCACTGATACGGTGGACAAAAACCTTGAGCCATTGATTGATGAGATTATGCTAGATCACTCGCCAGCATTGTGGGGCAATCTACCTTACGCACTAAAGCGCCGTGTCTATGCGCAAGCCCACAAAGAGCTACCCAGTATTATGCAGTCGCTTGTGACAGATTTGACTTATCATGTCGAAGACTTGGTCGATATGCGCAAAATGATTGTCAACACCATGGAAAACGATCGTCGCTTGATGGTCAATATGTTTCTAAAGGTTGGGCAAAAAGAGATCGATTTTATCTGGCACATCAGTGCTTTGATTGGTCTGGTATTTGGTATTATCCAGATGTTTATATTTTTGGTGGTGCCGCAGCATTGGACCGTACCGTTCTTTGCCGCGATTTGGGGTTTTCTCACCAATTGGATTGCCATTTGGATGGTGTTTAATCCAGTAGAGCCGCATTTTATACCTTATTTGAAGCTGTTTTCGGTGCAGAGTCGCTTTCCATTTATCAAACCCGTCATACCACATATCGCAAAATATCGTTTGCAAGGCGGCTTTATGAAGCGCCAAGAGGAAGTTTCTGAGGTTTTTGCTGAAATTGTGGTAAAAGATTTGGTCACTCTAGAAAACATCATGAATGAGATGATGTATGGTGATCGCTCAGCGCAAACGCGTGATCTGATGAAATCGCATCTATATACGGTGCTAGAGTCACCAGTGATTAGCACGACATTACGTGTGGGATTGGGTCGCCGGGATTATGGCCAACTTAAAAATACTATTATCGACAAATCTATTGTCGCAACGATGGTACCACTACGAGATCCTGAGCTAAATGAAAGCCGAGCCAGTAAGATATTTGGTCTGTTTCGCGATAGAATACGTGCGCTCACGCCAAATGAGTTTCAGAACCTGTTGCGTCCAGCTTTCCGTGAGGATGAGATGACGTTGATTGTTTTGGGCGGTTTGACTGGTTTTCTAGCAGGTTGGTTGCATTTAGTGTTAGTATTTTTCCCCTCGATGTAATAATGCATTAATAAGTATTTTTAATTAGTCATGAACGGCTGTATTGAATAAGCTTTGAATAACTAAAAAATGTAAAATTAACAACAGATAAGCATTTTGTATCAATCATTCATATTGGTACGTCACAATGATAGTAGCGGGTTTTATGTGCTTCTACAGCAATTGAAACCTCAGTTTTTAACCGTAAACTATGACCGCATAAAGGACTATTAGCGTTTGCCAGTGGCTAGCAATGCCATCGGTGAACCCTTAATTGTATCCAAGGTAAACAAGGTTAGACCGTATGTTAATCACAGAATTGGGTTATTTTGCCTTGCTGGCCGCTTTTATATTGGCGATTTTGCAGGTAGTACTACCAACCATTGGCGTCATGCGTGACCACGTCGCTTGGCAGCGTTTGGCGCCAAGTCTGGCATGGGCACAATTTGCGGCAATGATTACCTCATTTGCTGCGCTGATGGCAGGCTTTTATTACAACGATTTTAGTCTCGTCTACGTCACTCAGCATTCCAATACATTGCTGCCTTGGTATTACAAGCTATCGGCGACATGGGGCGGGCATGAAGGCTCGCTGCTATTGTGGATGACCATCATGGCCACTTGGTGTGCATTGGTTTCTTACTTTAGTCGTGGGTTGCCGTTGTCTATGCGTGCGCGAGTGCTGGTGATACTAGCAGGCGTGCAAATGATGATGCTAGCGATGCTTATCTTTACCTCATCGCCATTTGATCGCACATTACCCAATCTACCTGTTGATGGCGCGGATCTAAACCCTGTATTGCAAGATTTTGGTTTGATTATTCACCCGCCGATGCTCTATATGGGTTACGTAGGCATGGTTGTGCCATTTGCGTTTTGTATGGCAGCACTGTGGGAAGGGCGTTTGGATGCGGTATGGACACGCTGGTCGCGTCCATGGGCATTGGCCGCTTGGGGTTTCTTAACAGTCGGTATCGCGCTTGGCTCATGGTGGGCTTATTATGAGCTTGGCTGGGGCGGTTGGTGGTTCTGGGATCCGGTAGAGAATGCTTCATTGATGCCGTGGTTGGCAGGGACGGCGCTACTGCATTCACTTGCTGTCACCGAAAAACGCGGTGTATTTAAAGCATGGACAATCATGCTCGCAATCTTTGCTTTTGCGCTTAGCTTGCTTGGCACGTTCTTAGTACGTTCAGGTGTCATTACCTCGGTGCATTCATTTGCCGCTGATCCGACGCGTGGTCTAGTGATTCTAGTCATTCTCGGTATTATCGTCGGCGGTGGTCTATTGATGTTTGCTATACGTGGCTGGCGTTTGACGGTCGAGAGTCAGTATCGACTTATCTCACGTGAATCATTTTTGGTAATTAATAACGTTATTATTCTAATTTCAACCTTAGTGGTACTACTTGGTACGCTATATCCTATTATTGCTGATGCCTTTAACTTAGGTCAGGTATCTGTTGGCCCTCCATACTTCAACGCCCTGTTTGTGCCGTTGACATGGCTGCTACTGGTGGCGATGGGTATGGGCTCTAATATCCGCTGGAAACAAGACAGCCGCCCGTTATTGGGTGCTGGTATGGTTATCGCGGTGAGCAGTTTGGTATTGGCCGCCATTATTACCTATTTCACCAGTCCATCAGCGATGCTAAATATCGGTGTCACATTGGCTGTGAGCTTTTGGGTGTTGTTATGGATGGTTGTCGATTTCAAAGACAAAACAAAAAATGCACCAAGTCGCTTAAACGGTTTACGCCAGTTGCGTCTAAGTTATTGGGGTCAACAGACCGCTCATATTGGCGTCATCATTGCGGTCATCGGCATTGCATTTACCAGTACGTTAAGCATTGAGCGTGATGTGGCATTAGGGCCTAATGACAGTGTCAATGTGCAAGGCTATGACTTTACGGTAAAAGGTTTTAGTGAAGTAAAAGGCAGTAACTTTGACGCTACGCAAGCAGAAGTAACAGTCAGTAAAGACGGTCAAGAAGTGACCACGTTATATCCTGAAAAGCGTAACTATATTATCAGTATGATGCCGATGACAGAGGCTGCGATTGATGCCAATCTGATGCGCGATGTCTACGTAGCACTTGGTGAGCCGATTGCTGAAGATAGCAATGAATGGGCTTTCCGTATCTATGTCAAACCGCTTATCCGCTGGATATGGTTGGGCGCGCTTATCATGGCGTTTGGCGCATTGCTCAGTATGCTAGACAATCGTTACCGTATCAAAAAAACCAAAACACCTGCGCAAATCGCGGCCAAAAAATCAGGCTTTGCGACGGTTGCAGATTTGGATACGTCAGCTACAAAGATAGGGGAGCGTTAATATGACTACCTCAAACAATGAACCTGATAAAAAAGCTCAGCAAGAGGTTGTCAACGACCCTAAAGTTGCGAGCAGCAATAAAGTAAAAACTAAGAAAAAACTTAAAATTGGGTTTTTGATTCCGCTGGTTATCTTTATTGGTTTGGTCGCTATGCTCTATATGCGTTTGGGCAAACCGACTGATATCGTGACCAATACAGCGCTTGAGCGTCCAGTACCTGCTTTTGAGTTGCCATTATTATCAGATACCAGTCGTATCATGACCAATGACAACTTGCCAGATAAGCCATTCCTCATGAATATTTGGGGCTCCTGGTGTCCAACTTGTATCATTGAGCATCCTTTTCTAATGAAACTAGAAGAGCGCGGTGTTAACTTGGTGGGCGTAAACTACAAAGATGATATTGGTGATGCGTTAGGGTATCTGAATCGCGGTGGCGACCCGTTCTCTATGTCTATTCAGGACTTGTCAGGGCAGTTCGCTCTTGACTTAGGTCTGACTGGTGCGCCTGAGACTTTCATCGTTGATGGTGATGGAATTATTCGTCAGCATATCATCGGTGAGATCAATGAGAGCAATTGGCAAAGTCGTATCACGCCTTGCTTGATGGTGCTCAATGACGCTAGTAATAATGGTGTCAGTCCAGATCCAAGCCAAGTTGCGGAGGCGTGCAAATGATAGCCTACCAAATAAGAAAGGCGACCATAAAGTTAGCAAGCTTGTTTATCGCTTGTCTATTGAGTATGGCAAGCTTTGCTGCCATTGATGTCTATGATTTTGACTCTGTGCAACAAGAAGCCCAGTATCGCGGTCTCATCGAAGAGCTGCGCTGCCCGAAATGTCAAAACCAAAACTTGGCAGGGTCTGATGCGCCAATTGCGCAAGACTTAAAGCAAAAAACCTATGATTTGATAAAAGATGGTCGTAGTGATGGCGAAATCCGAGCCTATATGCAAGAGCGTTATGGCGACTTTATCAGTTATAAGCCACCAGTACGTCCTTCAACATGGATTTTATGGTTTTTCCCGCCATTATTATTAATCGTTTTATTAGTCGGTTGGTTTTGGCAAAGTAAACGCCGTCAGCTTGTCGCCAGCGGCGAGAGTGGTGTAGCAGTAGACAACCACGTTAAAGCGTTGTCTGCCGCTGAAAAAGCAGAACTTGATCGCTTATTGTCACGAGCCAATAACGATGACAAAGACGACACTACAAGCCTTGGGGGCAAAAAATGACCATATTTTCTACTGTTGGCTTATTTATTGCGCTAAGTTTACTTGTCGCTCTACTATTAGGTGTTATAACCATTAAGCCGTGGTTAAGAGCACCGCGTTCGCATAGTAAGCCCGTAGACAATCAACTGCTGGATATCAACGTTGCTGTGTTTCGTGAGCGACTAGCAGAGCTGAAAACAGACAAAGACAGTGGTATCATTGATGACCATCACTATCAAAACCAAAAACTTGAGCTTGAACGTCAGCTTTTGGATGCTCAGCGTGAAGTGTCACCGATGATCACGCCAGGTATCAAAAGCCGATTGATTATTATGGTTTGGGTACCTGTATTAACGGCCATGGCATATCTGATGGTCGGTGATCGCACACCTGTCTTTGAGCTGTGGGCAAGCGAGGACAAAGTCGGTCAAGTGGCGGATGACTTACTGACAGGTAGAATCGATCAGCCACCTGCTTGGGCAATTGAGGATGGTAATCAGCTGATTAGTGCCATGCAGACTAACGTTTATCGTCATGCCAGTGACTATAATCGCTGGATGCGCCTATCGGAGCTGTTCTTATCCTTAGAGGCGACTGATTCGGCACTAGAAGCGTTGTCGCGCGCTTATCGTCTATCACCTGATAACGAAGAGATTGCGACCACTTATGCGCAGATCAGTTTCTTTGCTAATAAAGGTCAGTTAGATGCCAATAGCCGCCGAGTGTTAGAAAACATACTAGTCACAAACCCAGAACATGAAGGCGCACAAATGCTTATGGCGATGGGTGAAGCACGTGCTAGTAACTTCGATCAAGCGCAAGGCTGGATTAAACGTCTGCGTGACAGTATCGCGGCCAAACCGGGTGATCATACGCAAGCGCTATCAAGTCTAGATGAGCTTAGTGCTAATGTGGTGATGCAGCAGCAGCAAGCCTCTGAAGGCGTCGAAGTGACCATCAAAATTAATGCTAGTCTGTTACCATTGGTAAAAGCTGACGATACGCTATTTGTAGCGATACGTGACGTGAAAGGTGGTCCACCATTTGCTGCTAAGCGTCTACCGATTAGCAATATCAAACAAGGTGAAGCGGTTATTAGCCTAAGTGATCTTGATGCTATGATGCCAGAGCGTACCCTAGGATCGGCTCGTTCTGATAAAGTACAGCTAGCGGTCATCGCTCGTATCAGCCATAGTGGCAATGCTACCGCAGAGTCAGGCGACCTCTCAGGCAATCCAGTGGTAATCAGTGCAGAACAAAATCAGGTCAACGTGGAGATTAATCAACAAGTGCCATAGTCATAGTAGTCATATAAGTACTGGACGCTAATGGTATTTATTATACAGACGCTGTTGCTCAGTACGGACGCGAGCAGCAGTGCTATGATTGTTCTAATTTGATAGAGATGTGAAGTGAACCCAGATATATAAATGGGTGTTTCAAACGCAGTCAATTCTGCTACTTTTTATCTTGAATTGACCATGTATGAACAGATAAGTCATGCCAACTTATCACATCAATAATGAAAATACTTGAGCTTTGCAGGGCCACAAGGTAAGGTAGCTTTGCAAACAACTAATCCCAAAGTTTTATTAATCCCAAAATCCTATCTATTAAGGAGAGTCGTGTAATGATGCGTATTATTTTACTAGGACCACCAGGCGCCGGTAAAGGTACCCAAGCCCAGTTTATTTCTAAAGAATATGATATTCCACAGATCTCAACTGGCGACATGCTACGTGCAGCAATTAAAGAAGGTAGCGAGCTTGGCAAAAAAGCCAAAGATATCATGAATGCTGGTGGTTTGGTTTCTGATGACCTCATTATCAACCTAGTGAAAGAGCGTATCGCTAAGCCTGATTGTGTGAATGGTTGTATCCTAGATGGTTTCCCGCGCACTATTCCTCAAGCGCAAGCACTTGCAGACGCTGATGTTGCTATCGACCATGTTATCGAAATCAGTGTACCTGATGACGAAATCGTTAGCCGTTTGTCTGGCCGTCGTCAGCATCCAGGTTCAGGTCGTGTTTATCATGTCGATCACAATCCACCAAAGGTTGAAGGCATCGATGACGTCACTGGTGAAGCGCTTATCCAGCGTGAAGATGACCAAGAAGCGACTATTCGTGACCGTCTATCTACTTATCATGAGCAAACGTCAGCATTGGTTGGCTTCTACCAAGACAAAGCTAAAGAAGGCGATGATGCGCCTAACTATGACAAGTTTGATGGTACGCAAGGTATCGATGACGTTAAGCAGCAAATCCTATCTGCACTAAAAGGCTAGTTATCGATGTTAGCTAAGTAATTTAGCCAGTCGATGTAGTCGTTGAAGACCCTGTTTAATAGCAGGGTTTTTTTATGGCCAATGATTTTACACCTCATAAAAAACACCCACAAAAAAACCGCTTACTCATTATAAGTAAACGGCCTTTTATCAAATATACGACTGGTAGATCTCATATATTTTAATTAATGCCTATGCATTACCTTGAGCATCAACTTGTGCTTGCTGTTGGCTCTGTGCATACGCTTGATCAAAGTTCACAGGTGCTAGTAGCAATTGTGGGAAGCTACCACGCGTCACGATGTCACTGATGACTTCACGAGCATATGGGAACAACACGTTAGGGCAGTATGCGCCCAAGATTTGACCGATTTGATCTTCTGGAATATCTTTTAGTAAGAAGATACCTGCTTGATGCACTTCAGCGATAAATGCTGCTTCTTCCGCATTTTTGGCAGTAACGCTCACAGTTAGGATGATTTGATAATGATCGTCATCTAGTTTTTCAGCGTTGCTAGACAAATTGATATCAAGCTCTGGGTTCCACTCTTTGGTGAATACGCTAGCGCCTGGTACTTCAAGTGACATGTCTTTCACGTAAATGCGTTCTAGTGCCAATTGTGGTTGTGCTTGTTCTTCAGCCATGGTAAATCCTCTAAAATTAAATCAAATGATTGGGCAAATCGTCATTTTAATAAAAGTTCATTGTAATATAAATCGAGACTATTTTTTGGTATTGTCTCGATATTTTTTATTATTACTTCTTACTACTCTATTAAAACGTGCCACTGTCTATCTTTACATAAATAAAGACAGACAGTAAAGAAAGGTAGCAGATTAACCTGCCAATAGCTCGTCAAGTTTGCCTTGCTGGTTCATTTGGTTAAGTTCATCAAAACCACCGACAAAGGTTTCACCAACGAAGATTTGCGGCACAGTGCGGTAATTATTGGTTTTTTTCATTAACGCTTGACGCTCTTCGCTGCTCATATCGTGCATGCCGATTTCTTCATAATCAACACCTTTGGTTTTTAGTAGTTGTTTGGCGTTTGAGCAGTATGGGCAGATAGGGGTAGTGTAAACTTTTACAGATACAGTCATGGTAAATCCTTATTTATAAATTTATGGGATAACAAACGTATTATGGAGAGCATAATAAATTATCATAGTCTAAGCGTTGGTATAGTCTGTTATCAATGAGTAAAGTAAAAATGCACTCGGTGATGCTGATTACTAAAGTGGGGATGGGCACAACAAATTCAAGCCGTTTTGGCTCAAAACGTATTTTAGTGCTATAAAACATGATAAATAGAATATAAAAAATAAACCACAAAAAAAGACACCCAATAAAGAGGTGTCTTTTTTATATAGCGTCAGTCAGGTCACATAGACATCAGCTAAGCGATTTGTACAAACGCTTCACTTAAGCGCCTATACAGGTCTGTTACTTGCTTAGACTTGGTTTTGTTTTACCTTTAGCCTTTGCTTTGGCGTCTTTTACACCAACCAACGGCATGCCAGCGCCTTGCCAGCCGCCAATACCGCCTTCTAAGCGATAGACACTATCTTTACCAATCATCTGAATCGCAGCGCCTGCTTGGACGCCCATGTCACAGATGATAATCACTGGCTGCTCAATCGCGCGAATCTCTTCTAAGCGGTCTTTGAGGTCAGTGAACGGTATGTTGCGGCTGCCCTGAATATAGCCTGATTCAAACTTCTTCTTAGCGCGAATATCGATAAGTTGCGCGTTTTGAGAATTGACCATCATGCCAAGCGTGTTAGGCGATATTTTTCTACCGCTACGTTTGTTTTCAATCGTAAAAAACAGTATAGCAAGTACGGCTAATATACCAAATAAAAACGGGTGGTTGCCCACAAATTCCAGCGCACGATCCAAACCATACCTCCAAAAAAATAAGTGTTCTATTAAGCTGAGAAGACAGCCCAATGATAATGAACAAGGCGCTATTATACCGATAAGGCCATCTATAGTAAACGGGCGATGACACGGGCAGTAATTGAGCGGTTATTGCACCTATCTATGGATCTTCTCAGCCTAATAAAAATATCTACTCACAAGACCGTGTTTAATTAAAGCGAACAGTAACAATCCAAATACTAATAAGGCTTAGTATCTGCCTCTTCTCGTAGCGTGACGAGATTTTCAACGCGGCGCTGCAATACCTCACCATCAGCCACTGCTTGCCATAGTGCGCAGCCTTTGCTGTTATGGGTGTGACGACAGTCACGGAATTGGCAATCACCGGACAATGGTGCCAGCTCGACGAAGCCTGAAATAATATCATCAGGAGTAAGATGCCAAATACCATACTCACGAATCCCTGGTGTATCTACGATACCGCCTTGAGTGAGGTCTTCGGGGTTGAATGGCAGCAGTCGACTGGTCGTCGTGGTGTGCTGACCAAGCTTAGAGTTTTGTGAGATGATATTGACGCTCTGTCCAGAGTCAGGTAGAAGGGCATTGATTAAACTGCTTTTGCCGACGCCAGATTGACCCGCGAAGATCACCAGCTTTTTATCTATATAACGCTTTAGTTCATCAAGGCCTTCTTGCTCATCGCTCTCAGCGATATTTTCAGGGCAATCGACCGAAGTTAGAACACTTTCATAGCCAAGTGCGGCATACTGCGCCAATAATTCATTGGTGTCTACGCCGTTCTCTTCTGCCAATAAATCGGCTTTGTTGAGTACCAATAGTGGTTTGACACCTGCATGATGGCATACCACGAGATAGCGATCAATCAGCGTTGGTGCGGCGGCAGGTAATGGTGCAAAAACAATCGCCAAAATATCGACGTTGGCGGCAACAGGTTTGAGCTTATGATAGCGGTCAGGACGAGAAACCAGTGATGTACGCGGTTTGACCGCTTCGATACGACCAAAGCCAGTATTAGAATCGGCATTCCAGCGTACTTGATCACCAGCAGCTAGCATCGGTAGATTGGTACGCACATGACAGCGCCAGATATCATTCAATTCAAGCGTTTGCCAAAACGGCTCAGGATCATCAGGTGCAATCTCTGGCTGCTCAGGTATGACAGCTGGCAGGCTAGTGACTTGTACTTCTAGTTGCTTACCGTAATGCGCCATGACCACGCCATCCATCAAACTGTCATCAATACTATCTTGGTTGGACAGTTGCTGCTTGTCGATGCGACGAATCTGTTGTTTAGTCAGTTTGCGTTGCCGGATTAATGCCATGGGTTTTTGACCTATTATAAAAATATTGCTAAGTGTAGCGTGAAAATTTGCTAACATACAGCCTAAAGCGTCTGCGGCAGACAGGGGTTTTGTAATATTTTGGCTGATTGCTAGATTTTTTGAATCAATCAGTGCATTGCAATGCTATCTGAATATGAGTATTCAACCGTAATACGTTTTTTAAATTATGTTTAAAACTGTCCCAAAATTTAATGACCATAGGATATTGTATGACTACCGGTGACCATCCCAACAAGATTAAAATCAAAAATCAAGGCAAAAAAGGGCTGGTGTGGATTGATTTAGAAATGACCGGACTTGATACCTTAAACGATGAGATTATCGAGATTGCTACTGTCGTTACTGACGAAGATTTGAATGTACTTGCTGAAGGGCCTGTGTTTGCGATCAAGGTATCGGATCAAGTCTTAAACAAAATGGATGACTGGAATACCAAGCAGCATGGTCAATCAGGATTGGTCGATCGTGTGCGTCGTAGTACGGTGACATTGGCAGAAGCCGAAGCGGAGACCATCAAGTTCCTGAATAAATGGGTTGATAGCGGTAAGTCACCAATGTGCGGTAACTCTATCTGCCAAGATCGTCGATTTATGGCGCGCCAAATGCCAGAGCTTGAGCGTTTCTTCCATTATCGCAATCTTGATGTGTCGTCTATCAAAGAGCTTTGTTTCCGCTGGCGTCCTGATATCTTAAAGAACTTCGAAAAAGGTGGCAGTCATTTAGCCTTAGATGATATTCGTGACTCTATCCGTGAGCTAAAGCATTACCGTCAGCATTTCTTTAAGCTAATACCTTAAAAAACTGGCAAGAGATAAGCTATTTAAAAGTATAGTAAAAGAATTGTAGTAAAAAACAAAAGGGTCTGTTGATATTTCAACAGACCCTTTTGTTTTTTAGATAGGTTCAACGATCAAGTCAAACAAGCATTGTAAACTCAAACAATTCAAACTTAGCATCATTACCGCTTAAATCGTTACTACTAAAACCGTCATTTGAATGCTCGTCATCTGTCACTGCACCAATCACGGCGCTAACTTTCGGCTGGCGCGTATCTTTATCTAACAATCGCCAGTCGCCAAGCACGTAGCGCTTTTTATCAGCAGTCACCTGATGAACGTCTGGTCGATGAGTATGTCCGTGCAATAATGCATCGCTAGTAGTGATGGCTTGACGTACGGCTTTATCATTCACATCCATGATATGAGCAGCTTTGTTCGCATTATTCTGCTGGCTTTTTTTGCGCATATTATCTGCAATTGCCAAGCGTTTTTCTAATGACTTATTGAGTAGATACCACTGAGTTAAACGGTTACGCATAATTTTGCGAAAGAATTGATACTTTTTATCATCAGTACAGAGTGCGTCACCGTGTTCTAAGCGGTAATTCTGCTGACCAACAGGCAAAGTATACGGCTCGCTGATTAGCTCACCGCCGAACAGATTACAAAACGGCTGTCCTAACAGAAAGTCACGGTTACCGTGCATGACCAATATCTCACAGCCATTGATACGTAACTGCTTGAGCTTGACGATAAGCGGTGTCAGCCAATGTGCTATCTGCTCATCCTCTGACTTTTTCTCTTTTAATAGGGACAAGTAGGTATCATCACCTAGCCACACCTCAAACCAATCACCCAATATAAAGAGGCGTTTGAGCGCAGGCAGAGCGAGACAGTCATCTAATAGCGCCAAAAAAGCCTGCACTAAGGCAGGCTCCTGAGGCGATAAATGCAAATCGCTAATCAATACTTGCCGCACTTGATGAGGGCGGGTTGTGATTAAGTGATTAAAACTTTGCATTTATCTTGGTCCTCGTGACTTATCGTATAGCGAGCATGATTTAATAAATTCTACTAAAAAATGCTCGCTCATTCACAGCTGTCGCTAAGTAACTATTACTGAATAGCTGCTATTGAATGAATATTACTGAGTAATGATGGTTGCT
Source organism: Psychrobacter sp. 28M-43 (assembly GCF_014770435.1). NCBI lineage: Bacteria > Pseudomonadati > Pseudomonadota > Gammaproteobacteria > Moraxellales > Moraxellaceae > Psychrobacter > Psychrobacter noctis. The sequence continues at coordinate 2,215,297 of NZ_CP061739.1, read as the reverse complement.
GAGTTGATAACAACTGGCTCTTTTGGCACATCAGCATGCATGCCGAAACGACCAGTTGGTACGCTGCGCATTTTTTCGATAACGTCCATACCGCTTGTTACTTTACCAAATACGGTGTAACCCCAACCTTGCATGTTTTTGCCAGAGTGGTTTAGGAAGTCGTTGTCTTTTACGTTGATGAAGAACTGGCTAGTCGCTGAATGCGGATCTTGGGTACGCGCCATTGCGATAGTACCTTTGTCATTTTTTAGACCATTGTCCGCTTCGTTTTCGATAGGTGCATTGGTTGGTTTTTCATTCATTTCAGCGTCCATTCCGCCGCCTTGAATCATGAAACCATCAATGATGCGATGGAAAATTGTACCGTCATACTGACCAGATTTTACGTAGTTTAAAAAGTTTTCTACGGTTTTTGGTGCTTTTTCTTCGTTGAGTTCGATAACGATCGCACCCATATTAGTTTCAAGTTCTACTACTGGTGGCATGTCTACCATGGGATATTCCTTTTTGATTGCAGCGCCTTAAATAGCACTATTGTGAGTGGTGGTTAAAAAGTTACGGGTAGTCTAACGGCTTTTTTATCCCGTGTCATGTATCAGGCTGTTAATGCGTTTGCGAAACCTGATAGAATAACGCAACTTTACCCATTTTTAACAAATTTTGATAATGCGGTCGCACTATCTAAGTTTTAATATTCTCGCTTTATTTTAATATTCTCGTTTTATTTTAACACTTTAGTTTAAACGTTTCGTGATGCGTGATGGCACGCACCATGAACTGACAATTTGCGTTAGGAGCAATGCCCGATGAGTGATCACTCAAGCAACAATGCACAAAAAGACGAACCAAAAAACGATTTTATTCGTAATATCATTCGTGACGATGTCAATGCGCAAAAATACCAGCAAATTGTAACGCGCTTTCCGCCTGAGCCAAATGGCTACTTGCATTTAGGTCACGTAAAATCTATCTGCTTAAACTTTGGTGTGGCCAAAGAGTTCGGCGGTGTGTGCAATCTACGTTTTGATGACACCAACCCAACTGCTGAAAAGCAAGATTACATCGACAATATTAAAAACGATGTGCAGTGGTTAGGTTTTGAGTGGGCAGGCGAGGCGCATCATGCTTCAGGTTATTTTGATCAGCTACATGCATGGGCAATTCAGTTGATTGAGCAAGGCGACGCTTATGTTGATTTGCAAACCCCTGAACAGATCAAAGAAAACCGTGGTTCATTTAATGAAGCGGGAACGCCTTCACCATATCGTGATGCCAGTGTTGAAGAAAACCTAGCCCTTTTCAACGATATGAAAGACGGCAAATACGCTGAAGGAAAGGCTATTTTGCGTGCCAAGATTGATATGGCCAGCCCAAATATGAACCTACGTGATCCTGTTATCTATCGCGTGATGCATCAAGCGCATCATCAGACTGGTGATAAATGGTGCATCTATCCAATGTATGACTTTGCTCATCCACTCTCGGATGCGTTAGAAGGAATTACCCATTCATTATGCACGCTTGAGTTTGAAGATCATCGTCCATTTTATGATTGGGTCATTGAAAAAATCGGCTTTGACGTACCGCCGCATCAGTACGAGTTTAGCCGCTTAAACGTTGATCATACATTGACCAGTAAGCGTAAGCTAAAACAACTGGTAGATGAAGGTATCGTCAGTGGTTGGAATGACCCACGCATGCCAACCGTCGCTGGCATGCGTCGCCGTGGTTACACGCCAGAGGGCTTGCGTGATTTTTGTGAGCGTGTGGGTGTGACCAAAGCGGATAGTGTGGTTGATTTCCGTTTGCTAGAGTTTAGCGTTCGTCAATCGTTAGAGACGACAACTGGTCGCGGTATGGCGGTGCTAAAGCCATTGAAAGTGACGATTACTAACTTTAGTGAAGCGGTCAGCAGTTGGGAGTCGCAAAAAGCCGATAGCGTTAATGCACGTTTTGACGATGCGACTCAGACGCTTTGGTTGACTCAGCCCAACCATCCTAACGTCGATATGGGTGAGCGTGAGATTCCATTCACCGAAACGCTATACATTGACCAAGGTGATTATGAAATTGAACCGCCTGCAGGCTACAAGCGCCTCTCTCCAGAAAAGCCAGAGATTCGTCTGCGTAATACTTATGTGCTAGCCGTCACTGAACATATCACTGATGAAAATGGCAATGTCGTTGAGCTAAAAGCGACGATCGACCCTGCTACTTTAGGCAACAACCCTGAAGGGCGTAAGGTCAAAGGCGTGATTCATTGGGTATCAGCCAGTCAAGGTGTGCCAGCGACAGTCCGCATGTATGAGCAGTTATTCAGTGCTGAGGACCCAAGTGGCATCGCTGATGTTCATCAAGCGCTAAACCCGAACTCGCTCACTGAGCTAAACGCAGTGGTTGAGCCATCTTTGGTCAATGCAGATGCTGGCACGCGCTTCCAGTTTGAGCGTGAAGGTTACTTCATCTCTGATAGCGAAGATCACAGCACTGATAAGCCAGTATTTAACCAAATCGTTAGCTTACGTGATAGTTATAAGCCAGCTTAATTTATGTTGGCTTAGTATTTAAAAGTATCCTTATCCAAATAGATATTTTGAAATAATACTGAACAATAGTAGTTTGCAAGTTAGCCCATTTCTAGTACGCTAGGAATGGCCTTTTTTGTGTGCAGTTATAAAGTTAAGTATGATTATAGTGCGAATTTTGCTTATGGGATGCAGGGATGCAGGGATGGTGGTTTAATTATTTATCAAAGCTGCTTGTCCATAAAATTCATTAAAAAATTTGTCCATCAGCTTAGAGGTAAATGGAATAACCGCATTACAATCCGTCACAAGACATTCATAACCAGTTTGTTAAGATAAAGTCAGTTTTTACGGATGTGCTTTATGTTATATTTGATAGCTGAGCACGTCGATGATAATAATAGAACGCGAGGCCGACGTGTCGATATAAGCGTTCATTCACATAGCTAAGGAATCAAGCATGGCACATTTACGTTTAGGTGATACCGCACCAAATTTTGACGCTACAACCACAGAAGGTGACATCAATTTTCACGAGTGGGCAGGTGATCATTGGGTCGTTTTCTTCTCGCATCCAGCAGATTTTACGCCAGTATGTACCACTGAGCTTGGTCGCGCCGCTGCACTGAATGGCGAGTTCCAAAAGCGCAATGTGAAGCCGATTTGTATTTCTGTTGATAGCCTAGAAGATCACAAAGCGTGGGCGAGCGATATCGGTGAGACTCAAGGCACAGATATGAACTTCCCAATCATCGCTGATCCTAATAAAGAAGTCGCTGAGCTATATGACATGATGCATCCTAATGCCGATAGCACTCATACAGTACGTAGCGTCTTTATCATTGATCCAAGTAAAAAAGTTCGTTTAACGCTGACATATCCTGCTAGCTGTGGCCGTAACTTTGATGAAATTATCCGTGTAATTGATGCACTACAGTTGTCGGATGAGTATAACATTGCGACACCTGTAGACTGGAAAGATGGCGACGATGTGATCATTCCACCAAGTGTGAAAAATGAAGATATCGCTGCAAAATATCCAAAAGGTCACAAAGAGATTAAGCCGTATCTACGCACCACACCTGCACCAAACAAATAATTAGACTGATGTGTAAATGTGATTAAATAAAGCCCCATGACTCAAGGTTATGGGGCTTTTATTATTTCTATTTTATGATTAATAACACTTTGCCATGATGGCCAGATTAGGCTATAACTGTGGTATAGCGTATCAATCGTTTATGCTTATTAGTACAATAACCATAATAAAGCGTATCAGCACTAAATCGCTGTCCAATCATTCTTACAAGGAGTTTGCTATGAAAAAACTATATATTACCCGTACAGCGCCTAATCCACGTAAAGCGCTTATCTTATTGGCTTCAAAAGGTATCGATGTTGATGATATGGATGATGTCGATGTGATCGATATTGATTTTGCGGCAAATGAGCAAATGTCAGAAGCATTTACGCAAATGAATCCGATGCAGACCGTACCTGTTTTGACCTTAGATGATGGTACAGTACTGAATGATTCTCAGGCAGTTTGTGAATATCTGGATCGTGTTTATGGTGAGCGTTCGGTCATGGGTAATGATGTGGTACAGCGTGCGCAAGTTTGCTCTATGCGCCGTGTTGCAGAGTTTGAAGTGATGTATAACTTGATGCTCGCGTTTCAGCACAGTCATCCATCTAAAGCACAACGTATTGAGCAAGTGCCCGAGTTCGTCGCACCATCAATTGCTCGTGCGGTCAAAGCTATGGCGTATTTTGAGACGATATTAGAAGGTCGCGAATACCTAGTAGGTGAGCAATTAAGTTTTGCGGATATCGTGCTATATCTAAGCTTGGATTTTGGTAAAGTATTAAAAATTAATCCTAATGAACAAGGCGAAAACCTAGCCCGTTTTTATCAAAAGATGAATGAACGCTTCAGTATTAAAAATATGGCTAAAGCCAAACCTGCCAGTGTGAATGACTAAAAGGTTCTAGAAAAATAGTTTAAATCATAAAATTTATCTATTAACCTATCCGATAAATTGATCGCCATAAAGCAAAACAGCTAACCTCAATCGTTAGCTGTTTTTTTATGAAACATAATAAAAATCAACATTTCGTTACATAGGTTAATAGTGCCAAGGTTATAGTAGTTAATCTAGCTTAGTTATATCAATTATGTTTTTAAAACGTTTATTTAAGAAGAATATTTTTAAATTGTGACTTCTTTTGAATAGATTTTTGAAACATAGATGGTACGCGAGATAAGTTGTACAAGCTTACTAAGAGGTATGTAATATGGTAGGTAGCCGAAACAAGCCAACGTTAAAAGTACTGCTATTACCCAGTATGATGGCAGTTAGTCTGATGCTAAGTGCGTGTCAAAAAGAAGCAGCGTCTAGCGAAAATGATATATCAGAGGGTGCTGAAACTGGCGAGATGACAGACTCAGCCGTAAGTGAAGGTCTGGTATCTAGTATGAGCCCTACATTAGACGAATCTGAACCTGTCGAATTAACCACTCAAGACAAGCTGACGACCACCTTATCTCATCATCGCTGGACGTTAGTAAACGCAGTCGACGCCAATGAACAACTTATGGCTGAATTTGCGAATATCAACAGTCAGGTAACGCTTGCATTCAACCAATATCAAGGGCAAGACACGCTAAGCTATAGCGTAGGCTGTAATACGATTAGTGCTGGCTATCAATTAGAAGGACATACCTTAACTACTGAAGAGGGTATGAGTACAAAGATGTCTTGTGGCGAGCTAGATGTGGCAGAAAACACTTTGAATACGTTGATGCAGGGCAGTAGTGAGTTCAAAATTGATCAAGGCGATCACCCAGTATTGACCCAGTTTACCGACGACGATGTGACTCTGGTTTGGAATGGTAGGCTTACTGCACAAGCGAAATATAACAGTAAGGGTGAAACAGTATTTTGGGCAGTAAACTCCGAGACTGTACCTTGCGAAGCAGGTAACTCTGAGCAGTGTCTACAAGTTAAGCCTATTACTTATAATGATCAGGGCATTAAAACTCACGAAGGACAGTGGCGAGTATTCGTTGGTGAAATCGATGGCTATCAGCATGACAGCAAACACGAAGAAGTATTACGCTTACAACGCTATCCGCTAAACATCGATGAATTATCAGAGACTAATGAGCCAACTAAAGATGATACTGCTGATGAAAAGTATGCCTATATCTTAGATGCCGTGATTGAAAGTGCAGTTGTAGAGTAGCCTATTGTAGTTTGAGCTTTGAAATGCTCATAGTCATAAAAAAACACGCGTCTAATAGCGCGTGCTTTCTTATGGGATATTTACTTTGCTGTTTATCTATTTTGACGCGTTTCTGCTTCAACACCTCGCTATCTTAACGCCTCGCTGTTTTAACGCTGATCTTTAACGCAAGTTACCCAAATCTTCTTCAGTCAAACGCCAACGACCTTTTTTCTTAGAAGCACCGCGACCACGCATAGCGCTATTCAATATTAACTTATTCATTGAATGGCTTGAGTGAGCATGACAAATTGCGCAGGCAAGTCCATCGGCAGCATCTTGTTGCGGTACGACTTCTAACGCTAATATCCGGCAGACCATCTCCTGTACTTGTTCTTTGGCCGCCGCTCCGTAGCCACAGACGGCTTGTTTGATTTGCCGAGCCGTATATTCTGACACTTCTAAATCTAGTGCAACCATTGCTGCAATCGCTGCACCTCTTGCTTGCCCGAGCTTAAGTGCGGAGTCAGGGTTTTCTGCCATAAATACTTGCTCAATCGCTGTATAGATAGGCTCGTCAGCATATTTTAAATGATGCTGTGTGATACGGGTTAGTCCATTAAAGATACGCTTGAGGCGTTCAGGCATCTCTTTGGTATCTGTGCGAATCGTCCCTGCATCGATATAGGTCAGCTTGTCACCTGTCTGCTGTACTATCCCATAACCAGTCATGCGTGACCCTGGATCAATGCCTATAATAATTGCCATAATATTCCGTCTTGCTTACCTGTCATTTTATATTTAGTCTTATATAAATTGGATACGATGTCAGACTCGCTTAGCCTACTATTCGTAGTACTGGCTTCCGCCTTCCTTCTATCCAAATTATATTGTACCGACTATATGGCTTAAAAATTAGCCTTAAGTTTGATAGTATAGCAACCAATCCCCATATACATCATATGTTAGCCATTTTAATTTTCATGGCGCTCAATTTATTGGTTTTTATTTTATAGGATGACACTTTATGGGTCAGATAGTTGGTATAGCCATCGTTTGGTTTATTATCGAGATGCTACTGTGGTATTTGCTTGCTCAATTTATGAGCGGCTGGTGGGTGTTTATGTGGTTTATTATCGCCGCGGTTATCGGTATCTCCTTGATGCGCAAAGGTATGGCTGCCCTTAATCCAATGGCACAGCAAATGAAAGCTGGTGGCATGATGAACCCTGCGATGCGTCCGCCAGAGACCACGATGATTAAGAGTATAGCGATGGCAGCTGCAGGTATTTTATTGCTTATTCCTGGGGTACTTAGTGATTTAATGGCGCTATTGGTAGTATTGCCACCTGTGCAGAAAAAGCTAAAAGACTTGGCTAATAATTACGTCATGAATAACCAGCAAAAAATGATGGAAATGATGGCGAAGCAGATGGGTGGTCAAATGGGCGGCGGACAAAATCCATTTGGCGGGGCTGGTGGCATGGGCGGTCAAAACCCGTTCGGTGGCGCAGGTGGCATGAATGGCCAGAATCCATTTGGTCAACAGCAGCAAAACCCATTTGGTGATGTGTTTAAACAGCATACTACGGTTGATGGTACTGCCAAAAACATCCCTAAAGATGTAAAAAAGATTACTAAATCTGCTAATGACGAATAACTATTTAGTTAAATCATAAGCATGAAAAAAGCCCCTCTCATCAACGATGAAAGGGGCTTTTTGGTGGTAGTAAATAAATTATAAGGAATATATTTACTAACCGAATGAAACAACCGAAGTGCCGCTGTAAGATGGTGACCCATGAACCGTGAAGTTCAGGGCGGATGCGTCATCATCTCTGCAGGTTTCCTGATACACCGCAAGCGGTGCAGGCATACACAATGAGACAATAGGTACCACATCCTGGTAAAGCATTATCGGCTCAGGGAATAAACATCTACTAGCCAACACTTCAGAATAGTTTTATCTTAACCAATGAAAAGAGTGATTGCAAGTCTGAATTACAGATTGATACGTAGCTTGGTTAATTGGCCGCATTCATATTATCTTGTATAGAAAAATCATCGCAAGATAACCCTATAAAATTATTCATAAACTCACGAAAAATGCTCAGTTTTTCAGCTATTTCAAGATGTGTGTTAATATAGAGGGCTTTATATTCCCTTACACAGCATTATAGGCGTTCATTCACTCGAGGAGCGGTAATATATGACCAGTACCCAACAAGCATCAGACTCTATTGATAATAACAAAACACAGCTTAGCAATAACCAAGACGGTGCACAGAATAAAAAAATACCGCATGTCTTGATGATATTGGACGGCTTTGGTCATCGTGAAGAAGATAAAGATAACGCCATCGCTGCTGCCAATATGCCAAATTTAGACAAGATTTATCAGCAATATCCTCATGGCCTGATTTCTGCCTCAGGGGAAGATGTTGGTTTGCCAGATGGTCAGTTTGGTAATTCAGAAGTCGGTCACATGAACTTAGGGGCGGGGCGTGTTCTTTATCAGGACTCAACACGTATCTCAAGTGAACTTGCCAATCGTGAATTTTATAAGAACGAAGCATTGGTCAATGCCGTAAAAGCGGCCAATGAGCGTGGCGGTAACGTCCATATTATGGGCTTGCTTTCTGATGGCGGTGTTCACTCTCATCAAGACCATATCGAAGGTATGTGTCATTCAGCATTGGTCCATGGTGCCAAGAATGTCTTTATTCATTGTTTCTTAGATGGCCGTGATACCCCGCCTAAATCTGCTGATAAGTACATCAATCGTCTGCGCGACTATATTGATAAATTGAATGCTCACTACGAAGGTGGTCGCGTACAGATTGCAAGTATCATTGGACGCTACTATGCAATGGATCGCGACAATCGTTGGGATAGAGTGCAAAAAGCCTATGAGCTGATTACTGAAGGCAAAGCTGATCGTCTATCGACACGGGCAGATGGCGCTGTTCAAGCTGCTTATAAAGCGCGTGAGACCGATGAATTTGTCAGTCCAACGACCGTAATTGGACGTGATGAAGTGCCATATACTGTTAATGATAACGACGCACTTATTTTTATGAATTTCCGTGCTGACCGTGCTCGTGAGCTTGCCCAAGCGTTTGTCTTGCCAGACCATGAGTTTTCTGGGTTTGCGCGTCAAAAACAGCCAAAACTGGCGGCATTTGTGATGCTAACTAAGTATTCAGATGTCCTAGCTGACAATCCAAAAACCAGCATTGCTTACTACCCAACGTCTTTGGCCAATACATTGGGAGAGTACTTGCAGGATCAAGGAAAAACTCAACTACGTATCGCTGAAACTGAAAAATATGCGCATGTGACGTTTTTCTTTAGTGGTGGCCGCGAAGAAGAGTATCAGGGTGAAACCCGTATATTAGTGCCATCTCCAGACGTTGCAACTTATGATCTACAGCCTGAGATGAGTGCGCCTGAAGTCACTGATAAATTAGTAGAAGCGATTGAGTCTGGTAAGTATGATGTATTGGTGGTCAATTATGCCAATGGTGATATGGTTGGGCACACAGGTATCTTTGATGCAGCAGTAAAAGCGGTAGAGGCTTTAGATGTATGCGTTGGCCGTATCGAGTCAGCAGTCCGAGCTGCTGGTGGTGATATGCTTATCACAGCCGATCATGGTAACTGCGAGCAGATGCAAGACTACGAAAGTGGTCAAGTACATACACAGCATACGACAGAGCATGTGCCATTAATTTATGTAGGTGAGCAAAAGTTGCAAGTACGCCGTGGTGGTAAACTTAGTGATGTGGCACCGACTATTTTATCACTGATGAATGTTGACGCCCCTGCCGAAATGACAGGTGAGAGCTTATTGGTTCCAGCAGTCTAGACCAGTCGAATTAAAACACAGTACTTGAATAACTGTGGTTTATACTGATTTGACAGCTGTATTAGAAGATATTGAAAAGGAAAGGATAACCTATTATCCTTTCCTTTTTTTGTGATATATTTTACTTAATTTACTTGCAATACTATGCTAGTTCGAAATATGCGTTTGGTGCTATCTTATAAATCGCTATATAACGATAAATTCGTATTCTCTATTATTCAAATGAGTTCTTTTATGCAGCTTATTTCTTTTGCACGTTCTTTTTTATCCAAAGGGTTAAGTAAATCAGTAGGGAAAGCATCAGTCGCGTCTACGGTTTTGCAGCCTGCAATTTTAATAGGTGTGCTTGGTTGTGCGATTAGCATAAATGCACAAGCAGTAGGAGTAGGGGTGAAAGCTTCTACAAATAATAATCCTACAAATGGCCTGCAGCTCATCAGTTTAAATGCAGATGAGATAGCGGATGAAAACGACGCTGATAATTTATCGAACATTGCTGATATGTTAGATGTCGCCGATGAGCCAGATGACTCGATAGATAGTGTGCCAGATGAAAGCGCGCTAACGGATGATGTTGATGATATTGATACGGACATTCCAGCAGAGGTCGCACAAGTATCGCTAAATGCTATCTCTCCTGAGACGCTAAAGACATTTGTGGCTGTGGTGGATTTAGTACGTCGTCAATACGTCGATGCGGTCAATGACGAAGAATTATTTAGCAATGCGATGAGCGGTATGCTGACCAAACTTGACAGCCATGCTGAGTTTTTGGACGCAGAAGCTTATGAGAACCTGCGTGCTTTTACTGAGGGTGATGTTGGTGATATTGGTATTAAAGTTAATTACCAGCCAGAGGCAGGATATTGGGTCGTGACAGAGGTTATCGATGATTCACCTGCAGACAGAAAAGGCATCGCAGTTGGTGATTATTTGCATCAAGTTGATGAGTTTAAGCTAGACGAAGGGCGACAGGTCAATGATGTTGAGCAGCTCTTATCGGGTATTGCCGGTACGCAGGTAGATATCATTACTTCTAAAGCTGGTCGCCGTAAGCACACAACGACGTTGCAGCGTAATAATAGTCATCCGCAGATTATCGAGACCAAACTGGTTGATGGCATTGCTATTGTTAAATTACCGGCGTTTCAAAACAACAGCCGTGAGAAATTACTAGAAGGTTTAATTAACCTAAACGCTCCTATATCAGGAATTTTACTAGATATGCGAGATAATCCAGGTGGTGTACTGACATCAGCAGTAAGTATGGCCAGTTTATTTATGGATGATACTGATGTGGTGCAGGTGCAAGCACGTCAAAATAAATCACGGGTACTATCGACTCAAGGTGATGCGATACTTAAACCTTTGCCATTAGTGGTATTACAAAATCGCTATTCAGCATCAGCGGCAGAGGTGCTTGCCAGTAGTTTACAAGCACGAAAACGCGCTACTATTATCGGTGAAGTCAGCTATGGTAAGGGCTCAGTACAATCGGTCATACCGCTAAACGATGAGCAAGCCGTCAAATTGACTGTGGCCAATTATATGACGGCAGCAGGCAAACAAATAGATGAGATCGGCGTAGAACCTGATGTGACTTTATCAGGCAGCGAGAACACGTGGGAACAGCAAGCATTAGAATTAGTAAAAGCGCGCGCGCTTGATTCGGGTATTCGCTTTGTTAGAAAAAATGCTACTAAAGAATAGATTTTCGTAGCAGTCAATTAACCGCGCATACCATCCAACGTTTAAAAATATTTGAAGATGACGTTTAAAGGAAATTAGTCGAACGCATCTTCAGAAATTTCGAGCTTTTTCATACGGTAGCGTAAAGAACGAAAGGTGGTTCCTAATAATTCGGCTGCTTGGGTTTTGTTCCAGCCAGTTTGTTTGAGTGCCGTGATAATCAGCTGCTTTTCTTGTTCCTGCAAATAATGCTCTAACCCTTGAGGCGGTAATTGACCGCCAAACAATTCTGGTAAACCTGATGTGTCTTTAGAGGTTTCTTGTTGGGCGGTGGAGTCAAGGAGCGACTCTTTGTCATGAGTACTTGCTACGTTGGTTGACGAATTATCATTACTAGTTGACGAATGCTGCACCATTGAGGGGTAGTGGTTGGTGTTAGTACGATAAGGATGTAAATTGATAGCTCTTTGCTCAACCGGCGTCGCCATATTGCTAGATTGAATGGCTTGCTCACTGTTCTTCTTAGATTGAACGTCTATTTGATTTTCTACGTCACGAGCAGGTAGCTCAGAGCTATCGATAGCTGAGCTATGACTTTGCTCTTGTGTATTTACAAGCTCAGGTTCAATGTCAGGAAGACCTAAATGACTAACGTCAATGTAGGAGGTATCAGCTAACGTAACTGCACGCTCCAGTAAGTTACGTAGTTCACGGACATTACCCGCAAAATCGTGGCGTTGTAAGCGTTCGCAGGCTTCCATCGTCAATGACGGCGGTGACTCTAATTGCCAGTCATCAGCAATCATCGCCAAAAAGTGGTCTGCTAATACAGGAATATCATCACGGCGTGCATTAAGTGTTGGAAGCTTTAGCTCAATGACATTGATGCGATAATATAAATCTTGTCGAAATGCACCATCTTGTACCAATTGGCTCAGGTCTTTGTGAGTGGCAGACAAAATGCGGATGTCTACTGGAACTTCTTTTGTATCACCGATTGCCCTTACTGTTTTTTCTTGAATGGCACGTAACAATTTAACCTGCATGGCTAAAGGTAAATCTGCTACTTCATCTAAAAATAACGTGCCGCCATTGGCTTGCTGGAATAGCCCTTGTTTATCAGCGACAGCCCCTGTAAAGCTACCCTTTTTATGACCAAAAAACTCCGACTCCATTAACTCTGATGGTATCGCACCGCAGTTCACTGGTACAAAGCTGCCATCACGCCGTGGACTTAAATCGTGGATCAATCTGGCGACCACTTCTTTACCTGTGCCAGAAGCGCCCGATAAAAATACAGGTGCCTGTGAGCGTGCTAGTTTTAAAATAGTGTTTTTAAGGGGATGCATGACAGCAGAATTACCAATCAACCTACTATCTAGCATTTTTTGTTCAGGAGAGCATTCCGGTGCGGCCTGTACTTCGTTATCTTGATGAATAACTTTTAGGGCATTTTCTACCAGTTGGCGTAAACGTGGTAGTTCTAGCGGTTTATTGACAAAATCGAAGGCACCAAGCTTTAATGCTTCAATAGCTAAATCCATACTGCCATGAGCCGTGATCACTGCTATTGGAATATTAGAGCTATTGCTAATTTCTTTTACCAGCTCCAGTCCAGAGCCATCTGGTAGTTTTAAATCCGTCAGACAAAAATCGTAGTCATTGTCTTGCCAAAACGTTCTTGCTTGCGACAATGTATAAGCCACATCACTTTTGATACCCATTTTAGTTAGGGTAATTTGCATCAATCGACATAAATCTACTTCATCATCGACGACTAGCGCGGTTGTTGTCATACATCATCTCATCGTATTTTATGGCTATAAAATCAATAGCTGGGTCTAAATGGGCGTAATAGTTTTCAAAGGATAAATTTAGGAAAGGTTTTCTACGATAGTTTGAAATTTATTATCAGACTTAATAGAAGGTACAATTAATCGAAAGCATGTTTTCTCATGTTCAGGAATGTAGAGTAAACGTGCTTGATTGGCTTCACAAAATGCTTGTGATAAATAGAGCCCCAGTCCTGTACCAGCTTTATCTGTTGTAAAAAATGGATCGAACAAAAGTTCTAAATTTCCAGCACTAACACCATTACCATTATCTAATATATCGATTATAACATCGTTGTCTGCGCAGTAAATGTCGATTTCCACATAAGCGTGAGGATGAGCATAACTGCTATAACGCAGGCCATTATTGATTAGGTTGATTAATATCTGCTCTAACTGATGAGTATCAAATGATATGATGGGTTTGGTTTTTATTCGTAGAAAAATGTCGTGTCCTTGAAAGTAATTCTTCAAAAACGATGGCATCCATTCAGCCAATTCGAGCACCTGCTGGGTAGCCGTCTGCTGACGAGACAGCTTTAAAATATCTTCGATGATACGGTTTACACGTTTTGTTTGTGAAAATATCATTTCATAAAGCTCATGGTTGCCGGTTATGGCAGCATTCGATTCACTTGTTAATGCACTGTCATCTTCCATTTGTTCTGCAACATCTTCCATTAATAGCTGACTGGCTTGCGATATCGCTGCTAATGGGTTTCTGATTTCATGGGCAATACTGGCAGTTAATTGCCCTAAAGAAGCCAGTTTCAACTGTTGAGCACTGGCTTGCTCACGGCGTAAATCTTCTAATATGACAAGCTTACTATCGTCTTTTAGTGGAATAATTTGTACACGTAATTTGCCAAATATTGAGGCATTTGCCACAGCTGGCACGTCGTAGGTAAAAGCGCGTGACTGCCCAGATGCTACCGACAAGCAGGCATTAAACAACTGTGAATGCTGCTTATTGAGTTGCTGCTCGAAATTAGAGAGAAGTGCTTTGTTCTGAGTCTCTTTTGTATCGTCAAGGGTATTTTGTGCTGTGGTAGGCGTGACAAGCGAAAGGCTCAGCAACTGATGTGCGGCGAGATTTGCTAAGACAATATGTTGCTTATCGATAACGATAACACCATTCACCATCTGCGTGATAACCTCTTGATTAATCACATTTAGTCGCTCGACTTCCTTTGCATGGTTTGCCGCGACCTTTTCAAGCTGTACCAATCGTTGAGAGATAGACCAACTCAAACCGCCCACTGCCAAAAAACTCGCTGACATCAGTAGCGCATCACCTAGATTGGCTAGACTCATGCTATTAGCAATAGCGTAAAAAAATTGCTGATAAATAACGAGAATGATGGCAAGTAAAGTAATAACCAATGCTTGTGAGCCATGTAGTAGCATAAAGCTAGCTGCGACGACCACCATGTATAGCATGGTTAACTGCAAATCAGGGTTACCTGTCGTGTAGAGCAGCAGACTTAATATAATAACGTCCAACGCAAGTCCGAATGCCAGCTGGCGGCGCATATGTTTTCTAACAACATAAAATAATCCAAGCAATATCAAGCTTAACAGTACATAGAAGCTCAGAGTCGTTTGTTGTAAAAAACTCGGTAAAGAAGTGCTATCGCCGGTACGAGCAGAGATGTATAGCATGAGCATAGAGAACAGGCTAACGACGAAACGATAACTGCTATATATTAGCCCCAACTTACGCAACTGCGGCAGAGGAAGCGTATCGTCATGATGTACATAACGAGTGATGGCAGAGCTAAGATTGGTAGCAGGGTTCATAAACTGGCCGTAATAAAATAAACGCTAAAATGGTTTATGGCTGAATCAGACCATGACGAATGGCCAAGTGTGTCAATTTAACATCACTATCAACCCCAACTTTTTCATAAATACGGTAGCGATACGTATTAATGGTCTTGACGCTAACAAATAATTGATCGGCTATTTGCTGAGGGCTCTGACAATTAACAACCATCATGGCCACTTGTTTTTCTCTGTCACTCAATAAGTCAAAAGGTGAGTTTGCATTATCAGACAATAAAACATCTGCTAACTGTTCAGCCACATCCTGACTGAAATAACGACCTCCCTGATAAATCTTTTTGACCGCACGTATCATTTCATCAAGTGGCGTGCCTTTGGTAATGTAACCATTAACACCTGCTTTGATCAGCATTGAGGGATAGGGCTGTGCGGACATACTACTGACCGCCAAAATCTTGATACCCATGTCGAGTTGTATCAGACGTTTGGTTGCTTCGAGCCCGCCAATATTCGGCATATTGACGTCTAGCAAAATCACATCAGGATGTAATTGTTTGGCCTGTTTGATAGCCATGTCACCGCTGTCTGCTTCACCTACTACTTCAATATCGGGGCTGTCTGACAACATACGGCTAATACCCATCCGTACCAAATCATGATCATCTACCACTAATACTTTAATCATAACCATACTCTTTATTGATTGTCAGAATGAACGCTTTATTAGGTTCAAATAGTATAAAAAACGAATATATGCCAGCCATTGTTTTTATCTTTTTATATTCAAAATACTGCTGATTAATATAACAAAATACGAGTAATCATAACATTCGAAGTTAAATTGTATTGCTGCAGTGTGAATTGATGTTTCTATAATATAAATTGGTTGTAGCAAAGTTTGAATGAAGCCAAAAAAAACTACTAAATCAGTTTGATAGATTAAACTTAAATGTAAACCATGATACACTAAAAATACAAAAGCTCTATGTGAGTACTTACAAACACATCTATAAACGCTACGTACGTTTTTGGCGTCAGACAATATGTAACTGGCGTAATAGCGACAGCAGGAGGCATAATGAAGCAACTACCGTTAACCAAACAGCAATTGATCGCTGCTATGATTTCATTGAGTTTGGGCAGTGTTGCACAAGCCGCACTTACAATTAATGGTAGCACTGACACTGCCTCTAGTGCACGCCTAAGTTGGGGCGGCGCTGATAGCTTGTCTGAAGCTCGCAACATAATGTACAAGTCTAATGGTTCTGCTATTAAGAAAGTCGATAATGGCTACGGCACTACCAACATCACGAATAATAATAGCTTTGCTAGTAGTAATAACACCAATAGTGCCCGCTACAATACAACTTATCGTGGGGCATTCGGTAGCAGCGATATGATTCCGATTAGCACGGATTCACGTAGTGTTGCGGTGATCGATGCTGAAACTGGTGAATCTATCTACGAAAAAGATGCTGATATCGCGCGCCCAATGGCTAGTATCACTAAGGTTATGACGGCTATGGTCGTGTTGGATGCTGGCCTTGATATGCGTGAAGAAATCACGCTTGATCCAGAAGATTTTGTTGGTCCAAAGCGTGCAAGCTCACGTTTGAAATCAGGTGATCGTTTAAACCGCGCTGAGATGCTATTGATGGCGTTGATGAAATCTGAAAATCCAGCGGCGAAGAGTCTGGCACGTAACTACCCAGGTGGCTATGATGCCTTTATGCGTGCGATGAATCGTAAAGCGCAAGATTTGGGCATGAACACGGCATTTTTTGGTGATCCAACTGGACTTGATAAGCGTAACGTAGCTTCTTCAAAAGATCTGGTCAAGATGGTACGTGCTGCTGGCAACTATGATGTGATTCGTCGTTTTTCTACCACTAAGAGCTATGACTTTTTCGTTTCAAACTACTCAAGTGGTAACCGCACCTATAAAGCCAGTAATACCAGCACGTTGGTTCGTGACGGCAGCTATCCAATCGGTATTTCTAAGACAGGCTTTATCAATGAAGCCGGACGTTGTGTGGTAATGGAAACTCGGGTCAATAATCGACCTGCAATTATTGTTATCTTGGGGGCAAACAGCTCAGCAACACGTTGGGGCGATGCTAAAAATATCTTAAATAGTTTAGCTACACGCCGTACAGTATAAGCTATCTATTCTAAATGTATAAAAAAGCTGTTATATCATATAACGGCTTTTTTATTGTGTTGAATTTAAGAATTAAGGATACATGCTATGGGTCATTCACCATTCTCCTCAGTTATGCCTAAGCTATATTTATTGACCAACGATGATGAATTTGAGCTGTTATATCAAAAGCTAGAGACAGCCTTATCGACAGGATTGATTGCCCTATTACAAATTCGTCGTAAACAAGTTCTTAGTCTGCCAGATGGAGCCTTGAAGCTTTTTGATGAGGCGCAAAAAATCGTTGAGTTAGCTCAAGTATATAACGTGCCAGTTGTTATTAATGATGACGTGAAGTTGGCCGAAAAACTTGGCGCTGGGGTACACCTTGGTCAAACAGACGGCAGTATCGGTGATGCTCTACAGTCCCTTTCACCGCATCAAATAATCGGTCGTACCTGCCATGGTGATATAGATCTAATCAAAGAAGCAAAAAATGACGGCGCAAGTTATGCTGCGATGGGTGCTGTATTTACTTCTACGACTAAGCCAAATGCTAATATCATTTCACGTCAGCAGCTTATGGAAGGGTGTCAGCAAGGCATACCGATCTGTGTGATAGGTGGGTTAACCGCAGAAAATGTATCAGAGTTAGTAGATTTGCCCATTGCGCTTGTAGCAGTAGTTGGGGATATCATGGACTTGCCAGTAGCGGACATATCTCAGCGCTGTCACGAATGGCAGCAGGCATTTTCCAAATGGAAAATACCTACTTGAAGTACTCTTATTAGAGAGGTTTTAGAGTAGCAATAGTCTTATAATATAGTATTAATATGATAGCGCTACTCAGCGTGTTCCATACATAAGGTAGCATAGGGTAGCGCTTCTAAGCGTTGCTCTTCGATCTGTTCACCGCAGACTTCGCACTCGCCATAAGTACCATTTTCAATTCGGTTCAATGCATTTTCGACATAGATTAAGCTTTGGCGTGCCTCGCTCATCAAATTTTTGCGCATGTCGTTTTGACGATAGGAGATGGCCTGATCTTCCCAATGTTCATTGAGATCATCTTGCGGATTTTGGATGTGATCTTCTATTTTATCAATTCGAGATTCGTACTCATCTTTTAATTTTAATAAGTTTCGTTTAGCAGTGTCTAAGTTGATGCTCATTATTTTCTCCTAATGGATTATTTTTATTGTCAATGTTTCTATCATAAAGAGCTTGACTGCTGAGTACCACCACGAAATGTTACGGTTTATTGACTATGCTTAAAGCTAGCAACTGCAATTGTTGCCATCGGATAATGGTCTGAGAATACAGACTAAATATTTTAAAAGTGCTGAAATTTGTGTCAGGTTGCTTGTGAGACTGTTGTAGAAAACTGGTAGAATACACCGCCGCTGAATTTTGCTTACTTGATCGACTCATCAAAGTGGTTTGATAAGTGTCAGAGCCAAGCGTTAAAAAGACATTAAAAAGTAATAAAGCTGATAGTGACTATATAGCTTGGATATAAAATAGCGTATTTATAAAGCTGGTTAGTAAGAGTGCTACGAAATAGTAGATTGATCAAGCTTAGCACTGAATCTGATTTATATAGAGCGGACTATAATGGTCATATTAGTAACGACAGTAATCGCAAATTAACAGACATATTGATGCATAGGAGCAGGTAATGAATTTTTTGCGTATGAGTGAGTTGAACTTAACGGATAAAGTGGTTTTGATTCGAGAAGATTTGAATGTGCCTATTAAAGACGGTAAGGTCACGAGCGATGCGCGCTTGCAAGCCAGTCTTCCTACCATCAAGATGGCGCTCGAAAAAGGCGCTGCGGTAATTGTTTGCTCACATTTAGGCCGCCCAACAGAAGGCAATCCTGAAGCTGTATATTCATTGGCACCGGTTGCTGACTATTTGACGGAAAAATTAAGCTCGCAACTATCGACGCCTGTACGTCTTAATACTGATTACCTTACTCAAGGTGCTAATGTAAAATCGGGCGAAGTGGTTCTATTAGAAAATGTACGCTTCAATGACGGTGAAAAGAAAAACGATGCCACACTAGCGAAAAAGTACGCTGATTTGTGCGATGTGTTTGTGATGGATGCTTTTGGTACAGCGCACCGTGCACAGGCATCAACAGAAGGTGTTACGCAAGCAATGCGTCAAGCAGACAAAACTGTGTGTGCAGGGCCATTGTTAGCTGCTGAACTTGATGCTTTGAGCCTAGCGCTTGAAACACCAGCACAACCAATGCTTGCTATCGTTGGTGGGTCAAAAGTATCAACCAAATTAGAAGTGCTACACAGCTTGGCTGAAGTTTGCACACAGATTATCGTTGG
Organism: Psychrobacter sp. 28M-43; assembly: GCF_014770435.1. Taxonomy (NCBI): domain Bacteria; kingdom Pseudomonadati; phylum Pseudomonadota; class Gammaproteobacteria; order Moraxellales; family Moraxellaceae; genus Psychrobacter; species Psychrobacter noctis. The sequence goes on along the minus strand of NZ_CP061739.1, from coordinate 2,195,887 downwards.
TGGCGGTATTGCTAACACTTTCTTAGCAGCACAAGGTCACAGTGTTGGCGCCTCATTGTACGAAGCAGACTTGCTCGATACTGCACGTGACATTATGACCAAGACTGAAATTTTGCTGCCTGAGTACGTCGTAGTCGCTGATAAAAATGACATCGATTTCGCTGACTTTACTGGCTCATTGCAAAAAGCCACTGCAACGATCAAATCAGTTGATGCGATCGGTGACAATGACATGATATTGGACATCGCACCAGAAAGCGCAAAGCAGCTTGCCGATGCTATTATCAATGCAAAAACTATCTTATGGAATGGTCCAGTGGGTGTCTTTGAGGTCGATGCTTTCGGGCAAGGCACACAGATATTAGCTACTGCTGTAAGAGACAGCGATGGTTTTTCTATCGCGGGCGGCGGTGATACGTTAGCAGCTATCGATAAATATCAAGTTGCTGATGGTGTGAGCTATATGTCAACAGGTGGCGGTGCGTTTTTAGAGTTTGTTGAAGGTAAAGTACTTCCGGCAGTCGCTGCGTTGCAAATAGATGCCTAACTAATTAACGATACTCTGTAGCTTAGTAACATTAGACGTACAACTAACTTTAAATAACTAAGGTAGTCTGTAAAAATAATATTTTGGCTGTTGATTTGCTTGTTTTTATTGACATAAGTAAGCTCAATAGCCATCGATTATTATTAAGCAGTAATTATTTATTTATATACTGAAAATTATTATTGCATGTCTGATTCGCACTCTATAAAATAGCGCGACCATGTATTTTGACATGCATTATTTACGAGAGGTTTATTATGTTAAAACGTCATTTATTACTTGCTAGCGTACTTGCTGGTACCTTTGCAATCACTGCATGTAGCCAACAAACAGAAGAAAACACTGAAGCTGCTGTTGAATCTGCTGGCGATGATGCTGCTGCAAACGCTGATGCTGCTGCTGCTGAAGCTGAAGCTGCTGCTCAAGACGCTGGTACTGAAGTTGCCGAAGGCGCTGACACTGCTGGTGCAGCTGCGACAGACGCTCTAGAAAACACTGGCGATGCTATTGCTGAAAGCACTAACACAGCGGTTGAAAATACTGCTGAAGCTGTTGCTGATGGCGCTAACGCTGTTGCTAATGGCGCAAATGATGTTGCAGTTGACGCAGAGCAACAGTACTAAGCTACGCGATAACTAAGTACTATTAACTAAGCACTATAATGACTGATTTGCTGGGATGCTATCGACTGATAGATAATTATCGGTAAATAACTTCTAAAAAGGGTCATTGCTTTATAAGCCTCAAAATACTAGAAAAGCCTTGGTGATTGCCAAGGCTTTTTGCGTTGTATGTCGTTGTGGCAGTTTATAAAGTGACAGTTTATAAAATTAAACTGATATCAAGAGACGGTATAGACTGACAAATAGTCGGTCAACCGCTACGAAGACAGAACAATTTTTGCTATAATCACCGCGTGGTAATCATATCCAATATCATTCAGACTTTCACTAGCCTATATACGGTCAGTATGGTCGAATATACAGTGAAATGATTGCTATTAAGCTGTTTTTTAAAATACTATTCAAAATCCAATCAGAGAGCGTCTTATGGCCCTAATATCCTTACGTCAACTTCTAGATCATGCCGCTGAACACAGCTATGGTGTTCCTGCCTTTAACGTCAATAACTTAGAGCAAATGCGTGCAATCATGATGGCTGCGGATGCTTGTGATTCACCTGTCATTGTCCAAGCCAGTGCAGGCGCACGTAACTATGCAGGGTCAGCATTTTTGCGTCATTTGATTATCGCTGCGATCGAAGAATGGCCACATATTCCAGTAGTAATGCATCAAGATCATGGTATGTCGCCAGCTATCTGCCAACGCTCAATCCAGTTAGGTTTCTCATCAGTGATGATGGACGGCTCACTTGGTGAAGATGGCAAAACGCCAATGGACTATGATTACAACGCTAGCGTCACGCGCGAAGTTGTTAAGATGGCACACGCTTGCGGTGTCTCTGTAGAGGGCGAAATCGGTTGCCTAGGTAGTCTTGAAACTGGTATGGCTGGTGAAGAAGATGGCTCTGGCGCTGAAGGCGTATTGGATCATGAGCAGCTTTTGACCAGTGCTGATGAAGCTGAGCAGTTTGTAAAAGATACCAATGTCGATGCGTTAGCGATTGCTATCGGTACTAGTCATGGTGCCTATAAGTTCACACGTCCACCGACAGGCGATATTTTATCTATTGAGCGCGTAAAAGAGATTCATGCCCGTATTCCTAATACTCATCTTGTTATGCATGGTTCTTCATCAGTACCACAAGAATGGCTAAAAGTTATTAATGAAAATGGCGGTGATATCGGCGAAACTTATGGCGTGCCAGTTGAGCAAATCGTTGAAGCGATTAAACATGGTGTGCGTAAAGTAAATATCGATACGGATTTACGTCTGGCATCAACTGGCGCTATCCGTGAATTCCTTGCAAAAAATCCAAGTGAATTTGATCCACGCAAATATTTCAAAGCGTCTATGGTAGCGATGTCAGATATCTGTACCAATCGTTTTGAAGCGTTCGGCTCTGCAGGTCAAGCACATAAAATTCGCCCAACCAGTCTTGAAGGTATGGTGAACTTTTACCAATAAGACTGTGTTGTAGAACGTAGTTGTTAATCATGAAGTAGCAGCTGATTTTATAATATCTTACATAAGAGGTCGTAAATAATGATTGGATTGATTACCGGACAGGTGCAGTACTTGATGGCACCGACGGCTTGTATCATGACGACCTCTGGTGTGGGTTATGATATCGAATTGCCATTGCCTTCGTTTTGTCAGTTACAGCTTAATGAACAAGCTAGCATTTGGACACATTTCCATGTTCGCGAAGATGCCCAGTTGCTCTACGGTTTTATCGATCGAAAAGAGCGTGATGTCTTTCGCCAGTTAATTAAAATTAACGGGGTTGGGGCAAAAATGGCCTTGGCTATGCTGTCTGCAATGTCAGCAGCTGAGCTAAAGATGCACGTCGAGCAAGAGTCGGAGACGGCATTAACTCGTATCCCTGGCATCGGTAAAAAGACGGCGCAACGTTTATTAATTGAGCTAAAAGACAAGCTAAAAAATATCGACGTTGATAATGGTGCGTTTGAATTGACACCACAGGAAACTACGATTTCTCACGAAGGCAGTATCATCGCTGAAGTGGAAGGCGCATTGATTAGCTTGGGTTATAAAGAAAAAGAAGCTCAGCTAGCGATCAAAGCTGCTAAGAGTAAAGGAGATACTTTTGCTGATACTCAAGGCTTATTAAAAGCTACTTTACAGCAGTTATCCGGCTTTTAATCCATATTAACTAGCTGTCTATCGATGACAACCACATAATGTATAAAATTAATAAGCGACATTAAATGTCGCTTATTTTCGTTTTAGTGCTCGCTTAATGAGGTTTTGCATGACTTATGCGCAGCGTTTGGTTATGCTATTTGTTAACTAATTTTTTAATATAATGATAAATTCTATGACGCAAGATCGTTTAATTAATCCGCTAGAAGGTGCAAGTGACGCTCCTGATGCCAATATCCGACCAGCATTATTGGCTGAGTATATTGGTCAGCCGGTGGTACGTGAGCAGATGGAAGTGTTCATCGGTGCTGCTCGTGGCCGTGACGAAGCGCTAGATCACACACTTATATTTGGTCCACCGGGTCTGGGCAAGACGACCCTCGCCAATATTATCGCTCGTGAAATGGGCGGTAACTTGCGTTCTACTTCAGGGCCTGTGCTTGAACGCCCAGGAGATTTGGCGGCCATGCTGACCAACCTAGAAGCAGGTGATGTGCTGTTTATTGATGAAATTCACCGTCTGAGCTCGGTTATTGAAGAGATACTTTATCCAGCGATGGAAGATTTCCAATTAGATATTATGATTGGTGAAGGGCCTGCTGCGCGTTCTATCAAGCTTGATTTGCCACCGTTTACCTTGGTAGCAGCAACGACGAGAGCAGGACTGTTAACCTCACCGCTACGTGACCGTTTTGGGATTGTACAGCGCCTCGAGTTTTATAATATCGCTGATCTAACGACGATTGTCAGTCGCGCAGCACGTCTAATGCGTGTACCAATGAGTAAAGATGGAGCTGTAGAGATTGCGCGCCGTGCACGTGGTACACCAAGGATTGCTAACCGCCTATTACGCCGTGTGCGTGACTATGCCGAGGTAAGAGGCGATGGTAGTATTAATGGCGCGATTGCAGGTAGCGCGCTAGATATGCTGGCAGTGGATAGACGTGGTCTTGATCATCTAGACAGACGTTATATCGAAATATTGCACGAGCGCTTTGATGGTGGTCCTGCGGGTGTTGAAGCAGTGGCAGCAGCGATGGCTGAAGACCGTGGTACGCTTGAAGATGTGATAGAGCCATATCTGATTCAACAAGGTTATGTGCTGCGTACTGCTCGTGGCCGCGTACTGACACAGATGGCAATCGACCAGATGTTATAGTAATTAGTATTTAACAAAAAAATGCGCCTGCTTTTAATAAGAAACAGGCGCATTTTTTTTGGCTATCGCTCTGGCTTTAGTACGGTTTTAGTTTTTCTAATAGTATTAGGAAATAGATAAAGCCTCAGGCCATATTTTCCCTGGATTAAGGATGTTTTTAGGGTCGAGGGCTGCCTTGATAGCTTCCATAAGTATCAGCGCATTACCATGTTCTTGCTGCATATATTTTTGTTTGCCTTGTCCGATCCCGTGCTCACCCGTACAAGTACCATCCATCTCGATAGCCCGCGTGGCGAGACGACCGATAATACCCTCAGCAGTAGCTACCTCTTCAGGATTATTGGTATCGACCAATAATAAAACATGAAAGTTACCGTCGCCTACATGACCTACAATTGGTCCAATCATCCCTGATGCTTCAATATCTTTTGCAGTGGCGCTGACACATTCTGCCAAGCGAGAAATAGGTACGCAAGCGTCAGTCGATAGGGCGCTTGTCTCAGGACGTAACGCACAGCTAGCATGATAAGCATTGTGTCTTGCCTGCCAGAGACGTTTACGCTCAGCTTCATTGGTATCCCAAGCAAAATCACGACCATCAAACTCTTCGATAATATCAGCAAACATTTGCGCCTGTTCAGCAACGCTTGCCTCTGTACCGTGAAATTCAACAAATAGCGTAGGCGTTTCGGTTAAATCGAGATTGGCATATTGATTACATGCTTTGATTTGCATTGCATCAAGCAGCTCGATACGAGCAATAGGTAAGCACATCTGAATGGTCAGCATTACGGCCTGGCAAGCATCTTCGATGGTCGAAAAATGACAAATACCGCTGCCTATACACTCGCTAATACCAAATAGTTTCAGCGTGGCCTCAGTGACAATACCAAGTGTACCTTCTGAGCCTATCATCAAGCGCGTCAAATCATAACCGGCCGCAGACTTCTTGGCACGTGTGCCTGTTCGTACGATATCGCCACTTGCAGTTACTACTTCTAGTGCAAGTACCACATCTTTCATAGTGCCATAACGTACTGCATTAGTACCTGAGGCGCGAGTGGCGACCATGCCGCCAATACTGGCATTGGCACCGGGGTCTATCGGAAAAAACAGCCCTGTATCACGCAGATAATGGTTTAGTTGCTCACGCGTCACGCCGGGCTGAACGGTAACGGTCAAATCTTCATTATTGACCTGTAAAATAGTATCCATCGCATGCATATCGATGCACAGTCCACCATAGGGAGCATTCAATTGACCTTCCAAAGAAGAGCCGATACCAAAAGCAATCACTGGCATTTGATGCTGATAGCAAATCTCAACGGCCGCAGCTACTTCCTGTTTGTCCTGTACTGTTAATACAGCATCTGGCGGCTGATTAGCTAACCACGTCATGGTATGACCATGCTGCTCACGAACTGTAGCGTTCAAACTCAGTTGCTTGCCAAAACGTTCTTGCAAAGCTGTGATAGCCTCACTATAGTCTGGTTTATTAGTATTATGGGTCTGTGACAGTGGTAGCGCTGACATGAGGGTTCCTATAGATAATGTGACTATTTAGCATTAACTTAGCATATTCAATATCCATTTAATATTCTTTATTTACAGACATTTGTTCTATTATAACTAAATTAGGATGCGCCAAACAACTACCAAGACAGCTAGTATATAAAATATAGGTGATAGCCAGCCGATAACTTGCGTAGCGATAGCGATAAAAATAGCAAACCCTGCCAGTGCCAACCAGTCACGACGACGGTCGTTTAGCATATCAGCGCGAATCTGTTGTATCTCGCGTAGTTGACTGTCCTGACGAGAGCCCTGTGAGGCAAGGCTTTGTAGTCCTTGATCTAATAGTTTAGGAATATCGGTAGTAGACAAGAGCATTTCAGGCAGTTGTTGGCGCAGTTGCTGTAGATTACGCATAGGATCTAATTGCTCTTTAATCCAACTGCTTAGAATTGGCTTGGCAAGTGACCAAATGTCCAGATCAGGATATAAATCACGACCGAGTCCTTCCACATGGACCAAGGTTTTTAGCAGAAGCATCAGCTGCGGCGGGATACTCATATGATGTCTACGTGCAATGTCCAAAATCTGCATCAGTACGCCAGCAAAGTCGATATCATCGATTGATTTTTGTAGCATAGGACCGACGGTACGTTTCATATCACGCATCAAGGCATGCTTATCAGCGTTTGGTGGTATCCAACCTGCACGGCTAACAATATCGACCACAGCGGTAAAGTTATTGTTCATCACGGCAAGTAACATCCGTGCCACGATGAGCTGATCGTCTTTTGATAAAGTGCCCATGATGGCGCAATCAAGTCCGATATAGCGTGGTTCATGGCCTAAATCAACTGCTTCCATACCTGCATGTAAAGTTTGCACAGGTGGTGTTTCTACAAACACATTGCCTGGATGCATATCAGCATGAAAGAAGTTATCACGGAAGACTTGGGTAAAAAATATCGTTAGGCCTTTTTCTGCAAGCGCTGCACGGTCATAGCCCAACTGATCAAACATCTCAACTTGTGAGATAGGGACGCCTTGGATACGCTCCATGACCATCACGTTTTTGGCAGCGTCGTAAACTTCAGGCACATACATCAGTGCTGAGCCCAAGAAGTTATTACGCATCTGAGTAGTATTATCAGCCTCAAGTGTCAAATCAAGCTCATTGAGCATGACTTGCCGATAGTCTTCGACAATATCAATGATATGGATGGCACGTGCCGCCTCAATGCGTGCAGATGCCCAACTTGCCAATTCCCGCAACAGTTCAAAGTCAGAAACAATCACAGTGCGAATATCAGGGCGCACTACTTTTACCACGACTTCACGCCCATCATGTAGAGCAGCAGTATGAACTTGGGCGATAGAAGCGGCCGCTAGCGGTTTGATATCAAAACGGGCAAACAGCGTTTCAATCGGCTGGCCAAGACCATGTTTAGGATGCTGAATTTGAGCGACAGCAATATCAGCGTCAAAAGGCTTAACTTTGTCTTGTAACTGAATCAATTGAGCGATAATTTCAGGCGGTACCAAATCGCGACGCGTTGAGAGTAACTGGCCCAGTTTCAAAAACAGCGTACCCATGTCCTCAAGCGCATACTTAATCGCATTTGGTTGGTGCTTTTTGCCCCATGCTGCTGGATGAATGCGAATTAATCGCGCCAAAGGTTGCAGCTGCGGTGCTTCTTCGATAGAAAAATGGGTATCAAGGCGATACATTGCGGCGATACGCCAAAGCTCAAGTAGACGAGCGCGGTGCGATAATAGCATGAGGTTAGGTACTCTAAACAAAGACGAAAATGGGGTAAGCGCTGCGCTTAATCATAAATAGTGCCATCGGTAATAGCATTCATTTATGATGGATGCAATCGGCTATTGATGAAACGAGTTATTAAGAAACTGCGCTTGCTCTTCTTTGATAGCAGCAAGTTTGGCTGCTTCTCGTTCGACGTCCGCACGTAATTTTAACAGTTGCTGTTTAAGATCATTTACTTCAACCACCTCGATAGGGTCAGGTGTGCTATTGCCAGCCACTTCATTGGCCCAATCACTAACGTCATCAAAAGCACGTTTGGCACTATGACGCCAGCTACCTTTGAGCTGAGAGATAAGAAGATGTAACTGGCTAGCCATTGGTTTACCAATAAACGGCTCAAGCTGTCCAGCCACGTCAGGATCAAATCCTGCAACCAGTTGTTTGAGCTGCATCAGCACCTTGTAATCACCAGCGATTGGCAGGTTACCTTCAGCGCCGCGCATCAGATTGAGCAGTTGAGCGGCATTATCTACGGTGATGGTACAGTCTGGACGACTATGACCAAAACGTGCGCGCTCCATGCTGGCTTTTCGGCACTCATTCATTTGGCCACTTGGCTCAAATACGCTCTCTGTTGTGACTGGCTCAAAGCGTAAACGCTCATGAGTGAACAGGATGTCTAAATTAATCTCAGGCAATCCCATATTCAGACGTAACACTTTACCTGCAAGTGGCGCTAAACCTGCTTTGGTAATCTCATCACTGGCAATGGCAATGTTGATTAGCTTTTCGGCTCCAGCTAATAGAAGGACAGTCAGCATAAGGCTCTCGCATCGTTAAGTGAGCGCCTTTGCATTAGCTGCATCAGCGCATCGTGTATTCGTGTTAGGTTCAATATGGTTTGTTAAACGTAATGGTCTTACCAATCGTACTTTATCGTTAAGCTTTAAAGCCACGATGGACAGCCACGATACCAGCAGTCAAGTTATGATAATCGCAATTCTCAAAACCAGCTTGTTGCATCATCTGCTTAAGTGTCTGTTGATCAGGATGCATACGAATTGACTCAGCCAAGTACTGATAACTTTCAGCGTCATTAGCAATCAGCTTACCCATCACTGGCAACGCGGTAAATGAATACAAGTCATAAGCTTTAGATAGTGGCTCAAATACTGGCTTTGAGAACTCCAGAATCAATAGACGACCACCTGGCTTTAGGACGCGATACATAGACTTTAGCGCGGCATCTTTGTCAGTAACATTACGTAGACCAAAGCTAATGGTCACTAAATCAAAGCTTTCGTCATCAAAAGGGGCTAATGTCTCAGCGTTTGCTAATACAAAATCAACGTTGTTACAGCCTGCATTGATCAGGCGCTCACGACCTACTTCTAGCATCGCAGCATTGATATCAGATAGTACTACGTGGCCATTTCTACCGACTTCACGGCTAAATACTTTGGCCAAATCGCCCGTACCGCCAGCGATATCAAGGACATGTTGACCAGCACGTACGCCTGATAGACTAATTGCATAACGCTTCCACAGACGATGAATACCAAATGACATCAAGTCATTCATGATGTCATATTTTTTGGCAACAGAAGTGAATACGTCAGCCACACGTGCTTGCTTTTCTGCTTTATTGACGGTCTTATAGCCAAAATGCGTCTGCTCATTACCATCTGTTTCAGGCGTGTGCGGATTATTGATGTCATCACGCTGATTGAATAGCGTTTGTTTTATGGTTTGCTCTGAAGGGTTTGTGCGAGTCGTTTTGTCGTTGTTTGGCATAGTGGTTTGTTGGCCTTGCGGCGTTCCAGTTGGTAGGTCTTGAACTTTAGTAAAGTCGCTACTGTCGTCACTAGCAATGCTATTATTCTTGCTCGGCACGACATTGGTTGTTTGGTTGCGTAATATCTGCGCGCTAATCTGCTGATTATGAGCAATACTGTCTTTTACCAGTTTGTCTTGCAAATGACCATTGGTTGTTGTGGCTTGATTAGAAGGAGCGCTGCTATCTTTTGAATTATCAGTCATCATGTTGTCCTAGAATTTATTTTTATGATTGTCTTTATCGTATGATTGTCTTTATCGGAAGAAATCGTTAAATAGTAAGCGTCAACTGGCCATTTAGCATATTGAGCTTATGATACACCAAACGCTACTGGCTTACTGCCATTATCCGAATCATGCACCTGATCAACGATTGACAGTTCGCGCTTGCAAAATGGCTCGATAAAATCGCTGACGCTGCTCAAAGGCTTCATGGCCTTAAAGCCTGCATCAATAAAGTCATAAAGTGGTTGAAAGTTATGACGATAGGCTGTGCTCTTTGCTAGTGCGAAGGCTTTTTTGAGCATAAACGAATTTAGATGCTTGTCCGTGCGATAACAGACGTCTTTTAGATTAGCAATCTGAACTCGGCGCTCGGCTTCTTCGTCGACAGTACGATAGGCGGCTAGCATATTCTCTTCGTTTACTGGCAAATCCTGAGCAAGTAGCCACTGAGCCAAATGCAAATCTAACTCAATAGCTAAAATTGCTGCTTGGATGCCCATACTACCAGCTTCTAGAGCTGATTCTTTGGCAAGACGTTCTAACTTTTTTGCTTTTGGCAGAATACGTGCTAACTGCTCTGCCAATAACTTGAATTCTTCACCGCCATACAGTTGGGTGAGGAAGTAATCTGCCATTAGCTGGTTTTTGGGTTGTTCGAATAGCTCACGATGCGTTTGCTGCAGACGAGCTTGTTGCCATGATTGTACTTCTTTGAGCTTAGCATTTAATTCATCATCTTGGTGATGAGGCATCGCCCAAAAACGTGTTAAATGCTGTTGTAAATCAGCTAAAGCGGTCATGGCAGTGAATCCTGTAGAAGTAAAGGGTAATTAAATTTGAGTATGGTTGTTTTAAATATAGTGGTTCAGGGTTATAAGGCTTTCAACAACTGTTCTACCCTATACCCAAAATTGTGTTCACCTTAAAAGAAAATAATTAAGAATACAAATACCAATCTGTTACACAGCAATATTATTTACTCAATTGGTGCAGTGCTATGATTAAATGAGATAAAAATGAGCGATGAGATAGAAATGTTGAGAGTTATCTTATCGAGAGCTATCCCATAAGTCATTCATTAGTAAAGCAGCCCAATAACAATAATAGCGAGTGTAATCATGTCTCAAAAAAATGATACTACTGAACCAAAAGCACCACAAGCGGTAAGTACACAATTTAGCGAGCAAGTTGTGGAGCAGCGTCTAAAGCCTAATCCTTTAAGTCAGTTTTCACTGGATGAGGATTCGCTTAGACTGGCATTGGTGACGGCTCAGTATGCTTTAAAAGCCACTCGCCAGCAAACGCCTCCGACCCTCAATAAGCCAACAGGTCTATTGGTGCTAGTTAATGGAATGGAGCAAGCGGGTAAAGGTACCGCCGTTAAGCAGTTGAGGCAATGGGTAGATCCAAGGCTGCTTAAAGTTGAGGCCACTATTGGTCATTCGCCATTGAACTATCAACCCATTTGGCAAGCGCATACCCGCGCCATGCCGCGCCATGGTGATGTCATGGTATATTTCGGCAACTGGTATGCTGATTTATTATACAACGTCATGCGACTAGCGACGTCAGATAGTGAGAACCTTGAAGCATTATCAAATGATAAAGGTCAAAAAATTAAAAATCCGCTTCCTATCGCTCAGTGGCAAGACTATCTACAGCAGCAGTTAGATACGCTAAAAGCATTTGAAAACGATCTCATTGCCAATCAAACCAAATTACTAAAATGCTGGTTTCATGTTGATATCGAAACGTTGCACAGTCGCTTAGAGGATGATGAAGCAGATCCGCAGTTTTTGTATCAAATTGACTGGAACAACAAGCAAGTCATCGAGAAGTTTAATGAAGTGGCTGCGACCTTGCTGCGTCAACAGGATGATTGGGTCATTATTGATGGTGACGATAAACTAGAGGCCGCTGATAACTTCTGCCATCTGGTGCTACATGCTATGCAAACCGCGCTGGCAAGTAGTCAGACAGATAGCAGTGACAATGACAAGGAAACATCAAGAAACCATCCTCAGTCCGAGACACTGAAAATTAGCTCAGATACTAAGCAAAAACAGTTTGAGCCTGTACCGATACCTAAGCAACTGACGTCTATTAAAGATAAGAAAATCAGTAAGTCCGACTATCGTGAGGCATTGGCAGAGAAGCAAGCGCGGCTTGCTGAGTTGCTACGTGCCCGTCAAGGTCGGCATGTGGTGTTTGCTTTTGAAGGAATGGACGCTGCCGGTAAGGGCGGTGCAATCAAAAGGTTGGTTGCTCCGCTAGATCCCCGCGAGTATCAAATCTATAATATTGGTGCACCGATGCTATATGAAACCCAGCATCCTTACTTGTGGCGATTCTGGACGAGATTGCCTAACGAGCAAACGAACCGTATCAGCCGTATTGCTATTTTTGATCGTACTTGGTATGGGCGCGTGTTAGTTGAACGTATCGAAGGATTTGCGTCTCCTGATGAATGGCAACGAGCATATGATGAAATCAATCGTTTCGAGGCAGATTTGGCAGCAGCAGGAACGTTGGTTATCAAGTATTGGTTAGCGATTGATAAAAAAGAGCAGCTTAAACGGTTTGAAGATCGTCAAGAAACACCGCATAAGCAATTTAAACTAACGGATGATGACTGGCGTAACCGTGATAAATGGTCAGACTACGTGCAATCTGCAGCAGATATGCTGGCACGTACAGATACAACGACGGCGCCATGGTGTGTTGTTGCGACCAACGAAAAGCGTCAGGCGCGTTTAGATGTGTTAGATCATGCTATTGAGCAGTTGTCGGCAATCACCAAAAGCAAGTAGTTGTTAAAAATGCCTGAAGTTTAAGGACTCTTATAGATTTATATAATTGTATTTTCCAAATGTTTTCTAAGTAGAATGGCTCAAAACATATTCGAGCCATCCTGTCTTTTACAGAGTGTGGTCTTGTCCGTATACAATCGCAGTTACAAATCTCGCAATATCATCATGCATTATGTGCTCATATTTAATATAATAGAGCGCAAAACAGCTTCTGCTAAATAATAATTTTAATTTAGCAAACAACGTGTTTTGGTTATTTAGTATAGATAACTTAATAATTACGACAAAAATTGTTACAATAGCTGTTAGTAGTACCACAAATATCGCTATGAAATATATAAGCCGCAAGATGCTGTAATCAGACGATTTGGCAATATCACTTGCGGCTTTGTGACATGTTGAGGGACGTGTTTTTTCTTGCCGCTATAATAATCGGCTCAAGACCTTCTAACCGCATGTTATATATTTTCTATTGCTAATTCATTATGTGCTGCAATAAGCACTGTGAGTAGCAGCGCAGTATTATCAACCTCATATAATTTTAATCAGCTTACGCAGGACGTACTAACGTATGGGTATTAGCAGCAGTTCTACAGAGTCAATCAAGCCAGTTGGCTCTATGAGAATAAATCTATTTTTTGCCATTTTACTGATTGCGATGACTTCCTACTTTTTGTGGTGGGGTTTAGATTACACCATGCGTCAGCAAACGACGCTATTCATCGTGGCGACCGCTTTTGGTGTCTTTATGGCATTCAATATCGGTGGTAACGATGTCGCCAACTCCTTTGGTACTTCGGTGGGTGCAGGGACGTTGACTATCCCGCAAGCATTGGGTATTGCCGCGATATTTGAAGTATCGGGAGCAGTCCTTGCAGGCGGGGAGGTTACTGATACGATTCGAAGCGGCATCGTCGATCTAGATGGTCTATCAGTGACGCCCAATCAGTTCATTTATGTCATGCTCTCCGCATTGGTTGCAGCAGCATTTTGGCTGTTATTTGCGACAAAGAAAGGTCTGCCTGTTTCGACCACACATTCCATTATTGGCGGTGTGATTGGTAGCTCCATTGTTTTAGGTATCACGTTAGGTGGTACGGACATGGCGCTATCAACGGTAGACTGGGGAACGGTTGGAACCATCGCTATTTCTTGGGTATTGTCGCCGCTACTAGGTGGCGTATTGTCTTATCTTTTATATGGACAAATAAAGAAAAATATCATTGAATATAATGATAAAACTGAAGCTTATATTGCGACGCTAAAAGGCAATAAAAAAGTCTTAAAGCAAAACCATAAAGAGTTTTTGGATGGTTTGACAGAGTCTGAGCAATTGGCCTATACGTCAGCGATGCTACGTGATCAGGAAATCTATAAAGATGATGATTGTATCGTTGAAGACCTAGAAACTGATTACTACAAAAAGCTTTATGATATTGAGAATGAGCGTAGTAGCCTTGATACTCTAAAAGCACTTAAGCAATGGGTACCTATCATTGCTGCCGCAGGTGGTGCGGTGATGACTTCTCTAGTCGTCTTTAAAGGTCTAAAAAACGTTAATAGCGGCCTGACCACACTACAGGGCTTCTTGATTATGGGGATGATAGCGGCGCTAGTATGGTTAGCGACCTATATCTATACCAAGAGTATCCGCGGTAAGCATAAAGAAGATTTGACCAAAGCGACGTTCATTATGTTTAGCTGGATGCAGGTCTTTACCGCGTCAGCTTTTGCCTTTAGTCATGGCTCAAACGATATCGCCAATGCGGTTGGTCCTTTTGCCGCCATTATGGATGTGATTCGTACTAATAGTATCGCTACTGAAGCTGCTGTGCCACCTGCTGTTATGCTGACTTTTGGTGTAGCACTAATTGTTGGTCTTTGGTTCATTGGTAAAGAAGTGATTCAAACCGTTGGTACCAATCTAGCGAAAATGCATCCAGCTTCAGGCTTCTCAGCTGAGTTAGCAGCAGCAGCTGTTGTGATGGGTGCATCGACGATGGGTCTGCCTGTATCGAGTACTCACACGCTAGTAGGTGCGGTACTGGGTATCGGTATCGTCAACAGAGATACTAACTGGAAGCTTATGAAGCCGATTGGCTTGGCTTGGATTGTGACACTGCCTGCAGCGGCTACTATGTCAGCTATCAGTTATCTCGTATTGAGCAATATTTTTTAATGCGCTGTTTTTATCAGTGAATTATTATAACTGAGTTTGAATAACTAGGTTCAACGCAATAAAAAACGCTTATCAGCATCATGCCGATAAGCGTTTTTTTAATGATGTATGACGATTTACTCAGTACCAAATTGCTTACGTTTCTTGGCAAAAAATCTGTCCAACCTATCCATCGCATTTTCTAGGTCAAGCAAGTTAGGTAAGAACACCAGACGGAAATGATCGGGTCTGTCCCAGTTAAAACCAGTACCTTGAACCATCAATACGTTTTCTTCAACGAGCAAATCCATCATAAAGTCCATATCATCGGTGATAGGGTAAACCTCTGGATCCATTTTTGGAAAACAGTAAAACGCGCCTTGAGGCATGGTACAAGAAATACCTTTGATAGCATTAAGACGTGAGACTGCCATTTCACGTTGCTTATATAGGCGACCCTTTTCAGAAGTCAGGTCTTGCATGCTCTGATGTCCACCCATCGCTGTTTGAATAGCATACTGTCCTTGCACATTAGAGCAAAGGCGCATGGATGCTAGCATATCTAAGCCTTCAATAAAGTCAGCTGCGTGCTGTTTGCGGCCTGATACCATCATCCAACCTGAGCGAAATCCTGCGATACGATGTGACTTTGACAAGCCATTATAAGAAAGTACCAGCACGTCGTCAGTTAGGGTGCTCATTGGGGTATGTATATTATCATCATAGAGAATACGATCGTAAATCTCATCGGCCATGATGATCAAATCATGCTCTTTAGCAACTTCGATGATTTGCTTTAATAGCTCATCACTATAAAGTGAGCCTGTCGGGTTGTTTGGGTTAATAACCACGATACCCTTTGTTTTACTCGTGATTTTAGACTTAATATCTTCAATATCAGGGTGCCAGTTATCTTCTTCATTACAGCGATAGTGCACAGCAGTACCGCCAGCGAGGTTGGCTGCTGCCGTCCAAAGCGGGTAGTCTGGCATTGGAATCAGGACTTCATCGCCATCATTCATCAACGCCTGCATGGTCATGACAATAAGCTCAGAAACCCCATTGCCCAAATATACGTCACGTACGTCAACGGCCGACAGCAATCCTTTTGATTGGTAATATTGCAAAATGGCCTTGCGTGCTGAGAAAATCCCCTGCGAGTCTGAATAGCCAGTTGCCTCAGATAGATTCATAGCGACATCACGCAAAATCTCATGCGGGGCTTCTAAACCAAAGGGCGCTGGATTACCCACGTTTAGTTTTAATATGCGTTTGCCTTCTGCTTCCATCTTATTAGCAGTCTGCAATAGAGGACCACGAATGTCATAGCAAACGTTTTGTAATTTATCAGATTTTTTTATGGTGTTCATAGCATGACCGTTTTTCGGATTGGTTGTCGAATTGGTTTTTGATTCTTTACCAGCAGTAGAAGTTATCGTGGACTGAGCATCAGTTGTCTTAATACCTGACTGTGTGTGTGAAGCCGTATCTATCTCTTGACGTTCACTGCGCTTTACAGATGATGTCGACTCGTCTGCATCAATAGCCTCATTGTTGAGGTCGCCGCGCAACAGATATCCCTCACTACAGCCCAAAATACGTGCGAGTGTAGGTAGCTTGGATGAGACAATACCGTTGGTACCGCGTTCCCAGTTTGAGATAGCACCACGACTCACTTTTGCACCAGCGGCTGTCATGACTTGTGCTAGCTGCTCAGCAGTAAATCCTTTGTCACGGCGCAACTGTACCAGTCGTTCCGCTTGCGTACTTTTACTATTGTCGTTAGACATTGTTGTTTGAACCTTTATTAATCAGTAAATATTCAGTGTAGAGATATATTAAACATTTTAGTCGAACACTAATGCAAGATATTATTGCATTGATAGTTAATTTGCAAATGATTTTACAATCTGTTCAATTAGTATTTGCAAGTATATCTTGCAATTAATATTTAGCTTATATTCATATGGCTCTAAATCTCTTATATAGACTATAGAATGTATGGGTATCAAGATTACATCTTTACCCATCATTATCTAACATTAATTTGCTATATTTAACTTAATTAATCTCTTCAATCATGCTGTCTATCTCACAATATAGAGAGTACTTTTCTTATATATGCCTTGAATAGTGCGTTGATAACCAACAGATAGAGCACGTCGTTCTCATAATCATATGGCGATAAAATAGTTACCGAGATTAGATAATAAATACTCGAATAAGGATAAATTATGCAAGACAACCAACTAAGCAAAGAAGAAATCAGCCAGTTGACTGAAGCTGACTGGAAAGAGCGTTTAACCGCTGATGAGTATCATATTATGCGTGAGAAGGGCACTGAGCGTCCATTTACAGGTGTATATAATGATGCGACAGATGACGGCGTTTACCGTTGTAAAGGCTGCGGTGCAAGCTTATTTGACTCAAGCAATAAATTTGATGCGAGCTGTGGCTGGCCAAGTTTTGATCAAGGTATCGATAACAGCGCGATTGAAGAGCACGTTGATAACTCGCTAGGCATGACTCGTACCGAAGTCACTTGTAGCAACTGCGGCGCCCATTTGGGTCATGTATTCCCTGATGGTCCTACTGAGACAACAGGCATGCGCTATTGCATCAACTCAGTATCTATCGATTTAGATAAGTCTGAAAAATAAGTAGGCTGAATATTATTAGAAACGTGAAAGGGAAGTACAAGGTGCTTCCTTTTCAATAGCTTTGTTATGTATATGATAGAAAAAGAAGTAGTGCATAAACACCCAAGACAATAAAAACCTCAATTTAAGGATAAATGATGAGTACAATTTACGATTTTACGGCTGAGCGAATGGATGGTAGCTCGCAAGCGTTTTCAGATTACCAAGATAAAGTATTATTAATCGTCAATACCGCAAGCAAATGTGGATTTACGCCGCAGTTTGAAGGCTTAGAATCACTATATCAACAGTATAAAGATCAAGGACTGGTGGTTATCGGTTTTCCTTGTAATCAATTTGGTAGCCAAGACCCAGGTAGCAATGACGAGATTGGTGCGTTTTGCCAAAAGAATTATGGTGTCAGCTTTCCGATGATGGCAAAGACCGATGTCAATGGCGCAGATGCTCATCCTATCTATGAATGGCTCAAAGAACAAAAGGGTGGCGTGCTGACAGATGGTATTAAGTGGAATTTCACCAAGTTCCTAGTCGATAGTAAAGGTCAGGTTATTGACCGCTATGCACCAACGACCAAGCCAGAAGCCATCAAAAACGATATAGAGCAAGCATTAGCCAATAAATAAGCATTAAATCTAAAAAAACATTGGTTTTGTATGAAAATATAAAGTCAATAAAAACAAATGCTTGCTGGATATCCTAATAAAAATCGAAAAAATATCTAAAAAAGTGGTAAATACTGTTTGACACCCAACAGTAAATCTATATAATACACACCCACAGCAACGGAGCTTAGTGACAAACTTAAGAGCTCAGTTGATGTTGAATAAATTGCCTAGCAATTGTTCGAAGGGTGATTAGCTCAGTTGGTAGAGCGTCTGCCTTACACGCAGAATGTCGGCGGTTCGAATCCGTCATCACCCACCACTTCTTAGCAAGTGGCTAAACAAGCTAAGAGACCTAAGCAGCGGTAGTTCAGTTGGTTAGAATACCGGCCTGTCACGCCGGGGGTCGCGGGTTCGAGTCCCGTCCGCTGCGCCATATTTAAAACGAATTTAAACTGTTAAGTTTAAGCAAGTTTCGCCTCAAGCATTAGATTGCTTGAGGTTTTTTTGTGTCTGTTTTTTATGTATCTATGTTTTATGAGTGATAAGTCAGATAAGGAAATATAGTAAGAGTTAGAACCTAGTACTATGACTTATATTTACTCAAGTCATATCACTTAAAGGTCAGCTAAAACGACAACCCTTCTTTTATATCAGTCTTATACTGAATAAAAGAAGGGTCGTCGTACTTATTTTAGGTATAGCATGTCTTAGTTACAGCACTTTAAAATGGCTTTGCTTAAAACTTATTGTTTAAAACTTGAGACGCGTTTTAGCTCATTGCAAATTTTAGCTACGAATAAAGGGTTACTCATGCGTTGCTTGCCATGCGCCCATCGACCCTAGATAGATATCAACGTTCTCAAAACCTCGACTAGCGAGCCACCCTGCTGCTATTGTTGCTCGAGCACCACTGGCGCACATCAATGTATAGTGGCGACTTTGGTCAAGCTCATGCCAACGCTCATTCAGGTGACCAACATAGATATGCTGTGACCCTTCAATCGCACTAGTATTCCTCTCATCAATATCGCGCACATCGAGCAATGTCCAATTTTGAGCACTATTAAGACGACTTTCTACCTCAGTTGTATCGATCATAGGGGTTTGCTGCATCTGCTCACCTTTGGCAGCGGCAGGGACGACACCCACATAGCCACCTATAACATTATCAAAAGCAATACGTACCAGATGCTCCATCGCAGTCGCCAGTTGCTCTTCATCAGAGGCAATCAGGGCCAAGCTTTGTCCTTCCTCGATAAACCATCCAGCAAACGCAGGTAGCATGTTGACAGGTAAGCTCATAGAACCGGGCAGGTGTCCTGACGCATACGCCATTGGTTCACGAATATCGATGAGATGATCAGCATCGCAGTCATGCAGCTGTTTGAGCGAAAGGTTGCGTGGACGCATAACGACTGGAGGCGCTTCACCACCTTCCATATTAAGGCGCTCCATCAATCTGAAATAGGGTGGCTGATAATGGTTTTCGCTAGTCTTGAAGTCAATAAATGTCTCACGATCGGTAATCTGTAAACGTGGGTTGTTCATTCTTTCATGACCGACGGTAGAAAACTCACGTTCCGCCATGCCTGAGCCACAGACGGAGCCTGCACCATGAGCTGGATAAATAATCGCCTGATCACCGAGCGCTAAAATGTCTTGTAAAGAGTCATAAAGTAAACCTGCAACTTCTCTACGACGCTCAGGATAGAAGTCAGTACGACCGACATCACCTACAAAGAGCGCATCCCCAGTAAAAACGCCAACCGCCTTGTCTGGGTACGCTGTATCGAACAGCGCATAAGCAAGATGATCATCAGTATGACCAGGCGTTTCTAAGACACGGATTTTTAATTGGCCAATTGAAAAGCAGTCACCATCATGTGCGGTCTGAGCGTAGACAACAGGTTGTTCTGGATTGGGTCCATGTAAAACTGTCGCTCCCGTCATTGCGGCCAAGATAGGTGCTCCAGAAACCAAATCCTCATTACGATGTGTCTCAAAAATATGAGTAATTTCAAGCCCTGCTGCACGCGCTTTTTCTACATATACCGCACAGTCACGACGTGGATCAATTACCGCTGCTTGACCGCCAGAGCCTACCAAGTAGGATAGATGCGAAAGTCCAGGTGTCTTAATTTTCTCTAGTAGCATGATTATTTCCTTATTATAGTTATGTCAAATGAGCTTTTTGCCAGTAGCATATTACTAGCCACGTTGATTTGTCTGATCGAATTATTATTCGGGGAAATTCTTTAATAGTATATCAATATACAATAACATATATTGACTTTATATTTATATAGGTATTCGTCCAATAAACAGTGCTCTTTTGGATAGATGGATGAAATAAAAGAATATAAATATAATGATCTTTTGGAATTACGATCGTGAGTTTGAGTAAGTGCAATAGGTAAAGAAGAAGTCTATGTGGAAATACGAGACTTGTGAAAAGTAACCATTATCATATGATGTCATTTATATTGAAGCCATAAGGTATATATTAATCCAACGTGACAACTATAAGTAAGTCACTATTCATTTAAGTTCACTATTCTAGTATTCTGAAGGCTATAACTGCTCTAATACGGTTCTTTGTATTTGGCATTGTAGGTTTTGCTTTGTTGTTTACAAAAATAGTTCTAAATTACTTATATTCTTATAATATTTCCTTTTCTTGTAAGAATGATTATAAAAAAATTATAGCGATTCAGCTTATGTACGAAATATTTCTTCTATATACCATGTTCTTATTTTCTTCGCTTATCACTATTATTATAGTGGGTACTTTTTTAGTAGATGCATTTGTCTATTTATTTGGAGAGAAAATCAACTTCAAGACCGTTTGATATAACATATCTCCTGTTGGTAGAGAGTTTTGCTTAGGACATTGGCACTCTATAAATATAGTCTACGAATATGAGGTATCAGAAGAGAACTATAGTAGTAATTTACTTAATTCTACGAATTCTGTGATGAAGCTTAGCTATGAAAGTGCTAATGCGAGACTGTTAAAGTGTCTGAATGAAAGTAAAGTTTACGTTGTTAAATCATTTCCTAAAATATCGATGATAATGCCTTTTAATCAAGATCTTAGATATTATTTAGGATTGATATTTAGCGTCTCATGTATGCTTTTTTCAGGACTAAAAATTCTATAGGTGAAATAAAGTTATTAAATGGTAGGTAGTGGGGCTGAGGACAGACGTCTTAATTAATAGGTTTTCTATAGTAGCTTGTTGACAGGGGTACTGGCCAATTGATATATCTATGACTCAAGTACATGCAAGCAAAGGATAAATTTTGAGCGACCGCAAAGCGTTAGATGTTGATATTGGGCAAGAGCATATTGCCATACAGCGACGATATGATGCTTTGGGCGCAGTGAATGATTTACTTATCGCTGTTTGGTTTTTGATTGGTAGCTTTTTCTTTTTGAAAGAGTCGTTAACGACGGACGGCACATGGCTATTTATCCTTGGCAGCGCACAACTACTCATCAAACCATTGATTAAACTAATCAGCTTGATTCATGTTGGTAGGGTATTTAAACGCGCAAAAAAATAATAAGTTGCCGGGGCAGGTAATATTATATCAAGCCATAGCATCAAATTATTTAATACTATCCCTATCCAGTCTTACTTCCGAAACTGATAGTTTCTAATACTTAAGATGCATTGCTTATCATGGTTTGACTCGTCGTGCCATGATCACTAATGCCTAATGCCTGATGCCTCTAAGAAATAATAACCTTGTTCAAAACATATTGAACTATTTTTAATATGTCTATATTATTGGACATATGGAAATAAATAATGCTACTGCAAGCTTTGCTGCACTTTCTCAAGACACCCGTTTAAAGGCTTTTAGGTTGCTGGTCAGCCAAGAGCCTAACGGTCTCCCTGCGGGTGAAATAGCCCGTCAGCTCGGTGTGCCACACAATACGATGTCAGCGCATCTATCGGTGCTGGCACGAGCAGGGTGGGTGGTCTCACAGCGACATAGCCGACAGATTATCTATCGGGCGTCGCTCTCACATATGGATAGCGTCATTCAGTTTTTACTGCAAGACTGCTGTGCAGGCCATCCAGAATTGTGTGCCTCACTCATGGATAGTTTGAGTGGCTGCAGAGTAGATGAGTCTGCTGAGCAAGGTAACGATTAAACCAATTATCAATTTAATAAATACATAAAACAGGTGTAAACACTATGAAACCATTAATCTTTCATAATCCTAAATGCGGTACATCTCGTAACACACTTGCCATTATTAAAGCGTCAGGTGAAGAGCCAGAAGTGGTGGAATACCTGAAAAATACACCAACGCGCGACCGTTTAGTGGAGCTGTTGGCACAAATGCAGATTTCGCCTAGAGAGCTGTTAAGAAGTAAAGAAACTATCAATGATGAGCTTGGTCTAGATAATCCTGAGTTGTCTGACGACCAAATTATCGATGCCATGATTGCGCATCCTATTTTAATCAACCGTCCTATCGTAGTGACTGATAAAGGCGCTGCTCTATGCCGTCCGTCAGAGCGTGTGTTTGAGTTGTTAGGCAATCCAGTAAGTAGCTTCACAAAAGAAGACGGCGAGGTTATTACTCATGACAAACACTGAGGTTGACCAAGCATTGGAAGCCGAATCTACTGCTTCGCTAGAATTTAGCTTAGACGACTTACCCAATATTGATATAGATAATCTTCAGCCTATCGATATTGTTTCTTTGGTTGCGCCAAATGACTCACGTCATCCGCCAAAAATACTAGTGTTATACGGTTCTGTCCGTGCGCGCTCGTTTTCTAGATTGGCCGCTGAAGAGTCGAGCCGATTGCTACGTTGGTATGGTTGTGAAGTAAAAATGTTTGATCCATCTGGCTTGCCGTTGCCTGACGATGTAGACTCAGACCATCCTAAAGTACAGGAATTGCGGGAGCTGGCGCAGTGGTCAGAAGGCATGCTGTGGGTGAGTCCAGAGCGTCACGGCAGTATTACCAGTATCATGAAAGCGCAAATCGACTGGATACCGCTGTCACTAGGTGGCGTGCGTCCAACTCAAGGTAAAACACTAGCACTGATGCAAGTCAGCGGTGGTAGTCAGAGCTTTAATACGGTTAATCAGATGCGTATTCTCGGGCGCTGGATGCGGATGATCACTATCCCCAATCAATCTTCGATACCCAAAGCATTTTTGGAGTTCAACGATGACAATCGCATGGATATGTCTCCGTTATATCTGCGTCTTGTCGATGTCTGTGAGGAGCTAGTGAAGTTTACTTGGCTCACACGCGGACGTTCAGATTATCTCACTGATCGTTATTCAGAACGCGTTGAGAGTGCTGAAGAACTATCGAGCCGCGTCAATCAAAAATCGATCTAACTCCCTAATCGATCTAATTCCCTATATTAAATCGGCTGAATAAAATCAGCTTAAGTAAGGTCGTATAATGCTTGCATTTGCTATTTTTGTGGTCACTTTAGTCTTGGTTATCTGGCAACCTAAAGGATTGGGCATCGGCTGGAGCGCCATGGGTGGTGCTTTAGTCGCGTTAGCGCTTGGCGTCGTGCAGTTATCAGATGTGGGTATCGTCTGGGATATTGTCTGGGATGCGACCTTTACTTTTGTAGCGCTGATTATCATCTCGCTTATCTTAGATAGGGCAGGGTTTTTTGGCTGGGCCGCATTACATGTGGCACGCCTTGGCAATGGGCAAGGGCGCTTATTGTTTCCGATGATTGTCGTGCTCGGCGCTTTTATTTCTGCCTTTTTTGCCAATGATGGTGCTGCGCTACTACTGACCCCGATCGTCATCGCTATCTTGCTACGTCTGAAATTTTCGCCACCATCAGCTTTAGCATTTATTATAGCGACTGGTTTTATTGCTGATACGGCAAGTCTGCCGTTGGTCACCTCAAATTTAGTCAATATCGTCAGTGCCAATTATTTTGATATTGGTTTCGGTCGTTATGCGGCGGTGATGGTACCAGTCAATATGGTGTCTGTCTTAGCGACGCTACTGGTGTTGTGGGTTATCTATGCGCATCATATTCCAAAAACCTACTCGACTAGCGAACTCAGCGCTCCAGAGTCTGCTATTACCGATCCATTGGTCTTTCGAGCTGCTTTTCCACTATTAGGTTTGCTACTGGTCGCCTATTTTGCAACAGAGCCGTTGGGGCTGCCTATTTCACTGGTCACAGGTATCGCTGCTGTTGCACTAATGGCAATCGCTGGTCGCATATGGCAAGGCGGGCGTGGTGCGGTGGTCTCGGTGAGCGATGTAGTACGTAAAGCGCCTTGGCAAATCGTACTATTTTCAATCGGTATGTACTTGGTGGTATATGGTTTGGGTAATGCAGGACTTACTGCCTATGGGGCGCAAGTACTCAACTGGTTGGGACAACAAGGCGCAGTGATTGCTACCGTTGGAACTGGGTTCTTGTCCGCCATAGTTGCTTCTGTTATGAATAATATGCCAGCAACCCTAGTCGGCGCGCTTGCGATTGACCAAGCACAAGTGCCTGCAACAACACGAGAGCTAATGATTTATGCCAATGTCATTGGTAATGATTTGGGACCTAAATTTACGCCGATTGGTAGTCTAGCTACTTTACTATGGCTACATGTGTTGGCAGAGAAGAACTACAAAATTAGCTGGGGACAGTACATAAAGATTGGTCTACTGATCACGCCGCCTGTGTTGTTAGTGACATTGTTAGCATTGGTATTCTGGCTACCACTATTGCCAAGTTAACTGATGAAAAACTTACTATAGTAATATCCGATCGCGACAATGATATTCATTTTTAAATATCATTGTCGTAATCAAGTATGAGATAAAGTAGTGATTAGCGCTTATCAAAATGGCAAAATAGATAACCAATATTAGGGTCTGTTGAACATTCAAATATTAGGAATGCTAATCGCTAAAATCGCATCAAACTAGGCGTAAACCGACGATAATGTCGAGACCTTAACTAGGCTTGCAATAACGTTTAAGGTGGTTTTAGATCAGCCTTTCAGGGCAGGGCTATTTTTTGCCAATACATGGCGAAATTGTCTAACCTAGAACGACTAGGCGTCAAAAATTTCACTGTGTATTGTCTAAAACATAGTCACTGCCAGTACCATATTTGAATGTTCAACAGACCCTAAATGATACGCATAAAAAAACCCTCACCAAATTGATGAGGGTTTTGGCAAATGCCATAATTGAATCAAAGTTGACTCAAGAAATTTACTACTAAAATGTGGCTCTCCAACCTGGGCTCGAACCAGGGACACACGGATTAACAGTCCGTTGCTCTACCAACTGAGCTATTGGAGAATAGGCTGTAAGTGTTTAATCGCTTACAACGAGCCTTAGAAGTCTCTAACGAGTTCTTGCTAAGTGGGGCGTATTCTAGCAAAGTTAAAAAATACGTCAAGCCTTTTTTTGCATAATTAGTAAAAATTATCATTTTAATGACGAGATAGCGTGTTTTTCCTAGTTATGCCCAAGACTCGCGTAAAAAAAGACGCCCTATAGAATGTATAGGGCGTCTTTTTTATGAACAGCGGTAAGACTGATTGCTCTTTACGATTTATTCAGCAACGTCTAAGTCAGCCACTGCTTTTTCGATACGCGATAGGGCGTCTTTTAGCGTTGCCTCATCAGTAGCGTACGAGATACGCATATAGCCGCCAAGACCGAACGCATCACCAGGTACGACTGCTACGCCTACTTTGTCCAATAACCATGCTGAGAATTCAGTACATGACGACAGGCCAGCCGCTTTGATTAGCTGTACGATATTTGGATAGACATAAAATGCGCCATCAGGACGTAGGCAAGTAATGCCTTTGATGGCATTTAGACCATCTACGACTAGGTCACAGCGCTTCTCAAAGGCGGCTACCATCGGCTCTAGTACGCTCTGATCACCACTGATAGCGACTTCCGCTGCCACTTGGCTGATTGATGTTGGGCATGAAGTAGACTGTGACTGTACCTTTTTCATCGCGCCGATTAGCTTAGCAGGGCCACCCGCATAGCCGATACGCCAGCCAGTCATCGCATACGCTTTAGACACACCGTTCAAGATGATGGCGCGATCTTTTAGCTCAGGTGCTGCGTTTAAGATATTGTAGAACTTATCGCCTGTCCAGCGAATGTGCTCGTACATATCGTCTGAAGCTACATAGACTTGTGGATGCTTTTTCAATACTTCAGCGATGGCCTTTAGCTCATCTAATGTATAAATCATACCAGTCGGGTTAGATGGGCTGTTTAATACCAATAGTTTAGTCTTGTCAGTGATCGCTTCTTCTAACTGCTCAGGAGTGATTTTGAAGTCTTGCTCAGCTGGGCATTTGACGATGACTGGCACGCCTTCTGCGATGATAACCATGTCAGGATAGCTGACCCAATATGGTGCTGGGATGATGACTTCGTCGCCAGGATTGATAAATGCTTGAGCAAGGTTAAAGAATGACTGCTTACCACCGACCGATACTAGGATTTCGTTTGGCTCGTAGCTGATATCGTTGTCGCGCTTGAATTTCTCGATGATGGCTGTTTTTAGCTCTGGCGTACCATCGACAGCCGTATATTTCGTAAAACCATCATTGATTGCATCGATTGCTGCTTTTTTGATGTGTTCAGGGGTATCAAAATCAGGTTCACCAGCGCCCAAACCGATAATATCTTTACCAGCTGCTTTTAGCTCTTTGGCTTTATTGGTAATCGCTAGCGTAGGTGATGGTTTGATGTTGTTGACGCGGTCAGACAGTTGCAACTCGCTCATGAGAGATCCTTTTTTATATGAGGGTGGGGTTGGTGAAAATCTGATATTAATTATATAACGTTTTCATTGCTATCAGGACAAGATGTCATGCAGTTTGAAAAAAGATAGCGTCATCTTACCGTGATATGGCGGTCATTCGATTATAGATGATACCTTGGCAAACGACGCGATTGCTAATTTTTGCATTGTAGCATGCTGATATTGAGCTGTCTTATGACGCTAGTAACAGAATATTGTGTCGTTGCTTGTGATAGCAGCATCCTTGTGAAAACGGCAAACAACACGCTTATATTAAGTTTGAGCCCAGACGATTGCGAAGACACAACAATAAGCCTGTAGCCAACCACTATAATTATTTAGATTTGTTAAATAAAATGGCTTATAGCTTAATGAAATGCGCCCAATGATATCTGCGAAGAATAATGATAATAGCTAGCTGTTATTAAAAATCTAAATTTTCGTTAAGCAATCAGTTTAAGCCCATTAATTCCATATTATGAAAATACTTAAAAAGATAAGAATACTCAAAAAGGATATTTACGATGACAGACTCTACTGAAAAATTACATATTCTCATTACTGGGGCGACGTCAGGCATTGGTAAGCAGCTGGTAAAAGACTATCTGCTAGCGGATCATCATGTATATGCAGTTGGCCGTGACGACGAAGCGTTGTCTGAACTTCAGGCGTTAGGCGCAGAAACGATTGATTTAGACCTCATGGATCGAGAAAAGGTCATCGAAGCTTTTGAAAAAATCGACAATGTCGATCTAGCAATTTGCGGTGCTGGCATGTGCGAGTACTTAGATATGCCGAACTTTGATAGCAGTGTGTTTATGAAAGTCATGTCGGTAAATATGGGTACGTTGTCGCATGCGATCGAAGGGGTGCTGCCAAAGCTAATCGCTTCAAAAGGTCGCTTGGTCGGTATCGGTTCAGCGTCTGCTTATGTGCCTTTTGCGCGCGCTGAAGCCTATGGTAGCTCAAAAGCTGCTATCCATTATCTAATGAAGACCCTACAGATTAGCCTTGCTCCGCATGGTGTGTCAGTCAGCTTAGTCGTGCCTGGTTTTGTTGAGACACCGATGACCAAACAGAATGACTTTCCAATGCCATTTATCCAGACGCCAGCCCAAGCTAGCCAAGCCATACGCGATGGTATCGAAAGCGGGCATGATGTGATTGAATTTCCGAAAAAACTAACCATGCCATTAAAAGCATTAGGAACATTGCCTGATTTGGTCTGGCAGCAAGTTAGTGAAAAACTTAATAAAAAATAATCTACCATTAATAGAGATCTTAGCTAATAGAACTCTTAGCCATCATATCGACAGAAAAATACAGAAGGGAATGCTTTTATGCCGTTTACTCGTTTCAAGCGTGCAAGTAATCAAAAAAATACTACCGATGCTGCAACAGATTCTGACCATCAGACTACCCCAAAACGTATTGCTATCATCGGCTCAGGTGTATCAGGACTGACATGCGCCCATTATCTAGGTACGCAACATGATGTGACGGTATTTGAAGCCAATGATTATATCGGCGGGCATGTAAATACGATTGATGTGGCACTACAAGACGGTAAAAAAGCAAAGAGTAGCAATGTAGAGAGTAGTGCGATAGATACAGGGTTTATTGTTTTTAATGAGCGCACATACCCGAACTTCTTTCGTTTGCTTCATGAGTTGCAGGTGCCGTTTCAGGCAACAGACATGAGCTTTTCTGTCAAAAATACCGTACGTCATTTTGAATACAATGGTCATACGCTCAACACTTTATTGTCACAACGTAAAAATGTACTTAATCCAAAGTTCTGGCAATTTATCAAAGATATTTTGCAGTTTAATAAGCATATCAAACAGCTACGCCAAGATTATGATAGCGCGCGTGCCCAAGGACAAGATGTCAGTAGCTTTGCAGAACAAACGCTCGGTGGTTATTTGGCACAAAAGAAATACGGTCAGCTATTTACCGATAACTACCTATTGCCGATGGTCTCGGCCATTTGGTCAACTAGTCTAGATGAAGTGCAAGAATTTCCTTTGGTGTTTTTTGCACAGTTCTTTGACAACCATGGTTTGCTCGACGTGGTCAATCGTCCGCAGTGGTTTACGATAAAAGGCGGTTCAAAACAGTATGTCAATAAATTGATTCCACGCTTTATCAAAGCGGGTGGCAAGATACGGGTCAATAGTCCAGTACAGTCTGTAGTTCGTGATGGCGAGCAAGTGACTTTAACAGTACAGGCTGCTTTGACAGTGCAGGATAAAGGTAACGCTGACAATCGTAGCGAAAATCTTGTATTCGATGAGGTTATATTTGCTTGTCATGCAGATACCGCACTAAAGATTTTGAAAGATGCCAGCACCGATGAATCTGAAGTATTAGGTCATTTCCGCTTTACCAGAAACACGGCTGTACTGCACACTGATACCAGTGTTTTACCTAAGAAATCACTGGCATGGGCAAGCTGGAATTACTTAATAGATGAAACAGTTTCAGACAGTGTTAAGGATGAGCAAGCTGCTGGAAACGCACAGATACCTACAAAGCCGGTGCTGACTTATCATATGAATATATTGCAACGCTTGACCAAAAAACACAATTATTTGGTCACCCTAAACCCAGCTGTAGACAATAAAAGCGTCGATGATAAGCAGATAGTTAAGAGCATCGATTATAGTCATCCAGTGTTCGATCTTGCGATGATTGATGCGCAGACTAAATGGTCGAGTATCTCTGGTAACGGTTCGCACACACATTTCTGCGGGGCTTATTGGTTTAATGGTTTTCATGAAGATGGCGTGCGCAGTGGATTACGTGTCTGTCAGGCGCTTGGTATTGACATTGATATAAAAGACGAAGTTGATCCAGCTCATTTACCTGATGCTGATAGCGCGCATACGTCGTTTCGTTATAAAGATTTGCCTATAAAAGCGGATACCAAATTACGTAGACTGAACAAGCGCGAAGTCACCATAGCGACGACCAATCAGGAGCTGGTCGAGTATGCTAATCGTTTGCAGAGTTTAACTGCTGATACGAGCCAATATAAGAAACGTGGCTTATTCGGTCGCCGTAAAACCAAATAATATGACGATTAATGCCGCTATGTATTCTAAGTGTTTTGAAAGATTCGCCATATAAAAAGTACACCGTTAAACAAGAGATTATTTATGACCACGTCCGCTCAAGATACCAATGCTATGCCAAGTCATGAGTCTTCTTATGATACCAATGCAGTGCCGCATCAGCTGTTTGAGGGTACGACATGGCACAGTCGGCTGCTACCTAGTGTGAATAAATTTGTTTACCCTTATCGCTATTGGGGCGTCAATATTAGCGCGCTAGCGGCAGGGCAAGAACTTCCTGAAATTAGTACGGCATCATTTGATGAAAGTAAAGTTTTAGGGAAGTTACCATTACGTAAAGTTTTACCGAAGAAGCTAATAGCAAAAGGTCTGCCTCTATTTTCAGCAAAGAAAAAGGCGCTACAACGATTCTGTCCTGACGACTATCTACAGCATACTGACCTACAGAGTACTAATAGCCTAAGCAATGATAAAAGTCTTGATAACAATGTACAGTCTATTCAAGCACTGAAAAAACGCCTAATCCAAGCGTTTGAAAAACATGCAGGAAGCGTACCTGAAGGCGATATGTTGGGGTTACTTGTCTGCCGCAATGCAGGCATGTACTTTAGCCCAGTCAATTTTTACTTAGGGTTTGATGCGCGGCAGACGCCAACTCATCTGCTGGCTGAAGTGTCTAATACGCCTTGGGACAAGCGTCATTACTACGGGTTTTTGTTAGAAGGAGAGGATACTGAGTTCTGTCATGACAAGGATTTTCACGTATCACCTTTTAACCCTATCGATCAGCTTTACCGCTGGCAGGTTACGGTAAAAGGTACTAAAACAGATGAGCAGCCTAATACTGGCTTACAAGTGCGTATCGCTATCAATATCAGCGATGAGCGCGGTGAAGTTTTAAAAACTGGTATAAAGATATCAGGCGTACCGATGACAGAAGGTGTTGTTCGTTATAGCTTGCGAAAAAACTCTCTGATGAATGTGACCTCCTTAACCCGTATTTATTGGCACGCGTTTAAGCTCTATGCGATAAAAAAAGTGCCGTATATCAACTACGATGAAAAATTGGCCGACAGTCAACAGAAAGGCGGTTAGCAGTAAAGTAATATTTAAAAAGATACCCTGTAGTTACAGCAATTTTCAAATATCAACAATCCAAAAATCTCGTCAATGTAATACTAAAAATGAATCACTAAAAAACAAAGCATTTAAACAAGGATAAATACATGATGCCAGCACGACCGACCGATCGAGCACCAGTCACAAAACTAGAAAAATTAACTGCTCGTGTGAGCAAAGTAGTTAATGAAAGCGCTGTACTACAGCCAGTCAGCAATAGTGTGAATAACTTAGCGAGAAAGCTTATCTTTCGTGCGTTACAGCACGTTCAGTTTGGTAGCCTCACGCTGATTGAAACATTTGACGAGCAGGAATCTAAGACAAGTAGTTTTGGCAAAGTGGCTACCAATGACGCTAGTAGCTCGGCGGTTGGTCGCCATTCGCTACATGTGACGCTACAGATTCATGATAGCGCTGTCTATCGCCAGCTATTACTTGGCGGCTCTATCGCGCTAGCAGACAGTTATATCGATGGTGAATGGGATACGGATGATCTGACAGGTTTGATTCGCCTGGCAGCTCGCAATTTAGCAGTGCTTAATAAACTAGAGAATCGTTTTGCTGGTATTAGTAAAGCATTTGAAAAAGCGAAGCATCAGCTACGTAGTAATGACAAATCTGGCTCCAAATCCAACATTCTAGCGCATTATGATTTGGGCAATGACATGTATGAGCGATTTTTGGACGATACGATGATGTACTCATCGGCAGTCTATCCTACGCCTGATGTGACGCTTAGTGATGCTCAGCAGCACAAACTATCTCTCATATGTCAACGTTTACAGCTTAGTGCTAATGATAATGTGATTGAAATCGGTACAGGGTGGGGCGGTTTTGCTATTTTTGCGGCCAAGCATTACGGCTGCCATGTGACCACCACGACTATCTCTGATGCGCAATATGACGAGGCGCAACGAAGAGTCGAAGCGGCAGGATTGTCTGACAAAATCACATTGCTCAAGCAAGATTACCGCGAGCTAACAGGTCAATATGACAAGCTAGTTAGTATCGAGATGATTGAAGCGGTGGGCCATGAGTATTTACCGACTTTCTTTGCTAAATGTAATAGCTTACTCAAGCCGACAGGCCTTATGGTATTGCAGGCCATCACTTTTAATGATCAGAATTATCAAGACTATATCGACTCGGTTGATTTTATCCAAACACATATTTTCCCAGGTGGTTGTCTGCTTTCAAACCAAGAGCTGACGACCCAATTCACTGAGCAGACCGATATGGTCGTCAAACAATTGCATGATTATGGCTTTGATTATGCATATACGCTACGTGACTGGCGTGCTACGTTTATGGCGCAGCGTGCAGAGATTCAAGCGCTTGGCTATGACGATGCCTTTATCCGCCTATGGGAGTTTTACTTTTGCTATTGCGAAGGTGGCTTTTTGGAGCGCACGATCGGTGTGGTACAAGTCACTGCGGTGAAGCCTAACAATATCGACACGCTACATTTTTCTGATCTGCCATCCGCCGTCTTAAATCATAAAACGGTTTTGAATGATGAAACATTTAGTGAAGAAGATAGGGCAGACACAGCATCGGTATAAGTCTGATGATATAGATAGGGTTTGTTCATAACTTTCATAAGGTCTCATACTGTCTAAATAGTTTGAGACCCATACGTTGAGAAGTTGTACATTGAAAAGTTTTACGATGCTTGCAGGGCACGCTTATCACGCAGACCTGAATAGCGTGTGACCGCTAATGCCATTAAAGAGATGACAGCGCCGATCCAAGCCGTGTCTTGCAATGACATATTTTCAACCACGCTACCACCGATGATTGAGCCCAGTGCAATACCGATATTGAATGCAGCAATGTTCAATCCAGAGGCGACATCGACGGCATTTGGCGTATATTTTTCAGCTTGCTTGACTACGTAGATTTGTAGGCCTGGTACATTACCAAAGGCAAAAGCACCCCATACCAAAATAGTCAGCACTGCGGCAATCTTGGATTGCATAGTAAAGGTGAATAATAAAAGAATGACACTTAAGGCGCTAAATATAATGCTAAGCGCACTAATAGGGCCACGTTTATCTGCAAGTTTTCCGCCCCAAATATTACCGATCGCAACGGACACGCCATATACGAGCATGATAAGACCAATGGCTGATGGTGCAAATTTGGTTTGCTGCTCTAAGATAGGTGCTAGGTAGGTAAATGCCGTAAACGTACCGCCATAACCAAGAATAGTCATTAGATAAACTAGCAGTAACTGTGGTTTTACAATGACTTGTAGTTGCTCTTTGAAGGTTGCAGGGATAGATTTTTTTAGGTTTTTCGGTACTAATATTGCGCTACCGATTAAAGCGATTAAACCCAGTACTGAGACGACTAGAAACGTAGCGCGCCAACCGAAATGCTGTCCAATCCATGTGCCAAGGGGTACGCCAGTGACGAGCGCCACGGTAAGTCCAGTAAACATAATGGCAATTGCGCTGGCTTCTTTTTCTTTACTAACAAGGCTAGTAGCAATCATGGAACCAATAGAAAAAAACACACCATGCGCCAGACCGGTCAAGATACGGGCAAGTATTAAGGTTTCATAACTGGGTGCTTGCCAAGCCAATAAGTTACCGATGACAAACAGACCCATTAGGCTCATCAGTACTATTTTGCGGTTCCAGCGGCCAGTGAGTGCGGTAAGTATAGGGGCACCGATAGCGACACCGACGGCATATAGACTAACGAGTAACCCTGCCGAAGGTAAGCTCACGCCCAGATCGGCGGCAATAGTTGGTACCAGACCAACGATGACAAATTCGGTTGTCCCAATTGCAAATGCGCTTAGAGTAAGCGCCCATAAAGCGAGTGGCATAACGACATCCTAATAATTAAATGATGCGCGTAGTTTGACGGATTTATAGTTTGCAAAAAACAGCACAAATGACAAAATACCTTTGTCAATTTTGTAAAGGTAATCGTGATGATGGGACATGCTAAAACAGAAGACATAGAGATATTTTTGACGGTAGTAGACACGGGTAGCTTTACTGGCGCTGCCAACTTATTGAATCAGCAAGTAGCTAAGGTATCTCGTGCGGTGTCCAGACTCGAAGATACGCTGCAATGCACGCTGCTAAATAGAACGACACGGCGCTTGGAGCTGACGGAGGAAGGGCATGTCTTTATAAGATATGCGCGTGAGAGTTTAAATACGTTATATACCGGTGAAGAGGCGATTAAGCTGTTGAAACAAGCGCCGAGTGGGCATCTACGAATTGACGCCGCCAGCCCGTTTGTCTTTCATCAACTGACGCCTTTGGTTGGTGATTTTGTGGCGCAGTATCCACATATCACTCTCGACCTTACCTCGCATGACAATATCATCGATTTGCTCGAGCACAAGACAGATCTAGCTATCAGAATTGGCGATTTAAAAGACTCAAATTTGCATGCACGTCTATTAGGTAAAAGTAAGCTGCGGCTAGTATCCAGTCCTGAATATTTACATCAGTATAATGAGGTGACTCATGTTGATGATTTGAGCACTCATAAATTAATTGGCTTTAACGATGCGTCAAAACTAAATAGTTGGCCACTAAAAACACCAGTTAAACTGAATTTTCATATGACTGGTAGTAGCGGCGAGACCTTACGTCAGCTATGTTTAAATCACCAAGGGATCGCTTTATTGTCACACTTTATGATTGGTGAAGACTTGGAGTCTGGCAGATTGGTTGAAGTGTTACCTGAGGCGATAGTCAGACCAAACAACCGTGAAGCCATACAGGCGGTATATTACAAAAACAGTGCCGTATCTTCGCGTATTTTGGCATTTTTAGACTTTATCCAACCACGACTGACATTATAAATTTTATCCGTTTTTATTCATTTTATAAGAGGTAATATAATGGGTTACGTTTTTATTTATCTCGCCGCTGTGGTTATCTTTTTGGGTGTCGATGCTGTCTGGCTGACGACCATGAAAGGCGCCTTTTATGAGTCGCGTATCGGGCATCTATTGGCTGATGAGCCAAACATGATGGCAGCTGGCGTGTTCTATATGTTTTATATATTGGCACTTTGTATTTTGGTTCTATATCCGCAGATCAAAGCTGGCGCATCCGTTGGCCATATCTTCTTACTCGGCGGGCTGATTGGCTTGATGGCTTACGGGACATATGACTTTACTAATTTGGCACTTTATAAGGGCTTTACGCTAGATACAGCGTTGGTTGACTTTGTATGGGGTGGTATTTTGACCGGTTCGGTTAGCGCCATAGTGGCGTGGCTTGCTTATCGCTTTCATTGGTTGAGCTAGCGCTTATATCTTGGCCTATATAACGCTGTTTAAATAGCCCTAATTTACACAATTTAGACTGTCTAATGACAGAGGTCTGTTTGTGCTATACGGCGACCTGCTGTATAAATGGTAGGCATAATAAATAAGTGTCAAACCATTAAGGAATATTATGCCGCAATACAATACTAGCTCCACTGCTAAAAAAGCCCCATTAAACCATGAGCTATACATGTCAGTACTTATGACGCCTGATATGGCGAATTTCATTGGCAATGTGCATGGTGGGGATTTGCTCAAGATGCTTGATCAGGTCGCTTATGCTTGTGCCAGTCGCTATAGTGGTAACTATGTGGTGACACTGTCTGTCGATCAGGTGATGTTCCGTGAGCCGATATATGTGGGCGAGCTGGTTACTTTTGCAGCCAGTGTCAATTATGTTGGTAATACCTCGATGGAAGTAGGTATCCGCGTCGAAGCAGAAGATGTGCGGGGTCGTACCGTTCGTCATACCAATAGCTGTTACTTTACGATGGTGGCTATCGATGACAATGGCAAACCAACCTCCGCACCGCCACTTGATATCAAAAACAAGATGCAGCAGTGTCGAGCTGATGCGGCTAAAGAACGAAAGAAACTGCGCATGGAAAGCTCACACCGTCCTAGTTGCGACTTCGAAGAGATTAATAAGCAGTTTAACGAGAACGAAGAAAATGCCGAGGTAGAAAAGTAGCCCTAGTTATTTAGAACTAGCTAAAATTGTATATTGTATAAAGTTATCTATTTTTATTGAATTAATAATTCATACAACGACTCACTAAAAAGACACTGATATTATAGAGCGCTTATTTTAAGCTGATATATATTTCAAGCCATTCATCTACGGCGAAAAATTCTACTATTAATACGTTATTTCAGTGAGTCTAGCATGAGTCTAAAGCCATCTATTGCTAATCCCCAGCGCCATTTACCAGCCTCTCCTAAGGCGCAAACACCTCGCGCGCGTGGGGCAGGCAATCCTAAAATTCCCAATGACCCTGAACTAAAACATACCCTTAATCAAAGCCCTGAAACCAATGATGAGCATTCAGGCTCACTGATCACTGTGTTAATTGCGGTCGGGGCCAATCTGGTTATTGCAATCGCAAAAACTGTTGCCGCCTTTATGACAGGCTCAGCCTCCATGATTGCGGAAGCAGCCCACTCATGGGCGGATGCTGGCAATGGTACTTTGCTCATCGTCGCAGAAAAAAAATCCATCAAACCTGCTGATAAAAGCCATCCGCTAGGCTACGGCAAAGAGTCTTATGTTTGGTCGATGATTGCTGCTTTTGGTGTATTTACGGCAGGCTCGATTGTCTCTATCTATACCGGTATTAAGGAATGGAACGCTACTGAGTCTGAGGCTAACTATACGATTGGCTTTATCGTATTGGCAGTGGCGTTTGTGCTCGAAGGGATCTCATTGGTTCAGGCATACAGACAAAGCAAAAAGCATGGTGAAGCGCTCGATATAAGTGCACTTGGCTATGTCGTAGATACGTCTAACCCAACGTTGCGCGGTGTATTCTTTGAAGATTTGGCAGCAGTCATCGGTTTGGTGATCGCCGCTGCTGCTATGGGTATGCATGCTTATACGGGCGAACCGTATTGGGATGCGTTAGGATCTATCATCGTCGGTCTATTATTGGGCGTCGTCGCCATATTCTTGATTAGTCGTAACCGAGATTTCTTAGTCGGGCATAGAGTCACTGACCGTATGCACGAATACGTTTTGAGCGAGCTGCTGAATCATCCAGATATCGATAGTGTGTCTTACCTGCACTTAGAGTGGGTCGGCCCAAAAAAGATATTTATGGTGGCGGCAGTAGATATCGCTGGCAATCAAAAAGAAGAGCATATCGCTCAGAAGTTTGAAGAGATTGAAAATTTATTCAGAGGTAACCCAGTTTTTCAAGAGGCTATCTTGACACTGTCTGAACCTAACGCTGAGCTGCTAAGTTTAGAGAATATTTAATTTAAAAGCTTGATAGATTAAGTATGTGGTAGAGAAATCCTAGTGCATGTTTTTAAGTACGCTTTCTAAATTCAAAACCCAACACACAAAAAAGCCGACAATCATGACGGCTTTTTCTATAACTCTAGTACTTAGTAGTTGTTTAACTTAAACGATACTATTTTTTCGGTGCGTTTGCGCCGATGAACCATGCATCTTTATCGATGATACGGCTAGCTTCTGTGAATAAGTCAGCGGTGTCTTCATCACCTGCATCGCCAGCAGTAGCAATCGCTTCACGCAATGTCTCTGCGACTTTCTTGTAGCGGCTAGTTAACTCACGTACATGCTGATCTACTTCAGTGATGTCGGTTGGGTAGTCATCTAGGATAGACTCTTTTACTACGCGACTTGCCAAACCGTTTGGTTGACCACCTAAGATTACAATACGCTCTGCAATAGTATCGGATACTTCAAGGATACGATCTGACGTCTCATCTAGTAATTGATGCACACCGATAAAGCCAGTGCCTTGTAGATTCCAATGGCACTGTTTGCCATCTAAGGTTAAATCGATAACGTTTGCTAGGTTAGCGTTTAACAAATCAATCATTTTCTTCGCAGTTTCGTCTGAAATACCACTTGCGTAACGTTCTCTCATATTTTACTCCGTCATTTATTTAAAATTATTATATTGAATGAAAGTTCAATGTATTTTTATTAGTTTTCTATTTGATGACAATCAAGTTAAAGCTAATGATACTAATTGCTATAAAGCTATCCATTCACTAGTACTGATCATTAATACTTGAAAGTCATCAACTTGTTAATTCAAGAACGATAATAGCAGCTTAACTCAGTGTTGGAACCCTTGAGTGTTAGGCTTTGTTAGGTGGTCGTGTAACGAGTTTGTTAACCGTGAAAAGCTTTGTAAATTTATCGAATACTGTGTGCGTTTTTTATAACGATGTAAGTTTTATCCGCTACTATTAAGCCTTAACTTTTAATAAACCTTACCTGTATATACTTATATTTTGGGCAGCGAGAGAGCGTTTTAACTATAGGATAAGACTCCCTATTCTCCTTTAAAAACCGCTGCTCAGACCCCATATTGTTATAAACCTTAAGAAGAAGAAAGCCATTATGCGAATGCCTGAACCGCGCTCATCGCGTCAGTTAAATCAATTGGCCACTCAGCTCCAAGGCGAAGCTGAAATTAGTGGCGTTAATGCGTCAGGGACGCAAATATCAAGTCGTGCCTTTGAGATGGTTACTGACTTTGAGCCAGCAGGCGACCAGCCGCAAGCCATCAAAAAGCTAGTTAACGGCATCAATTCGGACATGGACGAGCAGTTGCTCCTGGGTGTGACTGGTTCTGGTAAGACCTATACCATGGCGAAGGTCATCGCTGAAACTCAGCGTCCGACCATTATTATGGCGCATAACAAAACGCTAGCGGCTCAGCTATATGGTGAGTTCAAATCGTTTTTCCCGAACAATGCGGTCGAATATTTTGTCAGCTATTATGATTATTATCAGCCAGAAGCGTATGTCGCTGCTAGTGATACCTTTATCGAAAAAGACAGCGCCATCAATGATCATATTGATCAGATGCGCCTTTCCGCCACGCGTGCCTTATTAGAGCGTCGTGATGCAATTATTGTCGCTTCGGTATCGTGTATCTATGGTTTGGGTGATCCAGAGAGCTATCTAAAAATGCTATTGCATGTCGTCGTAGGCGATAACATCGACCGTACAGCGACTATTAAGCGTTTGGTTGAGATGCAGTACACACGTAATGAGCTAGATTTTGGCCGTGGTACATATCGCTTGCGTGGAGAGCTGTTAGATATCTATCCTGCTGAGTCTGAGCAGCTA
This sequence comes from Psychrobacter sp. 28M-43, assembly GCF_014770435.1. Classification (NCBI taxonomy): domain Bacteria; kingdom Pseudomonadati; phylum Pseudomonadota; class Gammaproteobacteria; order Moraxellales; family Moraxellaceae; genus Psychrobacter; species Psychrobacter noctis. The sequence continues at coordinate 2,156,691 of NZ_CP061739.1, read as the reverse complement.
GCCGTACGTGTGCATTTATTCGATAATGAAGTTGAGAAGATTACGTGGTTTGATCCCTTAACGGGCAAGACGGTACGCAGCGTGCCACGTATTACTATTTATCCAAAATCACATTATGTGACGCCGCGCAACAAGCTAGAAGCTGCCAGTCATACGATTCGTGCTGAGCTAGAGCCGCGTTTAGAGTACTTCCGTGACAACAACAAACTGATTGAAGCACAGCGTCTCAAAGAGCGTACTCAGTATGATTTGGAGATGATTCAGCAGCTTGGTTACTGTAACGGTATCGAAAATTACTCACAGCATCTCTCTGGTCGTCCATCAGGGGAAGCGCCGCCGACGTTGTTTGATTATATTCCAGAAGATGCCTTGTTGTTCCTTGATGAGTCACATGTGACGGTTTCGCAGATTGGCGCTATGTATAAAGGCGATAGATCACGTAAAGAAAACTTGGTCAATTATGGTTTCAGATTGCCCAGTGCGATGAATAACCGCCCAATGAAGTTTGAAGAATGGGAGCGTATCAAGCCCAAAACCATTTATGTCAGTGCTACGCCAGCGCTATATGAACTTGAGCATAGCGAGCAAGTCGTAGAGCAGGTCGTCCGTCCGACTGGTCTGATTGATCCTGAGATTGAGATACGTCCTGTCTTGACGCAAGTTGACGATGTGCTATCAGAAATTACCAAACGCCGTGAAAAGGACGAGCGTGTACTGATTACCACATTGACCAAGCGTATGTCAGAAGATTTGACCAGTTACCTTAAAGAGTATGATGTAAAGGTCGCTTATCTACATTCGGACATCGATACTGTGGAGCGTATGCAGATTATTCATGAGCTACGTACTGGCGTGCATGATGTGCTGGTCGGTATCAATTTATTACGTGAAGGTTTGGATATGCCTGAGGTATCACTGGTAGCGATATTTGATGCTGATAAAGAAGGCTTCTTGCGTTCAGAGCGTTCGCTTATTCAGACCATTGGTCGTGCCGCCCGTCACTTAAATGGTAAAGCTATTCTCTATGCTGATCGCATTACGCCAAGTATGCAAAAGGCGATAGATGAGACGGATCGTCGCCGTGATAAGCAAATTGCCTTTAACCTTGAGCATAATATTACGCCAAAAGGTGCTCGTCGTAGTATCACGGACAAGATTGATACGGGTGAAAGCTTGGATGCCAATGATAATCAAGCTATCCCAGTTAAGAGTAACTTGCCAGATGTGGATATCAATATCTTGCGTAGCCCTGATCTGCTTGCTAAAGAAATCAAACGATTAGAGAAGCAAATGCAGCAAATGTCGCGTGATTTGAAGTTTGAAGAAGCAGCAAAAACGCGTGACAAAGTGCTTGAGTTAAAAGCACACTTAATCTGATCGCTTGGGTCGAATATTGAAGCTAAAAAGAGGCTAAAAAATAGTGAAGGTGAGGTGCTTTTTGAGTACCTCACTTTTTTATGGTTTATTCAATATGGGAACGTACAGAATGCTTGTAATACCGCGCATTGCCACTTACCATATCCGCATAAACCTCACCATCCATATAATATTTCAAAAATTTAAGTCACGAGCTAACAAGCCGAGCACGTGTAATGTTCTTGGTAGGCTAGGCTTACTGTTTTTATAGATCAAATTATCAACACAGACTAAATTTTTGGAATGGACATAATCTAGGCGTATTATTCACTGTGCTTACCAATAACTTAATAGAATTAAACTCTAACGAAAACTCACTCGGCATGTCAGATGCTGCCAAACAAGCGGTTATCGACTCTCTAGACATCGGCTTTCGTTATCCTGATGACCAACGTGCAGCGCTGATTACCAAAGTCGCTGAGATAAACGGTGTGACAGAGAGCCAAATCTCACTGGGTAGTGGCTCTAGTGAAAACATTCGTACTGTCGTCCAAATGCTACAAAATCAAGCATTAGTAGCAGGCGAAAAATTCCAAGTTATCGTGCCACATCCAACCTTTGCCTATGCTGAGTTGTATGCGACATCTATCGATGTGCCTGTGGTAAAAGTACCACTGACCACTGAAAACTACGCCTTTGACTTGCAAAGCATGCAAAAAGTGGCTGATGGCTTTGACGGTATTAGCTTGTTTTATCTGTGCAATCCAAACAACCCAACGTCGACTATTACTGACACAGTAAAGCTCAAAGAATGGGTAGGGCATGCACCAAGTAACCATTACTTTTTATTAGATGAAGCTTATTCGGAGTATGTGACTGATCCAAGTTTTGAGAGTGGTGTGACATGGATACGAGAGGAGTACTCTGAAAATATCGTTGTGGTGCGTACCTTTTCAAAACTATGCGCACTCGCGGGCATGCGTGTTGGCTATGCAGTTGCTAGCCCGCAAATGATAGCTAGATTAGAAGCATTTATCTCGATTGATAATACCAACTTGGCAGGTGCTGTAGCTGCGTTAGCGACTCTCGATGATGAAGATTTTTTGGCATTGAGCTTACGTACAGCCAATCAATCGCGCCAGATGGTTGAGCAAACATTAGATGAGCTTGGCTTACGCTACTTGCCATCACAAGCCAGTTTTATATTTCATGAGATACAAGGCGATGTGCAAACCTATATCGATAGAATGCGTGAGCATGGTATTGCTGTTGGGCGTGAGTTTGCGCCAATCACTGGCTTTAATCGATTAACACTTGGCAGACCTGATGAGATGGCAGTATTTGTAGAGGTACTCAAATCGTTTCGTGAGAAGGGCTGGGTCTAACTCAGTTAGTTAATGCAGTTCGATAATAAAAAAGGGAAGTTGCTTATTGGTCGCTTCCTTTTTTGTTGTGTTTATTTCGGTTGTTGGAACTGTATTGAAACCAAAGTTAAGCGCACATTTTTACCAACATCAAACGCAGTTTTACATATCGCACCTTAAATAATCTAACACTATCTTATAGGATAACGGAGTAAAGCATGACCCGTTAATCACACAGATGAATACTGGGTAACAGTCACAGTGCTTGGCATGCTCACGTATCTTATAATTATAAAGTTAGGGATGTACCTATGTTTGATATCAAATCATTTTTTAAACGAGAAGTAGAGAAAAAGCTTATCAATGTAGATGACTATATTTTTATGCCAGAACGCGTAGAGATGGAAATTGAAGGTGGTCTATTAAATTGTGTGTTGAATAGTGATGGTCGCGTAGATATTTTTTATAGTAAAGACGGTGTCACTGAGGTGGGTTCAGCGTCACGCAAGCACCCATTTACAGCATTTGAGAAAGAGCTATATCATGGTATTTATGATGATGTGATTAATGATTTAATTAAGGAAGTAGATAAAATTATTGATAGCACCTCGAAGTATTTCCGTCGTAGCCAATCATTACCTTTTACGGCCTCTATAACTTCTCAACCATCTGATACAAATAAATTTTAGGCTGATTAATTGAACCAATATATTAGCAATAAAAAGGGTGCGTTATGTATAACGCACCCTTTTTATTATTTTTTATTCTAATGAATAACTTAATTATTCTATTGAACAAAGCTTGTATAGCAGCTCTGTAGAGACTTAGCGACGACTTGTGCAACTAACTGAGTACGGTACTGAGAGTCAATCGCGGCATTGCCCAACTCAACAATGGTGACTTGCTGCGGTGCTTGCTCACTGACACAGCCACAAACATTGGTTTTAACAGATTCTTGCTGCGCTTCTGTCATGGCGACGCTTGCAACACGCCACGCGTTTTGTTTTTCAATTTGGCTACGGCATTGATTATCGATTGCTGCTTTGAAGACATTCATGCCGATCTCATTTGCGGTACCGATTGCTGTACCTGTACCGTTGTTTGTAGCACCTGTTGTGGTACATCCCGCCAAGGCAAAAGTCGCTAGCATCATCGTTGAAGCCAAGATTTTTTTCATAAGTTAGTCCTTTAAGGTGTCTGTCATAAATAAAGCTGTATATTATCAGTAAAACCTAGCAATGACATCATTAACCACTAGCGCATGTTATTTTAAAACTCTATAACCTGTATGTATTAACCACAAAAAAGCCAGCTAAGTAATCACTTAACTGGCTTGATATAGACTAAGCTATTCGGCTTATTTATACGTTTTTGCCGTGTTCTTTTTGCTGAATATCTTTTGCCAATTTATAGCATTCATTGATATGGTCATTGGCAATTTTCTTAAAAATGGTATAGCCCATCGTTGCAGCAACCAATTGGCCGCCAAGTGGAATAAACTTGGTCACTTGTTTGGCAGCGATACGACCACCGAAACCTTGGATAGTTTTTTTGACGATACCACGTGTTGCCATTAGACCAGCGAAATCTACGGTACGGTCTTTTACTGCGCTCCAATGCACTTCGCGTGATTCCAAGTTAATGGCTGATTGACGGTCTTCAATGAGACCAAAACGCTCACTAATCTCTGGAATCAGTTGCGTCAACATCCCCGCATCAACTGCCACATCAAAAAATGGTACTGGCACAACCGCTACACCAGCAGAAACTCTAGCGCGTCTTTTTACCATTCCTTGACATTCTTTTTTAACTTTATCAAGGTCTAGGTTAGGGTCGATAGTATTCGGAAGTTTTTCAGCAAGTGGCGTGGTTTTCATAAAGTGTCCTTATAAATAATTAAAATATAAATGATAAAAAGTTCAATAAACAACAAATTTTTCAGTTGCTTACTATTTTATGGATTTATGCGTGGCTTACAATCATTGCTTTGTAGCAAAATGAATGAAATTACTCACACTGTGCACCTTTTTTGTAAGTGACTAAACGAAGGTAGTTTGTATAAGCTATAAATATGGCAGTCTCAATTATCACTAATGTATGGACATTATTCATCAGGTTGCACAATGCCTAATGATATACAGAGGTAGTATAAATTGTCATTGTGAGCCTCTACTAAAGCCAGTAGAATACCCTCATGCTAAATTTAACCCCCCGTTATACCAGCACTCGCGTCGACGAGTTGCCCGCCGCGCTGCAACCATTTGCCGCTCAATCATTCACGCTTGCCCGTCTGTATGCAGGGCGAGGTATCACTGCGCCTGATGAGCTGGAGACTAGCCTATCAGGTCTATTGCCTGCTGAGGCACTGCACGGTGTCACTGAAGCCGTGCGCTTATTAGATGTGGCCATTGATGAGCGTCAGCGTATCTTGATCGTTGGTGACTTTGACTGTGATGGTGCCACCAGTACAGCCTTAATGATGCGTGCGCTCACAAAGATGGGTGCGGTCGTTGATTTCCTAGTGCCAGATCGTTTTAAGTACGGTTATGGCCTGACGCCAGAGATTGTCGAGTTAGGTATTGAGACTTTTCAGCCAGACATGATAGTGACGGTTGATAATGGCATCTCAAGTCATGAAGGGGTGGCACGCGCCCAAGCTGATGGCATCACGGTGATTATCACTGACCATCATCTCACGACCAAAGAGACGCCACCTGCGGAAGCAGTGGTCAATCCAAATCAGCTAGGTTGTGACTTTGCTAGCAAAGCATTGGTAGGAGTTGGAGTCGCATTTTATGTGCTCGGACGCTTAGCAAAGCTACGCCGCGAAGCTGGCAAGTCTACGGTACAGGTTAGCCAATATTTGGATTTGGTCGCACTTGGGACGATTGCAGATGTTGGGGTACTGGATAAAAACAACCGTATCTTGGTACATCACGGCTTATCAGCTATTCGTCAAGGCCGCTGCTGTATGGGGATATTGGCATTGCTTGAGCAAGCGGGCCGTGATCCCAAACAGCTTCATGCTCAGGATTTTGGTTTTGTATTAGGGCCACGTATTAATGCAGCTGGGCGTATGGATAATATGCGCATCGGTATCGAGTGCTTATTGACTGAAGACTGGAGCACTGCACAACGTTTGGCACAAGAGCTTGAGCAGTTGAACCGTACGCGTCGTCATGTAGAGGGCGAGATGCGTGCGCAAGCTGATAGTATCGTACAAGCATTGGCTAATGAAGATAATAGCGATGAGAGTGTGAGTGGTGATAGCGACAACAATGCGAGTAACGATGACATAATTACTCAAGCGCTTATTACTCAGAATGTGGCTACTCAAGCTGTCTCTACTTCTAAAGCCAGCAATGCTGGCGCTCGTAGTATTATTCTGTACCAAGATGACTGGCATCAAGGAGTCATTGGCATTGTCGCTGGTCGCCTAAAAGAAAGCCATTATTTACCCAGTATCGTTTTTGCACCAGCAGATACTGAACAAACAGATGAAGATAGTGCTATTAAAGGTTCTGCGCGTTCTATCGCTGGCGTACATATTCGTGATGCGATTGAACAAGTTGCTGAGCGTTATCCAGACTTAATCAGTCACTTCGGTGGGCACGCGATGGCGGCAGGTTTAACCCTCAAGCGCCGCAACTTTGAGGCATTTGTCACAGCTTTTAATGAAGTGATGGCTCAGATGGATGATGAGGTATTTGCAGAGCAAAAATTCACCGATGGACCTTTGCAAGCGAGTGACTTTAGCTTATGGTTTGCTGAACATTTAGCCGATGCCAGTATCTGGGGTCATGGATTTGCGCCACCGATATTTGATGGTGTGTTTGAGGTACTGAGCTTCAAGATTTTAAAAGACAAACATCTTAAGTTATCACTACGCTATCCAGACGTTCAATATCCGATAGAGGCAATTTTCTTTAACTTCGATAATGAGGCGTGGGATTACCGTGCTAAGCAAGTCCATTTGTTATTTCAGCTAGACATCAATGAATGGAATGGCAAACAAAGCTTACAGTTGATGGTCAAAGATTTGGCTGTGGTAGAGCAAGGGTAAAGCGACAATGTCAAACCGATAATACTAAACGCGCTCAGAGATGGGTGCGTTGGTATTTTTGAAATGAAGACACGCCCTAGTATCAGTATTTCCACTCTAGTGTGGGGAACTGCCAATCGTAACGAATAGCAAGCATACGCAAAGTAAAAATCGTACTCATCGTAGAGATGTCAGCTACCCAATCTGTCACGCCTAAGTTCTTTAGAGCAAAATACAGCACACCACCCGTCAACGCTGCCGTGATATAAATCTCTTGCTGCAGTACCAATGGAATCTCATTGCAAATCATATCGCGAATGATGCCACCAACCACGATGGTAATCACACCTAATAATAGCGCTACAGGTACATTGGCGCCCATACTATCAGCAACTTTGATACCGATCAGCGTAAATGCTGACAGACCAATAGTGTCGGAAAGTTTGAGGAACTTATCCACTCGTCTTGAATTTGGATGAAAAAATATCTGCATCGCTAGTGATGAAATCGTAATAAGGGTCAGATAGCTCATATCTACCATCCAAAATAACGGATGGCGATCCAGAATGACATCACGTACCGTGCCGCCGCCGATAGCAGTGACGATAGACACGAGCAGACAGCCGAAGACATCGAAGTTTTTGTGCTTGGCAAGTATCGTGCCTGAGACGCTACAGGCGATGATGCCAATCATATCAAAGAAATATATCAAAGAGCGCGGGTCAAAAGTAGTGATCAGTACGGTAGGGTCCAATACGATAGCCAACATGGGCAGTTCTCACTATTTTCAATTATTGTCAGTCAAACAAAGGCTATCTAAGTAGAGTTTTGCTCAATTGATCAATCCACGAGTCGAATAGAAGGCAGGTGCCAGTCGAATCTGAGCGCGAGCATACGTACCGCAAAGATGACAAACAGCATAATAAATTCGTTGAGACTGGCGCCCACTCCGAAATACTGTAAGCATAAATAGGTCACAGACCCTGCGATACTGGCAGTAATATAAATCTCACGCTGTAGTACCAGCGGAATCTCATTACAAATGATATCACGTAGCAAACCACCAATGATGGCAGTCCAGACACCCATCATAATAGCAATAAGGGGAGACATGTCTAGGGTTAAGGCCACCTTAAAACCAATGACACTAAAAGCGGCTAACCCAATGGCATCAAAGAGCTTTAACGCATTATCAATCTTATGATAAAGGTGAAAGAATATTTGTAAGATAAGAGAGGTCACTGTGATAACGATCACGTAATTAAGATCAGTCATCCAAAATAGAGGATGACGGTCTAGAGCCATATCACGCAATGTACCACCGCCGATGGCATTGACCATCGCCACCAAGATACACCCAGCAATATCGAAGCCTTTATGCTGCGCAAGCAAGGTCCCTGCAATCGCGCAGGCAACAATGCCAACCATGTCCAATAAATATAATAGAATATCAGGAAAAATCACAGCATTACCCATGGTTATAGTGCCAAATCGAGATCATCAAAGTGATAGGTGTTTTTTAAGCGGTTATTCAATGCATGACTGTGGAGAAATGGGCGTAGTGCTATAGCGCCATTTAGCCATCTTTTGCAAAAAATATCAGCCCTACAATAATCAGCCCTATACCGACCAGTCCCATCGCCGAAGGTATAGCGTTATCTAACAATACTATACCCCCAATCAAAGCAAAGATAACTTCACTGGCTTGGGTTGAGTCAACGCCTGCAACCTCGCTTGAAGTAACAGCTTGCTCGCGCGCATACAGAAATATAGTGGTCGCTGCCACGCCTGCCAATAGAGCAACGAGCAACGTATTGATTATTTGTGAGGGGTGGGGCTGGTCAGGGCGCACTATAATGCCCAAAAACAGCCAAAATGGCAAACACCCAAGAGTCATTAGCCACACTTTGTTAAAGGCATTTTGCAGTAGCGTGGTTTCGATAGAAGGAATGCGAGCAATTAAGTTTTGTAGGGATGAGGTTGCCGCAGCGTTGTCACTTTGAAGTACGCTATCAATATCGGTAGCATCATATGTCGTAGTTGGCAAATCATAAGCTTCGGATATGAGCGGTTCACTCTGATCGTTAATATCAATACCAATACCAACACTAGTGCTAGCTCGTTGAGCGTTCAACTCTGCGGCTTTCTGTAGTTCAGTATTGCGCTTGCGAGCATTATGAGAGGCCTGCCAAACCAGCTGGTTACCAATTGGGTAGCTAAAAGCGGCGATAAGAGCGGGTAGCGCACCGTAGAGCAGCATGTCAGGCATGGGGACGGTGTCGGTTATAGAAGCAGCATGCAGACCTTCACTGATATTGACGAGTGCCACACCGATAAAGACAATGACAGCATATACGATGAATTTTTTATCAAAACGTTGACCAAATGCCAATAATACAAGCAAACTGGCGACGACGGTAAACATAAAGGTAGCCGCTACTACCCATCCCGCAACATGATCTGCGGCATAGCAAATACCGGTATAAAACAGTCCAAACCCAATACTGCCAGTAATGCACCAGAAGCCCCAATGCTGAAGAAAAATCCTCATTAGCGCTTTAATACGACCAAAGCCATGTTGCATAGTAACAACGGTGGTGATAATCAACAGCATGAAGACATAGCGTAGACTCGCTGACCAAAACCAATGTCCGCCTGCGCTACTCATAAGCTCATTTAAGATAAATGTCGAGCTAAAAAACGCACCTGCTAACAAGCCCAATAAAATGAGTTTGATCATACCGCTACCTTATCCATGGCACTCTACGTGTTCACACTTTTTGTTTGTTACTTTCTGATAGTTACTTGCCTTTGGCATCTGCCCAAATGATCTTATGCAATTGCAGCTGAAAACGAACTGGTAAGGCATCAGCCAACATCCATTCTGCCAGCTCTCGCGCCAATACAGGTACCTCGGGGCTGAGCTGTTCATCGATATCATCTGCGACGTTAAACATCGGAGAGAACCACACCGTGCCGACCAGTTCGTTTAGCTTATACTCGGTAAATTTAGCTTTTGCCCAGTCGTAATCTGTACGATTCATAATGACAAACTTGATTTGATCATGCTGAGTGAGATAGTCGAGGTTTGACCATAGATTTTTATCGACTTCGCCTGAGCTTGGCGTTTTGAGATCCATTACCTTACTGACTGCTGCTGGCACGTTTTCTACCGTGAGCGCGCCTGCAGTCTCAAGGGATATCTCATACCCATCGCTCAGCAAACGTTTCATCAGTTCAATGGCATTTGGCTGTGCTAACGGCTCACCGCCCGTCAGACAGATACGCTTGCACGGATAACCTTTGATAGTTTCTATGATGGTTTCTAATGATTGACGTTCGCCGCCAGTAAAAGCATATTCAGTATCACAATAGACGCAGCGCAGTGGACAGCCCGTTAGACGCACAAATATCGTCGGCAAGCCTGAGGTGATCGCCTCACCTTGTAAGGAATAAAAAATCTCAGTCAGACGTAACCCTGCTTCAGGGTCAGTGACAGGGATAGCGGCGGTGCGTAATGATGATTCACTCATAATATTTCAAATACAGTTAAAGATCGATAAGGCGATGAAGCGCTTATCAATCGTAATAAAAAGGCAGGGGATGGTACGAATGATTTTGTGTTTGTATAAAGACAAACTAAAAGAGGATTATAACGTAACACGCTATATTAAGCTGCAAAAAAGATGCTGGAGTCATCCTCCAGCATCTTCATATAAAACAACATTATTCAATAAACAACGGTACTTGCCAAATATTTAGGCTAGGCGTAATAGCTCGTTTACTGATGTTTTTGCACGAGTTTGCGCATCAACTTTTTTCACGATGATAGCAGCGTACAAGCTGTGCGTGCCATCTTCTGACGGTAAGCTACCTGGTACAACAACAGAACCTGCTGGTACACGGCCACGATGAATCTCGCCAGTCTCGCGATCATAGATGCGCGTTGATTGACCGATATAGACACCCATAGAGATGACCGCGCCTTCTTCAACGATAACGCCTTCAACGATTTCAGAACGTGCACCGATGAAGCAGTTGTCTTCGATGATAGTAGGGTTTGCTTGCAATGGCTCTAATACGCCGCCGATGCCAACGCCGCCTGACAGATGCACGTTTTTACCGATTTGAGCACATGAACCAACAGTCGCCCATGTATCAACCATCGCGCCTTGATCGACATAGGCGCCGATGTTGACGTATGACGGCATCAATACTGCGCCTGCTGCGATGAATGAACCTCTACGAGCGACAGCTGGTGGTACAACGCGTACGCCTGCTTCTTTAAACTGTGCTTCTGTCCAGTTAGCAAACTTAGTCGGTACTTTGTCATAGAACTGTACATGTTCGCCAGCAGCTTGGACATAGTTGTCGTTTAGGCGGAAAGACAATAATACGGCTTTTTTGGCCCACTGATTGACAACCCATTCGCCATCTTTCTTTTCTGCTACGCGCAGGCTACCGTTATCTAGTTGCTCAAGTACTTGGTTGATAGCATCGCGCACGTCTTGTGGCATATTGGCTGGGCTGTATTCGTTGCGATTTTCAAATGCTTGTTCGATGGTTTGTTGTAATGACATAAAGGTTCCTAAAATGAATGAAAGGGAGGTGGATCTCAATGTTATGGTTAAAGACTTATATGACCCAGCCTAAAGAAAATTCAAGGGGTGGCTTGGTCCAAAAACTTGCTTGCCGTATTGTCGCTAATTTGACCACTTTTAGCAAACGCGTTGAGGGTCTTATTATGACAATATTGAATGAGTCGTTTTCAGGTACTCCCTCAAAACAACTCATTTGTCATAATTTAATCGTCTGTCGTGTTGGTCTCTATCCACTCTAAAATATCTTGATACACAGTCTGTTTATCCTTTTCGTGCAGCACTTCATGACGCATATTAGGATACAGCTGAATATCGACATGACTGAAATGACGCTTGTCCAGACGCGTGACAACCCTACGTATACCGCGACCCATTTCACCAATCGGATCATCTTCACCGCTAATAAACAGCATCGGGAAGTTTTTGGCAATAGTAGTAGCCCAGTTTTTATTCAGTCCAGTATCCATGAGCGTAAACAATGTCATAAAGCCATTATTGGTAAAGTCAAAACCAGTCTTAGGATCGGCTTCATAGGCTTCAATGTTTGCGGTATTTTCACTGAGCCACGCAAACTGTGAGGACGAATTACGATCAGGTAGTTGGCTGTTAAGGACTTTGTTCATCACCTTGGCGAAAACTGTATTCGGTTGTCTTGGGGCTACTCTGGCCAGTAGCTTGTTAATAGGTAATAAAACCTTAGCCAGTGGGTTGGCGTCTGCGGAACCCATTAGAATGGCGCCTGTGAAATTATGCGCATGATGTTTAAGTACATTGCGCACGATAAATGAGCCCATCGAGTGACCCATCACAAAATGTGGGACGTCTGGATGACGGTCTTTTAGGCTATCGGCCATCACAATCACGTCTTTCAAAAGTGACTGTACCGGATGCTCTTCACCAAAAAACCCAAGATCGGCCTCAGTCTTGATAGTCTGTCCATGACCCAAATGGTCATAAGTCGCCACAGCGATACCATTGTCTGCCAAAAACTGTGCAAAATCGCTATAGCGACCGCTGTGTTCTGCCATGCCATGCACAATCAGTAAAGTCGCGCTAATCTCGACGTCTTTGCTACTTGGTTCAAAAAAATCATGGTGCAAGTAGTGAATATTGTCAGAAGACAAAATGTGATCGTTACTGGTATCGATGTTGGTACTCATGTAATGTTCCTTGATTACTTATAATTTTCATTAAGGGTTTTGACGATGTTTCTCAAATAATGGGTCAAGCAGAGCAATTTATCATGCGGCTCTTATAATGTCCTATTGTACTGGGCGATGATAAATAATTTCATCTTATTTTATGATTTTAATTCAGTTATACAAAGTATCGCTTTAACAATAACGGTTAAAGGAGTGACTATCGCTGAATATGTATAAGCCACATGAGCCACATAAGTCATTTACGCTCTTACTGTTTGCCCGCAACAGACTGGTCTTATTTATATGATACTTTTAAATGAGTTTTTAAAGTCATTTATATCAATCAACATTCGATCAAACATTAACAGCAACTAACCGCCTTGATAAAATCATCTATGACAAAATTTTCACCGAAAAAGACATTATTATTGGCAGGCGCAGGTCATGCTCACATTGGTATGTTACGCCGACTTAGCGCAGCGCGTTTAAAAGATGCCGATACGATAGATGCGGATATTCACTTAATTAGTGAGCAACCGCAAACTATTTATTCTGGCATGTTACCGGGATGGATGGCAGGGCATTATCAGCTGCATGATATTAGTATCGATATCAAATCGCTTTGTGTGCGGGCAGGCGTGCGCTTTATTCAGCAGTCGCTTGTACAAGTAAACGCAGCGTCAAACAAGGTGGTTACGACTGGCGATAAACAAACGGATTTTGATTACGATGTGTTGTCTTTAAATACTGGGGCAGATACAGACATGCGTTGGCTACGTGACCATAAAGACCAGAATGACTATAGAAGCGATAGTGATGATAGAGATGCTAATACTGACGTGATTGCCATACGACCGTTATCAACATTTATCACCCAATGGCAGCGGATTTTGAAGGATGCCCAGTCATCTGAAAAGTATCAATTAGCTATTATTGGGGCAGGTGCAGCGGCCATAGAGTTGGTCATGGCAGCCCAAGTCGCGCTACGGAACATCAATCGTAATCATCAGGTGACATTAGTATGCGGTGAGAATCTATTGTCAGGGTTTAATTCGAGCTTTCGACAGCGGGTTATTAAGCAGTTACATCGTCATGACATTACGATAATTCGAGAACGAGCGACCGATTATCGTGATGGTAAATTATCGACCACTCATAAATCATTGCCCATAAATGCTGTCATCGCTGCGACTGGTGTCATAGGCTCGGCATGGACAGCTTCTACGGATTTGGAAATCGAAGGTGATGGGTTTATCGCGGTAAACGATAAGCAACAGAGTGTCTCTCATCCTAACGTGTTTGCCGTTGGTGATGTAGCGACACGAGTCGATAAGTATGTGGCGCACTCAGGGGTTCACTCAGTACATGGCGGTGCTGTCGAAGCTGATAATTTAATGGCCTATCTGAAAGAGAGCGTAATGAAGAGTTATCAGCCAAAATCACGTACGCTATATCTGCTATCTTGCGGTGATAAATACGCCATTGGTAGTTGGGGTAATGTAAACCTACAAGGCCGCTGGGTATGGCATCTCAAGAAGTATATCGATAAGCGATTCATCGAAGCTGATAAGGACTAACCAAGGATAATGCTCATTTGGAATAAACCATAAAATCCATATGATTAGTTGTCAATGCTTATTGATAATCAGGTATGATTGATTAGATAAACCGTAAAGTGAGCAATCAGGTTTTACGTTGTAAATCTTAAAAATAAACAGTAAAAGCAATGCGCTATCTGTGTTTTCTAATCTTTAATATCACGTTGCTATCCTTTTTTAGTTGTACCGCTAACAGGATTTTAGACCACCATGAGATTAACTATCGAGCTACTTGAGCATACTGATTTTCCAGCGATAAAACGACGTCAATTGACGATATTACAAGTCAATATGGGCTACTTATGCAATATGTCCTGCGTGCACTGTCATGTGGCTGCAAGCCCTTATCGTACTGAAATGATGTCACGTGAGTTGGTTGAGCTGATACCAGAGGTATTACAAGCACAAAACATCGATACGCTTGATTTGACGGGCGGTGCGCCTGAAATGCATGAGGATTTTAAGTATTTGGTCACGGCCGCTCGGGCATTAGGTATTAAAGTAATAGACCGTTGTAATCTGACTATCCTTATGGAAGAGGGTTATGAGGATATGGCGCAGTTTTTAGCAGACAACCAAGTTGAAGTAGTGGCGTCTTTGCCTTGTTATTCTTTAGAAAACGTGGATAAACAGCGCGGTAAAGGCGCGTTTGACGACAGTATATTGGGATTGCAAAAGCTCAACAGCTTGGGGTATGGCAAGTCTAATTCTGATTTAACATTAAACTTGGTCTTCAATCCGCAAGGTGCGACGCTACCGCCCAATCAACAACAGCTTGAAGCCGACTATAAGCGGGAGCTAAAAGCGCACTTTGATATCGAGTTTAATCATCTGTTTGCCCTAACCAATATGCCGATTCAGCGTTTTGGGGCGGTGCTATTGGCAAAAGACCAGTTCCACCCGTATATGGATTTGCTCAAAGCTAATTATATGGCTGCTAATTTGACCGAGGTCATGTGCCGTTCGACCATTAGTGTCAACTGGTTGGGTGAGCTGTTTGATTGTGATTTCAATCAGCAGTTAGAGATACCTGTCCCCAACAAGTCACGGCGACACCTAAGTGATTTGTTAACGCAAAATCCGTCCGGTGATGACATTGCCATTGCTGACCACTGCTATGGCTGTACAGCAGGACAGGGCAGTAGTTGTGGCGGCGCGTTAGAAGAAGAGACGGTAGAGCCAGTGCTAGTAGACACGCCTTAGCCGTTCTAATGTAAGTGCTTTTAATATAAGCACTTTAAACATAGATGCTTTAAGCCTAAGTACTTTAAACATAGGTGCTTTTAGCATACATAAAAAATTTAAGTAAAAAACAATCAGTGTAAACGGAGTAAGTCCTATGTCAGTATTTAACTTTTCAGCGAAGACGTTTTTCGCCCAACCAGTGATTGCCACGACTATTTTATTAGCAAGCGTGGCTGCTCATGCTGACTTCAACCATCAGAGCTGGGATAGCTTATTAAATAAGCATGTAACTATGACCAACGGTGGCAAAGCTTCAGTGGTCAATTATGCTGGCATGAAAGCAGATCAAAGTAAGTTGACAAACTATCTGGAAGCGACAAGCAAGGTATCTCAATCAGAGTTCAATCGTTGGAGTAAAAACGAGCAGTTGGCATTTTTAATCAACGTTTATAACGCTGGTACGGTTGATTTGGTATTGACGAAATATCCAAACGTTAAATCTATCAAAGATATCGGCGGACTGTTTGGGTCACCATGGAAGCAAGAGTTTGTTTCGCTACTCGGTAAGACGCGCTCACTTGATGATATCGAGCACAATCTGATTCGTGGTTCTAAACGTTACAACGATCCGCGCATTCACTTTGCGGTCAATTGTGCCAGTATTGGTTGCCCTGCATTGCAAGATGATGCCTTTACTGGCAAGCGTTTAGACAGTCAACTAGAGCAGGCAACCTCTAAGTTTTTAGCAGACAGTAGCCGTAACAGTCTCAAAGGCGATACGCTAAGAGTGTCACCAATTTTTAAATGGTATAAAGAAGATTTTGCAACCAACTGGCGCGGCACAAAAGATTTAGCAGGGTTTCTAGGTCGTTATAGCTCGTCATTAGGATTGAGTAAAGCTCAGACAGCGAATCTCAAACAAGGCAAGATAAAAATAAGCTATACCGACTACAACTGGAATTTGAATAAAAAATAAGCCAGTTTTTAATCTTACTTGCTGATTAACGTGACGGTATATTCATTGAACCTATCAATTATTGTTCCATTATTAAATGAAGCGGACAACTTGCCTGAGCTTATGGCTCATATTGTCCATCTCGATCCAGCACCGCAGCAAGTGATATTGGTCGATGGTGGTTCAGTGGATGGTTCGGTTGCTATCGCCGACAGTGTGCTCAAAAGTATAGAGACTGCTCAATCAGCTATTGATTGGCATATTATCGAATCTACCGTAGGACGTGCACAGCAAATGAATGCGGGCACTATGTTGGCAACAGGTGACGTTCTGCTATTTTTACATGCTGATACCGAGCTGCCAGTTGACGCGATAGATAACGTTCAGCAGGCAATAGCTCAGTACGATTGGGGACGTTTTGATGTCCGTTTAGATAGTCGTGAGCCATTGTTAAAAATCGTCGGATTAATGATAAATCAACGCTCGCGCTTAATGGGTATAGCCACTGGCGATCAAGCAATATTTATCAAAAAGTCTGTGTTCGAGCAGATTGGTGGCTATCCTGATCAGCCATTGATGGAAGATATCGAACTATGTAAGCGGCTCAAGCGTATTGCTCGACCGGCTTGTCTAAAAACTAAAGTCACGACCTCAGCGCGGCGTTGGCAGCAGCATGGTACATGGCGGACTATTTTCTTGATGTGGCATTTGCGCTTTGATTATTGGCGCGGTATATCGCCTAATGTTTTAAAGCAACGCTACTATAATTAGTGAAGCTGTTTGGTTTATAAATATGATAGACAAAAGAAGAAAGAGTTCGTCTTTGTACATTTGACCAATTGAGAGGCCGTTATAGTGACAGCTGATTTATCTGCAAGACAGCAAGATACCTGCATCCTTCTGTTTGCAAAGTATCCAGCGCCCAATAAGGCAAAAACCCGTTTGCAGCCAGCGCTAGGAGTAGATGGCGCTGCACGTATGGCAAGGCAACTATTATTGCACAGTATTGAGCAGGCCGTTGATACGGGCTTTGCCGTTGAGTTATGTGTGAGTCCAGCACCAACAGATCCATGTTGGCAGGCGCTTGATTTGCCTGAATCGTTGCGTTGGTCTACGCAGGCCAATGGTGATTTGGGTTTGCGTATGTTGATAGCCAGTCAGCAAGCATTGCAACGTTTTAAAAAGGTTGTCTTAATTGGTGCGGACTGTCCTAGTCTTACGACAGCACGTATTCAGACAGCGGTACAGCAGCTAAATCAACACGATACGGTTATGATTCCAGCAGCTGATGGTGGTTATGTGTTGTTAGGGTTTAGAGAGATTGATGACAGCCTGTTTTCGGACATTGTTTGGAGTACACCTAGTGTTGCTGCTGTCACTAAGCAGCGCATGGCAGCACTAGACTGGACACTTACACTATTTGACCCTTTACATGATATTGATGAGCCTAAAGATCTAGTGCATTTACCGTCAAGCTGGCTAGATTCCCAACTCAATATCAGAGTCGATAACGACTGATAGCTGATTATGGATAATTGATAACTAGGTCAATAAATTCACTAACGTAGTTGTATATTCTAAAATGATTTACTGAGATTTTTAACCGGATGGTACATTTAATAAGGATATTGTTATGCATGACGTCGTGCAAAATTACTATGGAAAAGAGTTACAGAGTACCGATGATTTAAAGACTTCGGCTTGTTGTGATATCAGCAATATGCCTGAGTGGCTCAAGCCATTACTCGCAAATATTCACGATGAAGTATTGAATCGCTATTACGGCTGTGGTCTGGTGTGTCCAGCACTGCTTGAAGGCTGCCGAATTTTAGACTTGGGTAGTGGCTCAGGCCGAGATGTCTATGCACTAGCACAATTGGTTGGTGAGAGTGGGCACGTAGTCGGTGTTGATATGACCGATGAGCAGCTAGCCGTGGCCAGACAGCATCAAGCCTACCATGTCGATAAGTTCGGCTATGACAATGTGACATTTTTGCACGGCTATATCGAGAAACTAGATGAACTAGACCTTGAGGCTAATAGCTTCGATATTATCGTCTCAAACTGCGTTATCAATCTATCACCAGATAAAGCCGCGGTTATGGCCAGTGTGCAGCGTTTACTGAAACCTGGTGGGGAGTTTTATTTTTCTGACGTCTATGCCGATCGCCGTATCCCGCAACACTTAACCGATGACCCAGTCTTATATGGTGAATGTTTGAGCGGCGCATTGTATTGGAAGGACTTTACCCGTTTGTCACGAGATGCAGGATTCTTAGACGTACGTTTGGTTGAAGATCGCCCACTTGAGATTACAGATCCCGCTTTGGCAGCTAAAATTGGTGATATTCAGTTTTTCTCTGCGACTTACCGTTTGTTTAAGATAGCGTCGCTTGAGGATGCTTGCGAAGATCACGGACAAGCGGTGATATATAAAGGAACTATCGAGCAGTCCCCGCATCGGTTTGATTTAGATAAACATCATGCTATCGAAGTTGGTCGGGTATTTCCAGTATGTGGCAATACATTTAGAATGCTACAAGAATCACGCTTTGCGCCGCACTTTGAGTTTATCGGTGATGAAAGTCGCCACTACGGTATTTTTGCAGGTTGCGGTGAATTAATGCCATTTAATCAACCTATGATGCTGGCATCTGGTGCAGGTGGTTGTTGCTAACATTAAAGTAATGTATTTAGCATAAATTTAAATATACATGCTCAATTATAAAAAAGGCCATTATTTTAGATAATGGCCTTTTTTGATTCAATGGGAAACAGCACGATTAAAATTAGACCGATTAGCAGTAGTCAGTCCAAAATGGAGAGTACGTATTAAGATTACGTTAGCAAGGCGGCCAGTCTAATCTTGGTATGCTCGTCCATCGCATCTATAGGTGTGACCAATGCTTGCGCGAGGGCATTGTGGGCGATTGAGTCAGGCAGTTCAGCGGCAATTAAAGCAACGGCTTCTTTAATCACTTTTTGAGCATTGTCCGCATTTTTCATTAGGTTCTGTATAGCATAGTCGGCACTGACGGCTTCTTCCGTTGGATGCCAACAGTCGAAGTCTGTCACCAGAGCTAACGTGGCATAAGCAATACTGGCTTCACGTGCCAATTTGGCTTCTGGCATATTGGTCATGCCAATAATATCTGCCTGCATCTGACGATACCATTCTGACTCTGCCCGAGTTGAGAATTGAGGCCCTTCGATACAGACATAAGTTGCCTTAAAATGACTGCTACCTTCTACAATATTTGCTTGGTCATAAGCGCGCGTCAAGATGTCTGCTAGGACAGGGCATAGTGGGTCTGCCATCGACACATGAGCGACGGCACCTTCGCCAAAGAAAGTACTCGCTCGCTGCTTAGTCATATCAATCATTTGATCTGGAATGACCATGTCTAATGGCTTAAGATGCGCTTGCAATGAGCCAACTGCTGATACGGATATAATATAGCGTACCTCAAGCGTTTTTAGCGCATAGATATTGGCTCGATAAGGCACTTCAGACGGGGTTAGTCTGTGGCCCTGACCATGCCGTGTTAGAAATGCAACTGTCACTCCCTCAAGCTCACCTAAGACAATATCATCAGATGGACTGCCATAAGGCGTCTGTATTGTCACACTGCGTTTGTTGGTCAGCGATGACATTTGGTAGAGACCGCTGCCACCGATGATAGCAATATCAGCAGATAACGTTGCCAGTACTTCCGTGTGAGGTATTGTCATAAGGACTATCCGAGTAGATTAATAAAAGAGAGACACAGACTAGTGCCATGTAACATCCTGAACCAAAAATAGCTCAGATAAAATATAGCAGAACTTTTGCCCTTATAGTTATAAATCGAGATAGTTATAAGTCGAGAATTCTCATTAATTTGCTATATCTAAAAATTCCTAAGAAATAATGCGATATGGCGATATTTGCTAGATATCGATAAAGGTTTACAATAGCGACAATTTTTGTTTTAATATTTATTAAATGAAACTTTGTTTCGCATAGCAAAACATACATATATATTAGTACAATTGATGAATGGCCTATATTTTCTCTGATAGCTTTAAATATAAGGTATTGAAAGAAAAAGAGAAAGTAAGCTAAGGTTTATTTATTGATAGAATTACTATATTATTACTGGTCTGTAACGTATTTATGTATAAATACGGATATTGTTAAACGTACAAAATCGACCACTTCAAGGATGAATTCAATGCTTAATTCTTTAAAATCCCCATTACTTTTGTCAGCTATGCTGAGTGCTGCGTTAGGTTTGACTGCATGCTCATCTCCGAGCTCAGAGAGCAGTGATACTGCATCTGCAGATAGCGCGGCAGCAGATACTGCAGCAGATAAGCTTGATACTAAGTTTTTGACCATCGCTACTGGCGGCGCGTCTGGCCCTTACAATATCATTGGTACCTCATTGTCTGAAGTCTATGTCAAAACTTTTGGCGTAAACTCAAAAACTCAAACCACTGGCGCATCAGTCGAAAACGTCAATCTATTGACCCAAGGCAAGGTCGACATGGTCTTGGCACTGAGTGACGTGGTGACGGATGCTGTCGAAGGTAAAAACAACTTTGAGCAGCCAATTACTAACATTCAACAGATTGCTGTTTTGTACCCTAATGTGGTGCAAATCGTAACCTCGAAAAAATCTGGTATCAAAAACATTGAAGATTTACGAGGCAAGCGCATCGCGGTAGGCGATCAAGGTTCTGGTACAGAAGTCAACGCTCGTACTTTACTTGAAGGGTTTGGTATTACGTATGATGATGTCACCGTTGATTATCTAGGCTTTGCTGAAGCTGCTGATGGTATGAAAGCAGGTAAGATTGAAGCGGCATTCTTTAGTAGTGGCCTACCAAACTCATCTTTGATGGAGTTAGAGCAAGGTTTAGATTTACAGATTGTCACTATCAACCAAGACAAGCTAAAAGAAATCATCGCGACCAAGCCTTATTTCAAAACCTTTGAGATTCCTGCTGGCACTTATGGCAACGAAACAGCCGTACCAACTGCAGCAATCATGAATGCATTATTGGTTAGCTCTGATCTGTCTGAAGCGGATGGTTATAAATTAACCAAAGCATTGTTTGATAATTTAGATGGTCTAAAAACAGCTCACCAAGCGGCCAATGATATCAGTTTAGAAACCGCTCGTGATGGCATGGTAGCCCCAATCCATCCTGGAGCTAAAAAGTACTATGACGAACAAGCAGCCAAGTAATTCATTATGGTTATCAACTGGCGCGGCATTTATTGCAGCGCTGGTTTTTTTTACGCTATGGTTAGGCTCTACGCTTCAGCCTGTCGTTGAAGTGCGAGTCGCAGGCGTAGACGGTGCTGATGATAAGCTTTGTTATTTCACTGAGCCTGATTTTCAGCTACGTTGGATACATTCTGTAGAAAAACAGTGGTGGGAAGAGCAGTATCAACGCATAGATGGCAGCGTTACAGAAGGTGCGGAGCTGTTACTGACCACGACCTATTTTGAAGCGTTCGGTGCAGGGACGCCCTCCACCGAAATGCTCGCTCCTATACAAAAGCCTGGTTATCTGGGTTATCAAATCAACGAAAAACTGCCTCGCCTTAATTGGGTTGTATCTAGACTGACCAAAGGTGAAATGGATTATGGTGGTCATCGTTTCTTGATTCACCAGTGGGTGCCAGACTATTCTGAAGTGGTGATCATGCCTAAGACGTATGATTTAATTGATAGATTTAAAAAGGACTTTTGTCATGAACTCCCAAGTGACGGATCAAGGTAGTGTGACTACCATGCCAGATGCTCAAGTTGATAACCATGCTGAGGCGGATGCGGTCAACCGAGCAGTATTGGAAAAATATGACCGAGAGTCAATCACGCGTCATATCACTCAAGGACCAGTGAAGTATTTTATCGCTGGCATTTGTATACTATATTCACTGTTTCATTTATATATCACTTTTAATCCAATGCCAGCACTGTTACAGCGCTCTGTACACGTGGGTGTTGGTTTTGCATTGATATTCCTAATTTTTCCAGCCAGCAAAAAAAGCAGTCGCAAACGAGTGGCATGGTATGACTGGATTTGGTTTGCCCTGTCTCTATCCGGTATGGGCTATCTTATCTATGAGTATCAAGACATCGTCACCTCGCGTGGCGGTATGGCCAATCAGGTCGATGTGATATTTTCCTTGATTACGGTAGTCTGCGTACTAGAAGGCAGTCGCCGTATCACTGGTTGGATTTTGCCAATCTTGGCCGGCATATTTTTGGCCTATCCATTTGTTAGTCATTTAGATTTTATGCCTGACAGGCTTTTGACTCGTCCTTATGATATGGGTGATATTTTTGGTCAATTATTCTTAAAAACAGAAGGTTTGTACTCTGTTGCGATTGGTGCATCGGTCACCTTTATCTTCTTGTTCATTCTGTTCGGTGCGTTTTTAGCACGCTCGGGAATGGGACAGTTGTTTAATGATTTAGCATTGGCCATCGCTGGTCATAAAAAGGGCGGACCTGCAAAAGTAGCGGTTATTTCTAGTGGCTTTATGGGCAGTATCAACGGCTCAGCTTTATCAAATGTGGTTAGTACGGGTGCCTTTACCATTCCGTTAATGAAAAAGGTCGGTTATCACAAAGATTTCGCAGGTGCAGTTGAAGCCAGTGCTTCGGTTGGTGGACAGATTTTGCCACCGATTATGGGTGCCAGTGCCTTTATCATGGCTGAGACAACAGGCTTGCCGTATAGCACGATTGCCTTAGCAGCATTATTGCCAGCGATATTGTACTATTTAGGCGTCATTGCGCAGGTGCATTTCCGCGCTGGACGTCGCGATCTAAAAGGTATTGCTAAAGAAAATTTACCAGCGGTCAAAGAGGTACTAAAAGCCCGCGGTCACATGCTATTGCCGATTGTCTTCTTGATTTTCTTATTAATCAGAAACGTACCTGTGGGATATGCAGCAGCTTATACCATTGGCTTTACCGTTGTGATCAGTATGCTACGTGCCGAAACGCGCATGAGTTTTTCTGATATTTTGGGTGCATTAGAAGATGGTGCGCGCCAGTCATTAGCGGTTATGGCTGCTTGTGCGGTAGTCGGTATTATCATTGGGGTTGTGAGCCTGACCAGTTTTGGTACGGTGATGACATCTTCTATTGTCACCCTAGGTGCAGGATCGCTATTCTTTACGCTTATCTTAACGATGTTGGCATCAATGGTTTTGGGCATGGGGCTACCATCTATTCCTGCCTATATCATTACGGCGACGATGGCTGCACCAGCATTGGCCGGTTTTGATATTCCAATCTTGTCAGCGCACATGTTTGTTTTCTATTTTGGTATCTTTGCCAATATTACACCGCCTGTGTGTCTTGCAGCCTTTGCGGGTGCAGGTATATCCGGTGGAGATCCGATGAAAACAGGGTTCTTGTCTCTCAAACTTGCTCTCGCGGGATTCATCGTGCCGTTTATGTTTATCTATAACCCAACGATGCTGATGATAGATCCAACGGGGCTGGCAGTCACGGCAAAAGATTTCCCGCTGCCACCTATTGTAGATATCATTACAGTAGTAGTGACTTCGGTGACGGGTGTTATTGCGCTGAGCTCAGCACTTGAAGGCTACTTCAGAGGTGGTATGAATACGGTAACTCGTATCATCTTAGCTATTGGTGCTTTACTATTGATTTATCCTGAGATTACGACTGGTATCGCAGGTGGTATTATTGTCCTTGGTATTGCTGCATACAATATAAAAACAGCTGGAAAGCCAACGCCAACTTTAACCGTGTAAAGCATTGGGTTTAATCCTTCGTAAGTCTAATAAAGCTCAAAAAAAGGGTGAATAACAAATTTGTTATTCACCCTTTTTAATATTCCTAAGAGATGTCCTAGCCGCTGTTGTTCGCAACTACTTTCACATCACTTTATTACTAAATTAGCAGCCAAGTTTGCCTTCAGCTTCTAATGCTTTTTTGCTACGGATCGGTGCTGGGCAATCTTCGCCATAGTACTGACGATCTGCAAAGTAGCTTGAGCGTACCATTGGACCTGCCCAAATGCTAAAGAAGCCAATTTTTTTGCCGTAGTCCATATAGCGTTGGAACTCGTCTGGATGGACATAACGATCGACAGGCGCATGGTTTTTACTAGGCTGTAGATACTGACCAATAGTGATCATATCTACATCATGAGCTTTTAGATCATCGAGTAGGGCATAGATCTCTTCTTCTGTCTCGCCAAGACCAACCATAAAGCCGCACTTGGTGGCGATATCAGGACGACGCTCTTTATAAATCTTAAGCAAATCTAACGAATGCTGATAGTCTGAACCTGGACGGAAGGCTTTGTATAAACGTGGCACGGTTTCGATGTTGTGGTTAAACACATCTGGTGCAGTCTCTGTCAATAAATCCAATGCAATATCCATACGACCACGGAAATCTGGTACTAGGATTTCAATCAAGCAGTTTGGGCTAAGTGCTCTTGATTCGTTTAGCACTTCTACAAAATGTCCCGCACCGCCGTCTTTTAGATCATCGCGATCGACAGAGGTGATTACGGCATACTTAAGCTGTAAACCTTGAATCGTCTCAGCAGTATGACGCGGCTCATCCTTGTCTAGCTCATTAGGACGACCATGTCCTACATCACAGAATGGGCAGCGACGCGTACAGATATCACCCATGATCATAAAGGTGGCTGTACCATCAGCGAAGCACTGTGGCAGGTTAGGGCAGGCCGCTTCTTCACAAACGGTATAAAGCTTTTGCTCACGCAAGGTTGCTTTGATACGAGCGACTTCAGCAGGCGAGGACATTTTTACCCGAATCCAATCAGGCTTTTTCTTTGCCTCGACAGTCGGGATCACCTTAATTGGGATACGGGCAACTTTGTCATAGCCACGCAGCTTTTCGCCTTGGATGGCTTTTTTTGGTTTGGCCTTAGCAGCAGGTACATGTGTTTGTACGGCAGTTGTCATAATGGAGTTATCTCTTAACCCTTTATATTATAAGGGTTTATGGAATTATCAGAATGTTTTATGAGTGCAGATATTATAGCAGAAATTTGGTCGTCAATTTTTAAACAATATTGTTAAGATTACTATGATTGCTCGGACGACCATAGTTTTAAATATCTATATCGATTTCTAACTCATTCAGTATATCTATGGCGGCGCGAAACGCTTCTTGAGTAGCAGGTGCACCGCAATACGGCAAGCTATGCATGAGCACTTCTCTAATCTCGGCGACACTAGCCCCGTTGTTAATGGCACCGCGTATATGACCTTTCAACTCGTTTGGGCTTTTTTGGGCAATTAAAAAGGCAATAGTGATTAATGAGCGATACTTACGCGGTAATACTGAGTCATCTTGCCAAGTGCTGCCCCAAGCGTGTTCGATAATCCAGTCTTGCAGCGGTTGGGTAAATCCTGTGGCAGCATCAAGCGAGCGTTTGACATGCTGCTCACCCATCACCTCAGTGCGTACCTTGAGACCATTGTCATAGTTAGGAGTGTTGTCCGTATTGCCATCAGTCATATCGTCGTCCTTAATATTTTTACCAAATCGACTGTTAATAAATCGGCTGCTAATATATCGATATTGCTACATTTTTTTAAGCGAGACTTTATCGAAGTTATTTCTTACAAAATCGTATATCAGTCATATGGTGTCTGCTCAGTCATAAAGCAAGTACTTATTGATAAGCGTAATCAGGCAAATGCCAGTTATAATGAGCGCTACAATCATATTATTGATGGCACTATTTTTATAATAAATGTTCAATATGGCCTTACTATGCGCCTTTTCAGAGCTGAGCCATTAACATTTAAAGCGTTTTAAGCTATGATTGCACGGATAATTATTTCATATAGTATATAGACGCAGGCAGTCATGCTGACTACCCACGTAATGTGCTACACCCCAACTGACGAGGACGACTATTGTGTTAGAAGCTTATCGTAAACATGTCGAAGAACGTGCTGAGCTAGGAACTGTACCCCTACCACTAAATGAAAAACAAGTAGTAGAGTTGGTTGAATTATTAAAGAACCCGCCTGCAGGCGAAGATGCGTTCTTGATGAACCTATTAGAAAACCGTATCCCTGCTGGTGTTGACCAAGCAGCATACGTTAAAGCGGCATTTTTGGCTGCTATCTTAAAGGGTGAAACATCATCACCACTTATCAGCAAGCAAAAAGCCGTTGAAATTCTAGGCACTATGCAAGGTGGCTACAACGTTCAGCCACTAGTTGCTGCACTAGATGATAGCGAAGTTGCACAAGACGCTGCTGAAGCATTAAAGAAAACTTTGCTAGTATTTGACGCGTTCAATGACGTGACTGAAAAAGCAGAAGCTGGCAACACTATTGCTAAAGAAGTGATTCAGTCTTGGGCTGACGCAGAATGGTTCTTGAACCGTGCTGAAGTACCAAAGAAAACCACTTACACGACGTTCAAAGTAACTGGCGAGACCAATACGGATGACTTGTCACCTGCGCAAGACGCATGGAGCCGTCCTGATATCCCATTGCATTCACTAGCCATGCACAAAAACTCTCGCGACGGCATCAATGCTGACGAAGAGGGCGTTGTTGGCCCAATGAAGCAAATCGAAGCACTGAAAGAAAAAGGCCATCCGCTAGCCTATGTTGGTGATGTGGTTGGTACTGGTTCTAGCCGTAAGTCTGCAACCAACTCAGTACTTTGGTTGATGGGTGAAGATATCCCTAATGTGCCAAACAAACGTGGCGGCGGTTTAGTACTTGGTAACAATATCGCTCCTATCTTCTTCAACACGATGGAAGATTCTGGCGCATTGCCAATCGAAAAAGTGGCAGTTGATAACCTCAACATGGGTGATGTATTTGACATCTATCCGTACGAAGGCAAAATCACTAAGCATGACTCTGATGAAGTACTATCAACGTTCTCACTAAATTCACCAACATTGCTTGATGAAGTTCGTGCTGGCGGCCGTATTCCATTAATCGTTGGTCGTGGTTTGACTAACCGTGCTCGTGAATACATGGGCCTTGGTCATTCAGACATCTTTGCTAAGCCAGAAGAGCCAGCTGATACTGGTAAAGGCTTTACGCTTGCACAGAAAATGGTTGGTAAAGCTTGTGGCCTGACAGGCGTACGTCCAGGTATGTACTGCGAGCCTAAGATGACTACGGTCGGCTCTCAGGATACGACTGGTCCGATGACGCGTGATGAGCTAAAAGACTTGGCATGTTTGGGTTTCCAAGCAGACCTCGTGATGCAGTCATTCTGTCATACTGCTGCTTATCCAAAGCCAGTTGACGTTGAGACTCAGCACACACTACCTGACTTTATCATGAACCGTGGCGGCGTAAGCTTACGTCCAGGTGACGGTATCATTCACTCATGGTTGAACCGTATGCTACTTCCAGATACCGTTGGTACTGGTGGTGACTCGCATACTCGTTTCCCAATGGGTATCTCGTTCCCAGCGGGTTCTGGTCTAGTTGCTTTCGCAGCTGCAACTGGTGTAATGCCACTTGATATGCCTGAATCTGTTCGTGTTCGTTTTGTTGGTGAGCGTCAAGCTGGTATCACCCTACGTGACCTAGTACATGCTATCCCTTATCAAGCGATCAAAGAAGGTTACCTGACGGTTGATAAGAAAGGTAAAATCAACGAGTTCA
The DNA here is from genome assembly GCF_014770435.1 of Psychrobacter sp. 28M-43. Taxonomy (NCBI): domain Bacteria; kingdom Pseudomonadati; phylum Pseudomonadota; class Gammaproteobacteria; order Moraxellales; family Moraxellaceae; genus Psychrobacter; species Psychrobacter noctis. The sequence goes on along the minus strand of NZ_CP061739.1, from coordinate 2,128,780 downwards.
ACGGCCGTATTCTTGAAATCGAAGGTCTAGAAGATTTGACCGCTGAGCAAGCGTTTGAGTTGTCTGATGCCTCAGCTGAGCGTAGTGCTGCTGGTTGTACCATCACCTTGTCTGAAGCATCAGTGACTGAGTACCTAAACTCAAACATCACGCTGCTTAAGTGGATGATTTCAGAAGGCTATGGCGATGCACGTACGATCAGCCGCCGTGTTGAGCAAATGCAAGAGTGGTTGGCTAACCCAAGCCTCATGCGTGCTGACGACGATGCTGAATACGCTATCGACATCACTATCGATATGAGCGAAATCAAAGAGCCTATCCTTTGCTGCCCGAACGATCCAGATGATGCAAAAACGCTAGCAGACGTGGCTGGTGATACGATTGATGAAGTATTCATTGGTTCATGTATGACTAACATTGGTCACTTCCGTGCCGCTGGTAAATTGCTACAAGACGTACCAGCAGGTAGCTTGAAGACTCGTCTATGGATTGCACCACCTACTAAGATGGATGCACGCCAGTTGATGGAAGAAGGTTACTACAACATCTATGCACAAGCCGGCGCTCGTACTGAAATGCCAGGTTGTTCACTATGTATGGGTAACCAAGCACGTATCGCACCGAAATCTACTGCGGTATCGACCTCAACTCGTAACTTCCCGAACCGTCTAGGTCAAGGCGCTAACGTATACCTAGCTTCTGCAGAGCTTGCAGCAGTCGCAGCGGTACTTGGTAAATTGCCGACTAACGATGAGTATCAGCAGTATGCTGGCATGCTAAACAGCATGGGTGATGAAGTCTATCAATACATGAACTTTGATCGTATGGAAGACTATACTGAAGAAGCAGACAAGATTAACGTTGCTCAGTTGACCTAATCTTGGTTGCAGCTTAAGCAAAACGTTTTTAAGTTTTAATAGTTTTTAAGTTTTAATAATAGAGTAACCCCGTATCGTTATGATGCGGGGTTTTTTATTGATAACTCTAAGAAAACTAGTATTCATTTACAAACTTTTATTGAGTATCTATAATCAAAGCCAATGGTTGATAATTTTTACTGACGATTTCTACTTTTCACGACTGAGATAAAAAGCCCTATGGAAAATAATATCAAGCTTGATAATGCGACTCCGCCACCATTGCCCGGATCTACGATGGCTAACAATCATAATGCTGAAGAAAACTATGGCATCATTGATTGGTTTAAGAAAAGTATGAAGAACTATACCAATCTTTCTGGTCGCGCTCGTCGTAAAGAGTTTTGGTATTTTGTATTGGTACAAATAGGTTTGACAGTGCTTGCAATGATATTAGACAAAGCAGTATTCGGCTCAGAATCAGAATTTTTTAATGCATGTGTAGCGTTTGGTATGCTTGTCCCTAGTATTACCGTTTGTGTTCGCAGATTACATGATACGGGTCGCTCAGGATGGTGGCTTTTATTGGCTGCAGTACCATTGATAGGTTTCATCATGTTACTTGTATTTTTTGCCATTGAGACCAATTCCAAAACCAATCAATGGGGACCACCAGCAAAATAGTCCGGTTAAAACAGGCGATATTCGTTAATAAAACGGCTTATGCCTGTTTACAAATTTGCTCACTGATTTTTGAGTTTGGTTTCTGTATAATATAGGGGCAGGCGGAAACCGTGGCTCTGCACTTTATTTATCTTTTCTAACTCGGGACGGACCGATACTTTGATACGCACCTTGCTGTTTAAATACAGGTGCTTTGGAGTCTTGGTTGATGACCTTATCACCGCTTAAACGTCGCTTAATTTATGTGACCGCTTTCGAAATTATCGCGATTATCTTATCTACCATTATATTGATGAAACTCAGTCACAGTGATGCATCAGAATCCTTACCAATCGCCGTAATGATGTCGGTAGCAGCCGTCGTTTGGAATTTTATATATAATACCGCTTTTGAAGCGTGGGAACGTCGCAGGCGCATTGTACGTCGTACACTATGGATACGCAGTGCTCATGCTTTTGGTTTTGAAGGTGGGCTGGTATTAATCTGCTTGCCACTGTATATGATTTGGTACGATGTTGGTCTAGTAAAAGCCTTTATGATGGAAGTAGCGCTACTGCTATTTTTCTTAGTTTATACGTTTACGTTTACTCTGATTTTTGACAAGATATTTACTTTACCTCATCATTCTAAACCCGCGTCCGCTTCTTAATTAAAGGCGTTGACAAAAGAAGGGCTACCATATTTGCAGCCCTTTTTTGATAGCATCATTACAGACTATTTAGTCAAAACAAGTTCAGCGTTCAAATCAAACAGCTTATTGTCTCGTTATTTAATTTGCTATTTACCTTGATATACAGGCTTACGTTTTGCGATAAAGGCACTAACCCCTTCGATAAAGTCATCAGTTTTTGCCATTACAGTCTGTTGCTCAACTTCCGTATCTAACGCCGCGCTCAAACCAGCGAAGGCGTGTACATTGAAGCTTTCTTTCATAGCGGCCAACGCTTTGCCTGGTAGTTGGCTCAATCGTAGCGCCAATGCTTGTACGGTGGCTTCTAGCTCGTCAATACTTACCACGTCGTTTACTAGATTTAAACGTGCCATGTCTTCTGCTTTTAGTTTATCTCCTAGCATCACAAGCTCAGTCGCTTTTGCTGCACCAACCAATTGGTTTAATAAGTAAATACCACCTGCATCTGGAACTAGGCCAATATTAACGAACGCTTGTACAAACTTCGCATTGTCTGCGGCAATTCGGAAGTCACAAGTAAGCGCCAAGTTCATGCCAGCACCTGCCACAGCGCCTTCTAATTTGGCAATAATCGGCTTATGAATATGACGTAATTTTAAGCTGACTTCGCCTGCGCCTTCTACCATACCTCTTAATTTGTTTGAAACAATATCCTTGTCTAATCCTTTAGACAACATCTCTTTTATATCGCCGCCGCTTGAGAAATTACCACCAGCCCCTTGCAAAATAATCACCCGTACTTGATCATCTGCAGCCGCTTTATCTAGTGCTATCAGGACTTGGTTTTTTAAGGGCGTGCCAAAAGCGTTTAAGCTTTTTGGATCGTTAAATGTAATGGTAGCAATGTGCTCTTCAACTTGATAATCGACGAGAGACTGTGACATTTGAGATTTCCTTATTTTAAATGACTGTTTTAATATTCTGTATCAATGACAATACTTTGAGATAAAGGTAAAAATGGTTCAATGCTGATTACTATAGCAGCTTGCTATGATTATAAAAGCGTGTTTTGTGGGCGCTTAAGACACATCTAAATACTGGTAAACTTTACTATTCTATCGTAAAAGCTGATGCTAGCTAATGGGACAAAACGACTGGCTCGTAAAAAGGCTATGACCTAAGGGGCTAATGGATTATGCTAATATGCCAGGTTGAGTGTAAAAGAGTCGTAAAAGACACAAGGGTACGCTCAAACTTTTCATTGATCAAACAAGGATGTGGTTATGCCAATTATCACTGTAAATAACGCTGATATTTATTACGAAGACAGTGCACCGAACGACACGCAAAAGCCCGTTATCGTATTTGCTCACGGTCTATTGTGGAGCTCACAGATGTATGACAAGCAAGTGGAGCACTTTCAAACAGACTATCGTTGTATTGCTTTTGATTTTCGCGGGCAAGGTCAGTCGCAGGTTACCAAATCTGGCTATGATATGGAGACGCTGACTGACGATACGCTTGGCTTACTTGCAGCGCTTGGTATTGATAAATGTCACTTTGTTGGGCTATCTATGGGCGGGTTCGTGGCTCAACGTATCGCGCTCAAACGCCCTGAGTTGCTGTTGTCATTAACGCTGTTAGAAACCTCTGCTGACCCTGAAGATCCAAAAAATATCCCTCAGTATCGCAAGCTGGTCAAAGCGATTCGCTGGTTAGGTATGAAGCGTGTGAGTAATAAAGTGATGCCAATCATGTTTGGTAGTACGTTTCTGGCAGACAAACTGCGCAAATCCGACCGTAAGCAGTGGCTAACAATGCTACAAAGCAATCGCAAAGGCGGCGTGGTCAAAGCAACAATGGGCGTTATTGAGCGTACCGGTACTTATGAGCAGTTGGGTGAGATTACAACGCCGACATTAATCGTGGTTGGTGATGAAGATGCCGCCACGCCTTATGCCAAATCTGAACGCATGCATTTTGCTATCGCTGGATCCAAGCTTGCCATTATCAAAGGTGCTGGTCATACATCGACAGTAGAAGAGCCTGATCAAGTGAACCAAGTACTCCGTCAGTTTTTAGAAAGTTGTGCTTAATGTAGCTGCTGTGCGAGAGCTTTAAAGCCTCATATTTATAGAAAAACCTAAGCAGATATCTACATAAAAAAGCCGCTACCTATTATTTGATAGCGGCTTTTTGTATGGTGTAAGTTGTTAAATAGCAGACAGTTATCTGTATCAGCGATAACAGTTACATTCGTGAGCTGTACTGGCTATGTCCGTCATCGATGGTTCCAAAGGCTTCTGCGCGATTAACAATTTCAGTCGCCCAAGCACGGTGCGTCGCAGGCTCTAGCATCGTATTATTGTACTTGAATACCGCTTTGGCCTCAGAGTGAAGGATCGCTTGTGCTTCATCCAGTGTACTCAGTGGCACACAGTAAGCTTGCTGTACCAATGCAATTTGGCTTGGATGAATGACAGTTTTTCCCACCATACCTAAGCTGACGTCTCGGTTCAGCTCTTGCATAAATAGCGTCGGCTGATCCAAGTACTCAAATACTGGCGCGGTAAGATAAAAACCATGCGGCACAAAACAGCCAAGCATTTGATAAGCCAACGTACCGATAGGCGAGTCATAGACAATACTGTTTTTTGGGCGACGTAAGCGCAATGCTGCAAACAAGTCATTACCACCGATACGCAATGCAAAAACTGGCTGGCTAAATGCTTCTTTAAAAGCGATGGCAAGCTCCTGATTGTGATGCGGATTGAATAGCGCTGCGGTTTCGAGCGTCGGCATAAGTAGTTGATCTACTTTTAGGTTCTGACAAGCCATGCGCCAGTTAGATAGGCTATACATATCAACTTTTGGCATGACGAAACCATCGATAAGATCGATATGGGTATAATCAGCCAATTGCTGTAGCATCATCGGGCTACGTGGACGTATAAAGACCAGTGGACGCGTCGGATGCTGGGCATGAATCGTCGCTGATTTAGATGGCGCATTAATGCTATTCACATGTTCTGCCCAAGTATCCAAAAGGGTTCGCAAACGCTCAAGCGCCAACTCTACATCCTGCTGACTGACCGCATCCTCTAGACAGATAATAATACTATTAATCGTCGGTAGTTTATCTCGCTTGATGACTTGCCAAATATCTTGGCGAGTCGCAGGCATGTATAAGCTAGCACCGAGCTGATATGGATGGTGCGTGTGCGGTTTGACCATCGCATGACGCTCAGTGATCAGATGCGCATAAGATTGGGTATCATTGTAAAGGTCTGACTCGGTTTTTAGCATATCTGACATAATTGGCATCATAAGTAGGGAGTATAAGAGAGCGAAAAAGAAAGTATTTAATACCGTTAAATGTATTAAGTGTCTTGGGAGCGCTGCTTGATAAGCGTGATGGCTTGATAAGGCAGTATTTTATCACCTAATACACTGATAGTGATGTTTCGTTGCGCACATAAATGGCGTAGCAATATGGTATCAGGGTGCTCAGCAGTGGCGAGCAATATACGCTCTGGATCACGGCGTAATATGGCACGTGTTGCCTCGGCAATAGTCGGCTTAATACGGTTGCGATTGATAATATGATAATCTGCTGCCAACATCTCTATCAATGCAGCCGTCTGGTAGCGTGGCTGCTGGTAAGTCGGTAAACGCGCTAGAGTGGTAGCCAATGAACGTCTCGTCGCATCGATACGATCGATAAATGCCAAACTGTGATCTACCTCAATTAAATCATCATAAAAAACACTGCGATGTAGGCCTGATGACGGCTCTGTATACAAGCTACGGGAAATAAGCCCTGATACAGTACTATTTAACAAACCCGAGGGGATTAACCAGTCTTCTTCACTAGCCGCCAGCCAAGCAACGCCAGCCGGATCGGCAAGAGTCAGTAGCGGAATGACGTCAGCGCCTTGATGGAAAATGTTAGCAAAATTAACATGGCTGGAATCACTAAACGTCTCTAAACTGCGAGCCAACTCTTTATAAATAGCACCTTTACCTGTCCAGCCATCGACGAATACGATTGGACTGTTTGGATAAGCATCCAGTAGCATTTGCAAAGCCACTGGATCAAGACCACGATCCCGAATGATACTGATGCCATAATGTACACTTGGCAAGTGATAGCTACTGTCTGTATCCGATAGCGCACGCTGCAATAACACCCCAATTGGCAGACCAGCTCGCACCAAGCTGACCAAAACCAGTGGACACTCATCACTTACGTCCTGCTGGAACACATGATATAGCGTATGAGATAAATGAGCGATATCGGTCGCGGTCCTTGTTGACCCTTGCTCTAACGCCTGTATGTATAGCTGCTCATGCATTGCAGTAGGTGCTTGCTCTAAAGTCAGCATGTCAGAGTAATGGCGTTGTCCGCTTTGGATAAGCGCTTCTTTTCGACTGACGGGCACATCGGCAACCGCGTCCTTATCCACCATATCGAGTAGGACAGTGACATCGCTTGCAAGATAGCTGCCTGAGCCATAGTTTTTTAAATCGGCTCTTTTTATCTGTATATTAGGTAAAGTCATAGTATGAATAATAGCACTCTTAATGATAACAGTGGATTTGCGTGGCTGCAGTTTAAACTAATGGTTTAGCCTCACAATTTAGACTGGTATTGCTCATGCAGTTGGCCATGATTGGGCATACCGTACCAGTCCAATAACTGCAAGAAAGGCAAGTCAGCTAAGCTATCACCAAAACCAAAACTGGGACGCTGATGGTCTAAATGATGCTCTAATAAAAACTGTACCGCATGACGCTTATGAACCGCATGGGGCAATATCGCTAAGTTATTAGCGTTCACATGTACATAGAAATCTTGATCAAAATCACGTATCAAAGTGGGCAGTTTCTCAGCTAAATCTACGAGCGCTTGATGATCTTTTTGCGCATGTTTGATAGCCAGATAAATGGTTAGCCCTTCATCCGTAGAGCCATTGTTAAAGCTATCGATATGCGGTGTAAATACTAAATGACTTTGCTTGCTTTTACTGTGATTAGCAAACAATTGACTTAACTTATTAAGCTTATCTTGCAATGGCGCAAGCTTACTATACATATGCTGCTGCCAACTGCTCAGCAGCGCTCCGTCAGAAGTTAAAATAATCGCTCCATGGGTCAATACTTGCCAGCTATCAAATGGCAGCTTAACGCGTTTCATTTCACTACGATCCCGTGCCGTCACTACAATTAATTCAGTGCTAGCAAGCAACCAATTAAAAAAGATTGCTTGACGCTGGCTCATAAAGCTTAAAGGTTCGTCTTGCTTATTGACCGTCGCACATACCAAAGATTCAGGATCAGTGGTGGGTAAGTCCCATGTATCAATTTTGCGCTGGGTTTGGAATAACGTGTCATCCAAATCCATCAAGGCATAAGGCTTGATGATATCTGGGTTGGCTTTAAAAAATGAGGTAGTCATGGTGTCGTCCGTCAATAATAGGTTTGAAAGTTAGAGAGCAATTTAAAGATTAGGGCTCACCACCAGCACGTTATCCAAACCTCGCCACATAGCATCCACACTATCAGCTGATGTTTCTATACACAACACAATCAAATCCCAATCACTAGGCTCAACGTTATAAGCAAAATTGGTCATACCAAGCCCGTAATTATCGCTAAAGCTCAGCATCGTGTTAATCGCCCCACCAAGCGCAATCGGTGAGCGGGTTAATGCGCTAAAATTAACCATGGACGCTGTATTTCCGCTCAGTTTTTTAGACTCTATTTCAAGCCATTCAGCCAATAAAAATGGCAACCAAACAAACTCATTGCTACCCAATACTAGGATTCTTTTTGGTAGCTGAGTAACATCAAAGTTTTCTTGGCCATCGAAGCGCGTAAATGCAGCTTGAAAACTCGAAAGATGGTTAGCAAAACCCTCTGTACTGTCTAGCGTTGGAAAACGCCCCCAGTTGCCCGTATCACCGAGCGCCTGACTACCAGCGGCAGTAGTATCAACCGATGGCATTGTAATGGGTTCAGGATTAGGGGCATCTGTCCATTGCCAGGCACCAGACAATAAATGATGGCGATGAAACTCAATACCAGCGAGACGATCAGCCATACGTGCAGGCTTAGCATCTGACTGTGGATGAGGGTTTTCTTGATCTAATGACCAGTCGACCAGTGTTGTTAGATGCACTTGTTCTAATTGTGTCAGTCCTGCTTCACGTAAGGCAGTGACGACATTAACACAGGTATTACCCGTTGAGGCTTCATCATCGACCATAATTAATGTTTTACTGGCCAGTAGCTGCGCTTGAGTAACGCTATCTTTGCTCTGATAAATCAAATGCTGGCTAGCATGACTGTGGTCTTCACAAAACGTCGTCAGCAAGGAGTCGGTACCATTTGGATCACTACTTTCATTGTGCTGTGCATGACGCGTAGAGTTCAATAGCAGGGCTTGAGGATAGCGCGTTTGCAATGCTTGATGGACACCAGCAGATAGACCTACAGCGGTCTCTGCCATACCAATGACTAGGATAGGTTGAGGTAACTCATTAGGCACTAAGTTAGCCAAATCAGTAAATGCCTCTCGCATGATGCTTGGCGCAACGGGAATATGACGACCTAACACTTTTGAGACAAACAAAAACGCACGCTTTGGATTAATACGCTGTGCAAATCCAAGCAAATCTTCTAACTGATAATGGGCGTGTTGTTCTGCGCCATTTTTATTGGTGGCTGAGTTGGTTTGATAAGTTAGATCTAGCGTACCACGGGGTAGGGTAATGGTCGTACTGTGTTGCTCATTTAACATTCATATTCCTTGGCGCTTTTATTTATATATCGAATAGATTTCTTAACCCTGACAGCCAACCAGCCATAAGGCTCTGCGACTTTGCTTGCTTAGCTGAGGTGTTGTAAGAGGCGTAGCACTGGTCAAATCAGACGTGTTCTCCAAACTGATGCCAGCGCTCGCCAGTAGGGCAGATAATAACTGAAATTTCACCGCATAGTTCATATTTTGTGCATGTTCATGAACCAGACTTGATGTGACCATACCGACCACCTCTCCAGTCGGCAATAATAAAGGACTACCACTAGATCCAGGCTGAATGGGTGCGGTGAATTGCATATGACGGATATCGTTATTTAAACCTGTCAATCCTGATATACAGCCTTGAGTGACTTGGAGTTGGCTACTCAGTCCTGACAACGGAAACCCCAGTGTGGTAATGGTCTCACCTAATATATCAACACACTGCTGCGCCAATGGAAGGTAGCTAGGCAAAGGATCACTAACTCTAATAATAGCTGAGTCGCTTCCGATATCGCTGAGTACGACTTGTGCCTCGCGATCAGGCTGACCTTGCTGACGTACGCCAACCATCGCTGCTGACTCAATCACATGATAGCAGGTCAGCAGATGATAGGGATCAATAGCAAACGCTGTTCCTGTCCAAGTCTCGCCTGCTTGTACTTGACGAGGAGGGCGAGCTTCGTTATTTGGTTGAGTACGCTGCTGCTGTTGAGCTTCTTGAATAAGTATATGTGTGCTAGGTGGACGAACATCCAGACTAACCTGTACATGATGCTCAAGGCTCGCCAAGCCTTGGGTTGATGCCTCGCCAAGCGCCCGACATTTGAACTGTCCATTACGCTGATATATTTCTAATATAATCGCCGCTTTGACATGCCGCTCGTTTGTTATGAAGTTATAGTGAATATCCCCGTTGTTGAGCGTGAGGCTTACGTCGTTTAACTCTACCGCTGGCAAGTTCAGGCTTGGATCATGATAAACATAAGCAATCAGTTGTAAGAAATTAACGCCAAGTGTATCAAATAACTGGGGTAAATCTAACTGCCATGTGCTTGGATTATCCTTGCTATCGAGCTGAGCCCAGTCTTTAGACTCATGTAAATAAGCAGGACTACAAACCGCTTTACGATGGGCATCTAATGGCAACCACAATAGTCCAAGCTGCTGTCCAAACTCTAATGGTTTAGTAGTAGAAAATGCGATCGCACATTTGGTGTTTTCGATAACCGTATTGGCTCCTAGCACTAATTCGACTTGCTTCGACATCACATTTCCTTAGTTTATTTGCGCGATTATGATTATTTTTATTGTTTAATGATTTTATCCTTGAGACTAAAGTCTGACTACACAAAGGGTTTTGATTTTATTTTGAACCTATCATTCTACAAAGAGAAAACATTAATAAGTGTTTTAATATACAGTTAAGATTAATTGCATAATAGATATATCAAGATATATAGGTTTAAATAGTTTCGGGATTCCTTTTAATAATTAATTACTTTTAGGAAATAATGATGGAGTTTTACAGTCTAGCCATTTGTCGGCTAATGGAGCCACTTATCGGACAAAGCCATATAGTGTATTGCTACAAAACAAGATTCCGGTGATAATACAATCAAAATCTATTGCTATTTAGTAACTTTACTGTGACCAAATGTTATCTGTAAAGTTTAAAAATAGTATTTGATTTAAAACTATTAATTCTAATCTTATTTTCAAGCTTGTTACTGTTTCTCGATTAATGAATTTCTAGTAGTTAGAGCACTTGTATGCTTAATAACTATAAAAATCGAAGTTTCATCTACTGAATATATTTCATTTCTTATAATATAAAAGATATACAAAAACTATTGTGTGGTTGATGTCTGAATATTTTTTATATTGTGAGAAAGTCAGTTGGTGGACCTTTGAAACGTTATTCACATTAGTTTATCTAGATAGCTTGATATAAGAAAGCGTAGCAGTATTTTAAGAAAAGGAGTGCTCTGTGAAATTCTCTTGTGCATTAGAAACGTCTTCTGAACGTATTCGTCTGGTCAATGTTATTTCGCCGCTTATTAAAGCAGGTTATCAGCTAGTCTCCCAAAAGCAAGAACCTTCAGAGAATGGTGGTAACATCATTCATGTGATCGCAAGAAGCCTGGGCTCTAAAACGCAGGAAGATCTAATCGATGACTTGTCTTCAATTGAAGGTTGTACGCTTTTTAATCTAGAAATAGAAGAAGAAGGCGGATCGTCAGCTGCCCCTGCAAAAAAGACATTGGATGAGAAAAGCGTCTTATCAGCCATTGGTGCTTATTACCCTAAAATAGCAGATATTGTCAGCCAGTATGAAGATAGTTTACCTATTGAGCGACGTGTGACGGCATTGCAAGAGTTGGGTCGTAAGGTTGGCGGCGGTATTTACCAGCGTGATTATTCACTTGGCAGTCCACTGAAGATGCCTACTACGATCACTCGTGAGCTTGTGCCAGCACTGAAAGGTCTGTCTAAAGTTAAAGCAAAAAACAATGTGATCTATTTAATCAAATGTCCGTTCTGTAAGTCGTCAGATTATACTCACTCAGGATGTCATTTTATTGTGGGCTATATAGAAGGCTTTTTGGCAAGCAACCCTGCTATAGATGTGGTTCAAGTTGAAGAAACTAACTGCGGCGCAGGTAGTACCAATATTTGTGAATTTACCATTGGGTAGTAAAAATTGTGTGTAGATAATTTTATGTCTATGCAAAAAAATCAACGAGCGAATGACGCACCGTGTTGCAATAAGAGTAACGTTATTTGACTCAATTCTTATGATAGATAAAAGGCAAAAAAATGATGGAAGTTGAATATAACTTACTTTTGGTGTTGGTCTCATACGCCATTGCAGTATTTGGTTCTTATGTTGGCTTAAACCTTGCCATTCGGGTACCTTCTGCTAAGCCAGGAACGGATTTGTATTTTTGGGTAGCGCTATCATCGATTGCTATCGGTGGTGCAATTTGGTCTATGCACTATATCGGTATGATGGCAGTAGATATGAAGATGCCTGTGACTTATGACTTGGGTCTGACAATTGTATCAATGCTACTCGCGATTTGTTTCGTTGCAGTCGGTATTGTCATCGTAGGTCGCGGTGAACCAAGCGTTGCTAAGTTAATCGGTGGCGGCGTACTTACTGGACTGGGTGTTGCAGCCATGCATTATACCGGTATGGCCTCTATGCAGATGGACGCTACCATGTCATATAATATACCGCTGCTTATCTTATCGATTGTAATTGCTATTGCAGCCGCTATCGCTGCGCTATGGTTGGCATTCAATCTACGTGGTACATTACAGCGTTTTGGTAGTGCGTTTATTATGGGTCTTGCCGTTTGTGGTATGCATTACACTGGTATAGCCGCGATGGAAATGACGATGACTGATCACTCAATGTCTATGGATTATACGCATGCAGGTGCCATATCTTCATCAATTATGATCTTCATCGGTTCAGCAATCGTATTGAGCTTACTATGGGTCATTGCTTCTAAAAATGCACCTAAGCAAGCGACACTAGCCTTTGGCGAGTAATTTTAAACGTTGATTTTTAATACTTTTCAAGAATGAAGATAATAAAAAAGGTTTTTAGATATTAATCTAAAAACCTTTTTTTGTGCCTATTCAAATCATTTGCTAACCACGTGCATGCTTAGTAGACTATTTATTCATTATCCTTTTCAATTTTGACACTCATCATGATAGAGCGTACTTGGCATGGTTCAATATGCTGAATATTGGTCTCTAAGTTAGGTTTTTCTGACAAGCCCAACCAGTAAGAAAATCCGACTTGCGTCAAATCAATCCCACTATGAGAAGTATACCCAATACCACCTGATGGACGACTATTAATCTCAAGAACTCGGTGCTGACCGCTATCATCAGCTTTAGTTTGTACACTGACAATGCCATCACAGCCAAAAGCCCTAATCAAAGGGATTACGACATCCATGACAGACTGCTCATAACCAACGTGTTGTATTTTTCCTGTTTTATGACGAGTGACAGCAGCTAGGACTTCACCATATTCACAAACTACATCGATAGAGTACTCTTGCCCTGACAGATAAGGCATAAGCAACATTGGAATAGGTCGCTCGTGTACCATTTCGCTGTCAGCATAGGCATTCACAAATTGGGCTGTATTTATTTTTTTCTCTTCAGTAAAGTATAAGTGCTCAAAGCTATCGTACTGCTCGTCATATGCTTTACCCGTATCTAATCGCCAAAACCCTTGGGCAAAAATACCGACAACAGGTTTCACACATAGAGGTTGGTCACCATGTTCGGCGAGTAAAGCCTCAAGCTCCGCCGTATTGTCAAAACGCCATGCATCTGCCACTGGAATATTATGAGCGTGGCAGTGCTGCATAAAAGCAAATTTATCATCGATTGATTCTAGTGCCGCCACGCTGGTTGCACCTGTTAATAAGCGAATACCCGCAGCGTAAAATTTCTCACGTTGCGCTTCATAATCGATACCATTGCGTCCAGTCAGTAGTACTTTTACGTTATGCTTTTGAGCTTGTTCCAATACGAACTGCCAGCGTGGTATGGCAAGTTCGCTAGTCATTTGGGTATCAGTATCTGCAATCGAGTCAGATGGCTCGCGATAAACTATATCGGCAAATTCGAAAATCTCAGGTCTATCATGACGGTGTGAGGCAATAACTTGAAAAGGGTTGTTTGAAGGACTGCTTGATTTGCTCTTTAGATTTTGTAAGCTATCTAACATATCACGCTGGCTAGATTGGCCTTCAGCTAACCACGCTGCTACTGGTATTGAAGGGTTACTATTGTCAGCAAGATTATTCATAATTCTCTCAGCGTTATCATTAGGTGTAGATGTAGGGGAATGGGCAAGTCAATACTGCTACTGCAAATCTAGTAGTAATATTAGAAAAGGTATACGGTTCAATAGGACGTATTATATACAAATGATATGCGTTATAAACGCCTCTGATAAAATAGTCATAGGGATTTGTAAGGATGACTTTATCGCTTATATCACGATTGCCTGATTCAAAACTTTCATAATATCCATGCTACTATATGATGATAGTCGGCATGACAATGACAACAGCATAATAAATAATCTAAAGGACGTATGATGAGTCAAAACCAACCTCAAAAACTAATTGCAGGTGCCAATGCGCCACTACCGACTGACAATATTAGCATTCGCATTTTAAGCCAAAACGCCATTGACTGTGCCGCTTATCGTCTGTCTAATGACGGCAAAGTACGCGGTGATGGAGACATGATATTTTATGGTCAGACACGTAGCGATGATGGTAGCGTTAGCTTTCGCGGTCATGACAGTGATGGGTTTTTTGATATTAATTTGTCTGGACAGCCTGCAAGTATTGAGAAAATTGCCCTAGCGTTCTCTAATGCGCAAACACTGTCGCAAGTTGGCGATGTGGACATTCAAGTCTTACAGGGTAGTCAAGTACTGATGACCTGTCAGCTGAGTAGCGCTGGACGTAATGAAAAAGCCATTATATTGGCTGAATGCTATCGCAGACAAGGAAGCTGGAAATTTCGTTTTATCGCCCAAGGATTTGAGGGAGGGTTAAAACCTTTATCTGAGCATTTTGGTGTGGAAATCGCTGATGACGCACCTGCCCAAAATCATAACCCTGCCCAAAGCCAGTCTCAACCTATCAACACTCAGCGACCAATCAATACGCAAAAAGTAGGCAGCACCTCTCAAACTAATAATCCGCCACCGATTCCCGCTAACCCTTCGATTAACTTAAGTAAAATAACCTTAACTAAAAACCAATCTAGCATTAATCTTAAAAAACGTGATGACTTTGGTAAAATATCGGTCAATTTAGATTGGAATCAACGCCCGCCAAGTGATAAAGCAGCGCCCAAGAAAGGCATACTGGGAGATCTGTTTAAGCAGCATCAATCAAGTGGTATCGATCTAGATGTCGGCGCTATGATTCATCTAAAAAATGGTGAAAAAACCCTGATTCAAGCGTTGGGCAATCGCTTTGGTAGTTTACAATCAGCGCCTTATGTTTGCCTACGTGCGGATGATAGAACGGGGCAGGTAAGTGGTGGTGAATGGCTAGATATTAACGGTCAGCAATGGTCGCAGATTGAAGAGGTATTTATCTTTGCGTTTATTTACGAAGGCGCACCTAACTGGGAAAAAACCGATGGGGTTGTAACTATCCATGTGCCAGAGCAATCACCGATTGAGACACGTTTGACCGAAGGTGCGGGTAATCTACCAATGTGTGCCATTGCCCGTTTGGTCAATCAGCAAGGCAGTATCAATGTTGAGCGTATCAACCAATACTTTAAAGGTCACCAAGAAATGGACAAAGCATTTAACTGGGGCTTTAGCTGGAAACGTGGACGTAAGTAGTATTCTTAACTATAAATAATAAACATAAAAGAGCGGCCCATCTATTGATAGATGGGCCGCTCTCTTTTGAAATAAACTATTTAACTAGATTGGTAATAATCCAGTTAAAGTCTAAAGTCAATTACGCATGCGGTGTGATAGCAGGCATTAAATCATGGAAGGTGCGACCAGAAGCAGTCTCGCCAATCGCATGCATTTTCCATTCATTGTTATGACGATAAACTTTTGCCATTACCATCGCTGTATGTCCACCTTGGGCAGACAAGTTATAACGTGCTACTTCACTGTTATTATTGGCATTAACGATACGGCAAAACGCATTTTCTACTGTCTCAAACGTTTGACCAGTAAAGCTATTGACCGTAAATACCAATGAAACCACATTGGCAGGTACTCTTGAGAGATCGACATTGATGACTTCATCATCGCCATCACCGTCGCCAGTACGGTTGTCACCAGTATGCACGATACTGCCGTCTTTCGATTTTAGCTGACTGAACCAAATTGCATCGACCGCTTGCTTGTTAGCGTCGAACATGATGCATGAAGCATCTAAATCGATAGAATCGCCGCCAGAACCGCCGCCGAATAATTTTCCTAAGAAGCCACCTTTTTTATCTTGTGGCCCTTGCGCAACATCCCAGCCTAGACCTAGTTTAACTTGAGTCAGCTCGCCACCAGCTTCTTTGCTTAGGGAGATTTTTTGACCTTTTTGAAGACTAACTGCCATGTGAGTATCCTTATAATAATTGTGAGTAAAACCGTTTAAAAATAAAGTTAGAAATTGGTATAAATTGCGAAATTTACTATAAGATATTGTCTAAGAAGCCACCACCGCCGCCACGTCCTCCTGAGCTACTACCTAGGACGCTTTGTATCCAACCTTGATAGCTGTCACGATTGCGCGAGCAAATAATGACTTTGCCACTTCCTGAGAAGTTCAGAACCATACCTTCGCCACTAGTAACAGAGTTGATAATATTGCTCATGATGCCTTTTTTCTTACTGGTCGAAACTGACAGTTTGTATTCAAGATTTGAGTCCCAGCAGACCACATGACCGTTATCAATAATGACGTCTTTGTCTGGTGTAACATCAATCTCAAACAACGAGCCAAAACCAGATACCACGACTTGGCCTTGGCCTTGGGTCTGCATCACCATAAAGCCGCCTGTATCACCGAATACTGCACCGCCTAAGTTGCGCTGAATATTGGCTCTGATATCGACGCCAGTTTGGGCCGCGACAAACGCACCATCACTCAATGTATACTGCTGCTTGCCAACTTCTATGATTTGCATATCACCATCGAGCGTGGGCGCAAGCAGACAGTCGCCCTCACCATTAACCGCTTCAATCTGCTGTTGAAACAACGATTCATCGTTTGCAAAGCGGCGCATCAGTGACTGCATCAGCCCACCTTGTAGCTTACCTTTCAGCTCAAGATTGGACTCCATCATTACCATCGCATTGGCTTCACAATAAATTGAATCGCCTTTTTTAAGATTACAATGCAAAAAAGGTTCAATAGTACCGATTAAACTGAATGTTGCGGCCATGGCTTGCAAATCCTTATTCTAATATCTTTGTTAAATGCTCTTAATGTGTGCGTGTGCTTTTAAGTGCTCTATAGCTTTTAATGATAAGCCAATTAAATTTAAAGCCATCAAATGCGTTAAAGGGGCACACTTGATGGCTCATTAGATCATAACCAGACGTCTGATTATGATAATTGGCTTGCTAAACGTTTACGTTGGTTTTAACGTTAAACATTTACGCCATAAGAGGCTGCTAATGGTCCTAGACCACCGCTGAAACCTTGACCGACCGCACGGAATTTCCAATCACCGCTGTGACGATATAATTCACCGAAAATCATCGCTGTTTCAGTGCTGCCATCTTCTGATAAGTCATAACGAGCGATTTCAGATTCACCATTGTCGTTTACAACGCGGATGTAAGCATCACCAACTTGACCGAAGTTTTGGTTACGCGCTTGGCCTTCATAGATGATTGCACAGATAGCTACTTTGTTGACGTCAGCTGGAATGCTCGCAAGATTGATTTTGATTTTCTCATCATCGCCATCGCCTTCGCCAGTACGGTTATCACCAGTATGCTCAACAGCGCCATTGTCTGATTTTAAGTTATTGAAAAAGATAAAATCTTGGTCGTTACGGACTTTGCCTGCTTCATTGATCAAGAAACCGATTGCATCTAAGTCAAACTCTTGGCCGTCAGTGGCACGTGGATCCCAGCCTAAACCGACTGTAATGTTAGTTAAACCTGGCGCTTCTTTTGATAAGTTTACGTTGCCGCCTTTTGTTAAGCTAATAGCCATACAAATATCCTTTGGATTAATAGTTAAGTGGATTGAGTGATAAAAAATAAACTAAAAGTTGTGCAGTGACTGATATCTCAGAGCAAATAATAAAAACTTACCTGTACGCTATGCCCTGCATATCATTAGGTTTTACTATACTAAGCGTTTGCTCACTAAGCAAGGCGTATTTTGTGCGCTTACTATATGCTTACTAAGGGACATAATACTTCTGTATCTTTGATAATTTCTAATCAACTTAGCAATAGTCGTTAAGATATTGTTATGAAAAGTAATGTTTCATACAAAAGGGATTTAGCACAAAGGTAGCTTAGATAAAACAATCGCTTTAAAAAGCACCGACTGACTATATGGGCTTAGAATAAACCAACTCATGGCTTAGGTATGCTTCGCAGCTAGTATGAGAGCATGGCATTATACAAAAAACCTATTTAGATAAATATACATGTATCTCTTATTCTGCAAAAACCGACCAGCCAGTTTTTTGTACGAAGCGCTCTAGTGCTTTTAGTCCAAGCTTAGAGTTACCTACATGATCAAGCCCTGGTGACCAGACAGCGATAGAACCTTTACCAGGTGCTATCGTCAAAATACCGCCACCAACACCACTTTTGCCTGGTAAGCCCACGCGGTAAGCAAATTCGCCAGAACCATCATAATGACCACACATCATCATCAATGAGTTAATACGGCGTGCTCGTTTTTCATTGATTACACGTACTCCTGAGTGCTTATCAACTCCGTTAGACACTAAATAAAGACCGGCACTGGCCAACTGTTGGCAGTTCATTGCAATTGAGCACTGATGAAAATACGTACCTAATACATTATCCACATCGTGTCTTAAACGACCAAAGGATTTCATAAAGTGCGCCAGAGAGGCATTCCGGTCCTTGTGCGCCATCTCAGAAGCCGCTACTTTATGATCAAAGCGAATTGACTCATCATCTGCAATGAGGTGAACAAACTGCAGGATTTCACCCAGTGTTTCTTTGGGTTTATGCCCCATCATAATAGCATCCACCACGGCAATGGCACCAGCATTGATAAATGGGTTGCGCGGTCGGCCAGACTCATGCTCGAGCATCACAATTGAATTAAAAGGATCGCCAGATGGTTCGCGTCCGACGTGTGTCCAAAGTGTATCGCCTAGCTTGCCAAGACCAATGGTTAAGGTAAATACCTTAGAGATACTTTGGATCGAAAACAGTGTACTGGCATCACCTGCTGCATACATATGCCCATCAGGAGTCGCTACAGCTATACCGAACTGGTTCGGATCGACATGAGCCAATTGCGGGATATAATCTGCTACTTTGCCGCGGTCAGTTTCACTTGCCATTTCTGCGGCAATATCATCAAGAATTTTTTGCATATCGTTTATAGGGTCTTATTTCGACAAGTTATTTAAGGATGAGGATTTTAACTGAAGATAGGGTAATAGTAACAGGGCAAACGTAACTTTAACCATTGATTGTCTCAATTATGGGTCATTTCGATATCTTGGGGCTTCCACAAGACCTAACAGTGTGGCAAAAAGTGTGACAAAAAAACAGGCCATACCTGATGATATGACCTGCTTAGATATATAACTAGATACAGACTACACTGAGAACACGCCTTAGTTTAGGCTTGCTTTCTCAGCTTTACGATGCTGAAGTGACGCTAGCAGCGCCCAACCAATAAAGGCTATACCAATCAGACCAGTAATAATCTCTGGTACATGGAACTTCACTGACAATAGCATAATCAGTGCCAATGCGCCGATGGCATAATGTGCGCCATGCTCAAGATAGATGAACTCGTCAAGCGTGCCTTTGTCTACCAAGAAGATAGTCATAGAACGTACGAACATCGCACCAATCGCAAGACCTAACATGATAACAATCACATCATTAGTAATTGCAAATGCGCCAATCACGCCATCGAAACTGAATGAGGCATCTAGGACTTCTAAGTATAGGAAACCAATGATACCGCCTTTCATAATGGCACTGGTCGCCGCAGCGCCCGAACCATTCTCTTCGTTTTCTAGGTCTTCTTCAAGGTCACCCTCAAGCATCCCCGATACAACCTGTACGCCCAGATAAACCAAGATACCCCAAACACCTGCGATTAGGACAGCGCTTGACTGCTCTGCATTAGCCCACGATACCGCAATCATCAAGACGATAAGCGCTACAAATACGCTCATGGCATCGACTTTACCTAGCTTGGCTAAACGGCTCTCAAGCCAGTCAAACCAATGTACTTCTTTGTCATCAAAAATAAAGTTCAAGAATACCAATAGTAAGAAAATACCACCAAATGCTGAGATTTCCGCATGGTGTGCCATCAGTCTTGCTGAGTACTCTTCAGGACTATATAAAGCCAAGTTGATGACTTCCATCATACCAAGGTCAGCAGTAACCGCGACGATGACAATAGGGAAGACCAATCGCATACCGAATACGGCGATTAGGATACCAACGGTTAAAAATATCTTTTTCCAAAATTCGTCCCAGCCCTTAAGGACTGAAGCATTGACCACCGCATTATCAAAAGATAATGAAATCTCCATGACGGCCAAAATAGCGGTAATAGAAAGAGTGGCTATCATGCCACCCATACCGCCATGTGAATATCCCCACCATGCTGCTATTGCCAAAGCAATTGCGGTAAAGATAAAGTCTAAATAAAAATGTCTCATGACACATCCTGTATGGTTGCGTAAAGCTAAGGTCTACCTAGTATAGGCATGAACCGCAAAAAAGCGGTTATTACTAACCACTTTTTATGCATAATTTTAAACGAAACGTAAAGCATTACTAGTCATTTGGCCATTAAAAATTGTGACTATTTGCAACGATGGCGGTTTGCTATTTTGGACGTGATGACGGTGACTAATAACTGACTAAATACCAGTAAATAATGGTTTTAGATATCAACACCGTATTGCTGACACATCGCTTGCAAGCCGCCTGAATAGCCTTGACCAACAGCGCGGAATTTCCATTCGCCGTTGTGACGATATACTTCGCCAAACACCATTGCTGTCTCTACAGAGTAGTCTTCTGCTAAATCAAAACGTACGACTTCAGTGCCTGTTTCTTCATTGACGACACGGATAAAGGCATTGGCGACCTGACCAAAGTTCTGGCTGCGCGCTGCAGCGTCATGGATAGTCACTGTCACAACTACTTTATCTACGTCTGCAGGTACTTGAGTGAGGTTGACTTTGATAACTTCGTCATCACCGTCGCCTTCACCAGTACGGTTGTCACCAGTATGCTCGACAGCGCCATTGTCAGACTTCAGCTGATTGTAAAAGATAAAGTCATGATCGCCGCGCACTTTACCCGCGCCATTTAGCAAAAATACGCTAGCATCAAGATCGAACTCAGCACCAGAAGTGGCGCGCTCATCCCAACCAAGACCGATAAGTAACTTGGTTAAGTTTGGGTCAGTTTTCGTTAGCGATAAATTACCGCCTTTATTAAGTGATAAAGCCATGGTGTTATCCTTTTTATTAGACGTTAGTGGTTTTATAAGGTAATCGAAAAAAGGCGATGCTTACGCAATAACTGCGCAAATCCATCGCCTAGTAACGCTCTATCATAGCAACAAAAAATGGCCCAATCAAAGCTGATTGGACCATTGTTATATTTCATATACATTCGGCAAAAAACAGAAGTTTCAGGTACTTATGCTGCCACTATAAATCTATAGTTTTATTTATCAAAATCCTGTGTACGGACTTTAGATTCTAAACTATAAATTTAAAACTTCGAATTATAGACTTTGACGATGACGAATCTCAAAGCTTTGATGAATCGGTTTTTTGATATTGAAATCAAAGCCAATGGTTTTTTGCGTGATATCAATGATGTCATAACGCTGAGTCAACTGCTCATCTAACTCAAAACGCGTAAAGTTGTTAGAAAAGTACAAGACACCATCGGAAGTTAGGCGGTTCATGGCACGATTAATCAATGCAGCATGGTCACGTTGCACATCAAAAGTACCTTGGAATTTCTTAGAGTTTGAGAAGGTCGGTGGATCGATAAAGATAACATCGAACTGTTCGGTATTGTCTTTAATCCACTCAAAGATATCGGCAGCAACGAACTGGTACTTATTACGGCTAACGTCCAAACCGTTCAAAACAAAGTTTTGTTTGCCCCAATCTAGATAGTTCTGTGACAAATCAACGCTAGTGACTTTTTTCGCACCAGCAAGCGCTGCATGCACACTTGCGGTACAAGTATAAGCGAACAGGTTAAGTACTGCTTTACCGCGGCTGTTGTCCTTGATACGAGCACGCATATTACGGTGATCGATAAACAGACCAGTATCTAAGTAATCTGTAAAGTTGACATACAGATAGGCACCATCTTCGCGCGCAACATGAAACTTGCCACGCTTTTCTGTGGTGTTCTGCTTGCTGTACTGATCGTTACCAGACTGACGGGCACGCGTTTTGATAAAGATCTGTTCACGGTTAATATCAAAGACTTCACGAATACCCATCAATGCCAAGTTAAAGCGTTTTTTCGCAGTCTCAGGTGGGATGGTCTTTGGCGGCGCATATTCTTGCACATGCGCATAATCACCGTATAAGTCGATCGCGACTTTGAAATCAGGTAAATCAGCATCGTAAACACGAATATTGCTTACATTGTCTTTTTTGGCCAGTTTCTTAAGCTTAGCAAGGTTTTTTTGCAGACGATTAATAAAGTCTTGTCCATCTTCTACTTCAATCTCGCGTTTCTCAAAACGACTAACAAGATTGCCTGTTTGCCCAGCAATAAGCGTTCCGTAGCGGAAATAGACGGTGATGGCACCATTATGACAGCGTAAGGTTTTTGGTTCTTTAATCGGTAGAATATCTACTTGTTCGACATGAGAGGCCAATATACCAAGCATCGGATCAATGCCACTACCGGCAAAGCTATCTTGCAATATCAGCCCAATTGCTTGATACAACGGCTTAATCATTTCTTCATCACCCAAACGCTCACCATATGGTGGGTTGGTAATGACCAAAGGATTGCTCAATCGACCATCATTGACTAATGGCTTGAGCACGTTGCTGAGTTGGTCAAGCGCACGATGTTCGATATCGAGTAATGGTAAAAGGTCTTGTAAACCTGCGGCAATTAAGTTTTTTTCTGTGGCAAGAATCGCACCACTATCAGCATCAAAGCCCAACATCAGCGGCAATGTATCAGGCTGCTCATTGGCAATCTCTAATGCTTCGCGGAAACGTGTTTGAGCATCATCGATCATCTCTTGCCATAGCGTCTCATCATGATGCTGCCACTGGTAAAAGCCAAATTGATTGGCAGCTTTGTCGATACCCACGGCATAGTCGCAATGCATCAATAATGCTTCGATAAGGAACGTTCCAGAGCCACACATTGGGTCAATTAACGCATTATAAAAAGGTGCGTCGCCCGCTTCGTTTTTCTTGTGCCAACCAGCACTATAGAGTAGGGCAGCTGCTAAGTTTTCTTTTAATGGTGCTTCTGTCATGGCCACACGGTAACCACGGCGATGCAAACTGGTACCTGACAGATCTAAATACAACTCAGCTTGCTTGTCATTGATGGTAGCAAAAACAGAGAAGTCTGGGTTTTTGCTGTCGACGTTAGGACGGCTGTCGTAAACTTCGTTAAAGGTATCGGCAATCGCATCTTTGATACGTAGCATGGCAAATTGCTGACTGACAGCGACACGCTTATCGACAGACAGACGAATAGCAAAGGTTTGCTCTAGGCTAAATTGCTCAGTCCAATTGACCGATTTTGCCAAGCCGTATAGCTGCTCTGCAACGTCGTATTCTGCATTGATGTTTTTACGTTTAATCAGCATCAATACGCGCGAGGCCACGCGTGACCATAGGCAGATGGTATATAGCTCACGTAAACCACCAGTTACGGCTAGACGGCCGGTACTTTTGATTTCGCTGTCAATGCCAAAACTGGTTAGCTCAGTCTGCAGTGGTGCTTCAAGCCCATCGGCACAGGTAATAATAAGATCAAGCGACAACTCTGGTGAAGCTGCTGTTAGAGATGCGGGCGCGGTTTGTTCGGTCATACGGGTACCTGTGGGCTAAATTGACAAAAAAGCAAATAATAAGATAATCGGTGTAACCGGCAATTTTACCATAATTCACAGTAGGATGGTTCAAAGTAGCCGTGTTTAAGATTTTAAGATGTGATAGTTAAATATGGGAAAGCAAATTCTCTACTCACCTTTCGTCAGTGGTAATTCCTCTGGGACGATTTGAGTGGTGGTCGCAAAGGGCTTGGTTGCGATAGGGTAGTCAACATCCTTTGGCATGAGCAATCGCATATGCGGATAAGGCGTAGAGATATTAGCCGCGTCAAACGCGATTTTAATCTCTTCTTGCAGCACTTCTTTGATTTTGGGTATGCGGGCAACGGCTGCTGGTTTGACCCAAAAACGTACGATAAAAAATACCCCGTACTCGCCGATTTCTGCCACGGTCGCTGAAGTCTCAGGACGATTAAGTACTGCATCAGTATCGCTGAGTACTTGCAAGATTTCCTTGCGAGCTGTCTCAATATCATCTTCGAACGCGATACGTACACGAATATCAAAACGTATAAAGTTCTTGGAAGTCAGGTTAATCACCTCGGAGGAGGCAACATTAGAGTTTGGAATAATGACAGTGATATTGTCTCGAGTGAGGATATGAGTGGTGCGCAACGCGATAAGTACCACGCGTCCTTCATTATCATTGATATGAATCCAGTCACCAACTTGAAAAGACTGCTCAAGTAAAATAGTGATACCAGCGATAAAATTAGCAAGGGTAGACTGAGCGGCAAAACCTACTGCCAAACCAACAATACCCAAACCCGCTACTAACGATACAATGTCGAAGCCAAATTGAGCCATGACGCTGGCCAGCCCAAGTACCAATAGTAGTACAGATAAAATATTTTTGAGTAGCTGCTCTATGGAAGCATTGAGACCATAGTGCTGTAGGACTCTGTGAATGATTTGTCCTGATGATGCCCAAAGTACATAATAGATACCTGCCCAAGTGCTTGCCTTCGCAGTAGCTTTGATAGTTTCTGGCTCAAAGTTTATCTGACTCATAATTGCTATCAGACTGGCGACAATCCAGACATAGCGCAAAACTGAACGGACAATCTTAGTGCGGCGCTCATTTAATCGAATTTTGGCACGGCTTTGTCTAAGGATATAATTGGCCAACCAATAAAAAAATCCCAATACCGCAAGCAGTATTAGGATTTTGATGCCAGTGCTCGCCAATTCTACTGCTTGAGAGGACCAATTAAGTGACTCTTCATCGATAGAGCCGCCGAGAGCAAGATATAGGCTAGTATGTAAGTCGCGAACGATCTCTTGAAAAAAGTCGGTAACACTAGCGATTGGCATTTTTTCGTCCATGCAGGATGTGTTTGTACAAAAAATTATAAATGAATATATATTTATAAATTACCTCAAGTCGTCAAAGCAATCAAATAAAGTAATGGTTAAGACTAGCTACTATTAATTTAAAGGCATTGCTGACTTGAGGACTTAGTCAAAGGGCCTGTTAAGAGTTATCCTTTTGGGTATCTAGAGATTGGAAAGGTATCTCCATTTTGTACTGCACATCACGTAACGCCGTACGTAGTCCCTCTAGTATCGTCGGATGATAAAAAGGGGTGTCGAGCATATCTTTAATACTCAAATCATTGGTAATCGCTGTAGCAAGTATATGACCGATATATTCAGCATCAGGACCGACCATACTAGCGCCTAAAATTCTGTCTGTCTTTTTACAGCCATAGATATGTAGTAAGCCGCAGTTGACACCCATTACACGGCTACGTCCTTGATTATCAAAGCTCACACTACCGATAACAAATTCTAGTTCTGAATCTTTTTGAATCTCTGGTAGCGACATACCAACATTGACGATTTGCGGTGAGCAAAATACGATAGAGAAAGGAGTCGCAGGTGGGCGAATATAGGCCGCTTCTGTGTTCTCGCAGACCATACTGCCTGCACTATAGCCCTCATCGCTAGCCACATGCAGTAACGGAATATTAGCATTGGCATCGCCAACGATATAGACGTTTAAGTCGCCAATTTGGCCTGTTTTTTTACTTAAATCTTTTGGACGGTTCTTATCGTCTAGCTCAACGCCCAAGTTTTCGACACCCAGCTGCTTAATATTGTTGCGACGACCAGTAGCAACTAAGACGTACTCGCCTTGCCATTGCTGAGACTCACCAGCGCTGTCTTTATATTTGATAAACGCACTTTTATTACCGTCATCTGCTGTTGTGCCTACATCGGTAATTTCACTGCCTAGATGCATGGTCAATTCATGACTTAAGCAATCCATGGCTTTATTATTAATATCATCATCTTTTAGACCAGCCACTTGTTTGGCACGGTTTAGCAGCGTGACTTCTACACCTAAACGTGTAAACGCTTGTGCAAGCTCTAGACCAATAGCACCAGCACCAACGACAGCCATGGTCTTTGGCAGATCTTCAAGCTCAAAGACACTATCAGAAGTGAGCATGGTGTCACCAAGCTTATCCGCCCATCCATCAGGAATAAACGGCGAGCTACCGGTGGCGACAATGATTTGTTCAGCAGCAATTAGCTCATCATTGACCTCGATTAGCCCTTGCTCATTAATAAGAGCTCGACCGTCGATTTTCTTATGATCAGGCCAGCTGTCTACTTGCTTTTTAATGTAGCTGGCAAAATGACTACGTTCGTCACGCACACGTTCCATGACTCGTTTGCCATCAATTTGCGCCGTTGCATGAATACCAAACTCAGCAGAATGGTTGGTATCATGTGCGCGATCAGCCGCTGCAATTAGCAGCTTACTAGGCATACAGCCGACCGCAATACAGGTCGTGGTCCAAAATCCTTCATTAATAATGACCACGTCATCTTTGATCTTACTTGCTTGGCGAAAAGCATTTTGACCTGCGGTACCCGCGCCAATAATAGCGACAGATACTTTACGCGTGACTTCTTTAGGCGTATCGTCGGTGGTCGTGTCAGATTGTTTATTCATATTATTCTCTAATAGGGGCAAGGTTATACTCAGTAATGGACTGAATGCTTGGCTTATATTTTTTATTCGGTTTTTATCGTTCTTATGATCAATACTGATTTAACTATAACGTCAATAATACTGACTTAATTACAGAACCAATAATTATGACACCAATAATTAAGGCGCCAATATAGTCAGTAAACGACTGGTATAGTCTTTGGCACGTAGGTTACGCTGTGCATGAGTCAGCTCACTGTTTTTATTGAATACAAATGCCGAACGTACAAGGCCTAGCGTAACTTTGCCGTACATATTTTTTTCTTTGATAACATCAAAATACTGGCATAGCTTTTCATCAGTGTCACTGATAAGTGGAATCTGTAAGTCATACTTATCGATAAATTTTTCATGAGATTCAACACTATCACGAGAGACACCGATAATGTCGTATCCCAATTCATCGAAGTCATGAAGGTGCGTGGTAAACTCTGTTGCCTGTGTGGTGCAGCCTGGCGTATTGTCTTTGGGATAGAAATAGAGAATAAGGCCTTTATCAGTATTGGCGACCATCTCTTTTAGATTGATTTCATCATGAATAAAGTTACCAGCAAGTTTGCGTACTATGGTTACTGGAAAATCAGGTAGGTGAATGGTTTCTGTAGTTGGCTTGGCCATTATAAAATCCTTATTAGTTTTAGTTATGTGTATTGGCTTAATGATGGTTCTATTTATAGTGTTCTTATTATAGGCAGATTAGTAGAAATAAATAATCAGTTTTACACTTTGCCCATTCATTGGCAACAAAAAAGACTGGCAATAGCCAGTCTTTTGTATATCAAACGATTAGAGATTAAGCAGGTTTTTGCGGCTTCTTCAAATCTAAGCCAACGGTGCATTGCTGCAAATCTTTTTGCATCGCTTTCACATAGGGCAGATTAGAAGGGTCTTTCTTATCTTGCGCGTAGCTTTCGATTTCCCACATTTGACCGATAGTCATGTTGCTGCGCACACCAATAGTACAGTTACATAGTTTGGTTGCGTTGCTTTTATCAGCGACTTTATACTTGACTGCGCCATTGACACATGAATTGATATTGTCTTGCTTAATGTCAGCAGCGTTAGCTTGTGGCATGGCAAACAGGGCCGCTAAGGCTAGGGGTAGTACTGGCAACAACTTCATAAATTTCCTCTTACGGGTAGCGTCAATTTTTTGTCTTTTACTCAATGCAAAGTCAACTCATCAATATATGAGTGACCGATATCGTCAGTTACATCTTTCGATAAATATAATCGTTCATACGATAGCAAGTATGTCGATTAGAATACAAGAACAACGTGCTGTGTTAATGCAAGCGAATGTTGCGCGAATGTTGATGGGTATCATCATACCACGCAACATTTAGCGTTGATGCATAGTGGGTTCGATATGATTTAAGCATAAGGAAGGATAGCGGAATAAGCGCTCCTGATACCGTATCCAACTTATATAGGACTGACCAAAATTAATTAAGACTGATAATGAGTAGGGTCGGTCACTCCAGCTTGGGCAAAGCCTTGACGACGTAATGCGCAGCTATCACAAACACCGCAAGCAAGACCATTGGCATCTGCACGATAACAAGAAATCGTCTGTCCGTAATCGACACCTAATGACAGACCAAGCTCGATAGTTTGTGCTTTTGACAATTGCTGTAATGGGGTTTGAATCGATAAGCGATGACCAGTGACGCCTGCTTTTGTCGCAAGGTTAGCCATATGTTCAAAGGCAGCTATATACTCTGGGCGACAATCAGGATAGCCCGAGTAATCAACTGAGCTGACACCAATGACGATATGATTGGCATCAGCGACTTCGGCGACTGCTAACGCGTATGATAAGAAAATAGTATTGCGCGCAGGCACATAGGTATTTGGGATAGCGTCGTTATCGATTTCGTCGCGTTTTTTGCTAGGGAATTTGTCCGAATCACCGTCTGGCACGATCATGCTGTGATCTGTTAATGATGAGCCACCCAGTTGTGCGATATCAATATCAATGATTCTATGATTGACACCTGCTGTCTCAGCGATGGTCTTTGCGGCGACAAGTTCACTATTATGACGCTGACCATAGTTGAAGCTGACAGCTGTCACTGATGCATAGCGTGCTTTTGCCCAATATAAGCAAGTCACCGAATCGAGACCGCCTGATAAAAGGACAACCGCATTTTGGCTTTTGGTAAGAGCAGCTAAATCAGCATCTGATACTTGATTGGAGGTATTTTGCAAAGTAACGTTAGTCATAGTGATATCTATTATTGGTTTACGAAAACGGCTATTTTAGCAAAAATACGTCTACTACAGAACCACGAAGCGACCAATCACCCGTCACTAAGCTGACAAAGCTAGTTTACATAGCACTGCAATAAAATAAAGTCGGTATTACTGTCATCTTTTCAATCTGTTAGCAATATTTGTTATAATCGCAGCTTTTAAAGTATCAGTCACATGACATTGGTGATAATGCTTTAAAAGCTTTATCGCAAATCGCTTTATAGTAAAATCACCCTTATAAAGATATTGAGTAACTTATGACCGCAGCAACCTTATTTACGCCAAATATTCCTTCTCAAGCTGATGATGTATCTGATGTAATGGGCTTTGATAGTCAGGCTTTGGACACCGATACTGATAATAGAGAGTACGATGACGTCTCTGAAGATGGCAATGATGAGGACATGATTAACGAGCAGTTTACCGATGCGCAAGCACCTACCGAATCAGCGTACTTTCGTAAACTACAAAAGAAGCTGCGTCGCCAAGTCTCTTGGGCAATCCGCGATTTTAATATGATCGAAGATGGCGATGTGGTGATGGTCTGTGTTTCGGGTGGTAAAGACAGCTATACCTTACTTGATATTTTATTGCTGCTAAAACGCATTGCACCAATTCATTTTGATATCGTCGCAGTCAATCTCGATCAGAAGCAGCCAGGCTATCCGGAAGACATCTTACCTGCGTATCTAAACGAGCAGGGCATCGCCCACTATATTTTAGAAAAAGACACATATAGCATCGTCAAAAGCGTGGTGCCAGAAGGAAAGACTTACTGCTCGGCGTGCTCACGTCTGCGCCGCGGTTCACTATATGGCTTTGCTAAACAAATTGGCGCGACTAAGATTGCCCTTGGCCATCACCGTGACGATATGCTGGCGACCTTCTTTTTGAACTTATTTCATGGTGGTGCGCTCAAATCAATGCCGCCCAAGCTACTGAGTGATGACAAGCAAAATATGCTGATTCGCCCATTGGCTTATGTCGAAGAGAAAGACATCATTGAATATGCTAAATTAAAGGAATTTCCAATCATTCCTTGTAACCTATGTGGCAGTCAAACCAATCTACAGCGTGCCATCATCAACGATATGCTGCGTGAATGGGATGACGCTCACCCGCAGCGTTTGGCCTCTATTTTCAAAGCCATGCAAAACGTTGCGCCATCACAATTAGCCGACCGCGAATTATTTGACTTTGAAACACTCAGCCTTGATCGCGATAATGATGAGCGTTTATTTGAAGGTGATAATATTCAAGCCGGGCAGACGGATAGTTTGGCTGAAATTGGTTTACCTGTATCGCCAAGGACGCAAACGTTCAATCCTAAGTTCGCTAGTGACAAGCCTTATTCGACAGAGACGGATAAAGCCGCGCAAAACGAGCGTAAAGCACAGAAAATTCCAACGATTAACCCTGTGATTTAGTAATTGAAAAATTAGTATGATATTAAATAACGCTTACTAATTAACACGATATTGAATAGCTCAAAAAAACTAGCCGATCTCTGACGAGCGGCTGGTTTTTTTATGTCTGGATACTACTAACAGCATTAACTTTTAGCGAAAACTGGTAGTGGGTCAAAACTGACCTTTGAACGAGGCAGTTTTGCGACATCTTGCATACGCCAATCATCTTTACCATCATTGCTAACCTGAAGGTAATACTTGGCTTTTACAGGGTCAATATCGACTTGTGCGCTGTATTTATTGCCCTCAACATGCTTAAGGACAACATCGCGGTCTTTTTTGATATCCGTTGCATGAGAAATGGAAAGCTCCAACGTATCAGGATAGGTAAGTGGTGTACCGTTTAGCAGCTTGCCTGACTGGACGCTTTGCTCAGGGTAGTTAAGATAAAACACAATATCGCCATTTTCTGCAAACTGCATTTGTCCATGTAAGTCTAAGTCATACGTGAGCTTATCACGAGACACATCGTGATAGAGCGTTTTGCCATCCATATACCAGTCGTCACGTACCACGCTATCACGGATCTGGTAAGAGTAATAAACAAACCAAATACAAGCGATCACGACCGCAGCAGGCATGCCAATCACAAAGATAACGACCATATAATTTTTATACCATGGCTGCTTATCTTGATGTTTAAAGTTCGGTGCTGGAGTAGACATAAAATACCTATGCATCAGATACGCATTCAATAGATAGCTGTTCATTACATATCTACAAATGGTATCAACGGATAATTTGGCGGCTAAGCGCTACCAGTTTAATAGTAAAACATTTATTCGATAGTCTTTAGCTAGAATAGTAATTTAACTACTTGCACTAGCTACAGACTACCGAATGATATACATGAAATTAAACAATAGGTCTGCTAATCATTTACTGACCTTGGGTCGTAAAGATATTTTGTTTGCTTACCTTATACTTACCGTTTTCGCTGCTCACATTTAGCGTGACAGGCGTTTGGCCAAACTCTATCACATCAGGATCACCATAAATACTAACTGGCATATCAAAGCTTTCGCCCGCTTCTAATGGTACATCATTAAAGCGTAGCTCTAAGCTCAGCCCTTTTTGCGGTGCAAGCGTTATCGTATAGGTATGAGCATCCTGTGTCTTATTGGTTAGCTTGACGATATAGCTGTTTTCGATCATGCCTTGACTGTTGATAGACGATAACTGATTGCGGTCACGGCGGATATCAATTTCCAAGGGCACGCGATCGGTTAACGCATATATAACGCCGCCACATAGTACGGCTAATAATGTCAAATAAGCAAATAGTCGTGGGCGCAGTACGCGGCTTGGCTCTTTTTCTGCTAGCTGACGTTCGGTCGTATAACGAATCAGGCCACGCGGATAGCCGACCTTGTCCATCACTTCGTTACAGGCATCGATACAAGCCGCACACTGAATACAGGCAACTTGCAGACCATCACGAATATCGATACCAGTAGGGCAGACCTGCACACACATGGTGCATTCAATGCAGTCGCCTAAGTGCTCTGGGTTTGTGCCTTTTTTACGGGCACCGCGCGGCTCACCGCGTTCATAATCATAAGATACGATTAATGTGTCTTTATCAAACATCACACTTTGAAAGCGGCCATAGGGGCAAATCTGTACACACATTTGCTCACGCATGTAGCCTGCGTTGGCATAAGTAGCAAAGGTAAAGATAAACATTGAGACCCATACCCACGTTGGCCAGTCAGGGAATGGAATTACTCCTATTGACTGCCAGCTGTGATATAGAGAATCTGTACCTGCTACATAACTAACAAAGGTCGCTGCGGTAATCACAGAAAGCAAAAACCAAATTGAATATACCACTGTGCGCTTGAACACTTTGCTCGCACTTAACGGTGCTTTATCAAACTTGATACGCTTATTACGATCGCCAATCACCCATTTTTCAACATATTGGTATAGATGCGTCCATATTGTTTGAGGACAAGCATAACCGCACCAAACGCGCCCAGCATATACCGTCACCATAAACAGCGTAAACGCGGCAATAATGGCAAATGCAGCAATAAAATAAAAATCTTGCGTCAAAAACGTCATGCCAAAAATATAGTAATGCTGTGATGGCACATCAAACCATATTGCTTGTCTATCATTATAGCGCAGCCATGGCAAAAGTAAAAAAGCCGCCAAAAGAGCATACATCGTGATGACACGAATATTTTGATAAAAACCTGTGACAAACCTCGGATGCACACGATGCTTGGTTGCATCAAGATCGACTTGTTGTACAGGAATTTTATTGGATTGTTGTGCTGACATAAACGTGCCTCTTTAAAAAAAGAATCAGTCTGCTGGCATGATGAACAAACACCTCTAGCGTCGAGGTATATGAGTGTATGATGTTATCAATGTCAGTAAATAGCGGATAGAAAACTTTCTAATCTGCTTACCAAATGATCGATTGTAAATATAGTCGGCTCAACATAGTTTTGATACAAGTAAAGGGCAGTGAAGGGACTACAAATAGTAGATTAAACGAGCCTGTATCTGATTTATGCGAAATTGACTATCGTGTTATGTGATTGAGTCAGAGCGATATAAAGCCATGACTAATAGACTATTTTAAAAAATAGCTATTCTAGCATTCTCCCTACTAATAATGGGGTGATAATCATAAAAATCAACGAATATATGAGAACGTTTTCTAGTGTTTATAGCCGCTCATCATTGACATTTCTAAATGAAAATCAATACCGCCATACGCAAAAGGGAGAACTGCAATAACAGTTCTCCCTTCATTAAATCTCGTCCATATTCAGTACAGTAACAACGTCTTAGTTAGCAGTTGCTTTTTCAGTTGCTACAGGTTGAGTAGCAGCAGTAACTGGTGCTGCTTCAGGTGATTTGCCTGTTTTATCTGATAGTGAGTAGATATAAGCAGCAAGTAGCATGATACGCTCATTACCTAGCTTAGTTTCCCACTGAGGCATAACGCCAGCACGGCCATAACGTAATGTATTACGTACAGTCTCACGCTCACCGCCATATAACCAGATGTTGTCAGTCAAGTTTGGTGCACCTGCTGAAATCATACCTTTACCGCTTTCAGAGTGACATAGTGCACACTGTTGCTTAAAGATAGCTTCGCCTTGATTAACCAAAGTTTGGTCAAGTTCACCGTTACTCTTACTACCGTTGTTTGGAGATAGTGACAATACATATTCAGAAGCTGCACGTACACCGTCTTCGCCGATCTGATCGCGCCAAGCAGGCATACCGCCAATACGACCATTATGTAGCGTAGTCAGAATGTTGCTAGCTTCGCCGCCGTATAACCAATCATTGTCTGTTAGGTTAGGGTAGCCTGTTGCACCTTTAGCGTTAGAGCCATGACATACAGAACAGTTCTGCAGGAACAAGCGGCTACCAACTTTTAACGCATTTGGATTTTCAGACAGTTTTTCGACATAAGGAGCAAGTTCTGCAACTTTTTCGTCAATTTTAGTCTGTAGATCTGCTGGTGGGTTTTCGCTACGACGCATGGTCGCTTGTAACTCGTTTAGCGTACCAAGTGTCGCAGTCGCGCCTGCAGCATCTGCTTTTACCAAAATGCTTTTTTCAAAGTTATCAGTAAATACTTTGTTGTTACTTTCAAGCTCACTGAACAACTCGTTTTTAGAGGTCCACGGTACAGTTTCACCGTCAACTTCTACGGTGGCGATGCCTTTCCAATGTGCTGGGAACATAGCTGGAAAGAATACCCAGTACGCCACACCCCAAACGATTGAACCAAAAAATATCACCAACCACCATTTAGGAAGTGCTTTGTCGTATTCTCGGATACCATCATATTCATGACCAGTGGTACCGTCTTCCTCAACGTCTGGTTTGTATTTTAGTACAAACAGCAGAACGCCAAGAATAAAAAGCCAGCAACCGAAACTGATTAGCGTGATCCAAGAACTCCAAAAAAATGTCATCATTTATCCTTATTGCGCTGCTCTTCAGACAGAGATTTTATATCCTCGTCATCAAGCGCAAGTTGTGCATCTTCTTCGAAGCGTTTTTTGTTTTTTGGCGAATACGCCCACCATGCAACGCCTACGAAGGCAATAAAGGCAGAAACGGTCGCAATTGTTTGTAATTCACCAATACCCATTAGCGCTGTCCTTCCATTGCGGTACCTAACTGCTGTAGATAGGCGACCAAAGCGTCAAGCTCAGTAGCGCCAAGCACTGCATCTGGAGCGCCTTCAATGTCTTCTTCAGTATAAGGAACACCGAAGCGATCGCGGAATAGACGCATTTTAGCTTGAATGTTTTCGCCATCTACTTCGTTAGTCGCCAACCAGGGGAAACCTGGCATAACTGACTCAGGCACTAGCGAACGCGGATTGATCAAATGTTGCTTTTGCCAATCTTCAGAATAACGGCCACCAACACGTGCTAAATCTGGTCCAGTACGTTTCGATCCCCATAAGAATGGATGATCCCACGTCGACTCAGCGGCACGTGAATATGGTCCATAACGTTCAACTTCTGCACGTAATGGGCGAACCATTTGAGTATGACAAACGTGACATCCTTCGCGGATATAAATATCACGACCTTCAAATTCAAGCGCTGTCCAAGGCTCCATAGCAGGAAGGGGCTTGTTCAAGCCGCCTTCTTCAGGACCTTTGTTGTCATAGATCAATGGCACGATTTCAACTAGCGTTGCAAAACTAATAGCAATCACGATACCAATGACTAACAAGCCTGTATTTTTTTCAATAATTTCATGCGGTGTACCAGCCATGATCGCTCCTTATACGTTAGCTGTCGAAGGTTTTTCGACACTAGGTTCATGATCCGTTGGATCAGCGACATCTACAGGCTTACCTTCTGGCATTTTGAGTGTTTTATAGCAGTTATAAGCCATTACAAACATACCCGATACATATAGGAAGCCACCAAATGCACGGCCAATATATGGGAAATGCGAGAATTCAACAGTATCAACGAAGCTATATACCAAAGTACCGTCTGGGTTAGTAGCAAGCCACATCATGCCTTGGCCAATACCTGAGATCCACATAGATACGATATAGAAAATCGTTCCTGCAGTCGCAAGCCAAAAATGCGTGGTGATTAAGCTAATAGAGTACATCTTCGGTTTGTTATAAATACGGGGTAACAGTACGTATAGCGAACCAATGGTAATCATACCAACCCAGCCAAGTGCACCTGAGTGTACGTGACCAATTGTCCAGTCAGTGTTGTGCGATAGCGCATTCACTGTCTTGATAGACATCATTGGGCCTTCGAACGTCGACATCGCGTAGAACGACAATGCCACAATCATAAAGCGAATGATCGGATCGGTACGCAGCTTATCCCAACTACCTGATAGCGTTAGTACACCGTTAATCATACCACCCCAAGATGGTGCGAATAGGATGATTGAGAAGACCATAGCAAGAGACTGCGTCCAATCAGGAAGCGCTGAATAATGCAAATGGTGACCACCGGCCCACATATATGAAGCAATCAATGCCCAAAAGTGAACGATAGACAAACGATAAGAATAGATAGGACGGCCAATCTGTACAGGAACGAAGTAATACATCATTCCAAGGAAGGCTGCCGTTAAGTAAAAACCTACCGCGTTATGTCCGTACCACCACTGCACCATCGCATCAGTTGCACCGCCAAATAGCGAGTAAGATTTGAACGCACTAACAGGAATCGCCATACTGTTTACGATGTGTAGTAATGCAATCGTAATGATAAAAGCGGCAAAGAACCAGTTAGCCACATAAATATGTGAAGTTTTACGTTTGATGAGTGTACCAAAAAATACGATGGCATAAGAAATCCATACCAAGGCAATTAAGATATCGATAGGCCACTCAAGCTCAGCGTATTCTTTACTGGTGGTCAAACCTAGAGGCAGCGTGATGATGGCAGCAACAATGACTGCCTGCCAACCCCAAAAGGTGAACCAAGCCAAGTATGGCGCAAATAAGCGCGTTTTACAGGTACGCTGAACGATGTAGTAAGACGTTGCGAACAGGGCAGAACCACCGAACGCAAAAATCACCGCATTGGTATGCAGTGGTCTTAAATGACTAAAGGTCAGCCATGGAATGTCAAAGTTGAGTGCTGGCCATGCTAACTGTGAAGCAATGAACACACCAAGACTCATGCCGACGATGCCCCAAACGACAGCCATGATCGTAAAAAATCTTACGACAGTAATTTCATACTCACGGTCAACTGGGGCGACTGCTGTGTTTTGTAAACTCATTGGATGATTCCTTTACAGCCCGAATTATCAACAGAATTAACCAACAATCT
Source organism: Psychrobacter sp. 28M-43 (assembly GCF_014770435.1). Taxonomy (NCBI): domain Bacteria; kingdom Pseudomonadati; phylum Pseudomonadota; class Gammaproteobacteria; order Moraxellales; family Moraxellaceae; genus Psychrobacter; species Psychrobacter noctis. The sequence continues at coordinate 2,091,917 of NZ_CP061739.1, read as the reverse complement.
ATGCTGTCTGCACTATAAATACTCTCAAATTCATATTTATACTGGTGCCAACACATGTTGTTTTTTGACTTACTTAGCGCAATGACATCATTAAATATCGATTCAGGCCCTTGCTGTCTATCAGTTAATACTAATAAATAGAAATAGGCACTTCATGCACCTTACTCAAGGTCAATCGATAATAGGATTGTTAATAGATCATCAAGGTAAATAAGAAGACGCGCCGTTTTGAGCATCAAACATCTCATAAGGCTAAATATGTATCTTAATTATTACGAAAAAATCTGTACTAATGAAGATAGATACCCATATCTATAGGGCTATTAAAACGCATTGACCATAGATGTATGCTAGCGGCGGCTGACAAAAAACACGATTATGTAATGTTTGGTTAAAACTCCCGACTCTGTTTAAGGGTATTGTAACGCAATCCTAATTAAATATCATCAGAACTATGCGCCAAAATACAAACTCTTTGGTATAAATGTTAGCGAGCAACTTATTATTGCTGTGCTACTCCTCTATTTTATACACAATTTTGTCACTATTCTAGATGCTCAGTTTGATTGAATAGGGGAAGCGCTCGCTAAACATAAGCGTAGGCCTGCAAAGAAGTTTTGTAACAATAACATTGCTGAGCCGATAAATAGGTTTTACTTCTTATCAAGTCGCCCTTTATAATGATGCTGAACGTCATTAATGGCTATGTATTGCATAGGTCTATTGATAGCAATCATTTTAATAATTCTAATAGTTAGGTCAAGAGTGCCTCAAGGGATATTGGTCTGACAGAATATCAATTAAGGATAATATAATATGGCAGTTTTTTTGACAGATGAATGGTTTGAGCAAGTAGAAAAAATGGGCAACGAAGCAGGTGAGTTAAACTTACCGCCAGTACTTGCCAATATGGTCGTCAACTTAAAAGTGGCTGAAGCTGATAAAACTATCGAAGCCAATTTTGCAAATGGTTTGCTGCATCGCGGCTTAAACGATAATGCAACGACGACGCTGCTATTAGATCGCGATATCCTACAGTCTATCATCACTGATTTTGATACCAATCAAATCATGGGTGCATTTATGAGTGGCAAAATCCGCGTCGAAGGCGATATGTCACAGCTAATGGCAGTACAGACTGCACGTCCAAGTGCAGAGCAAAAAGAGCTATACACTCGCATCAAATCAATGACGACAATGGCTTAATCGCATATTGATACGAATTTTACGCTACGTTTTTGCGTTGTAAATCAGTAAGACACAAAAAAGCCCCTAATTCATATTAGGGGCTTTTTTATTGGGTAATTACATAAGTAACAGCATGAAAGCTGTAGAAAGTCTTTCAAACAGCCTAGCTAGCTTTTGATTGCTGCGTCGCATTTGATTGGTTTTCTTTGTATATTGCTGCTTGCAGCCATACGTTTGCTTGGACGTAGTCATGTACTTTGATGCTATTGATTTCAGCAGTGTTGAGCGCACCAATACGCACTACAAAAGGATCTGCATCCTGCTCACGTAGCGTCACCACGTCAAACAATATGATAGATTTACCATTAAATACGGTTTCTTGCTTGCCAAGTACTTGACCCTGACACCAAGCTTCATCTTCTTGTCCTAGCGTATCGCCAAACAAGTAAGCGCACATATGGCCCAAGTTAATCTCGACAGGTGCCATTTGTTCTTTGGTCTCAGGTTTCCATTCGCTGATTTGCTCTTGCAAGTCATCAGGGATTTTTCCGTCATTTGCCGCCACGATGTCGTTAAAGGCACGATGATAACGGATAGACTCTTGGTCTTCGACCATGATGACTTCATTTTGCTCGCTTAGCTTAATTTCGTGCGCCCAAGCACTAAAGTTCACATAGTAAGAAGTGTCGCGTTGATAGAGATGACGGTTGGTCGTATAGAGTTGATCAAACGCATAAATAATGCTGCCATCAGCAGTACGTAAGCGCAACACGGCATCATGCGAGTTGTCATTAGCGATGACACGCTCAATTTTGCAGTTCAATCCGTAAGGACTATCGACACAAGGATAAGCATTAATAAAGCATTCTGGCTTACCATCTTTCATCGCCAGCACTTGATTAATATGGCAAGGTTGGTCTTCTGATAGAAGCAGGCAACTGTCTTTTGCACTGACGTTGTTGTTCAGGCCTTTAGGCATAGCAGCGACTTCGATCATTTTTTGTAGCCATTCAGGCACATCATGACTCATATCATCGGTCAGAATACGCCAGTGATCGGCGTGACCTGCAGACTGCTCATCGGTCAACGTGATCTTGGTAGGAGATTGAATGTTTTTGTATTGATAATTTATGGTCATGAAAATACTCAAAATTAAGTCAGCGTGAGGTTTATATCTAATACTGTGTTTGCTTGTGTACCATCCAACATTTTAAATGATTGGTTTATGATGGTCAGCAACCTAGCCAGTAAAAGATCAGAAACCTCAATGAGGGGTTAATGACAATTGTCTTTAGCATATAATATATAGGTATTGGTACAGCTAATAGCAAGCCCCCTATAAAAAATAATAACAAAACCCAGTTTTTTGGTAAAAAATACTCTCAGTTGTTGCTAATGACTGGCACATATCAGCTAGTTTGTGTCAAACTAGCTCCCTTTTGACAGCTGTTATTGGCTCGTCTGACACCCTGTTTTTGTGTTTGATTTATATGTGAGTAGTAGCAACTGTATGATGCATTTACTACTGCTTGTTATGCAACCTATATAAAGTCGCACGTAGATAAGATAAAGAGTTTGAATATGTTTCGTCCTTTAGCGTTATTTATCGGCTTACGATATACCCGAGCAGAACGTAGTAATGGCTTTATCTCCTTTATATCACTCATCTCGATGATTGGTCTGACGCTTGGGGTTGCCGTATTGATTACGGTGCTATCAGTGATGAACGGTTTTGACCGTGAACTGAAAACTCGTATTTTGGGAATGGTACCGCAGGCTACTGTGGTCTCATCAGAAATTATTGGCGACTGGGAACAGCTAGCTGATAAGATCAAGGAAGACCCAGAAGTGGCAGCTGTGGCACCATTCATTCAACTGCAAGGGATGCTGACATCAAATGGTCAGGTCGCAGGTATCATGGTGACAGGCGTCGAGCCTGAATACGAAAAAAACGTCTCCATTATCAATGAGCACATGATTGAAGGTAGTATTGACACCCTGAAAAGTGGTGATTTCAGTATCGTGTTGGGCGAGGAGATGGTGCAGTCTTTGGGTCTGCAAATAGGTGATAAAGTGACGCTAGTATTGCCAGAAGCGTCACCATCACCAGCAGGCGTGATACCGCGGTTTAAGCGATTTACTCTGACAGGTATTTTTACGATTAGCCCAGAAGTAGACAGTCTTATGGCGTTTATCCCGATGGGTGATGCGGCAAAATTACTGCGTCTGCCAGAAGGTGCGCAGGGCGTACGCATGAAGCTTAACGATATCTTTACTGCGCCGATAGCTGCGGAAAAAGCGGCTGCTATCGCACCTGAAAAGCTATATCCAAATGACTGGACACAAACTCATGGCAATCTGTTTGGGGCAATTCAAATGGAAAAAGCCATGGTCGGCCTATTACTATTTTTGATTATCCTAGTTGCCGCTTTTAATATTGTCTCAAGTCTGGTCATGCTAGTGACCGATAAAAAAGCAGATATCGCAATCTTAAAAACCTTTGGTGCGTCTCCTCGTTTGATTACTCAAGTCTTTATGGTTCAAGGTGTGGTCATCGGTGTCATCGGTACTATCGCTGGTACGATACTGGGTGTGATATTTGCGCTTACGGTCAGCGATATTTTAGGCTTTATTAATCAAGCCTTTGGTCTGAACCTGTTTGATGCGTATTTTGTCAATTACTTGCCATCACAGTTGCGTTTGTTAGATGTGGTATTAATCACAGGTGCATCGTTTGTATTGAGCTTTTTGGCAACAATTTATCCAGCGCGCAGAGCGGCTAAGATTCAGCCTGCTCAAACGCTACGCTATGAGTAATCGCAAACGCCTAAACATCGAAATAAATACCGAAATAAATAAAATAAAGGAAGCGCTATGTCTGCCATTTTAGAGGCGACCAATATCAATAAGATATATGATGAAGGCGCGGTCAGTACACAAGTATTGACTGGTCTTGATCTGACTGTTCATGCGGGTGAGCGCATCGCTATCGTTGGAACCAGTGGTTCAGGTAAAAGTACGTTGCTACATTTGCTTGGTGGTCTAGATACGCCAACCAGTGGTGAGGTTTGGTTACATGGTCAGTTATTAAATAGCATGAATGAAACTGAGCGCGGAGCTATGCGCAACAAGCATTTGGGTTTTATTTATCAGTTTCACCATCTGCTAGCAGAATTTACAGCAATCGAAAACGTAGCCATGCCGTTGCTGATGCGTCCAGAAGTATCAACGACTGATGCTCGTAAGCAGGCAGTTGAGATTCTAGAAAATGTCGGTCTTGAGCATCGTTTGATGCATAGACCAGGTGAGCTATCAGGTGGCGAGCGCCAACGTGTAGCGATTGCACGCGCGCTAGTGACTAAGCCATCGCTTATTTTGGCGGACGAGCCAACAGGTAACTTGGATTATGACAATGCGCAGAGCGTATTTGGCCTGTTGTCAGAACTACAAAGCACCATGCAAACTGCGCTACTTATGGTGACGCATGATCGCAATTTAGCTGCTCTTGCTGACCGTCAGTTGTTGCTACGCAATGGGCATTGGGAACAGTATTAATAATTTTTTATATTAGGTCGAAAAACTGACCAAAACGCCATCTATTGGCGTTTGTTATGGCTATCATATTGAAAAGTTATTGTTGTATTATTAAGAAAATATATCATAGAAACTAGCGATTAAGCGGTTGTGAGCCAGCCGCCTTATCTATTTTATAAGGATGCGTAAAATGCGTGAAGATGATAATCCAATTGCGGCTTTTGGCAGTGCAGAAGAAGGTAATGAGCCGTTAAAGCCTTATATCGATCCAACTTTGTTTGAAACGTTCGATAGACAGGCACAAACGGAGCTACTGACCCCTGTGTTTGATGCCATCACTTTGGCTGGGGTTGATTACGACCTAAAAGTTCAAGACAGCGCGACAGGTAAGCGTTACACGCTCTGTAAAAATGATGAAGTCATTGAGATCGTACCGATGGATAGCAATTTCACTGACAAAGTTTTGAATGCTATAGAGAACAGTAAAGAAGAATGAGCTTTGCTAGCTTAGTTTAGCTAGGGCGTAAGCGTTATAGCCGTGTAATAAAGATAAATTGCCTTATAAATTGCCTTATGACTTGTCAGATTCGTCAGAAGGTTTTTGCTGACGTTTCTGCCAACTAGCCACGGTTTTATAACGCCAAATGGCTTTAAATGCCAAACCGCAAATAAGACTGGTGACTACGGCTAAAATTGTTAGCCCGATACAAAATGCAGCAAGCGATACGGTACCGCGATAAGTAATGAACGGATTGGCACCATTTGATAATGCCCATAAGCTAAAATCAGCAATCATTCTACCGATGAATCGCAAACTAATTACAGGTGCATCAATGATCTTTGCACCGATATAATATCCAGCATAGAAGATGGGTAAGCTAGTGACTGGGTTGGTAATCCATGTCAAACCAAGCGCCATAGGGACATTGGCACGAAAAATAAGCGAGCCAATAAGTGCCAGTAACATCTGTCCTGGCAGCGGAAAAAATGCACTTAGTACACCGATATAGACGGCCTTATTTAGGCTGTGTCGATTGAAATGCCATAACCTTGGATCAGCTAAGTGCGGTGCAAACAGCTTTAAAGTGCGACTTTCTAAGATTTTCTCTGGTGTAGGAAGTAGGTCTTTTAGACGTTTTTGGGGCACAGGATCGCCTTTAATCATTAACTACAGTCTACTCAATGATATTGAGAAGCTGGTATAAAGTAATATATGGTGAGTAGGATAAAGGTTAGAACACACAGAATGGTGGTGTCAGATAGTTACCACCTAATACGTTGCCTCAGTATAGGGTAATATAAATATAAATGCTATTGCATCGCGTGTCATTTGCTATAGTAAACAACTATATTTGGCCGAATAATATTTAAGTCATCAAGCAAGGAGTGCTGGTGTACTGGTTGATTGGTAGCCTCATAATTATAGTTATGATGGGCGTATTGGCAGTCGCAGATAATGTGATATTGCCAACTGATTTGTCTTTGCTAGATATGATTGATCCGTCCAATCTGTCGTTGGCGCTGATTGTATTTGCTACGTTTCTGCTGGCGTCTGCTCAATTCAACATACCCTCGATAGACAGCCACAGCGCTGATAGCAATACCTCTAACAACGCATCTCGTCATACTAAACTTCCTTTCCGTATTATTAGATACTTAGTCTTAGCTTTGTTAGCGACTGGGTTAGTGATAGGCAGTGCACTACAAGCTTTGGTTATTCATCAACAAGCAGAAAGCACTGAAATTACCGCTCCGATACGAGTACAAGCGCTCGTGCGTATCGAAGGGTTGAGCGACAGTGTTTATGATGCCGCGACAGACAGCGGGTATCGCCAAGTAGCCGTGATAACGAATATCACTCCATTGGTTGCTGAGCTGACGCCGATAGAATTAGCAACTAAAACATCCGACTACTTAGATGCGAATAAAAATAGCCTAAGCAGAAATTACAATATTAATTCCAATGAAGTTAATATCAAAGTCAGCGAACACCGAATCTTACTTAACGCCTATCCAAAAAAGTCTGCAAATGATAGCCAGTTTGCATTCTTAAACGATTTGCAGCCCGGTGATGAGATATTCATGAGCCTAGCACTGGCGCCATTGGCTACTTCTGAGCAAGCAGGCAATAATCCTACTGGCTTTGACAGTTATCGCTGGTTACGAGGTCGGCATATTGATGGCGTTGCAAATATTTTGGCCGTTAGCCCTACATTGGTAAATAGTGGCGAAATTAGCAATGAAATCAGCGCTGAAAAGTATTCGAAGCAGTCGCTAGACTCTGATTCATATCTTCAGCGCTTTCGTACTCGTATTGATCAAGGGCGTTGGCGATTACGACAGCATTTCTATCAAGACTGGTCAGCACAAACGACAGCAGAGCAACAAGCAAAAGCCGTGACATTAAGTCTTCTCACGGGTGATCGTAGCTTGATTAATCGTGATACTAAAGATTTATATCAACTGGCGGGTATCTCACATCTGCTCGCTATTTCAGGCACGCACGTACTGTTTTTAGCTATTGTATTGGCAGGCATAGTTGTACTGCTGTTTGATCGTAATTATTCAGCGATTTATCGGCGTATTCCGCGTTGGCAAGTGCGCTGGTGGGTAATGATTGGTGCCGCTTTTATTTATGCGTTATTTACTGGTTTTGACGTGCCTGCTGCTCGTACGGCTTGGATGTTATTAGCGATTGGATTTGTCAGATTAACATTGCTCCCTATTAGTACGATGCGCGTGCTATTGGCATTGGCTGTGTTGATGGCTTGGCGTGACCCTTACGTATTGTGGCAGGCAGGTTACTGGCTATCTTTTATTGCAGTGGCGTTATTACTTAAGTATGACGATAAGTCGTATCAGCATCAGACTACTGCTGCAACGACTGTACACGATGGTAAGCCACGTACTCATATCAATAACGCGCTATCTAACCGTGTTTGGCAAACGATCAAGCGTGTGTTTAAATTACAGTTTTGGCTGTTTCTTACTTTATTACCCGTTACGTTGCTTTTATTCGGTAAGGCGTCGTTATGGGGTCTTTTTATCAATTTATTTGCTATCGGGCTATTTGGTTGGGTGATTGTACCGCTCAATCTATTAGCAGGACTATGTTACCTTCTGGTGCCGAGTATTGCTGATATTCTTTGGGTAATTATTAGTACGATAGTTGGTCATCTACACGATTTAATGAGTTGGCTGACGTCATTGCCAGCGCTATCGGATGCGTGGCTCTATACACCAGTTAATATCGCGATACTATCGATGGCTTTGCTAAGTGCATTGCCTTGGCTACTGCCACGAGGTTTACTCAGTCGTTGGTTGATGTTACCACCATTAACGTTGCTGATGATAACGGTGTATGCCAATCAGCAGTCACTGGTAACTGTACCGACCCTGTATATTCTACCAACGGGTGATTCGTATATAACGGCGGCATTGCTGCAATATCCTACCGTCAATGAAGACAATACCAATTGGTTGTTCTTAGCTGACCATAGACCAGCCTCTACACGAATGATGCCAAGCAGCCTGACAGCAGACAATTTATCTGAAAATTTAAAGCAGCAACTGGGTAGTATATCTGTCGATAAGTTAGAAAGTATTGTCGTACAGAGCAGCAGTATTAGCCTGACTGATACGTTAATTCCTGACAATAAGAATATTGCTAATACTAAAAATTCTGAATTACTGCCGATGACCGTTGCTCAATTAAATGACCGGTTAGCTATTAGCCAATATTGGCAAGCAGGGCGCTCTGATCGTTGGTCTACATTTCAGCAAGCTTACAAAACAGTTAGGCAGTCTGAAGATACGCTTACTATCAGCACTCAGCGTTGTGAGCAAGGAAAAATATGGCAGTCGGCCAACGATGAGTTGTCAGTACAGGCCATCACTGGTTGGACCAAGATAGGTGATACCAGCGTTTGGGATTGTACGATTGCTCTTGATACTAACTTGCCTATACGCGTTCTAAGATACAATGCGGCAGATCCACTCAATTCGTTACCTGCCAATTCACCTGTTAGCCCTCCAGCACAAATAGCATCTAACCAGTTAACTGGCAAACAGTTAGAGTCCCAGTCGCGTTTAATTTTAAATGCTGATACTCATCAACGCGTTTGGCAACTGTGGTCATTACTATGTTCAGCTGAATCAAATAATGATGACATGCTATTCAAAAATACACGTTGGCTTGGTCATAGTACCTCGCAAATTACAGCTGATGCCATAAGTCGTCAAAGAGTTGATGAAGTTATAACCTATAATAATAAGCCCTTAGACGCGGCATTATCGCTAAACAACTAAATAACATTGATAGTATTCCCAATGCCGAAACTACTAACTCTGAAAAATAAGGCTTATATTATCAGCGTTACAATATAGTGATATTTCACAGTTATACTATTGAACCATTATCGAAATACCACCATACTTAGCAGCCTATTAATACAGGTCACTGACTATTAACATAGGTCACAGATATGGTGAGACAGTATCAGGTATATACCACCGTTCTAGCTGTATTTCTCGACAACCTCATTTTATTGTTTTAGATTGTTTCTAACTTAGGAAGTTATATGCCCAACTGGCCACCAGACCCTAACAAACGTCCTGATAACTCGGCAAATCAGCCAACGCAACCGCAGCAACCAAGCCCGCCAAGTGGACAAGAATGGAAGGTGCTGGAAAACACGTTATTAGCGAGTGTGGTTGAGCAGCGCCGCGCTCGTCGCTGGAGTATCTTTTTTAAACTACTGACCTTTGGTTATATCCTATTGATATTTTTGACCCTTGGTCGTGGTTGCAGCAGTGCACCAACAGGTATGGATGCAGTCGATACTAGCGAACCACATTTGGCAGTGGTTGAGCTGCAAGGTGTCATCAGTAATGACGATGTGGCCAATGCGTATGATGTCAATGAAGCATTGAGAGACGCTTTTGCAAACAGTAACTCAAAAGCAGTAGCATTGGATATCAACTCACCTGGCGGTTCACCGGTACAGTCTGACGAGATTTGGCAGACCATGATGGACTTACGCCAAGAGTACCCAGACAAAAAGCTTTATGCGGTGATTGGTGATATCGGTGCGTCAGGTGCTTATTATATTGCGTCTGCCGCAGATGAGATTTATGTCAATCCTTCAAGTCTGGTCGGCTCTATCGGTGTCATTATGCCAAGCTACAACGTTAAAGGCTTAATGGACAAAGTTGGCGTAGAAGATCGTACGATTACGGCTGGTGAGTATAAAGATATCTTAAGCTTATCTCGTCCGTTGACTGATTATGAAGAAAATCATGTCGAAAAAGTACTAGCAAATACGCACAAGCATTTTATCAACGCTGTCAAAGAAGGTCGCGGTGACCGCCTGAAAAATCCTGAGCAAAACAAACTGTTCTCAGGGTTATTCTGGACAGGGGAGCAGTCTATTGAGCTAGGCTTAGCAGATAAAACAGGTAGTATCACAAGTTTAAGTAAGCAACTAGATCTCGATACGATCATCAGTTATAGCCCAACTGATCCGTTCCAAATGTTTATGGATCGTTTTGCAGTGAAGTTAGGTGCAGGTATTGGCTCTAGCGTTAGTCTTGATGTATTGCCACAAGAAAGCAACACTGGGCAGATGCGTTAAGCGTTTTATGTTTTAGATATAATGTGTATGATTGTTAAGGCTGAGCATATAATTGTGCTCAGCCTTAATTATATGTAATACCAAATAAAAAACCTTGGTCTGAGTGATAGCCTGATTAAATTAGCTATACAACTATAACCATCAAACACAGTCGTCAAACTTGCCATATAAACATGGTTGGTTTTAATAAGGGTACAAGGTTCAATCATTAAAATAATATATAACATAAACGATCCCACGAGAGTCTGTCATGAGTGATGAAATAAATTTGCAGTCCTTTGCTAAACTGCCTGTCTCTAAAATAACCAATAAACCTGTGATGCATTTTGCCCATGCTAATGGAATGCCAAGCGCGGTATATGAGCCATTTTTTAAAGGTTTGTCAGAATTTTTTACGATTGAGTATATTGCGATGTTGGGTGATACGCCTGATTATCCAGTGGATGATCATTGGCGTAGTCTGACGCAGCAAATCATTGATAGCGTAAACAGTGCCTGCGAAAAGCATGGCGTAGCACAGGTAGTAGGAGTAGGGCATTCGCTTGGGGCTATGTGTACGTTGCAGGCTACGTATCGTCAGCCTGAACTATTTGCACAAGCAGTACTTATGGACCCGCCTTGGATTTATGGCAAAGTCAGCTTGTTATGGCATTTAGCAAAGACAGCAGACAGATTACCGCTTATGAATAACCGTCTGATGGATAAACTGTCACCGGCTGGCGTGTCCAAGCATCGCCGTGATGTGTGGGATAGCCGAGATGAAGCATATGAGAAAATGCGACATAAAGGGTTTTTTAAGAATTTCGATGAGCGTAGCTTTCAAGGATATATCGATCACGGCTTGCATGAGCGCGCGGATGGCAAAGTGACATTGGCTATCCCTAAAGCCAGCGAAGTCGCTGTGTTCCGTACCAATCCATCTTGGTATTGGCTGGCACCGAATCGTGGCCCCAAAGTACCTGTGACTTTAATCATTGGTCAAGACAGTATTTTTTTGAAACGTCGCTTTCCGCAGCAGATAAAATCGCGCTTGGGTATTCCTTATGAGACTCACAAAGGAGGACATATGTTCCCACTTGAGCATCCAGAGTCTGTCTCAATGCAGGTGCTAGGATTGATCAAGCAGCAACTGTCAAAATAAATGCAACATACCATCAGTCATGCTTGTAATGGATATGAGCTGCCAGAGTATTTTTAAGTGATACCTTTATGCCAAAGAACCTAACTGCGCCATCTAGTAAGACTGTCTCACCTAAGTCTTTGCCGCTATTTTCGCGCGTGGGTACATTCGTGCTAACAGTAGGAATGGTGCTTGCGTTTTTTATCAGTCAGTTGGTAGGTGTTTATGTCGCTGGCAAGCTTGTATTACCTGCCGATGAAAGGACATCGATAGGGCGGATATTCTATTTTGGTAGTAATGATGGAACAGTCGTGAGCCTGTCTATACTTATCGGCTGTGTATTGCTAGTGGCAATTAGCGTGCTTATCATTCGTTTAAAAGGTGGCAGTCTGCGTCAATATCTAGCCTTGAAACCGTTCTCACTGTCGATGGGTATAGCGATGCTTGGGCTACTACTGATATTTATGATTGCCAGTCAGGCACTGACGTATTTACTCGATATGACGCCACTAGTGTTTGTTGATCCGCTCTATCAGTCAGTCAGTTCAATTTGGCTATTGGTCTTTGCCATGGTCGTCGTCGCACCAATTTATGAAGAGATTATCTTTCGCGGCATATTGTGGTCAGCCATCGCAGAACAGTTCACGGCATCATCATATTCAGCGAATCATGGGGCGATTGTCGCAAGCATTGTAACAAGTTTGATATTTGCTGTGATCCATGTGCAGTATGGTATCTACGAGATTAGTACTATCGTAGTGTTGGCATTGATATTTTGCTATGCACGGATTAAGTCGGGCTCGCTACTACTGCCAATCGTACTACACATTGTCAATAATGGTGCAGCGATGTGGCAGTATATTGCGCAAGCGGCGTAAATGAAATACTAGCCTTAATGATTGCTACTATATAAATTATATCGAAATAGTTAGATATAAAAATTTGGCGACGCGTTAGGATTATGCATCAGGATTTAATAGTAGCACTTCATCGGCAGCTCGCTTAATATCATCAATCGTCAGCTGAGGTTTGCCGCTCAAGGCTTGACGCCATTTACGCGCGCCCATTAGACCTTGGAAAAGTCCCAAATAATGCCGTGTCATCGTTGGCAGCGCTTCGCCTTTTGCGAGTTGTTCTTCGAGATAGGGATATAGCTGCGCTAAAATCTCTGAGCGCTTAGGTATTGTCTCAGGAGTTGCCTCGTCCCATAAGCTATTGGCCTTTGCTAATAGATACGGGTTGTGATAAAACGCCCGACCAATCATCACGCCATCGATATGCTGTAGGTGCGTTCGGATGTCCTCAATTGTATCGATACCACCATTGATTTCAATATCCAGCTCAGGAAAGTCCTGCTTTAGACGGTACACATCATCATAACGTAGCGGTGGTATCTCGCGGTTTTGCTTAGGGCTGAGCCCCTGCAACCATGCGGTACGCGCATGTACGATAAAGCGGGTACAACCTGCCGCTGCGACTGTCTGCACAAAGTCCACCATAAACTCATAACTATCAAAGTCATCGATGCCAATACGATGTTTGACCGTCACTGGAATATCGACTGCAGCTTGCATATGCTTGACCAAATCAGCGACGGTCTGAGGTTCTGCCATCAGACAGGCGCCTATCTTATTGTGCTGTACGCGATCTGAGGGACAACCGACGTTGATATTGACTTCATCATAGCCATACTGCTGAGCAAACTCTGCGCATTGCGTCATCTCACTGATGTCTGCACCGCCGAGCTGCAATACAAGAGGATGCTCAAGCGTATCAAAGCGCAAATGCCGTGCTCGATTGCCATGAATCAATGCACCAGTACTGATCATCTCGGTATAAAGATAGGTATGCGGATTAAACAGTCGTGCAAAATAACGATAATCTGTCGTAGTCCAGTCGATCATTGGCGCAACTGAGAGGCGTTTGTTGGTCATATCAACCATGGTGATCAAGCCTTAATATTTGTGTCTTAAATAAATGGAGAAGGTGCAATGGATGAGACAACCCACTGCACCTTATTTTCAAGATTTTATAGAGCTTCAAGTGTTATGCGAAGCGGCGATTGACTGTTTACTTATACAATAACGTGGTCAATCTTTTTCAGCTCGGGCAAATTATAAAAATAAAGCCCCATGATAATACCGATAAAGCCAATAAAGGCAATGTACAGTGCTGGTGAAAAGCTTACTAGAGTCGTGGCGTATCCAAGACCAAAAGGTATTAGCACACCAGTAATGCCCTGTGTAACATTGTTGCAAAAAGCAACGCCAGTCAGACGTACATTGGTTGGGAACAGCTCTATAAGGATAGCAGGGACCATACCAATCACGCCAGCACAGAAGCCCAAAATCGCATACATGATTAATATATAATCACCGCCCGCCTGCAAATGGTAAAAGAAAGCCAACATTTGGGCAATCAGTAAAATCGAACCGATTACCAACACTTTACCGAAATTCTCGTGATTAGAAATCATCCCATAAAATATACAGCCAAAAATGATAAATACGATGCCCAGGCTATGGGAAAATCCGAATAAATCACTATCCAACGAAAAATTTATCTCTATCAAGTCAGGTAATAGCAAAACGATAACAGTAGAAATACTAGAGATTACTAACGTCAGTACCATACCGATAAAAATGGAATGTTTACAGTGTTTAAAAAGTAACGTCAGTGGCTTGCCTGCATTTTTACTTGCTTTCGGTTTTACGAGTGCTAAAAAGAAAGGCGTTTCTCCAACCAGTCGCCACATTAATAACGGCAAAGCACTTAGTATAGCGGCCACTAAAAATGGCAAGCGCCATCCATATTCAGTTAATTCAGCGGTAGTCATAAAGCTAGAGAGCCACATAAAAAATGCATTTGAAAATAATACGCCTACAAAGAAACTGGCAGTCACGTAGCTACAGGCTACTGATAAATATTGTCTGGGCACATGCTCTGCCACAAATACCCAAGATAAGGGAACATAAAGTCCGTATGCCATACCCTGTATGATTCTTAATAGAATGAATAAAGCAGGCGCAAAAATGCCCCATTGTGCATAAGTGGGCAAAAATGCCATTGCTAGGAGACTACATGCGGTAACTATGATACTTAGCAATAAAACGGGCTTTCTACCTTTTATATCACCATAACGACCGATGAGAACACCTCCGATTGGACGTGCTAAATAACCGATAACAAAAAGCCCCATTCCTTGCAGTTTAGCAATTCTAGGGTCAGCATTAGCAGGAAAAATCGCCGCTGAAACAATATCTGAGATATACAAGTAAATCAAAAAATCAAAAAATATCACAGCGCTGATGAAGCTAATGAACATCACTATGTTTTTGTCTTTAGTAGACATTAGGGCGTATTGAGAACGAGACGGCATAATAGATCACATATCCACAGAGTAAAGTGGTCATTAAGACGATCATCGTTTGGATAACCGGCCATGGTAAAAACGGCAAATCAAGATATATAAAAGATGATTTGCCGAAACAATAAGTTGGGTGTTTAAAATAAAAGTGTTTGAATGGTATTTTGTTTACTTAATACAACTGAGTCGCAAAACTAAATATTCTAGAACTGTCGAAATTAATAAGCTATATATCTACAACAGCCAGTCAATGGGCAACCAAGACATAATGGTTAGCCAAACATGGTCACCCATGTCCACTCGTGGCTCGGAGTCATAGACTACTTTTTCGCCTTTCTCCATGGTGTGCCATTGCAGATTGCCATTTTCTAGTAGCTTGACTTCATATGCTTGATTTAATAGATCGTCGCTCAAAGCGCCATGCAGCTGCCTTGCTAGCTCGTCATCATTAATGATTACACCCATTTCGGTATTGATATTGGCAGAGCGTGGGTCAACGTTGTACGAACCAATAAAGACTTGATAATCATCTACTGCAAACGTTTTTGCGTGCAAGCTAGTCGATGATTGGCTACGTGCCCGCCACAGTTTGTTATCACGTTTTTCTTCAGCAGCGGTTGATTTTAGCTCATATATTTTGACGCCTGAACGAAGCAGGCGAGGTCGCCACTGGCTATAACCAGAATGAACGGCAGTCACATCGGTCGCATCAAATGAGTTGGTTAATATCTTAATATCGACACCAGCTTCAGCCAGTTTAACCAACGTATCGACGCCATCTTTGGTCGGTACAAAATAAGAAGAAATAATCGTCAATTTCTTGGTTGGGCTACCAAGCAAGTTACGCAACTGATGAACCAAGTTAGTATCGGCAGGAACTGTTTTACTTAGTTTGCCGACATCATCACTCAAGAATTGCATATCGGTCCAACGGAAAGGCACACGCTTGTTGATCAAATCACTATCAATCGTAGAATCTTTGATCGCAGCTTTATAAACCGTCAAGCTGCTGCCTTCGTTGTTTTCTTCATCCAGACCGAGCTTATCTAAGGCCTTTAAAAAATCAGGCGTAACGTCATCATCAAATTTCGCTAAGGTCTCGATATCAAATGATAAAGGCGATGACCAATAGTCATAAAAGCTGTTATCAATATCTGCAACGACTTTACCAATCAGTAAGACATCCAAATCTGCAAATTGGCTGCTTTGGTCATTGCTAAGGTATTCGTTGCCGATATTACGCCCGCCGATGATAGTAATTTGCTTATCAAAGGTCATGCTCTTATTGTGCATGCGGCGATTGATACGCGGCAAACCAGTTACATAGTTCAACGTTGGAAACTTACGATGCATCAAAGGGTTGATGATACGCACCGCAATATTGGGGTGACTAGCAAAGCGTAACAAATGCTGGTCGAACTTGGCACTGTTATTAAAATCATCTAACAATAAGCGCACGATCACACCGCGCTCAGCTGCGTCCCATAAGTCTTTTAGTAGAAGCTGCCCAGCCTGATCGTTATGCCAAATATAGTACTGCGCATCAATATTGCGCGTGGCCATATCTGTCAAGATGCTACGTGCCGCAAAAGCATTTGCTCCGGTCACGATTGGGTGATAGCCAGACAAATCAGGATGAATATCGTTCTGCGCACTAATAGCAGAGACCAAGTCAGTGCTGCTAGTCTTAATCGTCTCACCTTGCGTCGTTTGCTCGTCTGAATATAGCGCTTCTACGCGTGCTGATAGTGCTTGGCTTTCTGGTAAATGTGGCTGCTTGGGCAAACTCTGGCAAGCACTAAGACCTAAAGTCAGTCCTAGGGTTAGACTCAACGATAAGCTGCTTGGTTCTATACTGAACATCGACATAACGAATTTACCTTAATGAGCCTAAATGTACTGATAAATAATGATTCTGAGTGTTTGAAACACTCTTGTTAGATGTATTACCAGACTGTTGTTGTATTATGCATGGCAAAATCTAAATCGTCGCTAAGCTTAGCAGCTGTTGCGATATCTGCCTATTATAAATACGTTATTTTTGTTAGATTTAGCGCATGAAATCATTGTTTTTTAAGTAGTGTTTAACTATATATGTGGCAGATTTTAAGTAGTAGAATTGATACATCTTTGGTATTCGAAAATAATATTTAGTGGCCATTTGAAACCAGCTGTGCGGAATAAGTCGACATGATATGATAACGCTGATGAATTCGGTCGATAATCAGAAGAATAAGCAGTCATTTTATTTTAATTAAAAGACCAACCAATAACATATTAACCAAAGTAACGGAACGTTTATGAGTCAGTCGCAAAACCATGATGAGAGCAGTTCGAACAAGTTAGATCCAAACTGGCGCAACGATGCCTTAGATTTAGGGCTTGATTATGGCATGCAGACCATCGCAGTGCGGGCAGGTCAACATCGTACAGACGAAGGCGAGCATTCAGAGCCTATTTTTACCACCAGCTCTTACGTTTATCGCTCAGCCGCTGATGCTGCTGCTCATTTTGACGGTACAAAAACAGGCAATGTCTACTCTCGCCATACCAATCCAAGCATACGTACTTTTGAGCGTCGTTTAGCCGCACTAGAGAATGGTGAACGTGCGGTTGCGACGGCCTCTGGTATGGGCGCTATCTTGACCATGTGCTTGGCATACTTAAAAGCGGGCGACCATCTGCTAGCAGCTAACCAGTTATTTGGCTCATCTATCGGTCTGTTTAATAATTATATGGCCAAGTTTGGTGTTGAAGTCAGCTACGTTGATTGCTTCGACAATGAGGCATGGGCCAATGCGGTTCAACCAAACACCAAAGTAATCTATTGCGAAAGCCCAAGCAATCCATTGGCGCAGATTTGTGATATCGGTTATCTGAGTCAGCTATGTAAAGCCAATGATATATTACTCGTCGTTGACAACTGCTTTGCAACGCCAGCATTGCAGCGCCCGCTAGACTTGGGTGCAGATGTGGTCATTCACTCTGCGACCAAATATTTGGATGGTCAGGGTCGCGTATTAGGCGGGGCGTTGGTCGGTAGTGATAAACTGATGCAAGAAGCATTTACCGTGGTGCGCTCAGGTGGTATTAGCATGAGTCCGTTCAATGCTTGGGTATTTACCAAGGGGCTTGAAACGCTCAAATTGCGTATGCAAGCGCATTGCCAAAATGCCAATCAAGTGGCAGAATTTTTGGTCAATCATCCTAATGTCAGTACCGTACACTTTTCAGGCTTGAGTGACCATCCTGCGCACGAGCTTGCTACACGTCAGCATCATATGAAAGATGGCTACGGTGCTATCATGGGTTTTGAAGTCAAGGCATCTGATAGCCGTGATACCAAAGAAGCGGCGTGGCATGTGATTGATTCAACACAAATGGTCTCTATCACCAATAACTTGGGCGATGCCAAAACCACGATTACTCATCCTGCAACCACCACGCATTTCCGTCTAACTGCTGAAGCTCGTGCCGAAGCTGGTGTCAAAGACGGTCTGATTCGTCTATCGGTAGGTCTGGAAGATGTGGAAGATATTATCAAAGACTTGGCACGTGGTTTAGACAGTTTGTAAAGATAACGGTATAATCTGCACTAACGCATTGCATTAACTTTACGTTATTAATTATTCATTACTATACGCACTAGCATAAAATACAAACCATAAATAACAAAAGAGGCAACTATGAACATTCAAGCATTGATGCAACAAGCACAAACGATGCAAAAGAAAGTAGAAGCAAACGTTGAAAACGCTAAAAAAGAACTTGCTAACAAAGAAGTACAAGCAGAAGCGGGCAGTGGCTTAGTTAAAGTAACGATGACTGGTCGTCATGTGGTTAAGCGTTTGACTATTGATCCAAGCCTGTTAGAAGATGAGCCAGATATGATCGAAGATCTCATCGCTGCTGCTATCAATGATGCGGTTCGTCAAGCAGATGCACTGTATGAAGAAACGATGGCTGGCGCGACTTCAGGTATGGGTCTGCCACCAGGTATGCAAGGCATGTTTTAAGCATTAAATACTTCATACTAAAGACAAAAATGGGGTTGTTATCGATACGATACGACCCCATTTTTATAGCTACGATTTATAAATTCAGTTAGATAAAGTCAACTAAAGGAAGCTACTTTGCTTACAGCCAAATTTGATCAGCTGGTCAAACAGCTGCGTATATTGCCAGGCGTCGGTCAAAAAAGTGCCCAACGAATGGCGCTACATCTGCTCAGTAAAAAACGCCCACAAGGCATGGCACTCGCCCAAGCATTAGATGAAGCTATGCGTGATATTGTTGAATGTCAACGTTGTCATAGCTTCAGTGATGAGGCCGTATGTCCGCTTTGCCAAGATGTTAGACGTGATGACAGTCTGCTATGCGTGGTCGAAACGGCAGCAGATGTGATGGCGATTGAACAGACAGCTGGTTACCGTGGTCGTTATTTTGTGTTGGGCGGGCATCTATCGCCTATTGATGGTGTCAGCGCTGACGACTTAAATATTGATCAACTGGTATGGCGTGTCAAACAAGAGCCTGTCGAAGAGCTGATACTGGCAACAGGCACGACTGTCGAAGGTCAGACTACGGCGCACTTTATTAGTGAGGCTGTCAGTCGTCATGTTAATAAAGTGACGCGTTTAGCACAAGGTGTGCCGATGGGCGGCGAGCTTGAGTATCTGGATAGTATGACGCTTGGTCAAGCCATGCAAAATCGTTCTTTTTTATAATGTTTTGATTGCTTCAAAGTCTTACCCAATTCATTTCTTGGAATTGCTATAATTACTTTATTATTGTTTATCTTTTAATTTTATTAAGGCGCGGTTTAGCGTTTTATTTTCTCCTATTAATGCAGGTATCTGCCCGTGTCCAATAACGTTTCAAACGCCTCAGCTCAATCAAATGCTTCTGATATCAATGATGGCTCATTACAAGAAGCCGCTAATACTGAGCCAATGTCAGTAACTACAGTATCTGAGTCAGCTGCTGATAATCCAGATGTTGAAGTACCTGATATTGAGGTGCTAGGTACTGAGGTGCTAGATATTGATTCACTATTGGATATTGCTGATGACGTTGCTATTACATGGGTACGTAAGCAAGGCGATTTAGATGAGGTTACTGATGCCTTAGCGACTTGTGGACGAGTGGCCTTAGATACTGAGTTTATCAAGCGTGACACTTATTACCCGCGCTTGGCACTCGTGCAGTTGAATACTGGCGATCATGTTTATCTACTGGATGCACCGCAGTTACAACTGGCTGAGCTGTGGGAAGCGCTACGCAAAGTAGATGTGGCTATCTGGCACGCTTGCGGCGAAGATTTGGGCATTTTTTATCTGTTGTCTGGCTGCCCACCGTTGACCAATATCTTCGATACGCAAATTGCGTTGTCTTATCTAACGGGTCAATTGCAAATGGGGTATCAGCAAGCATTGGCTGATCAGCTAGATATGCATATCGATAAAGAACACAGCCAGTCTGACTGGCTCCAGCGCCCGTTGACAGATGAGCAAGAGCAATATGCCATTGATGATGTGCGTTATCTGCCAGCGCTGTATCTCAGTATCGAGCATGCGCTTAAGGCTCAAGGGTTATATGATTACGTTTGGGCTGACTGTCAGCTCTATGCCAGTGATTTGTATGACTCGCAGCACGTCGAAGATGAAGCGATGTATCTCACGATGGCAGATTATCGCTATAATTCGCAGCAAATGGCGATACTCAAAGGAGTGGCTACATGGCGAGAAGAGCTGGCTCGTGCGACCAATCAACCCCGTACTTTTGTGATAAAAAAACAAGCAGTACGAGAGATAGTCACTGAAAAACCAAACAGTATGCGTGAACTGGCACATAAAACGACCATGCACCGTAGTATGCTGCGACTATATGGTGAAGAGCTGCTGAAAGTAATTAGAGATGCCAAGAGTCTACCGCCTACAGAGCATCCAGACTGTCTAGTGCCACCATATCGCTCAAAAAATAAAGTATTATCAAAAGCAGTGCAGCAAGCGATTGATGAGCATGCGCGCGAAATCGGTATACCTGCCAGTGTATTGATGCGTAAAAAATGGCTAGGACAATTATATGAAGTGGTTGCTCTTGATAAAGATGTGAGCGAACTGCCACAAGGGCTAAAAGGTTGGCGTAACGATTGGGTTGTTAAAACCTTAATTCCAGTCATCAAAAAGCATAAAACCGAACTGCAGCAGGGCATGGGTATTCGTGTTCAATAAAGCAGCGTTCGATAATGCGCTGTTTAATAAGGAAGCGTTCGATAAGACTGCGAACTGACCCTCAAGTATTCATACAGCTCTTATTCATACATCTCTTAGCGTTTAAATCGTCCATGCTCTAAAAAGTATCGAGTCTGCTCGGCGACCTCTGGGTTCACTAGCATGCCAGTATGTGAGACTGGCATGACGATATGATCAGCTGCAGACGCTATTTTCGTCTCTTCTATATATACTGTCCCGTCATGTGCAAGTTGCTCGTTAAGAAGTGGCTTGTCGGATTTACGCAGTTTGCGATTGTGATATTGCAAAAATAGCTGACCTAGACCATAAGGTCGGTTGCCAGCGATGACGCCTAACGTCACGTATTTGGGCAATGGTGCGACTGTACCGTCGAGTGCGTCGACATACGAGCGACCTACGACAACAGGAGTCAGTCGCCAGATATAATCTGCACAAACACTGCCTATATGCGGTGTCCCTAGCGTCACACAACGTCCAATTTTCCATTTTGGATACTGAGCGACAAAATCACGAATGATTAAGCCGCCTAAACTATGCCCGACCAAATCTATAGGATGATCTGGGTGATGGTTTGTTTCTAGCCAGCTATTTAGGCGAGCGCTATTGGTTTTGATACCATCACGCATACTACGGTAGCCATACTGATGGGTATTAAATCCTGCTGCCTGTAAGCGCTTGGCTAATGGTCGCATGATCCATGGGGTTTGGTGTAGCCCATGAATTAGAATAACGCGAGTTTTTTGTTTAGGCGCTTTATGTTGCATAGCAGTGTCCAAATGATTGCTTCAGAAATTTAAGATAAATAGCTTATCATCAATATAAGCTTTTATTACATTGAGTTCTTATCGTTTATTTTATTGATAATATTACCTGCTAACCTAATAGATAAAAAGTCAGCAAAATAAAAACCTCCAAGTCAGTAGCTGACTTGGAGGTTTTTTACTACAGAGAATAACTATCGAAAGTGATAATTACATATAGTTTTCGATACTTGGGCAAGAGCACATTAGGTTCTTATCACCATAAGCATCATCGACACGAGCGACACTTGGCCAGAACTTGTTTGCACGGATGTACGGTAGTGGGAACGCAGCAGTCTCACGGCTGTATGGATGCGTCCACTCTTCGCTAGTAATCATAGCTGCCGTATGCGGTGCATTGACTAATGGGTTGTCTTCTAGCGTCCAGTTATCTTCACCAGCTTTGGCCTTCATGGCTTCAGCTTTGATAGACTTCAGCGCACTGATAAAGCGATCCAACTCTTCTTTTGACTCAGACTCTGTTGGCTCAATCATAAGCGTGCCAGCGACTGGGAAGCTCATCGTTGGTGAGTGGAAACCATAGTCCATCAAGCGCTTAGCGATATCGCTTTCTGTGATGCCAGTCTCTTCTTTTAACGGACGAATATCGATGATACATTCGTGAGCCACACGGCCGTTTTTGCCAGCATACAAGACAGGGTAATGTCCTTTTAGTTCAGCTGCCACATAGTTGGCGTTCAGTAATGCCAACTCCGTTGCTTTTAGCAGACCATCGCGGCCCATCATAGCAATATACATCCATGAGATAGGTAAGATGCTCGCTGAACCGTAAGGTGCTGCTGATACTGCTGAGCAGTCTTTTTGTGCATTGTGTACAGGGCTCAAGGTATGGTTGGCCATAAACGTTGCCAAATGCGCCTTCATACCGATAGGGCCCATGCCTGGACCGCCGCCGCCATGCGGGATGCAGAAGGTCTTATGCAGGTTCATGTGTAGTACATCAGCACCAACGTCTGCAGGCTGCATCATGCCTACCTGAGCATTCATGTTCGCGCCGTCCATATAGACCTGACCGCCATGTTTGTGAGTCAAATCACAGATATGACGGATGCCTTCTTCGAATACACCGTGCGTCGATGGATAAGTAATCATTAAAGCACCTAGGCGGTCGCTATATTCTTCACATTTGGCAGTTAGATCATCGATATCAACGTTGCCGTTTTCATCAGTTTTGACCACGACTACTTGCATACCCATCATCATAGCAGTAGCAGGGTTGGTACCGTGCGCCGACATTGGAATGAGGCACACATCGCGATTGGTTTCGCCCAATGACTCATGATAACGGCGAATCGCTAACAGACCAGCATATTCACCAGAGGCACCAGAGTTTGGCTGCATAGAGACATCATCAAAACCAGTAATGGCTTTTAATTGATCTTGCAAGCTATCGATCATCGCGATATAGCCAGTGACTTGGTCACGCGGTGCAAAAGGATGCACATTGGCAAACTCAGGCCACGTAATCGGTAGCATCTCACTGGTGGCGTTTAGCTTCATGGTACAGCTACCCAGTGAAATCATGCTGCGGTTCATCGCCAAATCTTTGTCTTCAAGCGACTTTAGGTAGCGTAGCATTTCATGCTCGGTATGATGCGAGTTGAATACTGGATGAGTCAAGATATCATCCGTACGCAGGTGTGCGCTATCTAGAGAGACGCGAGCTGTTTCAGGTAGATCGTGTGACTTATTGACGAACAACTGAGTTAACGTGTTGAAGTCTTGCTGATCGCTGGTTTCACTAAAGGCAACGCTCAATTTGGTGTCGCTTAGACGCCATAAGTTATAGCCAACGTTGTCTGCATTTTTAAAGATTTGAGTAGCAAGCTTCTCTGAACCACAATCAACCACGACTGTATCGAAGAATTGATCATGTACCACGCTCAAGCTGCTGTCGTTAGATTCTGTGATAGCATCAGCAAACGCAGTGGCAAACGCATGAATACGAGTGGCAATACGTTTCACGCCGCCTGGACCATGATAGACCGCGTACATACCAGCGAGGTTGGCTAGTAATACTTGTGAGGTACAGATGTTTGAGTTGGCTTTTTCGCGGCGGATATGCTGCTCACGCGTTTGTAGAGCCATACGTAATGCAGTATTGCCTTGAGCGTCTTTTGATACGCCAATGATACGACCAGGCGCTGAACGCTTAGCTTTATCAGAGAACGCAAAATAAGCGGCATGTGGACCACCAAAGCCCATTGGGATACCGAAACGCTGAGTACTACCTAGCGCTACGTCAGCACCCATATCGGCTGGTGATTTCAATAACACCAAGCTCATGATGTCACTTACGACACTGACATATGTCTTATTTTCTTTTACTGCACTGATAACGTCTGTTAAGTCTTTAACGTCACCTTCAGCACCAACGTACTGGAATAGAGCACCGAAATAGTCGCCAGATTTAGCGGTTTCAAAATCACCAACGACGACTTCCCAACCAAAGTATTTCGCACGAGTATTAATAACATCTAGTGTTTGTGGATAGACGCGCTCATCGACGAAATACTGTGTTGATTTACTTTTGCTCACACGCTTTGACATCGCCATCGCTTCTGCGGCTGCTGTTGCTTCATCAAGCAATGATGCACCAGCTAACTCAAGACCAGTCAAATCGATACATACTTGTTGGAAGTTCAGCAATGCTTCTAGACGACCTTGAGCGATTTCCGCTTGGTAAGGCGTATAAGCGGTATACCAACCTGGATTTTCGAGAACGTTGCGCTGAATGACAGCTGGCATACGAACCGGAGAGTAGCCTTGACCGATATAGCTTTTATTAACAGTGATGTCGTCTGCCATCGTGCGTAGTTTGGCAAGTGCAGCATGCTCACTCATCGCCACTGGCAAATCCAATTCTTTGTGCAAACGTACTGGCTCAGGCACAGTGTCATTGATAAAGCTTTGCATATCTTTATAACCAACAGCGCTGAGTAGGTCAGCTTGCTTGGTCTCGTTCGAACCTAAGTGGCGATAGACAAATTCAGCTTCGTTGAACAATCCTTGAAAGGTATCAAACGATGGGTTTTGAGAGATAGTCATGACAATCCTTGGTTAAGGGAGTAATAAAGAAAATAGCTATAGCCCATCCTCTATGAATTAGATACGGGGTCAGTCTCGTTTAGTCTACTACTTGTAGTACTTTCACTCGGCTTCCTTGTATCTAAATCATATTGAACTGACTATAAAATCATAGTGTGAGCGGTACGTTATACGTAATGCACAAACTGTTTTTGATCAAAACGGAACTGAGTGTTGTAAACGCCATTGTCAGCACGTTCACCTGCGCCAATCATCATAATGATATGTTGATCGTCGCCTAGGCCTAGTAATCGCTTCATAGCAGGCTCATCAAAGCCGCCCATAGCACAGCTATCAAACCCATGAGCACGTAGTGCTAGCATGAGGTTTTCGGCGGCAAGTGCGGTGTTATTGGTTGCCCAGTTTTTGGTGTCTTCAAACGTATAGTAAGGCGACTTGATTGGGCCTTTTACGCGTCTGACCACTTGCGTCGCGCCCCATTTCGCAGCCGAAACCACGTTGGCTGGGCCGCGCAAAAAGTCCATCGTGACGACTTTGTTGTAGTAGTCTTTCACTTTCTTTGGCACTGGCTGATCAGGGTATTCGCGCAATACTTGCTTAGCGTGATCGTGCCAAACGTCAGTACGAGCAACGATGGCAATCAAACGGGCTGATGTTTTTGCGGCGTTTTGATTCATGCAGTTTTTGATGGCGCGTTTGCGATTGTCAGCATCATCGATAACATAAAATTCCCACGGCTGTAGGTTGCTAGAGTTTGGTGCTAGCATGGCCAAACGCAGACAGTCTGCCAATACGTCGTCAGGGATAGGTGTGTCAGTAAAACGGCGCACGGAACGGCGTGACTCTACGATATCGCGAAATGCTTGTAGCTGCGGCGTATGGTTTGGTGTGGCAATGGGGTCTTTATTATCGGTGTTGGCATTCATATTAGGATCCATGCTGAGAATTGGGTTATCAGTTTGCGTCGTTATTGATAGCACGTATTCATTGGGATTCGAATAGGTGATCAATACGAGTCAATGAGATAACGCTTGGTAGCAATAACATCGGACGATAATGATTGTTGGAGATCTACATATAAAGCTACTTTCAAATAATAAGCATGGTCAATGAGCCAATACTTTTCATGAGAAAGGTTTTTAAATCGTTTAAATAGAGAGTATAGATACCAGCTGCTGCCAGTATCTATGATTTTTAGTCGGGGCTAGTGCTTTGTATAAGCTAACGTCTTACAAATGCTAATTTCCTGCGAGAGCATGCTTAGCTTACGTGCTTAGCTTATAAGTCGCTTTCGTACTCGTCAGCAGTCATTAGTGCTTCGTAGTCAGCGATGTTGTCAGGCTTCATTCTGAAGAACCAACCTTCGCCGTATGGGTCAGAGTTGATGATTTCAGGATCATCTTCTAGTGCTTCGTTGATAGCGATGACTTCACCTGAAATAGGCGCATAAACGTCAGAAGCCGCTTTTACTGATTCAACAACTGAGATTTCGTCATCAACAGCGATGATATCGCCCACATCTGGTAGTTCAACGAATACCACATCACCCAATAGATCTTGAGCATGGTCAGTGATACCAACAGTGATTGTACCGTCGTCTTCTAGGCGTAGCCACTCGTGACTCGCAATATATTTTAGCTCTGCTGGGATGTTGCTCATGGTCTCTCTCCTAAGTGATAGAGGTTAATTAACAAAAATAATGGAGGCTGGGCGTGTCGTCATTTGTATAATTGCGTGTAAAATGACAACGCGCTCTAATGATAGAATTTATAAGACCTAAGAGTCAAACTGTTGCTTGCCGTTGCGGACAAAAGGTAGCTTTAGTACGCGTACATCGACGAACTTACCTTTGCCGCGTAGATCGACTTGTACGCTGTCATCTTCTGATAAGCTGGCAGGCACACGGGCAATCGCGATTGAATTTTTTAGGCTAGGGGAGAATGTACCACTGGTGATAATGCCAGTTTGCTCGTTATCAGTGCCTTGATTGATAGTCACTGTCATGCCTTCACGCAATACGCCACGCGTGGTCAATAGCAAGCCCACTTGCTTCATAGCGGTGTTGTTTTCTTTTGACTGCTTACGTTTGCTGACCAATGCTTCACGACCGACAAAAGTTCGGTCATCTTTGAGCGCTAGCGTCCAGCCCATGTTGCACTCGTAAGGGCTGATGGTCTCGTCCATGTCATGACCATAAAGGTTCATGCCTGCTTCCATACGCAAGGTATCACGTGCGCCAAGACCGGCAGGTTTGATGCCATTTGCTTTTAGCTGCTCAAAGAAAGCAGGGGCATCATCGGCATGCATAATGACTTCGACGCCATCTTCACCAGTATAGCCAGTACGAGCCACAAACCAATCAGTGCCTTCGATATCAGTCAAATCAGCACCAACGAAAGGTTTTAGTGCTGCTAAGGTATCTGCCCAACTTGGTTTGGCTTGAGCCAGTTTTGCAATAGCATTTGGACCTTGGACGGCAAGCATAGCAAGCTCAGGACGCTCGGTAATCTCAATATTGAAGCCTTCGGCGACTTTATCAAACTGTGCTAAATCCTTGTCACGAGTGGCTGCGTTAGAGACGATACGGTATTCCGTTTCTTCTGCATTCATCAGGTAGACGATCAAATCATCGATGACACCGCCTTGCTCATTGAGCATGCCAGAGTAAAGCGCTTTACCAGCGGTAGTGAGTTTATTGACATCGTTTGCGAGCAGCTTTTGTAGCCATGCTTTAGTATCAGTGCCTTTGATGTCAGTCACAACCATATGTGAGACATCAAACATACCTGCATCTGTACGTACCGCTTCGTGCTCTTCGATTTGTGAACCGTAATGAATGGGCAATTCCCAACCAGAAAAATCGACCAGTTTGCCCTCGCTATCAATATGAGACTGGTAAAAAGGGGTGCGCTGAGGAGCTTGGTTGCTGCTAGAGTCTTGAGAATGGGTATCAGTCATAACAAATCCTTATGTGTACATCAGTCGTACTCGGTAGAGTAGGGAGTGATGCGCAACGTAAAAGTAGCGAGAAGCAATATTGCAAGGTGCAAATATCACATCAAAGGGTGACACAGAAAGTAAAGATGAAGACGTAAGCCAAACAGACGCTATACGTCGGTTTGAGCTAAAGCCCTATCTGTCCTGTGACCTGAGATTTTCAACACGAACCATCATTTTTGGGCAGTTATATGAGCCCTATCATCGATGATAGCGTATTTTCTCCCCTTCGGTGGGTAAGACGTCGTCCGTTCTTACCACTCTCCAGATTTGTTATGCCTTATGTTTGATAAAAAAGTAGTGCGCTATGAGCGTCATACTACTAAATACTATCAAACAACAGTGACATGCGTTTTTCAGTCCTTTTACCTGAGCGATTGGCAGGGTGGATGCGCCTTCGGTGGTTATCTAGCAATTGCGATAGTTGTATAACCAATGGGGTTCAATACAAAATCTATGCTGATAAACTCTCTCCTGAAAAACGCTTTTATTATGAAAGGTTCAAAGCGCTTTTACAAGTCATCAAAGCCATTAAAATAAATAAATTTGGCAAAAATGATGTTTTGATAGGGCAGTCTGTCAAATAGGTTATGTTTTACAATGATATTTTTATCGCTCATATCAGCGTTTTATCTGTATCTTTTGACAAAAATTACCATAGCAAAACGCAAAGCGACTACTGGTATTTGCCTGAAATATGCTAACCTACGCCCATAGTTTCTGATAGGTGGTTTTTATGCATTGCGATATTTATAAATTTCCCAAACATGACGACATGTATATCTACATTGCGCGTCCTGATTATCCTGATGATACTGATGAAATCAAAGACTGGCTTGGTGTATTACCAAAAGATTTCCGTGCAGGTTTAGGCCGTAGTAAGTTCGTCATGCATCTGGACTTGTCGACTAAAGATAAGCTCGCTCGTGTTGATAAAGAAGAAGTACTGGCAAAACTACAGTCTCAAGGCTACTTTGTGCAGTTGCCGCCGCAAGACGTGATGCGCCGCCAAGCAGAACTGCGCGCTCGTGAATCGCAGGACAGCATCTATAATTAATGGATTTGTCAGCAAGTAAGTGTGGTAGGACATATCAGTACGCTACCTTGAAAATAGCGTCGATAAAAACCTACGACACACTTGCTCACATGCATTTGAGTAGAAAGTCGTGATAAACTGACACCCTACGCAATGTACATATAAGCCTACATAATGCATAAGTTCATTATGTAGTTGGCCTCATTCTGGTTCTACAGAACGCACATATACCGCTAGACACAGATTGTGTCACCGGCGATAAACGCAGGTAAATAAACACGCATGGACTGGTTAAAAAATATCTTACATAGCTTACCGCTAGAGTCTATCAGTGACATTCTCGGTGAGATTGCCATTTGGTGGGGCCAAATGGTAAAGGATGTCCCGCCCGCTGATTTGCCGATGTATGCTTATCTGGGCGGTGCTGTTTTGGTACTAGTGCTATGGATACTCGTTGCTCGTGTACTACCAAAGCCATTGGGCGGTATGAGCTGGATGGTTCTGTTTGCAGTATTATTAGCACCAGGTACTGCACTTGGCGATCCGAGCGAGCTTGCACCAGCCAGTATTAGCGTCGTCTATGCTGTGATGATGAAAGATTACGCAGGCGCGGTTGCCAATATGTTGCCGATATTGGTGATACTGGTCGCAGGGCTGTTTGTTGGTTTTGTATGGCAGCTGATACGCAGCGCATTTGCATCTAGCTTGGACAAAGCCCGCAGTCGCAGCGCAGAAGATACGCAGGCCACATTGCAAATGACCACAGGCAGTTATTTGCCAGAAGGCGCTACCGTAACTGAACAGCCTGAGACTAACGTGAGCTTAAAAAAAGACAGTACATCGGCTAAAAAAATGGCTAACGATACATCTGACAAGTAATAAAAATAGGCCAGGCGTTGAGACAAAATTATTGTCTTAAAAGTTATTTGATACCTGAATAAAAAGACACCATTGCGTGTCTTTTTTTGTGCCAGATTGTTTATTAGGCATATAAATAATTGCTCACTATACATTGCACATAACAATTGTTAATAAATGCGAACGCATGAGTATTTTGGCAATGCATCAGGCTGTGCTAATCTAATTTATCCTTCACTAACTTATCATTTATTAGTCATTTATGTTTTAGAACTATCCATTTATAACAATTTATCTATAACAACAATCGAGATCTGATTATGACCACAGCTGACAATACTAAGAAAAACTTTACTGGTACCAGTAGTTATATTGCTACCGATGATTTGCAACTGGCCGTAAATGCCGCTATGACCTTACAAAAGCCGTTGCTGATCAAAGGTGAGCCTGGCACAGGTAAGACGTTGCTTGCCGAAGAAGTCGCTGAAAGTTTGGGCATGCCATTGATTACTTGGCACGTCAAATCGACGACTAAGGCTGAGCAAGGACTGTACGAATACGATGCAGTATCACGCCTGCGGGATTCACAGTTGGGTGATGATAAGGTCTATGACATTGCCAACTATATTAAGCCAGGCAAGCTGTGGGACGCTTTTACCAGTACAGAGCGTAGCGTACTGCTGATTGATGAGATTGATAAAGCCGATATCGAGTTCCCAAATGATTTGCTACATGAGCTTGATAAGATGTCTTTTTATGTTTATGAGACGGGCGAGACCATCACGGCAGCGCAGCGTCCAGTAGTTATTATTACCTCAAACAATGAAAAAGAGCTGCCAGATGCATTTTTGCGTCGTTGCTTCTTCCACTATATTGACTTCCCAGAAGAAGAAACCATGCGCCAAATCATCGAAGTGCATTTTCCGGATATTCAGGAAAAACTGGTCAATGATGCGTTGGATATCTTCTATAAGCTGCGTGGTATTCAAGGTCTTAAAAAGCCGCCATCAACGTCTGAGTTGGTCGACTGGTTAACCTTGTTACTTGCTGATGATATGGCTCAGGACGAATTAGAAGAAAATCTGCGCGGCGAGAAATCTATTCCGCCTCTATACGGTGCGTTGCTCAAAAACGAGGCAGATGTGAGTTTATTACAGCGTTTTGCCAATATGATGCGTCGTTAATGTTTGCAGCTTGCGTTGACTTTAATATCTTGTGTCCGACATCGGATGTCTACTATGAAGGTCAATGCAAACGCTCAATCTGTAACTGTACCAATTAACGATATCAGCAATATCACCAGATAATAATATCAGCCAATAAGTGATACGACTCTTATGTTTATCAAACTATTCTATACTTTGCGTACTTATGGCGTGCCAGTCAGTACGCGCGAGCTGCTCGATCTCAATGCCGCGTTAGATAAAGGGCTGATGATGCAATCGCATCCTGAAGATCCAGCACTGACTACTTTTGCTAGCCGCGAAGATATGTATCGGCTGATTCGACTGTGCATGGTCAAAGATGAGCGCCATTTTGATAAGTTCGATCGGGCCATGGCGGATTATTTTGAAGGTGTTGATAGTCTCGATATGGATGAGCTATTAGCCAAGCTGACGGACGTGCCCAAAGAGTGGCTAGATCTAAAGCTCGATCCAAAGAATCTAACGGAAGAGCAAAGACGCCTACTAAAAAAGTACGGCTCGCTTGAAGAGCTGATGAAGGTGTTAGAAGAACGGTTAAAAGAGCAAAAAGAACGTCATCAAGGTGGCAGTAAATGGGTAGGAACGGGCGGCACTTCGCCATTTGGTGCCTATGGCGATCATCCAGAAGGCGTACGTGTCGGTGGTGAGTCTCGCAAACGTAGCGCAGCAAAAGTCTGGGAGCAACGCAAATATCGCAATCTCGATGACGATAATCAGCTCAGTACTCGCCAAATTCAAATGGCACTACGCAATCTGCGTCAGTTTGCGCGGACAGGCAGTGCTGACGAGCTTGATATTCATGAGACGATTAAGCGCACGGCAAAAAAGGGTGTGCTCGATATACATATGCAGGCAGAGCGCCGTAACCGTGTCAAAGTGTTGATGCTGTTTGATGTGGGCGGCAGTATGGATATCCATGTCGAAGCGCTCGAAAAACTATTTTCTGCGGCAAAAAATGAATTCAAAACCTTAGAGTTCTTTTATTTTCATAACTGTTTGTATGACTATGTGTGGAAGGACAACAATCGTCGCCATAGCGCACCGATGCCAACGTTTGAGCTACTCAATAAATATGGCCGTGAGTATCGCGTCATTTTCGTCGGTGATGCATCGATGTCGCCTTATGAGCTGATGACAGTAGGCGGCAGCGTAGAGTATATGAATAATGAAGCGGGCATTGTATGGCTGAAGCGTGTACTTGAGCATTTTGATAAAGTAACTTGGCTCAATCCTGAAAACCCGTCGTATTGGCAATATACACAGACCATCGTTGAAATTAAAAAGCTATTCGAAAATAAAATGTACCCGATGACGCTACATGGTGTTGAAGAAATGACTCAATATATGGCGCGGTAATTTTAATATTTAACCTAACTCCTAAAACCTGTTAACACAGCTTAAATCCTTATAAAAACAGCCGTTATGACAACATAGCGGCTGTTTTTTTGTCGATGCAAATAGGTTCTATAGTCATCCTATATTGGTATGTCTAGTAAAGTGTGTTAACATTCATTTTAAATGAATGTTATAGATATTCCGAATTGATCTACTAAAAATTTTGATGACCACTGCAAAAAGGTCTGCTTATTATTGCCAGTTTAGACGGATTATTTTTAACATCTTAATTTATCAATGTAATTAATGACTAAGAGAAACAACATGGCCTCACCAAAAACGTTAGAAATTGTCACCGCAACTGTTCCTGTACTCGAAGAGCATGGCGTTGCGATTACCACTGTGTTTTATAAAAATATGTTTAATGAGCATCCTGAGCTGTTAGATATTTTTAATGAGACCAATCAAAAATTGGGAAGACAGCAGACGGCGCTAGCGACGACAGTATTAGCCGCTGCCAAGCACTTAGACAAACTGGCTACGCTATTGCCACAAGTGACCCAGATTAGCCACAAGCATAGAGCCTTACAGATATTGCCTGAGCATTATCCTATCGTCGGCAAGCATTTAATTGGGGCGATAAAAGAAGTATTGGGTGAAGCGGCTACCGATGACATTATTGACGCTTGGACAGAAGCCTATGATGAGATCGCTTCGGTATTTATCCAGATTGAACATGGTATGTATGAAGAAGCAATGTGGCAGGGGTTTGCACCTTTTAAAGTGACCGAAAAGGTAGCGGCTGCTATAGATATCGCAGCCTTTACCGTAGTACCAGTCGATAATAGTGAGAACAAAACAGGTGATGATTTAGCAAACGCTCAAGATATTGATTTAAGCAAGTTAACCTTAACTGCTGGTCAATATATCACAGTAAAAACAGACCCAAAAGACAGCGACCATATAGCCTTGCGCCATTATTCTTTGTACTCTGCTAGTACCGATACAGGCATTCAGTTTGCGGTTCGACGTGACAACCGTAATGCGCATCATGGGCTGGTCTCTAACTATATGCATGATCAACTAGAAGTCGGTGATACGGTTTTATTATCGGCACCAGCTGGTGACTTTGCGCTCAATCAAGATTTGGTACAGCAAAATGATATTCCATTGGTGTTGATGAGTGCAGGAGTCGGGGTGACGCCTGTACTGTCTATGCTAGCGGCGCAAGTATTAGCCAATCCTAAACGTCCTATTATTTGGGTTTATGCATGTCAAAATACCGCCCATCATGCTTTTTCTGATCAAGTTAATAAACTACTCGAACAAGCTGAGAGTGTAGAAAAACATATCTTTTACTTTGAGTCTGGGCAGATATTAGATGAGACATGGCTTGCTACTTTGCCTAAGCCTGCCGATATCTATGTGTGCGGCTCGATGCCGTTTATGGAGAGCATGATTGACGGGTTAGTAGCATTAGATCATGGTGTCGATAGTGTCCACTACGAACCGTTTGGTCCTAAGATGAGCTTGGGTGGTTAAGTTTTTAACATATAGTCGGTAAACTACTAAACCGCTACGGCGTTATCCTCCTTAGATGTACTATTTGTACAATCTGCAGTCGGCTGCCTTGTACCCATTTTAGAGTTCTTTGACTATAATATGCAAAATAAACGTTTATAAAAAAGCACTTAGCGTGAAATCATCATGCTAAGTGCTTTTTTATGCAAAATACTATGAGAAGAAAGAGATTAACCTAAAAATATAAAGACATATTACTCTTTATTTTCAACCAATCCAATCATCACTCCCATCTCTTTTTTGTCTTGCTTATCGATACTGGGCGCATACAAAGCTGAGGCAATACCACCGTCTAAAAACAGCGCATTTGAACAACCCAGCTCATCCTTAAATAGCTCTGCAAACTGATAGAATGTCACAGGCTCATCGCTATTAACGAGCTGTATACTGCCATCACGGCAAACACCTGCACCATTACGCAGTTTGATTGAGCTGCTATCAGGATTGAACTGTGGATGTATCTCGTCATTGATGACCAGCATAGGGCCAGATTGCGTCGCATACCAAGGCTGCATATCACCACTGCTTATCTGCTCATTTAACGCATTACTTTCGGTGATTTGCACGTTGCCAGCTTTGTCCCACCACATAACCCCATTAGGTAATAGATGAAAATTACCGCCACCTTCTTTTGTATTTAGCGATTTGAGTTCTTTGCCTTCGATGACGGTATATCCAATCGGCGCATAGTTTTCATTATACATGCCTGCATTCATCGCAAAGTTGAGACTCTCATGGTTCGGTAATGTGGCCAATAACGTATCAAAGGTTAGCAGAGGCTTATTGTTATCAGAGGATTGCCAAAACAGTTGTAATGAATAACGCTCGCTCGCTAACGCGGTAGCATCCACTCGGCAA
Organism: Psychrobacter sp. 28M-43; assembly: GCF_014770435.1. Lineage (NCBI taxonomy): Bacteria > Pseudomonadati > Pseudomonadota > Gammaproteobacteria > Moraxellales > Moraxellaceae > Psychrobacter > Psychrobacter noctis. The sequence continues at coordinate 2,057,082 of NZ_CP061739.1, read as the reverse complement.
ACGCTATAAGTAAAAGGTGTGTCTTCAGTCTGACATGACCAGCTATCGGTGTCGCTGCTAGCTGCGTCAGGATTTGTCTGCTGGCAGGCACTAAGGCCTAGCGCAAGCACTATCGTTGGTAGGGATAAGGTAAAAATAGAACTTGGCATCAATCACGCGTCTTTTAATGTACTAATTATTTAAGTTTGGTTGCTATCTACTGCTTAATTACACCTTCATTACTACTTTTTAAGAAAACGATTTAGGCGCTGATTCAGTCGCTAGTAGGCGGGAAGTCGCGGATTGTGTTATTCACATTACCAATTAATCGCCCACCATCGGTAAGGTTAGTCAAATGCTCAGAATTATATCCAGTGCTGTGTTCTGTTGGCGCACCAGTTTCTTTGCCCTTATCACGCGAGTCTTTGTTATAAGCAATGAGTGCGTCATTATTGGCTAAGAAGCTATCAGGGTTTGCCATGACCCACATCTGGTTAAATACATCGGCACGGGCACTATGATCGAGCAATGCGCCTTTATCAGCAAAATAGAAAAACTTGGATAACAGCTTAATCTGCCCATCATCTAGACGGCGTGCGATATGATACGGCTGTAATTGGCTAGGATGCTGTAAACCGACCGCGCCTACGATACTGGCAAGCGATTTTAGCGTGTTTTTGTGGAAACTTGCAACACGCTCAGCCTTACTAGGAACATCGAGCGCCTTTTGACGATACGGATCTTGGGTTGCCACACCTGTCGGGCAAGTGTTGGTATGACAAGAGCGCGACTGAATGCAGCCAACCGCAAACATAAAGCCACGTGCCGAGTTACACCAATCGGCACCTAGCGCAATCATGCGCGCAATATCGAAGCCTGATACGATCTTGCCACTGACGCCAAGCTTAATTTTGTCACGGATGCCTGCACCGACCAAGGTATTATGTACCAACAAAAACCCTTCGACCATCGGCATGCCGACATTGTCCATAAACTCGACTGGCGCTGCACCTGTGCCGCCTTCTGCACCATCGATAACGATAAAATCAGGATAGTTATCCGTCTCTACCATCGCTTTGACAATCGCCATAAACTGCCATGGCTGACCAATACATAGCTTAAAGCCAACTGGCTTGCCGCCCGATAGGTCGCGTAGCTGCTGCCAAAAGGCGACAAGCTCGCGCGGGGTGCTAAATGCAGTGTGCGAGGAGGGCGAGATACAATCTTGACCCGTCGGCACTTGACGAGTATCTGCAATCTCTTGGGTGATTTTGCTAGAGGGAAGGACGCCACCTTTACCAGGCTTGGCACCTTGTGAAAGCTTGATTTCAATCATTTTAACTTGGGGATCGACAGCTTTTTCAGCGAAAGACTGTGGATCAAAGTTACCATCATTATCACGGCAACCAAAGTAGCCTGTACCCAACTCCCAAATCAAATCACCACCAAACTTGCGATGATAAGGGCTGATCGCGCCTTCGCCCGTGTCATGAGTAAAACCGCCTAATTTTGCGCCTTGATTGAGTGCCATGATAGCGTTCGCTGACAGGCTGCCAAAGCTCATCGCAGAGATATTAAACACCGACATATCGTGTGGCTGCTGACAACGCTCACCGCCTACCATAATACGAAAATCTTTGTTTTCTAGTGGTGCACTGATGGTAGATTGCAAAAACCACTCTTTACCATGAGTATATAAATTATCTAGCGTACCAAAGGCGTTGGTGTCACTGACGTTCTTAGCACGTTGATAGACTAGCGCACGCTGCTGGCGTGAAAACGGCACTTGTTCTTTATCGTCCTCAAGCAAGTACTGGCGAATCTCAGGGCGAAAGTCCTCCAATACATAGCGAATATGTCCAGCGACAGGGTAGTTGCTCAGTATCGCGTGCTTGGACTGAACCAAATCATAAATACCAAGCGCCACAGCCAAACCACCGATCACAATCAGCCACCAACTTACCAATAATAAACCCGCCAATAGAATTAAAATCGCCGCGCCAAACGTGCTATAGCGAAGTAATAATCCGATCAAATATGGCGAGCTGGTTTTTGGTTCAGGGTTTAGATTGGTACGAGATTCAGGCATAACGAGGCTCAATAGTAATGATTGATATAGATAAGATGCTTACATTTGTCGCGTACATCATACACGCATGACGTCGTTACGTCGGTATCAATGGGTAACAGGGTTATAGATGGTGTCTTCGTTGATCCAGCCTAAACCTTGATTTTATTTGTTTCAAAGTGCTTTATGTAGCACTCCCAATCCGCTCCGCCAATGCCTGCAACTTAGGCACTATCATCGCAGCATACTCATCCGCTTCCCAGTTGGCACTTGGTACACTGGCATTAAGCGAATAAGCATATTGTCCTGTTGCGACATCATATACCCCAACCGCGACTGCCAATATGTCAGTAGAGAAGTCTCCATCAGACACGGTATAGCCGTATTTTTCATAATGCTCTGCCGCGTTGGCTAGAGCAGTTTGTGCATCGTTATATTCTTCAATGGATAAATTCTCTTGGAGATTACTAATGATGACCGCTTGTCTCGCTTGCGTACTTGCCGCATAAAAAGCACGCCCGATAGCAGTGCGTGCGACAGATACAGCGGAGCCAACCTGTAAGTTGACCGATAGACGAGCAGGACTACGGCAGCAGGCGTGATAACGCATTTCTCCTTCGACTTCGGTTGCCAAATTCACTGAAACTTCGTTTTCACTAGCGAACTGACGTAATAATGGTTCAGCTGCTGCCACCATATCATGGCGGCTCCATGCGGTCGCACTGAGACGCACAGCGCTACTGCCCAATTGATACTGTCCGTGCTCAGTGACACGTAAAAAACCAAGCGTGGTTAAAGTATGAATCAGGCGAGTAATGGTTGCTTTTGGCAGTTCAGTCATCTGACATAGCTGCTGATGGGTGAGCCGCTCATGGTGCTCAAAAGCTGCCAGTATAATCAGTCCTCTCCCCAACGCAGTTACAAACTGTCGGTCGTTCTCTTCCTTGTTTTGATTCATTGTTGCACGCATTCGTTCGAGTAGTGGAGTAGCTGTTGATAAGGGTTTTGTCATTTTATACTCATCTTTTTTTGATAAAGGTTTACAGGGCAGCGAAAGTTTGCTTAAATGGTTTTAAATTATGAAACTAAGTTTCGCACAGCGGAATAACGAAGTCAATGACTTGTTAGACCAACTGATGTATCAATCACTATTCGTCAGTCAGGATGACTGATACCAAGGAGATCCACATGGCAACATCTACTAGCCCACGCTTTGATTGGGAAGATCCTTTTTTACTACGTGACCAGCTCACTGAAGAAGAGCGCATGGTCACCGACAGCGCCCGTCAGTTTTTTCAAAAAGAGTTGATGCCTGGCATTATTGAGGCCAATCGCAATGAGAATTTCGATCGTAATATCATGCGTCAAATGGGTGAAATGGGTCTGCTTGGTGTCACGATTGAAGGCTATGGCTGTGCTGGTCTATCAAGTGTCGCCTATGGTCTGATCGCCAAGGAAGTGGAAGCCGTTGACTCGGGCTACCGTTCAGCGATGAGCGTGCAGTCAAGCTTGGTTATGCATCCTATTTGGGCGTATGGTACAGAAGAGCAAAGAGAGCGTTATTTGCCAAAGCTTGCTTCGGGTGAGTATGTCGGCTGCTTTGGTCTGACTGAGCCAGATTCAGGATCTGATCCTTCATCGATGTCTACTCGTGCGCGCGCTGTGGATGGCGGTTACGAGTTGACCGGTAACAAAATGTGGATCACCAACAGTCCTATCGCTGACGTGTTTGTGGTTTGGGCAAAAGATGATGCTGGCGAGATTCGCGGTTTTGTTTTAGACAAAGGCATGAAAGGATTATCTGCACCGAAAATCGAAGGCAAGTTTTCACTACGTGCATCAGTCACGGGTGAGATCGTCATGGACAAAGTATTCGTCCCTGAAGCTAATGCTTTTCCAGATATCCGTGGTCTAAAAGGGCCCTTTGGCTGCTTGAACAAAGCCCGTTATGGTATCGCATGGGGTTCGATGGGTGCGGCTGAGTTCTGCTGGAAAGCTGCTCGTCAGTACACGCTCGATCGTAAGCAGTTTGGTCGTCCGCTAGCGGCAACGCAGTTGGTACAGCTAAAGCTGGCTAATATGCAGACAGAAATCACCTTAGGTCTACAAGCGGCGCTACGTGTCGGTCGTTTGATGGATGAAGACAATGCAGCGCCTGAAATGATCTCACTTATTAAGCGTAATAACTGCGGCAAGGCGCTTGATATCGCTCGCATCGCTCGTGACATGCATGGCGGTAACGGTATCTCTGATGAGTTCCATATTATCCGTCACGTGATGAACTTGGAAGCCGTCAATACTTACGAGGGTACACATGATATTCATGCGCTTATCCTAGGCCGTGCACAGACAGGCATTCAAGCGTTCTTCTAAGCGTTTTTAGCTAATAATTTTTGGTAAAACTGTATTTTATGACGTACGTTACTGCTTGGCTTTTTATCAAAAGAGCATTAACAGTAGCGTACGTTTTTCAGTTGTTCTTCATGATTTAGCTATTTAAACGCTAAATCATGAAGAACAATTTTATGATTAAAAAATATGCGACAGAGTAAGGGAATCTCATGACAGATATGATTGATATGGCTAATATGCCAAAGGGCGCATTGCATGGCATCAAAGTGCTCGATTTATCGAGAGTGCTGGCTGGCCCTTCTTGTACGCAAGTGTTAGCTGATCTTGGTGCCGAAGTCATCAAGGTTGAGCGTCCGCATATCGGTGATGAAACGCGTCATTGGGCACCGCCAACATTCAGCGATGATACCTCCGCTTATTACGCTACGATTAACCGCAATAAAAAATCACTGACGGTAGATATCACTACGGCTAAAGGACAAGACATCATTAAGCAGCTAATTGCTGACAGTGATATTTTGGTTGAGAACTTTAAAGTCGGTGGTCTGAAAAAATACGGCTTGGATTATGACAGCTTAAAACAAGACAATCCGCGTCTGATTTATGCGTCATTGACAGGGTTTGGGCAGACAGGTCCCGATGCCAAACGCCCTGGTTACGATTATATTATCCAAGGTCTGTCAGGTCTGATGAGTATCACGGGTCCAAGCGATGGCGAACCGCATAAAGTGGGTGTGGCAGTCGTCGATTTGTTTGCAGGTTTGCAGCTAACGATTGGTATTCAGGCGGCACTATTGGCGCGTCAAAATACGGGTGTTGGTCAACATGTCGATGTGGCGTTGCTCGACAGTGCACTGGCTATGCTGGCCAATGTCGGCATGAATCATTTGGCCTCCGATAAGATACCGCCAAGACTGGGCAATCAGCACCCCAATATCGTACCTTACCAAGTATTTGCAGGTCAGGGTGAGCAGCACTTTATCTTAGCCTGTGGTAATGACAGTCAGTTCGCCAAACTGTGTGACGTGCTCGCAGTTGATTGGCATACCGATGAGCGCTTTACAACCAACCCACAACGCGTTGCCAATCGCGAATTGCTGTGCGGTGAGCTGACTAAGCATTTTGCCAAGCAACCACGCACTTATTGGCTAGAGGTTTTAGATCAAGCAGGTATTCCATGCGGCGCCATTCATAATGTGGCTGAAGCCTTGGCCATGCCGCAAGCGCAAGCGAGGAATATGGTTGTTAATTTCGCGGAGCAAGGCAGTCCAGTACGTGCACTTGGTAACCCTATCAAATTGTCCGCATCACCTGTCACTTATCGTACGCCACCACCGAAGTTAAGCGAACATACCGATAGTACGCTTGCTGGTTTGGGCTATGATAGTGAGATGATCGCTAAGCTAAAAGCCGATGGAATTGTTTAGAGTAGCGTCGGCAGCCGTATATTTACAGCGATAGAGACTAAACAGAAAAGCTAGGAAATGGAATTTCTTAAACAAAATAATATAAAGATAAGCAGTGTCAAACAAGGAATGTGACGCATGAAAATATACAGCCATGAAAACCTAAGTCTGCATAGACCGTTACTTTATTTTTCCTATGGGAAAATGCATGAACCGTTAGAAGTGCCAGAGCGTATGGTCGAGTTTTTAAAAGCGCCAGTGGCTTTGGGTCTAGAGGTCACTACTGCTACCGATGTTGGCATCGCACCAATATTGGCGGTTCATGACTTTGGTTATGTTGAGTTTCTCAAAAATGGCTATGACGAGTGGATGGCGGTTGAGGAAGATTTGGGTGCGCAGGTACAGACGGGAATTTATGTGCCGTATGATAACCCCGGTATAGGCATCATGGCAAAAGCGGCGAAGTATCAAGCGGATGACAGTGCGCCCATCAGTGAGCATTCTTGGACCTCTATCTATTGGTCTGCGCAAACTGCACTCAACGCAGCTGAAGCCCTGCTAAACGATGATGCATCAGACATCGAGTGTGCCGACAGTCGTATACAGCTTTGCTTTTCACGGCCGCCTGGTCATCACGCGCGTAAGAGCGCTGCGGGTGGGTTTTGCTATCTGAATAATGCTGCCATCATCGCCGAACATCTACGGCAGAAATACGCAAAAATCGCCATTATCGACACTGACATGCATCACGGACAAGGTATCCAAGAAATATTCTACGACCGTAAAGACGTGCTCTATACCTCGGTACATGGTGACCCCGTTAATTTTTATCCAGCAGTGACAGGGCATGCGTTTGAAAAAGGCATAGGCGAAGGTGAGGGCTACAATATCAATTTCCCGATGCCACATGGTACTGATGAAGCAGGTTTCTTTGAATATATTGATAAATCTATTGAGGCGGTGGCGTTATTTGATCCTGATGTGATAGTTCACGTACTGGGCTTTGATGTCTACGAAAACGATCCAGAAGCAAGATGTGCTGTTAGTACAGAAGGGTTTAAAATATTGGCACAAAAAATGAAAGCGCTAAACAAGCCATTGATCGTCTTATTGGAAGGTGGTTATTACATTCAAAAGCTCAATGATAATCTACAAGCATTCCTATTAGGACTGATGGACGAGAACAGCAATAACGGCAGTAGTATTTAAACCAAATTAAAAGTAATAAAATAGGTCGCAGAGTTTGCCACTACACTTTGCGACCTATCATTTATCAATTTGCAGTAAAGCCTAAATGCTGCTCGATTTGCTCGGCCAATTCAATCAATACCGCACTGACCTCAGCCCGTTTAGACTCATACTCTCCTTGCAAAAAACTCACGGCCATACCAGCAACCGCATTGCCTGACGCATTACGAATATAAGTCCCTAAACAGTACATCCCATCGCGCAATTGTCCATCATCGAGAGACACTCGGCTTTCTTGTATCGCCGCAAGCTCAGTTGCCAAATCGGTAAAATTACTCACCCCATGCTGGGTCATCGGCGTCGGAAACGCATCTTTATACAATGATCTAATACTGTCCATAGATAACGTGGATAGCATGGCTTTGCCTGTCGCCGAAAATACCGCAGGTACACGAACGCCTGCACGAAAGGTAAATCCAAGGGGCGCAGGGGACTCATGACAAGCCAAAAATACCACTTCGCCCAAATCAAGCTTTGACAAGGTAACCGTGTGCTGAAGAAGTACCGGATACTGCACAATCAAATCTTTAAACAACTGCACCACGCCTTGCTGCTGCTCGTATTTTCCTGCCCAGTACATTAAGTATGAACCCAAATAAAAGCGGCTTTCAGGGTCTTTATAAATGACATGTTTGGTCAATAGACTCTGCAAAATGTTGTGAGTAGAGCTACGCGGTAGCCCAAGCTCTTTTGCGATATGAGCCGCTGTTAAAGGCTGTGAGCTATCAGTAATCAAGTCCAAAATCTGAAACGTTTTGTCTAGCGCAGGCACGGCAGTCGAGCTCATAAATAACCTATAAAGTGAAATAAAAGAAAGAAGTACAAGATAATTTTTAAAATAATGAGATTAAGGGTTGCAAATCGCGTCATATCGTTCTTATAATGACGTCTCGTATATAGAATACGTGTTCAGTATATTGAACAAATAATGAATTATCAATAATTATTTACGACTTACCAATGTATCCATTCTTATAAATACATCCTATATGACAAGGAGCGTCAACATGTCACACGCGCTGCAGTTATCAAATCCAGATTTACTCAAACAATCTTGCTTCATCAAAGACGGCTGGCATGCTGCTAGTGATGAAGCTGTACTTGATGTCAACAATCCTTTTAATGGCGAGCTCATTGGTACTGTACCAAGCCTTACCACAGAAGATGTCAACGAAGCCGTTGCTTACGCTCATGATGTCCAAGCAGACTGGGCAGCGAAAACAGCCAAAGAGCGTGCAGAGTTATTGCAAAAGTGGGCTGATCTGATCGATGCCAATAAAGAAGATTTGGCTATTATCATGACCGCTGAGCAAGGTAAGCCGCTGACGGAATCACGTGGTGAAGTAGGCTATGCTAACAGCTTTATCCGCTGGTTTGCTGAAGAAGGCAAGCGCGTCTATGGTGATGTAATTCCTGCTAATAGCACGCAGCTACGTCACGTTGTTCTCAAGCAGCCAGTTGGTGTTTGCGCCGCTATCACGCCTTGGAACTTCCCAGCTGCGATGATCACGCGCAAAGTTGCTCCTGCACTAGCGGCAGGCTGTACGATTATCGTCAAACCTGCCACCGAGACACCGTTCTCAGCATTGGCACTTGGCGCTTTGGCAGAGCAAGCAGGTATTCCTGCAGGCGTTATTCAAGTCGTCACTGGTAAGTCTTCTGTCATCGGCGACATCCTAACGGGTGATGCACGAATTCATAAGCTGTCATTCACTGGATCTACAGAAGTAGGTCGTATGTTGATGGCACAATGTGCACCGACTGTTAAAAAACTATCGTTAGAGTTGGGTGGCAACGCACCATTCATCGTCTTTGATGACGCCGATCTAGAAAAAGCCGCTACCGGCTTAATCGCTTCTAAATATCGTAACGCTGGTCAGACTTGTGTCTGCGCCAACCGCGTATACGTTCAAGACAGCATTAAAGACGAGTTTTTAGATATCTTTGTCAAGAAAGTCGCTGAGCTAAAAGTTGGTAACGGTTTGGAAGAAGGCGTAGATATTGGCCCTCTAGTCAACAAAAAAGCATTAGATAAAGTCCAAGCTCTTTTAAAAGATGCTCTGGATAAAGGGGCGAAACTGGTCACTGGCGGTAGTATCAATGATGCTTCAGAACTGACTTATAACCCAACGGTTATCACCGATATTAGTAGTGATATGGATATCGCTTCTGAAGAAATATTTGGACCAATTGCAACCATCTTTACTTTCAAAGACGAAGCAGAAGTTATCCGTGCTGCTAACGATACTATCTATGGCTTGGCCGCTTACTTCTATAGTAGCGACTATGCACGCTCATGGCGTGTTACTGAAGGGCTAGAGTACGGCATCATCGGTCATAATACTGGTCTAATTTCTACAGAAGTTGCCCCGTTTGGCGGCGTGAAGCAGTCTGGTTTTGGCCGTGAAGGCTCAAAATATGGTATCGAAGACTATATTACGACCAAGTACTGGTGCTCTGATATCACCTAATAGCTATAACCTAATGAGTTGGCTTAATGGTTAGCAAAGTAACAATTAGCAACGCATCAACTAGCGAAAATTTTTGGATATCTGTGGTGTTTTAGCTCAAATAAACACCATTTGATATCTACTGAGTACAAAAATAGACATCAAATGAACCGCCAATCTCTAGATGGCACTTATGTTACGAACACAGAAAAGGACATTCCCATGACGACTACCAATCAATCATTACTTGAGCGCCGCAAAGCTGTCTTACCAACAGGACTTGGGGTTGCCTTTCCTATCTTTGCAGAAAGAGCAAAGAACTCAGAAATCTGGGACATCGAAGGCAAGCGTTATATCGACTTTGTCGGTGGTATCTCAGTATTGAACACGGGTCATAGCCATCCAAAAATTACCCAACGTGTCCATGAGCAGTTAGACAAATTTACGCACACTGCGGCGCAAATGATTAACTACGAATGTTACGTGGATTTGGCTGAAAAGCTGTGCGAAAAAGCACCCATCAGCGGCGATACCAAAGCATTCTTTTTGACCACTGGCGCAGAAGCGGTTGAAAACTGCATCAAGATTGCTCGTGCTAAAACCCGTCGTCCAGGCGTGATTTCTTTTGTTGGTGGCTGGCATGGTCGTACCATGATGTGTATGAGCCTGACAGGCAAAGTGTTGCCATACAAAAAGAACTTTGGCCCGATGCCAGGACCTGTGTTCCATGCGTTGTTCCCTGCAGAAGAGTTGAACGTAACAGAAGCGCAAGCGCTGCACAGCCTTGACATGATCTTCCAAGCAGATATCGATCCTAGTGAAGTGGCTGCAATGATTATCGAGCCAGTCCAAGGCGAGGGTGGTTTCCATCAAGTAACGCCTTCATTTGCTAAAGCATTGCGTGAGATTTGTGATGAGCATGGCATCGTGCTTATTTTTGACGAAGTACAGTGTGGTTTTGCGAGAACCGGTACTTTGTTCGCCACTGAACAACTAGGTGTTGAGCCTGATCTAATGACTGCTGCGAAGAGTTTGGCGGGTGGTTATCCTATCTCTGCGGTCATTGGCCGTGCTGACATTATGGATGCGCCGCAAGTAGGCGGCTTGGGCGGTACTTATTCTGGTAACCCATTGGCTTGTGTGGCGGCGCTTGCAGTTATGGAAGTTATTGAAGAAGAAAACTTACTTGAGCGTAGTATCGAGATTGGCGATACCATTGCTTCATTTTTAAAAGGCTTGAACCTTAACAGTATCGGTCATATTCGTTATAAAGGCGCGATGCTAGCGTTTGAATTGATTGATAGCGAAGGCAAGCCTGATGCCGCCGCAGCAGCCAATCTAAAAGCAAAATCATTTGAGCAAGGCTTGCTATTAGCGTCTTGTGGTATGTATGGCAATGCCATTCGTGTGATGGTGCCATTGACAGTTGAAGATGAAGTGCTACAAGAAGGCCTTGATATCATCAAAGGTATTCTAACGGCATAAGCAATACTGAGTGTTATTTACTTTAGCGATGGAGCGCTTTTAACCAAGTACAGCTAGTTCAAGTACCTATATTGGTTAAAAGATTGTATGAAAGATAACGGCAAGGTTGCCCTTATAACACTCGCTTTGAGTGAGTTTTTTAACGGCGCCTTGCAAGTCAAGACGCCGTTTTTGTTTTTGCTGTTTGAATACTATACCGATAGCAAAGTTAAACTTTGCGGCGACGCGACAGACACAACAAACATGATGGGTATGATCCCATGAAACAAAAATAGTGTAGCTGTAACAGGCTCACACGGATGAAACACAGACAAGGAGTAGGTTATGTCTGAATTAAAAAAGTCGCTAGGGGTGTTCGATATTATTGCACTGGCATTCGGTGCAATGGTTGGTTGGGGCTGGGTTGTACTGGCAGGTAGTTGGATCATCTCGGCAGGTATATGGGGCGCAATTAGCGCCTTTTTGATAGGCGGTCTGGTAGTTGTATTGATTGGTGTGACGTATGCTGAACTTGCGGCCTCTATGCCAATTACTGGTGGTGAGCATACTTATACCCACCGAGCACTAGGGGTTAATGTCTCATTTATTTGTTCATGGAGTATTTTGTTCGGTTACTTCTCAGTCGTCGCGTTTGAGGCCGTGGCGCTGCCCACCGTCGTCGAATATATTATTCCCAATTATAGCCAAGGGTATCTTTGGAATGTTGCTGGCTGGGATGTTTACGCCACTTGGGTAGGCGTCGGGATGCTTGGCTCAGTGATTGTTACTTGGCTGAACATACGCGGTATGGAAGTCAGCGCGTGGTTTCAAAAAACAGCAGTCGTTGGTATCTTTCTAGTAGGTATATTACTGTTCGTAGGGGCGTTACTGTTCAGTCCTGAAACCTCTAATACCGTACAAGCGCCTAACTTTATTGGCGGTATGGGTGGCATCATGACGGTGATGGTAATGGTACCGTTCTTATTCGTTGGCTTCGATGTCATTCCCCAAGCTGCAGAAGAAATCAATCTATCTCGTCCGAACATCGGTAAGTTTTTGATTGTCTCTATTATTATCGCGGTGCTGTGGTATGTAGCAGTCGCTTGGAGTGTAGGCAAGACTTTACCGCTATTACAGGCGAAAGACTCAACATTGGCAACGGCTGATGCGATGACCAATGCTTGGAATGGTAAATGGGCTGGTACGTTACTGGTTATTGGCGGTGTGCTGGGTATTTTGTCGAGCTGGAATGCGTTTCTTATCGGTGGTAGTCGTCTGCTATATGCTATGGGCAAAACGCACATGTTGCCACAGTTTCTATGCAAACTGCATCCGAAATACAACACACCCGTTAATGCGATTTTATTGATCGGTGGTCTTGCGACACTTGCCCCATTATTTGGTCGCAAAATGCTGGTATGGATTGTGGATGCTGGCGGGTTCGGTATTGTTATTGCTTATACTTGTGTGGCCCTGTCGTTCCTAGTGCTGCGTTACCGTGAGCCTGATATGGTACGTCCGTTTAGAGTACCAGCAGGTAAATTGGTTGGTATTATCACTATTATCCTAAGTCTTGGTATGTTGGCGCTATATCTACCAGGTATGCCATCAGCACTTGTCGCTATTGAGTGGTGGATTTTCCTTGGCTGGATTGTACTTGGTGGGGTATTGTACGGTTATGCTACGATGAAGAATCCTGGTAAGAGTAAAGATATTATGGATCACGAGCTGCGCGAGCTAAAAACGGCTAACCAGCAATGGTTAAAAGAAAATCCATATAAAAAGTAGGATTACTTATCGTTAATAAAAAAGCCTAACGTCAAACGTTCGGCTTTTTTTATTTAACTAAGGTTTCAATCTATTAAGACTTATCACGAATCAGCTTATAGTTTAGGAATTCAGTGATGCCAAGAGTGCCAAGCTCACGGCCAAAGCCTGAACGTTTAACACCGCCAAATGGCGTATTGGCCTCAGAGCCAGAAGGCGCATTGATAGTGACCATACCTACTTCTAGTTTGTCAGCAATTTCAGCAGCCAGTGCCGCATCTTGCGTTTGGATAGACGCACCCAGACCGAAAGGCACGTCGTTGGCAATCTTGATAGCATGGTCGATATCATTTGCTTTATAGACGACTGCTACAGGACCAAACAGCTCCTCACGATACACATCCATGGATTCAGTCACATCTGTCAGTACCGCAGGCTTAAACCAAGCACCAGGCTTGTCTTTGTCCATGCCGCCTTCTACCAATACTGTCGCCCCTGCTTGGATAGCGCTGTCTAACTGCGCTTGCAAGTTGACCGCAGCGGCTTTTGATGACATTGGGCCAATGAATGTATCTTCTTTAAGTGGGTCGGCCAAAGTCATGTTGCTGACCGCATTGGTAAAACCTTCAACGAATTTATCATAGACAGATTCAATGACGATCAAACGTTTGGCAGCATTACAGGCTTGTCCAGTATTACCAAAACGACCAGAGATAGCGCCTTGTATTGCTTGCTCGATATCGGCATCGGCTGCGACGATAAAGGCATCTGAACCGCCCAATTCTAAAACGACTTTTTTGAGTGCGCCGCCAGCTTCTTTTGCCACAGCTTGTCCAGCGCGTTCAGAACCTGTTAGCGAGACACCTTGTACGCGTGTGTCATTGATGATGGTCGCTGATTGCTCATTGGTTGCAAAAATATTATTGTAAACACCCTCAGGTACGCCTGCATCTTTAAAGATATCGACGATAACTTCTGCGGTGTTTGGACACTGCGGTGCGTGTTTTAGAATAATTGTATTACCCGCCATAAAGTTTGGCGCGACAAAACGGGCTACTTGGTAATGTGGATAGTTCCACGGCATGATACCTAGTAGCGCACCTACAGGGTGTTTTTCTACCGATGCTGACCCTGAGTCTACATCAATAGTGTTTGGCGCTAGTAGCTGCTCAGCGTTGTCTGCATAGTAGCGATAGATATCGGCAACCAGACCAATTTCGCCTTTTGCTTGCGCAACAGGTTTGCCCATTTCGTTGGCAACGATACGTGATAGCTCGTCTTGACGCTCAAGATAGATATCAGCGATTTTATGCAGTAGTGCACTGCGCTCATTTAATGGTACTTTACGCCAGTCTTGATAAGCAGTGTCGGCTTGCTCAATGACTTGTTGGATATCTTGTTCAGTGGCGGTAGGGTAAGTGGCTTCTATTTCGCCAGTGGCTGGGTTATTAACTTGATAATCGCTCATATTGTGTCCTTTATTTTAAAATATTATTGGGTTCAAAATCCATTTGGGTCTATATTTTTATGCGGGTACTTTTAATTAAAGCTTTTGATTAATGCTTTTAGTTATTGCCTTTGATTGATGGTTTTGGTTGTTGCTGCGTAATACAGTGAATATTACCGCCACCAAAAACAATCTCTCTTGTTCGTACTCCCACTACCTGATGCTGAGGAAAGACTTTTTCAAGCTGCTCGATGGCGAGTGCATCATTTATATCATCATATTGCGGTACGATGACCGCATCATTACAAATCAAAAAGTTGGCATATGAGGCGATACAAACATCACCCGTTAGGCGAGGTTTGGCGTCATCAGACTGTACAATGTCATAATCATCAGGCAAGGTCACTGGCTGCTGAGTGCAGCATAGCTTATGGACTGTTAGTCGTCTGCCTTTTGCATCAGTCATATTTGAGAGCTGCTTATAGGCTTTTTGCGTTGCTTCATAAAACGGATTCTCAGGGTCATCAGTGAATAAGCAAACCACTTCACCAGGTCGTGCAAAGCAAGCGATATCATCGATGTGACCTGTAGTCTCATCAGGGTCGATACCATCATCAATCCAGAGCACTTTTTGGACATTGAGATAGGCTTTTAGCTTGTCCTCAATTTGCTGCTCATTCAGATGTGGATTGCGTCCTGGGCTTAGCAGGCACATACGCGTGGTCAGAACCGTGCCTTCACCATCGACATGAAACGCGCCGCCTTCCATGACAAAGTCATCCGTTCGATAACGCGGAATATCTAGCTGCTCACACAAGCGTTCTGCAATTTTATCATCGTCATCCCATGGCGAGTAAAGGCCATCATAGTCTCCGCCCCACGCATTGAATGTCCAATCACAAGCGCGTAGCTCGCCTGCGTCATTGATTAAAAATGTCGGCACAGTATCACGCGCCCACGCATCGTTGCTAGGCATAGAGATAACGTCGATATCATCAGGTAAGCTATCGCGGTACTGTTGATAATCGTCAGGATTGACCAGTACGCCAACTTCACAAAACTTGTTAATTGCCAGTGCAACATCAGCATAAGCTTTCTTGGCAGGGATTGCTTGTTGTCGCCAGTTATCAGCACGGTATGGCCAGACCATCCATACCTTTTGTATTGGCTCAAACTCTGCTGGCATATAAAAGCCATCTTGCTGCGGGGTTGAGTCTGTCAATAATATAGACATAAAATCACCTTATCGTACACGAGCGACTATAAAAATAGTGAGAGTAAACTAAAGAGACGAAAATCAAATTAACCGTGAGTGAGCAATGTGCCATACATCGATGGACGACGGTCACGGAACACACCCCATTGTTGACGATCGATAGCCAGTTGATCTAAGTCAAAGGTGGTACTAATCACTTCGCTAGTATCTACTGACGCTTCTTTTATAATGTCGCCGCGGCCGTCGGTAATGAATGAGCTACCATAAAACTGCATCGTGCTGTCATTGCCATTTTGGCTGATGGTTTCAGTACCAATGCGATTGGCTGCAATAACTGGCATCAGGTTGGCAGCAGAATGGCCTTGCATACAGCGCTGCCAATGACCTTTTGAGTCGATACCGAGTGTCGGCTCATCACCAATGGCAGTGGGGTAAAACAGCAATTCGGCACCCATCAATGCCATGCTACGGGCGCATTCAGGGAACCATTGATCCCAGCAGATACCGACACCAATCTTAGCGTATTTGGTTTGCCAAACCTTAAACCCCGTATCACCAGGGGTAAAATAAAACTTCTCGGCATAAGGAATACCATCTGGTATGTGCGTTTTGCGATAAGTGCCCAGTATCTCGCCATCGGCATCGATCACAGTGATGCTATTAAAGAAAGTATTGCCTGATTTTTCATAAAAACTAATCGGCAGTACCACTTCTAGCTCTTTCGCCAGTTTTTTGAAGTGATTGATAGCTGCATTGTCTTCGACTGAAGTTGCAAGCTTAAAATAATCAAAGTCATGAACTTGGCAGAAGTAGGGCGTCTCAAACAATTCTTGAAGTAAGATAATATTGGCACCATCGTTGGCCGCTTTTTTGACCAAGTCAGTCGCGGTCGCAATGTTTTGCTGGATGTCCCAGCCGCATGTCATTTGCGTAGTCGCCACAGTAACGTTTCGCATGATCTCAATCCTTTTATTGATAGATAAGTAATACTATATATAGATGATGATTCGTATTTGCTAACGAACAATTTCTCATCATTCGTTAGTGTATAGCGACAATAGTTAAGTCCATATTGGTCAAGTTTTATCGGCTTAAGCCATCATATAGCCCAATCCTAAGAAGGTCACGACGGACAGTCCTGCACCTAACATCGCATACGGGAACTGGGTAAAGGCATGCTGCATGGGTGAGCAGCCAGCACCTTGCGCGGCAAGTAATGATGAATCACTAAAGAAACACGCATGACTACCGAATGATGAAGCTGATAATAATGCGCCAATCATAAGTGGTGTGCTCACGCCAAGGGCGAGCGATATTGGGAACACGATAGGCATCGCCAACACGTACAGACCCCAGCTTGATGAAGTGGCAAAGGTCAAGAAGGCCATGACCGCAAAGATAACCGCAGGGAAGATAATAATGGTCATATAAGGCGTGATAGCTTCAATCACATACATGGTCATACCAAGCTCATCGTTGATTGCTTTTAGGAAAAAGCCACCAATAACGGTCGAGAGTGGGTAGAGCATGACTTTAAAGCCTTTAAAGATAGCTTCAACTTGTGTCTCAAAGCTCAAGATACCTTGCATCCAGTAGACAACGACCGTCACAAAACAGGTCAATAGGGCCCCGCGTAACAAATCGATTTCAAAGTAAACGGTTGAGACAATCAATAGAATCATCGGAAAAGCAAAGTTAGCAATATTGGCTTTGAATGACAGCTTGCGCTTGGCTTTGACGTTTGAGATCAGTTGCTCTTCGACAAATGCTTCAGGAACAGGGTTACCAGCCTTGGCGCGCTTCTCTGCTTTTTTCATCGGTCCCCAATCGCCCAATATGCCATAAGCAACCAAGAATACAATCAGTAAGGCAAACCAAGCATAGGCCATGTAAGGGATTGCGCTGATATAAAGCCCGATACCTTCACCGTCTGCTGCTACGCCGTTTTCTTCTAGCAGACCTGCAAAGTAAACGGCCCACGTAGAGATAGGTACGATGATACACATAGGAGCGGCGGTCGAATCGACGATATAGGCGAGCTTTTCACGAGAGACGTTATAGACGTCAGTGAGTTTTTTAACAGAGGTAGATACAGCAAGACAGTTTAAATAATCATCGATAAAGACCACAACGCCCAAAGCAAATGTGGCCAACAATGACTGACGACGCGACTTGATGATTTTTTGTAGCCATTCACTAAAACCATCTAGGCAGCCACTGATTTCAAGGAGCTGAATTAACCCGCCCATCAGACCACAGACGAGGACAATCCAGATAATGGTCTCGTTGCCCAAAACCATCGACATATTGTCTGCAAAGGGGGAAACCAGATCAAAGGGGTTGAGCATCACAAGGCCAGCGACGCAGCCTGCGATCATAGACTCAAATGGTCGCCTAGAGACGATGGCGGTGACTAATACTAATAATGTGGGTAATAAAGATAAAGCACCCCAAGATTCATCTGGTCCACGGCTCATGGATAGCCAAGCAAAGGCCAGATAGATAACAACGGCTACTATTACGGTGAGAAAGACTCGCTTGTTATGATAATGCCCTTCGACAGCATCATTGAGTTTCATGTTCATACTTGCGCTCCCTGTAGAACCTCATTTTTTAAAACAAACTCTATTCGGTGGTTGATGCTCGACAGCCAGTAGCGAATCAACTTTCTATCGAGCTTCCTATCACAGCAATCCATTACTGTGATAGGTCAAGGCAACAGTAGTTTTTATGATAAAAACGTCGTCTATATCGACCGCTTTTATGCACGGTTGGTCATGTATTTACATGCCGGTGGTGTCTTTTAGTGCATACCACCATGAGCCCATGACAGAGTAAGGGACTCGTAGAGCCCTGCCACCTGGGAACGGAATCCAAGGAATCTGTGCAAAGGTGTCAAATTCTTTGGTTTTGCCATTGATGGCATCAGCCAAGATTTGCCCGAACAGATGAGAGCCTGTTACACCGTGTCCACTATAGCCGTGGGCGAAATATACGCGCTCATGTAGTTTGCCCATTTGCGGTACACGAGAGAAAGACAGGGCGAAGTTACCACTCCACGCGTAATCGATTTTTACATCTCGCAGTTCTGGGAAAATCTTATTCATATTGGGTCTGATTTTGGCGGTGATATCAGCAGGATCTTGACCGCCGTAAACTGTACCGCCGCCAAACAACATGCGTTTGTCTGCTGAGAGACGATAGTAGTCAAGAATGTAGCGCACATCTTCGACACAGACATCAGTAGGGAGCAGTTGATCGGCCAAATCACCCAATGGCTCGGTCGCGATAATCTGCGTCGATACAGGCATCACACGATCAGTCAGCTTAGGAATGACTTTATTGAGATAAGCGTTACCGCATAGAACGGCTTGCTTACAAGTCACCGTGCCAAACTCAGTAATGACTTTGATAGAGTCGTCAGCGTACTCAATATCTACGACTAAGGTGTTTTCATAAATCGTGCCGCCATTTTTTTCGATAGCTGCCGCTTCACCCAATGCAAGATTTAATGGATGGAAATGTCCACCCGAATGGTCGATGACGCCGCCCACATAAGCATCTGACTTGATATGCTCTTGAATGCCATTTTTGTCTAGAATCTCTCGGTCGTGCATACCGTGGCTTTCCCACAGTGCATGCGTCTCTTGCAGGTCTTTTAGCTGTCCGTTATTCAATGCTGCAAAGATGTTTTTTTCTTTCAAATCGCAGCTGATATCGTAGTCACTGACAAAACGACGAATAATTTTGCCACCGCGAGTCACTAATTGACCGACGAAGTCTGCGCTTTGCTGACCATAAGATTTTTTGATTTTCTGCAGGCTAGCATTTAGACCATTGACGATTTGACCACCGTTACGACCTGATGCACCCCAACCAATCTGTGCGCCTTCAAGCACCACGACTTCATGATCTGTTTCTATAAGGTGCAGGGCAGTCGATAGGCCGCTATAACCACCACCGACCACGCAGATTTCTACTTGTATATCGCTTTTAAGCGTTGGTCTGTCAGGCTTAGGGTTACGACTGGCTGCATAATAGCTGTCAGGGTATTGACCTTTATCCGAGTAATGCGGGATATTGCGCATATTGTTAGAAGGTGGGTTTTGGTTCGCTGTCGTATTGCTACTTTGATTACTATTTGGGGTGCTATTTGACATATCAAACATCCTGTAAATAGGTGAGGTATTCAAGGTTGGTCACTTGCTGAGCAAAACGTTTGGCCTCTTGCTTTTTGACCGCAATCAATAGCTCAATCATCTCGCTTGGAAATAGTGAGTCAACCAGATCGCTGCTCTCAAATTGACGAATGGCTGAGAGCCAGTCCAACGGTAAGGTTTTTAGTTCTGCTGCATCATAAGTAATACTATTAATCGGCTCAGGTGCTTCAAGCTTGTTTTCGATACCATACAGCATACCCGCCAATACTGCGCTACAAACTAGATAAGGGTTGGCATCTGCGCCAGATACACGGTGCTCGATACGGCGTGCTTTTGTGTCACCGCCGGGGATACGTACAGCTGCGGTGCGGTTCTCATAACCCCATGACACGTTGTTTGGGGCCAATGTACCGGGGGTAAAGCGGCGGTAAGAGTTGACATGCGGTGCAAACAATAAGGTGCAATCTGACATGGTCTTTAGTAGGCCAGCCACTGCATGACGCAACATATCTGAGCCTTCATCTGATCCATCATCGAATACGTTGTTACCATCTTTGTCTAATAAGCTGCAATGCACATGAAAGCCATTGCCAGACTGTAGGCCAAAAGGTTTTGCCATAAAGGTGGCGGTAAGCTTACGACGAGCTGCCACAGCTTTGACCACTTGTTTAAACAAAATCGCGTCGTCAGCAGCTTTTAATGGATCATCGACGTGTAATAAATTGATCTCAAACTGACCACAACCATTTTCCGCTAGTGCCGCATCAACAGGGATATCGAGCTTTTCACACTGCTCGTAGACTTCGTCTAAAAATTCATCGAATTGCAATAGGTCATTGATACTTAAGATGGATGTCTTATTTAGTCTTAGGCCACTCTTGGGGCGGATAGGAGGCTTGGGTGTCTCTCCCTCGGTATAGTCAACTAAATAAAACTCTAGCTCGGTTGCCATCACTGGCGTCAGTCCCAGTGCTTTGAACTTTTTGCTGATGTAGTCCAAAACGTGGCGGGCATCACCGTAGTAAGGCTCATTGTCTTCGGTATATAGCCAAATAGGTAGTAGCGATGAAGGGGCACTGGTATTGAGAAGCGGATAAGCAGCACGACCAGTTGGACGGGCAATGGCATCGATATCACCATTGCACTGCGAAGACTCGATGACATCAGCGCCCCATATATCGACACCTAAGATTGACAGAGGTAATCGGATTGCACCGTTTTCTGCTTTTTCCATTTGATCAAAAGGGATGCGCTTACCACGAAGTAAGCCATTGATATCTCCTGCGGCAACATAGACGTACTCTGTGCTGTTTGCAGATTTGACCATTCCATTGGTTGTCATCATGTCTGTTCTTCCTATGAATTTGTAGAATTGCTGGGTTTGTTACTGCTACTACGTTTTGACTATGGTGTCTAAACTCTATGCTAGTGGCATTTATAACGAACACTTAATAAATAAGCATTTGATGAATGACTGGTTGAATCTGGATTGTTTTTATTAAAGCTAAATTTTTATCAATGATATGAGTGACTTATAGATTGTGCTCTTAGGCGTTTTTATTCAGGCTAAAAGTTAAACTATGTTGGTTATCATTGCTGCTGACTTTTAATATATGGATGAAAACTATAATTGTCAATTTTTATTTAAAATTATCTTAAAATAACTCAAATGCGGGTTTTTAATACAAATACCGATATTAATGAAGTTTATAGTTTACATTTTATGAGGCGTTGTGTTAAATTTTAGCTAAATAAGGGATTAGACAACATAGACAGCCTAGGTCTAGTTGTTATAACGAGGGAAAATGATATGAAAAATTCCAGACCTATTATTGCTATTGTGTCTTGTCATAAGATGGTTGACGGACAGTCAGCACAGGCGGTATATCAAAAATACATCGATGCAGTAAACTTTTATGGTGGCAATCCTATACTGCTGCCAAACACAGCTGCTGACAGCGAAAACTTCGATGCGCTGCTCGAAATAGCAGATGGCATTTTATTGACTGGTAGTTATAGCAATGTAGCCCCAACTCGTTATGGCGCGACACATACTGAAGCCAAACAAGACCTAGGCCGTGATGAGCTGAGCTTCAAGTTATTGGCTTATGCAGACGAAAAAAACATTCCGCTATTTGCAGTTTGCCGAGGCTTGCAAGAGATGAATGTTCATTTTGGTGGCACGCTATATCCTGACTGGCGTGATATCGATGGGTTTTATGAGCAGCATTTAGAAGACAATACCCAGCCGCTTGAGGTGCAGTATCAGCCCATACATGATGTCATCATTCAACCTCAAGGAAGGCTGGCAGCATTTGGTGAAAAGTGGCACGTCAACTCATTGCACAAACAAGCCATCAATAAAGTAGGCGAGCGTTTATTTGTAGAAGCGTTAGCGCCTGATGGTCTGGTAGAGGCTATCAGCTTGTTACAACATCCATTTATGATTGGTGTACAATGGCATCCTGAGTTAAATTATGCGCAAGATAGCTTGTCCAAATTTCTATTCACGGAATTTATTCACCATGCCAGAGAACCACAAACCGAGTAGCACAACTAAAAGTAAGGCAGAAACTGCTGTCACTGATAGTGATAACATTGAGAACGATGTTGATAGTGTCGATGACAAAGATGTAGCTGATGTTGATATTGAAATAGATGATATCGATGATAATGAACTGAATGATTCTGAAGCAGATGAATCGTTGAAGGAAGATATTGGCAAAAAGATTAACCAGCTGCGTCTAGCAAAAGGTTACTCGCAACGTAAATTGGCAAAACTGTCAGGGTTGACAAACACGTCTATCAGCTCAATTGAGCGCAATAAGGTCAGTCCAGCGGTCAATACGTTAAAGGCAATTTTGACAGTATTGGGTTCTGATCTGACCACGTTTTTTAGTGACGAGTGGAAAGAGCCAAAGGCTAGAGTAATCGTCACGCCAAAAGATCTATTAGAGCTCAATGAACCCAATAGCAAAGTGTCACTAAAGCAGGTATATAACTGCAGCAGGACAAGAAACTTGGGGTTCTTGATCGAGACCTATCAGCCAAATAGCTCAACAGAAGAAAAAATCGCTCATGAAGGGGAGGAGATTGGTACGGTCATCGAGGGTAAGATTATTATCCGTATCGAAGACAGCACCTATTTGTTAAATCAAGGTGATAGCTATGTGATTGATACCATTCAACCGCATACTTTTATTAATCCTACCGATAGCATCACCCGTATCGTAAGTGCCCATACACCGACGACTTATTAAACCTAAGCTAAATTTCGTTAGATTTGATATTGCCCAGTAACGATTGAACAAAAAAGGCTACTTCCATTTTAGAAGTAGCCTTTTTTTGGTTATAAAATTACCTATCGAATGAAATGCTTAGCTTATAGCTGTTGATTGTCTTCTGCTGTTTCTACCGTATGGACATTATCTGCTGTCTTCGATTTTTCTTTGGTTAGCTTTATTTTTGGATTTTTAGCAACAGGTTCGATATTTTTTACAGCGACATTTAGGGCAGGTTTAGATGCTTTTTTTAGACTGCGTTTGATGCGTCGAACTGCGATAGCATCTGCTTCGGCTTGTTCTTCGGCAAGCGCTGCATCATGTAAGCTTTGATAGACTTCAAGCGTCTTTTCAATCATCTCACGCATGGTAAATTTGTTGGTCATTTCAGGACGTGTGACACTTTCTAGCTGGTTTCTAACGGCTTTACAAAGCGCATTGGCATTGTATTTTTTAACCAATCCTTGCGGGTAGAGCGGTTGTAAAATCTCGCTAAAGGCGGCTTGATCCCAGCCAATGACTGGCGTACCTAGGTGTATGGCTTGTAGGGCATTGATACCGATTGACTCGGGCTCATTGGCAAGTGCCATCACAATATTGGCCGCCGATAGCCATTCCCGCATGTCATTACGCTTGCTACCCACATAGGTAATGCGCTCCGCCAGTCCCAAGCTGTTTGTGCGTTGGCGAAAATCTTCATGAGCGACATCGCCGTCTTTATAGTCTTCATCCATAATAATGACGTGAATATTTGGGAACTGCTCTTGCAGGTTACCCAAGATATCTATCAGCCATTCTTGCCCATACTCGTTACCGATGACGGTTGGGAATACGAGCCATTTTTTGTGCTCAAGCTCAGGGTACTCGGCAAAGGTATGACGTAACCAATAAACCGAAGGGTTATGACGATAAGGGTAGCGCCGAGTATCGATACCACGATAGATACGTGTGATGACTTTAGGATCTACGTCTTCGATGCGCAGTCCTTTTTTTAAGTATTGCGTGACACTATCAGATACGGTGATTATCGTATCAACATTGAGTAGAGCCTGAGAGTACTTATTAATAGGATAAAACCCATACATGGTCGAGACCAGTTTGGGAAAACGCCTGACGCGTGCGCGGCGCAATGCCAAATGCAATATCCATGCAGGGGTACGCGAATGTACATGAATGACATCGGGTTCGTACTTTTCTATCAAATGCCGCAGTGCAGAGACTTGCAATAGCGATAGCCAAGACTTTTTATTCACATGTAGCTGATGGTAAATATTGCCATCGCGCTTGAGACGTCTAACCAAGTCATTATCTTCATCGGCACTCGAGACAATGATAGAGGTATGCTCATTTTTGACCAATGCCCGCCCAAGATGAAAAATGCCGCGCTCGGATTCATCATGCTTTAGAGACGACAGTAAGCGCATAACTTTCATAATAGCGTTGGTCACCGGTTAGTAATATCAATTTGCTATTGTCAGTTAAAAGCGATTAAAACTCAACCATCAAGATAAAAAGATAAGGTCAGATAGGCGGCTTTTAGACTATATAAGCGTAAGACGTGGATTAATAAACACCAAAAGCCGTTAGCGTCGTTTTTGTAAGTGCTCAGCATTGGGCAGTACTTGTTTTTCACTCAAGTATTTCCAGTAGCGCTGAGGGAGATATTGTTTATGCAGCTTAGGGTTTTTGCGCTCTTCGATATTGACGTTAGTAAAGTAACCTTGCCAAAATTTTTGATAGCGCTGCTCATCAGGACTATGAATGCTAGCAGGATTGCGTAATACCGTATCATCGAGATCGGTGATGGTTTGCAGCTTTGCTGGACGTGATGGCGTGCTATTACTTTTATCATAATAGATGCCGTAGCCCCGAGTTAGATCATAGATTGCCCAGTGTTGATCTTGATAGCGCTGACGAAAGTGCTCTCCGATTAGTGGCAGTACATTAAAATCAGGCTCTACACGTGCAAAGTAAATATCATCAGTTGTATGCTCAAAACGTACAAACGCTTCCATACGATGTTTCTCACGGCCAACCGATTTTACCGTCTGCACTAGTTCGAGAACATCTAAATTACCTAGGTCTTGCATGATTTGACGATTGGGATAGTCGATGGCGTATTTGACCACGCGGAACAATGTCGTACCGATATCGTCTTTCTCTGATAAAAAACCCCACAAAATATTTCGCATGCCTGAGCGTCCCAATAGGGTATTTAATTTGACCAACACGCGCTCGGCTTTGTCCTCATCAGTTGCCACGCTAGTCGCCTGAGCGATGAGTGATGGCACATAGCAATCTTGAGCTGTTAGCTTTAGCGCCACATCGTTTTGTAGACGATTGGCATAGACATAAAACACCGCACTCAGCCAACCTTCAAAGCTAGGCTCATACAGTACAATGCTAGGCGTCGATTGACCGACAGCGTAAGAGTAATTTTGCATAAGTGCTGACATGTTTTATCCTACATTTCTATCATGAATACAGTAGCGAGATAGCAGGTTTTTTAACACATGCTATCTAGAGCCATTCTAAAATAAAGCCAACTGCCCGCTACGCTGATCGTTAAACTTGGTCTGCGTTTGAGCCAATACATACTGACGAAAATTGTCGCGCGTTAAATGAGCAAGGTGTTCGTTTTTGCCAGTGGTCGCGATGAAGTATTTAGCACGATTGACTGCAGCGCCCATCTTTTTTAGATGGTATAGCGTCAATTGATTGAACTTACGTGCTTTAACGATTTTTTTAGCAGTCTTTGTACCGATACCTGGGATACGCACTATCATTTCATAAGTCGCTGTCTGGATATTGACTGGGAAATGCTCGCGATGGCGTATTGCCCAAGCCAGTTTTGGATCGCAGTCTAAATCTAAAAATGGCGACTCTGGCTCCACAATCTCATGCGCACCAAAACCATAAAAGCGCATTAACCAATCTGCCTGATAGAGACGATTCTCCCGCACCATTGGCACAGGCGTTCCAATCGCAGGCAAGCGATTGTCAGAGAGCATAGGTACATAACCTGAGTAATAGACCCGTTTGAGGTCGTACGTTTTGTAGAAGTGACTCGATAGTTGAATTACCTGTAGGTCAGTCTCGTTACTCGCACCAACGATCATTTGACTGGTCTGACCTGCTGGCGTGAACTTAGGCGCTTTCTTGTGAGTTTTACGGCTTTCACGAATGGTGATGATTTCTTCTTTTACCGTCTCCATTGGTGCTTTTAATTGATCATGTGATTTCTCTGGCGCAAGCAAAGCCAACCCTGATTTGGTCGGAATCTCGATATTGACGCTCAAACGATCAGCATATAATCCTGCTTCTAGCAGCAGTTCTTTTGACGCACCTGGGATGGTCTTTAGATGGATGTAACCATTAAAGCGTTCACGCGTACGCAAGAGCTTAGCGACTTCGACCAGTCGCTCCATTGTATAGTCGCCACTTTTAAAAATGCCCGAGCTGAGAAATAGCCCTTCGATATAGTTACGGCGATAAAACTGCATGGTTAAGTCGACAACTTCTTCCACACTGAACGCAGCGCGCGGCGTGTCATTACTCTTGCGTGAGGTGCAATAAGCACAGTCGTAAATGCAGTGATTGGTCAAAAGAATCTTTAATAAGCTGACGCAGCGACCATCTTCGGTATAGCTGTGACAGATACCCGTTGCTGAGGCATCGCCTAGACCACCGCCTTGGTTTTTACGCGTACCAGCGGAGGATGAGCAGGAAACATCATACTTGGCAGCATCAGCCAAAATATTGAGTTTTCCCTGTAATCTTTCATAATTGATGTTTGCCATAAGTCGCGTTTTACCAATTAATTGATGAAAGACTATTTTACCAAAATTATCGCTAAGTCATTGTATTTATAGGAGAATTATAAAAACAACACGACAAATAGTGTCGTATGATCTGTGTCTAATATAGTAAACAGTAGTTTGAGGTTTATTTAAAGGCTAAACTTTGTGGCTTAATATATCTATCTTTTAAGTGCGAATATATATTTTTCCAAACATTCCAAGAAAGGCTCTTTTAGAGGGATTTTATGCTCAAAAAATTTAAAGAAAAATCAGCATCTCAAAAGTTCGATACGTTTCTAAATGTCTCGTTTATATCTTTTTTCATTGCACTCAATTTTTTGGAATGGCAGGGTAGAGATTTTCCGCAGGAGTCGGAGCTACAATATAGTGAAGGCATTATCACTGATACGGGATTTAGTATAGCCTTGCAATCTATCAAAAATCCTAAACAAATAACGCTTTACGGCTGTAGCTATAATGTATTTGGCTTTATTAATACTGGGTCATGTATGGGTCCTACATACCTTGAACCTAGGCTTGGCAAGTACGCAAGAGTTGGTTGGTACTATCAGCCCAATTTTTTAGGCGTATCGAATAATTTACCGCAATTAGTCAGCTTAGACATTAGAGGATCAGAGGAGGATCTGCAAATAACTTACGAAGATACCAAAAACCTAATGTTCGATCAAAACATGATAGGAGTGCTCACTACGTCAATCTTTGGTTTTGGTTTTATCTTTTTTATGACAAAACTTAATAATCTAATTAATCGGCCTATTCTGTATAAAGAAAAATGATCTTCTCTAAAAGCTCAGCTATTTATGACACTGCATCAAGCATTTATATCCTAAGCTTAAAGCGGTGCTTTACCACACCCAAAACCAAGCCACCGACACAAAAAAGGTCTTATGGACTAAATACTTAGTCCATAAGACCTTTTATCAAATTCAATAGTTTTTAAGTCTCAAACTCAGAATTATTTTTATTGAACCTTGGCACGTATGACGACAGTCTTGGCCGCATTGGCATCAAAGTTCACCAAGTTCCATTTCAGACCGGAGTAGTTTTCTTGGACAACCACCGTATTGCCAACTTGCTGAATAGTTTGATAGCTGTCACCGCCAGTGGTAGCAAGCGTCGGCAGAGGACTATTCAACGAGACTAACTGGACGCCATTTGGTAATGAGATCATGGCGTTGATGTCATTGACTGGCTGTGCCGTGGTGTTGGTATATGTGGTGTGATACTCGATCACATCGCCTGGGGCAATATGATTGGCAGGAACGGCAACTTCACGTCCATCAGCATTTTTTAGAATTTTCATAACTTTGGTATTGGCGTTGACCACGCCAGGTGTACTAAAGGTAGGGGTCAGTTGCAACGTATCCAAAGTTGTTGTCGTTGTCGTTACTTGATTGGTCACTGGCTGCTGCATCATCACTGGCGGGGTGACGTTGGTTGCGACAGGTAGTACTTGCGTCACGCTGCTGGCAGGCGTGGTAATCACATCTACTTTAGTGACTTTATTGGTAATAGAGTTAGTCACTGGTACGCTAGTAACGGTCGTCGTACCTTGGACAACAGGAGACTGACGCACGACGTAGCGTGGCACAGTGGTCACCTGAGTTACCGCGTACGGCATGCCATCCTGCATGGTGATACCGTTTGGCGTCGCAGTAATAGTAGCAGTTTTGCCATCAGAGTATTGCTCGACCACTGTGGTGCTACCGCTCGCAGATGAGCTAATAGCAATCTCAGGGGCAGCATTGGCCGATGATGCGGCCAACATGATACCTGCTAGCATTGCAGGTATAACTGCATTTTTTGCCATGGTTGTTTTAGCAGTTGATGCTTGAAAACCATCGTTCATAATCATAAAAGACTCCTCAAAAATAATAGTAAGTAATACAACAATAGATAATGCCTAGATAAACAAAACCCCCGCTAAATGACACCAAAAAATATGCCAAATAACGAGGGTAGTAGTGCTGATATTAGCCTATGTATGCGATCAGACCATCATTATTTTTAGTAAGAGCGCAGCAGTGTTGACTTATATCAAAGTTATTCAATCTTAACTATTTCTTATTGAATAAACTTAATATTGAAGCTGTTGTGCACTCAAACTCAAATAATTATGCGCCAAAACAAATCACGGATAAAAGCAGCATTGTGTAACCGAAATGGTATAAATGCTATTTATGTGTAGTACAGTTTTCATCTATGGAGTCGCATAACTAAGTAGCTAGGCGCAATTATTGTCATCGAAGCTGCTATCTAAAAGACATTTCTCAAACTGTCTTCAATTGAGAACATCAAATTTATAGATTAGAACGCAGTGTAGCTATTAGTCGTATATAACTTTCATGACTTCATATTCGACTACACCTTTTGGCGTTTCAATGCGCACTTCGTCGCCTTCGAATTTACCAATCAAACCACGAGCGATTGGAGAGTTGACTGAGATTTTGCCAGCTTTAAAGTCAGCCTCATCATCGCCAACGATTTTGTACTGTTTCTCTTCTTCGGTGTCCATGTTTTCAATCACGACGCTGACACCAAACACGATACGGCCTTCTTTTGGCAGTGTCGAAGGATCGATGACTTGAGCGCCACCAAGTTTGGCTTCGATATCACGGATACGTGCTTCACAAAAACCTTGCTGCTCGCGGGCAGCATGGTATTCAGCATTTTCTTTCAAATCGCCGTGTTCGCGTGCTTCAGCAATCGATGCTGTGATACGTGGACGGTCGACACTTTTTAGCTGTTTTAATTCGGCTTCTAGAGCCGCGTGTCCTTGCGGAGTCATTGGGTAACGTTGCATGTTTTTTCCTTAAACCAATAACACCACACCACCTCATAATGAGATGGTGTCAGTGTTGTTGCAATGGATATAAAATATAAAAGAGTGATAATTAAGACGATGTAATGAATAAGTTGGCTATCATTTATGAGTGTATCTCACCTCAATTCAAGCATAGGCGCACTTAAGCTTACGTAATAAAAAGCATAGTCGCAATTTAGCCACTATGCTTTTTAGGTCTATCACGGTAAAGGTATCGTTCCTCAAGCATGGTTGGCTATATTTAAAGCAAACAACGATACTTGAGTGAGCTTTTAGGCAAGCCTAACGGTTATGCTTAATCTACTGAAATTATTCAGCCACGTCAATAGACTTTGCTTGCTCATGTAAATCTTGTAACTTATAGACATCAAACGGTAAGTCAATCGCGTAAGATTTGCAGACGGCATCAGCGGCACCTAACGTGGTGACGTAGAATACTTTACCCTGTAGCGCACTACGGCGAATAGAGAACGAATCCTCTTGAGCTTGCTTACCTTCAGTTGTATTGATGATAAGGTCGATTTTGCCGTTTTTCAAGGCATCAACGATATGCGGGCGACCTTCAGTGACCTTGTTGATTTGCTGACTTTCGATACCAGCGTCGCTCAGTACTTTTTGCGTACCAGTGGTCGAGACAATCTTAAAGCCAAAGTCGGCAAGCTGACGAGCAATCGGAGCGATTTGCGCTTTGTCACTGTCACGAACTGAGATAAAGACCGTTTTGGTCTCGCCTTCAGTTGGCAAGCCTGGCAGACGCTCATTACTACCGATAATGGCCTTGTAGAATGCTTCGCCAAAGGTTTTGCCTACGCCCATAACTTCGCCCGTTGATTTCATCTCAGGACTCAAGATTGGGTCAACACCTGGGAACTTAGCGAATGGGAATACCGCTTCTTTGACCGCATAGAATGCTGGGACAATCTCAGTGGTAAAGCCTTGATCTTTAAGTGAAGTACCAGCCATACAGCGCGCTGCAACCTGTGCTAAAGAAGTACCGATACACTTAGAGACAAAAGGTACTGTACGTGCAGCACGTGGGTTCACTTCTAGGATATATACGGTTTCGCCTTTTACTGCGAACTGTACGTTCATTAGACCGATAACGCCTAGCTCTTTTGCCATAGCGACCGTTTGTGCGCGCATCACATCACATAGCTCTTTAGACAGTGAATATGGTGGTAGTGAGCATGCTGAGTCGCCTGAGTGAACGCCAGCCTGTTCGATATGCTGCATGATACCGCCGATGACGACATCAGTACCATCACAGACACAGTCTACGTCAACTTCGATAGCATCATCTAAGAAGCGATCTAGTAGGACAGGCGCTTCGTTCGATGCTTGTACCGCAGTACGTAGATAGTGTCTTAGCTCGTCTTCGTTGTAGACGATTTCCATCGCGCGACCACCTAATACATAAGATGGACGTACAACCAATGGATAGCCTACATCTTTTGCTTTAACCAAGCCGTCTTCTAAGCTGGTTGCTAGTGCGTTTGATGGCTGTACTAGGTTTAGCTGCTGAATCATGTGCTGGAAGCGCTCACGGTCTTCGGCACGGTCGATTGCATCTGGGCTAGTACCTATGATTTTAACGCCTGCTGACTCTAGTGCACGAGCAAGTTTCAATGGTGTTTGACCACCGAACTGTACAATCACGCCATCAGGGTTTTCAATACGAACAATCTCTAGCACGTCTTCTAATGTGATTGGCTCAAAGTATAGACGGTCAGAAGTGTCATAATCGGTTGAAACCGTTTCAGGGTTACAGTTGACCATGATGGTCTCGTAACCATCTTCACGCATGGCAAGCGCTGCATGTACACAGCAGTAATCAAACTCAATACCTTGGCCGATACGGTTAGGACCGCCACCGATAACCATGATTTTCTTTTTGTCTGTCGGGTTGGCTTCACATTCGCTATCGTACGTCGAGTACATATAAGCCGTGCTAGTAGCAAACTCTGCTGCACAGGTATCGACACGCTTATAGACTGGATAGACGTTTAGATCCCAACGCTTTTTGCGTAGCTGCTTTTGTGAGATACCAAGCAATTTAGCCAAACGCAAATCTGATAAACCTTTACGTTTAAAGCTACGTAGATTTTTCTCGTTCAATCCGCCAAAACCAAGTGATTTTACGGTAGCTTCTGTTTTAACGATGTCTTCGATCTGTACCAAGAACCATGGGTCAATCTTGGTAAAGTTAAACACTTCATCGACACTCATACCGACGCGGAATGCATCAGCAACGTAGTAGATACGCTCAGGTGTTGGAATGGTTAGGCGGTTGATGATTTCGCTACGTGCTTTTTCGGCGCTTACTTTTGATAAGTCAATTTGCTCATCAAAACCATCCGCACCTGTTTCCATGCCGCGCAATGCTTTTTGCATAGACTCTTGGAAGTTACGACCAATCGCCATCACTTCACCGACTGACTTCATCTGAGTCGATAAGATATTGTCCGCTTGTGGGAATTTTTCGAAGTTAAAACGAGGTATCTTGGTCACGACATAATCAAGCGCAGGCTCAAAGCTGGCTGGCGTTTTGCCACCAGTGATATCGTTTTGCAATTCGTCTAGCGTGTAACCAATGGCCAGTTTCGCTGCGATTTTGGCAATCGGGAAGCCAGTGGCTTTTGAGGCGAGGGCAGACGAGCGTGATACGCGTGGGTTCATCTCAATGACGACCATGCGACCGGTATCAGGGTTAATACCGAACTGTACGTTTGAACCGCCTGTTTCAACACCAATCTCACGTAGTACTGCTAATGACGCATTACGCATGATTTGGTATTCTTTGTCGGTCAAGGTCTGTGCTGGTGCGACGGTGATTGAGTCGCCTGTATGCACACCCATTGGATCAAAGTTTTCGATGGCACAGATGATGATGCAGTTGTCGTTTTTGTCACGAACCACTTCCATCTCGTACTCTTTCCAACCGATCAATGACTCATCGATAAGCAGTTGATGGTTTGGAGACAAGTCAAAACCGCGCTCACAGATTTCAATGAACTCATCGCGGTTATAAGCGATACCGCCGCCTGAACCACCCATCGTGAATGATGGACGAATGATACATGGATAGCCCATTTTTTCTTGAGTCGCAAAGGCCTCTTCCATGGTTTCAGCCGTTTCAGCGCGAGGGCACTCAAGGCCAATACGCTTCATGGCTTTATCAAACAAGTTGCGGTCTTCTGCCATCTCGATTGAGTCTTTGGTCGCGCCAATCAATTCACAGTTATACTTGGTCAATACGCCGTGCTTGTCTAGCTCTAGCGCACAGTTTAGTGCTGTCTGTCCGCCCATCGTTGGCAAGATTGCATCTGGACGTTCTTTGGCAATGATTTGCTCAACGGTTTGCCAAGTAATCGGCTCGATATAGGTTGCGTCAGCCATGACAGGGTCAGTCATGATGGTCGCAGGGTTTGAGTTGACCAAGATGACGCGGTAGCCTTCTTCTTTTAGTGCTTTACACGCCTGTGCGCCTGAATAGTCAAACTCACATGCTTGGCCGATGACGATAGGGCCTGCGCCAATGATAAGAATGCTTTTTATGTCGGTACGTTTTGGCATAGTTAGAGCTACCTTCGTTTGGGTGATAATTTGAGTAATCTTTGTTTTTGATAACGCTTATGGCGTTTTATACTTGCAGTGCTTTATTTAGTGCCGCTTGAACCGCTATGGACGATTCAAGCGTTTACTTATTATGTAGTTATAATCAACCGTTTACGCTTGGGCAGTTTTAGACTGTTCCATCATATCCGCAAACTTATCAAATAATGGCGCGCAGTCATGTGGACCAGGGCTGGCTTCTGGGTGACCTTGGAAGCTAAATACAGGCTTATTGGTCAACTCGATACCTTGGTTAGTACCATCAAACAGTGAGCGATGGGTAGATTTAACGTTGTCAGGTAGCGTGTCTTCATCAACCGCAAAGCCATGGTTCTGACTGGTAATCATCACCGTACCGGTCGCTAGATCTTGTACTGGATGGTTGGCACCATGATGGCCTGTTTTCATTTTGATGGTATTTGCACCGCTAGCCAGACCAATCAGCTGATGGCCTAAGCAGATGCCAAACGTTGGCACGTCAGTTTGCTCAATGATGTGACGTACCGCATCGATAGCGTAATCACAAGCTGCAGGATCACCAGGGCCGTTTGATAAGAAGATGCCATCTGGGTTCATTGCTAGCACATCAACGATAGGGGTCTGTGCTGGTACAACCGTTACGTGACAACCGCGGTCGACGAGCATGCGTAAGATGTTGGTTTTGCTACCGAAGTCATAAGCGACGACGTTGTATTTAGAATCGATGTGAGTGCCGAGTTGCTTAAAGAAGCCGCCAGTACCGCTATCATGACTGCCAGGGATATCACGGTTGAGTAAGGTGTCTGACAAATCCCACGTACCTGCTGTCCATTCGAAATTCTCTTTAGTGCAGCATTCTTTTGCCAAGTCCATGCCCTTTAGACCTGCAAAGCCTTTTGCTAACTCAATCGCTTTTTGCTCATCGTCGCTGCTGATAGTCTCGCCGTTTGAGGCAGTCATGATACAGCCGTTCTGTGCACCTTTATCACGTAATAGACGTGTTAGCTGACGCGTATCAATCTCAGCGATAGCAACTGTCTCATTACGCTGTAAATAGTCGCTGAGTGACTCTGAGTTGCGGAAGTTAGAAGTTGCCATGGTGGCATCACGGATGATAAGACCGTCTGCCCATACTTTGTGGCCATTGCCGGATTCTGTGTCCTCGCTATTGGTGCCTGTATTACCGATATGAGGGTAAGTCAAAGTCACCAGCTGGCGGGCATAACTTGGATCGGTTAGGATTTCTTGATACCCTGTCATGGCTGTGTTAAATACCACTTCACCAATACGATGACCTAGGCTGCCGATACTGACACCGCGAAAGATTGTACCGTCTGCTAGTGCCAAAATTGCTTGTATTTCTGCCGATGAATTCAAGGATTGCCTCCGCTGTTATTGGTGAGTGCCATCGTGTTTTGTTGGTCTAAAATTGCTCCGTATCCTTTTATTTACGGCATTTGACTATTGTCATATAAAAGTAAAAAAAGGGCGATACACAAAAATTTTCCACAAAAAAGCGAGAAGACATTATTGATGAAAACTACAAAACCCACTAGATAGTGAATAGGTAACTTGCATCATGTCCGCTCGCTTAGGCACAGATTTTGCGTATTATATACAAAATAGACGGTTATAGCTAGCCGATTTACTGGATTAATAGTCATTTCATAGCTAATAATGAGGACTTCATAAAGATATTGACTTTATAAAATAGCCTAAGCGGATATTAACTCCTTTCTCTTTTATCGAATTCGACATCCAGCGTATATTAATAGCGCTGGATTTTCGCAGTTGGCTTTGCCACAATGGACAGCGCAGCCCTAGACCCAATTTTTATGATCGTTTGTTATGACAATAATGAAGATGACAAGGAGTCGTTATGATTTATCAGTATTTAGACAAAACCCCTGAGTTTGCCGCACCATTTAACGGTTGGGTAGCAGACTCAGCGCAAGTGATGGGCGATGTGTATTTAGGCCATCAAGCCAATGTGTGGTTCGGTGCAGTGATACGCGGTGACAACGATCGTATCCATATCGGTGACTATAGTAATGTGCAAGAAAACAGTGTGATTCACACCGATGCAGGTATCAAAGTGACTATTGGTAATTACGTGACTATCGGTCATCTGGCTATGCTACATGGCTGTGAAGTCGGTGATAATAGCTTGATTGGCATTGGCGCAGTGGTACTCAATAATGTCAAAATCGGTAAAAACTGTCTGATAGGGGCGAAAGCCTTGATTACTGAAGGTCAGGTTATTCCTGATAACTCGCTAGTGATGGGCGCGCCTGCAAAAGTAGTCAAGACGCTGACAGATGAGCAAGCAGCGATGCTAAAAATGTCAGCGCTACATTATGCTGAGCGTTGTCAAAAGTTTAAAACAGGCTTAACAGAAATAGCGATGCCTGACTAAAGTTAGATAGACTTGTCTCCTACGTTTTATACTCTTTTATTCAACACTCCATATTTTTTCGCAACCAACGATAAGGTCTCACCATGCAGGCAAATCAAGCACAAACACAACAAAAACAACTGGCGTTATTTGATTTAGATCATACTTTACTGGATGTCGATAGCGATTATCTTTGGGGCGAGTATATCGTCAAGCATGACCTTGTCGATGAGGCGCAGTACCGTACGGCCAATCAGAAATTTTATAATGACTATATTGAAGGTACGCTAGACGCGACAGAGTACAATGAGTTTGTCGCGCAGTTTTTAAGCAGTCTGCCGCTTGATAGACTGGATGAGCTAAGAGAAGACTATATCAAAAGCGAAATCGAGCCACATATTCGCCCAAAAGCAATGGAAGCATTGTGTCAGCACATTGAGCAAGGGCACGATGTAGTGATTATTTCTGCGACCAATGATTTTGTAGTATCCGCCATTGCCAAGCGTTTTGGTGTAGAAGAAGCCAATGTATTGGCAACGCCATTAGAGATCAAAGATAATCGCTATACAGGTAAGCTAACTGACAGACCAAATTTCCAAGCGGGCAAAATATACCATTTGGATAAATGGCTAAATAAACAGCAAGCCTCTGGTATCACGTTTGAAAAAACGTATGCGTATTCAGATTCCAAAAATGATATTCCGTTACTCGAATGGGCTGATGTGGCCGTTTGCGTATCACCTGATGATGCGTTACATGCGCATGCTTTGGCCCATCGCTGGGCAGTAGAAGATTGGTCGATCTAGATTATTTAAGCTAGTAATAGTAGCAACATTGGCATCAGCGATAATTAGCGAACCATTTAGTATCAATCTCATTTAAAATAGCGCCACATGCGTTATTTATTTTATTAGAAAAACAGGAATATTTATGGAAATCAATCCGTATCAAGAGCAGATTAAAGATTTATCAGAGCGTGGGCAGGACTTGCGGAGGTATCTTTGACTTCGATGGTAAGCAAGAACGCTTAGAAGAAGTCAATTTAGAGTTAGAAAACCCTGAGCTATGGAACGATCCAGAGCGCGCGACCAAAATTAATAAAGAAAAAAGTCACCTTGACGGTGTCATCGATGTGGTGGTTTCTCTTGAAACCACACTAGAGGACGCGTCTGCTATGCTAGAGTTGGCAGTCGAAGCAGAAGATGAGTCCTTGCTAGCTGATGTGCAGAGCGAGCTAGATAGCGCCGAGAAACGTGTTGCTGATTTAGAATTCCGCCGAATGTTTAGCGGTGAGATGGATCCAAACAACTGCTACTTGGATATTCAGTCAGGCAGTGGCGGTACTGAAGCGCAAGATTGGGCTGAAATGCTGCTGCGCATGTATACACGCTGGGCAGAAGCTCATGGCTTCAAAGTAGATGTGATTGAAGTGTCCTCAGGTAGCGTGGCTGGTATCAAGTCGGCAACCATCGAGATCAAAGGCGATTATGCGTTTGGTTGGTTACGTACCGAAATTGGCGTTCACCGTTTGGTACGTAAGTCACCATTTGATAGTAATAATGGTCGTCATACGTCGTTTGCTGCGGTGTTTGTCTCGCCTGAGATTGACGACAACGTCGAGATTGATATCAATCCAGCGGACTTGCGTATCGATACCTATCGCTCATCTGGGGCGGGTGGTCAGCACGTAAACACAACAGATTCTGCGGTACGTATTACCCATGAGCCTTCGGGCGTGGTAGTGACCTGTCAGAACGAGCGTAGTCAACATGGTAACAAAGCCACCGCGATGAAGATGCTACGTGCTAAGCTTTATGAGCTAGAAATGCAAAAACGTATGGAGTCACAGCAAGCAGTCGAAGACGGTAAGTCTGATGTCGGCTGGGGCAGTCAAATTCGTTCGTACGTGCTCGATGACTCTCGTATCAAGGATTTGCGTACAGGTGTTGAAACCTTTAACACCGGTGCCGTGCTAGATGGTGACCTCGATCAGTTCATCGAAGCGAGTTTAAAAGCAGGATTGTAAAAGGCCGTTTTAAATAAGCAGCCGTTTTAAAATAGTAACTAATTAAAATAGTAACCAATATTTAATTAAGGAAAATTATGCCAAGCGTTAATAATTATTTTGATGATAAAGTGACTTCTATTGCCTTTCAAACGGCTACTAAGCCTGCGACTGTCGGCGTCATGGAAATTGGTGAGTATGAGTTTGGCACCAGTGAATTTGAAACCATGAGTGTGGTGAGCGGCGCATTGACCGTCAAGCTACCAGAGAGTGAAGTGTGGAAAATGTTTAATGCTGGCGAGCAATTTACGGTTGAAGCCAACCAAAAGTTCCAAGTAAAAGTAGACGTCGAAACCGCTTATCTATGTGTATACGGTAAATAATGACTTCTAAGTTATAGCAGTATCAAAACGAAAAACGCCAAGTATTTTATGCTTGGCGTTTTTTTGTGTGTCATATTTCAAATGAATTCTAAGCTACTATCCTGAAAACCATGTTTTACACAGCATTACACTTTGTCTGTGCCAAATAAACAGCAAAAACTACCGTCATTAATTATGCTAAAACCATGAATTCTCAAAGGTATACAGGTTTATGACAAAGGTAAAATTACAGACAAGCCGGCAGACAATGACCAAAGACGTGCGTCATGATTACGAGCATCTCGCACGCCGTGCTAATTTGCGTTATGTGAGTGACGATGAACCGGGCTACGAGCGTAGACGTTGGGGTCGCGGCTTTACTTATCGTGATGCAACGGGCAACACGGTCAAAGACAAAGCATTGCGTCAGCGTTTTGATGCATTGGTGATACCGCCTATGTGGTCAGAGGTGTGGATATGCCAAGACGAACGAGGCCATCTGCAATCAACAGGGCGAGACGAAAAATCTCGCAAACAGTACCTGTATCATCCGTCATGGAACAATATCCGTGACCAAGCAAAATTTGATGCGATGATAGGGTTTGCAGAGGCGCTGCCTAATTTACGCGCACAGGTGGAGGTAGATTTGGAAGCAGAGTCCTTATCGCGCACCAACGTACTCGCTGCCGTTGTTAAATTGCTAGAGACCACTTTGATTCGTATCGGTAACAGCCGCTACGCCAAGCAAAATAAAAGCTATGGTCTGAGTACGCTACGCAGTAAACATGTTAGCGAAACGGATAATGGACTGGCGTTTGATTTCGTCGGAAAAAGCGCAAAAGAACATCACATTGAGCTACAAGACGAGCGATTGATTGACATCGTGCAAGCCTGTTCTGAGCTGCCAGGTTATCAGATATTCAAATACTTAGATGATAATGGGCATAAGCAAGTCGTTGACAGTAGCGATATCAATGATTACTTACGAATGCATACGTGCGGCATGAACTGTGAAAGCAAGCTGTACAGCGCAAAGGACTTTCGGACATGGATGGCCAGTGTACTCGCGGCAAGCTACCTATATGATGAGCTACAAACGACTGCAGGCGCTAACATATTAACCAGTGCGCCAGAAAGCACTGAGCGACAGCAATTAGTTACTGATATGGTAAAAAGCGTGGCAGCAGAGCTAGGCAACACACCAACCGTATGCCGTGCCTCTTATATTCATCCCATTGTCATTGAACGTTTTTTGACAGGGCAGTTCTTTGAGACTTACAAACAAGCACGCCGTGGACGAACCAAAAAATACCAAAGCTGTGAAGAGAAAGCGTTATTAGGGTTTTTAAGAGCTGATGTTTAAGTGTGAGGTTTTAGATAATAATATTAAGGTGTTAATTCTTTAATAGGAAATTGAAAATATGTGGCAGTACTTTGGCTATTGATTGTAGGCGTCTTCGCGGACTTATAGCGAATTAATGATAATTAGTTATAGATTATCTTTATTTCTATAAAATAAAAATGATACGTTATGTATTGAAATAAACGTAAAAATGCGTTACTAATAGAGCATGATAAATACGAACCTATGAAACGGTCTATAGGATGTGGCCGTTCTTCAATCATAAATGCCATTTTACCAGTTACTTGATATTGCTAAAGGATTAGCTTATGAACACCGCCTCTCAAACTCCGACGAATATAGATACAGATACTACCATCACGCCAAAAAACTATACCGATTATTATAATAATTTTAATATGGATACACTGCTGTCAGAAATATTTGGCGAGCAGGTAGGTGATCGACTAAATGCTTATATGGCTTGCTGTGGTCGCCATGTACGCGATGGCCGCGCTGACAATGCTGCGCTAGTACACGAAGACACGGCAGGCAATATAACGCGCATGAGTTTTGGTGAGCTTGATAAAGCGAGTGCTCAAATCGCTAACCTGCTACAGTCGTATGGGGTAAAAGCGGGAGACAAAGTAGCGACGATGCTACCGCGTACGCCAGAGCTTCTTACCGTTGTGTTGGCAACATGGCGCATCGGAGCGGTATATCAGCCGCTATTTACTGCTTTTGGCTATGACTCAATCAAGTATCGGATGGAGAAAGCCGATACCAAAGTCGTTTTTACTAACTTAGAAAATCGCAGCAAGTTTGAAGATTTGGCTGAGCAAACCAAAATGGTATTGGTCGGCAGTGCTGAGGATGCTCAGACATGGGGTGACGATCACTATAGCCAGTCTATGGAAGCACAGTCGCAAGCGCTCGAACCCGTGATGCTCGATACGGATGCGCCATTCTTGCAAATGTTTACCTCAGGTACGGTTGGTAAATCAAAAGGTGTCAGTGTTCCATTGGCCGCATTACCTGCTTTTTACCTATATATGCGTTATGCCATCGACCTACGCGAAGATGATCAATATTGGAACATGGCAGATCCAGGCTGGGCATATGGCTTGTACTATGCCATCACAGGGCCATTGCTACTGGGCATCACCACTTATTTTAATGAAGCAGGATTCGATGCGACCCATACCCGTGAATTTATGGTACGTCATAAGATTACTAATTTGGCCTCTTCACCAACTGCGTTTCGAATGATGAAATCTAGCGGCATTTTCGACAATGTTGATGAAGGCGCTCATAATGATGCCAAGGCCAAGCTGTCTTTACGCTGTGCCAACTCAGCAGGGGAGACACTGAATACCGAAGTGGTCAACTGGGTCGAGACCTATCTGGCATGCCAAGTCAAAGACCAATATGGGCAAACAGAAACTGGCATGACTTGCTGTGCACATCACGCACTGGCGCATGAATGTCCAGTTGGCTCGATGGGTATGGCGCTCCCAGGTCATACGCTAGTCGTACTAGATGATGATATGAAGGTACTGCCAGATGGTGAGCAAGGGCAGCTAGCAGTTGTGGTCAGTCAGTCACCTGCGTTTTATTTCCGT
This sequence comes from Psychrobacter sp. 28M-43, assembly GCF_014770435.1. Lineage (NCBI taxonomy): Bacteria > Pseudomonadati > Pseudomonadota > Gammaproteobacteria > Moraxellales > Moraxellaceae > Psychrobacter > Psychrobacter noctis. The sequence goes on along the minus strand of NZ_CP061739.1, from coordinate 2,016,282 downwards.
GGTTATAGCTGGAACGAAAAACAAGCCTTTGTAGATGATTACTATCTGACAGGCGATGTGGTCGAGCGTCATAGTGACGGTAGTTACTGGTTTTCAGGACGTGATGATGACATCATTATTACCGCAGGTTACCGCGTAGGGCCCACTGATGTCGAAAATACCGTATTAGAGCACGAAGCAGTCGCAGAGTCTGCGGCGGTAGGCGTGCCAGATGAAGTACGTGGTCATACTATTAAGTCTTATGTGGTACTAAAAGATGGTATCGAAGGCAGTGAGCAAATTGCTAAAGAAATCCAAGAGCTGGTACGTAAACGCCTATCTACTCATGCTTATCCACGTGAGGTAGAGTTTGTGACAGAACTGCCAAAAACGCCAAGTGGTAAGATTCAACGCTTTTTGCTGCGTAGTCTATCTGCTGCATAAGTGAATTGGTAAAGCATTTATAAATTTAATAGAAAAATATCTAATAAGAAGCAAAAACTTAAAGGAATAATCATGCAAGTTAAAGAAAACAGCTTTTTGGTCACAGGCGGGGCATCAGGTTTGGGTGAATCAGTGGCTCGGGCGATTGTGGGTCAAGGTGGTAACGTCGTTATCGCTGATTTAAATGAATCTGCTGGGCAAGCACTGGTCGCTGAGTTAGGCGATAGTGCGCGCTTTGTACGCTGTGATATCACTAACGGTGATGAAGTGCAATTAGCGGTTGAAATGGCAGAGTCAGCTTTCGGCGGCCTACAAGGTTCAATCAACTGTGCGGGTATTGTAGTGGTACAAAAACTGCTAGATCGCGATAACAATCCAGCAGATCTTGAGGCATTTAGCCGCGGGGTCAATATCAATCTGGTTGGTTCATTTAACGTCGCCCGTTTGGTCGCTGCTAGCATTGCCAAGCGCATAGCGAGTGGTGGTAGTGCAGGCGGCCATGTAGAAAAGAATGCAGATCAAGGCATTATCATTAATACAGCCTCTATCGCAGCCTTTGACGGTCAAGTAGGTCAAGCCAGTTATTCATCGTCTAAAGCAGGTGTGGTTGGTCTGACCTTGCCACTTGCTCGCGAGCTGTCACGTCATGGTATTCGCGTGATGACTATCGCACCAGGTGTCTTTGCTACGCCGATGATGGACTCTATCCCAGAGAAAGCACGTGAGCAGCTAGAGGCAGGTGTGCCATATCCTAAACGCTTAGGCGCTCCCAATGAGTTTGCCAAATTGGTCACTCATATCATCGATAATGCTTACCTAAATGGTGAAGTCATTCGCTTAGATGGTGCAATTCGCATGGTGTAACAGTCTAGTGAGTGATTCATCACTTTTGCACAAAACGTATTTACAGAATCTGGCATAGTGCTTTGATACATATGATTAATGACGAAAAATTAATTATGGGAAACAGAGTCTATGCCATTTTTTTATAAAAAATCTTACTCATCAAATGAGCAGCGGACGCCTTGGCTGCCCATTATCATTGGCCTTAGTCTTGCTGCCATTGTCAGCACAAGCGCTATTGCTTATGTCAAAAGCACCTCAAAACCCGAAAACCCCATTCCTCCTTCCATAGTCATCGATAGAGTCTTAGTCGATAAATCAGACCGTATCTTAAAATTGATGAGCGATGGTAAAGCTATTAGGTCGTATCGTATTGCGCTAGGGGGCAGTCCATCAGGTCATAAGCAACAAGAAGGCGACCAGCGTACGCCAGTTGGGGTTTATACCTTAGATTATAAAAACGAGAACTCTATTGCCCATCGCTCTATCCATATTAGCTATCCCAATGATGAGGACAAGGCGCGAGCGCAGTCATTAGGGGTCAATCCGGGTGGTGATATCATGATTCATGGGCAAATGAATGGCTTTGGGTATTTGGCATTGTTTAATCAACGACGTGATTGGACCGATGGTTGTATCGCGGTTACCAATGACGAGATGGATGAAATTATGGATGCGGTGACACTTGGTACTCCTATCGAAATCGTAGAGTAGAATAGTCGGATTATTATCTAATCTATACTAAATAGATGCATTATTCATTACCGTATTTAATGGAGATTTATGTTTTATTTGCATTGATAAAGTGGCGTCTTTATCTTTTCATGACCTTTAAATGATGTTAATAACCCATTTAATTATTATTAATAATAAATATCATTGTTTTAAGTAAGGTTTTATTTGGTAATCGTCTTGAAATAGGTGTATATATACCTTATATAAGTGACAGATACCAGTAGGCAGTAAACTAAGATAACCCTTAGAGGTGCTACTGAGAATACCAATTATAAAAGGATATAGACATGAGATTTGAGAAGTTTACTCAAAAATTGCAGTCCGCCATTCAAGAAGCACAGAGCCTAGCATTAGGTCGCGATCATACAGGCATTGATCCTGTGCATTTGCTTGCCGTGTTGTTACAAGATGAGTCTAATTTATCGATATGCCAACAAGCAGGTGCTTCTATTCCAGCGCTAAAAAATGGCGTTGCTAAAGCTCTAGATAACCAGGCGACCATTTCGGAGCCGACAGGTGACGTCAATCTAAACCCAAACTCAGTCAAAATCTTGAACTTGGCAGATCGTCAGGCGCAAAAAGAAGGCGATGATTTTATCGCGACGGAATGGGTGATGTTAGCACTCGCTGAGCAGGGCGAAACCAAAAAGATATTTGAAAGTGCTGGCGTGACGGCAAGCAAACTAAAAGCGGTAATTGAGCAATTGCGCGGTGATGATACAGTGAATAACCAAAACGCAGAAGATCAGCGCGATGCGCTCAACAAGTACACGATTAACCTGACTGAACAAGCAGAGCTTGGCAAGTTAGACCCAGTCATTGGCCGTGACGAAGAGATTCGCCGTACTATTCAGGTGCTATCACGCCGTACCAAAAATAACCCTGTGCTCATCGGTGAGCCGGGCGTTGGTAAAACAGCTATCGTCGAAGGCTTGGCACAAAAAATCATCAATGGTGACGTGCCAGAAGGGCTACGCCGTAAAGAAGTACTGTCGTTGGATTTAGGTGCGCTAATCGCCGGGGCAAAATTTCGCGGTGAGTTCGAAGAGCGCCTCAAAAGCGTATTGAGCGATTTGGCCAAACAAGAAGGCAACGTTATCTTGTTCATCGATGAGCTGCATACAATGGTTGGTGCGGGTAAGTCTGAAGGTGCGATGGATGCTGGTAATATGCTAAAACCTGCATTGGCACGCGGTGAGTTGCATTGTGTCGGAGCGACGACGCTTGATGAATACCGCAAGTACATCGAAAAAGATGCAGCGCTTGAGCGTCGTTTCCAAAAAGTGCTGGTCGATGAGCCAACGGTCGAAGATACCATTGCGATATTACGGGGTCTAAAAGAGCGTTACGAGCTGCATCACGGCGTCGATATTCAAGACAGTGCTATTATCGCTGCTGCGCGCATGAGCCATCGCTATATCACTGATCGTAAGTTACCAGATAAAGCGATTGATTTAATTGATGAAGCGGCCAGTCGTTTGCGAATGGAGATGGATAGCAAGCCTGAATCATTAGGTAAGCTCGATAGTCGCTTGATTCAACTAAAAATGCAGCGCGAAGTACTCAAAAATGAAGAAGATGCTGGCGCGCAAGCCGAGCGTAAAGTGCTCGATGCGCAAATAGCGGAATTGGAAAAGGAGTATGCTGATCTCAACGAGGTTTGGCAGGCAGAAAAAGCACTGGTCAAAGGCAGTCAACAGCTAAAAGACGAGTTGGATAAAGCCCGTATTGCGTATGACAAAGCTAGCCGCGAAGGCGACTATGAGACCATGAGTAAGCTGCAATACGAAACCATTCCGCAGTTAGAACGACGTATTCATGAGTCTGACTTGGCTGAGCAAAAAGAGCAGACAGGTGAAGGTAGCGGTGTGAAATTGCTGCGTAATAAGGTGACAGACAACGAAATCGCCGAAGTCGTTGCAGCCGCAACTGGTATTCCAGTCAGCAAAATGATGCAAGGTGAGCGTGATAAGATGATCGCAATGGAAGAAAAGCTCCATGAGCGTGTCATTGGTCAAAACGAAGCGGTCGAATCGGTGGCCAATGCGGTACGTCGTAGTCGTGCAGGTCTGTCTGATCCCAACCGTCCATCTGGTTCGTTTTTATTCTTGGGACCTACTGGTGTTGGTAAAACTGAGCTGACCAAATCACTAGCAAACTTCTTATTTGACTCTGAAGATGCGATTGTACGTATCGATATGAGTGAGTATATGGAAAAACATAGTGTCAGCCGCCTAGTTGGCGCGCCTCCAGGCTATGTCGGTTATGAAGAAGGCGGTACATTGACAGAAGCGGTACGCCGTAAGCCATATAGTGTCATATTGTTCGATGAAGTAGAGAAGGCGCATCCTGATGTGTTTAACATCTTGTTGCAAGTATTGGATGATGGTCGCTTAACCGATTCGCAAGGTCGTGTAATAGATTTCAAAAATACCGTGATTATCATGACCAGCAACTTGGGTTCGCACAAGATTCAAGAGATGGTTGGTGAAAGCTACGAGGATATCAAAGCGGAAGTAATGGATTCTGTTGGGCAGCATTTCCGTCCAGAGTTCGTCAACCGTATTGACGAAATCGTAGTTTTCCATCCGCTTGGTATGTCGCAGATGGCAGGTATTGCGGATATTCAATTGGATCGATTACGTCAGCGTATCCAAGAGCGTGAGATGGATATTGAGCTATCAGTAGATGCGATGAATAAATTGGTTGCCGTGGGTTATGACCCTGTTTATGGTGCTCGTCCTTTGAAGCGTGCCATTCAACAAGAGATCGAAAACCCATTGTCATTGAAACTATTAGCAGGTGATTTTGTCGCTGGTGATATTATCAAAGTCGATGTAGGTGCCGATGACAAGCTAACTTTTGATAAGCTTAGAATGAGCTAATCCTATTGGCTTTGACGTCTTTATAACCCAACTGTACGCTTAAAATAACCCCCTTATCTACAATCGTAGGTAAGGGGGTTTTATTTATAAGGCACGTTTTACGTTACTGTTTTTTTACCATTTCGATATCTCTTAAGTCTCAGGACTATGCTATAACTAAATCACAGACTAATAATATAAGTATTAATTGAATGGAGAAACAGAACGATGACAGCCCATATTGAACGTATAAATATACCTTTAACTTCGCCGCTAATTATTGCAGCATTGCTGTTTAGCACTGCCGCGTGCTCCAACCCTTCTACAGTAAGTCCCAGCAACAACAAAAGTACCGCAACAGAGTCTAAAGAAGTTTCAACTTCAGATAGCGAGGTTCAAACCGCCACACAAACAAATACTAGCAAGCCTGACTTTACTACCAAAGCAATCGCTACCTTTGATGAGCCTTGGGCTATGACAGCGTTACCCATTGCAGATAGCAAAGCGCCAAAATTGCTAGTAACACAAAAAACAGGTGAGCTACTTATCGTAGATACCGCGACGGGTAATAAGACCAAAATCGAAGGCGTTCCTACAGTCGCTTACGGTGGTCAAGGCGGCTTAGGAGACATCATCGCGGCTCCAGATTTTGCGACGTCCAATACCGTGTATCTTAGCTACGCAGAAGCAGGAACAGGAAGTGATAGCAATAAATTCGGTGCTAAAGTCATCAAGGCGACACTCTCAGGATTAGAGACAGCCACACCTACGTTGCAAGATATCACGCCTATCTGGCAACAGTCTCCGAAAGTCACAGGGCAGGGACATTATAGTCATCGTTTGCTGTTTTCTCCCGATGGACGCTATCTATATATCAGCTCAGGCGAGCGTCAAGACAAAGACCCAGCACAAGACATGAATGGCAATCTGGGTAAGATAATACGGTTAAGTCCTGATGGTAACACCCCGACAGACAATCCGTTTACTGATAACGAGTTGGCCAAACAGTTTTGGACCATCGGACATCGCAATGTGCTTGGTATGGCATTTGACGATAGTGGACAGCTTTGGGCGCACGAGATGGGACCAAAGGGCGGGGATGAATTTAATATTATTGAGAAGGGTAACAATTATGGCTGGCCAGTGGTATCCAATGGCCGCAACTATTCAGGTCTAGATATTCCTGACCATGATACTAAGCCAGAGTTTGCAGCACCCAAAATTACTTGGACACCTGTCATATCACCATCTGCTATGAGTATCTATGCGGCTGGTACTCATAATGACTTTCCTAGCTGGCAGGGCAACGCGCTTATCAGTGGCTTATCGTCTAAAGCGCTTATCGTAGTGGGTATAAGCGAAGACAATACCGCCGCTGAGCGTTATCGCTATGACATGGGTGAGCGTGTACGCAGTGTGTTAGCAGTAGACGGGCAAGTGTGGACACTTGAAGACGGTAATGATGCACAATTACTCAGATTATTGCCCAAATAACATCGAAACAATATTGAAATAACATCGAATTAACGACGTATTTACCTGCCTGTATATTTAATTATTTTAATAAAACTATCAAATTCTTTTAGAGTAAATTAATAGTTTTATCAAGTTTTATTTTGTAATAGATTGATAGTTAAGACCTATTTTGTTAAGGTAACGTTCCTTGAAATTTGAGACTTGCACATGGAAGAAGTAAAAGTAGGCAGATTAGGACCTTTTCCGCGGGTAAGTAAACCTGTGTTTATTACATCATCACTGCTGATTGTTGGCTTTATTATTTTCGGTGCGTTTTTCACCGAAACAGCAGGGGCTGTTTTTAGTTTTTTACAAAATTTTATTACCGATAAGTTTGGTTGGCTATTCATTATTCTAGTTAATACCGCGCTCGCGCTTTGTATTTACTTGGCAATGAGTCGCTATGGTGACATTCGACTAGGCAACCAAACAGAACGACCGCAGTACAATCTGTTCTCTTGGATTGGTATGCTATTTTCTGCAGGTATTGGTATTGGTCTAGTTTATTGGGGTACAGCAGAACCGTTGTATCACTTTATGGCACCACCAATGGGCGATGCAGAGACAGTAGAAGCCGCCAAGCAAGCGATGAATATCTCATTTATGCATTGGGGTCTACACGCTTGGGCGATTTATACGATTGTAGCGCTGTCTTTAGCGTACTTCCATTTCCGCCGCGGCCTGCCATTATCGATTCGATCTACTTTGTATCCTTTACTTGGTAAAAAGATCTATGGTCGTTGGGGACACACGGTCGATATCTTGGCTGTGTTTGGTACGATGTTTGGTGTGGTTACCTCGCTTGGACTTGGGGTTATGCAGATCAATTCTGGACTCGAAAAGCTGTTTGGTACGCCTAACAGTCTTACCGTACAGTTCGGCTTGATCGCTTTCATCACAGCGCTAGCGGCAGCTTCAGTCTTGATGGGTTTGGATAAAGGTATTAAGCGTTTAAGTGATATCAATATTGGTTTCACTATCGTCTTATTAGCGTTTATGGTCATCTTAGGACCAACGCTATTTATCTTTGATAGTTTTATCGAAAACATCGGCAACTATCTGACTGTGATTGTACCTCTAGGTACATGGGGTGAGTCTTATAGCGGTACAGATTGGCAAAGTAGTTGGACGATATTTTACTGGGCATGGTGGGTAAGCTGGGCACCATTCGTTGGTATCTTTATCGCTCGTATCTCTCGTGGCCGTACTATCCGTGAATTTACGCTTGGTGTACTACTGATCCCAATGCTGATTTTGTTCTTCTGGTTTACGACTTTTGGCGGCGTTGCTGTTCATATGGAGCTTGCTTCTGCTGTGTCAGGTGTTAGCCCAGGATTGGTAGAAGCAGTACAAGCGGATTCTGGTAGTGCCATCTTTAAGTTGGTTGAGTACTACCCATTGGCAAAACCGATTACGCTACTGATTGTCGTCATGATTATGCTATGGTTTGTGACCTCGTCAGATTCTGCTAGCTTTGTCATCGATATGTTGACTGCTGGTGGCGATACCAACCCACCGAAAATCCAGCGCTTATTTTGGGCAACGACAGAAGGCGTTATCGCCGCTATCTTACTAGCGGCTGGTGGACTGTCTGCTCTACAGGCGGCAGCGATCGTAGCAGGACTACCGTTTGCCTTGGTTGTCTTTGTCATGATGTATGCGCTACTGCGTGGTTTGAGTCGCGATCGTCTGATTCTATACAGAGCGCAGCAAGGCTTTATTACAGATGAATCAGCAGATCATAACTCAGCGAATGAATTCGTTGACGAGCATCTTCTAAAAGGGCCACCTAAGATTGTTAAAGGTGACTAAGAAGTAGATAGCGTCAAGACAGCTACTTAAGCTTTTGATAGAAGAAGCCCCAATTTATTTTTAAATTGGGGCTTTTTATTGAGTAAAGGTATTTATATTTATTCAGGAAAAATTCAGATTGTTGAAATATTATTGCTGCAATGTTACTACGATTTCTATACATTCGGCAGTATTTACATGGTGTTATATTTAGTGATTCGTTCATACCTTAGTATGGTTACGCTCTTTTTTGGGGATATACCTATGGATCATGTAAAAGTTGGCAGGTTAGGCCCTTTCCCGCGGGTAAGTAAACCTGTCTTTTTAACTTCAGCATTACTTATTATTACATTTATTATTCTTGGCGTTTTTTTTACTGAATCTGCCGGTACGTTGTTCAGTTTTTTACAAGGCTTTATTACCGATAAATTTGGTTGGTTTTTCATTATTCTCGTTAATGTGGCCTTAGGACTTTGTGTTTATTTATCTATGAGCCGTTATGGCGATATTCGTCTTGGTGCTCAAACTGAGACACCACAGTACAGTCTATTCTCGTGGATCGGTATGCTGTTCTCTGCTGGTATCGGTATTGGACTTGTCTACTGGGGTACAGCAGAGCCCTTATATCACTTTATGGCACCACCACTCGGTGAAAAGGAAACGATAGAAGCCGCCAAGCAGGCGATGAATATTACCTTTTTACATTGGGGCTTACATGCTTGGGCATTGTACGCGATTGTAGCGCTATCTTTAGCCTATTTCCATTTTCGCCGTGGCTTACCACTATCGATTCGCTCAACCCTTTATCCTATATTGGGTAAAAAGATATATGGCTCGTGGGGTCATGCCGTTGATATCTTAGCCGTATTCGGTACGATGTTTGGTGTGGTGACGTCACTAGGTCTTGGCGTTATGCAAATTAACTCAGGGCTTGAGAAATTATTTGGTATTCCTAATAACCTCACAATACAAATCGCTCTGATTGCCTTTGTTACTGCTTTAGCCGCCTGTTCTGTCATGATGGGCTTGGATAAGGGTATCAAACGTCTAAGCGATGTGAACATCGGTCTAACGGCTATTCTGCTTGGTTTTATGGTCGTCTTAGGGCCGACGCTTTTCATTTTTGATAGCTTCCTAGAAAATATCGGCAACTATCTTTCAGTGGTTGTGCCATTAGGTCTGTGGGGAGAGTCTTATGAAGGTGAAGCAAACTGGCAGTCAGCATGGACGATATTTTATTGGGCATGGTGGGTAAGTTGGGCGCCATTTGTCGGCGTGTTTATTGCTCGTATCAGCCGTGGTCGTACGATTAGAGAGTTTGTACTTGGGGTATTACTTATCCCAATGACCATATTGTTCTTTTGGTTTTCAACTTTCGGCGGCGTTGCTATTCATATGGAGCTGCTCGCTGCTATTGATCCAGCGTTGGTTAGTCCTGGACTGGTCGAGGCGGTACAAACAGATTTTGGTAGTGCCATTTTCAAATTGGTTGAGTACTATCCCTTGGCTCAACCCATCACATTCATGATTGTGATTATGATTGTATTGTGGTTCGTGACCTCATCAGATTCAGCGAGTTTTGTCATTGATATGCTGACCGCAGGTGGTGATACCAATCCGCCAAAGATTCAACGTTTATTTTGGGCAAGCACTGAAGGCGTCATTGCTGCTGTTTTGTTGGCTGCTGGTGGATTGAGCGCGTTACAAGCAGCCGCTATCGTAGCAGGATTGCCATTTGCTTTAGTTATATTTGCCATGATGTATGCGCTACTGCGTGGCTTGAGTCGCGATCGACTAATACTATATAGAGCGCAGCAGCATTATATTACTGAAGAATCAGCAGATCACAACTCGGCAGATGAATTTGCTGATGAGCATCTACTAAAAGGGCCACCTAAGATTGTAAAAGGTGACTAAAAGCAGGTAAAAGTAAGACTGCTATTTAAGCTTTTGATAGAAGAAGCCCCAATTTATTTTTAAGTTGGGGCTTCTTTATTGGGTGAAGATACTTAAATTTATTCAGGACAAATTCGGTTTGTTGAAAATTATTACTGAAATGTTACTACCATTTATATACATTCGGTAGTATTTACAAGGTGTTATATTTGATAATTCGTTCATACCTTGGTATGGTTACGCACTTTTTTGGGGATATACCTATGGATCATGTAAAAGTTGGCCGATTAGGCCCTTTTCCGCGGGTAAGTAAACCTGTATTTTTGACTTCAGCAATCTTGATACTGGCGTTCATTATTTTTGGCGCTTTATTCAATGAACAAGCAGAAGTAGTATTTAACCAAGCAAAAGCATTTGTCTCTTTGCGCTTTGGCTGGTTCTTTATTGTCGTGGTCAATTTAACATTGGTCATGAGTATTTATATGATATTTAGCCGCTACGGCGATATCAGACTCGGTCATCAGAATGAAAGACCAGAGTACAATATGGTTTCTTGGATTGGCATGTTGTTTTCAGCCGGTATCGGTATTGGGCTGCTTTATTGGGGCACCGCTGAGCCGTTGTATCACTTCATGGCACCACCATTAGGCGAGGCGGAAACAGTTGCCGCTGCCAAGCAAGCGATGAATATCTCGTTCCTACATTATGGCCTACATGTATGGGCGCTATACGGCATGGTCGCGCTATCGCTCGCATATTTTCATTATCGAGTAGGTTTACCACTGGCTATCCGTTCGACACTTTATCCGATATTGGGTAAAAAGATCTACGGCGGTTGGGGGCATACGGTAGATACGCTCGCCGTATTTGGTACGATGTTTGGGGTAGTGACCACGTTAGGTCTTGGCGTTTTGCAAATTAACTCAGGCCTTGAGACTTTATTTGGCATACCCAATAATATTACGGTGCAGATTATTTTGATTGGCCTTATCACCATGCTAGCAGGGTTATCTCTGTTTATGGGATTGGATAAAGGCATCAAGCGTCTAAGTGATACCAATATATTGTTCACTGTGATATTGCTAAGTTTTGTGATTATCTTTGGGCCTACGCAGTTTATCTTTAACAGCTTCGTAGAAAACATCGGCAACTATTTGCATCAAATCGTACCATTAGGTTTGTGGACAGAGTCTTATAGAGGCGAAGAAAACTGGCAAGCTTCTTGGACGATTTTCTATTGGGCATGGTGGATCAGTTGGTCACCATTCGTTGGGGTATTCGTTGCACGTATCTCTCGTGGCCGTACCATCCGTGAGTTTATACTAGGCGTACTGTTAATTCCTATCACGATATTGTTCTTATGGTTTACTGCTTTTGGTGGTTCTGCGGTAAATATGGAGCTAGTGGCAGCAGCAGACCCTAACATAGTTAGCCCAGGTCTGATCGAAGCGGTCAAAGCCGATACGGGTAGCGCTATCTTCAAATTGATGGAGTCTTATCCATTAACGGGTGCGGTCAACTTGCTCATCGTGGTGATGATTGTCCTATGGTTTGTTACCTCATCGGATTCAGCCAGTTTTGTCATCGATATGCTGACATCAGGTGGTGATACCAATCCGCCAAAGATCCAGCGCTTATTTTGGGCAGGTTCTGAAGGCGTTATCGCTGCTGTATTGCTAGCAGCAGGTGGCTTAAGTGCATTACAAGCGGCATCGATTGTCTCAGGCTTTCCTTTTGCTATCGTGATCGTCGTGATGATGTATTCTCTCTTGCGCGGTCTCAGTCGAGATCGTTTGATACTCTATCGTAATCAGCAATGGTTCACCACAGAAGAGTCAGCAGAGCATAACTCGGCCAATGAATTCCGTGATGAAGAGTTGCTAAAAGGCCCACCAGCACTTGAGAAAGATGCTTAAGCTCTAGATTTTATTTTCTAGCTACAAAAATACCCAGCTTATATAGGCTGGGTATTTTATGGATGCTCAATACTTTTAATAGAAAAGCTTTCAATACATCAGCTTTCAGTACAGCCGATCTCGATAAAACTGCTTTATGGATTAATTGCATTCGCCTTTTGTATAACCAACGGCTTCAGGGATATTACAGGCTGAGCAAGCATTACTAGCCGTTCGGTAGCTAACAACTGATCCAACTTTCGTCTTTACACAGACAGGTTCATATTGTGCCGTACAGATATTATTAGCAGGGTTAGCGGGTGGGCACTGAGTAAGAGCCCCTTCAAATTGCTGACTGATATCAGGACTGGATGGGGTAGGTGTTTGACCAGACGTGCCTACATCAGACATAGAGCTACAGCCCGTTAAAGCTAGAACTAATATCAATATAAGTGATGATGGTTTGAACGGAGATTGATTAATTGTGGAAAATCGACGATTGGATAGAGCTTGTTTCATAACAAATGTCCTTATTCATAATATTCGATAGCGTCCTGTTATCGCTGATGGATTTGCCTATTGAGGCTAAACGCTTAAGCATTTATGGTAGCTCATTTGTCAGTAGCTATCTACTTAAACACCATATAAAAACCCCCAAGCTCAAGTAAGCTTGGGGGTTTATTTTCTGCCATCAAATACTAATTTTATGACAGTATGTCTAAATCAAAGACATCTAGACTGACGAGATTCGCTTATTCAGCCGGTTTGTCGTCTTGATTTAGCTGCACGTACTTGTCAAAGTTTTGAGCGTAATCAGTCAAGTTGTCGCTTAGCATTTGGCGATACTGTTTGACATAAAACTCGACGATATCATCTTTTTCTTTGGCGAAATCATCGCCTTTGACGAAGCCGATAGAGGCAACTGACGCGCTATAACGTGCTGCAGCATACAATAAAGAAGCACCTACTTGACCTGAATGTGCTTCAGGACCTAGTTGGCTGTTTGCGATACCGATGATAGCGTCAGCACGTTGATAGAATGCCTGCATTTCAGGGGTAATTTCGATGTTAGCATCAGTGTTTTGGTCTTGAATATTGTCTTGAGACATAAGCAACTCCTAATAATAAGTGTCAGTAGTTTTTAGTATATAAAAATGGTTGGTAAACGTTTTAAAGTAGTGACTCTTATAAACCAGCGTCTGCTTTTAAGATATCAGCTTTGTCTGTTTTTTCCCACGTAAAGGCAGTCTCTGAACCTGGACGACCAAAGTGTCCAAAGGTAGCAGTCTGCTGATACATTGGCTGTAGTAAGTTCAACATACGGGTAATGCCGTAAGGACGTAGGTCAAAGTGCGTACGAATCAAGCGGATGATTTCATCGTTGCTGATTTTGCTAGTACCAAAGGTATTAACAGAGATAGAAGTCGGCTCAGCGACACCAATCGCGTAGCTGACTTGTACTTCACAGCGCTCAGCAAGGCCTGCTGCTACGATGTTTTTGGCAACATAACGTACCGCGTAAGCAGCACTACGATCTACTTTTGAAGGATCTTTACCACTGAACGCACCGCCACCATGACGTGCCATGCCGCCGTAAGTATCAACAATAATTTTACGACCAGTCAAACCAGCATCACCGACAGGGCCGCCAATCACAAACTTACCAGTTGGGTTGATATGATAGCGTGTGCCAGCGTGCAATAGGTCAGCTGGTAGCACTTGCTTGATGATAGATTCCATCACGGCTTCTTGTAGATCTGACTGCGAGATGCTTGGATCATGCTGTGTTGATAATACAACAGCATCGATGGCGACAGGACGATTGCCATCATACTTCAAAGTTACCTGAGCTTTGGCATCTGGACGTAACCAAGGTAGCTCGCCTGCGCGGCGCAGCTCCGACTGACGCTCCATCAAACGATGGGCATACTCGATAGGCGCTGGCATCAATACTTCTGTCTCATTACTAGCATAACCAAACATTAAGCCTTGGTCGCCTGCACCTTGCTCTTCAGGATCGCTACGATCGACACCTTGCGCGATTTCAGGAGATTGCTTGCCTAGCATGTTGATGACTGCACAAGTCTCGCCATCAAAGCCTAGGTCTGAATGGTGATAGCCAATACCATTTACGGTGTCACGAACCAGACGCTCTAAATCGATATTTGCGGTTGTAGTGATTTCACCTGCAAGTATGACTGCGCCTGTTTTTACTAAGGTTTCGCATGCCACACGTGCGTGCAGATCTTCACGTAAGATAGCGTCAAGGATAGCGTCTGATATTTGGTCAGCCATTTTGTCAGGATGGCCTTCGCTCACAGATTCTGAGGTAAATAAGTTGTATTCACGCATAATGGGATCGCTTAATTGAATCAATAAGGGTAGGAAAAGCAGCACATCTGGGTGTTGCTCTAATTAATTTTGACCACGCATTTACGCGGCAGACAATCGGTATTTCTCAATTTAAAATCGGTTTCGACTAAAATCTTTGCTAATAAATATGACCAAAGGGTGAGCTGACTATCATTTAATCAATATATAAAATGATACTGCCTCGCTCTAATATGGTCTTGGCGGTAACGAGTTGGGTCAGTACTTGCCCTAATAGACAACGCTAATGTGCAGATTGCCTTATCAGAAGCAGGGTAATGGCCAAAATCTCTTAACGCAAAATAGGGTTATTCTACCTTGAAACGTTATAAAACTCTAGTGAGCAACACTTGCTCTACTATAAGAAATGCTCAACAAGCAGTTCACTGCAATCAAAGGTGGTTACTGGATAGCGGTTTAGCTAGCTGAGCAATTAGCTGTAGTAGCATCTGCTTAAAATGAACAATACGTTACAACTCTAAAAATGCAGCTTTATCTTTGAACATGCATTCTTCATAGACAGGGCAAGCGCCGCATTTGGGTGTACGAGCCTGACAGGTATAGCGGCCGTGTAAGATAAGATAATGATGAGCGTCTACAATGAAATCTTCTGGGATGCGCTCGACCAGCTTTTTTTCGACGATGAGTACGGTTTTGCCAGTGGCAAGCCCAGTACGATTGCCCACGCGGAAGATATGCGTGTCAACGGCCATGGTAGGCTGGCCAAAGGCCGTATTTAACACGACGTTGGCAGTTTTACGGCCGACACCTGCCAGTGACTCTAAATCTTTGCGGTTATCAGGAACGGTGCTATCAAATTTCTCAATCAAATCACGGCAAGTTTTGATGACGTTTTTTGCTTTGGCATTATATAGACCAATGTTTTTGATATAGGTTTTTAGACCGTCTTCGCCTAGTGCCAGTATTGACTCAGGTGTATTGGCCACAGGGTACAATTGCTTGGTAGCAATATTGACACTGACATCAGTCGCTTGTGCGGACAAAATTACCGCGATAAGTAACTCAAAATTACTGTCATAATTGAGTTCGGTAACCGGCTCATCAATAGTCGCTGCCAGTTTTTCAAAGAATGGACGCACGTTACGATTGGGCATTCGTCTAGAGGGCGGCGTGTCAGCTGTTTTATGTTTGACCGTTTTACTCATGGCATTTTGACTATTATTTTGATGAATGGTGGTGCCAAATTATATGCTAGCGCTAACATTCATGTTAATGATTAAAGTATCAATTTATTAACGCATTAATTGCGTAATCAGCTATTACCGTTATAACGCTACTTGCAATGACTCAAGCTCGGCTTGTAAGGATTCAAGCTCTGCTTGTTTCTTATCGTTTGCACGAACACTCAATTGCTTTTCCAGTTTTTTGATTTTGGTACGGAGCTTGGCAGCTGCGATGGTGTTTTTCGCTTGCGATTCACTGATGTTTAGAGACTGACTTGCTGCATTATTGAGCTTGGCCTCTACCATACTAACGACAGGTCTACTATTGCTCGTATCGGCAAGCTGTTCTGTGACACGTTTCAAATGGGTATGATAGCGTTGTCTCAGATCTTCTTGCTCTGCTATTCGCTCAGGCTCAGATATTTCTCGCTCAATCGTAACTAAGTCAATGCAATCAACAGGGCAGGGCGCGATACATAGCTCACAGCCCGTGCACAAATCTGTAAAAATCGTATGCATATGTTTGCCAGTACCAACGATAGCATCGACTGGGCAAGCAGGAATGCATTTGGTGCAGCCGATACAGTCATCTTCACGGATAACTGCACGAACCTCGGTCGGACGTTCAGAGGTGGCATCTATTGGCCACTGTGAAGGCACTGCCGTCAGCGTAGTGTTAGGAGTATCTATATCGAGAGTCTGAGCAATCGCATTGGTGACAGGCTGACCACCAGGCACACATTTATTATACGGCTCGCCATCTAATACAATCGCAGCGGCATATGGCAGGCAACCATCTGGGTGCTCACATAGTCCGCACTGCGTCTGTGGCAAACAAGCATCCACGCGTTCAATTTTTGCCTGTATGTCAGCGGGCAAAGTATCAATGTGTAATGCATCGAATAAGATAGGTAGATTAACTAAGCGTATATTGGTGCTACTTTGCATTTAATTAAGGACCTTAATACCAGTCGTAAGAATAGGTATTAGTATAAATAGAGATAAAAGGTTGAGAAAGCGGTCTTTGTAAAACAGTATTTATAAGAGCATTGGCTCTGTTAGTGTTTCACTACTCATGTTAGCGTGTTACTTATTAAAAAATGAAGTTCGAAGTAACACGCTTATCACAGGAGCAGCGATTTTAAAGAGATGAGATTGAAAATACAATGCTATAGCGTAATGTGGTGTTTATAGATAAGGACTGATTATAAATCTATATTTTGTTCTTTAGCCACTTGGTCAATCAAATCGCGAGCGATACTACCCTTTGGCGGGATTCTGGGTAGGTTTGAGAGATCAAAGAAATCAGCATGAGCTAGCTCATCTTCTTGCAAGATAATATCGCCACTAGCATACGATGCACGAAAGCCAAGCATTAAATTAGAGGGAAATGGCCATGGCTGACTACTCACGTAGCGGATATCTGATACGCTGATATTGACCTCTTCTGCGACTTCACGTACTACGGCATGCTCCAGACTCTCTCCAACTTCTACAAACCCTGCGATCAAACCATACATTGGCGGTAGGTTTTGCTGTCCATGACGATGATGGTGAGCCAATAAGATTTGCATTTCATCCGTCACTGGATTTGGCCGAGTAATAGCGGTAATGACGCACGGTTGTACGCGAGGATATTGGCGCAATCGACATACTGGACAAACCATGGCACGTTCGCCTTGGTCAGCATGTACGGTAGGGCTAGCACAGCGACCACAAAACTGCGTATCTGCTTGCCAACTTAATAGCTGTATCGCTTGGCTAATCTGATCTAACAAGGCGACTGGCAAATGAGTCATCAGTTTTCGATAAGGAACAAAAGTGTTACCACTACTCTCAGCGATAATTGGTAGCGTTACGTTATGAGCAACTGCATAGTCATAAGTCATGGCGCTCGTCGCTTGGGCAGTAAAGCTATGAGCCATATTGGCATCAACCGTACGATCTGCATCTTTGTCAGGGCTGCCGTCTAATAACCAATGATTTGGTGCTAGACTCTCGTGCAGCGTTACGTGACCAACCTGATAAGCTTGCTTGCTTAAGTCATTACTATCAGGCGATAGCTGAACTTGTAAAGGCCACCAACCATCTGGCATTTGACGGCATAAGATACTGTCATCACTTAATACAAAAGCATGAGCCATATAAAATTCCAAACATTATAAAGTAAGTCCGCATCGATGTAGACACAGACTGTTTTAGAGTAAAGTATCATCAATTCTATATAAAACAGATATCCATATATGTTGTCAGGCTGGTTCAGCTTAATGACCAGGCTAGTTCAGTCTAATGACCAGGCTAGTTCAGTCTAATGACTGTAGCGCTTTCACGTACCTGACTCGTACCTACATTATCTTGAATTATCTATACGTAAATGAGATGTCATGGTTAAGAGGTAATGACCATGACATAACAATGAGAAAAGTTAGGCAGCAAGTAGATGGCTTAAGCTCTGTTGACCAACATCAAGCGCTTGCTTGCTGACAGGGCGATTATTCTCAAAACCATCTAAGTGATGATCAACCGCCATGATAACATCAGCGATGCAGGCTAACGTACTGTCTTCGATACGTCGTCCGCCTTCGATACGCTTTTCAATGTAGTTGGCTAGCTGACTCAGCATGCTGGCAGGTGTGGCCAACTGTAAGAAACGTACCGCGCCTGCTACTTGACGCATCATCCCAGGTATATTTTGGATATTGAGCATGTCGCGCTCAGGCTCCGCCAAATAATCATTGATGGCTTGCTCAGCACTAGCAATAGCAGTTCGGCTTTCTTGTATCAAGGTATCATTGGCCGTATTAAGCTGATGCAATGAGATATGCGGATTATTCAGTGGTAGATAGATTGCCCCTGGTGTATGCATCTCTGCCATAGCAATGGTGGCGTTCTCTGCATGCATTAGCGCTAGTAGCAAATGATCGAAATCTTCAGGAGAAGGTGCTTGCCAATGGCTCACAGCTTCTGCTGCTTCGCTAAGACTATTGGCCGCGTTGGACAGACCTAATAAACGTAATGCCGAACTCAGTTCAGTCAGCTCTTTAATAATCTGCGCTGTCTGCATGTCAACAGGGTTGATTGAATCGCCACGTGCATAACTATCGACGTGTTCTTTAATGTTATTGATCTGATTTTGAATAATTGTGTTTAACGTATCAGTAAGTTCGCGGTTAGGACCGAATAAAAAGCGCTTCATTTGTTCTAACTGAGCACCTTCTAAATGATTGCTTGCATACTGTTCACGTAATTGCTGCGCTTGCTCGTTATCACGTTGACAGGCAAAGCTCACTAAATCTGCAAAACGGGTATCCATTACTGGCAAATAGCTTTGAAATTGCTGCTCTAAATAAATAAGTGTGTGTTTTTGACTCAGATTTAATGGTAATACTGCTGCGATATCAGTCACGGCAGCAGTCGCCGCTTGCCAAAATAAGCTATCAGTATTTGAGGCAATTAATGCACAAGCTGCACTCATAGCATCAAGCTTTTGCTGATCTGCTGAGTTAATTTTGCCATCTTGATTGAGTAGTGCAATGCCAAGGCCACTACGATACGCGTTGGTCAGCAGCTCTGTGTCTAAATTGAGCGTGCTTAGAGATTCAAAGTTTTGTTCAGGATTGGCAATGATGACGCTACTGCTACCAAATGCAGAAAAATAGTCTGCTGTAATAGGAACTTCTTGACTATGCGCATTAAGCTTGTTGATTACAGGTATGAGTAGAGTAGGCTCTACCGATTCAGTCAAGAGGACAAACTCGACATAGCGATCCAAAGTCATGATAGCTTCTGATAGATCCATGATCAAATCAGTATCATTGTTATCACCATTATCATAAAGTCTCTGTAGACCACCAACAATGGCATCATTCAATGCTTCTGCACCGACCAAAGAAATCAGTTTAAAAATACAAGACAGCTGCTTTAGTACTTCGATAGAGTCTGACAACAAAGGAGCTTGGCTACTATCATCATTGAACTCACCTAGATGAATCTCAGTGTCTTTAAGCGTGGCTATAACCTCATCATGCAGTAAATGGAGTGATGGCAGGTTAAAATCAGTAACACTAAGCGTTGGGGCGGTTAGCTTCATTTGCGCAGACTGGTCCATAAGTATTTTTCCATAATGTACTGATGAGGATAGCAATATTATAAATTTGATTCAGAAAGTATTGGCTAGTGATGTTTTAACGCTTTCTATCATAATAATCAAGAATAAATTATACAAATGTCGGTTCAATAAAAATTCGAACGACGATTATATGCTAGCTTTTAGGGCAGGATAATCTTCTGCCAAAGCAGCATACCAGCTTTGGTCAGTAGTTTCATCCGATGTTGAAGCCAGTAATAAATTCGCTAAATTGGCGAAACTTGCATGAGCGGTTTGTCCGCCATCGGTATCTGTATCTTCTTCGATAGCAAGCGTGACCTGTCCACCAGTCATCGCCAAATAAACTTCGGCTAAAATCTCTGAGTCAAGTAATGCTCCGTGAAAAGTACGGTCTTGCTTGCCAACATCTAGGCGACGCACGAGGGCATCTAGCGTGTTTTTTTGCCCAGGGTATTGCTGCTTAGCCATCGCCAGTGAATCGGTTACCTGCACTCGATTAGCAAAGTCATTCAGACCAACTTTTGCAAACTCCATATTTAAGAAGTTCATATCAAAAGTAGCGTTATGAGCGATAATTTCAGCGCCATCCATAAAGTCGTACAAAGACTGAGCCACTTGATCAAAGGTCGGCTTGTCGGTCAAAAATGCTTCAGAGATACCATGAATACGAATGACTTCGTCATCCATGCCACGCTGTGGATTGATATAAACGTGCAGCTTTTCACCAGTAAACTTACGTCCGACCAGCTCCACAATACCGACCTCGATAATACGATCGCCTTTTAGCGCATCAAGCCCTGTGGTTTCTGTATCCATAATAAGCTGACGATCTGCTTCATGGCGGTGTATCGGCTTTGGTAGTAGCGGCTTGAAATATGGGTTGGCACGGCTAGTATCCCCATCGAACTTAGGGACATCAGATTCTACACTTGGCAACATATCATTGTCGACGGTATCATCTAGGTGCGTTTGAATATCGGGCATAGCTTTGGTACTCGTCGGGTTGTATGTATTGTCTTGATGGCTGTTAGATTCTACAGCAATGTTTTCATTTGTTTGAAGGTTGTCAGATGTGCTCTGAGTATCTTCTCTTAGCGGCTCAGGTTCTAAGAGCTCTTCATCAAACTCATCTTCTATCATATCTAGACCCAATGGATCGAAACTTAGCCAGTCAGCGCTAGACGATTTTTGCAAGGTATCAGTGTTAGCGTCAGTATCAGTATCAATATCAGTCGCTATTGGGTCTTTTTTTTTAGCCGTATCTGCTTCATTAAGCATAGCTGAATGCCCGCTGTTTGAGGTGACACCTAAGTTTGCTAGCTCATCTGCTTTTTCATTACCGGCATGTCCAGCGTGACCCTTGACCCAATGCCAGCTAACATCACGCTGTTGGCAGAGCTTATCCAATTGTTGCCATAGGTCTTGATTGGCGACGGGCTTCTTACTGGCAGTTTTCCAGCCCTTTTTCTTCCAACCCTCAATCCATTCAGTGATGCCTTTTTTGACATAACTGGAGTCAGTCCAAATCTCAAGAGTATGCTCATGCGGGCTATGGGTCAGGGCTTGTATCGCACCCATTAGCTCCATACGGTTATTGGTGGTTTCTTTGTCACCGCCGTACAAATCTTGCGTGCTGCCATCACTAAATATAAGGTGTGCGCCCCAGCCGCCAGCGCCAGGATTACCTTTGCAAGCACCATCAGTATAGGCCACAGTGGTATTTGTTTTAGCAGCCAATGGATCAATTGCGTTGTCTTTATGAGTGTTTGGCATTGAATTACGGTTGTCTGACATAAAAGAGTATGGACCTGATAAGTGGTAAGCATAGGGTAGTACTAGAGCATCTCGTTTATGTTATTCGAACGATGATGATGACGTTGTGAGTATAGCAAATCTATCATAAATATGGGCAGTCGTGACGCACAAAGTCAGAAAACCCTTACGGTAACTTATAACATAATAGTAACGTCCTAGTTTTCTGTTAAAATAGCGAAGCTCGCTGAAAGCCACTGGTTTTTAATAACAGAGCTGTCGTTACTACAAAGATGCCCAAGCGCATTTTTTTTATACAGCTATCTAGTGACATTTTGATAATAGTACACTTAATAAAAGTTTTTAATGCATGATTGCAGGATAACCCCATTATGTCCTTACGCTCGAATTTATTTAATAAGAGACTGACGTATCTGATGCTCAGTGTGACTGCTAGCAGCGCGATTTTTCTGAGTGCTTGTAACGATAATAGCCCTCAAGCGGATACCGAAGTTGCGGCAGATCTGTCTGTCTTTGAGGGTTGTTATACGGTGAGTCAAGATGAGCCTGCTCAGATAAAGGTCAGCCAGCAAGATGACACTTGGGTGATGCAGATGAAAGAACCCGTCACTGCTAAGCGCATCTGGGATACTCCAGAGCCGTTAGAAATAATAGACAATAGCGACATACCGCAGTTTTTCTCTATTGATCCAGACAATGTCGATGCAGTCATTGGTCGTCCTGATCGAGTGCTTGTACTGGCGCACGTCAAACCAGCTTACGCAAATATTGATCCGCTCTTAGATAGTGAGTACTTGTCGTATATTTACCGAGGTGCGAATACGATCTACCGTGTGGAGTGCGATGAGGTGAATACTGATATTCTAGCCAATCCACATGCTAATCTTGTTATCGATAATGTCGACGACAGTATTTAAATAAGCGTTGACGATAGTACTTAGATAAGTATCGACTATAAATACCATTGTTGGTCGATGATATTTGCATAGACAGTATTTTGTTATAAACAGTCATACCATTAGAGTTAAGCGATATGAATTTTTTTAGTTACGTGGTGTTAGGCGGGTTCTCTTATGCAGCTGGTTGGGCGGTAAGGACGTATGTACTAGACAAACAACCGACGCCTGAACAGCCTTATAATTTAAAACATCCTGCGATTTTGGCATATTTGGGTGCATTCTTTATTATCATGTTGATCGTCTCGTGGCTGCTTGGTCGCTATGCACTTGGTCATGCTGCCATTGATTTGCCTTTCATTATTATCAATAGTCTCGTTGCGACCTTCGTCTACTCGTTTGGTCTTAATCCAGAAAAAGCTAATTATGAAGTGCCTGATTAAAATATAGTATTAAATAAACTATAAATAACAAAAGCCACGACCGAAGTATTAATTCAAGGTCGTGGCTTTTTCGATAGTGCAGTTTTTTAATAGCTGAAAGTACTAATATTTATGAGGCTTTCTTCAGATTAGTACCAGTCTCGTCGCTGTCTTTCTCATCAGTACTAGTCTTGTCGTTATCAGTCTTATCCGTATCATTGTTAGATTCTAACTTATCCTTAGTAGCTGATTGTTCCTGCTTCCATTCTTTGTATTTTTGCAGATCTTTTCTGGCCTGCTTCAAACAAAATTTAAGTACTAGCGCATCATCGATATGGCCGATAAACGGAATAGAGTCAGGAATGAGGTCAATTGGATTTAGCACATAGAGCGCACCGATAACGCCAGCTGAAATTGTCTTAAAAGGAATTTTACGGTAGTCACCTTTATAATAGTCTTTGACAAGACTCATAAATAGCATTAAATCATCACTAAACGGCTCAAGGTAGCCGCTGTCCTCTAACTTTTCTTTCAGCTTATCTTCTTTGCCTAGCAAATATTCTAAATTAGAGTCAAGTGACTTGTTTTTATCGGTTTTTTTATTAAACATAATTATTGCCTTTTGTTTTTTGCGATGAATTTGTATTTACAGTAACAAATCTAATCGACCTATATTGTGTGTCTCAGTAGCGAAAAAGTAAATATCGGTAAAGATTAGGCAACCATCAGTGTCAGAAAAGCGTCTACAATATGCTGCCACAAGGTCTAAAAACACAAGTCATAAAAATAAAAGCGATAAGGTAGCAGTAAGATATGGGGATTAAGCGTCAGGCATGGACAGATGATAAAAATAATCGTGCAACTGAAACAACATCTGGGCTAAACCGTCGGCAGTTTCTATGTCGAATCGGTGTGAGTGCAGGCACAGCGGTATTAGCGAGCCAAGGTATTTCTCAAGCGCTGGCAGCCAGCCCTATCGAGTCTGGTCATAGTACGCAGCTGACCAAGGATGATCTGCCAACTTCGTTGTTGAATGATAGCTCATCATCACAAACGTCACAGGAATCACTGACGCAGACAGGTTGTATCACGCCTACGATTGAGACGCGACTTTTTGCCAGCTCCAACGTTGGTGGTAGTGATGAGCGTAATCAGTTGGCATTGGATCGTGTGGCTTGTGCTGGGTTTAAAGTAGAGAATCCTGCGATTACCAATCGTCAGTATTTACGCTTTGCGGGAACGGACTCACAGCGTGCTAGCGATTTTCAAAACCTTGCCACTGGGGCAATAGCCGCGCCAAAACTACTGCTAGGTGTGCGCGGTGGTTACGGTGCCATGCGCATATTGCCTATGGTGGATTGGGCGACGCTAGGACGCATTATGAAGGAGCGCGGCACGATACTCGCAGGATTCAGTGATGTGACGGCTATTCAGTGCGCGCTATTGGCAAAAGGGTCAATGAGCTCGCTTGCCGCGCCAATGCTCTATAGCGAGTTTGGTAAAACTGCGCCTGATAAAGTCAGCTGTCAGCAGTTTGTTGAAGTGCTGACCAATCCCAATCTAACTATCAGCATACAGGATGCTACCTTAACCAGTCAGCAACTCCCTAGCATTTTGACAAGTGCTGAACCGAAAAATATAACTGGTACGATTTGGGGTGGTAACTTAAGTGTCGTATCGGCGCTGGCAGGTAGTGAGTATTTACCGCGTATCGATGGTGGCATTGTGTTTTTAGAAGATGTTGGCGAGCAGGCGTATCGTATTGAGCGCATGTTATATGACTTATATCTCGCAGGTGTCTTTAAAAATCAGCAAGCGATTGTATTTGGGGCATTGTCTGGTGCAGGTGAGGATAGCTATGACAAACGTTATGATGTCGCCACAGTCATTCGCCAACTACATGAACTAACAGGATTACCGATATATAGTGGTATGCCTTTTGGTCATATCGGCAAAAAATACAGTTTTCCGCTGGGAGCAACTTGCCAGCTCATACCTAATACAAATGGCGGCTATCAGTTGGTATTTAACGATTACCCAACTATTGAAGCTGATGCTATCCAAGTAGAAGGCTTGTGGCAGACTGCTTAAACGTTAATCACTGTCCTTTTTAAATAGCCAACCGCGAAAACTTATCTTGATACTCTTTTGGTGTCAGTTCAGTCGCACGTTTAAATAGACGCGTGAAGGAGGAGATATCATCATAACCTACTTGATCGGCAAGCGACTTTATTGATACATCGCCCAACTCAAGTAAGCGTTTGGCTTGTTCAATTCTAACGGCCTGAATATACTCAATCGGTCGCATT
This sequence comes from Psychrobacter sp. 28M-43, assembly GCF_014770435.1. Classification (NCBI taxonomy): domain Bacteria; kingdom Pseudomonadati; phylum Pseudomonadota; class Gammaproteobacteria; order Moraxellales; family Moraxellaceae; genus Psychrobacter; species Psychrobacter noctis. The sequence goes on along the minus strand of NZ_CP061739.1, from coordinate 1,991,258 downwards.
GCCACACAGGACTGAAAGCGCCTATTTAAAGTGCGCGGGGTAATATTTACCATAGCGGCTAAACTGCTGACCTGCAAAGAATGTTGAAAGTTCTCTTCGATATACTCTTGGACTTGTTTAATCAAATGATCAGAATGCGGCTTGTGCAAGGTCACATTGGTATAGCTATTCTGACTGCCTCTTTTGCTATCAATAATTTGGGTTTTTGCCACTTGTGTAGAGATCTCTCGTCCGCAGTATCGCTCAATCAATAATAGCCCCAAATCATAAAAGGCGCTGCCACCAGCTGCACAAAATATATTGCCTGACTGGTTTGTTGACTCGCTTCTTGAATGGGTCACAAACTGATTCTCTTGTAGGTCCACCAATGGAAAATCTGCCTTAAACTTATTGGCATAGCCCCAGTGCGTGGTGGCTATCTTATGATCCAATAATCCTGCCTTTGCCAAAAAAAATGCACCGCTACAGTTGCTTGCTATATCGGCCTTGGTATTTGCAAGCCGTACTAAGTGTGGCAGCAGCTCACTGTTTTGCGTCAATACCTTATCAATAGAGTCGCCAATGGTTGGCACAAGCAATAAATCGCACTCTGTCACATCTCGAATATCACAGTGGGCTTGCATGATTAACCGATTACTGCACCTGATATCACCGCCACCCAAGCTTGCGATTTGCACATTGAATCGTGGCTCTACAGACTCATTTGAAAAGCGCTGCCAACTGACCCCCGTGAATGAAAACAAGTCCAATGCGCCAGATAGTACACTACCGAGCACACCATCGAAGCCAAGAATAATCATTTTAAAAGGTTTGAAATAGGGCATAAGTCACACGTTTCCTTTGCTGTACTGACCAAAATAGCCATTACTTGGTTGATTTTAACCAGTTAGATACTCTGTTTGTGTCTTATTTGACCATAATTATGTCATAAATGACAATACGGACAAGTATCAAATTAGACTAATATCAATTGATAACCACATTTAATCAGTTAATGAGAATACTATGGCCGCAGATACCCTCCTAAACGATTTTGAATTACCTTTTCAATTGTATGATGTACTAGGCACAGAATCACTCACCGAGCACGCAAAGTTCTCAGAACATAGCCGCGAGACATTTGATGCTGTATTAGAGACGGCAAATAAGATTGCGACAGATTTATTTTTACCACACAACCATATTGCAGATAAGAACGAGCCGCAGTTCGATGGTAAAAAAGTCAGCATGATAAACGATGTGAAAGTCGCTTTTGATGCGTTCCGTGAGTCTGGCTTTATCGCAGGTCGTTATAGTTTTGAAGACGGCGGCATGCAGTTACCTGAGACGGTTATGACTGCTGTGGCAGGCTACTTTATGGCAGCCAATCCATCAACGACTGCCTATCCATTTTTGACCACTGCGGCAATCAACGTCATCTCGCATTTTGCTAGTGACGATATCAAAGCAGCCTTTATGCCGCGCATGCTGACAGGTGAATTTACTGGCACCATGGCACTGACTGAGCCGCATGCAGGTTCATCGCTTGCTGATATCAAAACTATTGCTGTAAAACAAGATGACGGCTCGTACCGTGTCAAAGGCAGCAAGATTTATATCTCAGCAGGTGATCATGAGCTGTCTGACAATATCGTGCATTTGGTATTGGCCAAAGTGCCAGGTGGCCCAGGTGGCGTCAAAGGTATCTCTTTATTTGCCGTACCTAAGTATCGCTTGAACGATGATATGTCTGTAGGCGAGCGTAATGATGTACATCTGACTGGACTGATTCATAAGCTTGGTTATAGAGGTGCGACTTCTACGGCATTGAGCTTCGGCGATGAAGGCGATTGTCATGGTTATTTGATCGGCGAAGAGCATTTTGGCTTGCGTTATATGTTCAAGATGATGAATGAGGCACGTATCGCAGTTGGTTTTGGTGCTTCTATGATTGGTTATCGCGGCTATCAGTATTCGCTAGATTATGCCAAAGACCGTACACAAGGTCGCATTGCGCCAAATAATAAGCCTGAAGATGATGCAACGGCTATTATTCAGCATGGTGACGTAAAGCGCATGCTATTGGCACAAAAAGCCTATTCTGAAGGTGGCATCTCATTGTGCTTATACGGCTCAAACCTAATTGACCGTATCAATACTTGTGAAGACGAAACATTAAAAAACGAGCTAACCGAACTATTAGATTTGCTAACCCCAGTGCTAAAAGCATGGCCATCTGAATATGGCCCAAAAGCCAATGACTTAGGTATTCAAGTTCTAGGCGGCGCAGGCTATACGCGTGAATATCAGGCTGAGCAGTTTTGGCGTGACAATCGTCTCAATCCTATCCATGAAGGCACAAATGGTGTGCAGGCGCTAGATTTGTCATTCCGCAAGTTATGGCAAAAAGGTGGGTTAGGCATTCAAATCCTAAAACGTGAAATTACACAAGATTTAGAAAGAATCACTACGCCCGAGAGCGCACAACTTGCAGGCAAGCTGATGCCTTATATGGGTCAGTTGCATGAAGTGCTCGTGCATTTGGGCAAAGTACTGCAGACAGAAGAAGCGCTGACATTGACTGGTAATGCTCAAGCACTAATGAATATTTTTGCCTCAATTGTACTGAGCTGGATTTGGATTCGCCAAGCCAGTAAAGCCGAGCAGCTACTAAGTACGACGCAAGATGTCGAGCAGCAGAACTTCTACAAAGGCAAGATACAAGCGGCCAAATACTTCATCGATTGGGAACTACCATTAGTTAAACGCGACATCGAATTATTAACCAACACCAACTCGGTTTGCACTGATATGCAAGCGGACTGGTTCTAAGGACAACTCTAAGGAAAGAGACATGACAACGATAAACAAACAATGGCGCCTAAAAGCAAGACCAGTAGGCGAGCCAAGCGCTGAAACTTGGGATTATACCGAGACAGAAATACCGACGATTACCGATGGTCAGCTACTGATTAAGGTTGAATACATCTCTATCGATCCGGCGATGCGTGGTTGGTTGAACGATGCCAAATCTTATATCGCGCCAGTACAAATTGGTGAAGTTATGCGCGCCGGTACTGTGGGTGAAGTGATTGAAAGTAAGCATGAGAAATTTGCAGTAGGTGACTATGTCGCAGGTCACGATGGCGTGCAATCCTATGCCGTCAGTGATGGCACAGGTCTACATAAAGTTGATCCAAATCTAGCGCCGCTGTCTTATTACTTAGGCGTACTCGGTATGCCAGGGATGACAGGGTATTTCGGTCTCCTAAAAACGGGTCAGCCAAAAGCAGGCGAAACGGTAGTGGTATCAGGAGCTGCTGGTGCGGTTGGTAGCTTGGTTGGTCAGATTGCCAAAATTAAAGGCTGCCGTGTCGTTGGTATCGCGGGCGGTGCTGAGAAATGCAAGTTCTTGGTCGATGAGCTTGGGTTTGATGCGACGATTGATTACAAAAACGAAGATGTGAAAAAAGCCCTAAAGAAAACCTGTCCAGACGGCGTCGATGTGTACTTTGACAACGTAGGCGGTGATATCTTAAATGACGTGCTTACCCAGATTAATCTACATGCGCGTATCGTTATTTGCGGGGCTATCAGCCAATATAACAACACCACAGCAGTAAAAGGCCCATCGAACTATTTATCATTATTGGTCAATCGTGCTCGCATGGAAGGCATCGTAGTATTCGATAATATCAAAGAATATCCAATCGCTATGAAAGAGATTGCTGGCTGGATTCAGTCAGGTGATATGAAAGTAAAAGACCATATCGTTGAAGGTATCGAGACGTTCCCTGATACTTTGATGATGCTCTTTAACGGTGAAAATTTCGGCAAACTAGTACTTAAGGTAGAGGGATAGATCATGACACTGAATACAAATGGAATTGCATCAGATGTAGCTGGCAAACGAATTTTGATCACGGGCGGTGCATCAGGCATCGGTGCAGCAAGTGCGTTGTTGCTAGCCAGTCGCGGCGCAAAAGTCGTCATTGGTGATATGGCAGAAGAAATGGGCGAAGCGGTTGCCAAACAAGGTCAAGATGCTGGCAACAGTATCGTCTTCAAAAAAGTGGACGTGACCAGTGGTGATGAAGTGCGTGCGTTGTTTGATTTTGCAGTAGAAACGCTTGGTGGCCTAGATGTTGTGGTAAACAATGCTGGTATCGATCACAAGCCTTCGCCAATGCACGAGCTAAGCGATGACGACTTTGATCGTAATATCGCCGTGAATTTAAAAGGCGTTTGGCACTGTATGCGTGCTGCGGTAAATTGTATGATACCTAATGGCGGTGGTCATGTGATCAACGTCGCCTCTATTGCAGGTTTGCGTTCAGCGCCTATGATTTCAGCCTATAGTGCGGCTAAACATGGGGTCATGGGTCTGACCAAGTCTGCCGCCCATGAGTATGCTCGCGCCAATATTCGTTTTAACGCTGTATGCCCAAGCTTCATTGATACGCCAATGGTTCGCAATACTATGGCAACCATGGATGAGCGTACGCAGCAAGCAACGATAAAGGCCAGTCCACTGCGCCGCCTAGGAAACGTCAGTGAAATCTCTAGTGCTATTGCGTGGCTTGCCAGTGATGAAAGCAGCTTTATGAATGGTCATGCCTTCACCTTAGATGGTGGTATGCTAGCGTAACCGTAATAGTTGAGCGCTCTTTGTTCAGTTCATTAGTGCTCGATAATCGCTGTTAGTTATGACAGCGATTATCTGCGTTCAGTTATCTGATTTTAGATACATGAATTTAGCGCTCAAAAATTATCGAAAATATAAAGTTTATAAAAATATAAGGAATAATGATGAAAGATTTATTTGATTTAACCGGTAAGGTTGCTCTAGTAACTGGTGCTAGCCGTGGTATTGGTGAGTCTATTGCCCGTCTATTGGCATCAAGAGGCGCACACGTTATCGTATCTAGCCGCAAAATCGATGCTTGCCAAGCAGTCGCTGATAGCATCAAAGCTGACGGTCATAAGGCTAGTGCTTTTGCTTGTCACGTAGGAGACATGGAGCAAATTGACGCAATTTTTGAGCATATCAAAAGTGAGTTTGGTCAAATCGATATCTTAGTCAATAACGCTGCAGCCAACCCTTACTATGGCCATATCTTGGATACGGATTTAGCCGCCTTTGATAAAACGGTTGAAGTTAATATCCGTGGTTACTTCTTTATGTCGACGGCCGCTGGCAAAATGATGAAAGAGCAGGGTGGCGGTGTCATCTTGAATACCGCATCGGTTAACGGCTTAGTAGCAGGCGATAAGCAAGGTATCTACTCAATTACCAAAGCGGCAGTCATTAGCATGACCAAAGCATTTGCTAAAGAATGTGGCCCACTTAACATCCGTGTTAATGCGCTATTGCCAGGTTTGACGGATACTAAGTTTGCCTCTGCATTGACGACCAATGATAAAGTCTTAAAAATGGCGCTACACTCAATTCCGCTAGGACGTGTGGCTGAACCTGATGAAATGGCTGGTACGGTATTGTATCTAGTGTCGGATGCCTCAAGCTATACCACAGGCGCGACTATCGTTGTCGATGGTGGCATGCTAGCTTAATTAGATAATCTATATAGTCATTCCACTATAAAAAGTATTACAGCGTTAACCTCGCTTGAAGTATTACATATACATCTACACTCGGTTGCCTTGTACTACTTTTAAATTGAATCGACTATAAGACATAGGTTAGATAAGAAAGTAATTGTTTAAAACTGCATGAGACTCAAGAACCGCATGAATAATTATTTCATGCGGTTTTTTTGATTTGGGTTTTTGATGGAGTGTCTAAGTAATCTTGGTTTTGCACTATCGAATAAATTGCTAATTTTAAATGAGCATCAGCTGTATAGTGGCATAATAAATATGCTAATAGCTACTTGGACAATATGATGGAGTCACGCATGGATTCAATTATCCACAATAAAATAAATACGATTTCTCAAAATAAAACATGGCTGTTTGTGCCAGCGACTCGCATCGATAGAGTAGCGAAAGCCTTTGCTAGTGGTGCAGATGCGGTTATTGTGGATTTAGAGGATGCCGTTGCGCCAGAGGATAAAGCATCCGCACGCGAAGCATTACAACAATATTATGATAGTGCAGATTATCAGCCAATTTGGGTGCGTATTAATAAGGCAGGTAGCGAAGAATTTTTCAAAGACATCGTGCTTTGTCAGAAGATGCCTAATTTGGCTGGCGTGTTATTGGCTAAAGCCGAGCAAATAGATGATATAGAAAGCGTGCATCAGCTTACCAATTTACCTGTGATTGCACTGATTGAGAGTGCGATTGGATTATATCAAATCGATAGTATGGCAAAAGCAGTCGGGCTAGCCGCGTTTAGTTATGGATTTTTAGATCTGTGCAATGATTTGCAAGTACAAGTAGGAACGCCTGCCGCAGATATCATCGCCAATCAAATTCGCTATCAACTAATCCTGACGTCAAAAGTGCACCAATTATCGCCACCCATCGATACCATTTATCCTGACTTCAACAATGAAGTTGGACTGAGCGAGCGAGTACAGCTATGGTCACAAATGGGGATGTCAGGAATGCTATGTATCCATCCCAAGCAAGTGGCAGTTGTCCAACAAACATTGCAACCAACAGATGAGGCCTTGTTATTTGCACAGCGTGTGATTGAAGAATATAAGCGGAGCGGGCAGGCAGTATTCAAAATAGATGGCGAGATGGTAGATGCGCCAGTGATTGAGCGCAGTCGTCAACTGTTGGCAAAGTAGCAGACCAATCCATATTCAGTTAAATATAAGCAGTCGGTTCAATATAATTTGGATACTAGGGCGTGTCCTCAATTCAATCGATAGTTATCTAAATGGGTTAAAAATGGCTAAATCTTGCCAAATGGCGTCAAATAGCTGACTAATATCTCGATATTATCTGCGCTATTTTCCTTGTTTGACTGCGATTTATCTCATTTTTATCACCATTTTTAAAACGAGGACACGCCCTAGAAAGCCGAGTAGAAGTATTACAAGCAGTATACTAAGCGAGACTGACACCGTACCTAATTTATATAGGATTGACTATATAATGCTTTATCATAAACCATATCTATTCATATTCGATAAAAGCAAACTATGATTTTCATTAATAATAATATTAGCCTCAATGATAATGAGGTAGAGATCAGCGCCATACGAGCGCAAGGCGCAGGTGGGCAGAATGTCAACAAAGTATCTTCTGCCATTCACCTGCGTTTTAATATCAACAACTCAAGTCTGAGCGATGAGTACAAGCAGCGACTGCTAAATAGCAAAGATAGCCGAATAACCAAGGAAGGCGTGCTAATTATCAAGGCGCAGCAGTTTCGAACGCAAGAGCGCAATAAAATAGATGCGCTTGAACGTTTGCAAAGTTTTATTGCCAAAGCCACTCACGTGAATAAAACGAGAAGGCCTACCAAGCCAAGCAGAAATGCCAAACGTAAACGGGTGGATAAAAAGACCCAGCGCGGTAAGACAAAGGCTTTGCGCGGTAAAGTGGATTTTTAGAGAGTTTCTGATATTAGGTTTTGTCGTTGAGAAGTTGTGCAGTAGAAAACTTATAGAGCAAAAGCTGTAATAGGCTATGAGGTTTTTTTGAATTTAGAATGGTATAGGCGATTAATTATCACCTATACCATTACTCTATATTAAATACTTATTTAGAATGCACCATTAAGTCCAACAAATAGGCTGGTTGAGTCATCGTCATTACCTTGTGAATGTGTGACACCAGCGTTGGCATTCAATAGACCAAAGCTTCTAGATAGGCCAAGTGTCATAGCAACGTTATCATCATCAGTTTCGACCATAGGCGTCTCAAAGCTGATATTTGGTAGCGTATTCAAACGTGCGGTTACTGCTTCGCGATTATCACTCAGCTGCTTTTGGTAATGAATATCACCAAATAAGTTAAGGTTCTCCATCAAGCTATGATTGGCTTTGAGACCAAGCTTGCCATATGTCGTAGAGTATTTCTGCTCATCGAACTGCATAGCAATGCCAGACATCTCTTTTTCTTTGAGTCCGTCAATTTTTACGCGGCTCGCTGTTGCACCGATATAAGGCGTGACAGCAATATTGCTCACTTGCATCGGATAGCCTGCCTGCAAGTTGGCATAAAAGCGCTTGCCATCAGCATTTGACTTAAACTGCTGTTGGTTACTGCCTAGTGTCACAGCACGTGTGACATCGACATCCATGTTGCCAAATCCTGCAGCACCATTGATCTGTAAACCACCAAATTTGTTGCTGTGATAGACACCAAAACCAACTTCTCCCAGATCAATATCACTCAAACCTGTGCCAACGTCTGAGTTTTCAAAGTCTTTCTGAGTGATGTTGCCGTATAAGCCTGTCACTGCATTTGCTGAGTTAGGATGAGCAAAATCCACACCAAGCAATACTTGAGTATTATTATCACCATCAAACCCTGCAATTTCTTGATTGGCCACTTCACCGACGGCCCATAGTGTACGAGCAGGTTTTTGCTCACTGCTTTGAATTTGATTGATGTGTGACTGTAAGCGCTCATTGGTTGCAAGTCCGGTTGTCGTTGCAATATGAGGCAGTACACCGATTAAGCTAGGCGCAGTGACAACAGCATTTGCATAGTCGGCGATCATTTGATGCGCTTGACCGGTCGGGTGAATGCCATCAGCGAAAAAGTAGGTTTCGTTGGCATTTGTTTCTACAAGAGTATCACGGCCGCAAGTGAGAGAGCTGGCATCTCCACAAGCCTCATCGGTGACATTAGTAAAACCATACTGAGTAGGTGACGAAATTATCGCTTTTGATAAGCTAAACACATCGAGCGGTATGATATTTGCCCCAGTACCTGCGACGCCACTAAGCATAAACTGATTGTAGAGACTGGCTGCACCAGTTGCAGATGCTTGGGCTGTCAACGCATCTATAAGATCTTGACCTTCAAGACCAGGGTCTGGAGTGAATCTAGGGGTTAGACCGACATCAGGGATATTAGGTACCAAGATATATTTGGCACCATTGTCCTTTAGTGCTTTAATCGTTTCGGTTTGGCTAGCTACTGCACCTAGTATGGTCGCTTGGGCACTAGCAGGATTTTCAGCTTCACCTGCAGCAAGCAGGTCATTTGCCCCTGCCCATACGACATAGAGTCCGTTAGGGTCTACTGTGTTATTAGCGAGATAACTATCAACTTGGCTATTGGCAGAAGCAATAGGAATACCACCAGGGAAAAGCGCTTCTTCGCCTGCTCTTGCACCGCCGATAGCGTAGTTGTTACCAGTTTGATTTCCAAGATAGACAACGGGAACAGCTGTGGTACCTAGCTGCTCAGCGAATGAGGTTGCCCAGGTGTTGTCAGGGTTGGTGGTAAACTGAGCAGGACCTGGTACAACTTGACTAAAATAGCCCCCATCGGTCAGGCTGTCACCGAAAAAGGTGACACTGTCATAAGCATTTGCGTGAGAAATACCAGCGATAGATAGGCTGATAGCAAGCATGCTTTTGGTAAAAGTTTTAAGAGTGGTATGGCTAATTTTAGAACGTGAGGTATTACGAGGCATAGCGACTTCCTTGTCATCAATGTAATAGTTTGTCAATCGAGTGTAACCACTTTTTAGAAAGCTAGCAATCGTTTTGATTGCAAAATTGCAAGAATATTGCCTTATTTAAACAAGTTTTTAGAGCATAAAAAAGGGAGAGTAAGTATTAAAAAATCATACTGTCTCGCTCACATAATATTTTGTTTCCTTCTATGTAATTATGCTGTAAGCAACTGATTTTTATTAAGTTGTTTTTATTAAAAAGTATAAGACTTATCTATTGATATTGCTTGTTTAACCCAAGTAACTGCCCAATTATATATAGTATAAACTCAGCACTCCATAATAAGATAATCAGGCCAAATGCGTATACAGATGTCACTGGCAGCAAGAGCAAAGTATAGTTAGGAGTATCAATACTATAGAGACTGGAATTAAGCTTGTTTTTGTGGACGCAATAATAAGGCAAGTCCAAGCGCTACAAAAGCTGCGATACCAGATATCATATAACTAATACTAAAGTCACCAGTGACTTCTGCGAGATAGCCTGCTGCCACTGGCCCGAGAGCCTGTCCACCTGAAAAAGCAAAAGTCAGCGCTGCGAGTGCACTTGCCGCCGCCGCAGGACCGAAATAATCGCCTGCAGAAGCTGCCATAATGACAGGCACACTCCACACTACTAAACCAAACAAGATAATGGACAAATATAGTCCCAAACTCCAATCAGTCAGTCCGACTAGCAGATAAGCGATGGCTAGAAAGAAAAAAGCCAGCGCCAGACCAAGGCGTCTACCAATATGGTCAGAAATCCAGCCAAATAACATCCCTGAAAACATGCTAAGCAGTCCAATCCATGCCCAAACACTACCAGCAGCTGCTTCACTTAATTGATACGAGCCAACCATGCTGGTCACGATGAAGGTAACGTAAACCATATAAGTAGCACCATAAATAGCAAAGATGACACCTAAATGTACGAGCAGCTTAATATTGCTACGTTCTAGCTTTTTCTTATTTTTAACAGGTAAGGTAGGTGCGCGCCCAAAAGGGCTTTGGCTGACATCGTCTGGATGATTGCGAATCAAAGCGAAAGTAAGCCAAGCCACCGCAATATTAATCACGGCAAAAATTAGCCAACCTGTCTGCCAAGACAGTAGAGTAGAGATAGGTAAGAGTTTGGGTACGACAAAGCCCGATAAAATGATACCAAATCCAGGCCCAGCCATGACCAGTCCTAGAGCAAGCCCGCGGTGTGAAGGAAAAAACCAATGCGACATGACGCTCATCATTGGTAAGACTACGCCGCCGCTACCAATACCCGTCAGCACATAGAGTGCGCAAAGTATTGGAAAACTGGTGGTAAAAGCCATACCAAGCATAGAGACTGTAATCAAGAGAAGGCTTGCCGTCGCAGTCGTTCGAGTACCCAACCGAGGCAGCATAAAATGGCTTAAAAGCACCGCAACGAGATATCCTATTAGGTTAGTGAATCCCAAGATTCCGCTTTGAGTATAATTTAATCCTAAAGAGGATGACATGGATGGCAGTAACATGCCAAATGCGAATCGTCCCAATCCTAGTCCGCAGAACATTGCTACAGAGCCTGTTGCAGCAACGATCCAAGCGTAATGTAATCTGCCTAGCTTAAGAGGCGCAGTGTTATCATGATTTCTTTGATCTGGACTGTCTTGTTGAGTCATTCCATCAGGCATCACGAATCTCCAACAAGTTGAAAATTCGCAATATATATCGTCACTAAATTTAAATCGTAGGCAATGACTTCCTTGTTTTGAATAGTATCCATTTCACACCCATCCTTTTGTGCTTAATCCCTATCAGTCCTTTATTAAATATACTTATAGCCTAAGCATACTTATGTCCAATAAAATTAGTATAACTGTAGCTGAACGTTCGTTCAATGAGTATCTAAGCAATCATCGTTATGATTCATAGGCTACAGTGTTGTATTCACGCATAAAGAAAATGCCAGCCCATTTATATGGCTGGCATTCTGCTTATTGTTCTCTGACGATTCCTTCCCGACTGCTATTTTTTGGCTATCCTTCAATATAGGCTTATTAGCTAGCCAAGTCGCTTACTCAATTCAGGAAAACGTTTGATCATAAATAGCATTAAGAATAATGCCACAACTGCGATAGCCGCACCTGTGTACCCTACGCTAGATAGTGAAATGTGCGTGACGGCATAACCACCAAATAGCGCACCCGTACCAATTCCTAAATTAATAATACCTGAGAACATCGACATCAGCATGTCTTGCGCATTGACATCGACCATGATGACTTTGGCCTGCATTGAGATAATAAGTAGCATGAGTGCCGCGCCCCACAGTAAGGCGATAAAGCTGAGCGCCCATACAGAGGTCACTGCTAGCAACAGCGCAAGCATAGACACGAGCATCAGTATGGTCGATATTAGCATCAATCTGGTATTGAACCGATCGCCCCACCGACTGAAAATAACACTGCCTACAATTCCAGCTGCACCGAATAATAACAGTACAAAAGTTGCAGCGTTTTCACTGATATTACCGACTTGGCGCATGAATGGTTCTATATAAGAATAAGCCGTATAGTGCGCTGTAAAGACCAATAAGATAAGCAGGTACAGACAGACCAATAAGGGATTTTTGAGGAGTTCTGGAATCTTTCTAAAAGACCCTTCAAACATACTAGGTAGCGTTGGTAAGAGTCTCGCTTGTAGAATAAATACAATTAAGGCAATGACGCCAATACCGCCAAATGTAGCCCGCCAACCAAACCATTGTCCGACTAAACGGCCCAGTGGTACACCCAGTACCATTGCTAACGACGTACCCGTCGCCAGTACGCTAAGCGCCATGGCTTTTTTGCCTTCAGGTGCGACGCGTATCGCGATAGCAGCTGTGATCGACCAAAATATCGCATGCGATAAAGCAATCCCCACTCGACTAATGAGCAGCACATCAAAGCTCCATGCAAATACGGAAAGTACGTGACTGGCAATAAATACGGCAAAAAGCCCCAAGAGCAAGCGCTTGCGCTCAAATCGACTGGTCAATAGCATTAGTGGCAATGACATTGCTGCGACAATCCAAGCATAGAGTGTCAACATCCAGCCAGTCTCTGCCGCCGTAATAGAGAAGTCTTGGGCAATATCGCTCAACAGGGCCACAGGGACAAATTCTGTGGTGTTCATAATAAAGGCACTAACGCCCATCAAAAATACTTGAAAATACTGAGTTCGGCGAGCGTTTGAGCTGGCCTCAAGGTTATGTGTCATAAAATCCAATACAGATGCGAATACTACGTGTGATAGGTCAAAGTGGGGCAGGCTTAATTAGAATACAAGGTTTGCGAGGCAAGATAGCAAGCTAACATCAATCGTGAAAGGTGTTTTTTGATAAGGATTGTTAATTGGACGTTTATTGAGGATACTTGAGTAATATGAAACTATCGTTAATCATATTTAATGCGTTGGGATACTTGCTAATGACTAAACTACAATTCATTTAAAGAAAAGCGACACCAGTTGTCGTAGAAGGTTTTAAACAGCTTTATTTTTATGTGAGCTTATACTATAGTTATTAGGTCAGGCAAAATGACATGAGATAAAAACCAGTTAACCCTCGGAGCGCAACGCTTCACTTCTTAACTAAGTTTTTGAAACGCTATTTTAGCGAAGTCTTTCTAGTAGTGTTATTTACGTTTAGTCCTAAACTTCTACGCCTGTACAAACCCAAAAAATTATATTTATTAATAAATAAAAAACCTAGCAGAAAAAAGCTCGTTGGCGTTGCAAAAATATTAGCAATGTAACAGCGAAAAACTGTGGCTAAAAAGTCTATCAGAATTAAAAATTACTACCTTACCAAGTCGATTAATTTACTCAACTTTATAGATAATGACGTCATTTAAACAATGGCGAATAGACTCGGCTGGCTTGAAATCAGCACTCAGACCAGACAATAAAAATAAAGCGACATGCAAACCGAAATCAAAATAATAAGGATATAAATATGACGACATTAACGTATCAGTTTGAGCAAAAACGGTTAGATAACTTTAAGTGGTCGGATGGCTCAAAGCTATCTGGTATAACGGCACTGGCAAATGATGAGAAAGGCCGAATACGAAAACAGCCATTGTTTTACCTCGAAACGGTTTCTATAGACAGTTATGAAGATGATATTTACTTTGTGAACAATACGGATGAGCCGCTCAGATGGGTAGCACCCTTTAAACCCTATCGAAATATAAACGAAGCACGAGCGAAGTTAGGCGATACCAGTGATGAAAACTTACGTAAAGTAAAGTTCTATAGTGATGATATAAATAGCGTATATCAGGATGTACTGCCTAAGCAGGGTGTGCGAATTGGTAGTACTCATATCATGTATGACAGTGATGTGATGATGCAGTGGTTCGTACATGTGCCTTATAAGGGGCCAGATACTCATTATGTGATCTGGCAATTTAATGTAGTGGAAAAAGGCGGGATTCGCGGAACTTATCCATTGCTATGGGATGATTTTAGTCAACCCTCGCACATGGTGAGTTGTGATTGTCTGTCTGAGCGGGCTGATATGCCGATAGAGATCAGTATTTATGAAGAGCGCTGTGCAATGCTTGACAGGCTTATCGGTTCATTTGGGGTGTCCAATGCTATATTCATATTGGCAATCAATGATGTGCTTTATCGTTATGGCGTGGGCTGGAGCGCGCCCTATAGTGAGTCGGATATACAAGCACAAGACATTGCGATGAAACTAATAGAACAAAAGCCAGAAAATGCGAAAGCGGTAAAAGCCGTTGTTCAAGCGGTTTATGATTTTTGGTTTAACGAAGGTTTTGCAAAAAATATCTCAATGCAGGCTTGTGAGGAGCTTTTAAGCTTGTACCAAGCGCAGGTTGCCACCCAAAAACCAGTTTAATTTATAAACTAAATTACCAAGAGTAAACCTAAATAATGATTAAAAAAGGAGAACCTTATGATGTGTCCTATCGAAAATAAAGATACGTTTTTATTGTTTTTTCATGGCCTTGATTTAAGCAATGAGACCAGTAAATATACCTGTATCACACGTGAGCCTAAATATTGCCAAACGGTCAATTATCGAGAGAGTTTTGCAGAAATATTTGAGATTTATGATGCTTTGATTCGTGAGAAAATCGCACGGTATCCGCGTGTGGTGTTGGCAGGGCATTCGCTTGGCGGCTGGTTTGCCAATCATTTTGCCCATAAATATAACTTGCACGCGCTATTGATTGCGCCTTGTATCTATCCAAATGAGGTATTGGCTGACCGTATCCCAGTAGTGGCTGATATGAAGCTGTCTTTTCCCACGACCAATACCGAGATGGTGCGGGTGATGGTAGAAGTCGATGATGAAAGTCTTGATGTGGCAGTGGCTAGACGAACCTTAGTGAATCTACCTGATAGCTGGGACGTCGATTATTTTGCAGGCGGTCATCACCGTATCGCTCGTAGTAGTGATATTTGGTATCACGTAACTCATCTGTGCGAAGATCCCATCGTTTGGATGGATGAGGCAACATATCATGGTGAAGACTAATAGCAAGGGCAGTCAAAAAACTGTCGCGACTGATGGATAAATAGACCGCTAAAAATAATTGATTGACATTAAAGACGATCGGTCATAATATTTGTGCATGACGATTACTAAGCCAAAAGCCCGTCGAGGGCGTCCACCCAATGTTGAACGCGAGTTTACGGATACCCGTGAAGCTCTTTTGAGATCTGGGATGGAGATGCTGACAGAGCAAGGTTTTGCGACCACTGGTATCGATGCCATACTCAAACGTATCAATGTGCCTAAGGGTTCTTTCTATAATTACTTCAAAAACAAAGAAGCATTTGGACAGGAGGTATTGCGGCAATACGCGTTGTATTTCGCTCGCAAGCTAGATCATTGTTTTTTGAATGAGCAAGTATCTCCCATGCAGCGTATTAGTGACTTTGTTGAAGATGCTAAGTCGGGAATGATCAAGCATGAATTTCGACGCGGCTGCTTAGTAGGCAACTTAGGTCAAGAGATTGTCGTGTTGCCTGAGAGTTTTCGTTGTGAGTTAGAAAACATACTGCTTGATTGGCAAAAGCGTTTAGCGGCTTGCTTGCGTCTTGCAATACAACAAGGACAAATACATCCTAATAGTGATTGTGATGAGCTGGCTGCTTTTTTTTGGATCGGTTGGGAAGGTGCGGTTCTGCGTGCTAAGTTGGTGCAAGATGTCGGTCCATTAGATACTTTTTTCCGAGGTTTTGTAGCAGGAATACAGAAGTAATTTTTTATCTATATTTTTAGACGACTGGTCTAAATTATTTTTTACTCATTTATAGACGATTGGTCTAAATAGGAGCTACTATGTTCAATGCAATATTAATTGAAAAAAATGATGATGTTTATCAGTCTAATCTGACAGAGATACAGGATACACAATTGCCAGAAGGCGATGTCACAGTTCGTGTGGCATATAGCACGCTCAATTATAAAGATGGACTGGCTATCACGGGTCGTAGTCCTGTGGTACGCACATTCCCCATGGTTCCAGGGATTGATTTAGCGGGCACTGTCGAAACAAGCAGCCATCCTCGCTACAAAGCTGGCGACAAGGTGTTGTTAAATGGTTGGAGTGTGGGTGAGAAGTATTGGGGCGGTCTGTCACAAAAAGCGCGATTAAACGGTGACTGGCTTATCCTGCTCCCTGAATCGATGACTGAACGTCAAGCAATGGCAATAGGTACGGCAGGATATACTGCGATGCTTTGCTTGATCGCGTTAGAGCGTAATGGACTGACACCAGAGCGTGGCGAAGTATTGGTGACGGGTGCTAATGGCGGTGTTGGTAGCTTTGCCATCGCACTTTTAGCAAACCAAGGCTACTCTGTCACGGCTTCTACGGGTCGCCTAGAGGAAGCAGAATACTTAAAAAGCCTTGGTGCAACGACGATCATTGACCGAGCAGAGTTGAATAGTCCGGGACGTGCACTTGGTAAGGAGAAATGGGCTGCCGCAATTGATTCTGTTGGTAGTCATACGCTGGCCAACGTTTGTGCCAGTACGTATGAAGATGGTTTAGTCGCTACTTGTGGACTGGCTCAAGGCATGGATTTCCCTGCTACTGTTGCGCCATTTATTTTACGCGGTGTCAGTTTGCTTGGTATCAATAGTGTGACACGACCTTATGATGAGCGTGTAGAAGCATGGCAGCGTTTGAGTACAAGTTTGGATATGACGCAATTGGATGCAATCACCAGAGAGATTGGTCTAAGCGAAGTCATTCCGACAGCAAGCGAGTTATTGGATGGCAAGGTTCGTGGTCGAATAGTCGTTGATGTCAATCGTTAGGCTATCAAGCATAACTTTTAATACTTCAACCTTAATATTTCGATGTTGAACCTCGTGTTAGCACATGAATAAATGGTACATCGAAACGTCTAAGATTGAATGATCAAAGTGAAAAAAAATTATTCACAAACGGTCACAAATATCGGTATTTATTTTTTGTCATCTGATGTGCTATCATCGTTGAACGAACTATCGTGGGTTTAACAGTTTTGTTATCGCCGACCATGACAATAGTCTCATGGCGGCGTGACAAACCTTGCAACTTCCAGCACGATATAAAACAACTCTGGTAAAGCGCATGAGCCTGTACTCCGACAACCTCATTTGTGCCTGATTTTTTGCCTATTTGGGCGTATATCATACTTTTTCGTCGGAGTAACAGGAGTCTAAGGTGTTCAATATCATGAGCCACATTGCTAACCCATCTAAATATACCCGTCGTTATCACCCACGCCATTCTCTAGCGCAATATATTATCAATCAAATAGAGTCGCTTGAGCTGCGCCCGCAAGATATCGTCAAGCAAATGGGCTATCCTCTTAAACATACCATACCTGCCTATGACCGCCTGCGCCATGTACTGTCGAGCAAATTCCTTGGGCTTGATGGTAGCTATATGGACAAACACTTTACCGCTGATGAGTTTTTGGCAAAACTGTTTGCCGTGCTTGAGATACCGTATCAGCCATTCGCAGAAGATATTGCGCAGATTAAATATGACTTGGCAAATTATTCTGATACGTTACCCAGATATAGCTTACGAGCGGAAGTAAATTTCACATTTACGAGTGCTGACAATTGGATGTCTCGTGGCGCGGCTTCACGTTTTGCGCAAGTACATCTGCCTAGCGGTTTTGCCAAATTAGACGATGCTGCACGTAAATCAGTGATTCAAGACAGCATTTGCGAGCATTATCAGCAGTATGAGGGCAGTTTGCCATACGACGGTATTATCAAAGGCTATCGACTGACTATTGAACAAAACAACCATGTGGTCGATCATGCAGAGTATGGATTGCCAAAGTCTAGCAGTATCTAAAAAGCTTTGAGTGTATAAGCAGCACGAGCTGTTAATTACATTGATTGAATAATCATATTGACTGAAAAAAAATATAAAAAAGCCTCACTTTATCGTGGGGTTTTTTACGTTAGGTTATCTTTTAAGAATCAAACACTGCTAAATATCAGTTTTATAAAATTCATTTTAAGCTTTAAGCTTTAAGCTTCAGGTTTAGAGATGGCGCGCCATAAAATCACAAATAGCGCATCAAACTCTGCATTTAACGGTGTTTCTGTTTGGCGAATGGTATGCATTAAACCAAGTCGACTGATAAACCCCATAAACACATCGAACAGTATGTGCAGTGGAACGGTGTCATTAAGCACCCCACGATTTTGCCCATCTTCTAATACCGCCAAAAACGCGCCAATTAGCTCTTTGTTTTCATAGATCGCGATATTACGTATACGCGAGGCCGAGACAGAAGACAGCACCATCACCGCATCTGGATGCGAGTCTACAAAATCAAAGCAGACCCACAACGTCTTACGTAGACGATCTTGTACGCTATCAATCCCTTGCAGATGATCCATAATTCGAGCGGCTAATCTGCCTAGCACAATATCCATAATGGTATAAAACAGCGTTTGCTTGTCTCCGAAATACTTGTAGAGCGTTTGCAAAGAGACGTTGGCAGACTTTGCAATCTGCGCCATCGTCACCTCATTAGCGTCAAATCCTGCAAAGACTTTACGAACGGCCTGTTCAATTTTATCCAAAGTTGCGGGCCGCATATCGGATAGGGGCGCTAGAGATCGAGTTTGCGTGAGGCTATCTGACTGATTAAAGGTTTCCATATTTATCGCTTCTTAAAGTATTGGCTATTTGATACGTCCTACCAGTTAAATAATTTACTCGATAATTTAACATGATTAAATTAACAAGTAATGTAAATTACCATTTTTATTTAATTGATTGCGAAGTGGTTTTTCGTAGCCTAGTATAAGACTCATATATTAATAAATACAAAGAATTTATCGTATATATATAATGGTAATATAAATTACCATAATTTACAAAATGGCTTAGATATAGTCAGTTCAATATAATTTCGATACAAGGAAACCGAGTGCAAGTTATACATTAGTATGCTGAGCGAGGATGACGATGTAGCGGATTTATATAGACTTGACTATATAGTTGTTATTCACTCCACCTTGTCAAGGATAGACATCATGAGTATCGAAAAGTTCACCCCAAACTGGATGACCGAAGAGCATCAGATGGTGCACGACAGCGCCTTAAAAATGTTTCAATCTTGGGATCCTAAAGATGAGCAGTGGCGCAAGAATGGCATGATTGATCGCGCTGCGTGGGAAGAGGCGGGCGAGATGGGGTTCTTGTGTGCAGCGATACCAGCTGAATATGGCGGCGGCGGCGGCGATTTCGGTCACGAAGCGGCGCTCATCTACGCACAGACTGAGGCCAATCAATCGGGATTTGGCGGTATGGTGCATTCGGGCATTGTCGCGCCTTATATTTTAGACCACGGTACTGAAGAGCAAAAACAAGCGTGGCTACCAAAAATGGCAACGGGCGAATATATCGGCGCTATCGCCATGACCGAGCCTGGCACTGGCTCCGACCTACAAAACATCAAAACCTATGCAGTAAAAGACGGTGATGATTATATTATCAATGGCTCTAAGACCTTTATTACTAATGGTCAGCATGCCAATCTTATCCTATTAGCGTGCAAAACAGACCGTGAAAAAGGCGCGCAAGGTGTCTCACTTATTATCGTAGAAACGGACAAAGTAGAAGGGTTTGAGCGTGGACGTAACCTAGATAAGATTGGTCTGACCTCGCAGGATACCTCAGAGTTGTTCTTTAGCAATGTACGTGTGCCACAAACTAACCTGCTCGGCACGGTAGAAGGTATGGGTTTTATCCAGATGATGCAGGAGCTGCCGCGTGAGCGCTTAATCATTGCATTATCTGGGGTTGGCTCGATGAAGCTGGCGATCAATTTAACTTTAGATTACGTAAAAGGCCGTGAAGCCTTTGGTAAACCTATTTGGAAGTTTCAAAACACGCGCTTTAAGATGGCGGAATGCTATGCCGATTATCTCGCTGCCAGTACCATGTGTGATGCAGCAGTCGATGCGATGTTAGATGGCAAACTGTCTGTACCGCATGCCTCATTAATCAAATATTGGGTCACCGAAAAACAGTGCGAAGTCATCGACGAATGCGTGCAGCTGTTTGGTGGCTATGGCTATATGACAGAGTATCCTATCGCACGTTTATATGCCGATGCGCGCGTGCAAAAAATCTATGGCGGCACCAATGAGATTATGAAAGAGCTGGCTTCACGCTTTATGTAGACGCTTATATTATAAGACTACAATAACTATTGTTTATTTAAAAAATAAAAAAAGGATTTTTTATGACTGAGACCGCTTACATTTATGATGCCATTCGCACGCCACGTGGCAAAGGCAAAAAAGATGGCTCTTTGTATCAGGCATCACCGATTTGGCTGACGCGAACTTTACTAAAAGAAATGCAACAGCGCCACAACTTGGATACCAGTTTGGTCGATGATGTGGTACTTGGCTGTGTGACGCCAGTGGGTGAGCAAGGCTCTGATATTGCCCGTATTGCCGTTATTGACGCTGGCTGGGCGCAAAGTGTGGCAGGTCTTACCTTATCTCGATTTTGTGCCTCTGGTCTAGAGTCTATTAATTTAGCTGCTGCCAAAGTCATGTCAGGTATGGAAGACATGGTAGTGGCAGGCGGTGTGGAGTCTATGAGCCGTGTGCCGATGGGATCTGATGGTGGTGCTTGGTACATGGATCCACGGGTCAATGAAGCCACGCATTTCGTACCGCAAGGCGTGGGCGCGGATACCATCGCGACGCTCAAAGGCTTTAGTCGTAGTGATGTCGATGCCTTTGCTACCGAGTCGCATCGCCGCGCTGCACAGGCGTGGGAGAAGGGCTATTATGATAAATCGGTCGTCCCTGTCACCGATATCAATGGCATGATGCTATTGGATAAAGATGAAACTATCCGTCCTAATACCAATGTCGAGACCTTAGCTGGGCTAAAACCTTCTTTTATTATGCCGGGCAAAATGGGCTTTGATAGTGTGATATTAGACAGATATACCACGATTGAAACCGTAAACCACGTACACCATGCGGGTAACTCTTCAGGCATCGTTGATGGGGCAGCTATCTGTTTGGTTGGCAGCGCGGCGGCTGGTCAAAAAGCAGGGTTAAAACCACGCGCCAAGATCACAATGGCCTCAGTCATTGGCTCAGAGCCTGCCATTATGCTGACAGGTCCAACGCCAGCTTGCCAAAAAGCCCTCGATAAAGCAGGCATGCAAGCCTCTGACATAGACCTTTGGGAAATCAACGAAGCCTTCGCTGCTGTGCCGATGAATACTGCTGATGATTTTGGCATCTCGTTTGATATCGTCAACGTCAACGGTGGTGCGATATCCATGGGTCATCCGCTTGGAGCAACTGGCGCGATGCTCATGACGACCGTCCTTGATGAGCTAGAACGACGCGATCTACAGACCGCGATGATTACGCTATGTGTAGGCGGTGGTATGGGAATTGCCACTATTATCGAGCGTGTTTAATTTTTTTCTAAAATAGACTGAAAACCAATTAGATTAAGAAATAATAGATAAAGAATCATTTAAGGGATAAAAATGATAACAAATAACCAGACAGCAGATAGCGTAACAGCCATTAATGTACTAGAAAACTTCTCTGCCCAGTATGACAACGATGGTATCGTCACGGTCACGATTGACCAAAGCAAACGCAAAATGAATGTCATCGGTGACGGCTTTACGGAGTCGTTTGCCACGATGGTGGATAGTTTTATCAATGATGATTCAGCTACAGGCTTAATTATCACATCGGCTAAAGAAACCTTCGTGGTTGGCGCAGATATCGATCAATTGAACCAGATAAAGACAGCCGAGCAAGCATTTGCACTGACTGAAGAATTAAAAGGTAGTTTGCGTAAGCTTGAGATTTCAGGTAAACCTGTGGTTGCTGCTATGACAGGAACCGCACTGGGTGGTGGTTTAGAGCTGGCACTTGCCTGTCATTATCGTATTACCATTGACACGCCCAAGACCAAGCTTGGTTTGCCTGAGGTGAAACTGGGCTTATTACCTGGTGGCGGAGGTACTCAGCGTTTACCGCGATTGGTCGGTATTCAAGTGGCACTGGAGCTGATGACGCAAGGCAAAGAATTACGACCATCTGCCGCAAAAGACATTGGACTTATTGATGCAATAGCCACTGATCGAGCAGACATGCTGAAGCAAGCTAAAGACTGGATCCAAAATAATCCAAGTGCGCAGCAGCGATGGGATAAGAAAGGCTTTAAAATTCCTGGCGGCGATAGCAAGCATCCAAAGGTAGTGCCTATATTTTCTATCGCACCAGCCATGGCCAATCAAAAATCACATGGCAACTATCCAGCGATCACTCATATTATGTCTTGTGTGTTTGAAGGATGCCTAGTGGATATTGATACAGGGCTTGAAATTGAGTCGCGTTATTTTGCCGCTTGCGTACTGTCCACTGAATCTAAAAACATGATTAACACCTTATGGACGCAGCTGAATAGTATCAAAAAAGGTCAGTCTCGCCCTCAAGGGTTTGAGCGAACCCAAATTAAAAAGGTCGGTATTTTAGGGGCTGGCATGATGGGCGCTGGTATTGCTTATGTCACTGCCAAGGCAGGGATAGAGGTCGTGCTATTGGACACAGAGATTGCTAATGCAGAAAAAGGCAAAGCGTATTCTGCTAGTATTTTGGATAAAGCCATTAGCCGACAGCGTGCTACCGAAGAGAAAAAACAAACTCTCTTAGAACGCATCACGCCAACAGTTTCTTACGATGATTTGGCAGATTGCGATCTTGTTATCGAAGCGGTGTTTGAAAACCGAGAAATCAAAGCCAAGTGTACCCAGCAAAGTGAAGCGGTGATTTCAAACACGGCCGTCTATGCATCTAACACCTCAACACTACCAATTACAGGATTGGCAAAAGCCAGCACGCGACCAAACCAGTTTATTGGTCTGCATTTTTTCTCCCCAGTAGACAAGATGCCGCTCGTTGAGATTATCATGGGCGAGCAAACCGACGATGCAACATTGGCCAAAGCTTTCGACTATGTTGTGCAAATAGGTAAAACGCCTATCGTCGTCAATGACAGTCATGGCTTTTATACCTCGCGGGTATTTGGCACTTATGTTTCAGAGGGTATCGCAATGCTAGGAGAGGGGGTGCATCCGCGTAGCATCGAAGTTGCCGGTATGAAAACAGGTATGCCAATGCCGCCCTTAGCATTGCAAGATGAAGTGTCGTTGAGCCTCGCATTGCATGTCAGCGAACAGCAGCAAGCGGATATGGCAGCCGAAGGTAAGCCAATTGTAGTGCGACCTTCTTATGACATACTAAAAACATTGGTTAATGAGCATGGGCGCGAAGGTAAGAAAAATGGCAAGGGCTTCTACGACTATCCAATAGAGGGTGATAAGCATCTATGGCCTGAATTGGTAAATTTATATCCGCCAAAATCAGAGCAACCCTCGCAGCAAGATTTGGTTGATCGCCTGATGTTTATTCAAGCCAATGAATCTGCTAAATGCTATGAGGAAAACGTAGTGCGCTCAGTGGCCGATACCAATATAGGGTCTATCTTTGGTTGGGGTTTTGCACCGCAGCACGGTGGTACGCTACAGTTTATCAATGGAATGGGCGTGAGTGCGTTTGTTGAGCGTAGCCGTGAGCTGGCTGCGAAATATGGTGAACGTTTTGAGCCTGCTCAGATTTTGCTAGATATGGCAGCCAAAGGCGAGGCGTTCTCCGATGACTGACATGCATGTATCAAATCATGATCAAATGGCGGACTGTCTACAAGGGTTACGAGTGATCGATCTGACTCGTAACCTACCTGGGCCTTTTGCCACGCGTTTGCTTGCAGATTTGGGTGCGGACGTCCTTAAAATCGAGCCCAAACAAGGTGATCCTGCTCGGGTGTTTGGTGAGCTCTTCGTAGCTCTAAACCACGGTAAGACGACCGAAAAGCATGACTTTCATGATCCCAAAGCGATTGAAGCTATAAAAGCACATCTTGAAGAAGCTGATGTGATGCTAGATAGCTTTCGCCCAGGTGTATTGGCGGAAATGGGACTAGATGCTAAGACCTTGCATACCATCAACCCAAAGCTAGTAATGGTATCTATTACTGGTTATGGCTTAGCAGATGGCCACTCAACAGAAGGTGTCTACTTAGAAAGTGCTGAGTCAAAAGATAGCTCTCAAGTGAATCATGACTGGTCTGATAAGGCCGGTCATGATATCAACTTTATGGCTATGAGTGGTGTGCTTGATCAGCTAAAAACAGCGCAGGGTGAGCAGGCCATGCCCAATATCCAGTTTGCGGATTTGGCAGGTGGTAGTGACACAGCCGTGATAGCACTGTTGGCTGCCGTATTTGCCGCGCAGCGTACGGGTAGGGGACGACACATTGCTATTAGCATGACGCATAGCCTTTACAATCATATGGTCATGCCAAAGGTCACAGGCAAACTGATTAATAGCCTTTCAGGAAATGGCTTAAACGATACTCTACTGCCGCAGCATGACTTTTTGGGGGGTGCATTACCATGCTATCGATTGTATCAAACCGCTGATAAGCGGCATATGGCGGTTGGTGCATTGGAGTTGAAATTTTGGCAAGGGCTATGTGAGGTATTGGAGCTACCGTCGCTTAAAGAAATACACTGGCAACTTGGTATCATGCCCAATAGACCCGAGAGTGAAGCCGCGACCAACACAATCGCGGAAAAATTTGCCAGTCAAACGCTTGAGTATTGGCAACGTGTATTTTCAGCAACAGATGTCTGTGTGACCCCTGTACTGAGTTTACATGAAGCCAAAGCTCACCCTTTATTTGCACATCAAGATGAACATCATGCGACGTCAGGGTGGCAACAAGTAAGTTGATAATTGGTATGTAAGTAGCTCTGAAGAAGAGTGAAAATTTGAAGGCGATACCAAGCCGCTGCTGGCTGGTATCGTCTTTTTAGTCTGTATTATTCTGACTACCTGTCTAAACCAGAGTGATTGAACTTGTATATTTATAACTGTCTATCTAAAATTGCCTGAATAAGAGACAATACACTCATAAATCCCAAAGTCTTACGGTATTGAACAATAGTAGCACGTTCAAAGGCTCTTAGAGATCGAGCAACACAGACATTTAATAAATTTAACTTAAGCAAAAAGGCAGTTCTGAATGACCAAACATAACCCGTATAATTTTTTACCTTTGCAGCCAACAGGTAGAAACGAGACCAATACTGCTAATACCTATGCTCCTGAAGATATGATTAAAATATACGAGCAGCAGTTTCTCATTCAAGTGCCAGAAGAAGAGCTGACCGAGTTTTTGCCAGCGTTAAAAGCATTCTATGATATCGATAATCATACCTTAGATGTCAGTGCCATTATTTTTGATGCAATCGCAGACTCTGCTATCATTTATAATCACAAAATCAAAGTCGGCGACTATCAAATATTAGGTGAGTTGATAGAAGAGGCGATTGAATATGATGAAGACAACAAAAGTGATGAAAGCGCTGAGAGTGAAGAGATTCAAGCCTATACATTAGAGTGCCAACGTACATTTTTTATCAATGATGTAGAAATACCTTATCATTTCAACCTATTCATTTATGGCGACGGTTATTCTACTTTGACCAAAAAAGAAACCGTACTAGAAAAAATGTATTGGTTTGTCAGAGGTAGATTTGAAGAGGATTTATTAGATGACGCTGAAGATAATGACAGCTTAGAATCGATTAATGCGCAACTAGCCAGTTTAGGCATTCGTGAAATGGATCTGACGACTGTAGATGAGATAATCAGCTATGTAGAAGGCAGTATCATTGACGACCCAATGGTAGACGAGCTTAATAAACTGTTAGATGATGCTGAGTAGTGTGAAAGATAAGTTAATAAAGTGATCTAACGTCAAAAGAATAGATTTGAAAATAAAAAACTAGAAAAAAGCCTCACTGCTCGTATGATGAATGGTGAGGCTTTTTAAACTCACAACCTCATAAATAAGTTCTTTAGACATCATCCAAAATTACATGACGCTATACATTTCTAGGTTTTTACCCATCTCCCCTCAAAGGGTCAGTCGATTTCCTATATAATGTGAGCTATTTCGTTATTGTTGATTCATTCAATTTAGGCTTTTTTCTTAGCAAAAAACGCTTCTTATCAGGTAAAACGGTGCTTTATGTTCAACGCTTCCTCGACTCGTTTAAATAAATACATCAGCGAAAGTGGTATTTGCTCTAGGCGAGACGCTGACCGCTTTATTGAACAAGGTAATGTATACATCAATGGCAAACGTGCGTCGGTAGGCGATCAAGTGGTTGCTGGAGATGCGGTAAAAGTCAACGGGCAGCTTATTGAGCCAAGAGAGCCTGATGATTTTATTTTTATTGCGTTGAACAAGCCAGTGGGCATTGTGAGCACCACGGAAAGCTCTGAGAAAAATAATATTGTCGATTTTGTGCGACATAGTTTACGTATTTTTCCGATTGGCCGTTTGGACAAAGATTCTCAAGGTTTGATCTTTTTGACTAATAATGGTGATTTGGTCAATAAGGTGCTACGTGCTGGTAATAACCATGAAAAAGAATATCTAGTTACAGTAAACAAGCTGTTAACGGATAGTGTTATCGAAGGTTTGGCGGGCGGTGTACCGATGCTTGGCAAGATGACCAAAAAATGCCCAGTGACTAAAGTAGCTCCTAATGTATTTAACATCACGCTCGTTCAAGGCTTGAATCGTCAAATTCGCCGTATGTGTGAGCACTTTGGCTACGAAGTCGTCAAGCTTGAACGTACGCGGATTATGAATGTAAGTCTCAAGGGTCTTCCCGTTGGTGACTGGCGAGACTTAACCCCAAAAGAGCTGTCTGTGTTACTTAAATCTGTAGAAGATTCCTCTTCGCAAGACAATCATTCGAGCAAGAAATCTCGCAATACACCACGAAAGAAACCTCGTGCTGATGCTTCGTCAAAGTCAAAACCATCTACAAAATCAGCAGGTGCAGCAAAGGGGCGTAACAAATACGCTAAGGATGATGCTAGAAAACCAGCAGGTTCTAAAGGTAGGGATGGACGTCCTACTGGTCGTGGTAAGCCGTCAGGGGGTAATGGTAAGTCCGGAGGCAATGGCAAACCTACTACCAATGGCAGGCGTCCTTCAAAAGGAAGAGGCTCTTCACGGTAATAATTTTTCACAATGTGACGGCTATATTTATTTCTAAAATAGCAGTAAGCTAAATAACTTTAGTCTTAACGAGATCATATTATGTTTAAAATAAAAGTAGAGCGCATTGTCAAAAAACCGATTGATGAGGTATTTGAAGCACTGAGTGACCATGCCAGTTATGGCTCATTTAAAGCGGTGGGGGTTGCTAAATTAGTAGCTGAAGGTAATGAGGAGCGCAATGGCGTTGGGGCTTTACGTAGCATTCAAACGGGACCCGTTAAGTTCTGGGAGCGGATTACAGCGTTTGAGCGTCCTACTCATATGCAATACCAAATCGAAAAATCTAAACCCATCAAAATGCAGCATGATAAAGGTATCATTGATTTAAAAGACTTGGGCGATGGCACCACACACGTGACTTGGGTATCTGAGGGACGATTGATTGTACCACTGCCATTAGTCGGTCGCCTGTTTGACCGTCAAATGCAGAAACAAGGAACTATAGGTTTTAGTAGCATACTCAAATCTATAGAAAGCCGCTAATCTAGCGGCAATGTTAGATTTTTTGATATTACTCTCTAGAGATGGCTTATTTTATTTGAGCCATCACTATCAGTTTTAATCCATTTTATTCTTAGCAGCTTCAATCTCGTTAAAGCGCGCTAACTGCTCTGGCGTTGCTTTCTGTTGATACTTCTCTTTCCACTCGGCATAAGGCATACCATAAACAAGCTCGCGCGCATCCTCGTATTCGATTTCAATCCCACGTTCTTCACCAGCCGCCTTATACCATTTGGATAAACAGTTACGACAAAAGTCGGCAAGGTTCATCAGCTCGATGTTTTGTACATCTTTACGCTCGTCTAAATGAGCTAGTAAACGACGGAATGCTGCCGCTTCTAACTCGATGTTTGATTCTAATTTTGCCATAAGGTTTTTCCTAGTTATAATTGAGTCATTTCAAAACTGAAATGATACTAACGATATAAATATTGCGCAACCTATGTCGTTGATTAGAATGCACTGTAGTGATAGTCAACTCTAATAGTACTATGTATTCTTCTAATATTAATTACGACTTGTCATCAATTAAATCAAAAAATACGAGAAGCCAAATGGATAGAGCTCATAAAACAAAGGGCTAATTTATCATATCAAGTACAAAAAGCGTGATATAGCTTCATCTTTGTAAAGAAATTCTAAATTGATTAGCGTGCCTTATAAAGCTATCTATTGAATTTTTGGCTGAGGTAATTGACATACTTGGCTAATAGGTTTTGCAAACCGTCATTCCAGTGCTTCAACATATTAAGAAAGGGACTCTTGTCGTTAGATCTTGACAGACCATGTTAGTGCGCCAAACAAGAATCGAACAACCTTCACACAGAGTTGATAACCCCGCCACATGGTCAAGCTGACTGTCTATCAGGGCCACATTGATGATGTCAGCATTTCTCAATTGACGTGCTAGCGCTAAAGACTTAAATTCGAATAATTACTGACTAATGTCAGCTATTATATTGAATGAAATCGAATCTATGGTATTTTCTGATATGGCTATTGAAGATTGGGTGCAGGGCTTTTCCTGTATGGTTCCTAGCCGAATACCGTGATAGTTATGGCAATTGCAACTCTGGGACGAAAAAATAATATCAGCAGAAGAATCCAAAACATAAGTATAAATAAATCAGTACATTCATTAAAAAGCCCTAGATCACTAAGACTTTTTAATGGATGTAAGTTTAGTAAATTTTAACGGGCTTCGAAATACATAGTAACTTCAAAACCGATACGGATGTCTTGAAAAGCTGGTTTGGTCCACTGCATGAGATTTCTCCTGAATGATGTTACTAGTTGATATGCAAGATTAATAAAGGGGATACCTCATGCTATTACAACCTGACCCCTGCTGTCAATTTATTAGATGTTAACTTAGAATATTTTAGCTATGAAGTTTAGCGGCAACAGTAAAGTTTACTTATGTTTATAAATATAAACCCTAATTGTGAAGTTAGTATTTAGAGGTTGTCGATGGAGTGCGCTAATTGTGGACTTCAGGTTCTGTGATTCAAAAAAGACTGTAGCTAATGCTCATTTAAGAAATAATAACCAGCTTATGTTCATTAAATAACCAAAAAAAGATTGAAGAACTCTCTTGGCTTTGGTATGTTTCAAGCCATGCTTTGATTTCATGTAATTTAAATTCTATCACGCGTAGTTCGGGCCAGTACAATTAGTACGGTCGATCGAATCCTCATTTACTATCAACAAGGAAACTGCCATGACTAGTGCTGTTGCCCGACACTCCGGCACCGCGCTGCACCCGCTGCATGCGTTTTTTTTGGCCGGAATGGTGCCTCTGTTTATCGGGGTCTTACTTAACGATTACGCCTATTGGTCCAGCTACGAGCTTCAATGGAAGAACTTCGCTTCTTGGATGCTTATAGGTGCGCTGGTATTTAATGGTTTGGCCATGCTAGGCTCAATTTTATCTCTAGTTCGCGCTGATAAGCGCATGGGTACACCAATGGCTTATTTTCTGTTGCTACTGGTCACTTTTGTACTAGGTATCCTCAACTCATTTATCCATGCAAAGGATGTCTGGGCCAGTATGCCGACTGGGCTTATTCTATCTGTTATCACTGTCATTCTGGCCTGCATTGCAACCTGGATTGGCCTCACAAGCTGGCGCATTGGAGGTACAAGATGAAATCACTCAATATCTTATCGATATCTTTTTTAGTCGCTGCTCTCTTAAGCGCATGTGGCGAAAATAATGTAAACGATGCAGAACAGTTAGGTGCCAATCCAACCTTGCCCGAATCTCAACGGGGCCTATTACCCACTTTGAAAATCGCTGAGCCAGCAGGTTGGGGAGATAACCGCCCTATAGTGCCGTCAGGTTATGAAATCACAGCTATTGCCACTGACCTTCAGATTCCACGGCAGACGCTAGTCTTGCCTAATGGTGACATACTGATTGCTGAGGGCAAGGGCGGTGGTGCACCCAAGCTACGTCCTAAAGACATTATTGCTACTTATTTCAAGGCTAAAGGTACTACATCCGTCAAAGGAGGTAACCGTCTGACTCTTCTGCGCGACAGTAATGACGACGGCACTTACGAGACACGTACTGTATTCGCCGAGAATCTGAATGCGCCTTATGGTCTTGCACTAATCGAAGACCAACTGTACGTTGCCAATCAAGATGCGGTAGTGCAATTCGATTATCAGCCCGGACAGACCACCGCTAGTGGACCGCCACGCAAACTCACCGACCTGCCTAGCATGGTCAATCATCACTGGACCAAGGCGATGACGGCCAGTCCGGATGGGCAATTCCTGTACGTGGGCATTGGTTCCAACAGCAATATTACTGAAAACGGACTGGATGTAGAGGCGGATCGCGCCATGGTCTGGGAGATCGATGCCAAAAGCGGTGCTCACCGACCTTATGCAACCGGTCTGCGCAATCCAACGGCGTTAGCTATCTTGCCTGGCACTAGCCAGTTATGGGCCGTGATCAACGAACGTGATGAGCTCGGTCCACGACTGGTACCTGATTACTTGACCTCAGTTCAAGAGGGTAAGTTTTATGGTTGGCCCTACAGCTATTGGGGACAAAATGTCGATCCGCGGGTCAAGCCAGAGCAACCTGATATGGTAGCCGCCGCGATTGCTCCAGACTACAGCCTTGGGTCGCACAAAGCTCCTTTGGGCATAGCGTTCTCAACGACAACCATGGGCGGCAAGTTCAGCGAAGGCGCATTCATCGGTGAGCATGGCAGCTGGAACCGTTCAGACCCAGCGGGTTATGACGTAGTGTTCGTCCCATTTAGCAACGGTAAGCCAGCCGGAGACCCAGTTAACTTTGTCACTGGATTCCAGGGCGAAAATGGTAAGACCTTTGGTCGACCAGTAGGCGTGACAGTGGATCCAAAAGGGGCACTCATCGTTGCCGATGACCTTTCTAATACCATTTGGCGGGTGACCCCAAATTGATAAGCAGCATGTAGCAAACCCCCTATGTGGGTTGCTTTTACCCATGTAGAGTTATCAAATAATAGCTCTCCTATCATTAGCAGAGCGAAATAGACTATAACCATGCCGGAGGTGTTTTCAGAAAATCGATACATTCATTGCTTTACTGTATGAAGGTAGGAGTGCCTTGATCTGTGTACCTTGTATCCTTCGATTGCGGGTTCTAAGGCATGTAGACAATCTTAGACGTTAGGGCTTGAATGGCTGACTATATAAAGGGGTAGTCGTCTTCTACCTCTATAAACAATAGGTGCTTTTTCATTATAGTTTGATTGGTCAATTAGATATAAAAACGCTGTAGCCCCTGAAAATTAGACAAAAAAAATCCTCACTTCCTATTTAAGGAGTGAGGATTTTAGTGCTTTTTCAAGCCATATTTGGAGCGGGAAAAGAGATTCGAACTCTCGACCCCAACCTTGGCAAGGTTATGCTCTACCACTGAGCTATTCCCGCTAATTATCAATTAACTATCGTCAGCTGATGAAGGCGTATTATACGCAGTTTTTTTTAGGTGTCAACACCTATGACGAAAAAAATTAAAGTTATTAAAATAGGCATGTCTTCTGGCCATGGATATATGTTATAACGGTTTATTATAATATGTATTCCAAAAGCTTTGTAGTACATAAATAAGCTGGGACGCACTTTATAATTTAATCGTAATCACATTCACAATTATCAATACTTACAAAGATAAGTCATAAGGATAAAAAATGAGTCAACAATATACCATCGCTGATTATTTGTTTGATCGTGTCGCAGAAGCGGGTGCATCTGAGATATTTGGCGTACCTGGTGATTTCAATTTAACTTTTTTGGATAACGTTCTAGCCTCTGACAAGCTACGCTGGGTGGGTAATACCAATGAGCTAAATGCTGGTTATGCTGCCGATGGCTATGCACGCGAGCGTGGATTTGCCGCCATGGTGACGACCTTTGGCGTAGGCGAGCTGTCAGCGATTAACGCAACCGCAGGTTCTTTTGCTGAGTATGCGCCGGTATTGCATATTGTCGGTGCACCAAGCACAGCGCTACAAGACTCAAAGCGCCGTATTCATCATTCGCTTGGTGATGGTGTATTCAACCATTTTATTAAGATGGTCGAGCCAGTGACGGTAGCCCGTGCGCAGCTTACTCCTGAAAATGCTGCCTCAGAAATTGATAGAGTGATTCGCTTGATTCTCAAAAAGCATCGTCCAGGTTACTTACTATTATCACCAGACGTCGCGCGTCAGCCTATCTATCCACCAACGACCAAGCTGATCGATAGTCAAGAAGACATTACTAGCCAAGCAGCATTATCAGATTTTAAGCAAGCCCTAACCGAGTTTTTGCCAAACAAGACTACCACACTGATGGCAGATTTGATGGTGCATCGTTTGGGATTGCAGTCACAGCTCAAAGCATTGATCGCTGAGACAGATATTCCTTATACCACGCTATCTTGGGGCAAGACACTGCTTGATGAAAATAGTGATCGTTGGGCAGGTACTTATGCGGGTGTTGCTTCGCGTCCAATTGTCAAAGATGCGGTAGAAAACTGCGAATGTCTCATCAAAGTAGGGGTGCAATATACTGACACTACTACCGCAGGGTTTAGCCAAGATATCAATGAAGATGTGGTCGTAGACTTGCATTATGAGCGTGCTTCTATCAGTGGTAAGAACTTTGCACCGATTGCGCTAAAAGACGCGCTGCAAGCCCTACATGAAGTGATGACCTCCGGCATTAATATCGTGCCAAAACCTTTCTGTGAAGAAGTTAAGCCGCACGAACAAAAAGGCAAAGACAGTGAGGCTATCCGCCAAGATGACCTATGGCACATTATCGCTGACCGCTTAGACCACAATAATTTGGTGTTTTCTGAACAAGGGACAGCCTATTTTGGTATCAGTGATGTGCGCCTGCCAGAAGGGGTGACGTCATATGGACAGCCGATGTGGGGCTCAATTGGCTATACGTTGCCTGCCAGCTTGGGCGCGGCAATCGCATCGCCAGATAAGCGTAGTGTGTTATTAATTGGGGACGGTTCAGCATTGCTAACGATCCAAGAGTTGGCGGTCATGATTCAAGAGCGCATCAATCCTGTGATCGTCTTAATCAATAACGACGGCTATACGGTAGAGCGCGCAATTCATGGCGAAAACCAATACTATAACGATATCCCTAAATGCGATTGGCAAATCATGCCGCGAGCGTTTGGCGCGACAGAAGAAAATAGTGTACTACTCAAAGCAGAGACAGCAGGCGAGCTAAAATCTGCTTTCGAAAAAGCTGCTGCGACTACCGATAAGCTTATAATGATTGAGGTAATCGCAGACAAGCATGATATACCGCCATTGCTAGCAGACATCAGCGCGGCACTAAAGCCAAAAAAGGATTAAATAACTCGTAGAAGCTTACTGAATAAAAGTAACAGCCCCATTTAGCAAAGTAGCTAGATGGGGTTTTTTGTATTTTTTATCATATGGATTAATTAATTAGCGATTGCTCTTATGTAAGTTTACAGACTTTAGTATCATGGCGGATTGGGCTACGTTCAGCCTTGATAGTCAACAGGAGATAGACCCGTCGTGATTTGGTTAAAAATGCTTATCGGCGCATTGATGGTACTGGCGATTCAAATGTTCGCCCAAACCCGATTTTTCTATTTGGCGGCACTTGCGCCACTATTCCCCACCTTTACGTTAATCAGTCACTTTATCGTTGGTACTGAGCGCAGTCCCGCAGATTTAAAGGTCGCGTTGATATTCAGTATGCTTGGCGTCATACCGCATTTGATTTATACCTTTGTGGTGTTTTTTAGCATCAGTTATATGAGTTTATACAAGGCACTGCTATTAGGTGTGGTCGCTTGGACGGTTGCGGCTGCGATTCTGGTACTGACATGGCAATACATTCAGGGTTAAGTGATATTAAGACGTAAACTCTTTTAGCATAGCAATGGAATTTTGTGGGCTTCACTGTAATATTTGAGCGTTTTCTCTTGAGGTATTTTTGTTGATCTAGGGCGTGTCTTCAATTCACCCGATAGTCATCTAAATGGGCTAAAAATGGCTAAATCTTGCCAAACAGCGTCAAATAGCTGCTTAATATCCCGATATTATCTGCGCTATTTTTCTTGTTTGACGGCAATTTATCTCATTTTTATCACCATTTTTGAAATGAAGACACGCCCTAGTATTGGCTGTTAGTTCTGATGGTGATGCTAATATCATCATAAATAATTGTCATTCATATTTTGAATAATGGCCGCTTATAATAGGCTCACTGGTGTAATATCTACTAACAGCAAGATAACGAAAACCCCATCGCAATCAATTACTATTCTTAATAATAAAAAATAGGGCTCAAAAAAATGGATACCTTAAATATCCTGTATCTCGTAGGCGCAGTACTAATTTTCGCCAGTATCATGGCGAGTACATTATCGGCGCGCTTAGGCGTACCATTGTTGTTGCTGTTTTTGATAGTGGGTATGTTGGCAGGCGAGCAGGGTATCTTGGGTATTGAGTTCTCTCAATATGCGCTAGCCAATTTCGTTGGGCAGGCAGCCTTAGCCTGTATCTTGCTAGATGGTGGTTTACGTACGTCCTTTAAATCGTTTCGAGTAGGGCTAAAACCTGCGATTACGCTGGCCACATGGGGCGTGTTGGTCACGGTCATGGTGCTAGGGGTCTTTGTCACTTGGCTGCTCGATGTCGATTGGCGCTTTGGTTTACTGATGGCAGCGATTGTCGGCTCGACCGATGCAGCAGCGGTATTTTCTCTATTACGTAATGGCGGCGTCAAGCTTAACGACCGTGTACAAGCAACGCTTGAACTTGAGTCTGGTGCCAACGATCCCTTGGCTATTTTATTAGTTACTGGTTTGATTGCCCTAAATGTAGATCCTGCTGGTCAGACAGTATTTGGCTTTTTAGTTTTATTGCTACAGCAGCTGAGCTTTGGTCTCGGCATGGGCTTATTGTTCGGTTATTTTCTATCCCGATTATTGCCCAAGGTACATTTAGCAGAAGGCATGTACGCCATTTTAATCCTCTCTGCTGGCTTGGCTGTGTTCGCCGCGACCAATCTCATTGGTGGCAGTGGATTTTTGGCGGTATACCTCACTGGTGTGTTAATCGGCAACCATAAGGTGCGCTCGACAGAGCATGTCATGCGAGTGATGGACAGCTTTGCTTGGCTGTCGCAGGCCGTGCTTTTCGTAGTATTAGGACTATTGGTCACTCCGTCAAACGTCCTCAATGTCTGGCATTATTCGGTTGCAATCGCGCTCTTTATGATCTTTGTCGCGCGTCCTATTGCCGTCTATACCAGCGTAAAACCTTTCAAATTTAAAGACAGAGAGATTGGGTTTATCTCTTGGGTTGGCTTGCGCGGTGCAGTGCCTATTACCTTGGCAATTTTACCCGTCATGGCTGGGATAGATAACGCCTTTATGCTGTTTGATATTGCCTTTGGCGTCGTGGTTCTGTCGTTGATTTTGCAAGGCACAACCATCCCGACGATGGCCAATCTGTTTAAGGTACGTATTCCAACCAATAAAGACCCAAAAGAGGAGCATGAAGTCTGGGTATCCGATAAGGCCAGTATCACGCTGTATGAGTTTGAGGCAAAGTCGGGCGCATTTGCCATTGGGCGTCATCCTATGGGTATCTCCAAAGGTATTAACCCAGATGAAATCAGTGTCTTTGCGCTAGTCCGTAATCAGCAAATCGTAGTAGTCGATGACAACACAAAGCTAAAATTCGGTGACAGTGTCTGGTATGCGATGAGAGGTAATCACGCGAGCAAAATCGCCAAGATTTTCAATGACACAACATTAGATCGCAAAGCTATCGATGACTTCTATGGCGATTGGTTGCTATCACCGAGTGTTAAGCTTGGTGATTTGCCGTTTTTTACAGGAATTATGGCATCTGAGACATTGGTAAAAACACTCAAAACGTCTGATGAAGACAGCGCAAAAAACATGTGGGAGCAAACGGTGGCCGAGTACGTGAAATCACACTTAGGTACCGCGCCAGTGTCGGGCGATACCGTTGTGGTGAGTGACGAGTGGTCATTGGTTATTAAGGAAGTCGATGACAAAGGGAAGCTAAGAACCATTGGTCTAAAGTACCAACAACCGTCTGTAGTAGTGTAATAAATCTAGTGGTATCTTATAACAAGTTCATCATCTTATTCAAAAAGTCAGCTGCTTGTTTAGGCTGATTTTCTCGATATGCCCAATGGTGCTCAACATCATAGCTTGCCTCATCAGGCAGTAGTATTTTCATCAGTCCCATACCCTCATAACGCTTTGCTAAATCACGCGGCAAGTAGCCAACATGGTGACCCGCAAGGATAAGCTGCGCTGTCGCCTCCATATGATAAGTAGTCGCGCTTAACGTCTTGGGGCGAATATGATTGATATGATGCTCTACCACATAGCCTCTTTTTATCCACGGATAGTTCTGTTCTAGGTCTTCAAAAGTTAATCCTTCCGAGTTATAAAACAGCCCATGCTCGCGTCCACAGCAGACCACTTGTTTTTCAACAAATGCTGGCTTAAAAGTCAGTAAAGGTGGAAAGCTGCCAAAATAACCCACACCAATGTCACTCTCGTTACTTAAGAGCTTTTCTAACATGCTCTCAGGGCTTTGTACGTCGATAGAGAAGTGTATTAGTGGGTTATTGCGGTAGCTGTTGGCTAGACGTTGTCTAAGTGCATCATAAAAAAATTTGGGCATCTGATCAATCAAGCAAAGCCTGATGTGCCCGCCGTGAACTGAGTCTAATTGTTTAATGTAATGCAGCTGATGTTGAAAGCTGGCGACTGATTCGGTAAAGCCCAAACATGCCTCGTAAACAGCGGCACCGTCCTCTGTGAGTTTAAATCCTGCTCGACCACGATGACACAGCGTCATGCCTAAGCGATCTTCTAAGTGGGTTAAGTGTCCACTGATCACAGAAGTAGTGACATTCAAACGTGACTGAGCGGCCGTCACGCCTTGACACTCTACGATAGCCATAAAGCTACGTAGTGTTTTGATGTCTATCTTTATCAGTTCATCCAATATCAAAAGCGGCTCCTTATTTACTAAATCAATATCATCTTTTTTTAATCGATACTGCTTTTCATAAACTTCTGATAGTGACCTATAAGCGCACTTTACTACGAAAAAATAGAAGTTTACTTCTAAATTTTACCATGGTTCCTTCTCTTATATTTATGTATTGTCAATGGCATGTAGCAAATTGTGTACTTAAACCAAATAGA
This sequence comes from Psychrobacter sp. 28M-43, assembly GCF_014770435.1. NCBI lineage: Bacteria > Pseudomonadati > Pseudomonadota > Gammaproteobacteria > Moraxellales > Moraxellaceae > Psychrobacter > Psychrobacter noctis. The sequence continues at coordinate 1,953,715 of NZ_CP061739.1, read as the reverse complement.
ACAAGGAAGTAACTTATGACATTCAATCAACCATTAAGCGGCAATGATATGCCAAGATTTGGCGGTTTCGCTTCTATGATGCGTCTGCCAACTCAAGCCGATGCTGAAGGGTTAGATGTGGCGTTCGTTGGCGTACCTTTGGATATTGGTGCATCCAACCGTAGCGGTGCAAGATTGGGTCCTAGACAGATTCGTGATGAGTCAAGAATGATTCGTCCCTATAATGTGGCCACTCGCGCTGCGCCTTTTGAGTCATTACAAGTCGCTGACATCGGCGATGTGCCTATCAATACGTTCAATCTGCTAAAAAGCGTTGATATCATCGAAAAATTCTATACCGATAAAATCGTCAAACACGGCGCGATTCCTCTAACACTAGGTGGCGATCATACTATCGCGTTGCCTATTCTGCGTGCACTTGCCAAAAAACATGGCCCTGTCGGTATGGTACATATCGATGCTCATGCTGATATCAATGATGATATGTTTGGCGAAAAAATCGCTCATGGTACGCCATTCCGCCGTGCTGTTGAAGAAAACCTCATCGATGGCAATCGTGTGGTACAGATTGGCCTACGTGGTACAGGCTATAGCGCTGAAGAGTTTGACTGGTCAACTGAGCAAGGATTCCGTGTGGTACCTGCTGAAGAGTGTTGGTATAAGTCGCTAACACCGCTCATGGCTGAAGTACGCGAAAAGCTAGGCGATGGTCCTGTCTACTTGAGCTTCGATATCGACGGTATTGATCCTGCATTTGCCCCAGGTACAGGCACTGCTGAAATCGGCGGTTTGACCTCTACTCAAGGTATCGAAATCATTCGCGGTATGCGTGGCCTAGACGTGGTCGGCGGGGATTTAGTCGAAGTATCACCACCGTATGATCCATTTGGTAACACCTCGGTATTGGCGGCGAACTTATTGTTCGAGATGCTATGCATCCTGCCGGGCGTACGCTATGACGACAAGGTTAAGGCGGTTTACTAGTCGTTATATCTCAACATGATAACCGTAAAAGGAATGGGTTATTGACAGTCTCTTATGGGTGAGATGTAGAGCATAGAGTAGCTTTATCGGCACCAGTGCAATGACTGGTATTAATATAACTCAGTTAAGGAAGACACTAATGAGTAAACCTTCTTCATTTTTTGGTCAAGATACCCTCTCTCCAAATGAAGCTGGACACAGTTTGGGTTCAATTGGTACGTTTGCGCTGTGGTTTGGTGCCAATATCGTAGTCACAACCATCTTAACTGGGATGTTGTTGGTACCAGATCTACGATTTACCACTGCTATTACGACCGTACTCATTGGTTCTTTAATCGGTGCAATTCCACTGCTTTTGGTTGGTTTGATGGGCCAGCGTACCGGTTTGCCATCGATGGCGCTAACACGTAGAGCTTATGGACCACTTGGTAGCCAGTTGATCTCACTGGTAAACATGGGCGTACTTATTGCGTGGAGCTGTATTCAGGCGCTGCTCGCTGGTATGAGTCTGAACTACGCGATTGAGGCGACCACAGGTTATAGTAACCTGCCACTATTTGTGATCTTGTGTGAGACCGTCGTGGTGCTAATTGTGTTACGTGGTCACCTCGGTATTGAGCTGGTCGAGCGCTGGGCGGCACTAGCCATGGCAGGTCTTACGGTCGTCGTGCTTTATCAACTTAACCAACATTATGATGTATCGACCCTGTTTGAGATGCCAGTTGAATCACGCAATGGTATTACGCTAGGTATTGCGTTTGATATTGTCATTGCTACTGCATTCTCTTGGATGTCCTCGGCAGCTGATTACAACCGTAACTGTAAGACTTCAAAGATTGCCGTATGGGGTACTTACTTTGGCTACATTATGGCGGCTATCGTTGCCATGGGTTTGGGTGCGACGATATCAGGGCTTTCTATCTTAAACGGTATGGAACAGACTTACGACCCAACTCGTCTACTTGCTGACTTTGGTTTTGGCCTGCCAGCTGCTCTAGTTATCTTCTTTTCAGTCATGACAACCAATGTAATGGCAGTCTATAGCGCAACGCTATCCTGCATGAACATCGCTCCTAACATGAGCTTTTGGAAACCTGCACTTATCATTGGTTTGGTCACTATCTTTGGGGCGCTGATACCAGGTATTTTAGACCAGTTTCAAAACTTCTTATTAATCGTAGGTGCACTATTTATCCCAGCATTTTCAGTCATGATTGTCGATTATTATCTTGTTGGTCAAGAAGGCTATACCGCAAAGCTGCTTGACTCTACCAAACAGTTAGGTCGTCCTACTGCAAAGATTGCTATCGCAGCCTATCTAATCGGTGCAGCGCTCGCCGCATACTGGACTTTGATAGCGCCTCCATCTTTCGGTGCTTCATTACCTGTCTTTATTATTACTGGTGGTCTTTACTGGTTAGGTGCGACTTTGTTTACTCGTCCTAATAGCGCTATCACTTCAGCTCAAAAGGAGCCATCATTATGAAATTGATGATTGCTCAAACCAATCCTTTACTGGCTGAAGCGACGGCCAATCTAGAAGCTTTAGAGTCGCTTTGTCGCCTAGCAGTAGAGGAAAAAGTAGATCTGCTCGCGTTGCCAGAGCTTGCATTTACAGGCTACAACATCTTTGAGCGTCTTGATACGCTAGCGCAGACTATCGATGGTCCAATTGTCACTGAAGCAGCTAGGCTTGCTGATAGATATAACTTGCATCTATTGTTTGGTTTCGCTGAGCGCCAGTCTAATGGTGAGTTAAGCAACTCTGCCATACTGCTAGATGACAATGGAAAACACCTTGCGACTTATAATAAGCGTCATTTATGGGATCGTGAAAACGAGTTCTTTACAGCAGGTAAAAAGTCCTGCGTGGTTGATACTAGATTTGGCAAGTTAGGTTTAATGATTTGCTACGATAATGAGTTCCCAGAGGTGGCACGAGAGTTGGCACAAGCAGGCGCAGAGGTCATCCTGTCACCGACAGCAAATATGCTGCCAAATGCAGAGCGTCAAGTACTGCAAATTCGCGCTCGTGCCATTGACAATCAATGCTTTGTTGCTTGTATCAACCGCTCAGGCGTAGAAGACACTCTTCATTACTGTGGCAATAGCATCGTCGCTGGTCCCGATGGCGAGGTAATCGGAAGGCTTGGTTTGACCGCTGGCACGATGATAGTAGATATCGATATCGCCCGTATTGATGAGAGTCGTATGCATCAAAATTATCTTAAGGACCTGCGTGTTCTTAAAGATACTCATGTCGTTAATGGAGCTGACTTATGAGTGAACAGCTATTACCTCGAATCAATCCAGAAAACTGGTATCGAACCACCACCCTCAGTGACGGAGTCACACTTATCGATGAGCCATGGATTAAGCCGTTTTTCCGCTGCAATCTGTGGCACGTACGGGGTAGCGAACGCGATTTATTAGTAGATTTTGGGTTAGGTGCTGTACCATTGCGCCGCCATGTCGCTTTGCTCGCTGATCGCGATATCGTTGGTGTTGCCAGTCACACCCATTTTGACCACATTGGCGCAGCAAATGAGTTTGACTGCTGTCATGTCCATTCTGCTGAAGCACACATCTTAGCTGAACCAGACAATGCTCGTACTTTGGCAGATATGTTTGTTAACGATGAGATGTTTGACGCGCTACCGCCTGAACCTTATGCCCATTGCGGTTATAAAATTGCTGCACCAGCGAAAATTATGCAGCTTGAAGATGGTGACGTGATTGATTTGGGCAATCGTCAGTTTGAAGTGATTCATACGCCAGGTCATTCTCCAGGTGGTATTGCCTTGTGGGAAGCTGCTAGCGAAACGCTGATTTCTGGTGACCTTATCTATGATGGCCCATTAATTGAAGATACGTGGCATAGCAACATGGCTGACTACGCCAAGAGCATGCGCCGCTTAAACGCATTGCCAGTGCGAGTCGTTCATGGTGGGCATTTCCCTAGCTTTTCAGGTAAACGTTTAAACATCATGATTGATGATTGGTTACGGCACCATGACTTGTAATGAATAGCACTCAATAACGATTAAAAATAAACCATCAGCCAATATAAAAATTTTAACTTAATACTAATTATATTTTTCAGGATGACTGACCCATGACCCAATTGACGCAAACGCCTTCTTCTTTGTCTGACACATCATCATTGACCTGTGGTGAGCTATTGGTGCAGTGGCTAGAATATTATGGTGTAGAGACCGTTTTTGGTATTCCTGGTGTACATACGGTAGAGCTGTATCGCGGCCTGCCAAATACCAATATTCGTCACGTGACGCCGCGTCACGAGCAAGGCGCTGGGTTTATGGCAGATGGTTACTACCGTGCCTCTGGCAAGATTGGCGTATGCTTTATTATCACTGGCCCTGGTATGACCAATATTATGACGGCGATGGCGCAAGCACTGGCTGATTCGATACCGATGCTAGTGATATCTAGTGTCAATAAAGTCAAAGACACGGGTAGTGGCGAAGGGCATTTGCATGAATTGCATGATCAGCAAGGTATGATTAGCAAAGTAGCATTGACGAGTAAGACTATTTGGCAACCTGAATCGCTACCGAAAGTCATTGCAGAAGCTTTTGCCTTATTTAATGGTGCGCGTCCTGGCCCTGTGCATATTCAGCTGCCTATCGATGTCATCACTGCTGATGCCCGTCATGTTGCCAAGCCGCCTAAGTTAAATGCTGTAGCAAATAGCGAAGCTGGTACAAATAGTGTGAGCCTACCGCAGGTCACAAGACCATTGCCGAATCCTACGCAGTTAGACCTAATCGTACAGTCATTAAAAACCGCAAAAAATCCTGTAATACTTTATGGAGGCGGCTGTGTCGATGTCGATCACGATGCACAGCGATTGGCAGAGCTGATAGATGCGCCAACGTTTTTGACGATTAATGCAAAAGGCTTGCTGCCACCTGGTCATCCATTAAGTTTAGGTAGCAACCAGTCATTAGAAGCAGGCCGAGCCGTGATTACCGAGGCGGATTGGGTGTTAGCGATTGGTACTGAGCTTGGCGAGACTGACTATGATGTGTTCTTTAATGGTGAGTTCAAAATCAACGGCACGCTAGTACGTATCGACTGTGATGCCCAACAATTGCAGCGTCCATTTAGAGCAGATATCGCGGTACTGTCCGATGCGCAGATGGCGATTAGTGGTTTATGCAGCCGCTTAGAAGGTCAGACATTCGATCATCAAGCACTGTCACGAGTAAACGAAGCAAAGCAGGCCATCTTGAAGGATGTAACGACAGACTTTGCGGGTCAAAATGCTTTACTGAAGCTGATTAGAGATGAGGTAGAAGACGTCATTTTCGTTGGTGATTCAACGCAGCCTGTTTATAGCGGTAACCTTGGTCTTGAAGCCTTGGCGACGCGTAAATGGTTTAACTCGTCGACAGGTTTTGGCACATTAGGTTATGGTTTGCCTGCCGCTATCGGGGCCATGGTTGGCTCAAACCTGCCTGTGGTCAGTCTAATGGGTGATGGCGGTATTCAATTTACGATTGCCGAGCTCATCTGCGCAGCCGAGCTTGAGCTACCATTGATCGTTTTGCTATGGAACAACCAAGGCTACGGTGAGATTCGTCGTTACATGGAAGAGGGCGGTTTACCACTGATTGGCGTTAACATCAAAACGCCAAACTTTGAGTCACTAGCCGCAGGGTTTGGCGCTGGCTATCGTAGAATCACTGATAAGCAGCAATTGCTAGACGCATTAAAGACAGACACAAAGGGTAAACAGCCAATCATTTATGAGATTGATGAAGCGGACGACTTTCTAAAAGAAATGGCTAAGACAGTGACTTATTTTAGTTAAAGTAATACTGGCTCAAACGCCACGAATAATCACGAGACCGATAGTCACAGGTCTAAAAAAGACAAAAAAATGACAAACGCTGGTTACGCAAGGAAGCACGTTCATGACGCCCAATGCTAGAGAAATGTCAGAAAGTAGACATGAGCAAATACCGCGTTTGTTGACGGCGCTTGCTGCTGTCGTTGGTACGACCAATGTATTGACAAAACCTAGCCAACAGCAGTCTTATGTGCAAGGTGCAATTGAGGCTATCACAGACGCTACCATTGCAGTTGTGATACCGCACTCTCTTGTGGCACTATGGCGCGTCATTAATATCTGTGCCGCTTTTGATGTGATTATTATTGCTCAAGCGGCCAATACTGGTCTGACGGGTGGCTCAACTCCGAATGGTGAGTATGACCGACCGCTGGTTATCATCTCGATGCAGTTATTGAGTGGTATTTATCTGCTCAATGACGCGACAGAACTCATCGCTTTGCCAGCTGCCACCCTTCAGCAATTAGAGTCTATCCTTGCGCCATTAGGGCGTGAGCCGCATTCAGTGCTGGGCTCTAGTTGCGTAGGTGCATCAGTGATAGGTGGCATCTGCAACAGTTCGGGCGGGATGTTGGTGCAGCGTGGACCTGCTTATACTGAGATGGCGTTATTTGCCAGACGTAACAGCTTAGGTCAGTTTGAGTTAATCAATCATCTGGGACTGGATTTAGGTACTCAGCCAGAGGAAATGCTAGAGAACCTGCAAGCTGGCACGTTTAATAAGGTCTCAAATAGCACGAGTGACAGTAAAGCCTGTACCAACCATCATTATCAGCACAAAGTACGTGATTGCGAAGCGGATACACCTGCGAGATTTAACAATGATCCCAATGGTCTGTATGAAGCGTCTGGCTCAGCTGGCAAGATCATTGTATTTGCGGTGAGGGTAGCGACCTTTGCCAAGCCCAAGCAAGAGAAAACGTTTTATGTTTCGACCAACGACGCTGATACCTTAACCACACTCAGGCAACAATGGCTAAAAAGTGAGTTAAATCTGCCCGTGTTGGCAGAGTATATGCACAAAGACTATAACGACATTACGATGCACTATGGCCGAGATACTTGTCTGAGTATGCGCTCATTACCCGCCAGCAAGATAGGGTCGCTGTATCGACTGCAAGCAAAAATTGGCTACTATCTGAATAAATGGCACCTCCCAAAGACGCTGCCAGATCGGATACTGCAACTATCATCTGCATTTATGCCGCCATCGTTACCTGCAGTTTTGAGTACGCAGGCACGCTCATATAAATACCATTTGATTATAAAAGTCGCAAATGGTTTTGATAACGACTTTGATAATGGCATTAATAACAGCTTTGATAAAGGCATTAATAAAGATTTTAATAAAACTGATGGCAACAATATCGCTGCTGCGCAGGATTTTTTGCAAAATCATCTACAGCAATATCAAGGTGCGCTGCATGTGTGTACAGAGCTTGAATCGCAATCACTGTTGGTATTTCGCAGTGCCGCGACCGCTGCTATGTTCCGTTATCATAATTTAAATCAAGACAAGTTTGGCGAGCTGTTAGCGACTGATATTGCCTTACCAAGAAACGCGACAGATTGGGACGAGATTCTACCTGCATACTTAAAAGAACAAGTCAGTAAAACCTTTTATTTGGGGCATTTTTTTTGCCATGTCATGCACCAAGACTATTTATTGAAACCGATGACCAATGCCAAGCAATTCAAGGATGAGCTGCTGGCATTTTATGATAAGCGTCATATTGAGTATCCTGCCGAACACAATGTGGGGCATGTGTATCCTGCTAAAACTGAGCTAAATTATTTTTATAAAAAACTGGATCCAACCAATTCGCTCAACCCAGGTATTGGTCAGACAGAGAAATGGAAAAACTGGCAATCATCGCCCATCAAGGAGAAGTTAAATGACGAGTTATATGGATAAGTCGCAGCAGCCGATTTTAGGGAATAATACGGTCGATCCAGAGACGCCAAAAGCAGGACAGTGGCGTGCAGCAATGTGGAAATTTTTGTTGTTTTCAGCATTGGGTATTGCGTTATTTATCATACCGTTTGAGTGGGATGGTAAAGTCACGATTTTATTGGGTGTGTTGACGGATACGCTACAAACCGCCTTAGGTGGTTTGGTGACCTATATCACGATGGCGCTCGTGACGATATCCTTTATCGGTGCGCTAGCAGTCAAAGTATTGAAGCCCAATCTGAGTGAAGGTTCGCTTGCCAAAAAACTCTTTGATATTGAGTGGTTTTGGCTTGCTATTCGGTTTTTAGGTATGGCATTTGTCTGGATGATTTTTCTACAGGTCGGTCCTGAGTTTATTATCAACCGTAATACGGGCGGTGTCATTTTTGAAGATTTGATTCCTGTTTTGATTCCGTTGTTCTTCTTTGCCATTCTATCCCTGCCATTTTTGACTGATTTTGGCTTGATGGAGTTTTTGGGTACTTTAGCCAGTAAAGTATTTATCAAACTTTTCAAATTGCCTGGTCGTTCTGCTGTCGATGCGATGTCTTCTTGGTTTGGTGCCGCGTCTATCGGCTTGCTAGTCACTATGCAAGAGTATGATAAAAGCTTTTACAGCCAACGCGAAGCCGCCATTATCGCGACCACATTTTCAGTCACTTCTATCGCCTTTACCTATGTGGTTGCCAAAACCATCGGCGTAGACAATAACTTCGTCTTCTTTTATCTGACCATTGCGCTAACCGGTTTCATCGCTGCGATTATCATGCCACGTATACCGCCATTGTCTCTCAAGCCTGATACGTATCATTCTGGCAAAAGCATGCTAGATGAAGGCATCCCTGCTGAATATACAACGTACCAATGGGCGGTCAATCGTGCCGTCACTCGTGCGCACTCTATGCCTAGCTTAGGTAAAGTGTTCAAGCGCAGTGTCCATAATCTATTTGATATCTACTTGGGACTAATTCCAGTAACCTTCGCTATCGGTACGATTGGTCTTGGTTTAGCAGAGTACACGCCTGTCTTTAACTGGATAGCGACACCGTTAGTGCCAGTACTTGAATGGTTGCAGATTCCAGAAGCGGCCAAAGCTGGCCCAGCCATGATTATGGGCTTTGCGGATATGTACTTGCCAGCTTTGGTCGGAAAAAGTATCGAAAGTGAGATGACACGATTTATCGTTGGTGCTGCCTCAATTACTCAGATTATCTACATGTCTGAAGTAGGTGCGCTGATTTTGAAGTCAAATATTAAGCTGAATGTATTAGAGCTATTTTTAATCTTCATCCTTCGCACGCTTATCAGCTTGGTAGTCATCACGTCAGTGGCGCATCTACTGTATTAGTGGCGTATCTAGTATTCACAAGGCATCTAGCCTAACGATAATATACAAATGGTCGGTTTTTCTGTAGTCAGTTAGACCGACCATTTAGCCAATCACGTTACGGACGTTACGAACATAAAGAAAATTAGATCAAAAATATAAGGCGATTGACCATTATGGAAATGCTGAACTCTACAGATTTAACCAGAGAAACTGCCATACAAACGGCTCAAAACGAAGTTGTACTCAATGCCGCTTATATCAATGGTGACTGGGTTACGATTGAAGCGCTCGCGACCGATTCTGGTGATGCAAGCTTTGATAATACAAATAACCATGTGTTGTATGATCCAAATTCAGGCGAGGTGATTGCAACGACGCGCTTATGCACCAGTTCCCATGTAGAGCAGGCAGTTAAAGCAGCTGATGAAGCCTTTGCTGGATGGTCACAGACTAGTGTAAGTGAGCGCGCCCGCTATCTAAATGCGATTGCAGAGTCTATGGAGCAGCAATTCGATAAGTTGGTTGGGCTGTCTGTATTAAACAACGGTAAGCCAATTGAAGAAGCAAAGATAGACGTAGGGGACGCCATTGCTTGCTATCGCTACTATGCCAACTTCATCACAGATCAGGCAACGTGGTCTAAGGTCTCAACGCTTGAGTCGGGTATTCGTTTGTTAAAGACATACTCGCCAGTGGGTATTTGTGCGCTGATTACCCCTTGGAATTTCCCAATGGTAACGACCTCTTGGAAGCTGGCACCTGCGCTAGCGGCAGGTTGTACCGTGCTATTGAAACCGTCTGAAGTGACATTATTACCAGAGCTTATGCTAGGTAATATCTTATCTGAGATTGGCTTGCCAAAAGGGGTGGTTAATATTTTACCGGGCGCTGCGGAAGTGGGTACTGCTATGACCAGTCATCCACTGATTGACAAAGTATCGTTTACTGGTAGTAATATAGTCGGTGAAAAGGTGATGGTTCAAGCAGCAAAAGGCATCAAAGACATTAGCCTAGAGCTTGGCGGTAAGTCTGCTATTGTGGTCTGCGCAGATGCTGATATTGATTATGCTTGTGATTTAATCATTGGCGGCATATTTACCAATGCAGGTCAGATATGCTCGGCCACGTCGCGTTTGGTTGTCCATCAAGATATCGCTACACAGCTGTTTGAGACGTTAAAAGTAAAAACGGAAAGTCTGCAAATTGGTGATGGTTTCGCGACAGATACACAAATGGGTCCATTGGTGAGCGAGCAGCAGCTGAATCAAGTTAAGAAATTCTTTAATATTGCGACAGCTGAAAATCTAAATTGCTTAACTGGTGGTGAGTTATTAGAAGCATCTGGCTATTTTGTAAAGCCAACTATCTATACAAATGTGCCAGCGACCAGTCAATTATGGATGGAGGAAGTGTTTGGGCCTGTATTAGTCTGTGCAACCTTTACTGACGGCGCAGAGGCTATCCGTCTAGCTAATGATAGTAAGTTTGCTCTAGCAGCAACCATTGTGAGCCCCGATGAGACTGCCGCACTCGAGATGGCGCTACAAATCAAAGCCGGGCATATCTGGATTAACGAGCAACAAATCGTACTGCCAGAAGCAGGGTGGGGCGGGTTCAAACACAGCGGTATCGGCCGTGAGTTGGGCGGTGATGGTTTGTCCGCTTATCAGAAGAGCAAACACGTATTACTGACTGATTAATTGGATTTTTGACTAGATTATCACTAGCCACTGTAGAGACCATTTACTAGCTATCAGCATGATTGTTGAATTATTGTAGAGTGATGGTTGATAGCTAAGTCGCGCCCTAGCATTACGTTTGCTTACCAGACCGTTTCTTATATTAACTTTACTGTCGCACCCATTCAGGATAAAATTGAGCAATCATTCAAGTTTTATAGCCGTGCCCATTTTTATATGAGGTCACGGCTTTTTAAATGGGGCACATTATGTCACGCACCGCACTTTACAACCGTCATGACGCCTTGGAGCGTGCGCTACAGCTTTTTTGGCAAAAGGGCTTTCATGCCACGTCTCTAAAAGACATCGAGCAAGCACTCGATATGCGCCCAGGCAGTATCTATGCCGCTTTTGGTAATAAAGAAGGCTTGTTTCAAGAAGCGCTAGAATACTATGCGCGTTTAGGGTTGACCGAGCTTGAGCGAGTATTGAGCCATCATAAGACGCCTTTATTAGGACTGGCCGCTTATATACGTCAGCTTGGCGGGATTCGTGACAAAGCATTACCGAGCCGAGCCTGTATGTTGGTCAAAAGCTTACTGGAGCTGGGCGCGCGTGAGCAGACAGCGTTAACCAAGGTGGAAATGCTGCTGGCAGGTATGGAGACGCGATTTATAGAATGCTTTAGAGAAGCGCAGAATGTCGGTGAGATGGATAGTGAGCTTGATCCGGTTAGACTTGGTCGCCGCTTACAGGCAGAAGTCATGGGACTGCGTGCCTTTGCACAGCGTGACATAGAGAGCTCGACGGTACACGCCCTTGCTGAAGATATGGCTTTATCTATAGAAGCACTGCGACTCGATGATTCGGTAAATGCTTAGCGGTATGATGACTGGGTTTTGATACGGCGTATATCTCTAGACGCTTACTTGGTAGATTCGAGCTGCTTGAGGGTATGATACCCACCATGTATACGAGTGAAAATAGTAACAGCGCAGGCAGTAGCAAAGATACCAGCCAGTAGCACAAAATGCTGAGGCCAAATGCAAAGAGCAATAAAAAGAGCAATGGTCTCGGTGCCTTCAGTAAGACCATTAAGATAATAAAAGCTTTTATATTTAAACTGCGGCTTGTCTAATTGAAATTTTTCTGCAGAAATCGCAAAGGCCAAAAAGCTCGAACCTGTCCCAATAAATGCTGCTAACAACAACGCGCCTGCAATAGCGTTTTGTGCAGGGTTGGCCAAGATAAACCCGAGTGGTACAGCTGCATAAAACAGAAAGTCGAGGGTAATATCGAGATAACCGCCTGCACTTGAGCTTTGCTGTGCATAGCGTGCCATCGCACCATCTAGCCCATCAAAAATACGATTCAATGTTATCGCTGCCAGTGCGCCATACCATAGCTCAAACGCAAGTAGTGGTAATGCCAACATACCGACCAAGAATCCAGCTACCGTAAGCTGATCAGCCGTAATACCGAGCTTATGTAATGTCGCTACTATTGGGGTTAGCAGCGGCTTGATAAAGGGCGTAATAAACTTGTCTAACATGCGAGCTGCCTTTTATGTTTTGCTTTCTTGTTGCTTTAGCTGGATTTTTGACTTTAATCTACAAGACTATTGTCCTACATGAATAACTTTGCCATTGGCTGCTTCAGCGTCACTTTGGTCGTGCGTGACCATAATAGCAGGCAACTTATGAGTACGAATCTGATCGAATACCAATTGCCGCGTATCCATTCTCAACTGAGTATCAAGTTTGCTAAATGGCTCATCAAGTAGTATCGCTTTGGGCTCACTCAGTAGCGTGCGTAATAAGGCGACACGTGCTTGTTGACCACCTGATAGGTTATCAGGATGACGATCTCCCATCCCTTCTAAGCCCACTTGCGCTAAAGATTGCGCTATTTTTTCAACACGCTGTTTTTTGTTTCCTTTTGGCATGGCAAAAGCAATATTACCCGCGACAGATAGGTGTGAAAACAGCAGTGCGTCTTGATACAGCACACCAATACGTCGCAAATGCGCAGGCAGGTGAGTCACATTTTTATCGTTTAAACAGACAGTACCCGTCGCGGTAAAATCGCTCGCCAAAGTGCCTGTTAGCCAGTTCAGTAAGCTGGACTTACCACTACCAGAAGGGCCCATCACGGTTAGGATATCACCACCAGCGATGTGCTCATTAATACTCAATAACTGCTCATTTTGACGAAACAGTTGTAAGTCTTTTATCTGTAAAGATGATGGCATCAGGAACCCTTTGTTTGCGTTTTTTACGACTAATGATTTTAGTATTTTCAGTGGCTAGTTTTTTCATAACGGCTGTTTTCGATAGCTGATGCTTTTCACAACTATACTTATTCAGGGTCAACCTGCTACCGTGCGCCACTTCTAAAGAAGTATTTGGGTAGCATCCAAGCCACTATAAAACCGATGAGCGGTAGCGCCATTTGCATAATTGCGTAGACAGCACTGGTACGTCTACTGGCTCCATTCGCCAGTGTCACCGCTTCTGTCGTGATAGTAGCAATACGTCCGCCACCCGCCAATAGAGTTGGTAAATACTGACCAAAGCTAATCGCTAGACCGAGAGCAATGGCAATCAAAATAGGGGCAAATAACTGCGGCAGTTTTATCTGGAAAAAGACCTTGATGGGTGCAGCACCAAGGCTAGCGGCCACATGAGCAAAACGAGGATCTAAGCGCCGATAACTACTGGCCAATGATAAAAACACGTACGGTAGCACGAATAAAAGATGGGCAAATGCCACGTTAAAAAATTCTGATTGATAATTGGCTAACTGCTGTAACCATACCAAGCCAAATAAAAACGCGATACTTGGTACCAGTAGCGGTAAGTAAATAATAAAACTGGTGAAGTGTGACAGTGGTTTAGCACTCAATTGCTCAGCTTCCAAGCATAGCAAAGTCAGAAAAACAGCAAAGGCAGTACTGACGGCCCCAATGCTAAGCGTATTGACCAATGGTGTGCTCATTTGGGTAAAGGCACTTTGAAAGTGTAATAGCACGAATTGCTCTGGTAGCATCGCTGGAAACCGCCAAAATCCTGCAAATGCCCATAAAACGAGGCCAGAGAGTGACAGTAACATAAAACCAATCACGCCTACGGTAAGCATAGCGGTGACTTTTTGCCAGATAGCGTCTGCATAATGACGTTTGCCATTAACTGACGAAACACTAAATATTGTTTTGATAGCTTTTTCGCCGCCCAGCCAAAAGGCGACTAAACCTGCTGTCAATACGAGTTGTAATAATGCGCCTGCTGATGCCTTGATACGCAATGTAAGATCGACATCGTTGAACCATTGTATGATAGAGACGGCAAGCGTTGGCGGTGTATTAGGGCCCAATATCAACGGCATCTCAACGCTCGCACTGGCATAGGCAAGCACTGCTAAAATTGGTAAACGTAGAAAAGGATATAACAGAGGCAAGACCGCCTTAAAAAAAGCAGTAATTGGGTAATAACCTAAATTGAGCGCAACGGTATACTGTTGACGCAGTTTTTTACCAAGCTCAGGCTGAGCAAGCGCGCCCAGTGCCATTAATAATAAAAACGGCAGCTCCTTTAAGGTTAAACCCAAGATGATGCTGATACCGTATGGATCATGTGGAAACATACCATCGGGTGCCATCTCCCAACCAGTTAGCCACGGGGAGATGAGCCGTGCAAACATACCTGACGGCGCAATCAAAAACCCAACGGCAATGGCTGCAGCTGCATGAGGAATGACTAAGATGGGGCTTAATAAATGCTCAATACGCTGCAACCAAACACTGTTAAAGAACGCGGCTAATATCATCAGGGCAATGACAAAAGCAAGTAGGGTGCTGATAAGTCCTGTAGCCAGGCTTAATGCAGCCATCTGCGTGATGCCAGGCGTTTGCCACAGGTCTATAAACCCTTGCAGATTCAAGGTCGTTTTTTCTAGGGCAGGAAGCCAGCTCAGGGCAGGCAACAGTACACAGATGAGGCCACAGAGTACCGGTAGTATTAGTATGAGAATTAAGAGTTTGGGACTAAAAGACACGATACGCGTAAACAGATCTTTTTTCTCAAGCATAATAGGTCTAGGGCTATCACCTTTTTTCGTTATTTTATCAAAACCTTGGCTCATGGACTCACCCCATAACGTGCTTGCCAGCCTTGCTGGATGGCCTCTACCCAACTTGGATGCGGCTCGCTTACCGTGCGTTTGACACTATCAAAGGGCAGGGCGCTTGGATGGGGCTGCTTGGTTTTGAATAATGCTTGGTGTGCAGGGCTAAGTGTAGATTGAACCAGTACGCTTTTGTCACCCCATACCGAGGGGGTTTGTTTTTTTGCTTGGGCTTCTGGACTCATCAAAAAGTTGGCTACTAATTGTGCCGCCTGAGGATGGCTAGCGTTATAAGGAATGGCGACAAAATGAGTATTGCTTAAGCTGCCGTCGCTCATGGCATAGCTGCGAATGCTCTGGGGTAAGTCATAGCGCTGTACGGCCGCAGGAACCTCTGGTGCCGAAAAGGTAAACGCGAGACTCAGCTCCGTATCATCGACCAAGCGCCGCATCTGCGCACCTGTCTGTACGAACTGCTCGCCATTACGCCATAAGGTTGGATGAAAATTATCCAAAAATTCCCATAGCGGGTCTAATACGAGTGCGGTGTTTTCTTCAGTGGCAGGCAAGTTAAGCTGTGCGCTAATGTCTTTACCCGTTTGAGCGTCTTGTCGTTCATGCAGCATAACTAAGACGTATTTTAAGAAACTCATACCCAAAAAATCAGGTGGTTTTGGGTAGCTAAAACGGCCAGGGTTTTGTGCTGTCCAAGTAGCCAGTTCATTTAGCGTTGTTGGCGGTTTACTGGTCGATAAGCTGTCATAATAAAACGTCAGAGAGGCTTGTCCCCAAGGTGCTTCCATACCGTTGGTCGGCACACCAAAGTCAAAGTTTACGATTGGATTATTGTCCGGATCAGTCAACGCAAAATTGGGCAGTTTGTTTGCCCATTGTTTAAGTAATAACGAGTTTTCACTCATGGTGGCAAAGTTAGCACCATTAATCCAGACCAAATCAACACTGCCTTGATCGTCATTGTGGGCGGATTTTTCTGCGAGTACCCGACTGACTGCTTCACTGGTGTCACTCAATTTGACATGGACTAAGTTGATATTATATTTATCATCGACTTGATCGGCGACCCATTGTAGATAAGCGTTAATCTGTGGATCACCGCCCCATGCATAGAAATAAACATCTTGATTGCTACCTTGGGCTTCTATCTGCTGCCAAGGTGACAAGTCTTGGTTAACATTGGCAGTAGTTGGCGATGCTGTGCTTGCTGATATACCAATACAAATGCTCATCACCATAGCGTAGGTGCTATATCGCGTAAGACGTTTGAGCATTGGTAAAGTGGCAATAACGCGCATTCAAGTTTCCGTTATGATTTAAATGTTAGTAAAGCTGATAAAGATTTCATAGTCTGTCATATCAAACCAAACAGATATCACAAAATCTAAACCAGCTTTATTGGAGTCTTTTAGAACTTTGCTACCAATCGCGTCATTTAATGACGTTGATCAGCAAACTGCCATTAACTAACAGCCATTAATTAACCGCGACGCCAAGTATGGTATTTTTCTAACCAACTTAATACGGTCTCAGGGGCGTGAGCACGTTTCCACTCACCAGCGGCGTATTTGTTACCTTCTGCCCAAGTAGGGTAGCTATGAATGGTGCCCAAAATCTTATTGAGACCCAGACCATGTTTCATGGCCAGTACAAACTCAGCGATTAGGTCGCCTGCATGTTCAGACACCACCGTAACGCCCAATATTTTGTCTTTACCTTTTGGCGTGATGACTTTGATAAAGCCTTTAGCCGCGCTATCTGTAATGGCACGATCCAGCTCTTCAAACTCAAAACGAGTAATCTCGTAATCGATGCCTTTATCAATGGCTTCTTGCTCGTTGATACCGACACGAGCGACTTCTGGGTCGATAAACGTAACCCAAGGAATCACGCGATAATCTACTTTAAACTTCTTCAGATTACCAAATAAACCATTCACTGCGGCGTACCAGCCCTGATGGGCAGCGACATGAGTAAACTGGTATGGGCCAACGATATCGCCTGCAGCAAAAATATTAGGATATAACGTCTCGAGATATTCGTTGGTCACGATCGTACGATTGGTTTCGATACCTAGTGCCTCTAAACCATAACCTTCAAGGCGTGCGCTACGGCCAACGGCACAAAGTAGCTCATCATACTCGATATCGATTTCTGTTTCATTGTGTTTGACGATAATGTATCTTTTGCCATCACGCATCTCGCAGCGCATCGCTTGATGCGAGGTCAAAATATTAACACCACTATCAGCAAGCGATTTGTGAGCAAAGGTAGACACTTCAAGGTCTTCTTTACCCATAATGCGATCGCTCATCTCAATTTGCGTCACATTAGAACCCAATCGAGCAAAGCTTTGAGCAAGCTCGCTACCGATTGGACCACCGCCCAGTACTACTAGCTTTTTCGGAGCTTCTTCTAGCTCAGCAAACTTGGTCCATAGCGTGTCACTGGTTACGTAGCCAGTTTCTTCTATACCTGGCAGAGGTGGTACAAATGGGCGAGCGCCAGTGGCAATGACGATGGTGCGCGCTGTTAGGGTCTGCATGCCGCCGTCATTCAGTTGAATCTCTACTGTCCAAGGATCAACTAATTTGGCATAGCCTTTGACCACATCGACGCCCAGATTGGTATAACGTTCAACACTATCGTGCGGTGCGATATCAGCCACTACTTGCTGTACGCGTGCCATCACTTTTTTGAATGAAAACTGCGGTACAGTGTTCTCTAGACCGTAGTTTTCCCCATGGCGAATCTGATCAGCGATTTTTGCGCTCTTAATGATGGCTTTACTAGGTACACAACCATAATTAAGACAATCGCCGCCCATCTCACCTGCTTCAATCAGTGTGACTTTTGCCTTTACTGCGGCGGCAATGTAGCTTGTGACCAATCCACCAGCGCCTGCGCCAATCACAATCATATTGCGATCGAACTTTTTAGGTTTGGTGTGGCCTTTATAGACACGGCGTTTTTTAAACATGTTCAACACTCCTTTTGCTATTAATGGAAAGAAACCTAATAATGCAAACGAGACAATTAAGTTGAAAGATAAAATACCCGATAAGCTATCTATCTGTGCCAGCTGTGTCCCTGCATTGACAAAGACAAACGTCCCAGCCAGCATGCCGATTTGACTGACCCAGTAATAAGTCCATGTTTTAATAGACGTTACACCCATCAATAGGTTGATTAAAAAGAATGGAAATATGGGTACCAGACGTAAGGTAAATAAATAAAACCCACCTTCTTTTTCGACGCCTGCATCAATAGCTGCCAACCGCTCAGGAAAGCGCTGTTTGATGGTGTCACGCAGTAAATACCGCGATGCCAAGAAGGCAATGGTAGCACCAATACTCGATGCAAATGAGGCAACGAGTAAGCCCTGAACCAAACCAAATAGCGCACCAGCGGCTAGCGTCAAAATCGCAGCGCCTGGTAAGGAGAGGGCAGTAACAACGACATATAGTAAGAAAAACCCACCGATAATCAATAGCGGTGACTGCGCTTTGTATTCATTAAATTGCGCCATCGACCCTTTTAAGCCATCAAGCGTCAATAATTGATTTAGGTCAAAATAAAAAAAGCTTGCCGCTAATATCAATATTAATAGTATTAAAAATATTCTTTTAATCATGAAAAGTCCGGCCAAATAAGGGAGCGAAGGCTAAAACCGTAGTTATTGCTCAAACAGTAGAACACTTATCCCTGAGTAACCCTGTTTGAGTAATGGTGGTGGTCAAATCGAATCGTCTGAATCGCCTAACTACGATAAAAAATTTAAGTCGGCAGTCTTAATAGTATATAAATTATGTCTTGTTGTCTGACATTTATACTATTTAAGCAATAAGCACTGCCACCGACATTTATGCTGGAGACGTATTTTTATCCAATGTTAGGGTGTCATAGTCTCTCATTAGGAATAGCGCCAAACAGGCTGCCAGCATTGGCCATGCAGCAAAGAACAACAAGTTATCAAAAGGCGTTAGATAAAGACCAAAGGAGGCAAATGTAGAAGCGGCATGTAGTAATAAAATGATGCCGTAGGTCCATTTTTTGAATAAACCCATGACAAACGAGAAGATAAGAATGATTTGTAAGCTACCAATCAGGTAAACAATAGTGATGCCCAAGTTTTCTAAAGCGTAGAATTTAGCAAATACATTGGCGGCATGCTCAGGATTTACGAATTTATCGAGTGTCCAGAAGAAGAATACGATGAAAACACCAAGGCGAAGAAACAATAGTGAGAGTGGTAAATGTTTTGGCATGGATTATCTCTTTTTGAGAAAAAGTAAAGTGAATTGGAACAAATTAAGCAAATAAAACGGGCACGATGGCACCGAACTATCAGGTAACAAACACAGGTAAAATATGAACAATGTTGAGTGATTACTCAAAAATAAACAAAGTATTACCACAAAATGTACTAAAAACGCATTGTAGTAGTTATTGAATAACTGTTCAAGTTGATTATATCCATATTCTAGCAATTATAGCGCTAGGTTACTTTCTTTAACTAAACCAGCAATGTTAGGTTAAAGAAGGCCGATTTGCGTACGTTTGATTGAGTCTGTCGACACATTTAACGTTTATTTTGCGCTATAGAGATTTGCCTAACCTGTATAAATGCAAAAAGCCCTTTATAGAACGTAAATTCTATAAAGGGCTTCTAACTGGCGTCTTTTTATTAAACTATAATTTTCACACTAGAAATTAGTAAATTCAAGACCAACACCAGCACCTACATCAGTTGACTGTTTGTTCGAATCTAGCGCCCAGACTCGACTAGAAATGAGCGTTTTTGGATTCATTTGATGCTCCCAAGCTATATCAGCTACTTTCAAAGTTTCTGGCTCAGGAAAAGCTTGGTTGTCACTCTCATTCGATTGATTAACCTTAGCGTATTGTAGCTTAGTAGAGATAAAGTTTTGGTTATCTACCCAAAGCTTACCACCAAGCGCTACACTTTCGGCGTCACCACCCAATCCATATCCTAGCGGATAGCCATGCTGATAATAACCATCTGTATAGAGAAAGTGATCATAAGATATGCCGCGTGCTTCACCGCTAGAACGAGTATCGGTATATTCAGCATATAATTGATAAGGCAGAGCATTTATACTTGAAGCATAGTCTATACCCGCTAAATACATGTTTTTGGCAGGTAAGCCACCAGCTTCATCTTCACCGATATACTGTGCATAAATACCAGTCGGTACACCTACTAATGGCATTAAGTTAACGCGAGCATCAAACCCTCCTAGTTGGTTGGCAGGATCTTGGTCAGTATTACCAGAAGTAGTATCATTATCTCTTGTTCCTAACAGAGCATCACTAAATGAGCTAAAGCTCTCAGGTCGTCCTTCTCCTCCCCACATAAAAGTACGAGAAGCTCCAACTTCTAACCAAGGCCATGGACTAGCAGTAAGACGCGCACCAAAAAGTTTAGCATCTGGTACCGCTTCATAATCGTCCAACTGTCCTGCAAATAATTGATACTGCCAAGGACCTACCCAAGATAAATAGGGAGAGGTTGGTACACTTTGCTCATCACGCTGCAGGGTCAAACCTACGATAGGAAGACTTGCATCTCCCCGAATTAGGCTACCATCATGTCCAGGGCCCCACCAAGTTGGAATTTGTCCAGCTATTAGCCATTGATTAGCAAATTTGCCTGCTATATAAGAGCCTTCAAAACTCACATCGTCATCATTTATTAGGTCATCATCTTTAAGGTTGGCCTGTAGATTGAGCTCCCAATCTTCTTCACTAACACCAGCTTGTAAACTAGCTTGTACTGTAGACATTTTATTATCAGCAAAAGTTTGTGGTAAATGCTGTCTATCAGTTTGAGCGTATAGACCAACTTGTGCGTTAACAAGCGATTTGGGTTTTTGCCCTAATGTAAGCTGTATTGACTGTATTATCTGCTGTTGTTCTGAAGTTTTTACTTTAGCTAGACTAAGTACGCGCTTAATTTCATTTGCAGTTAATGGCCATGTACTAGTACTTATTTGAATGACACCTTGTGAGTTCAACCAGTTCAGTTCTGATTTTAGGCTCATATCGTTGACGTATATGTTTTGAGCAGTAGCGTATGTACTTACTATGCCAAAACTCAATAAAATGCTTATTACTTTTAAATTATGTAAGCGGTGGTAGGGCAGTTGTTTTGTCATAGTAGTTTACTCATAATCTATAGTGTTAGCGAAACAGATGATTAATTAATTTCATGGCCTTACCGTGAACCGAAACCTGTAAGCGTGGTATGAATGGTTCTAAAGAAAATTAGCAAATCCAATGTAAATGATATGTGCTTTATATAATAAAAGTCATATTCGATTTTTAATTTAGTTTCTTCGGCACCAGTCGCATATCCTTGATTGACTTGAGCCCAACCAGATATGCCAGGTTTTACAATATGACGATAATTAAAGAAGGGAACTTGCTGTTCAAGTTTGAGGGCAAAATCAATAAACTCAGCCCTAGGACCAATCAAGCTCATCTCACCTTTGAGGACATTAATAAACTGAGGAAGCTCATCAATTCTCGTTCTACGGAGAAAATAACCAACTTTGGTAATACGGTCATCGTTATCAACGGTCAGGACTTCTTTAGCTTTCTCACGCATACTACGAAATTTATAGACTTTGATACTCTTACCTCGATGACCAACGCGTAACTGGGTATAAAAAACCTTGCCATTGTCTTCGAGTTTTATTGCTATCGCAGTGAATAGAAAAATGATGAGAGTCATCGGTAATAGCGCTAAGATAATCAGAAAGTCAAAACAATATTTGACCATCATATAGTTTTCACAAGGTAGCAATGAGCCAAGCTCGTTTTCATACATATGGTTGATTTTAACTCTACCAGTGAGTGATTCACGAATATGACGATGATGGTATACCGGAATGCCTTGCAAAGTCTGATGAGCGATGAACTCTTGCCAATCATCAGTCAAATCGTAACTATGAAGATCCGTTACTATGCCATTTACATGCTGACCTAAGTTGGTTGTATCTAGCTTTAACCAATCTGCAGAGGGCACTTGTTCTGGCATATTTATCGCTCTACCCACTGGAATATAAGCAAGAGTTTGAATGGTATAACGACGGTTAATTATATTAATAATGAAAAGATAACTCAGTAAGCATATGCCACTGATGCAGTAATAAATCAAAGAAAAAGAATACTTAGTCAATTCAGCAGGCACAAAAACTAAAGCAAACCAAAAAATAAATACAGGCAGTATATATGAACTCGAATTAATACCTGGAAACTGACGTATCAAGTTCAAAGTAAATAAAGTTAACGAAGTAAGCATACCACTTATGAGAATATTAAACGTGCTTGTCGTATTGAACCCTTGGTCTAAATAGCTCCAATCCAAGAACAAGTATGGGATCCAAGTGCATAGTAATAGTCCGATGAGTAGCTGAACAGGTAAAAACTTCAAAGACGCTAATATTCTTTTATTGAACATAAATGAATTCTTATTCATAGAGTGCTAAAAACAGTGAAAAACTCGACAAGTATAACTTATTATAGAAATAAAGAAACTGTAATTATTCAGTAACTTAAATCAGATGCTGAGGAGTAATTTTAAGGAAAATTAGAGTAAGTCTAACTTGAATGGTTTAAATCTACCAAACCCATTTCTTCCGTCATGAAAGCGTTCACTTTATGAACATCGTAGATATCTTCCGTTAATTTACGAGACTCTTTACCCATAGTAGTAATCAGCTCAAGATTTACCACAAACTTCTCCATAGCGGACGATAATTCATTCACGGTTTTAATAGGTACTAAGTAACCATTTAAGCCTTCAGTCACTGTCTCACGACAGCCTGGCGCATCCGTAGTAATAATAGGCCGACCCATAGCCATCGCTTCTAATACAGATCGCGATGTACCTTCTCTATATGAGGGCAGTACGTATACAGAACTGGCAGCAATAGCAGGTCTAACGTCGTCGAGTTTGCCCCAGTAGTTGATGATGCCGCTTGCTATCCATTCATCTAGCTGCACTTGATCAATTGCTGCTGGGTTTTCATCTATCCATCCCACTAAATGAAACTGGGCTGAAGGATATTGCTCTTTTATAATTTTGGCAGCCTCAGTATACTCAACGATACCTTTATCTTTGAGAAGGCGGGCGATAAGTAAAAAAGAAGGTATGATATTTCCAGATTCATTTGTAGGGAAGGGCAGTACATTAAAGTCGGCCACATCTACTCCTGAGCCATTGACTATCACAGCAGGTATACTAGATTTTAGTATCTGAAGTTTTTTAAATAGGTTTAAGTCGTCAGGATTTTGAAAAAATACTTTAGTCGATCTAGACAATGCCTGCTGATATAGACCATGTACTAACTTTTGGAATCCACTGCGTTTTCCAGATTCTTCAACTTCTTGAAAAGTATAACCAAGGCCTGATAACAGAACAAAACGCTTAGGTACTTTGGCAAGCCATGCTGCTAGAGTGCCATATATGATAGGTTTGATAGTGTAAGAAAGCATATAATCAGGCTGTATATCACGCAGTAATCGATAGGTAACTATCAGTGTCTTCATATCAGCAATAGGGTTTGTTCCCGTACGCTGCATAGGTACAGCATGTACGATATAACCTAAGGCAAGTAATGTATTATAATCTTTGGTATGTGAATCTATATCCGGTGCTAAGACGTGTACCTCGTAGCCTAGATTGGCTATTGCTTCTAATAGCTTACCTCGAAAGTTCAACACATGAGGTAAGTAGTTTGCATATATTAAAAATTTCACAGTATTTCACCTAACTGATTTGACTTGATATTGGGATTCATTACAAATATGAAGATATAAGACGTTATCATTTAAAAAGGAAACGTCTATTAGGCAAAAGTTGCTGGATATTACAGTCTGCACAAACAAATAATACGTAAATCATGACAAATGGATAGCGATAACGAACTGCAGTACCGTAATTAAATACTACCAAGCCATAGACAGACATGGACAATATCATAAATAAAAGCCAGAAAGCGAGCTTGTCTGGACTCTTTATCCAAGCATTGCGAGTAATTAGAAACAAAGTGCTTAGTACAAATAAATTCTCGAATGATTGAATGAAAGGCAGTAGGCCACGTGCTTCCCATATAAACGGTTTAGAGAGGAAGTATAGTCCTGAAGTAAGACCTTGAATGACAAAATCACCTATTCCAGATATCAATGTAATGTCTGCAATATCTCCTCCGTCCTCAAGATACATAGCTGCTCTATATTTATTGACCAAAGGAATAGCAATAGGAGCCGATAAAATAAGTCCAGTTAAACTAATAATACTGATGATTAGTGCTTTAGTTAGCCCCATGCCTTTCTGTGCAACACTAAAAATAAAATACATTAAAACGATAGGGCCTAGAATAAAAAAGTTCTGAAATTTAATAACATATATGGGGATAATACAAAGAATACTTCTGAATATCTTGGACTCTCGAGCAAAAACAATTGTCAGAATCATAAAAAAGAAAATTAGTGTCTCCCTTAAGCTTAAAGCTGTATAAAGCGCAGCACTCGGAAAAAGCAAATAAAACCATACAGTAAATTTTGTGAATATATTTTTGAAATAAAGTATGAAGAAGAGAATGATATAAAGCGCTGTGTTATAGAAACCTAAACTTATATAGGAAAAGGGTGCTGGAAAAGGTATTGCGGCTAGAAAAGCACTCGCCTGTAGAACATTTTGTCCGCTAAATAGAGCCTCTACAAAGCCTAGTTCACCATTTCTTATAGCATTTACGCCTTGCCAATACCTAAGTTGATCACCCATATAGTGAACGCTAAACAATACGTCATTCAATACAAATGGTAAGAAACAATGTAACACTAAGAGCAACTGATAATTTGTTGGAACCTTAAACTTGTATCCCAATATTATTATTAGTAGTAGGCATATAAGAAGAGCAGGTAAATCATATAGTCTAAGTGCTATAAAACTATAATTATTAATCAAATTCAGGTCTAACACTTATTCCTACCTCTACTTTTATAAAGTCTATTTTTAGACCAAAAAACTATTTAAAATCTTATTAATCTTAGGTAATTGGCTTTGTATAGAGTAGTTTTGCTCTACAGCATCTCTACCTGCCTCACCAAACTGTGCACGTAAATTTGGTGAGTTTATCAACTTGACTATAGTACTGCTCCAATCGGATTGCTCTTTGACAAGTAAACCAGATTTTGAATTTTCTATTATTTCGCGGTTCACTCCGACATCACTGGCAATGACTGGAACGCCACTCGCCATGTACTGAATGAGCTTATATCCGCACTTTCCTTTTTCCCAAGGCCCATCATGCAGGGGCATGATACCTATATCCATTAAACGAATTAGGTCAGCTTCTGTATTTTCATCCCAAGGATAAATGTCTACCTCTAATCCCTGGAGATCTTTTTTAATAGCATTCGTAGCACCAACTAAAAGTAAGCGAAACGAACACTGTCTATTAACTTCATATAGCATGGGTGCAATTTCAGTAATATACTTTTGAGTAGTGGGTGAACCAATCCAACCTATGGTTAAAAGATCTTTACTTACGTTTTCTTTGGTTTTATATTTCAAATGGTCGACTACAGTAGGTCTTAACTTTATGTTCTTAGCTCCTGAGCTTTTGGCTCTTGCTGCAAGATAGTTATTACCAGCCATAACACAGCTAGAATACTTCATGACTTTATCAATTTTCTTTTTAAGAAATAATTGTACTAGTTTGTTTTTTGAAAAATCATAATTGTGAAATATAGCATCATCGTAATCTACTATATATCTCACACCTATTGTGGCCAGCATTTTCTCGAAAAAAGCAGGAAAATAAGGAAATAACTCTTTTTCAATCCAGATAAGATCATATTGCTTTACCGTTAATAGCGTTAGAAAACGTTTGAAGTAATAGCGTGCGCTTGCCAACTTAAATCGATTACCGTTGTTATACAGGTTTTCAAGATAGGTATTGTCAAATAGGCTTTGAACGGTAAACTCAAAGCCACTAGTCTCAAGTAAAGGTAAAAACTGTAGCGTTCTTAATCGAGAACTTGCACCCATACGAGGATATTTGGTTAAAACCAGCACTTTCATTTTAAAACCTTTTTACAATATTCATGAAAAAAACGAGCAGTCACTTTTTATAGAGTAAAGTTATTGCTTTATAAACTTTACGATACTTCTCGGCACCTTTGTCTGCAGAGAAGTATTCTTCTGCAGCGTATCGACAACGTCTGCTCAATTCTTTATCTTGATAGAGCTCGTCAAGGTTGTCTAATGCTTGTTCTATAGATTTTTGACTGCCATCTTCAATAACCACACCTACTTGGTATTTCTCTATTAAGCTAGCCATATCACCAACACCACGGTTGCCGATCACAGGAATACCACAAGCTAAAAACTCTCCCATACGAGTTGGTGCAGAACCTAATTTGCTAATACCGGCTGTAAAATAAAGTAACCCTGTCTTTAAGTCAGTAATATTACTGGCTATGTCATTAGGGTTTGAGCTCATAATTTCTAATTTTGATTGCTGAAGACCGTATTTATTAGCCATTTCACGCAGTATTTTTTCTGAATCACGTGTGACAATTTTAAAGGTTGCGCTACTGTCTCTTTGTAATTGAGTTTTTAATGATAAGAATAACCAGTCTAAATGATACCATCCACTAATCACTGTACCCATCGTGCCGAGCTTCTCATGCTTATTTATAGGAGTATTAAGTTTGAATTTGTTTAAATCTACGCAAGTCGTTATCACAGAAAAATTCTGGTTTTTTAAGTGTGGCTGTTGCACCTGTAAGTAATCAACTGCAGCTTGGGTAAGACTAACCACATGTGCCGCATCTTTTAGTAGCTTGGACTCTAACCAGATTAGTATTCGATGAATCATACTACCTCGGCCTAAGCGTCCAGCATCGATCATCTCTTCTGGCCACAAAGCACGCATGTCGAAAACGAAAGGCACTTTAGTTGTTTTACCTACGAGCCATGCTGCTATCGCTGGTATGTAACTACGGCAATGTATCAACTGAGCTCTGTTAGAGTATGAGTATGACCAAGTGTAATAAATCAGTGCAGATAAGTCCCATAGGGTAGCTAATAATCTTGGCTTATGGTGATACGCTTTAGGCTGCCAGTTGATACCATAACTCTCACATTCTTGTTTTAAAGCCTTTACGTCATCAATATTATTGAGGTCTTCAGGTTTTTCAAAACTTATAATGGTAAATTGATATTCATCTGATAACCGCAATAGATAGGCTAAAATCTGTGAACGACCTAGTGGCTCCATCAGACCAGTGTAAGATAAGTATAGTATTTTTTTCTTAGTCATTTTTTACTAGTCTCTCAGGAAACATTATATCTAAATATTGGGAGGCAATTTTATCAACTGAAAAATCAGCAGCCCGCCTTTTTAAGCCCTCAACGTCGTGTTCCTCTTGCAAAGATTGCAGCATTGCTTGTGCTAAAGCATCAACATCATTTACAGGTACTAGTTTGCCATATTTGCCATCACATAAGATCTCTCTAGGACCAGATTTACAATCAGTGGAGACTACAGGAGTTCCAACGCTCATGGCTTCGACTAATACGTTACCGAAACCTTCATAGTCAGAAGATAATACAAATAGATCCGATTTTATATATTCAGCTGTAACATCTTTTTTGAAACCAAGAAATATGACATAGTTACTTAAATTTAATTCTTGAACTAACGCTTCTAAGTCTGTTCTCAAAGGACCGTCACCCAGGATGACTAATTCTACATCAATAATATGCGCAATTTTTGCAAATGCCTTTATTAACAAACTTTGATTTTTTTGAGTTTTGAATGAACCAACATTAATAACTCTTAGACGTTCAGTTTTGGGCTTAGTGAGAAACTCGTTTTCTGAATGTATTAAAACAGGATTGTAAATCACGTCTATTTTACAATTTTTCAGACCTGAAAAATGTTTGATATCTTCTGATACACCCTTGGAGACTGCTAAACGAATATCTGCTAATGGATAGAAATATTTTATACTTTTAGCTAGAATAGCTTTTTTTAGCCTATTAAACCCAGCTGTTGACAGGGATAAAGTATTGTGGTCGCTAACTATTACCGATCCATTACAACTAGATAAACGGAACGCAAGTATACCAATAACAGTCAATGGCCACATTACTGTTATGAACGCGTCTGGTTTATTTTTTTTTAAATAAGAAATTAAAGGAATAAATGACTGACGTATTCTTTTCTTATCCAAATCTATAATATGGACTTCTTTATCAAGACTATCTAATAACTCACCACACTCTTGGATCAAAATAATATCAACTTCAAATCCTCTCTTTACAAAAGCATTAGAGAGATTAACGAATACTCTTTCAGCACCACCCCCTTTTAGATTTGGAAGGAATATTGCAATTTTTTTCATCTCATAGCCACCTGTTTTGCAGGGACACCTGCAACTATCGATCTTGATAAAACTGATTTATTTACTAAAGCATGCGCTGCCACTACTGCACCTTCACCTACATGCACGCCTCTCAAAACTGTAGACTTAGCTGCAAGCCAAACATTATTTTCTATATGAATTGGCGCTGTCTTAAAACCAGAAGAATTAATAGGATCACTATCTATGTTATGATCTTGATCACGAATAACCACATATTCAGCAATTAGTACATTATTACCAATATATATATTATCCTTAGCCACGATTAAGGTTCCATCTCCAATATGGGTATCATCACCAATATATATTTCTCCAAATTGAGCAACAATTCTCACATTATATCCAAAGCTCACATTTTTACCTATTTTAATAATACCATCATCAGTACAGGCGAGATTAACAGGGCCTGACATAGAGAAGCTTCCTTCAAAAGATATCCCCTCTTTGAAAAACATACAGGATATAAACATTTTGTGAGCAAGAAATTTAGCATTAATTTTCTTGGATAGAGAACCTATTTTCCTAAGTAATTTCATGTTAGTAAGAACGCTTTTTCTTATAGAAGTTTTCTAATAAAGTATCTGTTAAAACATCAGGTAAAAATGTCATCAAGGTAGAAGTCATAAACTTAAAGTTAGCTATGTACTTAGGTTGTAATCTTATAGCCTGAATCGCCAGTTTCCTTCCTTTTCTATATTCCCGTTTATTTATCATCATTTCCATAGCCTTAATTTTTTTAAGCATCGCTATACGTGGTTTTCTCAATAATTTTATGTTCTGAGGTAAGTCATCTCGCTCAAAAAATTCAGTTAAATAGCGTAAATTCTCTTCATACATTAAGTCGGTGATCTTTCCTGTGTTGCCAATATGATCACGCATTACACCCACTACCTCATCAACATAATCAAAATCAAAGCTTAAAGAGAGTTTCAAATAGATTGCTTCGCCTTCTGCGGTATAAGATTCATCGAATGGATATTTTTGAAAGCAATTGCGTCTAAATAATGGAGTGATTGGGTAAATGAAATTACCATTCGATATTAGAGGCTCTGTAATTTTACCTTTATACATATGATAAGCGGTTTCAACCAACTCTGAAGATCCATCATTGTTTTCAAAAAACCGTGCTCCTTTACCATATACTACTCCAACATTCTTATGAACTTGACTAAATTTTTCTATTTGTAACTGCACCTTATTGGGCAGCAGCCAATCATCTGATGGTAATAAACCAATAAATTCACCTTTTGCTAATTTCAGGGCTTTGTTTACTGTCGCACTTTGGCGAAGGTTGATTTCATTAAAAATAATTTGGATATTTTGATGATTTGAGTACTTCATTAAAACTTCTTTAGTGTTATCTTTGGAACCGTCATCAATAATAATCAACTCTATAGGTTCATATGTTTGTTTCAAAACACTTTCTATAGCTTGCTCAATATACAGTGCATGATTGTACGATGGAATGATATAAGTAACTAAAGGATTTTTTTTCATCGTTTTACCTTAAAATCTTTTGTAATAATGGCTGTAAATAATTCCGAAATTCATGTTGCCTATAAGATATAAAAAACCAAGTCAATAAAGCCAAAACACTAATAATAATTTTGGTGACAAAGCCACTAAACAAGAAATTACCAAATGCTGCAGTTGCTACTAGAGAGATTGCTAAAAAAAAGCTCCATAAAAAACTATAACTTGGCCAAACCTGCAATTTCCAAGCTACAACGGATAAAACCAGTAAGCAATTAATAATCTGTGAAAATAAGTAGGCTATACCAATACCAACAAGGCCAAACTTATTTATAAAGATAATTGCCGTTAAACCATAACAAATAGCCCAAGCTATGTAGCAACTGTTATAAGCTAGAAACTCTTCTTTTACTAATAATGGAAGACCAAATGTTTCAGCAGTAATACGCAGTAGATCTGCTGGAAGAAAAAACAGCAAAAGCAGTGCTGCAGGTAAAAATTCTTTGCTAAAAAGTAAACTGATTACCCACTCGCTACCAGCCATAATACCAACAATTAATGGTGGTAATAAATAGAAATAAAACCGACAGGTATGGTTTACATTATCGCGTAAATTCTTAGTGTTACGACTTTTGGATAGTAACGGGAAATAATAGCTTGAAGCATTAGCATAAACTGCCCCTAAGTATAAGGTTGCCACTTTGAAAGCAACGGCAAAGAAACCATTAGACTGTTCGCCTAACTCAGCTATGATATATCTTGATATAAAAATCATTAACAGCATATTTAATGAAACTAATAGTAACCCACTTATACCAAACCTAAAATTTATTACAATGTCTTGCCAAGAAAATACTGAAAACTTTGGAAATAAGTTTATTTCATATTTTTTATAAAAATAGTAAGTATTACCTAATAATTTTAATACCTGATAAAAAACAAAAGCAGCTACAGCGCCTTTAATTTCTCCAAAATATAACAATATAGAGAATGGTAGTAAGCTAAAAATATCAACAATAACCTGAGCTTTAACAATAAGTTTAATTGACATAGATGCGCTGAGCATTGCTTGGTAAGTATTTGCTAATACCGCAAAGGGGATAGCTAATAATACTAAAATTACAAGTGTAGATTTTTTACCTAAATCCGCAAATAAATAGTTAGAAACTGTATTTGCAAATAAACATACAATTATCGTAATAATAATTGAAAAAAGTGAAAGAAAAATAAAGATACTGGCATAATGTTGTATAACGGCTTCAGTATCATTATCATCGATACTCTGACTTACTTTTTTAATAATACCATTGCGAAAACCTAAGCTAGCAATAGTGAACATTAAATTGAACAGATATGTTAACTGTGAGTAAATACCAACACCTGCAGCACCTAAAAACACAGCCATTAACTTGCCTTTAATTACTTGCGTAAAGGTACCGATAAAGCTAGCACTGGTTAAATAGGCAAAACCCTTGCCTAGAGACAAATTCATAACCGACTTCTCAGTATTTTAGCGGGGACTCCACCTGCAATACTGTATGCAGGTATATCTTTATTTACAACACTATTAGCTGCAATAATACAGCCGTCGCCAATAGTTACACCTTTTGTCACAACAACACCTGTTCCCAACCAAACATCATTGCCAATAACAACGGGTTCTTGACGATAGCCCTGATCTTTAATAGCAATTGATGTGTCTGCGAATTCATGATCTACATCCAAGATATAACAGTAAGGTGCAAACATACAATTAGCACCTATTTTTACAGACTGTGTACAAGCAATAATAGTGTATTCATTTAAAGTAGTATTATCGCCGATAATTAATTTTCCGTTGCCACTAATTAACACACCTGAACGAAAAGTAACTTTATTACCTAATAAAATTTCAGTACGGCCTCTAAGACGAACATTTCTAGCTAAGCTACCTTTAGTACCTGATTCATAAAAACGCCAACGATTTAATTCAAAACGCATACGGTTTATATACGGTAAAGTATCAATAAGAAAATAATTGATTTCCCTAACAATATTAGAAAACATGCTAATTACCTTTAAATAGATTGATTTTGGTAACAATATCTAGGGTCTGCTTTGTGGTTATAACCGGGCTTATTGGCAAACTCAACACTTGGTCATGGATTATCTCAGTTATCGGATAGTTAAGGGTCTCCCACTGGCTATAAGCGTGCTGCTTATGTGGTGGTAACGGATAATGAATTAACGATTGGACATCGTGATCTAATAAGTACTGCTGCAATTCATTACGTTGGTTAGTACGAATAACAAAAAGATGAAATACGTGCGACTGTTCGTTTTGCCAATCAGGTAAAGTAATACTCGGATGATTTATACCCTCTATATAAGCTTTTGCAACAGCGCGACGAGCTGCAATATCCTTATCTATATGACGAAGCTTAACGCGTAGCATAGCAGCTTGAATTTCATCGAGTCGACTATTAACTCCCTGATACAGGTTTTCATACTTTTTGTGACTGCCATAATTTCCTAAAGCACGTATTACTTGGGCTAATTCATCATCACTCGTAGTAACAGCACCCGCATCACCTAAAGCGCCCAAGTTTTTGCCTGGGTAAAAGCTAAAACCGCTTGCATCACCCCAACTACCTGCTTTTTTACCGTTGATGCTAGCACCATGTGCTTGCGCTGAGTCTTCGAGCACTAGCAAACTATGACGTTTAGCTATAGCCATAATAGCTGGCATATCCGCTAACTGACCGTATAGATGCACAGGTAAAATAACACGGGTTTTTTCAGTAATTGCTGCTTCTACATTTTTTGGACATAAGTTGTAGGTTACTAAATCTGGTTCAACCAATACTGGCACTAAACGGTTTTCAGTAATAGCAAGGATACTGGCAATATAAGTATTAGCAGGGACAATAACTTCATCACCTTCTTGAAGCTTACCCATCTCTTTCCATGCCCGCAGCGTTAGCGTTAAAGCGTCAAGACCATTGGCGACACCAATAGTGTGCTTAGTGGCACAATAAGCAGAAAATTCCTGTTCAAAAGCTTTTACCTCTGTACCTTGCACGTACCAGCCAGAATCAATAACACGGGTAGCAGCAGCAACTAACTCGTCACGGTATTGAGCATTAGTAGTTTTAAGATCTAAGAAGGGAGTCATTTTATATACCTAATAACTTTTGCTGGATTACCAACGACAACTGCATAATCTGGAACATTTTTAGTGACTACTGCACCAGCACCAACCATAGCGCCTTCGCCTATAGTAACTCCTGGGAGTAACGTTGCATTCGCGCCAATACTTGAATTTTTTTTCAATATAATACCTGAAAAGCTATCAGGGTACTGTTTAGAACGTGGCATCAAATCATTGGTTAAAGTTGCGTTTGGACCAAGGAACACATTATCTTCAATGCGTGTACCATCCCAAATATATACACCAGACTTTATTGTTACATTATTGCCAATAGTTACATCACCTTCGATGAGTGTATGTGCGCAGATATTACAATCGTCACCAATTTTAGCGT
Source organism: Psychrobacter sp. 28M-43 (assembly GCF_014770435.1). Lineage (NCBI taxonomy): Bacteria > Pseudomonadati > Pseudomonadota > Gammaproteobacteria > Moraxellales > Moraxellaceae > Psychrobacter > Psychrobacter noctis. The sequence continues at coordinate 1,920,291 of NZ_CP061739.1, read as the reverse complement.
TTTCAAGAATGACAGAATATTGCCAAACTCTGGTGCCTTTACCTATTTGGCAAGATGCAACATCTGCTAAATGATGTATGAAACTCATAATCTAACCTGCTTTAAAAAACTACCATAATCTCGGATATAATCATTTTCATCATAGTGCTCACTAGCAAGTACTAGTAATACGCAATCCTCACTAAAGTCATGCATCTCTCGCCAAACTAGATCGTTAATCAACAAACCTTTAGTTGGAGAATCCAACCATACCTCTTCACGATTTTCGCCATTGTCAAGAATCATGCGACATTTACCAGTAACACATATAGCGACTTGTTTAAGATTCTTATGAGCGTGAAAACCACGTGCAACACTTTTTTGAGTGGCAAAAATATAGTAAACACGTTTAATTGCAAAAGGTACTGTCTTCTCAGATTCCAAAGCTACTAAAGAGCCACGTTCATCGCCTAATGGAGGGAAGCTAACGAAATTCAATAGACTCATACCCACTCCTGAACTGTATAAGAAAAAGAAGACGATTCTTTATCTTTTTGGCTAATTCTAATAGATGTATGAGAGGGCCAATCAATCGATAAGTCAGAATCATTCCACATGATAGCTCGTTCAGATTCTTTATTATAATAATCTGTAGTTTTATAAAGAAAATGCGTATTTTCCTTTAACGCTATAAAACCATGGGCAAACCCTTCAGGTATCCATAACATGTGATTATTTTCACTAGTAAGTTCAGCACTGACCCACTTACCAAAGGTTGGTGAGTCTTTGCGAATATCTACTGCGACATCGAAAGCGGCACCTTGAGTAACGCGTACAAGCTTACCTTGTGCATGTGGCGCTGCCTGATAGTGCAATCCACGCAAGACGCCTTTACTTGAGCAAGAGTGATTATCCTGTACAAAAGGACGAGGGACTGGTAAACCTAATTTGATAAGCTCTTGGTGGAAGCGTTGCTCATTAAAGCTTTCCATGAACCAGCCACGCTCATCAGTGAAGACCGTTGGTTCAATCAAGACGACATCAGGAATGTCAGTTTGAATTAATTTCACTTTATTTCTCGTTCAGAAGATTAAAGAGATACTGGCCATAGCCTGTTTTTTTAAACTTCTCAGCTTGGTCACGAAGGGTATCGTTAGAGATCCAGCCATTGTTCCATGCGATTTCTTCTAAACACGCAACTTTTAAACCTTGACGCTGCTCGATAGTATGCACAAAATGACCTGCTTCCAATAACGATTCATGTGTACCTGTATCTAACCAAGCAAAACCACGACCCAATAGCTCAACTTGTAGCTGCTCATCATCTAAGTAGCGTTGATTGATATCAGTAATCTCGAGTTCACCGCGGTGCGAAGGTGATAGGGACTTAGCAATCTCAATGATACGATTATCGTAGAAATATAATCCAGTAACGGCATAGTTAGATTTAGGCTGAACAGGTTTTTCCTCAATACTTAGAGCGAAACCGTTTTTATCAAAATCGACCACACCGAAGCGTTCTGGATCAGCAACATGATAACCGAATACGGTCGCACCCTGATCTTGTGCAGCAGCAGCTTTAAGCTTAGAGGAAAAATTCTGGCCATAGAAGATATTATCTCCTAACACTAAACATACACTACCGTCACCAATGAAATCTTCACCAATAACGAATGCTTGAGCCAATCCATCAGGGCTAGGTTGCTCAGCATATTCTATGTTAATCCCAAACTGACTACCATTACCTAGCATTTTTTCAAAGTTAGGCAGGTCTTCAGGAGTAGAGATAAGTAGAATGTCTTGAATGCCGGCTAACATTAATACCGACAATGGATAATAAATCATTGGTTTATCATATATAGGGAGTAACTGCTTAGATACTCCCATCGTGATAGGATGCAAACGAGTACCAGAACCACCAGCTAAAATAATACCTTTACGCTTTGTCATATTACATTCTCAATAGTTGTTAGTTTCATTAAGCATTCTGATCACGCCATCTTGCCACTGCGGCAACGCCAGATTAAAATTATTACAAAATTTTGTAGTATCAAGTCTTGAATTGAGCGGACGTTTTGCAGGAGTAGGATACTCTAAAGTAGTTATTGGTTTTATCTCGTTTACCAACAGTTCTTTGCCCATAGTTCGAGCGTATTCAATGACCAAATTAGCATACTCATACCAAGTAGTTTTTCCGCTGGCAGATAAATGATATAAACCTAAAAGTTGGGGATTATAAACCGCTTGATATATAGAATGAGCCGTACAATCCGCTAACAATGCTGCACTAGTTGGAGCACCCATTTGATCATTAATTATCGATAATGATTGACGCTCGCTCGATAATCGCAGCATCGTTTTAGCAAAATTATTACCTTTGTTGCCATATACCCAACTGGTGCGGAATATGAGATATTTGCAACCACTAGCTTGTATAGACTGCTCTCCAACAAGCTTACTTTGACCATACTGGTTAAGAGGTTCTGGATCGTCATTTTCATTCCAAGGAGCTTTACCTTTACCACTAAACACATAGTCGGTAGAGTAATGGACTAGTAAAGCGTTTATTCTTTTGGCCTCTTGAGCTAATAGCTCTGGTGCTTGTGCATTAATTAGCTGTACAAGCTCAGGTTCATTTTCAGCTTTATCCACTGCTGTATAAGCTGCTGCGTTGACAATAATATCCGGTTTCACAGCATTGATAGTATTACGTAGACCTTCTAAATCAGATAAATTTCCGCATAAATCTTCGGATCCTGAGCGATCAAGTGCAATCAATGTACCTAGTAGTGAAAGAGTACGTTGAAGCTCCCAACCTAGCTGACCACTTTTACCAAATAGTAGTATTTTCATTCTGTAGTGCCTAGTCTTTCACGTTGATAACTACCATCTTGCACGCGGCGGCACCATTCTAAATTTTCTAAGTACCATTCAATCGTTTTACGTATACCTGTTTCAAAACTTTCTTCTGGTATCCAGCCTAAATCATTGGCAATCTTACTAGCATCGATAGCATAACGTAAATCATGGCCTGGACGGTCTTTGACGAAAGTAATCAGTGACTCATATGCTTGTGCGTCAACTTTTGGTTGTAACTCATCTAATATCTGACAAATGGTCTTAACCACTTCGATGTTTTGCTTTTCGTTATGACCACCAATATTATAAGTTTCACCCACTTTACCCTTAGTGACTACTTTATATAGAGCGCGGGCATGGTCGTCTACAAACAACCAGTCGCGGATTTGATCACCTTTACCGTAAATAGGTAATGGCTTACCGTCTAAAGCATTGAGTATAACTAAAGGAATAAGCTTTTCAGGGAAATGGTATGGGCCATAATTGTTGGAGCAATTAGTTATAAGAGTTGGTAGTCCATAAGTACGCTGCCATGCACGCACTAAATGGTCTGAGCTTGCTTTACTTGCAGAATAAGGTGAGCTTGGTGCGTAAGGTGTAGACTCAGTGAATAAATCAGTCGTACCTTCTAGATCACCATAAACCTCATCAGTAGAAATATGATGAAATTTAAACTGAGATTTTTCTGCCTCACCAAGATTTTGCCAATAATGACGTGCAGCTTCTAGTAAATTGTAAGTACCGACGATATTAGTATTGATAAATTCAGCAGGTCCGTCAATAGATCTATCTACATGAGACTCTGCAGCCAAATGCATAACCAGGTTAGGCTTAAAGCTAGTAAAGGCTTGTTTCAGTGACTCTGCGTCACAGATATCGATCTGTCGAAACTCGTATCGTGGGCTACCATCAATCATTTTGAGAGACTCTAGATTGCCTGCATAAGTTAGTTTGTCGACGTTTAGTACTTGATCATCAGTTTTATCTATAATATGGCGTATAACAGCAGAACCGATAAAACCGGCACCACCTGTAATTAATATTTTCATATAAATTCTACTTTGTAATTAACTTCGTATTCACATACCAAGGCATCGCTTTTTCAATACCCTGAACAATATCGAACTGAGGTGCATAGCCTAGTGCGTTTTGTATCTTGCTGATATCTGCCTGACTATGACGTACATCACCTGCACGGAAGTCTCTATATACTGCATCCTGAGTATAACTGACACCATTGATGGCTAAATTTTCTTGTAGCGCTGTGAATAATGTGTTCAATGTCGTACGGCCACCGACCGCCACGTTATATACCTCATTTTTCGCGTCGTCAGTAGCAGTCGCTGCTAAGATATTAGCCTGTACCGCGTTTTCGATGAAGTTAAAGTCGCGGCTGGTGTCACCATCACCATTGATGAATACTTCCTCGCCCGTGATCATAGCTGCCGTCCACTTAGGAATCACGGCTGCATAGGCACCATCAGGCGTTTGACGCTTACCAAAGATATTGAAGTAACGCAGACCGATCGTATTAAAGCCATAAGTACGGGCAAACACATCGGCATACAGCTCATTGACGTATTTAGTCACTGCATAAGGGGATAGAGGATTACCAATATTGCCTTCTATTTTAGGCAGGGCAGGATGATCGCCATACGTTGAGCTACTGGCAGCATAAGTGAAGCTCGCAACCTCTGCATCACGTGCAGCTACCAACATATTCAAGAAACCAGAAATATTGGTATCATTAGTCGCGATAGGGTCAGCGATAGAGCGTGGTACTGATCCCAGTGCGGCTTGATGAAGGATGTAGTCTACGTCTATACAGGCGGTATAGCAGTCGTCTAGCTTACGAATATCACCTTCTATAAAGCTAAAGTTTTGCCATTGCTCAGCCGTTACCAGTGATTGCACCTCATCTAAGTTATGCTGAAAGCCAGTTGCAAAGTTATCCAAGCCTACGACCTTTTGATTAAGTAGTAGCAAGGTTTCGAGTAAGTTGGATCCTATAAAACCGGCTACGCCAGTCACTAACCATGTCTTTGGTGCGTTTACCAGTTCTTGCTTCACTTTCTCATACGTCGTCTGTGTTGGTACTGAACTCTCTGCTTTTAAATTCATAGGGCTGCTCTTAATAGTGATGGCTCTCATTTATTGTTAACCAAGTTATAGACGGATATCAGTCTCATCTGTAGCAAATACATATTTAAGATCGTAGAGCACATGATCGTCTTTACCTAAGGCGCGAATACTGTCTATACCCATTTGGATAAACTGATGATGGGCAACGGCTAAGATAATACCATCATACTGATTGGCGATAGGCTCACTAACTGGCGTAATATTGTATTCACGCTGGGCTTCGTTGTTGTCTACCCAAGGGTCGTAGACATCGACGTCGATATTATACTCTTGTAGCTCATGAACGATATCAATGACCTTAGTATTTCGAACATCCGGGCAGTTTTCTTTAAAGCTAAGTCCTAATATGAGCACTTTTGCGCCTTCAACTTGAATGCGCTTTTTGATCATCGTTTTGACCAGTTGCGTTACTACATACTCACCCATACTGTCATTTAAGCGACGACCAGCCAAGATGATCTCAGGGTTGTAGCCTATGGCTTGAGCTTTATGGGTTAGGTAGTAAGGATCAACACCGATACAGTGACCACCGACTAGGCCAGGGCGAAAGGGTAAAAAGTTCCACTTAGTACCGGCAGCGGTCAACACTGCTTCGGTATCGATATTCATCTTATTGAAGATAACGGCCAACTCGTTAATCAAGGCAATATTGACATCTCTTTGCGTATTTTCAATGACCTTTGCCGCTTCTGCTACTTTGATACTCGGGGCTTTGTGCGTACCTGCGGTAATGATTAAGTTGTATACCTCATCGACAAAGTCGGCTACCTCTGGCGTAGAGCCTGCGGTGACCTTCAATATATTAGTCACTCGATGCTTTTTGTCACCTGGATTGATACGCTCAGGGCTGTAACCTGCAAAAAAGTCCTGATTGAAAGTAAGTCCAGAGATATTTTCTAATACTGGAATACACACTTCCTCAGTCGCACCAGGGTATACCGTAGACTCGTAGACTACGATATCATCTTTGTTAAGCAAGCCACCTATAGCTGTAGATGCTTTTATTAATGGGGTAAGGTCTGGTTGCTTATACGCATCGATAGGGGTTGGTACTGTTACAATATAAAAGTTACAGTCTTGCAGCTCAGTGATGTCTGAGCTAAAGCTCAAATGCGCGGCTTGAGCCAACTCTTCCTTGCTAACTTCTAACGTATGATCTACACCTGATATTAGATCAGCAATACGATTACTATTAATATCAAAACCTATTGTAGTAACTTTTCTACCAAACTCGACTGCAAGTGGTAATCCAACATAGCCAAGACCAATAATGGCTATTTTAATATCATTAATGTTTATCATAGTGCCTTTTTAAACCATGTTGTTTTGAGTGACAGTCTTCTAATCAGCATGTTTTTACATAATGCCTCTTTAAATAGAAGGCTACTGGTTAAAACTTATAATCAGTGTGGTAGCTATTTATTATTACCATAAGCGTAGCTATAGTGATAACTGTATTTATTCATCACACCTTGTTGTACATCATTCATGATAATTCCATCAACACGCACATGATCTTTAGTCAACTGGCCTATTGCATAGACTAGCTGTCTCTCTACTGAATGCTCATATCTAGTCACCATTAGTAGTTTATCAGCATACTCTGACAAGATAATAGCATCTGATGCCGCTAGTATCGGTGGAGAGTCGATTATAATATAATCGTAATGCTGATTTAGATTTGACATCAGCTCACTCAACTTTTTACTAGCGAGGAGAGTGGTTGGCTGTGTTGGAGGTTGACCTCTAGGTATAAAATCAATATTGTCCATACCAGTAGGCTGCACGAATTTAGCAATTCTATCACTTGTTTGCTCTGTATTATCTTTATTTGACAAATAATCAGCTAAACCGAAGTCCCCTTCTATATTAAAGGTTCTGTGCAGCTCACCCATACGCATGTCAGCATCTATAATCAAAACCTTTTTATTAAGTTGTGCAAATACTTCTGATAAATTGGCAGAGATAAAGGATTTCCCAATACCAGGGCTTTCGCCTGAAATGAGTATAACTTTAGCTCGTTTGCCCGTTTTCCCTTGTTCAGGCATACCAAACATGAGATGAGTTCGTAAGCTTTTTATAGCCTCATAACTCAAGCTGTTACGATCAGCATAAGCCAGTAAACGATTAGGTGCTTTTCTGTTTTTAGCTAGTCTTGTCAATAAAGGAGAACGTGGAATAGTGGCAATCACAGGCACACCAGTTTTAGACTCCAAACGATCTGGATCCTTAACCGTATTCCTAAGCAAGCTTCTAAGGAATACTACCATGACCCCTAGTAAAATACCCGACAGTATTGAGAGCATTATAATTAGCTGCTTCTTCGGTGCAATAGTGCGATAAGTACTAATAGGCATGTCAACAACACGTGCAAAACCTATCTGGCCTGCTTTTACGATTTTTAACTGCTCATAGTTTTTGAGCATAGTGAGATAAATTTCTCTATTTATCTCTGTATCTGCGGATAATTTCAAAAACTCTCTTTGAGTTCTAGGGAGTTTTTCAATATCATTTTTAATTTCTTGCTTTCTATTATTTAGAACCTTAAGTTGGTCATTTATTTGAAGAACTAATGGATGCTCTTCAGTATAGTACGTGGTTAAATCTGCTTTCTTTAATTTTAATTCATTAATTTGTGAGTCAATTTGTGAGCTTTCTGCCACTAGCAGTCCAGACTCTTGACTAATATCAATACTACCAGACCTTTCGCGGAAGTCATTGAATATAGCCTCAGACGCTTCTAGCTTTTGCTTAAGCAATGGTATTTGTGTTTCCATAAAACTAAGTGTCTTAGTCGTCTCTTCAGATCCACGAGATTTATTTTTAGCAATATAAGAATCAATTACTTTCTTAAGTATCAAGGTGATTTGTTCTTGGTTTGAGCCAATCATAGATAGTTGAATGATACCAGTTTTACTACCGAGCTCGGCGACTGTCAGAGCACCACTTATAGCATCTGTTGTATTCTGAAGGGACTGCTTAGCGATAGTTATAGGGTGGTTATCATCAGGTAAATCATTAACAGTGATTTGAATAATACCATCTGTACCTCTGAAATAATTTACCTTATTTAATTGACCTTTAAAGTCATCAAAACCATTACTAAGCGTAAAGCTATTATCAGTATCAGATTTGGATAAGGTAAAAGACTTATCTAAGTAAGCCTGTGAGACATCGAACTGACTAATCTGTACCTGCCCGTCAGCAGTTTTTAGCTCTACACCTTCTACCGTATTCACTTGAGTATGAGTTTGATTGCTTCTTATTCTATCTAAAGAGTTTATTGAAGGATCACTCAAGCGGATGCTCAAATGAAGCAAGTCGACTACTGGCTTCAATATCATACGCGACTTAATTAATAACGCCTCTGTTTCAGCTGGGCTTACTTCAGTTGAAACGAGGTCAGAGATATTTGTACCGAGTGCCGAAACACCTTGTGATGTAGTATCGATCTGAACGAGAGCGTCTGATTTATAAGTAGGGTTTTCATATCTGCTATATAGTACTCCTATGATTAACCCTAATACTGCAAAAAAAAGCAAGGTTTTCCAGCCTCGTAGCACAACGAAAACTAAAGCTAGTAAGTCGATATCATTGCTATCTTTTTCGGCAGTAGACTTTGATAAGTTGTTTGAATCTGTATTCATAAGTATTCACTATTTAACTAATTTTATTAAACCATGGACTCAAACTGTCAATAATATCTTGTTTGGCAGCCTCAAATGCTAACTTATCATGTCCATAGGGGTCAGCAATATCTTTATCAATCCAGTAGCCAATTCTGAATGTTTTTCCACGACAGTGTGGCCACTTATCCTCAACCCATTTGCTTTGACTGGTTGACATAGTCAAAATCAAATCTGCTTTCACTGTTAACTCTTCATTAATTTGCTTGGCAATATGTTTGTTCATGCTTGAATTAATTACGGGACTAAATGCGGACATCGTATTCAGGGCGTTTGAGTCAGCCCCATGCCCCACAACAGCTGATAAACCTGCTGAATCAATATGTTTATTTGGATATTTATCTATCAAAAGAGCCGCAGCTATTGGGCTACGGCATATATTTCCCACACAAAGTACTAAAATATTATTAAATTCCATAATGCTAACGCCTTTTATAAGCCTGAAACAGATCTAATTGCCGATGAGGAAGGCAGTAAAGAGCTGATAACACGATTCCAGCGAGTTAAGCCAGTAGGATCAACGTAGACAATATCATTAGGAAGCATTTCAAAACGATTAGCTAAAGAGAAGCTCGTAATTGATCGCATATCGACATAGTAGATATTAGTCATCGGATAATCAGTATTGTCACGAACAACATATACTTTAGCTGCATCAGCAGTGTTAGAGTTCAGACCATTGGACTCACCTAATACTTGCGCTAAACTTAGGCCTTGCTCCTGTATAGAGACAGGTTCTACTTTGCCAAACTCACCTAAGACATATATCTTATTACGGCTCTGACTATTTACATGAATTGAATCACCGTCTTTTATGTATATTTGATTGGCTGATGACCCCATTTCTCGTAATGTTTGTAAACCGATGTTGTAGCTAACGCCGTTACGATTTAATACTATACTGTTAGAGTCACCAGTTGGCGTTGCTCCGCCCGCCATAGAAATAGCGCTATATAAAGAAACTGGTGTATCTGCAATGCTAAATTGACCAGGCTTACTTACTTCACCGTCAATAAAAAACTTGTTGCCACGATAATCAGTAACTTTTACTTGCGGGTCTGGATATTTGAGATAACGCTGTAATTGGCTACTTAGATTCGCAGTAAATTGTGGCACACTCATGCCACTGGCTTTAATACGCCCTATTAATGGAAACTGAATGAATCCTTGCTGATCAACCGGATAGCCTGTAGACCCTGCAGCAGTAATATCAGGATATCCGACCAAGGTAATACTCAAGACATCTGCTTGAGCTATACGATAGTCTAATCGGCTAGAGCTTCTAATTAGTTGTGATATATTATTATCAGGGCGACTTATAATCTGTTTAGAAGGTAAGTTTGCTAAACTGAGTGGCTGAATATCAAACTGAATACCATTATCCGCTTGGAAGACACCACTAGGAGGTAAGTCGCCAGCTTGCAGACCAGTATTTATGCTCGTGCAACCTGTAGTTAACCCGATGATAAACGTTAAGGCAACAGTAATAGACAGTGATTGCCGAGTTTTCGAAAGAATCATGACAATTTTTACCTTGATTAAATAGTGATGCAACGAACATTTGAATTTTTAAAATTAAAAGTCAGCAGTCTAGCACACTAAGCTATCTATTTAGTAGCTTAGTGTATGTTAAATATTTACATAGTTCTTATCTATCAAAAGGGACATTAAATATATTTTTTATAGAAATTAAACAGAAAGGATGGTTAATTTTAATATTATACATATCTTTGCAAATAAATCTAACGCATGTAACACAGTACTTTGAGGTAGAGTAGCCTAATTATTACCTAATATTGTGTCGAATTATTTGATAGAAATTATTGTTAATAATACGGTCTTTATATACTAGAATATTCTTTCTAAATAAGTCTATCTCGTCGTAAAGACTTACTGATAATGAAAATCTGATGTTGTTAACGACAATCAAGGTTAAAGTTAAATTCTAGCAAAAATTATACTTAACACTATCTATTTTAGGCTTATCTATAAGGGTTATTTGGACTTAATAAGTAATAATTATTTAGACTGTTTGCACTTATACCAGAGTTAAAAATAGACGATGAGAAAATATTTTTAATATATTGTAAGCTAAAACAGTCCAAAATTTAATGTATTTTTGATGGATATTAACTGGACTAAGTGTTTACCTACCACATCAAGTCATCTGGAATCACATAAGCGGCATACGGATCGTCTTCTGCCAATGCTTCTTCAGCAGTGTCGTTTGACACAACCATAAAGCCTTCCATTTTTGAATCAATTCGATCAGCCAATGGACGAGGCAATAGTGCGTAGCTCTCTTCCAAACGTGCGATAACCACATGACCGGCCACGATTTGGTCGTACAGTTTCTGAGTAATAGTGATTTTCTTTACTTTGGACTCATCGACAAACTGATAGCTAACCTCACCTTCTGTCTCAGTAATCTGATGCTGTTTAATCATTTGGACGATATTGGCCTTTAATGCTTTCTCTTCCAATACGCGCTGTTTTTCTTGATTAAGCTTTTGATCCTTTTCTAGCTTTTGAGCTTGCGCCTCTGCTAATGCTTTTTTTGCTTCGACGCTCTCTGAATCACCAGTACGCTTGGCATGTTGCGTTTGCTTGCTGATCTTCTTGGCCTTTTTGCTATCAACCAATCCAGCCTTTAATAATTGAGCCTGTAGGGCGTTTTTTGCCATAATCCAATCACCTAAATAACGATACCGAAATCATAAATGCTAAAAAATACATTGTAGCAAACTTTGCTAGCGCATGTGGTTAGACGACGGTAAGACTTTATATATAGCTAGGTATCAGTCTGCGGTGAGCCATGCACGATGCTGTCAGTAACAAATTGCAATTATTGCAAAAGGGTCGCACACATCGCTGGATGAAGCCGTGTAAATTGGTTATTATCAAGTGAAGGGGTAAATTTACTTGATAAGATAATTTTTGAAAGTTAACTATCATCAGGTAAATGAAATATACCCCAGTCAGAGTACATAAGCCAAACAGCATAAACTAAAGAGTATAAAACAGAGAACATAAACCAAAGAGCATAGCTTGGTCAGATCTAACAAGCTGTATAGGAATAAATGATTAATTTAAGGACAGATTATGACAACATCACAGCACATTTTAGCCTGTATTGACGGCTCGGCAGTGACTGAATCGGTTTGTGACTATGCAGCATGGTATGCCAGTAAACTAAACCTACCTGTTGGGTTATTGCATGTCAGTGACATACCAGCATCGACCAGGCGGGATTTATCAGGTGCTATAGGCATAAATAGCCGTCAGTTTTTATTAGAAGAGTTGTCCCAGTTAGATGAGCAAAGAGCAAAAGTCGTCAACAGCTATAGTAATGCATTGGTACAAGATGCAAAAAGCCACATTCAAAGCAGTTTCGCTGATGTCAATGTTCGCGTTTATCAACGCCACGGCAAACTGCTTCCTAGCATTGAGCATTTCAAAGAAGAAAATCGTGCGATTGTGATGGGACGCCGTGGAGAAGATCATAAGAACAGTCGGATTAATATTGGTAGTCAAATCGAGACAGTCGCTCGTGGGTCAGATATTCCTATATTGATTTGCTCAGAGAAATTTGAAGAGCCAAGCTCGTATATGATTGCCTTTGATGGTAGTAAAACCTCTATTAAAGCAGCACGAATGGTGTCAAAAAGTCCACTATTAAAAGGTCTAAAAGGCCATATCGTGATGGTAGGCAATCATAACGACGCCGCCAAGCAAAGTATGAGCGCCGCCGCCGCACAGTTAGAAGATGCTGGGTTTGTCGTTGAAGCACATCACTTATCTGCTTCTGATGCGGTGGACGGATTGTTAAAATTTCAGGTAGAGAACAATGTCGACATTATGGTGGTGGGTGCGTACGGACATTCGAAATGGCAGCAACTGTTTCTCGGAAGTACAACGACAGAAATTATCGCTAGCACGTTATCGCCGGTCATTCTAGTGCGGTAATAACGTCATATATTTATGTTTATCGTCTAGGGCGTGTCCTCAGTTTTATATTGTGGGTACGCCCTAATCATTTAATATCTTTGGAATACTTTATGCTTATCAATGCAGATTTTTCACAACGTGCTTCACTGACTCCTGAAGCACATCAATGGATTAAATCACCACAAAACGGTGTAGAGCGTGTCATGCTTGATCGTGTGGGCGCGGAGAAGGCTCGTGCTACCAGTCTTGTGCGTTACGCGCCAAACTCTTACTTTCCGCATCATTTACATCCAGGTGGCGAAGAGATTTTGGTATTGTCAGGCACTTTTTCTGCAGATGACACTCATTATCCAGCAGGTTGGTATCTACGTAACCCACCGTCTTCAGGTCATCGGCCTTATAGTGATGAAGGTGCTGTCATTTTTGTCAAGTTACGGCAAATGTCGTCTGACGAAACGCAGCACGTGGCTATCGACACTTATAATGATGATAATTGGCAGCAACAAGGCAACCGTACTATCTGCCCGCTTTTTTTCGATGGGGTAGAGCACGTTAGTCTACAGCGTATCGATGCAGGCGAGTTGCTATTCACTGAGACAATCCATGGCGGTGCAGAAATATTAGTTGTAGCAGGCGAGCTAATAGAGGGTAAACAGGTATATCAGCAGGATAGTTGGATACGCATGCAGATAGATGCAAATGTACAAATAAAAGCAGGGGTGGAGGGTGCGACCATATACTTAAAAACTGGCCACCTCAACCATGTCATCGGTTTAAACATTGAAGATGCGTGAATAGTACTTGTTAATTGTATAGACAAAATATAAAAATAATTTGGTACTTCTAGTTCTTAGTCATGACGTACCAAACTATCTTTTCATAAAATTAATATATCATAAGCAATGCTCGTTTTTGTGTGAACTTCATCAAAAAAAGATATCAAATATCATCTTTTCTTATTTATCTTCGAAAAATTCTGACTTTCTAAATAGCTTTTTTTAAAAAATTAGCCTAAGCAATTAAATAGAATGCTTTTAAACAGCGCTTTTGGCTAATATTGTCTTTTTACCATCAAAAATTCTATTTATTTTCATAATAAATGAGAATGAATATTATTTATATTACTTATTTATTCCTTGTTTCTATCTTAAAATATTAATAATTCCTTAAAAGAAGTAACGTTAAAATAGGCTTTAATACATATCTATTGGCTTGATATTGAAAATAAATATATTAATGTTTACATATTATCTATCAAAAACTTAACTAACGATAAGGTTATAAATAGAAAACGTTTTTATAAAATTGTTGAATGTAAACGAAGTCGGTTATAAACCTTGGAAGGAAGTAGTTATCAACTATATTGTTTCATTTAGCTAATAAGTTAGACGGTATTGTTAATTAAATATTAATTATATAATTAATGTGGATTTTTCATTAATAATATAAACAGAATATAGGAAAAGGCTTTATTCCCTATATAATCAGCATCTTGTTTTCATAATAATCATTTATATTTAAAAATATGAGTACATTTACATTTGTATAAAGATAAATCCATTGATTTATTGTTTTATAAAGTTAGTATTAACGTTAGGTCAAGAAAATATACTTATTGTAAGTATCTAATAGATAGGGTAAATAATTGATACTAGATTTATTAATTGACCGTAATTGCTTGTTCGTAACTGAATTTTAGTAATAGTTTTTAAGATGGCCAATTTAGTGATAATTTAAATTATGCATAGTTTTTTGAAAGCTGACTATATAGTTAGCTTTGTAAATGAATTATAAGAAATAACAGGGAAAGAGTTATATTGCAGTTAAATAAACTATTATAAATGTATTTATCTAAATTTTTTAGAGAAAAATCGATTAAGAGAAATTTTTTAATGTCGATCTATAAAGCTGTTCGTATTTTATCGAACAGCTGTGTTTATATTTGGTCCAAATTAGTCAATCAAGGATGGTTTTATGAATACTATAATTGTGAAAGTTAATAATAAAGTTGAGACAATCGCTGAGCATACAGTGGTCTTAAAAAATGAAACGCCTACAGTGATTAAAGCTGTTAATAGAACTAATTACGAGCTGCTTGATACTACCGTTAATCGTGCACCAAATAATGTTGTTACTAAAAGAGTAGACAACAACCTTCATATTTCTTTTGAAAATGATGGACAGGGCCCAGACCTTATTATTGAGGGATTTTATGATAGTGCGGATAGTGCATTAATAGGTATTGCTGAAGACGGTAACTATTACTACTATCTTCCTGATACAGGCGAAGTGACAGACTATGTCACTGAATTACGAATAGGTGAAGCACAAAGTCAATTATTAGGTGGAGATTCACAAATAAGTCCTTGGTGGGTTGGGGCCACAGAAGCTGAAGGTTTTGCAGCGTTACCATGGTTGCTGGGTTTAGCAGGTGTTGGTATTGCAGGCGCAGCATTGTCTGGCGGTGGTGACAGCGATAATAGTAGCAGTTCGGATAATACGGCACCTGCTGCACCAACGATTGACACCCCAATTGCTGGAGATAACGCAGTTAATGGTGATGAAGCGGAAGCAGGGTTTGCTATCACAGGTACTGGTGAGCCTGGCGCCACCATTACCTTAACGAATGGCAGCAGTAATGTTATTGGTACCAGCATTGTAAATTCTGACGGCACTTGGAGTGTGGCCGTTAATGAAGCGGCTATCGCTGCCATGGGTGAAGGGCCTGAAACCATCACTGCAACGGCCACGGATCT
The DNA here is from genome assembly GCF_014770435.1 of Psychrobacter sp. 28M-43. Classification (NCBI taxonomy): domain Bacteria; kingdom Pseudomonadati; phylum Pseudomonadota; class Gammaproteobacteria; order Moraxellales; family Moraxellaceae; genus Psychrobacter; species Psychrobacter noctis. Next base: position 1,904,921 of record NZ_CP061739.1, on the reverse strand, counting down.
TTCAAACAATGTCAGTACACCGACGACTGCAGACATCACCGTGGATACCATGGTGCCTGCTGCACCAACTGTTACCGTGAATGCAGACGGTACGGAGATCACGGGTACTGGTGAACCTGGTGCCACTGTTGAGATTGATACTAATGGTGACGGTATTCCTGAGTACACCGCGACCGTAGATGAAAATGGTGACTACACTGTCGATACAAGTGGTGACCCACTCATTGATGGCGAAACGGTGACTGCTACAGCGACCGATCCTGCTGGTAACACAAGTGAACCTAGCTCAACCGCTGCGCCTGGTGACGATACGGCACCTGCTGCACCAACGATTGACACCCCAATTGCTGGAGATAACGCAGTTAATGGTGATGAAGCGGAAGCAGGGTTTGCTATCACAGGTACTGGTGAGCCTGGCGCCACCATTACCTTAACGAATGGCAGCAGTAATGTTATTGGTACCAGCATTGTAAATTCTGACGGCACTTGGAGTGTGGCCGTTAATGAAGCGGCTATCGCTGCCATGGGTGAAGGGCCTGAAACCATCACTGCAACGGCCACGGATCTTTCAAACAATGTCAGTACACCGACGACTGCAGACATCACCGTGGATACCATGGTGCCTGCTGCACCAACTGTTACCGTGAATGCAGACGGTACGGAGATCACGGGTACTGGTGAACCTGGTGCCACTGTTGAGATTGATACTAATGGTGACGGTATTCCTGAGTACACCGCGACCGTAGATGAAAATGGTGACTACACTGTCGATACAAGTGGCGACCCACTCATTAATGGCGAAACGGTGACTGCTACAGTGACCGATCCTGCTGGTAACACAAGTGAACCTAGCTTAACCGCTGCGCCTGGTGACGATACGGCACCTGCTGCACCAACGATTGACACCCCAATTGCTGGAGATAACGCAGTTAATGGTGATGAAGCGGAAGCAGGGTTTGCTATCACAGGTACTGGTGAGCCTGGCGCCACCATTACCTTAACGAATGGCAGCAGTAATGTTATTGGTACCAGCATTGTAAATTCTGACGGCACTTGGAGTGTGGCCGTTAATGAAGCGGCTATCGCTGCCATGGGTGAAGGGCCTGAAACCATCACTGCAACGGCCACGGATCTTTCAAACAATGTCAGTACACCGACGACTGCAGACATCACCGTGGATACCATGGTGCCTGCTGCACCAACTGTTACCGTGAATGCAGACGGTACGGAGATCACGGGTACTGGTGAACCTGGTGCCACTGTTGAGATTGATACTAATGGTGACGGTATTCCTGAGTACACCGCGACCGTAGATGAAAATGGTGACTACACTGTCGATACAAGTGGCGACCCACTCATTAATGGCGAAACGGTGACTGCTACAGTGACCGATCCTGCTGGTAACACAAGTGAACCTAGCTTAACCGCTGCGCCTGGTGATGAAACGGCACCTGCTGCACCAATGATTGACACCCCAATTGCTGGAGATAACGCAGTTAATGGTGATGAAGCGGAAGCAGGGTTTGCTATCACAGGTACTGGTGAGCCTGGCGCCACCATTACCTTAACGAATGGCAGCAGTAATGTTATTGGTACCAGCATTGTAAATTCTGACGGCACTTGGAGTGTGGCCGTTAATGAAGCGGCTATCGCTGCCATGGGTGAAGGGCCTGAAACCATCACTGCAACGGCCACGGATCTTTCAAACAATGTCAGTACACCGACGACTGCAGAAATCATCGTAGATACCATGGTGCCTGGTGGTGAAGAAGGTGCCGCTATCGTAGCGCCAGTTGTGGTCATTGACGACGAAGCGGATGATGGCGTCAACGCAGAAGAGTTTGCAGATGGCGTTCAAACCCAAGTCACGTTGCCAACGGGCACGGTTGCTGGTGACATGATTACCTTAACCGTCACTCCAGAGGGTGGCACGGCCATCGCTGTTGAGTATGCAGTGACCGAACTTGACGTTACTACTGGTAGCGCTGACGTCACCATTGCAAATGATGCGGATAACGGCATCACGGCAGAGGGCAATTACAGTGTGACCGCCACGGTAACGGATGAAGCAGGTAATGTTAGCGCCCCAAGTGCGGCGGTGGACTTTCATCTAAACCCAACCTTTATCGCTCGCGATGACTTAGATGACCTTGATCTGGGAGCGTTGCAAGTTACGTACTATGATCCGATCAGTGAATCTGACTTAGATGTTCTGGGGGTTGCTGAAGGTACCGGTGGCGCCGATAGCAGTCTTGGCTTTACCGTGAGTGCAGGTACAAATGGTACAGTCAGTATCGAAGTTAGTCAGACGGCATTAGTGACAGTAGCAGACGCAATTAATGTAGAGGTTTATAATAGTAACAATGAGCTTGTTTACGTTGGCACTACTGGTAGTGAACCATTGGTAGGTAATGTTATCGGAATCGAGTTATTGGGATTAACTGGCAATGATACATTGACTGCGACAGTTTCTGGTTTAGAACCAGATAACTATACTATTGTGGTGCGAAATGATGAAAGTGCCTTAGGAGCCTTAGTCAATGGTCTTACCTTGGCCGAGTTAGGTGAAGCAGGAGTTGTACTGGGTCCTGATAATCAAGAAGTTGTTTTTACCACAATTAATAATGCATTAGGTCCAGTTTTAGGGGGCACTGTTAATGGTCTTCTCAATATTGCATTAACTACGGCTGGGGATGAAGGTTTAGGTCTCGATGCTGTAGTGGATATACTGGAAGATAATGTATTAGGATTAGGTGTTTTAGATCCATTATTTAATGACATTACTGCTGTGCTTCTTAGCAATACCCTAACCTTATTCGAAACCACAGATATTACAGCGACAGTGACTGAGTTTGATTATGCTGATGATACTGTCATTACTGGTAATGTGATCGATCCTGATGCATCGAGCTCAGGTGAGTCAGGTGAAGATACGGTAACGGTGGATACAGTACTGACTGATATTGATAGCAATAATACTCAGTCACAACCTACCTCTGACGTCGTCAACGGTATAACGGTGTTCACGATACAAGGTCAGTATGGTATTTTAGTTATTAATGAAAATGGTGATTACACGTATACAGCGAATGGTGATTTTGCGTCATCAGGTCAATCAGAGACATTCATCTATACAGTTTCTGATGGGGTGATTAGTGATACAGCAGAGCTGGTAATCAATCTTGACGCGGTTGTTGATACGACGCCACCAGATGCCCCAACGATTAATGAGCCTATTGCTGGCGATAATATCGTTAATGGTACCGAAGCAGCGGCAAGTTTTGCTGTGACAGGTACAGGGGTTTCAGGTGACACAATTACATTGACTGATGGTTCAAACAATGTTTTAGGTACGGCTATTGTCAATGCAGCTGGTGATTGGAGTATCAACGTCGATGAGGCAGAAGTAACGGCAATGGGCGAAGGAGCTGAGCAATTGAGCGCTACTGCAACAGATCCTGCCGGAAATACGAGCGTCGCCGCGACTGCTACTATCACTGTTGATACGACTGCACCGATAGCATTTGATAATGAAGTGACATTGGATATAGGTTTTGAATCATCTACCACTAATGTACCGTTAAAGAGTGCTAGTGTAGGAGGGCTTCTTAACCTTGGTTTGCTCGCAGATACAATTAACGTGGGCTTACTGAGCGGTAGTAATGTACTGTCTTTCAACGTAGCTGAAAACACTACTCAGCAGGTGACAGTTGACGGTAGTGGAGATGCTCTTGCAAATCTAAGTGTCATTGGAGATCCAAATTTTGACCTTATAGTGTATAAAGACAATGGAGATGGTTTTGCTACAGAAGTCCAAACGGTAGAAAATTGGTTGGTTTACCAGCCAGGCGAGTTGTTACCGATTCCTCAAAGACCTACATGGAGTGCAAACGATTTAGCATTATCAGAGTTTGAAGGTGGTGATATTTATTACGTTACTCTTGGTAACAATGGTGGCCTTTTAGATGTTTCGTTGTTAAGTAGTCTTACTATTCGTACCACTTTAGATGAGATCACCAGTTATAACCCACCTGCAACAGTGATTGCATCGACAGCTGGCAACGTTATTACCGACATAGGTGCTGATGGTACAGATGTTATTACCTCTGGTACCGTTGTCTCATCAGTGAATGGCTTGTCTATCGAGGTTGATGGCAGGGATATTAATGGTATATATGGCACACTAACTATTAATCCAGACGGTAGCTATAATTATGTTGCTAACGAGTCATTCACAGGTGCTTATGGCGATGTTGATCGCTTTGAGTATACGATCACAGCAGACAATGGTGAGTCTTCTACTGCAAGTCTCGATATTACGCTCGATTATAATACTAATAGTGGGACGTTTGCTGCACGTAGCATATCATTAGATGAAAGCTTCACACTTGCCATTGATGACGCTATTGAGATTCCTGACACCTCGTTAATCACCTCAACCGAAGGGCTCGATATCTTAAGCTTTGAGGGCGCAGATCAAGTCATTAGTTTAGCTGACATGATGCAGCCTGATATCATTGATATTGATGGCATCGGGGCTAATACTTTAAATGTGGCAGTTAGCGATGTTGAGTCTGCTATCTATATCAGAGGTGATAGCGATGATACGGTCGATCTAAAAGGCGATAGTTGGTCCAATGTTGAGCAGACTGCCTCAGGTGGTGAAGTATATAATGTCTGGCAATCAGCGGACGATGTATCGACACAGATTTTTATCGATAACAACGTAAACATTATCTAGTAGTCTCTAATCACATTTATATAAAAGCGCTTCCATCAATGGAGGCGCTTTTTTTAAAAATATAAATTGAGCTAAGTACAAAAATAGAATGCTTTAACTTTTGTATATAGAACAGTAGTGAGCGCTAGTTCATGCTTATATAATATATGAGTTGTTGCCTTACCAACTTAGGTTTAGTAAGGTTTAACACAGAAGTATTGAATACATATTTGAGAGCGCATCAACAAGGACGATTACTAAAACAATATGAAAAATTCGTCAAATCGTAAGCAGTTACTTCGTAGTATTTCAGTGCGCCATTTTATGACCGCTTTGGCGACTGGTATATGTTTTACAGTGACTTCACACGCAGCAGTAGCAGACTTCCAAATCAATAGCCTAGTGGCGCAGGCAATTCAAACGCATCCTTTAGTAGGGTCGGCTCGAGCGAGTCAACAAGCAACAACCGAGGGAATTAATGCGGCCAAATTAAACCTTTTACCAACGCCAAGTGTAAGCTCAGGTTACGATAGAGACAATGACTTTGTCTCAGAGGTGATTATTCGCCAGCCTCTATGGACAGGGGGTAAGCTCACCGCAGATGTCAATCAAGCCATATTTGATGACAAGGCTGCTGTAGAGTATATCTATGAGCAGCAAAACCTAGTAGCCAAGACAACGATTGATGCTTGGCAGAGCTATATCCAAGCCGTCGCTACGCAAAGCGTCCATGTAGAGAATTTAAAAGAGCTGAATGATTTTGAAGCTATGATGCAGCGTCGCGTTGGCCAAGGTGTGTCAGCTCGTATTGAGCTTGATCTGGTGACTAACCGTATCCTACAGGAGCAAACATCTTATCAAGCGGCAGTTGAGCAGCAACGTATCGCCGCTGCTAGGCTAGAACAAATCATTGGTCAGCCACTGTCTCAGATGAGTGTCACGAGCATACCGAATCTTAAGGTATTGGTAAATCAAGCCAAACAGCAATCCGTTGACTTTGAAAGAATGGCATTTGATAGAGCTGGCTTTTACAATCCTACCGTCGTCAAAGAACACTTCCAGATTGAGTCCGCTAAGCAAGGTGTCGAAGCACAGCAAGCGGCTCGTTATCCAATCATCTATGCCCAATATGAGCATGCTTACTATCATGAGGATAACGAAAACGATGGTAAGTTCTCAGTGGGATTGAGCTATGCACCAGGTGCTGGATTTTCCAATTTTGCGCTAGCACGAGCCTCACAGGCAGAGGTCAATAGCCTAGTACAAAACCAAGAAGCCGCACGCCGTAATGTCATCGAAAATATTCAAGTACAGTATCAGCAGTTTGTCAGTGCCAAAGACAGAGAAACCTCGTTGGTTGCGGCTGTAGCAGGGGCACAGATTGTAGTCAGCTCTTACCGTCGGCAATTCATCGCAGGACGCAAGTCATGGCTTGAAGTCCTAAATGCTGTCCGTGAGCATAACGATTATCAAGTCCAACTGGTACAAACTCGTGCAGAAATGTTGGGTGCATTTTATAGACTACAAGTAGATTTTGGCATTATGCAGTGGCAGCAGTTTTCTCATAATCGTGACCCAGTGACTTTATTTAGCCCAGCCAACTCTGTCAAGCAATGGCTCAATAAGCAAGACAAAAACAACGCTAGTAGTCATTTCGGTTATGGAAACAATTCAGCAGAAGAATATATCGATATTAAGTTGCCCGCGACGGCAGAGCAAAGCTTGAACAATGGTGAGTATCTCATGTTAAATGATGATTACAGTATTACGCCGATAACTGATCAAGAGAATATGACAAATAATTAAATCAAAAAGTCATATAAACAGGCGTAAATTATCCTACATACGCAACCATCTAAAATATTAAATAAGCGATTAATATGAGTGCACAATTACAAAAGACACCGCCTCAGTCTATTGACCATCATGAGCTGCAATACTCAGAGCAGGTCGATCTGACCGAAACGTTGACTGATGCGATTAAGCATTTACTCGGACAGCAAGGCTATCCAGTAGATAATATACGGCTCCATGATGTCGTCAAACGTCATAGTGAGCAGTCGGATAGGCAAGGTCAAAGCATTCATGAATTAGGCGGTGTCATTGCAGTATTACAAGGCATTGGAATAACAGATACACCAGAAATATTAGAGCAGCCTGATGCCGCTTTTTTGCCCTTACTAGCGTATCGAACGGATTTAGGTTGGGGCGTGATTGACAGCCAAACGCCGCAAAAAAGCTGGAACTTTAGACAAGCGAACCAGCAGGTACATACGCGTGCCGAAGAATTGACTTTGGTCATGCGTATTCGTCTAAAAGAAGATCATATTAAGCAGCGAAAGGCCTCATTTTCTGATCTGTTAAAGTCTGATTTGGGTAATTATAAAGGCATTTTAGCTGAAGCCGTAATTGCTACTTTTCTAATTAATATGTTGGCATTAGCCGTTTCTCTGTTTTCTATGCAGGTTTATGACCGTGTCATACCAACGCGTAGTGAATACACGCTGATCATTTTAGCCAGTGGCGTCTTCTTAGTGATCATGTTTGAAGCGTTTATGAAGTTTTCTCGCTCAAGAATCATGGATAAGGTCGTTGTCGGTCTAGACCAGTACCTATCTCGAGAAGTATTCCAACGTCTACTCAAAGTACGTATCGACCAAATGCCGGGGTCAGTTGGCTCTATGGCAGCACAGCTACGTGGTTATGAGCAAGTACGTAGCTTTTTTACGGCGAGCACGCTTTTTGGTTTAGTCGATTTGCCCATGACCATTATTTTTATCAGCTTAATAGCTTTTATTGGCTCGCCATTAGTCGCTGTTGTACCAGTAATAGCGGCGGTCATCGCAATTACGATGGGACTGATTGCACGCAAACGCATCGATGCTATTGCATCAGAGGGCGCGACTGCTTCTTATTATAAGACAGGTCTGTTAGTAGAAGCTGTGGAAGGCGTCGAGACAATAAAAGCCGGAGCAGGCAGCTGGAAGTTTCTCTCGCGTTGGCTAGATGTGATGGATGTCACCATCAAAAACGATTTAGATATGAAGCATGCTAATGACAACTTAACGTATTTTACGCAGATGCTACAGCAAGTAAGCTACGTTGGTATCGTGATAGTCGGGTCGTTTGTCGTCATGCAAGGTGACATGACAATGGGCGGACTGATTGCCTGCTCGATACTTGGTGGTAGAGTATTGGCGCCTGTTATGGCAATACCCAACCTACTAGTGCAGTACGCTCATGCCAAAGCCGCCAAAATGAATATTGAGAGTCTGTTTGCACTAGAGCAAGACAACCAAGGCATTGCATATCCATTATCGCCTACACATATAAAAGGCGCATATCAGTGCGATGGATTGTCGTTCAATTACCAAGGCAACGATCGACCAGCCATTACGGTTCCGCAACTATCGATTAAACCAGGAGAGCGCATAGCGATACTTGGGCCTATTGGTTCAGGTAAATCTACCTTGCTTAAGGTGCTAGCAGGACTGTATGCACCCACGGAAGGACGCGTTTTGTTAGACGGACTTGATATACATCAAATCAGTCGTGAGACACTTAGTGAACGCTTGGGTTATTTGCAGCAAGATCATCGACTGTTTCAAGGAACCCTGCGTGAGAACCTATTAATCGGTATGGCAGCGCCCAATGATGATGTCCTTCAAGAGAATTTAAATAGGACAGGGCTAATCAACTTAGTATCCAGTCACTCAAGTGGTCTTGACCTACCGATCAGTGAAGGCGGTAAAGGCCTATCGGGGGGACAAAAGCAACTGGTGGCATTTACCCGTTTATTATTGACCAAACCTGATGTGTTCTTGCTAGATGAGCCAACGGCTTCCATGGATAATCGACAAGAGCAGCGCTGCCTACAAGTGTTACGTCAGGAGTTAACGAAAGGGCAAACGTTTATTGTTTCGACCCACAAGACAGCATTGCTAGACTTGGTAGATCGTCTGATCATTATGGATAACCAACGTATTATTATCGATGGTCCAAAACAAGCTGTACTTGATGAGCTCAGAAAAAACGATCAAGCAAAAAATAAAACCACCGTGCAGCAAAAAGATAGAATCGCTGACAAAGCCAACCAAAAGTCAAAAGAAGGTGCCGACGAAAATAAGCCTGCTACCTCTAGAGTAAGAAACATCAGCGTAAAACCCATCAGTGCTAAACATTCAACAGACGATCAAGGGAAGTAGGCATGTCAGAGTATAAGTACACACCCACCAAGCCCCAAGTTAATCGTTCAAGGTTGAGTGTTTGGATAGCATTAATCGGGATTGTCACTCTAATTGTCTGGGCCTCATTTGCCAAGATTGACCAAGTGACCCGTGCGCAAGCAACGGTAATCGCCAGTGCTCGAACGCAAGAAATCCAAGCGTCAGAAGGCGGCGTATTGACTCAGCTGGCTGTCACAGAAGGTGAAGAAGTTAAGGCAGGTCAGTTATTGGTAGTGTTGGAAGAAGAGCGTGCTAAAGCGGCTGTTGATAATTCCGCTTCTAAAACAGCTGCGCTAACTGCTAAGCTAGCAAGACTAAATGCTGAAATTTTTGAAAAACCGTTGGTATTTCCTAAAGGGGTACAGGACTATCCTGAGTACGTACAAAACCAAAGGGCACTATACAATAGACGTCGTCAAGCTATCAATGAAGAAGTCTCTTCCCTTGAAAAAATGCTAGTGCTGGCACGTCAAGAATTGCGCATGAATGAGCCTTTATTAAAATATGGCGATGTGAGCCAAGCTGATGTCATCAAGCTCAGTCGTCAAGTTGCTGATATCGAAGCGCAGATTAATAACAAGCGCAATAAGTACTTTGAAGAAGCGCAGGCTGAAATGACAAAGGCTCAAGAAGAGTTAGATACAGAGCTTGAGCAATTACGAGATCGGGCACAAGTGCTTGAAGAGAAACGTTTGATGGCGCCCACAGAAGGTAAAATTAAAAATATCAATGTGACCACTATTGGCGGTGTTGTTAAGCCCGGCGAGGTTATCATGCAGATTCTACCGACCAGTAGTGACTTGGTTATAGATGCCAAGGTCAGTCCCGCTGATATTGCTTATGTCAAAGAAGGTCAAGAAGCGACGGTTAAGCTCGATGCTTATGATTACTCTATCTTTGGAGCCATGAAAGGTACAGTCAACTATATCAGTCCAGACACGCTAATGGAGCAAACACCTAAAGGCGAAGAGCCTTACTACCGTGTATTAATTGTGATTAATGGTGCTGAATTTAAAGGGCGCGGTGATGAGATTGTCATTAAACCTGGTATGACAGCTTCTGTCGATATCAAAGCGATGGAACGTACGGTATTGTCTTATCTAACTAAGCCAATTACCAAAACCTTATCAGAAGGTTTGGGTGAACGCTAACAGCTTAATATTGAGTATTTATCAATGAGATTGAAAAACCCCAGTTAATAGCTGGGGTTTTTTTTATGTAGAGGTATTTAGTCTAATTGGATCACCAACCATAAGGCTTCTAATATCAATTAGAATTTTCAGGAAGCCTTTGGCTAGTCGTCTCTTTTCTTAACTGTTGTTGCTCATCAATTTTCTGCTGGTTACGCTTTTTGACTTCGTTGATAGCTGCACTCAATTGATCGTTTATCGCTTCCACTTCAGATTTTGCTGAAAGATAGTCTTTATCTATTTTGACGTTACTTTTTTTAGCAGGGACGTCTATATCCAGCAAGCTTGCATTGTTCTTAATTTCTTCTAATTTATCATCAGTACTCGCAACTATAGACTGAGTATTGCTATCTGTTTGAGCATTTAGCGCTTTTTCCTCTTGTGGAGGAGTTTTGTTTGCTTGAGATGTTTCTTTCGATGTAGAAGCTGGTTTTTTGGGTTTATCATCGACGTTATTGGCAGCTGAAGAATGAGGCGCTTTTCTGCTTTCCACGTTGGCTGTTTGCTCATCACTACTTGTTAGCTGAGATGCTTCAGGCTCATTACCAATCTCAGATTTTTTATTGACCGTGTCTTCTACATTGTCGTTAGTGTCATTAGATGTCTTAGTGCTGGTAACAGTAGTGGTATAGACCTTTTCAGGTAGATCTACATTGTTGATAGCAGCAGGTTCAGTCGTGTTTGTTTGGCTATCAGCTACTTCTACTGAATCCGTCTGATGAGTGTTCAGATAGAAAATAAAGAAAACCCCAACATGTACTAATATTGCAAGACACAACGCCCAAAACCATTTTTCGCGGAACTTCATCATTATATGGCTTTACCTTTATCATATTAGTACACGTGCGACACACCTTGAGGTTATCAAATAATTGGGATTGTTGGTAGAGAGAATGGGCTAAGCCTGTTCAATATTATCTTTAATTTCAGATTCTTTATTTCCAGAGTCGTTGTTCTCAAAATCATTGGTTTCAAAGTCACTGCTTTCAAAGTCAGCTAGCATCTCTGTGATAAGTTGATCCTTTTGATGCCATATTTGCTCTACCCATTCAAACATCTGTGCTTTTATAGCCTCATCTGTTTCATAGCCGCCGTTTTTAATCGCAGTGAACAGATCTTCAGGTATCTCAATATGTCGCACATCGACGCCTAGACGTTTGATATTACCTTTCCATAGATCACTATAAGTGGGTACACCGTCAGGGTAGACAATCGTCATGTCCAAAATCCCATCGATCTCTTCCCCTAAGGCACTCATAGCCAGTGATAACCCGCCAGCGCGTGGCTTAAGTAAATGCGTATAAGGGGATTCTTGTTTATCGTGTTTGCTAGAGGTAAAGCGAGTCCCTTCTAGGTAGTTCAATAGTGTAAAAGGCTTGTCCTTAAGCAATGCACACGCTCGTTTCGCTTCTTCGATATCCTTACCCTTTAGAGCAGGGTTTTTAGCGATGGCTTCTTTTGAATGTCGACGCATCATAGGAAAGTCGAGAAAGTAGAAAGCCTGACCAATGACAGGGATGTATATGAGCTCAAACTTGGTAAAAAAACGCGTCAATGGCAAACGTTTTTCGCTGATATATTGCACGATACTGGTATCAACCCATGACTGATGATTGCTCACCAGTAGATACTTACCGTTAGTATGCACATCATCAGGTAAGTTAATACGCCAGTCTTTGCGCGGTAATACGTTATCGATCAATGCATTGTTGCTATTGATCCAATAATTCGTCACATCGATAACGGCTTTGTCAGCGATGGCAGCACCGGTGATAGCCTTGGTAGCACCCATTACCCAGACAGGTAGCCCAGCTAACATACTATTAAAAGTGATAACGCTGGTTGCTGTCGTCAGTGAGGCAGCTTTGCCCAGTTTTGGAGCGCGTTCATGTAATTTTTGAACGATTGATTTCAATCGCATATCGAATCCTTTTACTCATACCTATGATGAGATATTGATAATGTTGCTGCATGATTTTAGCAGAAATCAATCTCAGTGTACGAGTGTTAACAACAAATAATAAACAGCATTGATAAAACAGAACGTACAATCGTATCAAGATTTACCCAAGGTAAAATATCATCCAGACTATAAAAGCAGTCTGTTTTATTTATAAAAATAAACCGATGAAAAAGGAATATAGATTACTCAAAAGGGAAAGTGTTTATGATGATATTTCGAGCTCAAATATAGCCCTTATATGCTGGCTAGTCTATGAGTTTCGTCTAGAACCTCTTTTTATAGATTCACAGTGCTACTCACACATGAGTACTGAGCAAATAATAATGAAGTTAACTATGAAGCGACTGCGTTTGATAGCAGTTAAGTTATCAATAAACAAAAAAAGGGCGTATCAAGAATTATCTCAATACGCCCTCTATAATTTAACCCGTTAGATATTGATCAGCTAAATAATCGAGTGGATCAACACTCTATATTTACTATATCAATTAGCCGTGCATACCACGGATAGGGTAGTTGTTTTCTGGATTTCTAACAAAAGCCAAACCGTTTGCCAAGGCTTCAAGATCTGGTCTAGAGAACGGTGCATTTGAAATATCAACGATATGTACTTTTCCTTCAGCATTGATAACGAACACAGCAGGCTCAGCGAAAGGATGGTCAGTTTCTTTTTCTGAACGTGGGTCAGAGATATATAGACCTAGCGTGTTCATCTGCTCGATAGTCAGACCATAAGCCATAGGGAAGCTAACATCTATTTGATCTAGATGACCTTCTAACTGCTCTTTGCTGTCTGCAGATACTGCGATGATATCGACACCGACGTCATAGAAAGATTGTTTTACTGTCTCTAAGGTATTTAAGTATTTTGTGCAAATTGGGCAATGCTTACCGCGGTATACAACGACCAGTTTCCAGTCATGACCGTTTTCGGGTTTGCCTAATGAAGTCATTTCACCGTTTAATACTTGTACTTCCATTTCAGGAAACGTAGTACCGGCTTGAATTTTTTGAGCATAATTTGTTGACATAGTTCTTATCCTTTTTAATAGTATTTTTATGGTTAGTTAGTATTTAACAGCCTTACAGTAGCAGTCTTAAGTACAAAAGTATTGAATGTTTACAGTAGTCCCAAGTAGTAACAGGAAAAGTTAACATTACCTTTAAAATCGATTAATAAGACTACTTAGGTAAGCTAGGGCGTGTCCTCATTTTAAAAATGGTGATAAAAATGAGATAAATTGCAATCAAACAAGAAAAATAGCGCAGATAATATCGAGATATTAGTCAGCTATTTGACGCCGTTTGGCAAGATTTAGCCATTTTTAACCCATTTAGATGACTATCGATTGAATTGAGGACACGCCCTAGTAAGTCATAGACAAAGCGTCTATTTTTTTGCTTCTTCAGTTGTCTGAGCGTCTAATTTATCTTGAGTTTTTAGCTCAAAATCTGAGGCGTCATGACGCTCGTGTAATTGCTCAGCAGGTTCACCCCAAGTACGGTTTACCTTGCGACCACGTTGCACAGCAGGACGCTCTAAAATCTCAGTTGCCCAGCGACGTACATTTGGATAGCTCTCAACTTGTAGGAACTCTCCTGCATTGTATGCTTCACCTAGTATTAGATTGCCATACCAAGGCCAAGTGGCGATATCTGCAATCGTATACTCATCGCCACCTAGATAGCGATTTTCTGCAAGCTCTCGTTCTAGTACATCTAATTGACGTTTTACTTCCATCGTGAATCGATTGATAGGGTACTCAAATTTTTCTGGCGCATAGAAGTAAAAATGTCCAAAACCGCCGCCCAAGTAAGGGGCAGAGCCTTGTAACCAGAAGAGCCAATTCATGACTTCAGTACGTGCTGCTGCATCTTTAGGCAGTAGTTTTCCGAATTTTTCAGCCAGATAAAACAAAATAGCGCCACTCTCAAACACACGGCTACCAGTCTCTGTATCCAAAAGTACAGGAATTTTTGAGTTTGGATTTAGCTCAACGAAACCTGACGAGAATTGTCCACCTTCACCAATTTGAATCAGGTGCGCGTCGTACTCAGCTTCTGTCACACCTAACGCCAATAATTCTTCGACCATAATGGTGACTTTTTGGCCGTTAGGGGTGCCCATTGAGTAAATCTGCAACGGATGTTTGCCGCGAGGTAGTTCTGCTTCATGCGTTGGGCCAGCGATAGGGCGGTTGACGCTTGCCCACTTGCCGCCGCTTTCTGCATCCCATGTCCAGACGCTGGGTGGCTCATAATGATTAGAGTTTGACATAATGATGATACCTTTTTATATACTGTGCTCAGTAGGGGGTAATTGGTAAATCAGATCCAGTTTATTGTTTTTATTCTGGCATGTCTGCTAGTTGCTTTAAGATGCTTTTGTAATTTTCTACACCTTGTGCGCCGCTCACCAGATGACGACCATTAAAGATAACCGATGGTACGCTTTGAACACCTTGCTGCTTTGAATTCTGTACGGCTTCACGTACCACATTGGCAAAGCGTTGATCTGCGATAACGGCAAGCGCCTCAACACGATCGAGCCCAATATCTGCTGCGACGTCTGCCAGTACGGTACTATCAGCCACGTTTTTATTATCAACGAAATGCGCAACGAACAATGCTTGTTTTAGGTCGTGCATACGTCCTTTCTGATCAGCCCAATGCAGTAACTGATGCGCATTAAAAGTATTGTAGGTACGAAAATCATCGGTAAACTGAAAATTAAATCCAGCTTCTGCACCTGCTGCTGTCATTCTAGCTCGGTTCTCTTTAACGTCCTCAGCAGTTGTACCGTACTTTTCCATAATATGCTCACGATAGTTTCGTCCTTCGTGCGGCGTATTAGGATTTAACTCAAATGGGTGCCAGTGAATCTCGTGCGGCGTGTTGGTTTGTTTTAGTGCCTCGGCCAATTGGCTATAACCGATAGCGCACCAAGGGCATACAACGTCTGACACGATGTCTATTTGTAAGGGTTTTTTTGCCTGTTCCATAGGATCTCTCATTAGCGATAAATTAAAATGAAAAACTGCTGCCCGAAGATGTTTCGAACAACAGTATGAAAACATCAAATGGACTGTGTCAGCGTTAGCCGAGAAACGTATTAGTCAGCTTTATGCCATTCAAATTTCTGAAATGGCTTGTCGACTGGGGTATTAGCTAGGTGGTTCGTGTAGTTGCTCATGACTTTTTGAGCAGCACCAAGAATAACTTCAAGAATCTGACGCTTAGTGTAGCCAGCATCTAAAAATGCTTGAACCGCGCTGTCATCAACGTTACCACGATTACGGACTACAGATAGTGTGAAGGTACGCAATGCTTCCAATTTTTCAGTTGGTAGTGGCGTTTCATCACGTAATGCATCAGTAATAGCGTCATCTACTTTCATGCTCTTAGCAATACCAGTATGCGCAGGTACACAGTAATGGCAAGCATGCTCAACGTTGATAGTTTGCCATACCACAGTGGTTTCTTCATCATCAAAACTGCTGTCTAAAAACAGTTGATGTAGCTTTTGATAGCCCTCTAGCAAGCCAGGCGCTTCAGCCATTACAGCATGTAGGTTAGGTACCATGCCAAATGCTTTGATTGAAGAATCAAGTAAGTCTTTGCTTTCTGCTGGGGCTGTGTCTTTATCGTGTAGAGTAAATTCGGTCATAACATAATTCCTAATAATAGGTTTGAGGTTTAGTGTGTTTTAGAGTTTTCATGCTCGCTTCAAAGCAGTCACTGATTTACATTTAATTATTGGCTTGAGTAGTTACTCAAAATTAGCAACTTTGCTTAGTAAGCGAGTCAATAGAGACTACTATAAATGATATTGAGCAATCGCTCAATAATTATTTGAGTAATCGTTCAAGTAAATTGTAATGGATCAATTACATTCCTCTGCTTAATTTATATTATTCTATTAATATCAGTAGCTTAAGAAGGTAACACTGTGTAAGTAATAAGAGAAAATAACGGTAAAAAAGCGATTGTTAGCGTTAATAACATTATTTTCTCTAGTATTACGGACAAAGCTTATTAAAATGATTGAGTGAATCGAGATTAATGAACTTCAGTCATCTCATGTAGAACGAATGATTCAACCGCGCCTTCTGTTGCGGCGGAAAAGTCTTTTAGATGTTGGTTTTCCATATGGATTTGCCATAGCTCGCGGGTGGCCCAGCTTTCATGAAACATAAAGTGAGTGGGTTTCTCATTGTCTTGGAACAAATCATAACGAACACAGCCTTCTTCGCTGCGAGTAGCTGGTATGAGTTTTTCGAGCTCAGCTTTTACGAGAGCGATGCTATCGACTTTTGCTTTTATATGGGCGATGACGGTTAATGTAGTCATTTCTAATCCTTTAAATTGGTGTGATGGTTAGATGGGTTTTGAGGATGACTGTTGGTAAAAGAGTCTATATGCGAACAGAGTTATATCGACACTGTGTTTATTATATCAATATATAACATTACTTGAACGACCGTTCATTTGTGGTTATAGTGTATATCAGACAATAAAAATGTGCTTCAAATTTCGACGTCTATTTTTGTTATCTCATTACAGCTTTTATAGTCATTAGTATATAGTCGATTCAATTTAAAAGTAGTACAAGGTAACCGAACGTAGATGTATATTTAATACTTCAAGCGAGGTTAACGCAGTAATATTTTTATAGTGGAATGACTATAGTCACCAGATTTGATAGTCATTAGACGACTGTCTTCTAATAGGATAAAGTTATGCTTAAATTTTATTTTCATCAAACGCCAAACCCAATGAAAGTAGCATTGTTTCTTGAAGAAACTGGGCTGCCTTATGAACTTGTGGCAGTAGATACGTTAAAAGGTGAGCAGCATACACCTGAGTACCGCGCTATTAACCCAAACGGCAAAACGCCTGCGCTAGAAGATGATGGCAAACGCGTGTTTGATTCTACAGCTATCTTGATGTATCTTTCTGAAAAAACAGGAAAGCTGGCAGGACAACCAGAAGATCGTAGCGAGATGCTGTCGTGGCTAATGTTTGTGGCATCTGGATTGGGCCCTTTTTCTGGTCAGTCTGTTCACTTTAGACATAAAGCACCAGAAAAAATCCCATATGCAATTAATCGTTACCTTCGTGAAGCTGAGCGTCACTATGAAGTGCTAGATACGCACCTAGAAGGCCGTGAATATATGGTTGGTGATAGCTACTCAATCGCTGATATTTCTACTTGGGGCTGGATTGATAAGGCGACAGTTGTGCTAGGCGAAGGCGGCTTGGATAATTATCCAAATCTAAAGCGCTGGTTTGATAGCATTGATGCTCGTCCAGCGATACAGAAAGCCCGTGACATTCCTAAAGGTATTGATTTCAAAACTGAGTTTGATGACGTTGCTGCACGCGCGCTTTATCCGCAAAACTTTGATAAAAATAGTTAATCGAAGCAAAGAGACCTAATAAGTCTTATAATATAAAAAGTGATTAAAACCAGTAACTAAGGTTGATTCTACAAACTTTGCCTTAAAATAGATTTTAAGGCAAAGATATTAAGGTGAAAATTATGAGTGCTCCGATAAAGTTCAATCGTGAGGATGTGATCGAAAAAGCAAAAAATCTCTATTGGGAAAAAGGCTATCACGCGACATCAATGCGAAACTTGCAAGATGTGGTGAATATGCACCCAGGGAGTATTTATGCAGCTTTTGGTAGTAAAGATAAACTATTTACAGAGTCACTGAATCGCTATGCCGCAGATGGTGCTAAGAGATTGGCCGACTGTATTGAGCAAAAAGACACAGTGCTGGATGGCTTAAAACATTTTATCCATACGGTGATTGTCTGTAATAGCGCCACTGCGCCTAGTGGTATGTGCATGATCGTCAAGACAGTCGCTGAGCTTACTCAAAACGATAGTCCAGATTTGCTCGCACATGCAACAAATATATTGGAAGGTATAGAGGCGTCGTTTGCTGTGCTCTTTGGACAAGCCATTGATAGCGGTGAGATTAGCGCAGAAAAAGACCCAGTTGAGCTGGCGCGTTATTTCCAAATTCAAATTATAGGTCTCAGGACTTATGCGCAAGTCACTAATGACAATGATGCAGTAGAGAAGTATATCGATGATATTTTTAAAAATATCGTATAGCAGGGCTGGATAAAAAGCAGATTTTTTAGTTATGACAGCTCGCGCCTTTTTTCGTTGACCAATCGTTATAGTATTACTAAAAACCCTGATTGCTAGTACATTAGCAATCAGGGTTTTCTGTTATTTATTACTGTGCTTTCGGATTGTCATCGATGAACTTCAGTAGAAGCTCAGCCAACGTTTCACCTTGGTCTTCTTGCAGAAAATGACCGCCATTAACAATAGTCGTATGATTTTGGCCTGTGGTACCCGGAATTAGCTTTTGCATGATGCGATCGCCGCCACCAGTTACGGGGTCAGAATCACTAAACAATGTGATAAATGGCTTGCTCCATTTGCTTAGCACGACCCAAGCTGCACGATTGTCTTCTGAAGCAGGATCATTTGGTGTCGTGGGCACTAGGATAGGAAACTGCCTGGCGCCTTCTTTATAAGACTCATCAGGGAAGGGTGCATCGTAAGCATCCAGTACGGCTTGAGATAATGTCGTTGTGGTACCGCTTTTGATGGTGCCTGCTACATTAAATTGCGGCGTCTCCTGAGAGAACTTCTGCCACTTGCGAAAACCTTCGCCCGGATCATGATCTCCAGTCGGTAGCATTGTGTTGCCCGCTGCAACGCAATCGAATTTATCAGGATGTGCTGCTACTAAGCGTAGGCCGATTAAACCGCCCCAATCTTGACAAAACAGTGTGATATTTTTTAAATCTAATTGATCAAGTACCGATTGCATCCAATCGACATGGCGCTGATAAGTGTAGTCAGTACGAGATGCAGGTTTGTCTGAACGTCCAAACCCAGGAAGGTCTGGTGCGATAACGCGGTGTCCTGCTGCTGTTAGTATGGGAATGACTTTACGATACAGATAAGACCAAGAAGGCTCACCATGTAATAACAAGATAGGGTCGGCATCGCTTGGGCCTTCATCAAGGTAGTGTACTCGCAGCTCACCACCTTCTGTATCATCGACCATCAAATAGTTCGGTTCAAAATCGTAATCTTGCAAGTTAGCAAAATACGAATCAGGCGTCCTAAGTTTTTTCATATATCATCCTTGGGTTAGAAAAATAACAGTGCATTCTGGCACTGGTGTTAGACAATCTATTAAAGGTGGATCTCTGGGTGCTACTCGACTATCACTTGTAATTTTAGTGATAAGGCTATCTGCCTATAGTTTATTTTGATTAAACGTTCAAAATGAAAACTATACCCTACATGCATTCGTTGCTGCAAACATTAATAGTGGATGCGCCAGTAGCATCCACTATATATAGGATAAGTTTTGATATAGGATAGATTTTGAGTTTCATTTTATAAGGCTAAACTAATCGTGACGCCAGTAGACTTTTACCACGACATCGGTACGACTTAGCTCAAGTCGGTCTTTCAACAATGGGCGCAATGCTTTAGCAGTATTTGCTTCTAGTGCTCCCCAAACTTTATCAATCTGTAGAGGGTTGTCAGTCAAATAATTGCCCAATTTACTGTCAATTAGCGTGGCTAACTCTGCTCCTGAGTTTGGTTGATTGGTCACTATAGGCAATACGGTAAAATGATCATCCTTGCGGCTTTCAGTATCGCAATCATTATTAGTGTCACTGTCAGTATTGCTGTTGTCATTACCAATGTTATCAATGCCACTGCGCATTTTTACAGTATCAAAATAGCTTTGATCGTCTGCATCTTGCGTCACACAAATGACCAATGGTGGCGTAGGATTGTTCCATAGCTCCAGCAGTCGTGCTGCCGTTGGCATCGAGGTCTCGTCGACAATCAGTACTGCCTGACCGTCTCGTAAGTGCTCTACCTTTTCTGGAAACTCTCGTTTTGTGACAACGGTTTCGCCTGCTTGTAGTGCTGCTGCCCAGTTGCCGCCCGGCGTATCCCCATGCAAAAAAACATCAACCCATGCTCGTATTCCATCATCAGCTTGCCATGCTTTTCTCAA
The DNA here is from genome assembly GCF_014770435.1 of Psychrobacter sp. 28M-43. NCBI lineage: Bacteria > Pseudomonadati > Pseudomonadota > Gammaproteobacteria > Moraxellales > Moraxellaceae > Psychrobacter > Psychrobacter noctis. Next base: position 1,884,747 of record NZ_CP061739.1, on the reverse strand, counting down.
AGTGTAATAGCAGTGAGGACGAGCAGGGCGTAAGTTCTCCTTCTCGCTACCATTAGTTTTATAGTCACTAGCTTTATTGCCATCAGTGCTGTCAGTAATCAATGCGTTGGTCATTGCATTGTGCTCTAAATCAAACAAGTACGCGTAACCCGCTTCGTTGGTAGGTACTGACGTCGAGCTTGTTGCGCCTTTAACATCGCTTAATTGAGCGGTATTATCTAATTGCGTATCACTATTTAATGACGGCATGCTCAATTCAAGACGCAGCATATTTTTGCTAACTCTATAACTGTCTTGCACCTCAAATACTTGCTTGGTCAGTTTGATTGTTTTTTTGCCTAGCTTTTTATCTGCTCTTTGTTTTAGCAAGATATATTGGCCTTGCAAATCATCGAGCTGGGAGATAGGTGCAGCAAAAGCGATAAAGAAAGTCTGGTTATAGAGTGAGCTGTTTTGAGCCCCAACCAGTTGATTCTCTGAGCCTTTTGGACGAGTCTGTATGGCAATACCTTCAGCATAGATATCAGTTATTTGCGCATCGACTAGATCCAATTCGGCGATAGATAATGAGGTAAATACACTCAAGAATCCAAGTAGTTCGTCGAGGTGCTCTTCATTAATATGAGCGACTACACTTGCTATTTCAGGATCGTTTAGAGGAGTGTATTGGCTGTTTTGGTTATCGGTGTTTTCTGTAGAAGCTAAAAGAAGGTTGGTCATATAAATACTCGCAATCAACAGAGCGTTGAAATTAAAGTGAATGAGTTTATAGTTAATGATAATTGTTTTTGTTATCATTTACGAGTAAAATCAATTTTTATTGTGGTTTGATCATCAAAAATTGGTCTATAACCGATGGCCGATAAACCCTAATTTTTATGACATATTATTTTTATCAACAATGAGTGCTTATATGCTACGTGCAAACCAGCTGACTATCAGCCGTCAAGGAAATACTCTATTAGACAACGTGACTTGTGAGATTGACACCAATCAGCTGGTGGCTCTGGTTGGGCATAATGGGTCTGGCAAGTCGACCCTGATCAAAGCGCTAGCGGGTGAGATGGCAAGTAGTAGCGGCAATGTCACTTTAGATGAGCACAGTATCAATGACTACGGCAGTAAGGAGTTAGCGCGGCAAATGGCATATCTGCCGCAGCAATTGCCAGAAGCTGCTGGATTTACGGTGCGCGAGCTGGTCATGCTAGGGCGCTATCCCCATCAAAAATGGCTGCAAAAGCCAACTCAAATAGATAAAGACAAAGTCGCGCAAGCATTAAAAGTGACGCAAACCGAAGCGTTTGCTGATCGAATTACTGCCACACTATCAGGTGGTGAGCGCGCTCGTGCGTGGCTCGCGATGTGTCTGGCACAGGATACCCGTTACTTATTGCTCGATGAACCACTTGCTGCGCTTGATATGCATTATCAAATCGAGGTCATTCAGCTCATTCGTCGTTTGGTGGATGAGCAAGGATTAAGCGTGGTAATTATTATCCATGATATTAATCTGGCCGCGCAATATGCCGATCGAGTCATCGCGCTGAAAAACGGCCAAATATGTCACAACGGCGATATCGCCAGTACTATGCAACCTACCGTGCTACACGATATCTTTAATGTCGATATGCAGCTACTCAGTCATCCTATTACTGGGCAGCCTGTCGCAGTCGCTTAACGTCTGGTTTCTGCTCCTTCTTTTTAATTCGCCTACAAAGATACGCTTCTATGCCTTCCGTTTTTTATACAGATAAATTATCGAAACATTTACTAGTTACGTCAGTATCAGTAATGACAGCACTGAAATGGTTCGCCCTCGCATTGTGCTTGGTATTGACCGCCTGTAATAGTCAGACATCCACGCAAAAAACCACTACCTCAGAAGCAGAAAACAGTCATAGCGATAGGATGAATATTGTGTCTCCCGACTGGGGTAATGCAGCGACTTTGACAGCGATGGGGCATGCACCAATTGCGACAGGTGATGTCAGGGTTTGGGACAGATGGGTGGGAAGCCCCAAACTGCCAGCGTCGATAACAGACTTAGGCATACGCTATCAGCCCAATGCTGAGCTAATCGCCCAACTACCTGTTGATATGGTTATAGACAATTACTTTTATGAGCATGCGCGTAATTTATACGGTGATGTGCCTGCAGAATCTGTGATGTCTGCGGCAAAAGGAGAGACAGCAACGTGGGCTGACTATACCGAACCGACGCGAGAGCTAGGTGCACTCATTGACAACCCGAAGATGGCTGAAGACTATATTGCACAAAGTCAGAAAGACATACAGCTGGCCAGTCAGCAATTCCAGCAGCGCTATCCAAAAGCCAAGAAATTCGCAGTGGTACAGTTTGCAGATGCCAATAACATGCGTATGTATGTAGCAAATAGTTTATTTCAGCCTGCGTTAGAGCAGATGAATAGAAAGCTTGTGGTATTGGGCAAGGGCAACCAGTGGGGGTTTGTGCCGATAAGAATGGGAGATTTGGCGCAATTAGATGATGAGACTTGTCTATTAATTATCGACCCGCTGAGCCCAATCACTAGAGCTGAAATTGATGACAGCTTGATTTGGCAGCGTCTAGGTTATGGTAATACCCGCTGTGTGGGAGAGCTACCACCAGTATGGATTTATGGCGGGATGTCATCATTGGTTAGCTTAGCAGATAACTTGTCAGAAGTTTCATTAAAAGGCGGGGAAGTACTATGAGCGCCAATGCAGATACTAACAATAACCCTATCAATAACCATACCGACAGTGCTCATACGATGACATTGGCTTCTCAAGCAGCAACGGTTTCAGATTCATCATCACCACTGAATCAGCCACCGAACCAACCCAATTCTCAAACTTCCTTATTTGCCAATTTGTCTTGGCGACTATGGGCCATGCTCATCGGACTAGCGGCTTTATCGTTATGGAGTAGCTGGGCGTTGCTAGATCAGCAATGGACGCGCCCACTGAGTGACTTGCTTATACCAAGCTCGCAATTAGATATTGCCAGTATGGCGATACAGCTACATATCGTGGCGACCAGCGTGGTGGCGTTGTTGGCTGGCGGGCTATTAGGCGTGGTCAGTATTTTACTACAGCAATTGGTAAAAAACCCATTAGCATCAGATACAACGCTAGGTGTGGGCGTGGGTGCACAGTTGGCCATGCTTATCGTCACGTTGTTTTTGCCAAGCTTGGCTATTTATGGCGGAATTTATGTGGCCTTTGTGGGGGCTATCATTAGTATGGGTCTGGTATTTGCTTTGTCAGCACCCAGTCGATTTAATCCATTGATTTTGATATTGGCTGGTTTGGTTGTCAATATTTTGCTGGCGGCCGTAGCCAATGTTCTAGTACTGTTTTTTGCTGAGCGTAGCAATGGCATGCTGTCGTGGGCGGCTGGGTTTTTGGCACAAAATAGCTGGCATACCAGTATCGCGCTAGTCATCACTGCTATTTTGATGGCGATCGTATGTCTGCCATTACTAAAACCATTAACGCTGATGAGTCTAGATGACACCCAAGCAAAACGTCTGGGTGTACCTATTAATGGGATTCGCGCACTTGTTGTATTGGTGGTCGCAGTTGTGACCGCCTTGGTGATTAGTGAAGTTGGTTTAATTGGTTTTATTGGTCTTGGTGCAGCAAGTTTGGTTAATGCGCTGGGCATCTCTGCTATTGGTAAGCGTTTGGCTACTGCTTTTGGGTTAGGGGCGCTGCTTTTACTATTGACTAGCAATGTCGCGTTACTGCTTGAGCCGATACTGGATATGCAGATTCCAGCTGGTGCCATGACAGGTATCTTGGGTGCACCGTTAATTATTTGGCTAATTTTACGTCAGCGCCGCGCGCGGATAGAGACAGTGACGCCGATGCTTACAGGTAAGCATACCTCCATTGCCTTTTGGCGATGGGGCGTTGGTGTGCTCGCTATCATCATGCTGGCTTGTCTGTTTGTGCAAGATATCAATGGTTGGGGGCTTAGTACAGACTGGGCGCTCACGCAGCAGTACCGCTTGCCTCGCAGTTTGAGTGCTGCGGCCACAGGCTTGATGTTGGCGGTCGCCGGTGTGCTACTGCAAACTTTAACGCGTAACCCCATGGCCAGTCCTGAGGTGTTAGGGGTCAGTTCAGGTGCTGCATTGGGGGTTATTTTAGGGTTTTTATTATTACCAAGTTTAGGGCTATCTGCGGGAGCAGGAACGTTGCTGGTTTCAGGACTGTCAGGTGCGATGGCCGTGCTGCTATTGATTATTTGGCTAGCACGTAGAGTCAGCTCAGGTTATTTATTGTTAGTGGGTATAGGCATTGCCGCCATGATGGATGGGGTGATGCATATGGTCAAGCTCTCAGGAGATCCGCGTCTAGAAGCGATGCTCAGCTGGCTGTCAGGAACAACTTATAGCGCGCAGCCCAGTACGGTATGGTACCTCATTGGCATCGCTGCTATCTTATTTGTGCTCAGCCTATTGCTGATTAAGCCTTTGCGCGTTCTTGGACTAGGTACAGGTGTGGCGCGTAATCTAGGTGTGGCAGTTACGCCAGTGACTTTGTCATTATTGGTATTAGTGGCAGCACTTAGTACGGCCAGCACGCTTGCCGTTGGCCCGTTGAGCTTTATTGGTTTGATGGTGCCACATTTGGCGACTTCACTGGGAGCTGTGAAGCTTGAACGGCAATTGCCACTAGCTGCGCTTTTAGGGGCAGGGGTAATGGTGATAGCGGATTGGATTGGCCGTTATGTTATTTTCCCTTATGAGCTGCCAGCTGGTACGATTGCTGCCATTATCGGTGGTGGGTATTTCTTATGGCTCATTCGTAAGGTACCAGCCTCAGCAAATAGATAGCCGCTGTTTTTAGATAGTTCTTAACTAACGATAAAAGTGAACACAGATAGTCTAGAACTATCTGTGCTTGGTAGCTGTGTGTCATTGATTAGTCGATAGTTTGTAGTAGCCTGCATCGCTCCTAATTAATCGCTCTTGATTCGTCGTTCTTAGATTCACGCTAGCTGCTATCTTTGTCATTTTTATCAATAGAAAATTCGCAAACTGGGTTGACAGTCAGTTATTGGTAGTAGATACTACGCCTCATTAATAATAATGATTATCATTTACATTATCATTCAATATAATGAGCGTTATTTTAAGAAGTAAGCGTCAAACCTTACTTTCGAATGTTTATCCAAGACTACTGACAATAACAAGGCTGAAGCTATGGACACGATCTTATTAGACGAATCACGCGATAACGAATGCTACTTAAATCGTCAAGAACAATTTGAATCGAAGGTTCGTAGTTATCCACGTAAGCTGCCCTTTGCGATTCAGTCTGCAAAAGGCGCTTGGATTACCGATGTGGAAGGTAATAAGTATATCGATTGCCTATCTGGTGCTGGCACGCTGGCACTTGGGCACAATCATCCTGTGGTCATAGAAAGCATCAAAGCGCTGTTAGACAGCAACCTACCGATGCATACATTGGATATCACCACACCGTTAAAAGACAAATTCAGTGAGTTCATGTACAAGCTACTTGCCACCAATAGCGATGAGTATTGCTTGCAGTTCTGTGGCCCGACGGGTGCTGATGCGGTAGAAGCCGCTATCAAACTGGCCAAACAAGTCACTGGTCGTTCAGGTGTGGTTAGCTTCAGCGGTGGCTATCATGGCATGACACATGGTGCGCTGGCGGTCACAGGGAACTTGGCACCTAAACAAGGTATCGAAGGCCTGATGGGCTCGGTACAGTTCTTGCCTTATCCCAATATGTATCGCTGCGTGTTTGGCTTGCCTTTTGAGCAGAGTATTCATGCCCATATGAGCTACTTTGAAAACTTCCTAAAAGATGTAGAGAGTGGCGTGGTGAAACCAGCTGCAGTCATTTTAGAAGTTATACAAGGGGAAGGTGGTGTCAACCCTGCGCCCATAGAGTGGCTAAAGCATGTGCGCCGAGTGACAAAAGAGCTTGGTATCATGCTTATCATCGATGAAGTACAAACAGGGTTTTGCCGTACAGGACGTTGGTTCGCCTATCAATACGCTGACATCGATCCCGATATGATTGTGATGTCAAAGGCAATCGGTGGTGGTCTGCCACTTGCGGTATTGGGTATCAAAAAACAATACGATGTATGGCAAGCGGGCAATCATTCTGGCACGTTTAGAGGCAATCAATTGGCGATGGCGACTGGCCTTGCCACTCTTAATTACTTAAAAGATAACAACGTTGCTGACTATGTTTTAGAAATAGGCACGTGGTTCATGGCGCAGTTAAAGCTACGCCAACAGCGCTATCCACAAATTGGCCAAGTCAGAGGACGTGGTCTCATGATTGGTATAGAAATCGTCAATCCCAGCTTACCCAAACAAAATGACGGTAGCTATCCAGCAGACAGCGATGTGGCTGCCAAAATCCAGCAAGCGTGTTTTAAGCATGGATTGGTGATTGAAAAAGGCGGACGCGGTGGCACAGTACTGCGATTATTACCGCCACTCAATATAACCAAAGATGAGTTGCAGCAAGTCTTGCAGAGGCTTGATATGGCGCTAGAGGACAATCAATAATCTTGCCAGCGTTTTAGCATGATTGACACATTTATAAAAAACTCTAATAACGACTCTGATAACAATTCACTTATTTGCGATTTATACCATCGTAGAATAAACAAGTGAGGACATTTTGCATTTATTAAACCAGAAAACCAGTGAGCAATATGTCAAGCATATGCAAAAAACCAGCGCTGTCATCAAACAGTGGCTAGACGACAATAACGTCTATTTGGGCGGCACGCCGCAACAAGTGCAAGCGACCAATACCTTCAGCATCCGTGAGCAAGGCCGAGACATCGACACGATACTCGCTGATATGCAAAACAAGTTTTTACCCAGTTGTGTGTCGACGGCCAATGCGAATTGCTTAGCGCACTTGCATCCACCCACACTGGTTATTGGTCAGATTGCTGAGATGATTATCGCGGCTACTAACCAAAGTATGGACTCATGGAACCAAAGCCCAGCCGCGACCTATATCGAAAAAAATCTCATTCATTGGTTATGTGAACGTTGTGGGTTCGATGACATCTCTGGTGCTCTCTTTGATGAACAGACAGGCCATAACGCTGGTGGCGTCTTTACCAGTGGTGGTACGCAAAGTAATCTGATGGGTCTACTGCTGGCACGCAATCAATTCTATAAGGCTAAGGGCGTTGATGTGCAAAAGGACGGCCTGGTGGGTCAGTCTAGCGGCAGTATTCTATGCTCAGACCAAGCGCACTTTTCTATTGAAAAAAATGCGGCGCTACTAGGTCTAGGTCAAAAATCTGTCATTAAAGTAGCGACTGATACATCAGGTGCCATGCTGATGTCTGACTTACAACATCAGATAGATAAGCTGGGTGCTGACAATGTGATGGCCATCATCGCAACTGCTGGCACCACCGACTTGGGTGCTATTGATCCTCTAATGTCTATCGGAAAAATTTGCCGTGATGCACAGATATGGCTACATGTCGATGCAGCATGGGGCGGGGCATTGCTATTGTCAAAGCGCTACCGACACTTGATTGAGGGGCTGAATCAGGCTGACTCTATCACCTTGGACTTTCACAAACATTTCTTCTTGCCGATTAGCTGTGGTGCTTTTCTCTTACGAGACAATCGAAATTTCGAGAGCATTCGCCATCATAGTGAGTATTTAAACTCGGCTGATGACGAACAGGAAAACATTCCAAACTTGGTGACCTATTCTTTACAGACCACACGCCGATTCGATGCATTAAAACTGTGGATGGCGCTGGACTTGCTAGGGACGGATGATTATGCAACCTTGATTGATAACTGTCTGGATACTGCCAAGCAGGCGGCACAGCTGATTGATGCAAATGAAAATTTTGTACTGGTACATGAGCCTATTATTAGCAGTGTTTTGTTTTACTTTACACCCAAAGATACCACGCTATCTGATGAGCAACTCGCACAGCTCAATCGCCACATTGCACAAGCATTATTGGTCAACAATATCGCCAATGTGGCTACCACCCAGTTTGAGCAGCGCCTTTGCCTTAAATTCACCATTCTAAATCCCAGTACCCAAATCAATGATATTGCAGACATCATTGAGCAGATGGCTATTGCTGGTTTTAACCAACTTAATTCTGACAACCTGAACGTTGATGGGAAGAAATAACATGATGCAGCATAAAACGCTTGATCGTCTCACACTACAAAATCTAATCAATGCTTACTGTTTTGAAACTGGGCGCGGCGATATTATTGCCGTAGAGCAGCAAGATGATATACAGAAGCAGGCCTCACAAAATAAGCCTTTATTAGTGCTAATGCTATTGCCTTCGAACACGGTAATGGTCGTACCTGTTGATAGAGTGAGTCAATTGGGACAACATCGTTTGGCGGGCACGCCGCTTATATTGAATAAGCAGGTAAGCATACGATCAGACTCGAAACTGGACACGCAACTGGACGACCCTTTACAAAACAGCCGATGGATAAAGTCCTCTGCTATGAGCCTGGCGTCTTTGATTATTGAAGACATTGTACATCGTTATAAAGACAAAGCGACGCTAGATGCCAATGGTGTATTAAAGCGCTGGATTGAGAGTTATGAGGGGCTACAGATTATTTTAGAGCATCGCAATGATGAGATTGATGACATCATTGACTATCAGCAAGATTTCGTTCAGACCGAACAAAACCTTATTTACGGGCATGCCATGCATCCTACACCCAAAGGCCGTGCCGGCTTTTATGGTGATGAGTGGGCGAAGTATGCACCCGAGACCAGTAGCAAAACCCAGCTGCATTATTGGCTAGTGCACCCCAGCTGTATTACAGAAGAATTCGTAGATGGCGAGAGTATTACCACAGCGCTCAAATCAAAGCTACAAGCTGATATGAGTGGCTATCAACAGCAACTTGTCGATGAGCATCCTGACTATAAGCTGTTGCCATTGCACCCTTGGCAAGCAAGGTTTTTGCAGCAGCAGCCGTGGTATCACAAGCTGCTAGAAAAAGGCCAATTGTTTGATTTGGGTGAGCTTGGTTGGTATCTGCATCCGACTACATCGGTACGCACACTGGCTGCCTTTGATGCGCCTTGGATGTTCAAGTTGTCGTTATCTGTAGCAATCACCAATTCCGTGCGGATTAACCTGCCCAAAGAATGCAAACGCGGCATGCATGCCTGCCGAATCTGGCGTAGCGACTATGGTACTCAGCTCAAAACCGAGTACCCTACGATTGCGGTATTGAATGACCCTGCTTGGATTGCCTTACGTATCGATGGAAAAATCATTGATGAAACCATTTGTATCTTACGTGACAACCCTTTTACAGCGGATGCGCAAGTCACCAATCTTGCCAGCTTAAGCCAAGACCATCCAACCCGTCTTACCAATCGCTTAGAGACACTGTTTAAGTCTATTCATAAACGGACAGATGAGCCTTTAGAACAGGTGGCTATCCAGTGGTTTGATACTTATTTGCAAGTTGGTTTTATACCGCTTATTCATATGTATTATCAGCATGGTATTGGGTTTGAGGTACATCAGCAGAACAGTCTGATTGAGCTAATAGACGGCTATCCTACTAAATTTTGGGCCAGAGACAATCAAGGGTTTGGCTATATTGCGGAGTATGCCACGCCGCTCATTGACGCTTATCCCGAGCTTATTAGCGAAGGAGAGTGCGTCATTCCAGAAGACTTTGCCGACTCAAGATTTGCCTATTATCTAGTTGGCAACAGTATATTTGGTCTTATTACTGCTATTGCTCGTACTCAGCTTGTGAGTGAGGAGACATTAATCACGACGTTTAAAGCATGTCTAATCGCGTTAGAGCAACAATATCCGCATCGTTCATTATTTGACTTGTTATTGCGTAGCCCTACATTGCCATTTAAGGGCAATCTACTCACCAGACTCTATGCGCTCGATGAGCTGACCGCACCTGTTGAGACCCAGTCTATTTATGTCGATATCCCAAACCCTATGATGACATAGCAAGTCATATTGAGACGGCAAAGATAAGCACACGATAGAAGTTAGGGTTCAACAAGAACTAGCAGCAGAATTAACGTAACTATCAAATCACTAAGGGGCGACCGTGTTAGATATTATTGGGATTGGCGTAGGGCCGTTTAACTTAAGTTTGGCGGCATTACTGACAAAGACCGACGTAACCGCCAAGTTTTTTGAGCAAAAGGCTGAGTTTAATTGGCATAAAGGCATGATCTTGCCGAGCACCACACTGCAAGTGCCTTTTATGGCAGACTTGGTGACACTGATAGACCCAACCAGTCCTTATTCTTTTTTGAATTATTTGCATACCCAGCAGCGATTGCTTAAGTTTTACTTTTTAGAAGAGTTTAAAATTTATCGTAAAGAATACAATCACTATTGCCAATGGGTAGCAGAGCAACTGGATAGTCTGAATTTTGATGCGGCAGTGATCGACGTGGCATTTGATGACAATAATGATGGGTTTTTAGTGACAGTCTCTGAACAAGGTACACAAAACACCTATCATGCTAAAAATTTAGTTATAGGAACAGGCACACAGGCCACGCTACCACCATCGCTGCAAGATATTGCCAAACAAGCGCCTAACCGCTGTATGCACACTGCCCATTTTGCAGACAATTTTGACTTGGACAGCCTCAATGCTAGTAGCCTTGATCTGACTAGCACCAAGACTGAGGGCAAGCTGACCAAAATATTGGTACTGGGGTCTGGGCAGTCCTCAGCAGAGGTGTATCGAACGCTGTTTGATCAGCAGTTTGATGGCGATGATAGTACTAATGACAACCCTAAGTTTCAGTTAGATTGGATGACGCGCTCGGCAGGATTTTTCCCCATGGAGTATTCCCCATTAGGTTTGGAGCATTTTAGTCCGGCTTATACAGACTACTTTTATGAGTTAGACTCAGCAACCAAACCCCAAGTCACTGCCAAGCAAGACCTGCTCTATAAAGGCATGGGCTTTGAGACCATACGCGATATTTATCATCGTCTCTATGAGCGCAGTATTACCAATCAAGATTTGTATTCGACGTTGCTGTCTAACTGTGAAGTGGTTGAGGCAACGCTGACAACAATGCTAGAAGTGCCAGAGCCGACAGACACCATAAAACTGGTAGGTAGACAGCGTGAACAGAATCAAGATTTTACTGCTGAGTATGATTGTGTGATTGCTGGTACAGGCTATCGTTACGGTCTGCCTGAGTGTTTAAACACGATACTGCCTAGCATCGCGCACGATGAGTTTGATCAGCCAGTCATTGATAGAGACTATGTGCTGAAATATGTGCTGACGGATCAAAAAGACATCGCGACTGATGGCAATATTTTTGTACAAAACCAAGAGGTCCATACTCATGGCGTTGGCGCACCAGACTTGGGGCTGGGTGCTTATCGAGCAGGGTGTATCGTCAATCAGTTAACAGGTGAGCAGACTTACGATACCGAGGCCTTAAAAGTTTTTCAAAATTTTGGCGCGTAGTGTTTTATAAGACTCATATTTAACAGAAACGATATTAGAGAATATTAATCATCTAACAAAATAATAATTAGGAGCAAGTCATGCCGACTATCACCCAAAACCTACCCGATACGTTTAGCATTGAAGCTTATCAAAAGACGTTTGCGTTGAGACCTGTCAAATACCCAGATGATATGCCATTGCTGTATAAATGGATGCATGCTGAGCATGTGGTCGATCAGTGGCAGCTACATCTCCCGATGCCGCAGCTAAAAACCCATTTTGAAAAAATGCTGGCCGATGACCATCAGCGTCTCTACCTTATAATTTGTGATGATAAGCCGATTGGTTATACAGAGATTTATGAGACGGCTCGTGACCGGTTATCTCATTATTACAAAGCCAAAGAGACGGACATGGGCTGGCATATTTTGCTTGGTGATCCAGCGGTGGTTGGCAAAGGCTATCTAAAGCCAACAGGTATGATGATCAGCAAGTTTATATTTGAGCATACTGAGGCCAAAAAAATCGTAGTCGAGCCGGATAGTAAGGTTGAGGTGTATCAATGGATTGCTGATAGCTTCGCTTATAGAGTACAACGTCTGATTGAGATGCCAGAAAAAACCGCCTCATTATATTTTTGCAATCGCGATGAGTTTTTAGAATCTAGAGGTTATCTCAATTTCTATGGTGCCACTGCTTAATGAGCAACGCCCCTATAAATAAAGCTCCTATAAATAAGGCATCTACAAATGAGTCTCCTATAAACGAAGCCTCGAATAGTAGTAGTAATGGCTTTACCGATAAACAAGTACAGCAGGTATTCCTGACACTACTGCTTGGCGGTACGGTGGTCAGCTTTAGCAATAGCGCGCTCAATCCAGCGATTCCTGTCTTTATGTCGGTGTTTGATGTCGATATCGTGATGGGTGGCTGGGTGTTAAATGCTTATGTCTTGGCCATGAGTGTAGGGCTGATGCTGAGTGGCTACTTAAACAAAAAGTTTCCGTTTAAGCATGTTTATTTGGCGGCAATTTTTGGATTTATGCTGGGCTCAGTCATTGGCATGCTGGCGTCTAGCATGAGCTTTGTCATCATTGCCAGAGCCATACAAGGACTGAGTGGCGGTCTGATTATCCCGCTGTCTATTGGTATGCTATATCAGATTTATCCGCAGAAGCAGCACGGTAGAGTAATGGCGCTATGGGGCATTGTTATTATGATGTCGTTGGCGTTTGGCCCTTTGGTCGGTGCTTATTTGGTTGAGCAATTTGCGTGGTGGACATTGTTTGCCATTACCCTGCCACTCAGTGTGGCGGTCATGGCGATGGTGTTGTGGTTAATACCGGACATGCGCTCACATGATGAAAAAAGCCCTTTCGATACCATCGGGTTTATCAGCTTACTCACTTGGCTGCTTGCGATGATGGTTTGGCTGAGCACGCTGAAGGTAGACTTCACTGGCGGGCTACTAAGTAGTGACGGCTTATTAAAGATAGCCACGTTGGGTTTATTGTCTGTCGGATTTTTACTGTCCGCAATGGTTTGGTGGGCCTATGAGCGGCGTCAGAAATATCCATTATTAAACGTGCGCTTGTTCCGTAATAAAACCTATTTGCACAGTAATATCATTAGTATTAGCCAAACAGTTGGTTTGATGCTGTGTCTCTTACTATTGCCCGTATTGATACAAGACGTGATGGGCGAGAGTGCTTTATGGACAGGTGTTGTCCTGATGGTCGCGACGCTCGTGGCCAGTATCACCACGCATTACGCTGGCAAGATGGTAGATAAGCAAGGTGCCAGAGGGATTGGCATCGTAGGAATTGCGATTAGTGCGCTATCTACCCTGATGTTGGCATGGTGCTTGTATCAGCCCACGCTTTGGCTATTAATGCTAATTATGAGTGTACGAGGTATTGGGGTAGGTTTGGCGTATCTACCAACCACAACGGTAGGGTTTAGCAGCTTACCCAAAGACTCTGTCACTGAGGGAGCTGCCCTTAATAACATCAGTCGCCGCATCATCTCTACTATATTTATCACGCTGTCGACCCTTTATATAGGCAGTCGAAGTGCGCAGTTATTAGCAGCAGGTAGTAGTGACGGCATGGCAAGCGCGATCCAAGAAATACTGGTGGTCATCGCGGTGATTTTATTATTCACAATCCCTTCAGCGTGCAAATTACCACGATCCCCATAAACAAATACCCCATATCGGGGTTTACTTTAACTTATTAACGTAAGTAATTATCATTCGCTTTATATGCATCTAAATTCATACTTTTATTTGATTCAATTTTCAGACAGGAAGCTTATATCTATGTCCAATCATCTAGCAAACTATACCAAAAATAATAATAGTGCAAATGTCACTTATGCAACTAAACCGTGGCAAGCACCTGTTAATTCTCCAATTATCGCACGCGCTGAGCAACGAGTGATTAAGCAATTGCTACAAGCATTACTATATGAAAATATTATTGATTTTGAATTTGAAAGTGCGAACAACGCTCATGACAGTACTGATAATGAGACGCTGCTGAATTTTGTTATAAAAGTAGGTAAAGCAGGTAATGATGTCCATTATACCGCGCAAGGCCATATTCATTATAGTTTTGACATCATTCGTTTGAATGAGCTGAATGTACAGCGAGTGGTTAACGGTGTTGCCCAAGACGCCATTCTTGAGCATGTGATTAGTGATATCTTGCTCAATATTGAAGGTGCAGAACTCAAAGGCAGCTTTATCAAAGAGCTGCGTCATACCTTAGTGAATGAAACACAATCTCAGATACTAGCTTCTAATATACCCGTGCCTATTGATATGCTCACTTATGAGCAACTCGAAGGCTATTTGACGGCAGGGCATCCTTATCATCCGTGTTTTAAGTCTCGTATTGGTTTTGATTTACAAGACAACTATAACTATGGCCCAGAGTTTGATCAAAACATCGACGTAGTGTGGTTGGCGGTCAAAAAACAGCTACTGGTGAGCAATACCACTACTGGTATCGATATCAATGAATGGGTGAAAAATTATGTGGGTGCTGATGAATTTTATGCACTTAATGCTAAATTCATAGAAGTACTTGCAATCGCAAATAAGCAAGACGAAGGTACGGCTAATAATTATTACCTAATACCTGCGCATCCTTGGCAATGGCAAAATACCTTAATTCAAGCATTACAACCATTGCTTGCCACGCAAGAAGTTATCTACTTAGGTAGTGCAGGTCATCAGTACCGCGCTCAGCAGTCTATTCGCTCATTGACGATGCTTGGTAATAGCGATGACGATGGTAATAATGACACTATTAATGATAAAGCCTACCTAAAGCTGAGTATGCATCTGATTAATACCTCTAGCACGCGAATACTGGCAAAGCATACCGTGATGAATGCGGCTGTTGTTGCCACTTGGTTGAATCAACTGATTGCAGATGACAAGACTGCCAAAGCATTACCCATTGCATTTTTAGGTGAGACCGTTGGCGTTAGTTTAGATCATGAGGCGTTACGCACACGTGGCTATCAGCATCCAAATATGTATGGCGGGCTAGCTGCGATTTGGCGAGAAAACGTTAACCAGTATCTATCTAAAGATCAAACAGCATTTCCGCTCAATGGTGTCAGTTATGTCAATGCTGATGGCTCGCATCTTATAGCCCCTTGGCTTGACAAATATGGTGTAGAGACATGGATTGCGCAGTTAATTAATGTCACTGTCACCCCTTTATTACATATCCTATTTGGTTATGGTGTGGCATTAGAGTGCCATGCGCAAAACATCGTCTTGGTACATGAAGATGGCTATCCCATCAAGATATTATTAAAAGACTTGCATGATGGGGTTCGTTATTCACCCGCGCATTTAACCCAACAACACTTGCGTCCAGACTTTTATAGTTTGCCACCTGCTCATGCTGCCTTGAATAGAGGCTCATTCATCGAGACCGAAGATACCGATGGCATTCGGGATATGACGGTTGCTTGCTTGTTTTTTGTGGCGTTGTCAGATATCGCAATTTTTATGCAGACGCATTATAACTATTCTGAAATGGCATTTTGGCAACAGGTTGCTGACTGCGTGACAGACTATCAAACCTCCCATCCAGAGCATCAAATACGGTTTGACTTGTTTGATATATTCGCTGAACAAACGCGCATTGAGTCATTAGCTAAGCGTCGATTATTCGGAGATAAAGCATTCCCGATTAAATATATTAACAACCCATTGTTTAAAAGTCAGGGGTAAGACGATGCATACCTTATTTCCTGTACAAAATTCTGTGAAAAAAAACCACCTTGATGTAAATCCTGAACCAGATATCGAGGCCATCCAATGGTCGTTGATTAGCCATTTAGTAGAGTGCTTTCTATTAGAGCAGTGGGTGGATGAGCACCTTATTCAAGTGACAACCACCGCTGAGTATTTAGCGAATCATCAGAGGACTCAAGCGCAAGATGCGCATCAATTTTTAGCGTCGCTACCACAGCAGTATCAAGACTTCTTTGACCAAGATAACCAATTAATGGTAATGAAGATTGACCAAGAGAGACAGTTATTACTATTGGTCGAGCCTGCTTACGCGTCACCGTGGCGACTATCTAAATTCTGTCTGCCTGTCATATATAACGTTAATATCAGTCTTAACAGCAATCTTAATAGCATCCTTAATAATAGCCATCATGTAGATAGCGCTTTGCTAGAGCCAGTAAGTTCAGCACAGCAATTGTTAGATATATTTTTATCAATGATGGATAGTACAGCGTTGTCTGATATCGGTGTCTTAAAGCTAAAAGAAAGCTTAGAGGCTTCTTTTATAGCTCAGCAACAGTCGGCAACGGCAAACATCACGACTACAGTTTGTCAGTATCCGCATTGGCATCAAACATTGATTGCAGCGGAGCAGTGGGCATCGCTCATGGATCGTCCATTTCATCCACTGGCAAAGGGCAAGTTAGGATTCACAGCAACAGAATACAAACGTTATATGGCAGAGTTTAATCAGCCTATCAATCTGGTATGGGTCGCCATTGCCAATAGCCATATCATGGTGGCAGAGCATGTTAAAAACACAGCAACGCAAAATCCAGCGACTTATCTTTTGGACACAACGCAGCAGCAGAAGTTGATGCGAGAGCTAGACGATAAAGGTATTGCAGACACGCACATTGCGATGCCCGTACATCCCTGGCAAATGACTCATGTGGTTGATGACATATATGCCGACGATCTTGCCAATGGCACAGTTGTCGCCCTAAAGTTTAATGCACTCATCACTTATGCCAGCTCATCTATGCGCAGTATGCTGATTGATACGGATACGCCAAATAGCATTAAGCTGCCTATAGGTGTATATGCACTGAACTCAAAGCGTTACTTACCAGCCCTCAAGCTGATCAATGGTGAAAAAAATCAAACCATATTGATGCAGGCAAGAACGTTAGACTCCGATCTATCCTCGCAGCTACGGTTATGGGATGAGCGCCTATGGTGGGGTTATATGTCTCCGTCTCATTTGCATGATAAAAGCGCTATCAATCCCTATTTTTATCAAGAAAAACCCACGCATCTAGGCGCGATGCTACGCCAACTACCAGCAGATATGTGTGACGATTCGATTCGACTGTTACCAATGGCAAGCTTAGGCATGTTGGTCTACAAGCAAGGTGTCCGCCATCATGTTTTTGACGACATTGTTCAGGAGGGTATTCATAGTACTACCCAGAATAGTAGCCAAAACAGTGCTCGAGATAGCATCGAAGGCGCGCTACAGAATAAAAAACTTGCTGTCATAGCGTGCTTTAAGAATTTTTGTGATGTATTTTTGGGGACGATGCTGCGCTGTCTACGCCTAGGGTTTGCGCCTGAGATGCACGGGCAAAATATTGTTATCGTATTAAAGGATAATCGTTTTACCAGTCTATTATTGCGTGACCATGACTCCGTACGTATCCATCTACCATGGCTGGCACGTCATCAAATAGCAGATCCTGAGTATTTAAGCCCACCAGATTTTAAAAACCGTCTATATCGCGAGACGCCGCAAGCACTGATATTCTATCTACAGTCGCTAGGGTTATTAGTTAATATCCGAGCGATTATCGAGTCATTGGTTGAGCACTATCATATTAATGAAGATGCGCTGTGGCACGAGGCAATGATAAGTATCGAGGAATCCTTGGTGACTATCGATTTTGATGACGATCAACGTCAGATTATTCGTGACGAGTTATTAAAAAGTTCACATTACCCGCATAAAACATTGCTATTGCCTGTGATTGCACGTGGCTCTGACCCTCATGGCAGTATGCCCGCTGGAGAAAGTAAAACGATCAACCCATTCAAGCGTGTCAAGAACAGTGGGTAAAATTATGAAATACCATAATGAGAACATAATGAATGATATTGATATTCGCGACCTTATAGACAGTTATAAAGAGATAGGTACCTCTACCATTGGTCATCTGACTGGGAAAGGGTATTTACCAGATATAAAACCGCTTAATCCTTGCGCAAATACTATAGTCGGCCGAGTGTTGACGGTGCAACTAACCTCTGACAACACGGATGTGATCAACCAAGCATTGATTCAAGCAGCGCCTAATGATGTGTTATGTATTGATTCTCAGGTATTGGGTGTCAAAGCCTGTTGGGGAGCATTGCGTACTTGTGCTGCTGTCTACGAGAAGCTATCGGCGGTCATTATCATTGGGCAAGCGACTGATTCGCTACAGATTCAGCAGTTAGGTTTCCCTGTGTTTGCGCAGGGTATCAGCGCTGTGACCACATTCAAGAGCACTCAAGCACAAGGCACGCTGGCGTCCGATATTGCCTATCGCTTCGGTGAGCAGGCAACGACGATTCGTTCAGGCGACATTGCCATTATGGATAATGACGGCGTATTTATATTATCTGTTGATGTAGCACAGCAGCTATTATCAGGCTGTCAAAAGAAGCATGAAGAAGATGAGATGAAATTTCAGCGATTTTTTGAGGTCTATCGTAACAATGAGCTAGATAAACTGTTCAATAACTAATAAAAATATCAGAGGTTAAATAGTCAACGATATCTGAAAACAGTACAAATAAGCGTTTACTAACAAGATGTAAATACATATAGAAATAAAAACGATTATCATTTACAATACTATTCACAAAGTTAGTACACACAGTATTATTAGCTAAATATTACTCATATCACTGTTTATTTATTCAACTAAGTGAAATAACCTAAGTGAAAAAATTATGAAAAGCCATCATCAAGTTGCTCTATCTGTTCTTACCCTTTGTATTAGTCAGCAATTATATGCACAAACCGACAATGCAGTAGACGTTTCATTAAATGCGCAGGATTCAGCGGAACTGGCTTCAAGTACAGTGTCTAACGAGACGCCTAATGTGACTTTAGACACTATCAATGTCACGGCCAAAGCCAGAACGGGCACGGCATTGGCACAGAAAATTAGTGAAATGCCGGCAGTCACCCAAGTAATTACTGAAAACGAGATTCAGATGCAGGCAACGGGTGACCGTACCACTGGTGATATCTTGGCACAATTGATACCGAGTCTGGGTGCTAGTAGTGGTTCTACCAGTAACTA
This sequence comes from Psychrobacter sp. 28M-43, assembly GCF_014770435.1. NCBI lineage: Bacteria > Pseudomonadati > Pseudomonadota > Gammaproteobacteria > Moraxellales > Moraxellaceae > Psychrobacter > Psychrobacter noctis. Next base: position 1,865,641 of record NZ_CP061739.1, on the reverse strand, counting down.
TGGTACGACCATGCACGGTCGCCCTGTACAGTTCTTATTGAATGGTGTGCCTTTAAGCAGTTCACGTAGTCTTTCACGCGAGCTCAATAGTATCGATCCTGCGCAGCTTGAGCGAGTAGAGGTACTCTCAGGTGCTACCAGTATCTACGGTGCTGGTGCAGCAGGTGGCCTGATTAACCTTGTGACCAAATCTTTGGTAGGTTATGGCCCTATCAGACAGACTAGAGTCGGTGTCAGTAGCAGTCGCGGTTTTGAGTCAGACTCATTGGGCTATCATGTGGGGCAAACCTTAGGATATGGCGGCGAGCGAGTGTATGGTCGCTTAGATGTTGATTATGATAATAAAGGCGGCAAGTTTGATAGCAAAGGCAATCGAATCAGCCCAGATGTCAACCAAACTGACCAGCAAGATACCGAATCGCTAAGTGTAAATGGTAGCTTGGGTGTAGAGCTCACTGACAGCCAACGTCTTGATCTTGCAGTGACTTACTACAAAGATGAACAAGACACCGACTACGGCCCAGATTATGGTGATGGTTTGGCAGTGTTATTTGGCGCAAAACCTTCCTTAAAAGCTATCGATGGTGCCAACGTAGAGAACGAGCCTTATACCACTAAGACCTCAATGAACTTGAACTACAATAATGACGATATTGCAGGGTCAAGCCTAAGTGTAACGGGCTATTATAGAGATGAAAAAGGCCGTTTTTATCCTTCTGCTAAGAGCGCAGCAACCCAAGCGGCTGAAGTATGGCAGGCCAATGGTTTGAATGATGAAAAAACCGTGAATAAGCTTACCAGTGCCGCAGTATTTGTAACCCAGTCAGAAGCTGACATTGAAGTAATGGGCTTGCGAGCAGCCATGCAAACCGAAACTGAAATCGTAGGTAAAAAGACGCTGTTTAGCTACGGCGCTGATTTCGAGCGCGAAAACAGTGAGCAAACTTACTATGGTCAAGACCTAAATACGTTCCTTGCTAGCAATGGCTTGACCGCCCAAACCAATGGGCTTACCTACAATGGTGGACCAGATACCACCATCGATAAATGGGGTGCTTTTGTCAATGCAGACGTAGATATAACCGACAAGTGGCATACTAGCGCTGGTGTGCGTTACCAAAAGCTAAAATCTGAGACTGATACCTTTACGCCCATCTATGAGCAACTGCTTGAAGAGTATTTTAATAGCCCTGCTATCAGTGGAACAAGCGCAGCTTATGGCATTGACTATCAAGCAGGCGACGTAGAAAAAGGCAGTACAGACCACGACAAAACCTTGTTTAATCTCGGTACTAGCTATCAGATAACACCAAATGACCAAATCTTTGCTAATTTTTCACAAGGGTTCACCACAGCGGATATCCAGCGTGCGCTGCGTGATGTACGTGCAGGGTTTGTGGTCAACTCAGACAACGTACAACCGATCGCGATCAACAACTACGAGTTTGGTTGGCAAGGCAAACATGGCGATACAGCAGCACGCTTGAGTGGTTTTTACAACGAATCAGATAAAGTTGTGCGCTTTACTGACAGCTATACCGTAGAAGTCGTCGATACCGATGAGCGTGTCTATGGGGTAGAAGGGTCGCTTAGTCATGATATCAGTGACCAATGGCAAGTAGGCGGTAGTGTGGCCTATACCCGTGGTCAATATGACAAAGACGGTGATTGGCTAGAGCTTGATGCAGTACGTCTAACACCGCTAAAAGGTACGGCATTTGCTCAGTATAACTTCGATGAAGGCAGCAATATTCGTCTGCAAGCATTGGCAATCGGCGGTGATGACAAGGCTTTTAAAGACCAACAAAAAGACCCTGACTCTAGTGCCTTACCTGTCACTGGTTATATGACCCTTGATATATTGGGCCAAGTAAATATGCCAGTCGGCCGAGTAGACTATGGCGTTTATAACTTGCTTAATAAAGACTATCTAACGGTCTATCATCAAACCACATTTGGTGATTTAAACCGCTTACCTGCATCAGGCACGACTTATGGCTTAAGCTATACCGTCGATTACTAAAAGGCGCCACACATAAAAAACCCTTCAGGCTATGAAAATTTAGCGTGAAGGGTTTTTTTATGTTCATAACTCTCTAAAAAATTCATCTGCTCCAAGAGTATTTGCTAGCGTTTCTAACTTTACGCTTTATCAGGTGCAAAAATTATTTTTTGGCATTTTATGATTGACTTATAGCGTATCAATGCTAATCTAATCTCTCTTTGGGGAGTAGCCTGCTTTCGTACTGCGAAAGCGTTCGTATCAACATACTTGGCCACATGCCATGGTGCGAACACCTCTCGGTTGGCGAGACCATCGATATATCTACACTGCAGGTCGGGGGTGTGGCTATGTCGTGGACTCTATACTCGACCAGAGAAAATCACATGAATCCTATCGCACTTCTATTACTTGCGCTTTCTATGTCTACTGATGCCTTTTCTGTGGCAGTCAGTAAAGGCGCAAGTCTTAAAAACCCTCGTTTTACCGAAGCTTTCAGAATGGGTGTTATTTTTGGCACCATTGAAGCGATCACGCCTATTATTGGTTGGTTAATTGGTCACTCTGCCACATCCTTTATAGATGCGTCTTTTATTGAGGCGTGGGATCATTGGGTCGCGTTTGTCATACTTTTTGCGCTAGGTCTGCACATGCTATATGAGGGACTGAAGCCAAGTGATGAAACGGCAGAAGCACCGTCGAGACATTCTTTTTTCAAACTTGCTTTGACTGCATTTGGTACCAGCATCGATGCCATGGCTGTCGGTGTGAGCCTAGCATTTGTAAAGGTCAATATTTTACTGGCGGCAGGTCTTATTGGCTTGGCCACTACAGTAATGGTCACGCTAGGGGTGATGTTAGGCAAGGTGTTAGGTTCATTAATCGGTCATAGAGCTGAAATATTTGGTGGTGTGATGCTAATTGCCATCGGTGCATGGATTTTATTAAGCCATCTTCAATGATGATATAAAAACTGTCTACTACGAACAGATGGTCATTACGTGTATAAATTTATTACTGACTTGTAGAGGCAAGGCACTTGTTTATCTAAGAAAAGCCTATCTATATTAATAGTTAGGCTTTTTGGGTCCAAAACTAGCACATTACGCTATAGCGGCTCGCAAGAGGTCTGAAAAACACAGCACTACAAAACTATCAATAATTATCCGTTGTCAGCGAAGAGGCTTGAATAAAGTGCCTATATCTATGCTTATAAACATGGTTGTTATTTACTAAAAAAACAGTAGACAATAAAAAAGACCTCCAATCTCTTGAAGGTCTTTTTTATTAAAACTTAAATGTGGTGGGCCCAGTAGGACTTGAACCTACGACCAAAGGATTATGAGTCCTCTGCTCTAACCAACTGAGCTATGGGCCCTAACGTTAGACGCACAATGATACCTGATTTTTTTAATTTTTCAAGTAAAAGATAGGCAGTAATCAAGATATTTTTTATTGAGCCGTATTTCCGTATTACAGGTGACCACCAGCTATGGTTAGACTACGACCTCCATCCACGGTGATGATCTCTCCTGTGACATAATTTGCCTGCATAAGATACAGCACACTATGAGCAATCTCATCAGGTTGGCCTATTCGCTGCATAGGGATAGCATCGATGATACGTTGTTGTTGCTCATTATCAATAGCTTGGTCGCTAGTAGGGTCAGGTAAAATGTTGACCCCAGGTGCCACCCCGTTGACCCGTACTTCTGGCGCCATCTCTAACGCTAGCGACTGTACCATCATTCGATGCGCAGCCTTTGCCATGTTATAGACAGTATAGTTGTTAAACGGTCTATCATGCGCGTGTATGTCCAATAAACTGACAATACAGCCTTGTTGTTGCTTTAGATAAGGTAATAGGGCTTGGCTTAGTAATAAAGGGGCCTTGGCATTGGTCAAAAGCAACTCATCCCACTGTGCATGATTGATACTACCGAGTGGGCTAGGATAAAACCGTGAGGCATTATGCACCAGTACATCAAGCTGTCCAAACGCCTCTATAATACTTCCAACAAAGCTGTCTAAAGCTGTTTTATCATTAACTATTGTCAAGTCAGCAACGATAACTTTTGCACTATTAGCACGGATGTCGTTCAGATGGTCAGCTAAATCATTAGCGTCTCGTTCACTACGGTGACAATGAATAATGACGCGGTAACCTTGCCTATGAGCCGCTTTAACAATAGCCGCCCCAATGCGCCTAGCACTACCTGTGACAAGCATCACTGGCGCTTGGTTATTTATATTTTCTGCTTGGTAGGCATTAAGTTCTTGGTCCATAGCAATATTACTTTTTTCTCTAGTGCGCGTGTCTATATCATTGTTGCGCTTGCAAGTGTTCAATCCTACTTTGGCGTAAGGCTGTACCAATAGCGGGGCCTTTAAGATCTGATGCAATATCTGTCATACCGATTACATGAAAGCTATTCAATGCCAGCATCATCTGACGGTGCTGTGTTGCTAGCTGTAACACATGACTGCACACTAGCAGTTGAGAGAGCTTATCAGGCTCCTTATGCGCACCGCAGGCTTGGATTAGATCAATTTTTTCAGCCGCATTTAGGCTGTTTATTGTGCTTAGTTTGTCAGCTTGCTGAGCGAATAAAGTCGCGAACTGAGTATGTGCTTTTGGGACTTTGGCTTTATTACCGATAGCGTTAATATTTTTTATAGCGGTTGATACGTTAGACGGAGACTCAGAGTTTTCGCTATTAAATAATGATGAAGACAGGCTAGTCATTAGTAGCGCCCAACGCTGTGATAAATTTAAATGCATCTGTCCTGCAAAGTATAACGCTGTCTGCACTGTTTCTCTTATTTGGACTTTGTCCCAAGCGTGATGCAAAGGCGTGAAATACTCTGTGAGTGCACCAATTTCAAACAGTTTTTGCCAATAGACTTGCGGTGATAGTTGCATAGTCGCACGGCTTGATTCTTGCCAGACACGCTCGGCGCTCAAGTGAGCCAGCTCTCCTGTATCAACCAATTGACGCATTAGCGTTAAAGTGTCATCCGCGATGGTGAACCCCAAATCGTAGTAACGGCTATAGAAGCGCACTGTTCGAAGTACACGTAATGGGTCTTCACTAAAAGCATTAGACACATGGCGTAATGTTTTGTTTTTTAAGTCTTGTAGTCCGCCATAGTAGTCGATGACCTGTCCGTCAATAGGGGTGTCGTCAGTTAAGCTGGTAACTTCGATTGCCATCGCGTTGATGGTTAAATCACGACGGCGCAAATCATCCTCTAGACTAACATCAGGACTGGCATGTACGCTAAAACCTTTGTAGCCTGAGCCTTGCTTGCGCTCTGTACGTGCCAACGCATACTCTTCATGACTGGTCGGATGCAAAAACACAGGAAAGTCAGCGCCCACTTGTTGAAACCCTGCATCAATCATCTCTGCCACAGTAGCGCCAACGACGACAAAGTCCTTATCCTTGATAGGGCGCTCGAGCAGTCGATCGCGTACAGCACCGCCTACGAGGTAAATTTGCATAGAAGCCTCTTGTTATTATCGAGCTTTATATTGCTAGCCCAATTTTTATAAATCAAAAAAACAGCCAATGCTCTATAAGTTGCATTGACTGGTTTTAGTATAGCAGAAGGGCCCTGTCAATGGATGACAGAGCCCTTCTTAATATAGTCAATCCTCTATAAATTGGGTCCGGTGTCAGCCTCGATCAGTCTACTATTTGTAGTACTTTCACTCGGCTTCCTCATATCCAAATTATATTAAACCGATATAGTGCATTCATACTGGGTATGATATATGACTATTTTTCGTTTTCTAGGTCTTGCGCTTCAGTGACGGTCAATGCAGTCATATTGACGATACCACGTGCTGTCGCTGATGGCGTCAATATGTGGACTGGCTTATTGGTGCCTAATAGGATAGGGCCAATAGAAGCACTGCCAGTCGCTGTTTTAAGCAAGTTGAAAGCGATGTTTGAGGCATCAAGGGTTGGCAAGATAAGCAGGTTCGCTGCACCTTTTAACGGGCTTGATGGCATATCGTTTAGACGAATATTTTCGTTAAGCGCGGCATCACCTTGCATTTCGCCTTCAAACTCAAAGTCGACATTCATATTGGTCAATAGCTCATGAACCTTACGCATTTTGACAGCGCTGGCACGATCTGAAGCACCAAAGTTAGAATGAGACACTAGCGCGACGCGTGGCGTAATACCAAAGCGACGTAGCTGATCCGTTGCCAAGACAGTCATTTCAGCCAATTGCTCAGCTGTTGGATCTTCATGAACATAGGTATCGGCGATAAAGATATTACGATCTTGCATGAGTACTGCATTCATCGCATAGAAGTCGTTCATACCTTGTTTTTTGCCAATGACGCTTTCAACGTACTTTAGATGCAATTGGTAATGGCCAAATGTGCCACATACCATGCCATCTGCTGCACCATTTTCGACCAGCAAAGAACCAATCAAAGTCGTCTTACGGCGAACATCACGACGAGCAAGCTCAATGCTTACACCGCGGCGTTTGTTCTTCTCATAGTAGCCCTGCCAGTAGTCTTTGTAGCGAGGATCGTCATCAACGTTAACGATGGTAATATTCTCACCAGCTTTTAGACGTAGGCCCAGTTTTTTGATGTTGGCTTCGATAACTGAAGGACGACCAACCAAGATAGGTTGCGCTAATTTCTCATCAACGACCACTTGTACAGCAAGCAAGATGTTGTTGTCTTCACCTTCACAGTACACGATACGTTTTGGATCGGCTTTAGCACGAGCAAAGATTGGCTTCATGACAAACGCTGAGTTATAAACAAACTCAGACAGACGCTGACGATAGGCTTGCATGTCATCGATCGGTAGCGTGGCAACGCCTGAATCCATCGCTGCTTTAGCAACAGCAGATGCGATCTCAATGATTAGATTTGGCTCTAGAGGGCCTGGGATTAAGTAATCACGGCCAAAACTTTGCATCTTTTCAATGTTTCTAGCGCTGGTAGTTGGAGTGGCTTCAACGTGTGCCATCGCAGCGATTGCTTTTACGCAAGCAACTTTCATCTCTTCGTTAACAGTGGTCGCACCAACATCTAATGCACCGCGGAAGATATATGGGAAGCATAGCGCGTTGTTTACTTGGTTTGGATAGTCTGAACGACCAGTTGCCATGATGACGTCTGGACGTACCGCATGTGCCAATTCTGGCATGATTTCAGGTGTTGGGTTGGCAAGTGCAAAGACGATAGGGTCTTTTGCCATACGGCGAACCATATCTTCTGATAGTGTGCCTGGCATTGATAAGCCTAGGAACATATCGACATCGTCCATGACTTCTTCGATAGAAGTAGCCGTGATATCACGAGCATAACGCTGTTTGGTTTCATCAAGGTTTTCACGGCTAGTACTGATGATACCGCGTGAGTCTGAAACAATGATGTTATTCTTATTAACGCCAAGTGCGCAAATGATATCTAGGCAAGAAATGGCTGCTGCGCCTGCACCTGAACAAACAATTTTAATCTCTTCGATTTTTTTGCCAGTAATCAACAAAGCATTTAGCATGGCTGCGGCAACGATGATTGACGTACCATGTTGGTCATCATGGAACACAGGAATGTTCATGCGCTCACGTAGTACGCGCTCAATTTTGAAACATTCTGGTGCTTTGATGTCTTCTAAGTTGATACCACCAAAGGTAGGCTCAAGTGAGGCAACCGCTTCGATGAACTTATCTGGATCATTTTGAGCAATTTCAATATCAAAAACGTCGATACCTGCGAACTTCTTAAATAGAACGCCTTTACCTTCCATAACTGGCTTCGATGCCAATGGACCAATATTACCCAGACCCAATACAGCAGTACCGTTAGTGATAACACCAACTAGGTTATTACGTGCCGTGTATTTAGACGCAAGTTTTGGATCTCTTTGGATCTCAAGACAAGGTACAGCAACACCTGGAGAGTAGGCGAGTGCTAAATCACGTTGGTTGGCTAGCTGCTTAGTAGGGGTTACCGAAATTTTACCTGGGCGTGGAAACTCATGGTAATGTAAGGCAGCTTGTTCAAACTGCTCTTTTTCTGTACTGAGGTTATCCGTATTCGAAGTGGTATCGTCATTCATAATAATTGCCATGGTTGGAATAAATTGGAATAAATTAAATGGTGATAAAAAACAACGTCTAACCCTCCAAAGATCATTGAATGATAATCATTGAAAGGTATAAAAACGTTAAACGACTCACGACCATCAGAATCATGGTCGACGATCAAAGATCAGGTCAAAAAAGCAAACTAGCTGAAATATTCATTCTAGCATTATTGCCAATTCACTGCCTAGTCAACAACAATGAATTATGCGAATAATATAATAAAATGATATTCGTTATTTATCTCATTGATAATGCCAAAAAATGCGTCTAGATATCAACCTTAATTTCATAATGTTTCAAAATATTACAGAATTAAAAGGTGCTAAGACAAGCAACTACTAGGACAAGCAACTACTAAGAAGAGCAGCTAATAGGCATCTGCGGTGTATCCGGCGCAGGCGCACTGCTATCTAGATCATTAGCTATATCTTGCACGCTATAAGGATTGGCTAATAAGCGAAACACTCGATCAACTTCTTCAAACTGGCCTTGCTCTGCGGCAGTAATCGCACGCTGCGCCATGCTATTACGAAGGACATAGACAGGATTGTTGGTTGTCATGTCATCAACTACCTGCTCAAGTGGCAGCTGCTCGATCTGTGCCAGATAACGTGCTGACCAGTCTTGCCATACTTGCTGCGCATCACTGCTTAATTCGGTGGTCATGGTAGCCAGTAGCTTTTGCTCATAAGGATGATCTTTTGGTGCGACCAAACCGAGTAGGGCGCGGAAGCTATTGGTATAGTCGAGCAAGTTGTCTTCTAATAGCGTCAACCATTCAAAGGCCAAGCTGAGGCTTTCTCTTTGATGCGGTAGGCCAAGCTTACGGCACAGACCTTGCTGATAGTGCTGCATAAAGGTTGCTTCGTAAGGCGTTAAACACTCAGAGAGGGTCTCACGAGTGACGCCTTCTAGGCGCATAAAGTGTGGCAGCCAAACGTTTAGGTTCCAATGCCCGATAGCAGGCTGATTCTGATAAGCATAGCGACCCGTGTGATCAGAGTGATTATTAATCCATGCAGGATTGAAGCGCTCCATAAAGCCAAACGGCCCGAAGTCCAAAGTACTGCCTGTTATAGATAAGTTATCTGTATTCATGACACCGTGAGCAAAGCCAATCAATTGCCAATCAGCAATCATACGCGCCGTACGCTCGACCACTGCGGTCAAGAAAGCCAAGACAGGCGTTTCGCTATCGCGGCATTCTGGATAATAAGTGTCAATCATATAGTCGGTGAACTCACCCAGTACATCAGGGGCGAAGCTAGCAATCCATTCGACATGACCTAAACGAATATGACTGTCCGCCACACGCATCAACGCCGCCCCAGCTTCGATACGCTCACGGCGCACTCTCGTATCAGATACTACAAACCCCAATGCGTTAGATGAGGGGATGCCAAGCTGGGTCAATGCATGACCGCACAGGTATTCGCGAATAGTACTACGTAAGACTGCTCGTCCATCACCCATGCGTGAGTAGGGCGTCAAGCCAGCACCTTTAAGATGCAAGTCTTGTGGCTGTCCATCATTATCGAGTACCTGCGCCATGAGCAAACCGCGTCCGTCGCCCAATTGCCCAGCCCATTGTCCAAACTGGTGACCAGCATATGCCATCGATAGTGGTTTGAAATCAGCTGGCACGTATTGACCGCCCAATATCTCAACCCAATTAGTTATCAATTCCTCATCGTTTGCCCAGCCTAACTGCTGAGCAACTTGAGTGTTGAAGTGACCGACACGAGGATTGTCTAGTGGCGTCGGTGGCTGCTCATGATAAAGGCGCGTGTCTAGGTTGACGTAAGTGTTTTGATAACGCATACAGGCCGTTTCCATTAAAATATAAAAGTGAGAATGTCACTATAGCATAGCTCTCATATGGCATCGTTGCACTCTGTCCGTCTCTTGTAATATCTGACCAAAAAATAAATTCCTCGGTCTTTAATTAACTGAATGTGATGAATGTGATTGTTATTGTTTTTAGATTAGAGGTCGCAACGGTTTAGCCGATGTATTTGACCATCTATTATGATAATAAGGTCATTAGAAGTAGCTAAAATGACATAAGCGATAAATTATAAGCAAAAAAATCCCCCTATCTAGGACGGATAGGGGGATGGAGAAGCTTCAAAATTATAAAACTAATCAGAGATTAATTAAGCAGCTTTTTCGTTCGCGCCAATAGAGCGGAAAGCGGTTTTTAGATTGCTATTATGCTCAAGGATTTTTTGTTCAATTTTGGCATAATCGTGCTTTAACTTATCATCAACTTCATGCAAACGATCAGCAAACTCTGTTTTCTTAAGCTCGATAGTTTTTGCTTTTAGCGCTTGCCATTCTTCAACAGTCTGCGTAAAGGCATCATATTCAAACTTAATACGGTCTTGGAAACTCTTCATCGCATGAGGAAGATCAATGCCGCTCACTGCTGCTGTATCGATTTGCTGCTGAGCTTTCTTAAACTGCATTTGTACTTCTGCATGTTTGATAGTCGTATCATCAACAGTACGCAGCTCAGAGGTTAAACCAAGTTTTGATAAACCAGCAATTAACCATTTGGTTGGATCATATTGCCACCATTTCACGCCATTACGATAGTCGTATTGGAAGAAGTGATGGTAGTTATGATAACCCTCACCCCACGTAAAGATAGCCAAGAAGAAGTTATCACGAGCACTGTTGGTATCTGTATAAGGACGTGTACCAAACATATGGCAGAACGAGTTGATAAAGAACGTAAAGTGATGCGTCAATACCAAACGTAATAGGCCTGCGATAACCAACGTACCCCAAACATCACCAAGCAACCAACCGATAGCGGCAACCATACCGACGTTCATGGCAACCACCCATAGACCGTAATATTTATGCTGAATCTGTAAGACTCTATCTTTAGTCAAATCAGGAATGTTTTTGTAGTCGAACTTGCCGCTAGGGTAGTTACGTAGCATCCAGCCAATATGACTGAACCAAAATCCACGCTGTGCTGAATACGGATCATCCAAGCGATCATCTACATGACGATGGTGAGTACGGTGACCAGAAACCCAATCAAACGCAGAACCCTGTACCGCTAGGGTAGAACCAAGCAATAAAAAGTTTCTGACAATTGGATGCGCTTTATAAGCACGATGCGCCATTAGACGATGGTAACCTGCCGTAATACTGATACCAGTCCATACCATAAAGGCACCAAATACACCCCAAACAGGTGCGCTCACTTGATGAGTGAACAAGTACCATGGCGTAATGATAGCAGCAGCAATCGGCGTCGCCACCAAAATAGTCGCCGGAATCCAGTTGATCGGTGCTTTGGTAAATTCAAACTCGCGCATATCAATGCTTTGCTCTTGCGCAGAAAGATCCGCTTGCTCAGAAGCTTTAGCATAATTGCGTTTTGCAACAGGCTGCTCATCAAGCGCCATTTGCGCTTTTTTCTCATCAAAACGAGTTTTAAAACGCGTTACTTGAGTGCTGGCGGTCTTTACAAGCGTGTCACCAGATTTGATAGCGAAACGTAAGCCTTTAAGCGGTAAGCCAAGTGCTTTTTTTGCAATCATATAATATCCCTAACGGTATTAATTTAAGCCACCATAGTACCTTAAAAAGCGTGTAAAGTGAACACTTATACACTATAAAAATATTGCTAAATAACAATAACTTGTATGGATTATAGAATGTATTGGTCAAAAATACGAATGACTTATCAGACATGAAGGAGAAGTGTAACAAGGAGGGTAGATATGTAGGAAAGAATACGTTTATTGAAAAAATGATTAAATATCAAAAAAGTACGGATAACTTGGTTAAGGTAACAGCAAATGACTTGGAAAATCCGTAATGATGACATCGGTCTGCCATTTGATGAGCTGCTCAATGGTGGGAATATCATTAACCGTCCAAGCACTTACTGGTAATCCATAACGGTGGCTATGCTTGATGACAGCTTGGGTCAAAAGCGGATAATGAATGCCCAGTTGAATACAGCCGAGTTGCAATGCGGTATTGGTCGCGCTTGCCAACGCTTCTGGCGTACGAATAAGCAAGCCGCGAGGCATATGAGATAATAGTCTGTGACGTTGCAAACGGTTGTGTAACTCGACATCGAAGCTCGTCAATACAACTGGTAAGTTGGCAAGGGATGTATTAATAAATGCCTGCCGAAGCGCTGCAATCAATACTGTATAGTTGGTACGGCTATGCGTCTTAATCTCAAGTTCAACAACGTTAAACCCACTGAGCGCAGGCGCTATGCTTGCCAATGTCATAATAGGTTGGCCAAACTGCAACTGGCATTGAATCTCTGTGAGCTTTAACTGATCAATGCGTGATTGTCGCCCGCACATACGCTCTAGATCGTCATCATGGAATACGATTAAGTGACCGTCAGCGTTTAGTTGTATATCAAACTCTACGCCTGCTAAGCCTCTTGACTTGAGGTTTTGAGAGTATTGAAAGCCTGAAAAGGTATTTTCTAACGCTTCACCGCGTGCGCCTCGATGACCTAATAATAACGTATCTCTAAAATTTATCATATGCACCAATTATCGATGATTTTTATGCCCAATCATATAGCGTCATATCAATGACGTCTAACAAAAACTGCGATGCAATCCGTACTTTTTTAAATATGACTTTTTAAAGTCCAAATCTGCGAATGTTTGTTATGTTTTTGCAACCAAACGCAGGTTTTTTCCACAATGAGGGGCACTATTTGTATATCCATGGGCTACACTAATGACCATTTGATTTAAACACCGTATAATGATGTGGTTTTCATATCTGTAGCAGCTAGCGTTGCGATTTGAATGTTGAACACTGTCAGTCAGTGGCGGTACGAACCTGTAAATTGGGAGTAGAGTTAGTATGAGCGTAGCAAATATAAGTTTGAGCAAGTGGCATAAAGTTGCTGGGATTGGATTGGTATGTGGTTTGGCGCTTGCAGGCTGTGATCGCTCAGATAAAGAAGACACTACTGAGCAGGCAGAGCTAACAGAACAAGAGACGGTCGATGTTGAAAATAGTGTTGCGCCTGCGATCAGTTGTGATGATCCTATGGTGCAAGATCGCCTTAAGTCAGCTCTAAAGAATACGCTCAATCAACAAGCACAGTCATTGGCTGCCAATTATGCAAATGATGCTGAAATCAGTTTAGCAAATGGTGTGGTTAGCGAAAAAACCAATGGTGTTGTCATTGACGTCCAAAACGCTGCGATCTTGCAACAAGCCAATGAGAACGGCATGACCACCTGCCAAGCAAGTGTCAGCATGACGCTACCAAGTGAAGACTTGTATCAAGCCAGTCAGGTACAAGCGGCCAATAATCAGCCAAGTCTACAATCGCGTTTAGCGCAAGACAATATCCGTATCAATAACAATATGCTCGTTGATGACGCTTTCACTTACATCGTCGGTACTCAAGGCGGTCAAGTGCGTACGCGTATTGCAGGTCAGCCTGCTTTGATTACTGTTGTTGCAGATGTAATGGCAGGTTCTGTATTTAAAACTGCAATGGATGAGCAACGCGCCCAACGTGCTGCTGAGCGCCGCGCAACGCAGAACAACGATACGACTCAAACAGCGCCAATCCGTCAGCCAAGAACCGTAACGCCAGTTGAGCCAATTCGTCCAACTGAACCTACGCCGCCGCCAACCATCAATAAGCCTGCTGAAAGTCAGAGCAGTTCGACTGCAAACACTCAAGCAGCAGCTGCCGAGCCTAGCAAGCCCGCCACGCCAAAAGCCGTACCTAAAGATGAAACCATCGATATGATCATCATTGAAGATAACAGCGCGACTTATTAATTGGTCATTGTAATAAGAGATAGTGATTTCCAGTAGAGCGAATTGTTATCGCTGAATAATAAAAACCCCGTAACAATCATGTGGCGGGGTTTTTTGCGTTTAAGTATTTATTATCAAATACTTAGTTTGTATTATTGACTGTCAGTGAACGTCTTCAATGCTTGACTGTCCCACAACACCTCAGAGACTTTTTCTGGGTCTGTACAAAAGCGTGCAGCGACAAATAACCAATCAGATAAGCGATTGATAAAGCTGACGGCAGTACGACGAATCGCTTGTGGACGCTGCTGCTGCAATATTACAGCTTGACGTTCAGCACGGCGACATACACTACGCGCCACGTGTAATTGACTCACCAATATAGAACCCGTCGGCAAAATAAAATCTTTCAGCGGCGGCAATGTTGCATTCATCATATCTATTTGTTGCTCTAACCATTCAATATGAGTGGCATTAACCCCTTTATATTCTGGCATGGCAAGCTCGCCGCCTATATTGAATAACAAGTGCTGAATGATGACCAAGGCTTCAGAGAACTCTTTCTCTATAGATTGCCCTTTATTGTGCTTTAGTTGCGCACGTACCAAGCCAATATGCGAGTTGAGCTCGTCGATGTCACCCATGACGCTAAATAGATCGTCCGCTTTACTAAGGCGGCTGCCATCAGCCATACCAGTGCTGCCGTCATCTCCAGTACGTGTGTATATTTTGCTTAAGCGATTGCCCATCTTTACATCCTTAACGGTTTTTATGATTGAATAGCGTTAGTTGCACGCTCATTGTAGTATTTTACGCCTGTTTTCGCTAAGATAATGGGTTACGTTTTATATCACGACGTTTTTGGTCTGAATTTTTTATTTTCTGGATTTATAGTTACAGTCGTTGGTATGGCTTATTCATACACGGCGGCTGAGATTTCCCATTTCTCTATTTTATTTACGTTACAAGGCTTTTTTACTATGACCACACCACTTGCAGATGCGATGTCCCAACTTGCCATTTACGATTCATTGACTGGCAGCAAACGTCAGTTTGTACCACTCAAAGCAGGGCAGGTTGGTATGTATGTGTGCGGCATGACTGTTTATGACTATTGTCATATTGGTCATGCGCGAGTGATGGTCGGTTTTGATATGGCCATTCGTTGGTTGGCACATTTGGGTTACGACGTGAATTATGTACGCAATATCACTGATATCGATGATAAAATCATTGCTCGTGCTGCTGAAAACGGTGAAGAGATTGGTACATTGACGCAGCATTTCATTGAAGCGATGCATGAAGACGCGACAGCCCTTGGTTGTGAGATGCCAAATGCTGAGCCACGTGCGACCGATCATATCGATGATATGCAGAATATGATTGAGACGTTAGTCACTGGTAACTACGCGTATGCAGGCGACAACGGTGATGTCTACTATGCTGTTGATAGCTTTGACGGTTATGGCAAATTATCTAAGCGCAATCTGGACGATATGCAGGCAGGTTCGCGAGTCGAAGTTGAGAATGATAAACGCAATCCATTTGACTTTGTACTATGGAAATCTGCAAAGCCTGAAGAGCCGCAGTGGGCATCGCCATGGGGTCAAGGGCGTCCAGGTTGGCATATTGAATGCTCAGCGATGTCGACTAAGTGCTTAGGTAGCACCTTTGATATTCACGGCGGTGGTCATGACTTACAGTTCCCGCATCATGAAAACGAAATCGCGCAGTCTGAGGCAGCGACTGGTTGTGAGTATGCACGTAACTGGATGCATGTTGGTTTTATCAATGTCGATGGCGAAAAAATGTCTAAATCATTGGGCAACTTTTTTACCATTCGCGATGTCATGGCAAAGTACTTGCCCGAAACGGTGCGTTTTTTCTTATTATCGAGCCATTATCGTAGCCAAGTTAACTTCTCTGATAGTGCCTTAGATGAAGCGCATAATAGCCTAAGCAGACTATACAATGCACTAAAATTGGCTGAGCAACAAAAAGGACAGTCAATCGTAATCAATGAAGACTTAGTGGCCGAAGCTTACAATAGCGCGGTTGGACAAGACTTCATAAAGGCGATGAATGACGACTTCAATAGCTCGACGGCCATTAGCGTCTTATTTGGATTGGCTCGCGATATCAATAAAGCCATTAAAGCGGAAGACGTCGATACCGCATGGCAATTAGCCCAGCAACTAAAAGCATTGGCTCAGGTATTAAATATTTTACAGCAGCCAGTGCAGCAGTTTTTGCAAGCAGTGGTCGGTGATCAGGCAGAAGATAGTCTAACGGATGCGGTTATTGATGGTTTAATTATCGAACGTGCAGAGTCTAAAGCCAACAAAAACTTTGCTCGTGCTGACGAGATACGTGAGCAACTAAAAGAGGCTGGTATTGAGCTCGAAGATAGCCGTGCTGGCACGACATGGCGCCGCGCTTAAAACAACTCTTGCCGTTTATAGGGTAAATAGCTACAAATCTCGTAATAAATTAAGTCAGCTTTAGGCTGGCTTTTTTTTGCTTACTGAATTAGGTTAAAGCAGCAGCGATATATTTTTTATACTTTCCTTTTGTAGACTGATGGCTTTGAAAACATGAATACTCTTAAAGACAATCCTATGGACCATCATTGTGCCGTTTTGCGCTCAGATGATAATCATCAAGCAGATGTAGAGAAACATCGTTTTAAAAGCCATGTGCTGCAAGTATTGTTGGGCTTTTTTATCATTGCTATAAGTGTCATCTATACACCTGTTTACGCAGCAAATAGTGAAAATGCACAGAGTGCGAGCGAGCCGGAAAAACAAACGCCTAGTAAACCTGATAGTTTTTCTGAATATGCGGCTCAGCAAGTCAATGCGCTTAAAGATGAGAGTGTCAGTATTTCTGGTATCACTGAAGAGATCTTCGATCCTACTGAGCGTAACGCAGTGGAGCAGGCAGGCAGGTTACAAGGGGATACGGCACTGACCGGAGAATACAGTGAGAGCTACTATATACTCGATAAACTAAATGCTGGGTTGCCGCCGTTATCTGAGCCACCTAATTTAGAAACACCGCTTGCAGCCTTAGAGTTTTTTCAATCAGCATTAATGAAGCAGCAGTATGATTTGGCCGCTTACGCGCTAAACATGAATTTGATTGATGAGAAAAGTCAACGTAGCCGTGCGCTTGATCTCACAAAGCGACTGGATTTCTTATTATCTGAAAAAGAGCTCTATGTATTTGACGATATGCCGGATCGCCCCGATGGCTTAATTGAACCACCACTTGGTAATAATAGCAGTGTCATGGGTATTGCCAGACGTTCTATTCAGCTTGGCTATGTTGATTATCGCGAGCGCCGTGTTCCTATCTATTTGCAGCGAGTTCGAGTAGGGGATGAAGCCCCTGTTTGGGTATTTTCGGCGCAGACAGTAGGCAATATTGATAATCTCTATGAGCAGTATCACCCAGCTGAGTTCGAGCGTTATTTGCCCACTTGGTTAAAGTTAAAGTTTTTTGGAATTGCGCTATGGGAATTCTCAGCGCTGATATTATTCTTTTTATTAACCATGGGTATGGGTTGGCTACTGAGTAAAGGTACTGCAAAAATCATCAATCATTATATCGATGAAGAAAAATACAGCATGTATGTTGGCAGTACCAACGGCGTCGCAGATTTGGTTAGCAAGCTGACAGTACCATTAACCTTTACCATCAGTTTTTCACTGGTTTTTACCTTGGTTTCAGGTGGTTTTCCTTATTTAGATGCAGTCGCTTCATCTACTCGTCCACTCATTTGGATTGGTCTGGTATTTAGTACCATGTGGTTGGGTATTCGTATCATTAACTTTTTTGCCAATCGCTATCAAGACATGCAGATTGAAAATTTGGCTGCAGAGCATTTTGATAAAGAACGTCGCCGCCGTACTTATGTATCGATATTTCGCCGTGTGTTTATTTTCGCGATGATTTTGGGAAGTTTCTGGATAGGTCTTAGTGAATTTGCCAATATGGAAGGCCTTGGTAAGACTTTATTGACCTCAGCGGGTATTGCAGGTGTGGTTATCGGTATTGCGGCCCAGCCAATATTGGGAAATATCATCGCTGGTGTACAGGTAGCAGTGACGCAGCCAGTACGGATTGGCGATAGTGTGATCATGGATGGCAATTTTAGTACAGTCGAAGACCTGCGTTACACGTATGCCGTGTTAAAAACATGGGATGAGCGTCGCTTGATCGTGCCGATGCGTGAGCTAATCACTGAACGGGTAGAAAACTGGTCACATACAGAGGTTCATCAGACCTGTCCTGTGTTTTTATATATCGATTATGGCGCAGATATCGACGCTATCCGAGAGGCGTTTATATCGATGGTCAAGGACAATAAGCTTTGGGATAATAAAACGGAACCCGAAATGTATGTGGTTGATGTGACCGAAAATACCATTCAGCTGCGCGGCGCTGTTTCATCGGTAGGGCCTATAGAAGCATGGACGCTGGCCTGTGAAATACGGGAGCAAATGCTTGGTTATTTGCATGCGCAGCAAAACAAATATCTACCTACAGAGCGTTTTACGTTAACAAAAGGCGAATAGGATTCAGGAGTAATAATGGGCTTTGTGAGTTCAATTAGCTTTAAAAGCAAGTTATTAATGGTTTGAAGCATGATTGTCATCGATAAAGATGCACTTGTGTAAAATAATCTGACAAATATAGTGTGTCAGCGAGGCGCTTATTTGTTATAATGTGGCGTTATTTTTATAGGATAACTGAGTGGTTGGCGATGAGTCGGCACTGTGCTTGCAGCTGCAATGATTGATACGCTTAACCCTGAGCTCCTACCCATCAAAATAACCACTACTAGGGGTCTGTATGTTGCGAATTGTCGATGAAGCCTTAACCTTTGATGACGTTTTATTATTACCAGCCTATTCTGAAGTTCTGCCAAAAACTGCTGATCTGTCTACTCGTTTGACCAAAAACATCACACTTAATCTTCCGCTAATCTCTGCGGCGATGGATACTGTGACTGAGTCTGAAATGGCCATCACTATGGCACAGCTTGGTGGCATGGGTATTTTGCATAAGAGCATGGACATCGAAAAGCAGGCCACCCAAGTACGCCGTGTCAAAAAATTTGAAGCGGGTACCGTCGTTGATCCTATCACTGTACATCCAGAGATGACGATCGGTGAATTGCTGCGTTTGACTCAAGATAACAATATCTCAGGTGTGCCTGTGGTCGAGAAAGGCACGGATAACGTTGTGGGTATTGTGACTCATAGAGATTGGCGTTTTGAGACCAATTTATCGTTGCCAGTTAGCCAGATCATGACGCCTAAAGAGCAGCTAGTAACTGTACATGAAGGTGAAAGCAACGAAAATATCAAAAGATTGTTGCATGAGCACCGCATCGAAAAAGTCATCGTTATTGACGATAACTTCCGCTTGCGTGGTTTGATTACTGTTAATGACTTTGCCAAAGCTGAAAACAATCCAAATGCGTGTAAAGACGAACAAGGTCGCCTACGTGTTGGCGCAGCTGTTGGTACAGGCGCAGACACGCAAGCACGCGTTGAAGCATTAATCGCTGCTGACGTTGACGTTATCGTCGTTGATACTGCGCACGGTCACTCAAAAGGCGTGATCGATAAAGTATCTTGGATCAAGAAAAACTACCCGCATGTACAAGTAATCGGTGGCAACATCGCAACAGGTGAAGCTGCAATCGCTTTACGTGACGCAGGTGCTGATGCAGTAAAAGTAGGTATCGGCCCTGGTTCTATCTGTACCACACGTATTATTGCAGGTATCGGTGTACCACAAATTTCAGCCATTGATAACGTTGCTAGCGCCCTAAAAGACAGCATTCCATTGATTGCTGACGGTGGTATTCGCTACTCAGGTGACATGGCAAAAGCAATCGCTGCTGGTGCATCATGCATCATGGTTGGTTCACTCATGGCTGGTACCGAAGAAGCACCAGGTGAAGTTGAGCTGTTCCAAGGTCGCTACTATAAAGCTTATCGCGGTATGGGTAGTTTGGGTGCGATGTCAGGATCAAATGGTTCTTCAGATCGCTACTTCCAAGATGCAAAAGACGGCGTAGAGAAGCTAGTACCAGAAGGTATCGAAGGCCGTGTTCCTTATAAAGGACCAGTTGCGGGTATCGTTAACCAGTTGGTTGGTGGCTTACGTTCATCAATGGGTTATACTGGTTCTGCCACTATCGAAGATATGCGCACCAATCCGCAGTTTATCAAAGTAACCTCAGCGGGTATGAAAGAGTCGCATGTGCATGATGTGCAAATCACTAAAGAAGCACCGAACTACCGAGTAAACTAGATCGTTCCGTAAAATGCTTCTCTTTTATAGTTTTAAATCGTATTAATGTTAGCTGAGACGTAAGGCTGCAGCGAGCTTAAGATACAAACAGCCAACAATGCTCTGTTATTGTTGGCTGTTTTTTTTGTAAAATACAGAAACAGATTATTACAACAATAGTATTGCCTGCGTATACGTTTGGCCTTTTATTTTTTTGACTTGAGGAACACATAATGAGCTATTTTGGCACTGATGGAATTCGCGGAAAATTTGGTGAATTACCAATTACACCGGACTTTATCTTAAAATTAGGCTATGTCACTGGGCTTGTACTCATAGAAAAAAATGAAAATCCTACGCGTAAGCCAAGTGTGGTGATTGGTAAAGATACGCGTCTGTCAGGCTATGTGATAGAGGGAGCATTACAAGCAGGTTTTAATGCGGCTGGTGTTGATGTTTATATGCTTGGTCCATTGCCGACTCCAGCGATTGCGCATTTAACCCGTAGTTTTAATGCAGATGCTGGTGTGGTTATTTCAGCCTCGCACAACCCTTACTACGATAATGGCATCAAGTTTTTCTCAGGTGACGGCAAAAAACTTACTGATGAGATGCAAACTGCAATCAATGATAAATTGACGGCAATTATGAACGACGTTAGTAGTGACGTTGCTATGATGCCTATTCTTGATCCTGCAAATTTAGGTAAGAACAATCGTATTGATGATGCTAAAGGTCGCTATATTGAATTTTGCAAAGGCAGCTTCCCTTATCAATACGACCTTAGTCATCTGACGGTAGTAGTTGATTGTGCCAATGGTGCAGGCTATAGCGTAGCACCTAGAGTAATGCGCGAGTTGGGGGCCAACGTGATTGCCATCAATAATACGCCAGACGGTATCAATATCAATGCTGAATGTGGTTCTACCCATCCTGAGAGCTTACAAAAGGCTGTGCTTGAGCATGACGCAGATGTCGGTATTGCACTAGATGGTGATGGCGATCGTATCGTAATGGTTGATGAGACGGGTAAGCTAGTCGACGGCGATGGTATCTTATATGTACTTGCTACCCAAGGTAAAACTAAAGCTGAAGGTGTTGTTGGCACGCTCATGAGCAATATGGGGTTAGAGTTGGCACTAAAAGATGCAGACATCCACTTTACCCGTGCAAAAGTGGGTGATCGCTATGTGATGCAGGATTTAGAAGCCAATGGCTGGATATTGGGCGGTGAGCCATCTGGTCATATTCTCTGCTTAGATAAAAGTCGCACAGGGGACGCTATCATTGCTGGCTTGCAAGTACTGGCAGTGATGCAAGCCAGAGAGCGTGCGTTAAGTGAGCTTGTTGAAGGTTTTGAAGTGTTACCGCAAAAGCTAGTCAATGTACGTTTGTCTCAAATGCAAGACCCATTCAAACATGAGGAGTTGGTTGCTGCTTTCGACAAAGCACAGGCAACGCTAGAGGGTCGTGGTCGTCTGTTGATACGTCAGTCAGGCACAGAGCCTATGATTCGTGTGATGGTTGAGTCAGATGATGAGATAGAATGCGATGTAATGGCTAATGACTTAGCTGATCTTATAAAATCGGTACTAGGCTAATAGTATTTGAGGCAATAAGTGGTATTCAAAATAGCAACTGGTATTCAAGATAATAACTGGTATTTAAGACAACAATATTATAGTTTTCAAATAAGGAACTGCCATGAGCATGGACTTTACCGACCAACGCCTCTCATACGAGAAAGGTGAGCTTGACCAACAGTCAGTACCAACGTCACCATTCGAGCTTTTTAAAGCTTGGATGAATGAAGCGCTAGCGCAAAAGGTGCAAGAGCCTTATGCAATGAGTTTGGCGACATGTGGCGCAGACAATAAACCTAGTGTCCGTATTGTGTTATTACGCGAGATTACTGAGACAGGTATCGTTTTTTATACCAATTATGAAAGCGCAAAAGGGCAGGATATTGCAGAGAACCCTAACGCTGAAGCATTATTCTTCTGGCATGAGCTAGAGCGTCAAGTCCGTATCAGCGGTAGTATCGCTAAAATTGCTGCTGATAAATCGGCTGCTTACTTCCAAAAGCGTCCCCATGATAGTCAAGTAGGCGCTTGGGTCAGTCAACCGCAAAGTGGTGAAGTGGCCAATCGTGAAATCATGGAGCAAACGTTTGAACAGCTTCAAGCAGCACACCCTGACAATACTACTGTACCAACGCCAGAGTTTTGGGGTGGGTATGAAATTACGGTTGAAAGTATTGAATTTTGGCAAGGTCGCGCCAATCGAATGCATGACCGAATTGTGTATACGCAGAGTAGTGGCGACAACAGTGAAGTCATTGAAGGCAAGACAGGCTGGATAACCAAGCGTTTATTACCATAGTTGTTATAGCCTCAAGCTATAGATTATAGAAAACTAAAAACGCCACTCTAAATCCAGTTTTTCTGGTTTCTAGAGTGGCGTTTTTACGTTAGCTATTGACCTTAGTTGGCATTATTTTTTATTTAACTTTTTATTCAACCTCTCATTTAATATTGGTATCGACATCTACTGAGACTGACATGCCAGGACGTAAGCGTGCCAGTTCAGGCTGGTTTTGGTCTAGGTCGATGCGTACAGGAATACGCTGAGCAATTTTTATGTAGTTGCCCGTCGCAGGGTTGGCAGCAGCAGCACTAAACTCGCTACCAGTCGCTGGCGAGATATTACTCACGTGCCCCGTAAATTTGGCACCGCCAAGCGCATCGACGTGAATGGTCGCAGGCTCGCCGATTGCCATATTGGCTATTTGAGTTTCCTTAAAGTTTGCAATGATCCAAATGCCTTTTGGCACGATATACATAAGCTGCGTACCAGCGCTGACGTATTGACCTTCTTTGACACTGACTTGGCTTAGCTGGCCAGATTCAGGCGCAGTGATGATAGTATTATCTAGATTGATTTGCGCTTGCTTGACGCCTGCTTCAGCATTTTTGATATTTGCGTCCAGCGATGAGCGACTGCCGCTAGTCTTTTCACGGTTTTCTTGAGCGGCTTGTAAATTGGCTTCTGCTTGCTGTACGCCTGCTTGTGCTTGAGCCAATTGCGCCTTGATGTGAGCAACTTCTGCTTTTGATACCGCACCAATAGCATCTAAACCTTGATAACGGTTGACATCTTCACGCGCACTTTCTACATTGATTTTGGCACTATACAAATCAGCTCTACGTGCTTCGATTTGTGCTTGGCTGGTTTGCGTATCTTGTTCATTAGTAGAGCGGTTAGTGACTGCCACCTCTGTATTTGCTTGTGCTTGTTCGAGCTGCTGCTGAAAGGTTCGATCGTCAATCTTTATGAGTAAGTCGCCCGCTTTTACGTTGGCGAAGTCTTGCACTGCTACCTTAGTTACATAGCCAGAAACTTGCGGACTAATAATAGTCGTCTGACCTTTGACAAAAGCATTATTGGTTTGCTGTACCGTTGGGGTGAACGGTGGGAGCTTCCATGCATACAAAATCAATGCCACGCCAATGACAATCAATAAAATTAATAAACCTAAGTTTAGATAGGATTTTTTCTTGGGCGACCAACCAGTAGTATCGGGTATTGGCTCTTTTGGCGGCATTGGTGTTTCATTGTTGTCTGAACTGTTTTCTACATCACCTTCTGCTGTCTTAGTTACTGATGACGAAGAAGTTGCAGCAGACTCTTCTTTGCTTATATCGGACGCTAGAGGTGTGTCTGTTGCTGGAGCGCCAGTGGCCGTCTGAGGTGTTTGATTAAGCTCATTTGGTTTTTCTTGGCTCATGACGTGCTCCTAAATTTTCAATAAATATTAAAATAGACTGGCTATAAATGAATAGGGTGAAACATGATTAATATAATAAGCTGAGTTATTTTGACTCACGCATTTTTGCAATAACGGCAAGTTCTTTAGCAAGTGGATTACGCTTGTGGTAACGGTTATAAAAATAGTTAATCAATAAAATGGCTGTAACGAAAGTAGCAAAACTGGCCATCAAAAAGAACAGATCGCTGTAAGCAGAGACAGTTGCTTGGCGTTGAATCCCTTGCAACACTTGGCTCATTGCAGCCACATTCGCTTGCGCTGCGTCCGTGGTTTGGTTTGACAATACACTACGAGTACCAGCAATTTGAGCGCTGAACGTAGGATCACCCAAATTCAGTGAGCTGACCATATCTGTATAATGCACTTGCGTACGAATGGTCGTAAATGCCTGAATAGCCGCTGCACCTGCCAATCCGCCAACCGTTTGGGAAATACCAAAGATAACCGAAAAACTAATGATATAAGCAGGGCCACTGGCAATAGCTCGCAGAAATCCTTCGAAAACCAAAGGTCCCATAAAATATACCGCGGCAAATGCAATCAAAAACTGGCTAATATAAAACATATAAGGTGCGGAGTTGATAGAGACCCCAACGTCCATCCAAGAACCTAAGGCAATCAATGCCACTGCAAAAATAACGGGACGGCGCAAGTCCATCGGATTGGTACTAAAAATACTAATCACCAAAGCCAACACACTGGCAGCCATTATGACAGCATAAAAAGTAACCAGCTGATCGTTGCCATAGCCCAAATTAGCGAGCAGTCCTGCAGCACCGACATTTTGCTCAGATAGCAAAATTCGCATGACCGCGCCGGTAACCATAAAGGCAATAATATTGCGGCTACGCATCCAACGGACTTGTAGCATCGGGTTTTTGCGATGCGTTTCAATCCATAGAGCGACGCCAATTCCAACGATAGCAATCATCAGTGGATAGACAAGCCAAGGCGTCGTCCACCATAAAATCCTACCTTGCACTAAAATAACAGCCAGTGCCGCCAAACCGCTCGCAAAAAAAGCAAAGCTTAAAAAATCGAGTTTCTCAAATACTTTTTCTGTATTGCCTGGTGGTAGCTCCAATATATTAATCAGTCCAAAACAAATCAGTGCCAAACCAAATTGAAATAAAAATAAATTCTCAAGCTGACCGTCGATAGCGAGATAGGGCGAGATGATTCGTGATAATGGAATACCAAACTGTACCAAGCCAAAACCCAATATTAAGCCACTAGTACGCTTGACGGTCGGCATACCTTGCAAGCAATAGAATAACCCTAGGATGGTCATGCCACTTGCCACCATACCGCTAAGTCCTCTGGCGACAATCTCTAGGTAATAAGGCTCAATTCCTATATTAGGTGTATCTAACAAATGGCTACTGATTAGCCACTGTAAACTCGTGGCAGCTAACAAAAAGAACAGAGTGATTTTACTAAACAATGACATACCAAACTGCTGGCGGATCTTGTACAGCAGAACGGTGATACAGGCGTTGGTCATATTATAGCTAACAGATATCCAACCACCTTCGGCTGGCGTTAAGCCCAGTTGACCTTGAATTTGAGTAAGATTTGCGACGAGCAGACCATTTTGGAAGCTAGCAGTAAGACCAACGAAAATTCCAATCAGTAAGTAAAATAATTTACGGCGTGCAGGATGATCAGGATTGGCAGGAGAGCCTACCATTATCGGTTGTTCGTGGGGCTTAAACTGATATTCGTTACTCATGGACGTACCATAATCTGTATAAGGAAATAGAATGGCATAGAACAGATTCCAGACGCAAAATCAGGTCAGTACGATGAATGTTCATAGCTTAAAACGCAGTGGAGTTACTGATATAAATGCTGGTCAAACTGGAAAGATAACCTAAGAAATGCATGACATATTTTACCATAACTTCTAAAGCGCTTTTGTCATTAGCGCGTAACTCATTGGCGCTGCTGAATAAAGATATAGCAGTGTTTCATGCAATGCGACGAACATTAAAACAAACGATGCAACAAGCAAAAAATACTATACGCATAAAAAACAGCTCTATACAGAGCTGTCTTTGTGTATCGAAAAATTGGTCAGTTAATACATAATATTGTGGCTAATACCAAGGTATCAATTAATACCAAACACTAAATCGATTCATCATATTTTGCTTCTAGCTGCATCGCACGCTGATAACTATCAAGACTGGCCAGCTTTTCAGCATACTGTTTGATATGCGGATAGGCATCAAGTTTCTGACGCTTAGCAAGAATGATCAAATCGAATGACAGCATAAAGTCGGCACCGCTTAGTTTATCACCTACAATAAACGACTTACCTTCAACTGAGGCATCCAGATACTTAAACAGTCTGGTTTTTTCTGTCTCGATGTAGCCGTTTAAAAACTCATTGTCATTGATGCCTGCTTTGTTAGTAAATAATTCAAGCATTAATGGCAACATGAGCGAGCTTTCTGCAAAATCAATCCACTGTAGATAGTAGCCATAGTCTGAGCTTCCTGTAGCAGGGCGCAGACGCTCTGGCGCAAACCGCTCAATCAATAACTCAGTGATAGCACCTGACTCAGCATAAATTTGTCCATCCATTTCGATAACCGGAGACTTACCGAGTGGATGTACAGCCTTTAGAGAATCTGGTGCTAAATGAGTTTTGGCATCGCGCTGATGACTGACTACTTCATAAGGAACGCCTAGCTCTTCTAAGAGCCATAGCGTACGTAATGAACGTGATTGATTGAGATGATGTAAGCGAATCATGGTATCGACCTTATTGCGTAGTGAATTTGACTAACCTTTCAGCTTCGCCATTAGACGATTAGCAGCTTCTTCCGATGATGCAGGGTTTTGACCTGTGATTAGTAGACCATCTTCAACGACAAATGATTCCCAATCAGCCGCTTTTTCGTAGTTACCGCCATTGGCTTTCAATGCGTCTTCTACTAGGAACGGTACTACGTCTGTTAGGCCAACTGCGTCTTCTTCAGAGTTAGTAAAACCAGTCACTGTTTTGCCTTTCACCAAATACTCGCCATCGACTTTAACGTTTTTAAGTGCTGCAGGAGAATGACAAACAAAAGCAACAGGCTTGTCTTGCTTAACAAAAGTCTCGATCAGATTGATAGAGTTTTTATCTACTGCCAAATCCCACAACGGGCCATGACCACCAGGATAGAATACTGAATCAAAGTCTTCAGCGTTCATGTCAGCAAGTTTTTTGGTATTAGCCAGATGCTCTTGAGCGTCTTTATCGTCTTTAAAACGAGTGGTATCTTTGGTTTGCGTGTCTTCTGTGTCACTACTAGGATCTAGTGGTGGCTGACCACCTGCTGGAGAAGCTAGAGTTACATTTACGCCAGCGTCAAGAAATGCGTAGTAAGGAGCAGCAAATTCTTCTAGCCAAAAGCCAGTTTTCTTACCAGTATCGCCTAAACGGTCATGAGAAGTTAGTACCATTAAAATGTTCATAATTATCCTTGTTTATTATTTATGTGTTAGTAACTGTTGTGTTAGTAACTATATAGCCAACAGTCATAAGTTTTCCGTTACATCATTAGCCGTTTTTACTTAATTAGCCTAAATGCAAATAATGACTGTTAGCATTATTCCTGCTTTGTGAGCAACTTTCAGTAGTGATATTAGCAATTTATGTTGTTAAGTAGTTATTCACAACGATTGCTAACTGTCAGTAGCTACTTAACTAGTGAATGTTTAACCAATAACTATTTAACGTCAGATACTTTGATTACAGTCTTACCAAAGTTATCACCGTTCAACATACTGACAAATGCATCTGGGGCATTATCTAAACCGTCAGTAATGTGCTCTTTGGTTTTTACTTCGCCTGACTCCACCCATTTGCTCATGGTTTCTAAGAACTCTGGGAAGTGGTCGCCGTACTCTTCAAAGATAATAAAACCTCTGACAGTTAGGCGTTGGCTTAAAATAAGACCCATCAACATACCTAGGCGATCTTTGCCATCCGGTAAATCAGTTGCATTGTACTGCGATACCAGACCACATACTGGAATACGTGCGTGGTCGTTAAGTAATGGCATTACCGCATCAAATACTTTACCGCCAACGTTTTCATAGTAGATGTCGATACCATCTGGACACGCTGCTTTTAATTGCTCAGCGAAGTCGTCAGCTTTGTGATCGATACAGATATCGAAGCCAAGCTCATTGACCGCAAAGTCGCATTTCTCTTTGCCGCCTGCCACACCGACAGTGCGCAGACCATATTGATTACCCACTTGACCGACAGTGGCACCGACCGGTCCAGTTGCTGCTGCCACAACTAAGGTTTCGCCTTTTTGTGGTTTACCGATATCAGTCAGCCCCATGTAACCGGTAAACCCTGGCATACCTAACACGCCTAAACCATAAGAAGGGTTTGACATGTTTTTGTCCAGTTTGAGGACGCCTTCGCCATCACTGACACTGTAGTCCTGCCAGCCTGAGTTTGATACGACTAGGTCGCCTACCGCGAAGCTATCGATATTTGACTCGACCACTTGCGCTACGGTACCACCCATGATGACGTCACCGACTTCTAATGGGTCTGCATAGCTTTTTGCATCACTCATACGTCCACGCATATATGGATCTAAGGACAGATATACAGTGCGTAGTAGCATCTCGTTATCTTTTGGCGTAGGAATGTCGCTAGTCGCCATGTCAAAGTTGTCAGCAGTAGGTATGCCATTAGGACGGCTAGCCAATTTGATTTGACGGTTTGTTTGTTGATTCTGTTGTTTGTCGAAGCTCATTGTAGGACTCCTTTATATTTATTAATTGTCATTATTATAGTGGTGGTAAATGTAGTAGCTACTCAGCATGGAATAGCTACTCTATAAATAGCATAACGATATGTACTTATTGTTACTGTCGCGATTTTTCTTATAATTCTTTTGACAGTTCTTGCTATAGCGCTTATTAAGACGCTTTGCTAGTTACAGCGCGCTGCAAGATACGACGTGATACTTCTAAGTCGTTGGTACCATGTTCACCAAGCTTAACCATGTTATGCACTTCAAGTTGCTTGATAATTGGATCAATCGCTGATTCCGTCAAGTCAACGTCTTCTAGGCTAACTGGCAAGCCAAGCTCGCGGAAGAAGTTTTCAGTGTAAACAATAGCAGTTTCGATGATAGCATCGTCGTCTAGGTCAGTATCGGTAATGTTCCATACGTTACGCGCATATTGAAGCAGTTTTTCTTTTTTGCTTTCTTTTAGCTCACGCATAACTGATGGCAATACGATGGTTAGCGTACGTGCATGATCGATAGCGTGTAGTGACGTCAGCTCATGACCAACCATATGAGTTGTCCAATCTTGTGGTACACCAGTACCGATCAGACCATTCAATGCCATGGTCGCTGTCCACATAATGTTCTTACGTGTTTCTAGGTTTTCTGGATCTTGCTTAACAACTAGACCTTCATCGATAAGAATTTTAAGCAAGCTTTCAGCAAAGGCATCTTGTACTTTAGCGTTTACTGGATAAGTCAGATACTGTTCCATTACATGAACAAATGCATCAGCCACACCATTCATAACCTGACGCTCAGGCAAGGTAAGTGTTTTGATTGGATCTAAAATTGAGAATTTAGGGAAGGCAAGTGGGTTACCAAACGGTAGTTTTGCTTGACGTTCACTATAGTTGATCACGCCGCCTGAGTTCATCTCAGAACCTGTTGCTGGGATGGTCAATACAGCACCCAAGTCGACAGCAGAATCGATGTTTTTGCAATAACCAGTTAGGGCATCCCAAGCTTGATCACGTGAGACAGTGCCGTCTTCTTCAGTCAATGAAGATACGAGTGCGACAAATTTGCTGCCGTCAATCACAGAACCACCGCCAACTGCTAATAAGAAGTCAATGTTGTGCTCATTAACCATATCAGCGGCTTTAAGTAACGTAGTGAATTCTGGGTTGGCTTCGATGCCACCAAATTCAAATACAGTACGGTTACCGCTTGCTGACAAGGCAGTTTTTACTTCGTCTAAAGTACCAGTACGCTGTGCTGAACCACCACCATAAGTAATGAGTACACGCGCATCAGTAGGGACTAGATCTGATAGTTGCTCGATTTGACCTTCACCGAAAACGATACGGACTGGATTGTAGTATTGAAAGTTATTCATAAGATTCCTAATTAGTAATAAAAAGTTTTTAATAAAAACGGTTCAATTAAATTTTTTTGACATGAGATATTGTCTAATATCAATCAATGAATGATAAGCAATGCTCGTATAGACATTCATTCTTAATATTTGTGCGCATTGTACACCAATTAGACCAGTCGTCTAGTAATATTTACAAAACTCTCGTATAACTGTCTAAGCCGTATGCAGATGTTTTTCAGAGATTTGTTTAAAAAAGAGAAGGTCATAAAGCACACTGAACACTCAAGCATAGTACTGACAGCTGCTATCTATGAGAGAGTTGTAAATATTCAATGTGCTTTAATGGTTACGTTAGAAGTGCAGTTGCTAGAAACTCGAACAGTTAACGATTAGCGTCCCATTTGGGTCGTGGTCATCTGCCAAATTTCTGCTAAAGGCGTATTGGTTTGGCTAATCTTTGCAATCAAGCTTGCACCAAGCCATGCAAAATACCAACGCTTGGCCATACTCTCAGCCGAGATGTTATCGTGACGAGGTACGGACTCATCGAGCCAGCCAGCTTTGATCTGCTTAGCGAGCCACATGGTCGTCTGCTGATAGCCAGTATCGAGTGCCTTACGCATGGTTTCTGACATATCAGCTACCTCTGCGCTGAGCTTCACTACCAAGCATTTTTCATGGTCACAGCCGTTCTGCTGGGTGTCATACCAGTTTTGAAAATAATCATATAGCTTTTGCTGTGCACTGACATCTTGTGCATCGATGACATCCAACCGAGTCTTATATAAACTAAAGTAATGATTAATAATGGCTTCACCAAAGGCCTCTTTAGAAGCAAAGTAATGGTAAAAAGAACCCTTTGGTACACCTGCTGTATCTAAAATCTGCTTTAAACCAACAGCGGTAAAACCTTTTTTGGCGATTAGTTGGTAGCCAGTAGCAAGTAAATGAGCTTTGGTATCTGGGGTAGTTGCGTCTGTATTAGACATAAACAGGATTGTCTCCCTTAGTAGTCGTTTGTATTAGCATATGTATTAAACAGTCAGTTAAAACAGTTAACGTTCATTTGAACGTCACGTTGATGGCGTATTGTAATAGGATATATTTATATGTGTTACGTTTTATCAACAATATTCACTGACAAAATAGTCTTGTTTTATTAGTAGCTATGGTAGCATTAGACCAGTCGTCTAGCAAGGTAGGTTTTGTTGTTATCCGTTACCGTTAGTATTTATTGCTAAAGATCATTTTTCATTAGAGCTTTTTTTAATTGATGACTATTGATTGATAGCTTGGTAACGATTTCAGACTTACTACCTGCCAGATATTTTCTCATTAAGATATCGCCGACTTAACAATTTTATTTTAATAATCGAAAACCAATACTTAACACAATAAATCAAAAATAAGGATGATTATGTCAACCAATACTACGAGTGCATATAGTGACTTTCATTTACAGTTCATCGCTGGTGAATGGCAAACCGGTAAAGACGATAGCACCAACACCAATACCAACCCATATAACGGCGATACGCTTGTAGAGATCCAACAAGCGACCAAAGATCAGTTGAACGAAGCCTATGATGCGGCGACCCAAGCTCAAGAAGCGTGGGCCAAGCAGACACCAGCAGCACGTGCCGCAGTGTTGTATAAAGTCGTAAATATACTCGATCAGCGCCAAGAAGAAATCGTTGATTGGCTAATCAAAGAGTCGGGCAGTACTCGTATCAAAGCCATGGTCGAGTTCGGTGCGACGCGCGCGATTACCCTTGAAGCAGCAACGTTCCCTAACCGTGTCCATGGTGAGATTCGTCCATCGAACACCCCTGGTAAAGAAAACTTCATTTATCGTGAGCCAATCGGCGTTGTCGCTGTCATTAGCCCATGGAACTTTCCGCTGCATTTGACCCAGCGCTCTATCGCGCCAGCCTTAGCGCTTGGTAATGCCGTGGTACTCAAGCCTGCTAGCGATACACCAGTGACAGGTGGTTTGCTATTGGCCAAAGTGTTCGAAGAAGCGGGTCTACCAAAAGGTTTATTAAACGTCGTGGTCGGATCAGGCAGTGAGATAGGTGATGCAATCGTTGAACACAAAGCGCCAAGTTTAGTGTCATTCACAGGTTCGACCTCAGTGGGCAAGCATATCGGTGAGTTGGCAAATGGCGGCGAATACATCAAACAAGTGGCGCTTGAGCTAGGTGGTAACAGCCCATTTGTGGTACTAAAAGATGCTGATATTGAGCAAGCGGTAAGAGCGGCCGCCTTTGGTAAGTTCTTGCATCAAGGTCAAATTTGTATCGCGATTAACAGAGTCATTGTAGAAGATGAAATATATGATGATTTCGTAGAGCGTTTCTTAGCACACGTCAAAACATTGAACGTCGGTGATCCTAATAAGCAAGATACCGCTGTTGGCCCAATCATCAACGAAAAACAAGTTAAATCGCTTAAAGAAAAAATCGCTAAAGCGCAGGAAGAAGGTGCAAAAATGATACTCAGTGGCGAGATCGACGGCCAAGTCGTACCGCCGCACATCTTTACCGAAGTGACTCGCGAAATGGATCTATCACGTAATGAAGTGTTTGGACCATTGGTTGGTATCATTCGTGCTAAAGACGAAGACGATGCGCTATCGATTGCCAATGATTCTATGTATGGTCTGTCTAGCGCCGTGTTCACTGCTGATATGCAAAAAGGTCTACGTTTCGCTCGCGGTATCAGAGCTGGCATGACCCATATCAATGACATCTCGGTCAATGATGAAAGCAATACGCCATTCGGTGGTGAGAAAAACTCAGGCATCGGCCGCTTCAACGGTGAGTGGGTACTAGAAGAGTTCACTAGAACACATTGGATCTCAATGCAAAATGAGCCACGTGAATATCCATTCTAATTGTCCTAAAATAGAATGCTAATAGCTAATAAAAAAGACCGCTTTGATAGCGGTCTTTTTTTGTGTGTCATTTGGCAACTTACTGATAATGACGTATTTGAAGTTGGTCAATCTCTTATCTGGCATGAAAACCAAGTAACCCTTCAATTTCTTCCATCGTCATTCGTCTTACCAGTGCTTGTTCTTCTACCGACAGGCGGTTGGTGTGCTCTTTTATCATTGTATGAATACTTCGCGATATCTCAGAGGTGGTCGCGTAATACATTTGAGGCTGTTCCTTTGTCAATCTCATCAAAAATCGATTAATAAGTTTACGCTTTTCATCTGATTTATTTTCTTCAGTCGTAGTATTATTTTGAGTCATGGTGTTCTCCTAGAGGTAAGCCATTTAAGCAGTCAGACACATGAGAGTCAGTGCTTATAAGTAGTTTCTGGGGCTGAGCGCATTGCCTTACAAGTATTAGGCTCGCATCATAGTTGAATGCTAAGTATGTTTTACATCGTATATGATATTTCAAGACTAAAGACTAAATATTAAAAATAATAGATAAGCGCTAAACAGCCAGAAGGATAGGGTATGTCAAATCAAGTAGCGAACAACTCAGAGAGTAACTCAGCGAACAGAAATGTCACAATGGTGCTATTTCACAATGACTTGCGGGTAGCGGACAATGCCACTCTATCAAAGGCATCTAAGATATCCATTAATGGAAAGCTGCTATTGGTTTATGCCTCATCGTTGACAGATATATTAGATGATAAAGACCATTACGACGCCTATCGTTATGAGGCTATGGGTCGAGCCCGCCAGCAGTTTTTACATGAGAGCTTGGCTGATTTGAATGCGTCATTGATGCAGCGGGATAATAGGTTGCTGTATTTACAGAAAGGCGATGAAGCATTGGACGTCTTTACTCAGTTGAGTGATCTAATAGCGCAGCAACGAGTGACAGATATCTGCATCAGTCAAACGGCAGATTATAATCAAAACAAAGTATATGACCTTCTACAGGCAAAATATCCAGAGATACAGTGGCACATTCAAACAACGGCGACTTTGTTTGACGAGTTACCGCTAGAGAGCTTACCCAAAAGCTTTACGCAATTTCGTAAACAAATCGAAACCGATTATGATTTGCTGCATGCAGAAAAAGATATAGCCATTTTTCCAACGCCAGAAACACTTGCTCCATTACCTGACAATATGCAGAGTAGGAACGAGTGCTTTTTTGAATCGCAGTTGTCTAGTGAGACAGAGGTCAATAAGACATTAAAGCAAGCATCTAACTTTGCAGGTGGTGAGTTAAATGGCCTCAAGCACTTAGATGCCTATTTCGATTCCGATGCGCCCAGCACTTATAAAACTACCCGAAACGCGCTAGATGAGTGGGCGCATTCCACAAAGTTCTCCGCTTGGCTGGCAAACGGCTCACTGTCTGTAAACACGATATTAAATCGTCTACGTCGCTATGAGCGCGATATTATCGCAAATGACTCTACCTACTGGATATGGTTCGAGCTGCTGTGGCGTGAGTATTTCTATTGGTATGCTGTCACCCATCGGCAAAAGTTATTTTGGTTTAAAGGCGTCGCTCAGCACGCTCCTTCAACTCAATTGGACGAAAATCTGTTAGCGCAATGGAAAAATGGTACAACACCATATCCTATCGTCAATGCTTGTATGAACCAATTGCGCATGACAGGTTACATGTCGAATCGCGGACGACAACTGGTTGCTAGCTGCTTTATCCATGAGCTAAGGCTCGATTGGCGTTACGGGGCAGCTTACTTTGAGCAATATCTTGTTGATTATGATGTCGGCAGTAATTGGGGCAATTGGCAATATCTGGCAGGCGTCGGCGCTGATCCAAGAGGATGCAGACAGTTTAATCTCGACAAGCAAACCCAGCAATACGATCCAAACGGTAATTTTATTCGTCAGTGGCAAGGCAACACTCAAAAGAGCGATTAATGTATGTTAAAAACTCCCACTCGACAGGTGATAGCTATTATTAGATTAACCATAAGATAGGTTTAAACAATGAAAAAGCCCAGTCCTTATCTCACTTTTGCAGGTACGATTCCATTTATAGCCTGTGCATTTTTATTGATGGTAGACGTTGTTACCGTGCCTATGCTTGGTTCAGTAGGCGATGTATTAAGTGCTTATGGGCTAGTGATTGCATCATTTATGGCAGGCGCGCATTGGGGTAATCATTTAGATTTAGCTGACGACAATAAGTGGGCTATTAGACTTCCACTGTATAGCAATGTCATTGCACTTGGCCTCTGGCTTGGTTTTTTAATCTTATCCGCCAGTAGTTTTATTTGGCTATTAGTGATTGGTTTTATAAGCCTGCTAGTTATCGATTACAATCTTCATCGAGCGCAGATTATTAGTGAGGTATATTTTAAAGTGAGAAAGTATGTCACAGCTATAGTCGTCGTATCGTTAGTTGTTGCGGCATTACAGTTATAAGTGATAATAGCTAAAGAACAGCTAGATTGCTTTCTCTATTTGTACGGTTTGATGGTATTGGTATTTATCAGCCGTGTGTTACTACCATTAGTAGATATGAGTCATTACCTAATATGGATTATGATGGCGCAAAGTGTTTGGATTGCGTGTTTTGTGCTATTTTGCATCAGTTATTTACCGATGCTGGCAGGTCCTAGACCTGATGGTTTATTTGGTTAAAGCGTGCTAACGATACTGTTTACAAATGCTATGTCTAAATGTTATTACCAAAAATGCGACTTACTTTGTTTAGGGCGTGTCATCAATTCAAACGAGTGTCCTTTAAATGGGCTAAAAACAGCTAAATTTTGCCAAAAATCGTCAAATAGTTGGTTAATATCTCGATATTATCTGCACTATTTTCCTCGTTTGACGGCAATTTATCTCATTTTTATCACCATTTTTAAAATGAGGACACGCCCTAGCTTAATATATAAAGTTTATAAAAAATAGGAGCGCAAGTACATGCGACTGACCAATTATAGTGACTACGCGCTACGCTCATTGATTTATTTAGCCGTGAGACCAGATCCATCACTATTGGCTAATATTAGCGATATTGCTGACAGCTATGGTATTTCCAAAAGTCATTTGACCAAGATTATTCATCAGCTGGGCCAGCTCGGTTATATAGAGAGTGTGCGTGGCAAAAATGGCGGCATACGATTGGCACGTGCGCCTAAGGATATCAACTTGGGCGTATTGATCAAACAGATAGAGCCTGATTTCAATTTGGTTGAATGCTTTGCAGTACCAGTGACCCGCAATGATAGTGAGCAGGATGCTCATCAGGCGGATTTGCCGGTGACTTTTATTGAAGAAAAAAAGAATAAATCACTAGGCTGTGTAATCAGTCCAGCCTGTCAGCTTAAAAGCGTGTTCTTTGAAGCGCTCACCGCATTTATTAATGTGCTAGAGCGTTATACATTGGCAGACATCCTCAGCAATGAGGATGAGCTTGCGACATTACTATTTCGGTAACAGCTTCGATAATCGCATATTTCATAAAGTCATTGGCTCAAAAAATGGGTCACTACACTAGTAAATACAGTAATAGCGACCCATTTTTATGCTTATTAAGAATATATGTTTAAAGTGTGAGAAATTAGGCGTTTTCTAGTTTTGGACGTGCTTTCTTAACGGCTTTCACCAGTGCTTTCTCAAACCCACCTTCTTTGAACTGAACAAGATAAGAATGCGCAGCGCAGAAATTGCGTACGTCACGCCATTCATGAGCCAAATTGGTCGCCCAGTCGCAGTATTGCGCACCAGCGTTTGGCTCGTTTTTCAGTGCTTTTTTGGTCGTAGGGTGCAGTATTAGCTCAGGTAATACAGTTTCTAATAACTTCGATGGTGGACTCATAAAAGTATCATCTACGTGCAAGCTTTGACTGGCAGGATGATAAGCCAATAAAGAACCTGCATGAATCATCTCATTGGGCGATATATAGTAAATGCCCTCTGACATTGAAAACTTAAGCTCAGGATAGCGTGCAGCGACTGCGTCACTTTCTACCAAATCATCTGCCCAATTGATTTCTGGTACTTTTTTATGGTGACGGCTACTGCCATAAAACGTCGCTTGCGGGAAGTCTTTGGCCATTTGAGCACAGCTGACTGTATGAAACGGATGTACGTTGAGGACAGCTTCGACATCTTGACCATTATTGGTCAATGCCATAATCTCATCTCGAACATCACCCGTTAGGGCGTAACTGTCCAAAAAGATAAATTTTCCTGATGATAGCTTGACTAGCGAGCATTGAGTGCCGATATTTAGTACGCCACCGAGACGGAATGTTCCGCGTATGTTCCAAAATCCTGCGCCTAAATCATGAATGTGATCAGTCATTTATAATTTTCCTCGTCTAGTAAATGAAATAGAATATGTAAATAAAACAAAGCTAATTTTTCACTGTAAGCTTCATCTTTCGAGTTGTTTTAATGGTATGTGTTCTAACTCTTTACGCTTTTATATTTGTTTTTATACTTTCTCAAGCTCAGGGCAAGCCAAATCAATCGCTGATATAAGTGCTGTCTCAAACTGACTCTCTTCAAATACCACTAAGCCTGAATGTGCGCCGCAAAAATGACGAACATCACGCCATTCGTGTGCCAGATTTATAGCCCAACTACAATAGTGTTTCGCTGCGTTTGGCTCATCTTTGAGTGCCTTTTTGGTAGTAGGGTGTAAGCCTAGGTTAGGCTGCACGGCATTTATTAACTTAGAAGGGGGTATCTCAAAGGTATCATCGATATAGATGCTTTGGCTAGCAGGATGATAGACCAATAATGAGCTGGCATGAACCGTCTCGTCAGGTGAGATGTAATGGATGCCTTGAGGTATAGAGAATTGGAGTTCAGGGTAGCGCGCAGCAACGGCATCGCTTTCGACCAAATCATTTGCCCAATTGACTTCAGGTACTTGCTTTGGATGTCGGCTACTGCCATAAAACGTCGCTTGCGGAAAATCTTTTGCCATTTGAGCACAGTGTACTGTATGAAACGGGTGAACATTGAGGACAGCTTCGACATTTTGACCGTTATTAGTCAATGCCATGACTTGCTGACGCACATCGCCAGTTAATGTATAACTATCTATAAAGATAAATCGCTCTGATGATAGTCTTATGAGCGCACATTGAACCCCAATATCAAGGATACCGTTTTTGATAAATGAGCCTCGAATACTCCAAAACCCTGCACCCAAATCATACATTTCATCAGTCATCAACATTGCTCCTTAATCGTTCATTTATTCAATCGTTTTACTTGTTTGTAGCACCCTATAGTCGGTTCAATATAATTTGGATACAAGGAAGGCGAGTGAAAGTACTACAAGTTGTAGACTAAGCGAGCCTGACACCGTATCCAATTTATAGAGGATTGACTATATGATTATTGATTTTTATGGTAGTAATGTCTGTAAGAAAAAAGATAGAAGCAATGTAAATGTGTAAAAATAAAAAAGTGTCGTTATTCAAATGTCATCATCAGCAGTGAAAGCTGTCTTTCCTTTCGTAAGTAGGTTAAAAATAACTTATGAACAGTCTTCGTAATCGTAGGCAGATATACGAGGATCATCTTTGTAGCTTTCATTGCCACATAAGAATTTATCGAAACGTGTGTCACCGTTAATATAACGCTGCATCCATGCAATAGCAGGTTTACTTAATAGCTTTTCGTTAAAACGATGGCTGGCGCAAAAATGACTGCCGTTGTTAATCTCGACCTTCATTTTTGGACCGTCAGCTTTTTGATAAAAAGTATTGGTGTATTTTTTATTCGGGGCGATACGGTCATTTTCACAAGCGATGAATAGAGCAGGCGTATCCATCGCACCATAGCTCGTATCGTGATAGGGCGTTTGTGCAATGATGGCTTGCACCGTACTGCGCTCAGTTGCCAATCGTAGCGCACCGCCGCCGCCCATTGACCAGCCAATCGCGCCCAAACGGTTTGAGTCGATCATATGACCTACTGTTTCATCAGCGAGGAGATGATCGAGAGCCGCGCTCAATTGCTCAGCACGGCTATCTGGATTGTCGT
Source organism: Psychrobacter sp. 28M-43 (assembly GCF_014770435.1). Lineage (NCBI taxonomy): Bacteria > Pseudomonadati > Pseudomonadota > Gammaproteobacteria > Moraxellales > Moraxellaceae > Psychrobacter > Psychrobacter noctis. Next base: position 1,826,493 of record NZ_CP061739.1, on the reverse strand, counting down.
AAATAGAGCTAGTATTAATAGTAATAACGACAAATCCCCAAGAGGCCAAACGCGGCCCCCACCATTTGATAGAAGACTCATAAGACACGTAACCTGGCACTACCGCGATACCACCTAGCAGACCACAGCTAGCAGCATCTGTTGGATAGTGTATGGTACCGCCACCAAAGCCATTGGCTGATTGGCGACTTACGTGCTTGGACTTTACAGAAAACGGACCATTATCACGTGTTTTAGTGAGCTCAGTAGCAGTAATAGCGTCATCCTTTATACAGTCTACTGCCGCTAGTGAGTTTGTAGCGTCGAGTGATGATCCAACTGGGTTGAGGCTTTTAACGCTAGTCTCGGAGACAGTTATTTCTGCTACAGCCATTGTAGAGAAAACCAATATACTCATCGCGATAATAAGTTGTGAAAGCAATATATTTTTCGTCATAGTAAATTGTATTTTAAAAGGTTGTGTGGTCGTGCATGTCTATGGGTTAGAAAAGATAAACGTAGGTAGTGATTGTTAACTGTCAACGTCATCAATCGTTAAAGCAGTTAAGTACTTAACAAGTGCGCAAATAGCATCTAACCATACTATCCTGTATGTGCAATAAACGTAACTTTGATCTTGACCTCGTGAGTCGAAAACTGTCTTCACCGTCTCAAGTCGAAATGTGATTCCTAGTCAAGTTTTTCTACGATAATCTCGAATCCAAATAAAGAATCTATCAAGCGTTAATAACACTTTTAAACCTGAGTATATTGGTGAGTGTGCTACCATAATCGGCTTGTCATTATGATGAACATTTATCGTTTAATAACGATGCTTTTGCTTATACATTTAGCATAAATCACCGTTGTTCCTCTCTATCATCCACGCCAGTGACGGTTATTATTTACAGTCATGGTATAACCAATATAGTCAGATCCTCTGTGAATAATTCTAAAGATCAGATCCAAGATATAACAGCTGTGCCACCAGCTCCCTCCAATCATTCAACGTCGTGGATATTGAAGCTTACAATTGGCCTGATAGGTATGTTTGCTTTTTTGCAAGTGTACTCTATCCAAGCGGTGCTACCGGTCATGATGGTGGACTTTGCTGCGACCGAAGTGCAGGCTGGCATGATCGTTGGTGCCACTGTGTTAGCCATTGCGATTATGTCACCATTTCTAGGCATGCTCTCAGATGCAGTCGGGCGCAAGTCGTTTATCGTTGGTGCTTTATTGTTTTTAGCGATACCGACAGCGCTTATTGCCCAGAGCTCGAGCATTGAATGGGTCGGCATTTGGCGTTTTATGCAGGGACTTTCTGTACCGGGTATTACGGTGGTGACGATTGCCTATATTGGTGAGGAGTTTGAGGGCCGGGCAATGACTGAGCTGATGTCCTTTTATGTGTCAGGATGCGTGCTTGGCGGCTTTATGGGTCGGTTCTTGTTAGGGCATTTGCATGAGCTGATAGGCTGGCGTCATGGTTACTATGTGATGACGGCGATGACGCTACTGGGGGCAATATGGGTCGGCAAGATGCTACCATCGTCTCGTCACTTTGTGGCAAACCCCAATTTTCGCTCAGCGATACAGACGCTGGGTGAGCATGTCACCAATCGCTATGTGGTAACAGCATGTCTGCTTGGCGCTTGCGTGCTGTTCTCCCTTGTAGGCTGCTTCACTTTTATCAATTTACATTTGGCGGATAAGCCTTATGAGCTTGGTACTGGTGCGCTCGCCAATATTTTTGCAGTATATTTGCTTGGTGTTATTATCACGCCATTATCGACGACATTGCTACGCCGATTTGGATCGGCGCGTACAGTACGGGTGGCTATCGTCGTGTCTATGGTTGGGGTGTTATTGACTCTGGTCACGCCATTATGGGGGGTGATTATAGGACTAGCCATTATGTCGTCTGGTGTATTTATCACGCAGTCGGCGACCATCAGCTATATCGCGGTCAATGTGAAAAAGGGTCGCTCATTGGCTTCGGGTCTATATTATATGGGCTACTATACAGGCGGTACGCTAGGGGCATGGCTGGGTGGCATAGCTTATGCGCGAGGGCAGTGGTCTCTTACCGTATGGTTGTTATTGTTTGTGCAGGTACTGGCGTTATTAATAGCCAGTTTTGGAATGATTAAAACCACAGTATGTACGAAGTGATTGGCTGTCTAATGTAGCATATGTTTAGTTAGCCATCTTATGATACTTAATGTAAGACCGCTTTACACAGCGCTGCTTTTTTCTTACTATCAATAACGATGTTATTATAAAAATTAAAATGGTTAGCGCAGTAGATTTTATGCTGCTATTAACTTGATTGTTATTATTGTTATTTACCCCTTATAAGTACGACAAACAAGGAAGTCAGATCTATGTCAAACATTTACCACAGTGCACCATCTGCCTACGATTATCCATTACTGGTCAAGCAATTATTAAGCCGTGCAAAAACGGTATCCCAAGATCAAGAGATTGTGTATGCGGACAAAAAGCGCCTGACGTATAAAGAGTTGTTTGAGCGGATCAATCGCCTTGCCAATGTATTGGCAGACCTAAAGCTTGATGCAGGTGATGTGATTGCCGTGATGGATTGGGATAGTCATCGCTATCTTGAGTCTTATTTTGCCGTGCCAATGTCAGAGTACGTTTTACAGACCGTCAATATCCGTTTATCACCTGAAAAAATCCTCTACACCATCAACCATGCCAAACCCAAAGTGCTCATGCTCAACTCTGAGTTTGCGCCATTGGTGAAAGACTATCAGTTCGAGAACTCAAGTATTGAGCATATTATCTGGCTTGATGACAACGGTGTCACTGTTGAAGGTATCTTTGGTAGTAATCAAAGCCGTGTCACAGGCGAATATGAAGCGCTATTAGAAGCTGCCAATAGCGAATTTGATTTCCCGAATTTTGATGAAAACACCATCGCAACGACTTTTTATACGTCAGGCACGACAGGTGATCCAAAAGGGGTTTTCTTTAGCCATCGTCAGCTAGTGCTACATACACTAGCAGAAGCGGCAACCTTGGGGATGCTGCCTGATAAGCAAGGTGTGAGCTATGGTGATGTCTATATGCCGATGACGCCAATGTTCCATGTGCATGCATGGGGTTTTCCGTTTACAGCAACGATGGTAGGTCTAAAGCAAGTCTATCCAGGTCGCTATGCACCTGATACGTTGATGGATTTGATTGTCAATGAAAAGGTCAGTATCACCCATTGTGTACCAACGATTTTGCAAATGGTGCTTAAAGAAGCACAAGATCGTGACGCCAGCTTTAATGGTCTAAAAATGATTATTGGTGGTTCAAGACTGACAGAAGGTTTGGCCAAAACGGCCATGGCACAAGGCATTGAGGTCTATACAGGCTATGGTATGTCAGAGACCGCGCCGCTTATTAGCTTAACGGGTTTTAGTCTCGATGAGCCTGAAATGACTGAAGAAGAAGATATTGCCCGTCGTTGTATGACAGGTAAACCCGTACTCATGGTTGATGCTCAGGTATGGGGTGAAGGCAACAAATCAGTGGGAACTGGACCAGACAATACAGGCGAGCTGGTACTACGCGCGCCTTGGTTGACCCAAAGCTATCTTAAAAATGACGACGCTGGCAAAGAGCTGTGGGAAAATGGCTATATGCATACCCAAGATATCGCCTACATACGTCCTGATGGCTATATCAAAATTACCGATCGTTTAAAGGATGTGATCAAATCAGGTGGTGAGTGGATTTCATCACTAGAGATTGAGACTATTTTATCATTACATCCGTCAGTGGCTGATGTATCAGTAATTGGCGTACGTGATAAGCAATGGGGCGAGCGTCCGTTGGCTTTAGTAGTGCTAAAGCCTGATGCTAAGGATACCAGTGCTGATGATATCAAAGCGATTGCAGAAAAAGCGGTAGAGCGCGGTATCATTCCTAAGTATGGCGTGCCAAGTCAGTTTAAGTTCGTTGATGAGCTACCAAAAACTTCTGTTGGCAAACATGACAAAAAAGTCATGCGTGAGATGTATGCCAATCAAACTGAGATTTAATTAGTATTAGTTAGATTTTCAAATATTTGTATTCGTCAAAATGTAGTGCGTATTACACGCTTAATAGTTGACCTTTCCGATAGGCTCTGCTACATTTTAAACCGATACAATATGTATCGGTTTTTTAATTCTGGCAAGGATGACCAGTATTTACTAAGACATGGTTTTTTATAGTTGAAGCATTTTAGAGTTAGTATCAGCCAGTTGCACGCAGACAGTGCGCCGCGCGAGGTGAATACCGTTATAACTTATTGAGTGTCTTAACTATAAAATACTACTGCCTCATTTCTCGTTTATGCTAAGGACAGCTACTATGAGCGATCATTCCCAATCTCCAGTTTCTATTCAAACGACAGACACGCCAAACTTCGCTGATATTTATCATGAGTCTATTACGGATCGAGAGCAGTTTTGGGCTGAGCAGGCGAAGCGTATCTATTGGCATAAAGAGCCTGAGCAAATTCTAGATGACAGTAATCTGCCTTTTGCCAGATGGTTTATCGGCGGTGAGACCAATCTTTGTTATAACTGTGTCGATCGTCATCTGGCAGACCGTGCAGAGCAAGATGCTTTTGTGTGGGTGTCATCAGAAATTAATCAAGAATTGATAGAAACCTTTCCAGCGGTCGTTGATTCGTTTAAAGATTTGGGCAATAACGTCGAGTTTTATACAGACTATACCAAGCGCCGCCTGACTTATAATGACTTGCATAAAGAAGTTAATTATTTCGCTGATGTGCTACAGCGTCACGGTATTGGCAAGGGTGACCGTGTCATTATCTATATGCCAATGATATTAGAAGCCGCTTATGCCATGCTGGCGTGTGCGCGTATTGGTGCCGTCCATTCAGTCGTGTTTGGTGGGTTTGCCGCCCATAATTTGGCTATCCGTATGGACGATGCCGAGGCCAAAATGGTCATTACAGTAGATGCAGGGCTACGCGGCGGTAAGGTCGTCAATTATAAAAACCTAGTCAATCAAGGCGTCGAGCAAGCGACTGTCAAACCAGAGCATGTGCTAGTGATTAATCGTGGTATATTGCCATTTGAAACCAAAGCGATCGATGTTGATTATGCAACTGAACGTCGTCATAGCTGCGAGGCCAATGCAGTCGTGGAGCCAGTTTGGCTCGAGTCAAATACCCCGTCCTATTTGCTTTATACTTCTGGTACTACTGGCACACCAAAAGGGGTGCAACGCGATACAGGTGGTCATGCCGTCGCGCTGACGACGTCGATAGACTATGTCTATGACGGCAAGGCTGGCGAGACGTTCTGGGCGATATCTGATATTGGTTGGGCTGTAGGGCACTCTTATACGATCTATGCGCCGTTACTGGCGGGTATGACCAGTATTATGTATGAGGGATTGCCGCATATGCCAAACCCTGGTATCTGGTGGCGTATCGTCGAAGCTAACAAAGTCAATATTTTATTCACCGCACCCACAGGCGTACGCATGCTCAAAAAACAAGACGAAAGCTGGATGACGCGTTACGATGTCTCCAGTGTGAAGTCGTTCTTTTTGGCAGGCGAGCCGCTTGATGAATCGACGGCTAGTTGGTTGACTCAGCATCTAGGCGTACCAATTTTAGATCACTATTGGCAAACAGAATCTGGGTGGCCAATCCTCAGCCATACGCCAAAGTTCAATCATAAGCCGCACAAGCAAGGGTCACCTGGTTACCCAATGTATGGTTATGAGGCGCATGTCATCAATGAGGAGACTGGCGATCCTTGTCAGGCTGGCGAAAAAGGATTGCTTGCAATTAAAGCACCATTACCACCTGGTTGTCTCACCACGGTATGGCGTAACGACGAGCGCTTTATCAGTAGCTACTTTGGTCTGTTTGATGGTCAGCAGTACTCAACCTCGGACTATGCAGTGACAGATGAAGAAGGATATTTCTACATCTTAGGGCGTACCGATGATGTGATTAACGTCGCAGGACATCGTATAGGCACGCAAGAGATTGAAGAGGCAATCAGTACGCATCCAGAGATGGCAGAGTGTGCCGTAGTGGGTATTCAAGACGAGCTAAAAGGCGAGCTACCTATTGCATTCTGCGTCCTAAAAGATCAGACGCAAATTGAAACCACCGAAAACCGTTTCCGTATCGAGCAACAAGTGATAGGCGCTGTCGTCAAATCTTTGGGCGGTATAGCCCGACCAGCTGCTATCTACTTCCCGCAGGCACTGCCAAAAACTCGTTCTGGTAAAATCTTACGTCGCTCAATTCGTGCTCTGGCGGAAAACCAACCGACAGGGGATATGTCAACGCTTGATAACCCAACCGCTATCGATGCGATCAAGCAAGCGATGAAGGATTATTGATTGGTATAAATTAGCCTTATACAAAAATAGTGATGTTGTTCATCGCGTATCAAAGTCAGGTTAACTTTAAAAAGCTCATGAGTCATCATGGGCTTTTTTGTTTTTGTTATTTAAACAATTTTTATAGGAACACGTGTCATTAAAATAAACTTAGATAAAATTTTGATAAAGCGCTTGACCGTAAAAATGGTTTATTGTTATAGTCAATAACGATACAAAATAAATCATTTTAAAATTCGATTTTTAATAATGTTTTATAGACAAACACTCATCGCTTTTATTTTTCTAATAAATAGGTGCCGTCACACGGTAGTCTCGCAAAAAAGATAAGGATATCTTATGCACCACGTTCAACAGCTCATCAATGGTCAGTTCGTACAGTCAAACACCGACGAATGGATTGATATTACTGATCCAGCGACGCAAGAAGTCATCGCCAAAGTGCCACAAACCACCAATGATGAGATTAATCAAGCGGTCGCATCCGCACAGACAGCGTTTGAGACATGGCGCAAAACGCCAATCACCACGCGTGCGCGTATCTTTTTGAAATATCAGTCTCTGATTCGTGATCATATGGATGAGTTGGCAGAAATCTTGACCGCAGAGCAAGGAAAGACGATTGCTGATGCACGCGGTGATGTGTTCCGTGGCCTAGAAGTGGTAGAGCATGCCGCTGGTATCGCCAATCTGCAAATCGGCGACTTCGTAGAAAACGTTGCGTCAGGTGTCGATACTTATAGCATTTGGCAGCCACTCGGCGTTTGCGCCGGTATCACACCGTTTAACTTCCCAGCGATGATTCCGCTATGGATGTTCCCAATGGCGATTGCTACGGGTAATACATTCATCTTAAAACCGTCTGAACAGGATCCGATGGTGACTATGCGTTTGGTAGAGCTAGCGATTGAAGCGGGCGTACCAGAAGGTGTTCTAAACGTAGTACATGGCGGCAAAGCAACCGTCGATGCTATCTGCGACCATCCAGATATCAAAGCCGTTTCTTTTGTAGGCTCTACTCATGTAGGCAAACACGTCTATGAGCGTGCAAGCCAGTCAGGTAAACGTGCACAGTGTATGATGGGTGCCAAAAATCATGGCGTTATCTTGCCAGATGCCAATAAAGAGCAGACGCTCAATCAGTTAGCAGGCGCAGCATTTGGTGCAGCGGGTCAACGCTGTATGGCGCTATCGGTCGTCGTACTAGTAGGCGCAGCTGGCGAGTGGATTGATGAGATTAAAGCAAAAGCAGAAAGCTTAGTGGTCTCAGCTGGCAAAAATGACAAGGACTTGGGCCCACTGATTTCACCTGCTGCGAAGGCCCGTGTCGAGAATTTGATTGGGACTGGGGTAGAAGAGGGCGCGAGCTTGATTCTAGACGGTCGTGGAATTACCGTTGAAGGGTTTGAAAAGGGTAACTTCGTCGGTCCAACTATCTTTGATAATGTCACAAGTGATATGCAAATTTATAAAGAAGAAATCTTTGGTCCAGTACTATGTATTATGCGTGCTAATAGCTTGGACGAAGCGATTGCACTATTGAATGCCAATCCACATGGCAATGGTACGGCGATATTTACTCAGTCAGGGGCAGCTGCACATAAATTCCAGCAAGACATTCAAGTTGGTCAAATCGGTATTAACTTGCCAATCCCTGTGCCACTACCTATGTTCTCATTCTCAGGGTCACGTGGCAGCAAGCTTGGTGACCTAGGGCCTTATGGCAAGCAAGCCGTACAGTTCTATACTCAGACAAAGACCGTGACTGCGCGTTGGTTTGATGATGAAGCGAGCCGCGGTGTCAACACAACGATTTCAATTTAATCGTCCGCTCATTGTTGTTTCATTATGACATTTTGTGTTTTCGGTATGACGATAATACGACTTGCGGTACTATTAAACGCAATTTTATTATCGTTATGCCGCTATCATGTCGCGCTAATGTCTTATAAAATCTCTGATCAGCATTTTTACTAACATTTTTACTAACGTTTATCTGAGATTGAAGCCCTCTATTTGATCTATAAGAACAAGGATGACCCTATGGATTTTTCATTGACCGATGACCAAGTCGCCTTTCGCCAAACGGCCCGTCAGTTTGCGCAAAAAGAGCTAAAGCCAAATGCTGCCGAATGGGATCGCAACTCGCATTTCCCAATAGATGTAATCAAGAAATCTGGTGAGCTTGGCTTTTTGGGACTGTACACCAATCCAGAATATGATGGCTTGGGCCTCCCAAGACTGGACTCAGCGATGGTATTCGAAGAGCTTGCATGGGGCGACACGGCTGTAGCAGCGTATATGAGTATTCATAACATGGCCGCATGGATGATTGGTGAATATGGCAGCGATACGCTATGCAAAAAATATCTACCTAACATGGTCAGCGGTGAGTGGCTTGGCAGCTATTGCCTAACAGAACCAAATGCAGGGTCTGATGCAGCTTCATTACGTACCAAAGCGGAGAAGCAAGGCGAGCATTACGTACTGAACGGTGAGAAAACCTTTATTTCTGGCGCAGGCTCAACCGATGTATTGGTGGTGATGGCGCGTACTGGTGCTGCTGGGCCAAAAGGCGTGTCAGCGTTCGTCGTAGATGCCAATAGTGCTGGTATCGAATATGGCAAAAACGAGCATAAAATGGGCTGGAAAGCACAGCCGACACGCACGATTAGTTTTAAAGACGTTAAAGTCCCTGTAGAAAACCTGATAGGTGAGGAAGGTCAAGGCTTTCGTATCGCGATGAAAGGACTAGATGGTGGTCGTATTAATATCGGCATTTGTGCGGTAGGTACGGCACAAGCGGCGTTAGAGACCGCAACCAGTTACGTGCAAGAGCGCAGTCAATTTGGCAGCCCGATTGCTAGATTACAATCGGTACAGTTTAAACTTGCTGATATGTTGACTCAGACCATTGCCGCACGCCAAATGCTGTATCTAGCAGCTGATAAAGTCGACAACAATGATGGGCAAGCGTCTACCTACTGCGCAATGGCAAAACGTCTGTCTACGGATCTTTGTTTCGATGTTGCCAATGAAGCCCTGCAGTTACACGGCGGCTATGGTTATCTAAATGAGTATCCGCTTGAGCGCCATGTACGAGACTTACGTGTGCATCAAATCTTGGAAGGCACGAATGAGATCATGCGAGTGATTATTTCACGTCAAGTTTTGCAAGATGAAGGGTTAAGTCAGCTCCGCTAATTTATCTCGCTTTACTAAAACAAGGATGTTTTATGACAGACTATACAAATCTACAGCTATCAATTGATGGCCATACCGCAACATTGACGCTGAATAACCCACCGGCACATACGTGGACGATGGACAGTCTACATGCACTTAAGAAACTCATTACCGACCTCAATACCAACGATGATGTTTACGCATTAATCGTGCATGGAGATGGCGAAAAGTTCTTTTCAGCTGGTGCAGATTTAAATAATTTTTCAGACGGCGATAAAGGCCGCGCAATAAGTATGGCGATTGCATTTGGTGAGGCGTTTGAAGCATTGTCTGCCTATCGCGGTGTCAGTATCGCTGTCATTAACGGCTATGCGATGGGCGGCGGACTTGAGTGTGCATTGGCCTGTGATATCCGTATCGCAGAAGCGCACGCCCAGATGGCATTGCCAGAGACAGGCGTAGGATTATTACCATGTGCTGGCGGCACGCAAAACCTACCTATGTTAGTAGGGGAAGGTTGGGCAAAACGCATGATACTGTGCGGTGAGCGGGTCGATGCAGATACGGCATTGCGTATCGGTCTGGTTGAAGAGGTCGCGGCCAAAGGCGAAGGGTTGCAAGTCGCTCAGGCCTTGGCAAAAAAAGTCGCTAAGCAATCACCCGTCGCCGTCAGTTATTCCAAGCAACTTATTCAAGCGGCTAGAGACACCCCGCCTGCGCAGAACCTCATCCATGAGCGTGAAGCTTTCGTGAAGTTGTTTGATACCAAAGATCAGCGCGAAGGGGTACAAGCATTTTTAGAAAAGCGTAAACCCAATTGGCAAAACAAATAAACAGCAGTCAAAACAATTGAGCCATTTTTATTATCTAATTTGTAGGTCACTTTTATGACAGCAGCTACGACACCGACGAACGACACTAACGCGCAAACATCAGTAAATAATGCAGAACAAGAAGCGTCTGTATTATTCAATACTGAGTCGACGGATTGCGGACATTTGATTGGGGTCATGACGCTCAATACCCCAAAATCACTTAATGCACTCAGCGTTGATATGTGTCAATTGCTCTCAGCACAGTTAGAGCAATGGCAAGCCGATGACCAAGTGGTTGCGCTTGTATTAAAAGGTGCAGGCGACAAAGCGTTCTGTGCGGGCGGCGATATTCGTAAGCTCTATGACAGCATGTCTACCAGTGCATCAATGCCAAACCCGTATGCTACTGAGTTTTTCAGTCATGAGTACCGTCTCTATCGTCAAATGCACTTTTATCCGAAACCACTGATACTTTGGGGTGATGGCATCATCATGGGCGGCGGGATGGGGCTGATGGCAGGATGCAGTCATCGTCTGGTCACTGAGCGCACGCGTTTTGCCATGCCTGAGGTCACCATTGGACTGTTCCCTGATGCTTCTGGCAGTTGGTTTTTGCAGCGTATGCCTGCTAAGACGGGTTTGTTTTTAGGTCTAACTGGTGCGATGTGCAATGGCAACGATGCGCTATTAGCTAATCTGGCAGAGTATGCTATTGCCAGCCATGATTATGATGCCGTTATCCAATGTCTCAAACAGAGCAACTGGCAAACGGTAGATAGCGTTAGTAGTTCAGATAAATACCATAACAATAGTGCACATAGTATTGTTAGCCGTGCGCTTGCTGAGCTGCCAGTCGCTGAGCTGCCAGATAGTAAGCTTGCAACATATTGGCAACCTATTCAGCAACTGATGAATAGTGGCGGTTTGGCTGATATTGATACGCTGCTACAAAGCGATACTGCGCTCGCACAGCTAAACCAAGATTTTGCAGCAGACAGCTGGACGCAGCGCGCAGTCGCCACTTATCGCCATGGCTGCCCAGTAACAGCAGTGTTAACCTATGCGCTGTATCACAAAGTCGCTGACCTATCCATCGAACAAGTACTGTATTTAGAGACCAATGTCGCAGTACATTGCGCGGCCAATCCTGATTTTAAAGAAGGCGTGCGGGCATTGTTAATTGATAAAGATAGAAATCCTAAATGGTCGCGTTCATTAGCAGACTGTTTAAGTGTAGAAGGGCAGGCGTATATCGATCAGCATTTTGTCAATCCTTATCCAAAAGGTGAGCATCCTTTGGGCGGTTGGCTGGGTAAGGATGCCTTGGGTAGTCAGTATGTCGGCTAATTGCCTAAAAGGGATCTATAACGTAAGACAATCAGCGATTTTATAAAGTTCTAAAGAAAGGTGCTAAGACATAAGATAGCAGCATTCATTAATAAGCAATATTCACTAATAAATACTGTTAAATAGTATGTAGCAATGGCTACATCATAAATCATCAAGGAGTGATGAGATGAGTACAAAGGATATAAGTACAATGAATAATAACTCTAAACCAGATATTGCCTTTATTGGACTTGGTAATATGGGTGCGCCAATGGCAGAGAACTTATTAAAGGCAGGTTACGAGCTATCTGTCTTTGATTTGTCTGAGGCTGCAACCCAGCGCCTAGCACAAGCAGGGGCTAGTGTCGCAAAAAGTCCTAAAGATGCTGCAAGTAATGCTCAAGTTGTGATTAGTATGTTGCCTGCAGGTCAGCATGTACATTCGGTGTACTTGGGTGATAGTGGCTCTGATGGTCTGCTAGCAGAGTTGCCAGAAGGCACGCTTGTGATTGACAGTAGTACGATTGCGGCAGCTGATGCAAGGAAAGTAGCAGAGGCGGCAAGTAAGCTTGGGATAGACTTCTTAGATGCACCAGTCTCTGGTGGTACAGGCGGGGCAGTTGCTGGTAGTTTGACCTTTATCGTTGGTGGCGATGATGCTGCTTTTGCTAAGGCTGAGCCAATACTTGCTGTAATGGGGAAAAATATCTTTCATGCTGGCGAGCACGGCGCAGGACAAGTCGCAAAAATCTGCAACAATATGCTGTTAGGTATTCTGATGGCAGGTACGGCAGAGGCAATTAATCTAGGCGTCAAGAATGGTTTAGACCCCAAAGTGCTATCAGACATCATGCTACAGAGCTCAGGGCGTAACTGGACACTAGAAGTTTATAATCCTTATCCAAAAGTCATGGAAAATGTGCCCTCTAGCAATGGCTATCAAGGCGGCTTTATGAGCAAGTTGATGCAAAAAGATCTAAACCTTGCGATGCAGACAGCTCAAGACACGCAGGTGGATACACCGATGGGTGCCAAAGCGACAGAGTTATACGCCTCACATACTGTAGAGAATAGTGATAAAGACTTTTCTAGTATTATTGGACGTCATGATGTCTCATTATTGTCTTAGACATGACTCTCTTAACTGTGACTCTCTTGACTGTCTCTCTTAAATGTAACCTTCTTAGACATACCCGTTCTTAAACATACTAATATTAAGAATTTTTAGTATTACTAGTAAGTGGCGTTAATTAAGAGAATGCATTTGCGAAAAAGAAAAAGGTCTACGCTAAAATCATAGCGTAGACCTTTTTTGATGGCTAATAGATAGTATTAGCTTTGTAGATCGTAGACGAGCGTCTGAACGTCTTGCGCGGCTTTTTGTAGGCGTGGTACATGAGTCAGCAGATCGTCAAGTGATACCCGTATGGTGGGCGCATGTAAGTAGAGAGAAGCCAGATAGCGTGACTTTTTGTCCAGTATAGGGACAGCCACTGCGACCATCTCAGAGATAAACTCCTCGTTATCAATGCCGATACCAGTATCAGCAATGCGATCAAGCTCGGCATTCAATTCATTGATATCAGTAATCGTATTCTTAGTGAACTTATCTAGTGGCAACCCTTGTAGTATTTTCATACGGCTAGTTGTAGATAGTTGGCTTAGATAGAGCTTACCAGTTGCTGTACACCACATGGGTGACTTTGCCCCAACAGGAAGATAAATCTGTAGTGGCAAGGTCGTCTGAGCGCGGTTGGTATAGATCATATCCATATGATAGGGAATGCCAATACCGCACGTTTCCTTTAGCTCATCAACCAGTTTTTGCAAAATCATCTGTCGCTCGTTAAAGAACAGTCGTTGTTGCCATAACTCAACGCTCAAATTGCGTACGCGCTTACCAGGGATAATGCCGCCACCAATATCAACAGTCAAAAAACCATCATCAACCAAGTTTTGAATCAATCTATGAATGGTCGGTTTAGGGATATCTAGCTCTTGTGAGAGCTCGAGTGGAGAAAGCGGTTTTGAAGCATAGGACACTGCTTCTATGATTTCTAGGACACGGGTAATCGACGATACTTTAGGCATATATATGACTCAGTAGGAGTAAAGAAATAGAGCAGACAGCATCACAAAATTTTCATAAATAAGACAAATAGTGACATTACGGACGTTCTATAACAAATCTATTATAACAACTAATTTAGCATAATATTCGCTTGAGGCAAGCGTTAGTCGCGTTATATGAGATCATTTATATCGTTTTATTTGCTGGTGTAGATTTTCTAATATAAGTAACAATAGATACGTCAACTCACAAGGCACACTATTCTGTAAGGTTGAGCCATATAACTATCATTGATTCAAAGTGCGTTCTAGATAATTATGTGGACATGTTTTGCAATACCCTTACATAAACATTAAGCAAGCGAAGTCTCATGTTTACGCTGTTTGGTTACTTTAAGGACATTATGTAACATAAAGGTGAATTTTTGCAGATTGGTGTAGCAATTATTACAGTACCTATGCAATCTTTACATAATGGCAAATAAAAACAGCATCAGTAGGGGTGACTTTTCAAGTCAGAATTGTTTTAATCACCTCAACAAAATGATGGTTTAAAAAAAGCATAATCATCGTTTTTTATGGGCGGGTTTATTTCACACTTTAGGAGAATAATTATGAAATTGATTAAATTGACGGCAATCTCTGCTGCTGTTCTAGCATCAACTGCTGCATTAGCTGCTGATCCAGTTATTGTTGTTGATAACAATGCTGCAGTTGCATATGAAGCTGAGCCAGTTGCAGTTGCTTATCAAGCAGAACCTGCTTCTTATGCATACAATGCTGACGCTGGTGTAGTAAGCAACACTACTGGTGCGGTACTTGGTGGCACTAAAACTTTGTTCCAAACAGCCATTAACCCAGCATCTGTTAGTGCTGAAGTTGGTACTTTAGGTTATGGTGCTAACATCGGTTGGTCACTTAATGAAAAAACTGAATTGCAAGCTGGTTGGGCAGGTGGCGATGCTGCTGACCTTTTCGGCGGTGATTTTGATGTAGATGATGTAAACTATGATGTAGATGCTGACTTCAGCAACCCGTACTTAGGTGTACAGTTACGTCCTACTGGCAACTGGTTTACAATGGGTGCTGGTATTATTGTTCCTGACAACGATATTGATGTACGTGCAAACGCTGAAGATGGTAACTTTAGAATTGACGATGTTGATTATGATGCAGATGAAGTTGGTACTTTAGAAGGTACTATCGAACATCGTAACAAATTAGCTCCTTATCTAACTGTTGGTTTCCGTCCTAACATTACTAATAATTTTGGTTTATTTGGTGAGCTTGGTGCAGCTTACATGGGTAAAACAGATGCTACTGTTCGTGCTACAGGTAATGGCACAAATGCAGTTACAGCAGCAGCTGCTGCTTCAGCTGCTGAGCAAGAGCTAGAAGATAAAGATTATCTTGAATGGTTCCCAATCGTTAAAGTTGGTGCAACTTACCGTTTCTAAGCTAATTACAGTTTAAAGACTGTTATTAGTAGAAAACAAAAAAACGATCCTTTTTAGGGTCGTTTTTTTTGTGTATTAAATTCATAATTAATAATATTTTTATTATTAAGTGATGTTTGTATATCTGTTATTGTAGCAGTAACTAGCCTACCTATGCCTATTGATAACCATAGGTAGGTCTAATTATTCATAGTTTTATCGGCAATGAAAGCTGCCTAAGTAACTTTTAAGTTTTTAAGTAATTAAAAGTTTCTATGCTGCTATATAATATTATTCACTAAGTCATCAATAGTTTTTATTCTATATAGATGGCTTCTTCCATTTGAATATACGGCTTTAGATAGCAATTTATAAGTAGCGCAGGTATACCTATTGGGGGTGACTTGTATAATACGTTATGCTACCTAAGAGGCGCCTTATTACGTGCAAACGTGCACCTGGTTACTACCACAGCTGAATCTATCTGCTATAACCTAGCCCTTAATTCGATGTTCGAGGCAGTCAGTAGGGAGGTTAAAAAATATATCAATTTCCTACTACTAAAAAGTCAATAACTAAATGATGAGCAATAAAAAGGAAGCTATTTTTTAATAGCGTCCTTTTTTAATAGTTCATTTTTTTACTAAAAGCGCACTTTCGAACATAGGGGTTAATAATTTGTTACCGTATTCACTCATATGGTCACCATCATAATATATCGGTCTACCTTTGTATAAAGAGTTACATTTTCCGCTGTCACATAAATAATCGGTGGGGTCTAAAACTCTCACATTATTGCTAGCTCCAACTTTCTTGATTATCTCAATTATTGGTTCGTTTCTTTTAAGGTATAGTTCTTCTGATCTGAATGGCTCGCTGTTTATATTCCCTAGTAGTAGCTCTTTACTAACTACTCTAGGTACGTTAAATGTCATTTCTGGTGTTGGTAAGACTAGATATATAGGCCTGTTTTTAGCAGCCTCTCTAATTGTAGTATTAAGGTTCTTTTCTAGCTCTCCAAGTAATGCAGGTTCGACGCTAGTATATTTTTCAGTGAAGTATATCAATGGTTGTGTATCTTGAATGTTTTTGATTCTGCTTGGGTCTAATTGCCCATATATATAGACTCCTGTTCTTGCTACCCAAAAAATAGGGACGCTTGCATAATTATTTTTTAGAAACTCCATTCTTTTAATATTTTCTTCTAGACATTTCTCTTCTTCAAAAACTTGTATATTTAATATGAACGGGCAAGAGGCTTTAGTCAGCGCAACTATTCCCTCTGTTTTCAAATCATACACACTAGCTAGTGAAGTAGTCAGTGCATCTGCATGACTATCTCCAACAACAATAGCTTTGATATTATCTTTTTTTCCTATGTAGCAAGGAAACTTATTATCGGCCATACAATTATAAGGGTTTTTATTATTTGCTTCGTTGGAAGCTAATAGAACATTATCAGAATAGTGTTGTTCAAAACCATTTGTTACGAAGAGGCCACTTCCTAGCACCCCTACAATTCCAGCAATGTATATAGGCTTACATTTCAAGTAATTTAAGAGAGTTGGAAAGCTCCTTGAGAAATTAATTTTCTCAACATACTTATAACTTAAGAAGCCAAGCAATACTGACAGTACCATCCCTATATAAATGTAATAATTAGACAGGTAAAAGGTATAGATAGCTACCACGAAAGGCCAATGCCATAAGTAGATAGAGTAAGACCATGTTCCTATTTTCTGAAAGATGATATTGCCTGTAATTGCGCTATCATTACGTTGCGCTTGAATAATAAGGAATGAACCTAGTACTGGGAAGATGGCTAAATAACCTGGCCACAAATTTTCTGCTGATATCAAGAAGTAAGAGGCAATAACCAATATTAGACCTGTCCACTCTACGAGCTTCTTTCTGTTTTCTTGTAGTGCAAAAGGATAGAGATAAGCAACCCCGCCAATCATCATCTCCCATGCTCTAGTAGGGAATAGATAATAAGCTGCATTAGGTGATTTATAGGTTGCAATAGCAGAGAATATAAAGCCAAGTACAGTACCAACGATGAGTAGTAATTTCAGCTTCTTTATAGATAAAAATCTACGTAAAGCTAGAAGCACTAACGGGTAGATGACATAAAACTGCCATTCTACCGATAATGACCAAGTATGTAATAACCATTTTTCATGAGACGCTGCATCAAAGTAACCAGCTTCTTTCCAATAAACAAAATTAGATAAGAAGCCCACACTACTCGCAGCATGTTTGCCTAGTGCCTTATATTCTAGTGGCGTGAGATAAAACCAGCCAAAGAACAATAATGCCAAGCAAAGTAGTGCTAATGCAGGAATGATTCTATTGGCTCGAGCAACATAAAAATTAAGAACTGAGAAATTATCTTGCTCCATCCCTCTAAATATAATCCCAGTCATTAAAAAACCTGAGATCACAAAAAAGACATCAACCCCAGCAAAGCCACCAGGCATCCAAGATGCGTTAAAGTGGAATAGCACAACAGCGATGACGGCAAGTGCTCTAAGGCCATTAATATCCTTTCTAAACCTCATGTTTATTCCCTAACAAAGCATGACAAAATTCTATAATTATATATATAATGTAAGTGTATGTATACAGAATTGACTTTAATGAGAATTGAGGTTACTAAATAGTCTTGCATATTATTTGTGTAGAGTTAAGTTACTAAAATTTTTTTATTGAAAATATATAAATTACTTTGATAAATGCTACTAAATGATTCTTTGGATACCATAAGAATTAGGACGTTGGATATGAGTATTTATGTATTGTAGTAAGGTTGTACTTTCTAATAATAAGGATTGTACGTTTGGGGATGAGGATTTTTAACTAAGTGCTATAGATATGATGTATTTGTTGCTGCTCTTGAATTATTACATCTTTAATATATTCTAAGCTACTAACGAATTATTATATATGAGTGATAGAGTTTTACTTCTTTAATAATAAAAGATAAGTAGGGAGAAGTGGCATATAAAACTATAGTTTCTCCATTCTTATAATCAGTCGACATATATTTAAACGACATATATTTAAAATTTTTTATTATTAAGAGGTTAAGATAATTAGAGTTGAGCATAATTCATCAGAAAAACGATCCTTTTTAGGGTCGTTTTTTTATGCTTAAGATAAAGTATTGAAAGATATTCTGAAATCAGGGTTGAACTTTGCTCAGAAAACCTTGCTCAAAAAACGATGACAGTTTGCTGCGATTGTAACGTGGCAATACGGTAAACAGATTGGCGCTTCGTATCCTCGATATTACTGAGTAGGGAAGAAGCGTTAATCTCTTTATTATTTTCAATCAAGCCAGGAATAAGGTGAGAGTAATCCATACCCAAGCCTTGAGCTAATGTATATTGGTTGACTTTGATAAAGCTTTCTTTTATTTGCCACAAGAGTTTGGCAGTGCGTTCTCGCTGATCTGTAGATAGCTCCTGTAAAATAGTCAACTCACTCTCTGAGTAGAAACGCTTGACTACATGCCATGCAATATTATTGGCCTCTATATCGATACCAGCAGGGCGTTGACGACTGATAACAACCGCTATTTTACTGTGTAAATACGTAAAATTTGTCTGATTCGATTCTGTGGTTTGCTTTGAACTACCAGCTCCTGTATGGCTAAAGCATACGTAATGCTGACTGTTGACGAGCC
The DNA here is from genome assembly GCF_014770435.1 of Psychrobacter sp. 28M-43. NCBI lineage: Bacteria > Pseudomonadati > Pseudomonadota > Gammaproteobacteria > Moraxellales > Moraxellaceae > Psychrobacter > Psychrobacter noctis. The sequence goes on along the minus strand of NZ_CP061739.1, from coordinate 1,807,600 downwards.
GATAGGGAAAGCTTGACTCATCCAAGGTGTCATCTATTTCTAATTTTTTGAGCAGCTCTTGCAATAGTTGCCTGACACCTTGTCGCTGCTGCTGACGTTGTTTACGCGCTAGAGCAGGTACTGAGTGTTTAGGTGCTGTCGCCACCTGATAGTACCAATTTAGACTATTGAGCTTGATGATGTCTTTATACGACGTATTACACGATGACAACCATAATGACTTTTTCCACAAGCTTCCAGTGACTAAATGACTGATTGACTCGCTCACTTGAGCCGTCACACACCATGTCGTGGTGTCGAGTTGAGTGTACTGTATCTGGGTAAGGTTGGAAGTCGGCATATATTACTAGTTATCAAAAACGATTATTATAGAATTGAATATATAAAATTGCGTAAGTCTGAACGCTATGTATTTGATACGTAGATAGTCATATCTCAATAGCTATGTCTAAATAATCTATATTTAATTATCGGGTCAAAAATATCAAAAGCCCAGTAATATATTATTACTGGGCTTTTATTAAACTATCGAACGCTATAAACAATGCTTAGTAAGACAGCTCAGCACGACGGTTTTGTGCATACGCATCTTCTGTGTTGCCAGCCGCTGCAGGGCGCTCTTCGCCATAGCTAATCACACGGATGTTGTTTGCAGTGACACCTTGAGCAGCAAGGTAGTTACGTGCAGCTTGTGCGCGTCGCTCACCTAGTGCCATGTTGTATTCACGGCTACCGCGCTCATCAGTGTGACCTGCGATAACGACAGTCGCTGCTGGGTTTGAATTGAGCAGGCTTACGTGTTGGTTAAGGACACTCGCTGATTGAGCAGTAATTTCGCTGCTATCAAAGGCAAAGTAGACCACTGCTTGAATATTCTCAGCGCCAGTGATGACAGCGTTTGAGTTATCAACGATAACCGCACCATTGTAGCCAACTTGGCCACCTGGAATACCTAGTGGGGCAACGACAACTTCTGAGGTAGAACGTTTGGTAGCACAACCGGTGGTTATCGCAACAGCGCTTGATAGCACAGCAAGAACAGCGATCTTAGAAAAACTGATTGACATGACGAGCTCCTAAAATTTTAATTAAATTTGTTTTTTTAAACTGCTTCCGATAAAACTTAGGCAATCTCTATCTATCATATACTAACTGTTAATTTATGTAAGTATTTTTACTGTAAATTACGATAGATAAAATTGAGTGTATTACCAGCGGTGCTTGCCCCAGTTTTCAGGGTTGGCCCAGTAGTCAGCATTGAGCCAATTTGGCAGCTGTTTGTAGTCATATAGATTAAACTGCCAAAGCGTCGCAGTAACGGTTGATGAGGTAATAGATTGAATATCATCAATATTTAGAGATAGCTCATTCAATATATCAAATGGCGTAAAGCCGTAAGGTTTTAAGTCTATCGAGCTGTCCAATGCAATAAGCAAATGCGCGGCATACAGGTCACGGTAGCGCATGAGTAGAGGCACATAGTGTTGAGTCAGCTCTTCTGACAAGGTGGGAAGCCAAAAGCAAGCAAGCTCATAACGATCAGGTACATGCTGTTTAGCAAGATCTGATAACGTTGATAAGTGTCGTGCGTTCAGCCTCGCTTCAGTGTTCTCATTAGTAGATGTAGTATCGTCAAGTTGTGCTTGTAGTGCTAATAAATCCGCATGGTTATGTATTACCCATAAAGCCTCATTATTATCTTTGTTATGCTCAGGTGACTGTTCTGCCTGAGTCGTCAATGAGGGTAGTAGCGCGTCAACATACTCTATAAGTAAAGGTAGGGTAATGTCTGCGCGTTTCACCGTATTTTTTGTCATATAATAGGCCATTAGTTAAATGATTGGTCATCAGTATGACTATTAAATCATTTTCAACGACATTATCCAATTGATAACGTATGTTTCATATTTAAATCATCTTGAACCGACGATATCTTATTCTACATACTTGAAATTTAGCGATTTAGGTCAATCTAGCTATAAGCTTGATGAGAAAACCAAATTAGTAATAAAAATTAGCTTAATCATTGCAAAGTTTTGTGTATGTGCTTAGCTTATTAAGCGCTTAGCTGATTAGTTAGCTTAAAGACTTAAGTCTTTCTTAACAGTAGTGCCTTCTGCAAATAGCGAAATGATATTACTCATTCCCAGTAAAAATAACTTATAACCAAATCACTGATAATAATAGGACACCATATGTCTACTGCTGAAACTGATGCACAAATCATCAATCCTGAAATGCCAGATGTACCGCCTCATGCGCCAAGTAAGATTAATCTAAAAGACTATACCAAACCAAGTTTTGATGTCGAGACAGTACATTTAGATATTAAGCTGTTTGAAGACTACGCGCAGGTAGACAGTAAGCTTGAGATGGTACGCCAAACGGCAGGGGATATTGTTTTATTTGGTGAGTCATTAGAGCTGCTAACGATTACGATGAATGGTAAGACGCTGAGCACTGAGGATTATCAGCAGGAAGCGGGTAAGCTGACGATTTATAATGCCCCTGAGCGAGCTACTTTAGACATTCAAGTGCGTATCTGCCCACAGACCAACACCGCGCTTGAAGGTTTATATATGGCAGGTAGTGGTGACGACACGATGTTTGTGACGCAGTGCGAGCCAGAAGGTTTCCGTAAGATTACTTTCTATCCTGATCGCCCTGATGTGCTAGCGATATTTACCACGCGACTTGAAGCAGATAAGCGCTATCCGACGTTATTGGCCAATGGTAACTTAGTCGAAGCAGGTGAAGTAGCCGATGCGCCCGACCGTCATTACGCAATCTGGCATGATCCAACCAATAAGCCAAGCTATCTATTTGCCTGTGTGGTTGCCGATTTAGATGTATTGACAGATTCTTATACGACCAGCGAAGGTCGAGAAGTCTTGCTTGAGTTGTATGCCAAGTCTGCTGATATCGATAAATGTGATGTCGGTATGCAAGCCCTAAAAGATGCGATGAAATGGGATGAGGTCAATTACGGGCGAGCCTACGATCTAGATCGCTATATGATTGTGGCGGTCAGCCAATTCAATATGGGTGCAATGGAAAATAAGGGTTTGAATATTTTTAACACCGCTTGTGTGTTATCTAGCCCTGAAACAACCACCGATGCACGCAGTTTTAGCGTAAAAGCCATTATTGCTCATGAGTATTTTCATAACTGGACTGGTAACCGTATTACCTGCCGCGATTGGTTTCAACTGTGCTTGAAAGAAGGCTTTACCGTTTACCGTGATCAGTCATTCTCAGCAGACCAACAGTCAAGTGCGGTACAGCGTATTGATGATGTGGCGACCTTGCGTGCACATCAATTCAGCGAAGATGCAGGTCCATTAGCGCATCCAGTACGTCCAGAGAGTTTTGTTGAGATTAATAATTTTTATACGACGACTGTCTATGAGAAAGGCGCTGAAATTGTGCGTATGATTGCCAATACGTTAGGGCCAAATGATTTCCGCAAAGGAACAGACGAATATTTCCGTCGTTATGATGGACAAGCGGTAACGGTTGAGGACTTTTTATCAGCACTGAGTATCACTGATGACAAAATCGAGAATTTTATTGATTGGTATCGTCAACCTGGTACGCCAGTGGTATCGGGTTCTCAAACCTATGATAGCGCAGCACAGACGCTGACCATCACTTTGAATCAGCAAACACGCCATGTCAAAGGCTTTGATGCGCCAAAACCATTGCCGATACCTGTAGCAATGGCATTGTTTGATAAAGACTCAGGCGCTATCGTCGCTGAATGTATGTTATTGCTTGACGAGGCGACGCAAACCTTTGTCTTTGAAAACGTTGCGAGCGAGCCTGTCGTATCATTACTACGTGATTTTAGTGCGCCAGTACAGCTTAACTATGACTACCAAGATGCAGACTTAGCGTTTTTGCTTAAGCATGAAACTAATGGATTTAACCGCTGGCAGGTTACTCAAATGCTGGTAAATCGTATTTTGCTGGAAGGCCAAGGTAAGAAGAGCAGCCCTGATGTATACCTAGAAGCATTGGCGCAGACGCTGCCTGTCTTAGCGGCTGACGATGCGATGCTAGCGGCACGGTTACTTGATATTCCATCAGCGCAAGAGTTGGCTTCTGCTATTTCTCAAGACTACGATCCAGTGTTGGTTAAAGAGCAGCGCGATGGGCTATACAAGCAAGTGGCTGATAAGTTAAAAGGCCAATGGGCTGAGCTGTACAATAACCTGCCAATGCAGTCTTATGAGGACAGCGCTGAAGCTCGAGGTATTCGTGCACTGCGTAATGTCGTACTCGATATGGCGTTGACTGCCAATGTGGATGATGCAGCAGACTGGGCACAGCAGCAGTATGATAATGCGAGCTGTATGACTGAGCGCTTTGGTGCATTGAAGGCCATGGTCAATCATCAATTGACAGGTGCAGATAAGTACTTAGCAGACTTCTATGAGCGTTTCCAAGCAAATGATTTGGTTATCGATCTGTGGTTCAGTGTACAAGCTGCCGCTGACGATGTAACGCCTGATATGGTCAAGTCGCTACTGACGCACACGGACTTTGATTGGAATACGCCTAACCGTGTCCGTTCAGTTGTCAGCGCTTTTAGCTCGCAACCGACGGTACTCTGGACGGCAGAAGGTCTAGAGATGTATACAGGCGTGATTCAGAAATTAGATGATGCCAATCCTGTATTAGCCTCACGCTTACTGCAAGTACTGGCCCGCTGGAATACGTTGACTGAGCCTCGCCGTCAAATGGCGCATGAGCAGCTGGTAGATTTACAGAAGAATGTCTCATCTAAACATGTGCTCGAAAGCTTGGAGAGTGTATTAGGTGCTGCAAATAGCTAATTGAGAGCAGTGCAATATGCATTGAAATGCAATATTAATGTTATAAAAATACCATCTCCAGAATAAGGTTAGCTCTGACCAATTAACGAAACATGTATCGTTGCTAGTCATTGCTAATCAAGTTTTAGAATAGAGTGTTTCTTATAAGATGTTCATAAATAAAAAGCCCCTTTCGCATTAGTGCAAAAGGGGCTTTTTATTGCTTGCTCGACGATAAATTATCGCGAATAGCTATTAGCGATTTGGTAGTACATCTTTTACCATATCCCGCAATTCGCGTAATGCTGTGACGGTACTATCCCAATCTAGGCAACCATCGGTGATTGATTTACCATACTCAAGCTGGCTCAAATCAGCAGTCAGTTTTTGATTGCCGCCTTTTAAGTGACTCTCAATCATCATACCGATAATTGATTTATTGCCATTTTGGATTTGTTCAGCAACGTTTTTGATAACCATCGGTTGTAAGTAAGGGTCTTTACCTGAGTTAGCATGACTTGAGTCAATCATAATCTTGCTATTGGTCTTGCCTTTTGCTAGCTCATTTTCAACTTGGGCTACCGCAGTTTCATCATAGTTAGGCTTGCCGTTACCACCGCGAAGTACCACGTGCGCGTAAGGATTACCTTTAGATTTGATGATAGAGACTTTACCATCTGATGATAGACCTAAGAAGCTATGACCTTCTTTAACCGCTTGCATGGCATTTACAGCAACCGTCATACCACCATCAGTACCGTTCTTAAAGCCAACTGGACATGATAAGCCAGAGCTCATTTCGCGATGCGTTTGGCTCTCAGTGGTACGTGCACCAATGGCTGACCAGCTGATTAGATCCTGAATGTACTGCGGTGTATTTGGATCAAGTGCTTCGGTCGCGCAAGGTAGACCTTTTTCATTCAGATCAAGTAGCAATTTACGAGCCGTGCGCAAACCTTTTTCTATATCAAAGCTGTCATTCATGTCAGGGTCGTTGATCATGCCTTTCCAGCCAACCGTCGTACGAGGTTTTTCGAAATAAACACGCATGACCACAAATACACTGTCTTCGATTTCTTTTGCCAATACGGCCAAACGATCGGCATATTCGTGAGCGGCTTTGATATCGTGAATAGAGCAAGGGCCAATGACCACAAACAAACGCTTGTCTTTACCGTCCAAGATATCTTGAATAGTATTACGACCTTTTAGTACGGTGTTATACGCGTCGTCTGACAGAGGCAGCTCGGCTTTTAGCTCGGCGGGGGTAATCAAAGGAATAAATTTTTCAATATTCACGTCGTCAATATCTGCATTATGGGTAACTGATGTTGTCATGGTTATATATCGTCTAGCTGATTTATAGGAACATTCATTATGCGGACAAAAGTGTTGGTTGACAAGGGTAGTCGAGCAGTTAATTGACTGATAACTGGAATGAGAAAACTAAAACTTAGTTATACTTATAGAGACTTAGCATGATATTTGACGTTCTAAATGCACGTTTAGCATTTGGTTTTTCTATCTATTAATAAGAGTTGGTTGAGCTTTTGATGCATAACGCTCAGATTTTATGCGTGAATTTCGCTATTTGTATCATCGTCAAGTATGATAGCAACATTAGCGATGGGTGGCCCAAACTGTGGCATTAAAACAGTACGGATGAGTGTGCACATTATCCGTGAGGTCGTATCGCTGATTTATTACGTTATATTTTATAATAACGGTTTATTTTATTTTGTGTATTTCTAATATCGAGAGCTTGTCATGACAGATTCTGCTACGTCTCATCACCATACTGACCTCATTCATCAAGCCGAGACGGATTCTCAAGTAGCAAATATAAATGCTACGCCGCTAGTGATAGGCATCGTCGCAGGTGAGGTATCTGGTGACAGTTTGGGTGCAGATTTTATGCGGCAAATGAATAATCTACGTGATGATATTGTCTGGGTAGGCGTAGGCGGTACGAAAATGCAGACGCAAGGGCTACAGAGTATTTTCCCATTAGAGCGTTTGGCAGTGATGGGTCTGGTTGAAGTCATGTCGCAGCTACCCGATTTGCTTAAAGCGCGCCGTGAGCTACTGAGCGCATTTAAGGCTGCCAATATTGATTGGTTCGTCGGTATTGATGCGCCTGATTTTAATTTGCGAGTATCCAAAAAACTAAAGCCCCAAGGCGTATTCTGTGTGCAGTACGTCAGTCCTTCTATCTGGGCATGGCGCGAGTCGCGTATCCATAATATTAAAGCGGCGACCAATTTGGTGCTATGTCTATTCCCGTTTGAGTTGCCAGTTTATGAGCGACATAACCATCCAGCGATCTGTGTGGGTCATCCATTACTGCGAACCATTGATCAGAACCTAATCGATACACCAATCAATCAACGTCGCAGTGAGCTCGTTTGGGACAACGATGGGTTGCAGCAGTTTTTTATTGAACGCTTCGATGATGTAAGTCAGCTTATTTGTGTAATGCCAGGTTCTAGGCGCGGTGAAATTACAGCTATTCTGCCATTGATGCTTGATGGCATCCAAAAGTTAATCCTGTTAGATCCTAAGCTGTGCTTCATCATTCCAACGGTCGATCAAAACCATCAATATATCGTACAAGAAGTGATCGACCAACGCTCAGAACAGCTACGTGAAGCAATTGTGGTGGTCTATGATGATACCCAGCCGGAATTTAGCCAACATGCCATGGCGGCATCAGATATCGTGATGCTGGCATCTGGGACAGCAACGCTGGAGGCAATGCTGCTTGAACGGCCGATGGTAGTGGTTTACCAATTAAATCAGCTGACTTACCAAATAGCCAAGCGTCTGGTAAAGGTACCATATGTGGCATTGCCCAATATATTGGCTAATGCACCGATTGTACCTGAGCTGATTCAAGAGCAGGCGAGCGGTGACAATATTTGCCGCACCGTAATGCGATTGCTGCAACCACGCGCTTATGTCGAGCAATTACATGACTTACTAGTGACAAAGCAGTCATTACAACAGCAAAGTAACCATGAGCCTGCAAACAGCGTGATTGAACAGTGGTTTATCCAAAATACCGATACCATCCATCCTAATTAAACAAGAAAGACCTTCTAATATTATGTATATTCAAAACAGTACAGAAAGCTCAGCTCAAGTAATTGACATCAATATTGAGCACATTGATGTCAAAGGACAATATATTCAGTTAGCAGCGCCCATACGTTTATATGGGCAAATGAATACCGCTGAGCTGCTTACTCAATATCTGACTAATGATAACCAAATGACGGAGCAATCAATACTACAAATCGGTGTCGATGAAGCAGGACGCGGGCCGTTACTAGGCAGCGTCAATGTTGCCGCGGCAATATTACCGGCGACTTGGTCAGGTCTAATTGAAGAACAACCGCTTAAAGAAACGCCGTTGTCGATACTGACAGACTCCAAACAACTGAGTGAAAAAAAGCGCGATATCCTTTATCCATTGGTTCAACAACATGCTATCGGTTATATCATCGCCGATATACCGGCAGCAGTAATCGATCAAGTGAACATCTTGCAAGCAACAATGCTTGGTATGCGCTTATGTACTGAATCATTGCTAGAAGTAATTTTTAAAAGCTTTTCGACTACTGGAAATGATAACAGTACGTCGCTCGATCAATTCAAAATCGAAGTACTATTTGATGGAAATCGTTGCCCTGATTTGAACTATGATAGTTTTAAAAAGCTAGAGGTGGCGCCATCTGCGATTGATTGCCAAGCGTGGGTAAAAGGCGATGCGCGTCATACTAGTATTGCAGCGGCCAGTATATTGGCAAAAGTAAGTCGTGATGAATCGATGTATGCACTGGATATTCAATATCCGGAATACGGTATTGCCAAACACAAAGGCTATCCGACACGCGCGCACATGGAAGCAATCGAAAAATATGGTGTCTTGCCAACGCATAGACGTAGTTTTGCACCAGTGAGAAAGGCTTTAGAAATACAGTAGCTATAAACAAGTGGTTATAGAAAAGTGATTATAGAAACGTGTTCATGAAAAAGTGACTCTATAGCGGATACAAAGGAATCGTACTCTATAGATGATATTTTTGCCTTAAAAATAGCCTATGCTTAGTGTTAATTTATAGACCTAAAAAAAACCTGTTACTTGCAATCAGCGAGTAGCATGTTTTTTTACAAAATAATGGGCAAAAGTTCATAATTTGTAATACAATAGATATTATATTGAAATAAAACACTGTTAAATCAACCACTAACTACTCTGTAATTGATTTTTATTCTCATTGCTTTTCATAAGCAGGTTATTATTTTATAGGATGAGCGATGACTTCTTATACTTCTCAGAAAAATCTTGCTGCAGTGCTATTTTTAACGATATTTCTCAGCGCTTGCGGCGGAGGCGGTGATTCTGACAGCAGTTCTACATCTGCTAATACACCAGACAGTTCACAAAGTGATGAAACTGACGAGCCAACCACGTCAGAACCTATTACTTCTGCTCCGATTATAGCGACGCCTACTAGTCAGAGTGACGAGCCAAGCGATAGTATTCCTGATGAGGAAGAAAATTGGTCAGCCGTTAATAATGTACAAGCAGCATTAAGTGCAAATAATCAGTTTAGTCTAGCAAGAACCAGCTGTGGTCTAAATGGTTTATCCGTGGATACAGAGCTAGACAATATAGCTATTCAGCATGCAAATTATATTAAATATGTATTTGCTAATAGCTCACCAACCAGCTTTAACGCGCATTTCGAAAACGAGATTAGCGATATTGCTAGTGTGACAGGTCCTAACAATCCTTTCTTTAGTGGATTAGATCTGGCAGATCGATTGATCAATGCAGACTATGGCAAATCGCAATATAGTGTTACTGAAAACATTGCCCAGTCTGTCTATTACAGTTCGGCAGGCAATTTTTTGAGTACAGAAGCCGTGGCAAGCTCTTTGGCAAAGTCGTTGTTGTCAGCGCCTTATCATCTACGCTCTTTAATGTTGCCAACCTCAGGTGTAGTAGGAACAGGAGTGGTTACCTATACGCCTAGTAGTAAAAATGCTACTAACAATAAAGGATATGTTTTGGTAAGCAATGCTGCAGGGACAAAAACCACGACAAATAAAACGCTTGAAGGTGTTTTTACGTACCCATGTCAAGATGTGACGGGGACAGTTACTGCACTTTATAACGAAACCCCAAATCCTGTCAGAGGCTCTGGGCGTAATTTACGTACTGATCCTATCGGACAGCCGGTTTATATCAACATGCCATCCGCTGATACAGTTAAAGTGAGTAATGTTAAATTCAGAGATGTGCAGCGTAATATAGATGTACCGATTCAATTGCTTGATTCTGACAATGATCCGTACAAAGGTACGAATTATGCGCTACCAACGAATGAAGCATTTATTTTGCCATTAACGGATGCGCTCAAAAGCTGTGAATCAGGTAGTAATAAAGGTGGTAATTGTGGACTTTATGGTAATAGCAAATATAAGGTCAGCTTTGATATTTTGGTTGACGATAAAGTATTAGAGCAGCAGTCATTTACGTTTACTACTGGTAAGGTAAATTACTAATAAGTATTTAATACTCTCTAAATATTTATCGTAAAAAAGAAGGTCTGAACCAGTGTTATGATTCAGACCTTCTTTTTATGTGATAATTTTTTCTGTAATAACCTTGAGTATCTTCAAGTAGTACTAGGAATCTCGCCTAAAACGATGAATTAGGCTGTTTTAAAAAGTTCTTTTCATCTTCGGTTGAGTCGCGATTTAGTACCTCGTTGCGATGTGGATATCGCCCGAATTGATCAATGATTTGTTTGTGACGATGTTCAAAATCTAATGTGTTTGCATCATCTAATTGTTCAAATAGCGGTAGATAACGCTTATGAATCATGGCCGACTCAGAGTGCATAAACGGTATGATAATAAATCTACGCCATTGCATCGGTAAGGTGTCAAAATAAGGCTGTTGAATGGCTTCTTGGGCGAGTGCTAATGCCATACCATCTTGCGCAAATGCACTTGCTTGTCCGCGACATAAATTGCGTGAAAACTGATCCAGCACAATAATTTCTGCCAAGCGTCCTGCCAATGCCGTTATCGAGCTATTACCATCTAATGAGGACTCTGCGATACGCCAAGTGACACATTCGCCTTGTTTCGCTGCTTCCCAAATGCTGCCAAACTTCTCCTGTATCTGCTTATCAAAACGATCGTTTCGTTCAAACCAGTAAGCTTCATTGTTTTTATCAAACCAAAAATCCAACACGGCACGCGCATCAGGATCTAGATAAGTCAAATCTATGTTTTTCGGATCCAATTGTGATGAATGGGATCGACTGGCTGAGGTGGAATAATCGGTTGAGAGTGCCATAAGATATTCTAATTATGATGAATTTAGTCTACTATAGCGCAAATATTTATATCTGTCTGTCAAGATACCAACAGCAGAGTGTCTATTAGGTAATCTATTATGAATGCAAAAAATCTAGAGAATTCTATCAACGCGACATTGCCACCAACGCCTTACTACGTGCTTGATGAAGCGGCCATCGTTGCCAATATGAAAATCATCGCTAGGCTATGTGAGCTATCTGGTGCAAAAGCATTATTGGCACTAAAATGCTTTGCCACATGGGGCGTGTTTGATGTGATGCAGCCTTATCTGCATGGCACGACTTCGTCTTCACTTAATGAAGTGAGATTGGGCTATGAGACCTTTGGCAGTAACGATGATGCCAGTAGTAGCGATAAAAAAGAAACGCATGCTTATAGCGTCGCCTATAGTGCAGATGAAATAGCTGAAGTGCTGAACTATGCGGATAAAATAATCTTTAATTCAATCTCACAGCTCAACGCTTTTAAAGCGCAAGCTGCCGCACAAAATATACCTGTAGGTCTACGACTCAATCCAAAGACCAGCAACTCATCGTTTTTGATTGCTGATCCTGCACGCCCATTTAGCCGTCTTGGTGAGCACGATAAAGATAAAATCGCAACAGTACTTGGCGATATCACTGGCGTCATGATTCACAATAATTGCGAAAATGACAGCTTTGAAGCCTTTAGTGAAAGCTTGACAGATATCGAAGCTAGATTTGGTGATATCTTAGCGCAGCTTGAATGGGTGAGCTTGGGCGGTGGGATCCACTTTATTGCGCCTGATTATCCATTAGAAAAATTGGCTGCACGTTTGAAAGCGTTTAGCGAAACTTATGGCGTGCAAGTGTATCTTGAGCCAGGTGAGGCAAGTATCCATGGCGCAGGTACGTTGGTAACTACTGTATTGGATACCATGCATAACGAAAAAAACCTAGCAGTCGTTGATGCTTCTATTGAAGCACATATGCTTGATCTATTGATTTATCGTGAGTCCGCACCGATTGCTGCGATTAACCATACAGCTGTCGATATTGCGCCTATCGGCAATCCTGCAGAAGCTGCACCGTCTGGAGCGAATGCTGAGTCGGCAGACCATACCATTATTTACGGTCGTTCTTGCTTGGCAGGGGATATCTTTGGTGAGTATGCATTACCGAATAATTTGCAGATAGGCGATAAGATTGCCTTTGGCAATGCTGCCGGTTATACGATGGTTAAGAAAAACTGGTTCAATGGTGTCAACATGCCAGCGATAGTCATCCGCCGATTGGATGGCAGTATCGATATCCAGCGTGAGTTTGATTATCAAGATTATAAAGCCAGCTTGTCTTAAGCCTTAGCTTTTAAGACTATGCTATTGTCGGGTTTTTGTACTTTAATTATTAAAAAACAAATACTTAACCTTTATTAGTAGATATTTTAATATCTCTGCTTTTTATACATATTTTTTACCGATAAGGGAATAAAAATTGTTATAATCGCGTCGGGCAAATAATGGAGTATTCTTTGCCCGACGGGTGCGTGGGTTTTCCTCGGTCTTCCTTTTTAATTCACGCATATCATTCACTCGTTTCTGTTTTGCATAGCCGCTATCAATGGTATCGACAGGGACACAAAGGAGGATTGTTCATTGAACACAAACCAACAAGCTAAGCCCAACAAAAAAGATGTACTGATCATCGGAGCAGGCGGTGTCGCTCAAGTGGTCGCGCATAAATGTGCGATGCACAATGATGTACTTGGTGAGATTCATATTGCCTCACGTACAAAAGACAAATGCGATGCCATCGCCCAAAGTGTAAAAGAAAAAGACAGCTTTAAGCAGGCTGCGGTCTTGCATACGCATCAAGTCGATGCGATGGACAGCCAAGCACTCGTGCAGCTGATACAAGACACTGGAATACAAATAGTCATCAATGTTGGCTCGGCATTTATCAATATGACCGTACTAGAAGCCTGCATTGAGACAGGTACTGCCTACATAGATACGGCTATTCATGAAGATCCACGTAAGATTTGTGAGACACCACCGTGGTACAACAACTATGAATGGCAACGTAAAGAGCGCTGTGCAGACAACAATGTCACTGCCATCTTAGGTGCAGGGTTTGATCCTGGTATGGTCAACGCTTATGCGCGTCTGGGCTATGACATGATGGATGCAGGATCTGTGACGGATATCGATATCATTGATATCAATGCGGGCAGCCATGGCAAATACTTTGCGACCAACTTTGACCCAGAGATTAACTTCCGTGAGTTCACCGGTACGGTTTACTCTTGGCAAGACAGCAAGTGGCAGTCTAATAAAATGTTTGAAGTCAAACGTACGGACGATTTGCCAGTTGTGGGCGTGCAAAACAGCTATCTAAGCGGTCATGATGAAGTGCATTCATTGTCAGCCAATCTAGATGTACCAAACATTCGCTTTTGGATGGGTTTTGGTGAGCATTACATCAATGTCTTCACTGTCCTACAGAGCTTAGGATTGTTGTCTGAGCAGCCAGTGATGACTGCTGAAGGCCAAGAAGTGGTGCCACTAAAAGTCGTTAAAGCGGTACTACCAGACCCAAGCTCGCTTGCACCGAACTATACAGGCAAGACCTGCATTGGTGACAAAGTTAAAGGCAAGATCAATGGTGTTGATACTGAAGTATTTATCTACAATGTCTCAGATCATAAGGATGCTTACAATGAAGTTGGTAGCCAAGGGATTTCGTATACCGCAGGCGTGCCACCTGTTGCTGCTGCGATACTAGTTGCTACTGGCGAATGGGATGCAGGCAAGATGGTCAACGTCGAAGAGCTAGATGCAAAGCCATTTATCAATCTGCTGAATAAAATTGGTCTGCCAACGCGTATTAAAGATGCCGATGGTGATAGAGCGCTTGAGTTTGATATCTAATTAGCAAATGTTATTTAGAAAAGCCTGTCTTATATAGATAGGCTTTTTTTATGTCTGGGCTTCTACTTAAATTCACTAGGATTATAATTCCTTAACGCCGCAATACGGTCATCAAGCGTGGGGTGTGAGCGGAATAGGTTTGCAATACTAAAGCCTTGAGCCTGCCCAGATGAGATCGCAAATGCTTTCATACTCTCAGGCATTTGATCCGGTCGCTGTGCAGAAGGACGCAACGCATCAAGCGCACTGATCATTTTTTCGCGGCTGGCCAATTTTGCACCCATTTGATCCGCACGGAATTCACGTAAGCGTGAGAACCACATCACGATGGCAGACGCCAAAAATCCAAGTAGAATATCCATCACAATACTGGTGATAAAGTACCCAACACCTGGGCGATCACTGGTGTTTTTAAACACAGTACGGTCCACGAAATTACCAACAATACGTGCAAAGAACATCACAAACGCGTTGACCACGCCTTGAATGAGGGCGAGGGTTACCATATCACCGTTCGCCACATGGCCAATCTCATGTGCCAATACGGCTTCGACTTCATCTTGATTCATATTTTGTAGTAGGCCAGACGATACTGCCACCAGTGCTTTATTTTTATTCCAGCCAGTCGCAAAGGCATTTGGCTGCGAATTATTAAAAATACCAACCTCAGGCATACCGATATTTACGGCTCGCGCTTGTTTGGCGACTGTATCAACTAACCATTGCTCAGTAGCGGTGCGTGGCGATTCTATAACTACCGTACCAGTAGATCTTTTAGCCATCCACTTCGATATAAATAGCGACACCATCGAGCCGACCATACCATAGATACCACATATAACAGCAAGGCTAATGTAGTTAAGACCACCTGCGCTGTGCACACCACCGATTCCAAAAAACCTCGATAAAATACCAAACACAATGCTAAATACCACAATCACTGCTAAGTTGGTTAATAAAAATAATCCAATACGCATCATGATGCTAACTTCCTATTTACAATGTCGGTATGGCCTCGATAGACGGTTATCTAAGAGGTTTGTTTGTTATGATAGATTTTACTGTGATTTTGACTGGAATGTTAGACAAAATAGTCTTTTATAAGAGGTGACAGAGATAGAATGATTCTTTTGAAGAATGCCGTACAATGTCTGAATGGTTTTATCAGATTAGAAAAGTACTAGATGAGGAGTAGTGATTTTTGACAGAATTAAAGACGGTTGGGCTATTTGCGCTTACTGCATTGGCTGAGATTGCAGGATGTTATCTGCCTTATCTGTGGCTGCGAGAAGGCAAGTCAATCTGGCTACTGATACCTGGTGCGCTGAGTTTGGTCGCGTTTGTTTGGCTGCTGTCATTACATCCAACTGCTGCAGGCAGGGTCTATGCTGCATATGGTGGCGTTTATATATGTATGGCGATTTTGTGGTTGTGGACGGTCAATGGTATACGACCAACCATGTGGGACATAGTGGGTTCGATAGTTGCACTATTAGGAATGGCGATTATTATGTTTGCGCCGCGCGGAGCTTAATAAAAACCTAAGCTTAATTAAAGACAGTGCTTAGCTAAAAGTCAATGACGAACCAAAAAAATACCAATCAAACGGTTAAGTCAGATTGGCATATTGATGTATTTATTATTAATGTTTGCCTAAGATGCTACCGTTGTCGTCTTTCTTGGCTTGTTTGGCAGCTTTCTTCTCTTTAGCAGTCAAAAGGGGCTTTTTCTTAACGTTCTTCTTGCTGTCTTGACCTTTGCTCATCATCGTTTCCTTTTTTACAGCACACTACTCATTACGCCAAGTTAAGCGAATCTAAGACAGTGTGAATACAGCTAACATAGCTGTTTACTGAATAGAGTATAGGCTTAAGCTTTAGTAATAGATAGCGCTCGCACAATTCGTCTACGATTCAAGTATCATTCAAATTCTTTATGTTTACGGTTAGTCCTAGTTTACCAATTGATTCGTTCAATCAATCATTGTATTAATAAGTGCTTACTTACGGATACATGGCGATTTGCTATAATGCGTCATAAACCGATTCATAAACGCGGCAAACTCTTATTTATTAACATTTAGCACCATAGTGCTTACTGTTTTGGTCAAATTATTATGCGTATTCGTAAACTGTTCAAATTTGAAAATGCTCACATCGTTCGTAACTGTAGTTCTGAGCGTTGTAAGCACTCGATTCATGGCCACAGCTATCAAATTGAGCTGATTCTTGAAGCCACTCGTTTAGACCATGGGCAAATGGTTTATGACTTTGGTCTACTAAAGTCTTCGATCAAGGACATTATTGATAGCTTTGATCATGCCATTTGTTTTTGGAACAAAGATGATCCTGAGTATGTCGCAGCGTGTAAGAAATTTAGCGCGCGTTGGATCAGCCTACCAGTTTCACCATCGGCAGAGCAGTTTTCACGAGTGATATTTTTTTGGGCACAAGAAATACTACGTCAGACACAAATGCAAAATGGTGAAGCAGATGTCAGCGTGTACTCAGTAATTGCTCACGAGACGGCGACAGGGTATGCGCAGTGTTTTGCTGATGATGTTGCAAACGATCAAATGGGTAAACTAGTTCTAGAAGATTTTGAATTCAGTGAGCAGGTTCGTGCTGAGTGGACTGACTCTGAGCTGTATGCCAAACTGATTCGCGGTGAAAGCTTTACCAATCCAACTGTGACCATGCAGGTACAGACAGAGCAGGTTCAGTCTGATGTGTGATGGTCAATCTATAGAAAATAGCAAATACTTAAAGACTCTGATACTCAATTCTGAGCAAGATACTCAATCATTGGCTGAGCAATTAGCGACATTGCCGCTAACAGGCAGCGTGTGGCTGGCAGGTGACTTGGGCGCTGGTAAAACGACACTGACGCGTTATTGGTTACAAGCGCTTGGTCATACAGGTGCGGTGAAAAGCCCAACCTATACCTTGGTTGAGCCTTATAGTATTCAGCGAAAAGATGGTTCGATCAAGCCAGTTTATCATGCAGATTTATATCGTCTCCAAGATCCAGAAGAACTGTCTTTTATTGGATTTGACGAGTATCTGGATGAGCCTGAAGCATTAGTCATCATCGAATGGGCTAGCCGTGCTGATAGCTATCTTCCGCCGCCCACGTTATTTATCGATATGACTCAAAGTGTAAGCGATGATAACGACACTGAAGCACGCCAAGTGCAGTTGAGAGTGTCAAAGGCAGGTCAAGCGCAGGGCTTGGAACTATCGCAACTTATCATCTAAATGAATATCTAAATTACACCAATCGCTACTTTCCAAAAACATGACATCTATCTATGCCAGATAATCATCCTAATACCCGCATCAAAAAACTATCGCCGTTGCTAATCAATCAATTAGCAGCAGGTGAGGTGGTGACACGTCCAGCAGCAGTGGTCAAAGAGCTGCTGGAAAATGCCATCGATGCTGGTGCGACCAATATTGAGGTGCGCATCACTCAAGGCGGTATGGGCCTGATTGAAGTGGTAGATAATGGGGTCGGCATTTATCCTGACGACATGGTCATGGCCATCACTCGTCATGCGACCAGTAAGGTTGCTGACGTTGCTAACTTGCATGGTATTACGACATTGGGTTTTCGCGGTGAAGCATTAGCGGCGATGGCTGCTGTCTCGCGTTTAACCTTAACCAGTAGTCATGATGAGAGCGGTATCGGTCGTCAATTACAGGTCGCTGGCGTATTAGATGATACACCGAAACTGTTACCAGTTGTGCATAACCGCGGTACTACGATTGTAGTAAAAGATTTGTATTTCAATGTGCCTGCCCGCCGCGGTAATTTGAAATCTATTGCTACTGAGTTCGGTCATATCGAGACCATCGTCCGAGAAGTCGCACTGGCGCGTGCCGATGTTGCTTTGACACTCTTTCACGACAATAAACAGCGGCTATCATTATCTGCAAGTGCTACGAGTGTTAGTGGTAACAATGACAGTCGCTTGCCACTGCCGCGTCTAGAACAAGCAACGGGTATGGCATTGACAGATAATGCATTAGCAATATCCATAGATTTATCGAGTCTAGTACAATCGTCTGTAGCGTACGATGATAGCAATGTTAATCAGGCAGCGATTATTGGTTGGTTATGGCCGCTACATCATGACAAATCTGACTTACCAAAGCTGATTTATGTAAATGGCAGACTGGTAAAAGAAGCATTGATTAGCAATCAGATACGTCAACTGGCACAAGGTGCGCAGCTAGCAGGTATGGGGTATGCACTGTATTTTGATTTACCAACGCAATGGTTAAATATCAATGTACATCCATCTAAACAACGTATCAAAATCAGTCCATTGAATAATATCATGGCGCATTTAGGCCATACAGTTCGTACGCAGTTGAAAACGATCGACGTAGCTAAATTTGGGCTTGGAATTGTTTCTGCATCTGCGTCCGTAGCGACGACCGAAGCTGATAGCCAATACATATCTGCGGAACGGGCAAATAATGATGCTTCTTTAAGTCGTTCTTCTGAAGTGCCCATCTCAAGTAGTCAGTCTAGCAATAACCCAAGGCAGCATAATCAAGTAAAAGCTACTAGACAGTCTTATCAGACTACTGCAAACCAATCACTTTCAAGTAATCCTTTATTGCAAGAGTCAGTGCAATCTCATATCAATGAACGATCAGACCAAAGTAACAACAGTAACAACAGCACGTCACATTATTCTGATGGAGCAGGTACTTTTGCATCTTTACCAATTTGCTTAGATATTATTGAAAAAGTAGAGACTATTGGTATTGACTCAAGCGCAGAGGATAAAAAGCTACCTTGGCTGTTATTTTATCACCAAGGGCAGTGCGTACTGATAAGTGCTAAAGATTGGCAGTCTAAAATAAGCCAGCTATTTGAGTCACTTACCTCTAGTCAGCAAGTATTCAAAAAAGATAGATTACCAAACAGGGCTACTGAGGTTAATCAACAACTTATGACGGTCAATACGCAAATGTCTGCGCAAGATTCAATGGTTTTAGTGAATGATCTTACTGAAATAATTATGAACAATGCTATCAAGACGATAGACAGTCACCGCTTAGTAAAGCTAATGCTATCCTGAATATCTCAAGACGGTTACAACATCTTAAAGCAATCAAACCAGTTGTTATCTGAGTTATCCATATATTATGAAAGGCCACTTTATGCAACATTCGTCTGATAGCCTACCTCACAAACTGACGGATAACAGCGTGGTTTGTCTTATGGCACCAACCGCTAGTGGCAAGACGTCACTGGCGTACGAGCTATACGATACTGGCCGTTTTGAGTTAATTTCTGTGGACTCAGCGCTGATATATCGTGACATGAACATTGGCACAGCCAAGCCAACAGTGGCTGAGCTGGCGCGTTATCCACATCATTTGGTCGATATCATTGATCCTATGCAAAGCTATAGCGTGGCTGAGTTTGTTAGTGACGTTGCCCGTCTTATTGACGAATGTCATAGAAATGGCAAGATACCATTATTAGTAGGCGGCACCATGATGTATTACATGGCGCTACTCGATGGGTTGTCTCCTGTGCCCGATAGCGATGACAGCGTACGCGCGCGCGTAGAGCAGTGGCGTCAAGAGGAAGGTATTAGCGCTCTATATGATTATTTGGGGAGTATCGATCCTATAAGTCATGAGCGCTTGAATGCTACTGATACTCAGCGTATCACGCGAGCAATTGAAGTCTATCTACAGACAAATATTCCAATAAGTGACTGGCAGCGCAAGCCAAAGCAAGCATTGGCACATAATCCGAATCAACAATGGCATGCACTATCGGTAATGCCAGATCGTCCATGGCTACATGATCGTATCGAACAACGTCTAGATATCATGTGGAATGAAGGGCTAGTGGCTGAAGTCATAGACTTACTAAAAAAGTATCCGCTCACGCCTAATATGCCTTCGATGCGCTGTGTGGGTTACAGGCAAGTACTAGAATACTTGGTGCACATTGATCATCCGATATTTAATGAGACTCATCTGGATAAAGCTCAATTTTATGAAGCTTTTGGAAAGCATTCAGCTGTCAACGAAGAAAAAGAAATCACAAATAATGTTGCTCAGTCAGCTGCTCAACCAAACATGGCTAGCCAAGAGACCGAGGCGCTTGCTTGTCAGGAAATGCAAAATAAGGCATTATATGCTACAAGGCAGCTAGCAAAACGTCAGTACACATGGCTAAGAAAGGTAATGCAGTTGCCCAGTGCAACATCAAATGGGATAGCAGACTCTGAGAGTGGGACTGATAATAGCAGTCGTATGATATTACAAACGTTTGAAACCATGGCCGAAGCACGAGAGTACTTGTCTTAAGGTACAATAATAGCTAACACAATTAGTTTCAAAAATTGGCATAGATAGCTGTTATAATTTAGCTCAGTGCATTGAGCATTGTTATGATGTCTGGTTTATGAACTTTTGTAGACATAAATTATTAACGAAACAACTAGTTACTTAATTATTTACAATAATAACGTATTCGCGATAAAGTGGAATCACTTAAGAGCAACGAATATTTATTTAGATACGTTTTATAAAGAAAACACCTTATTGTATCTACCTTTTAGCCATTATAATTAAATTAACACTTAAAATAATTGGCACTCAAAACATAACTATATAATATTTAGGAGAGATTTCATGTCAAAAGGACAAACTTTACAAGATCCGTTCTTGAACTCGCTGCGCAAAGACCGCATTCCTGTCTCTATTTTTTTGGTAAACGGTATTAAACTACAAGGCCAAATTGAATCATTTGATCAATATGTTGTTCTCCTGAAAAACACAGTGAGCCAAATGGTATATAAACATGCCATTTCAACAGTTGTACCAGCACGTAACCCGCGTAGTAGTACGACGACAGGTACAAGTGCTCAGCCTCAGAGTGCAGCACCAACTGGATATCAAGGCGGTGGCTTTGAGCGTGGTAGCAACCCTGCTGCTGGCGGCTTTGAAGAACGTGGTTTTGCATCGAGTCGTAGTGGATTCAATCGTGGTGGTTTTAGCCAAGGTCAGGATCGTGGCTTTGAACGAGGTAGCTTTGGACAAGGTCAAGAACGCGGGTTTGAGCGTGGTGGCTTCGGTCAAGATCGTGGCTTTGATGCCACGGCAGATAATACAGGCTTCGAAGATAAGCCAAACGACGGTTCTAATGATAGCAACAGCTAACTCATTGCCCTAATCGAGCATATTGTCTGAACAAAGTATTAAGACATGATTTATTCGTTTGAAACCTGCTGATATAGTGGGTTTTTTTTGTATAGATAGCAGCAAGCTCTTTATTCAGTATAAAGCACTATATTAGTGTAGATTTTGTAGACCATTACTAATATCAAACATAGTGTAGTAAAATAGCGTATTGATTCATTATAAAAATAGAGCGGATTCATGAGTGATACCAAAAACAACTTAACCCATGAGCAATTTATTACCACTGCTATCGAGGCCATTAACACAGAGATATCTGCGTTAGCACTGCTAACAGAGCAGATTGACGACAGATTTGCACAAGCATGTGACATTATTTTGACTTGCAAGGGTCGAGTGGTAGTCACGGGCATGGGTAAGTCAGGTCTAATTGGACGCAAGATTGCAGCGACCTTTGCCTCAACTGGTACGCCTGCTTTTTTTATGCATCCTGGTGAAGCGGGACATGGTGATTTGGGGATGCTTGTAAAAGGTGATGTGCTACTTGCTATTTCAAACTCAGGTGAGTCAGATGAAATCAAGATGCTACTGCCAGTTGTTAAGCATCTAAATATTCCTCTCATTAGTATCAGTCGTGATAAACGCGGTATGTTGCCACGAGCAGCTGACATTGTATTGACACTTGGTCAGTCGCAAGAGGCTTGTCCGCTTAATCTAGCGCCTACCTCCAGTACGACAGCTACTTTAGCGCTCGGAGATGCATTGGCGGTTGCTTTAGTACACGCACGTAATTTCACTTCTGAAGATTTTGCATTATCGCATCCTGCTGGTGCCTTGGGTCGTCAGCTATTGACGCGTGTCGAAGACTTGATGCATACCAAGTCAGAAGACTTGCCTTTGATTCATCAGCAGGCCCCATTGCAACAAGCTTTATTTACTATGTCTGCCGGACGATTAGGCATGACAGTAGTAACTGATGATAATAATAAGGTCGTCGGTGTGTTCACAGATGGTGACTTGCGCCGAGGGTTAGAAAAAGGCATCGACCTACAAACGCCAATGCATGAAGTAATGGTCAGCAATCCACGCCATATCAGTAAAACGATGCGTGCGTCAGATGCGCTGAGTGTCATGAATGAGAGTGGTATTAGCCAGTTATTGATTATCGATGATGAAGATCGTTTAGAAGCTATTATTACCGTACATGATTTGCTGCAAGCTGGTGTCAAATAAGGTTTGTGAGTTGCCGTTGAAATAGTTAAGCTATATAGAATAAATATTAAAAAGAGACAAATAATGCAGGACTTGATACAGAAAGCCGGACAAGTAAAACTATTGGTCATGGATGTTGATGGTATTTTATCCAATGGTCAAATTATCTATGATGCCAATGGTGTTGAGACCAAAGCATTCTCCGTACAGGATGGTGTGGGTGTTAAGTCGTTAGCGCGTTACGGTATTTTGACAGCCATTATTACTGGCCGTAGTAGTGCGATGGTAAACAAGCGCGCAGCAGAAATGGGCGTCAACCATGTAGTGCAAGGACGTGATGATAAATTAATTGCGCTAAACGAGCTGCTGTCCTCTCTAGATCCTGCCCTGAATATCACTGCTGCCGACTGTGCCTATATGGGTGATGATTTACCAGACATTAAGGCGATGCAAACAGTAGGGTTTGCGGCCACCGTACCTAACGCGCATGCTGAAGTTATCAAGCGCAGTGACATGGTAACGACTCGTACTGGCGGTACTGGAGCGGTGCGCGAGATATGTGACCTTATTTTAAAAGGTCATGGACATTATCAAGACTTTATCGCGCATTACACGCTTGATGAGGCGCAAACTCAGGATAACCAGTCGTGAATACACGTGTCTTAATTGTATTAGCCTTAATTATTGCCGGTATCGCGGGTTGGTTTTTTCAGCAGCAAGGCGACGTAACGCCGCCAGTCAATATTGAAACGACAGATGTCGATTATGAAGCCACTGATATCAAAGCCGTGCAGACGAATGAGCAAGGCGAAACCGAATACGAGCTTACCGCTGAGTCTTTGACGCATAATCCTGAGACCAATCAGGATGAAATGTCAGGCATTACCATGAATTGGGAACCATCTGCAGAGCAACGCTATCGTATTCAAGCGGGCAGTGCAGCTATTAGTCAACAGACAGGGGAGCTTAGTTTATCAGGTGGATTTACACTGGTGAGCGAAGGCAATAAGAGTACCCCTGATATCGAACCAATAAAAGTAACTGGTAGTACGCTAAAGGGCAATACGAAATCAGGCAAAGTATACAGTGACGCGCCTGTGAAAATCGAACAAGGCATGAATCGATTTGAAGCCTCTAGTATGACTGCCAATCTTGAGACGGGAGAGTATGAATTTGGCCAAGTTGCTGTTGCCTTTTCTCCATCTGAACGCCAAGATAAAGCATTATTTTAATCAAAGTACTTCTTATTTACTGTGTCAAAAAATAGCAGCTAGCATAAAGTTTGCAAATCCTACCACCTATTATGAAATGAGTTATTTATATGAAACTTAAATTTTTGCCTACTTTACGCGCATCATCACTCTGCTTGCACAAATTGCGCGCACTGCCAATGGTGATGTTATTGGCGCTACCGCTATATAGTCATGCATTGCCATCAGATTCTAATCAGCAGATCAAATTGCTAGCGGATAAAGCCACTTATAGTGAGCGTACCGGCGTGACCAGTTATGCAGGTAATGTCATTATTACTCAAGGTACGTTTAAGATGACGGCCGACAACATCACGGTCAATCTATCTCAGCAGCGTAGCATTAACTCAGCGGTAGCAACTGGCCGTCCAGCGACTATGCAGCAAGTAGTCACGCCAGAAAAGGGCTTGGCAAAAGGGCAGGCTAATAAGATTGACTACAACGCAGTGTCTGGGATTATTACGCTAACTGGCAATGCAAAGTTGGTTCAAAATGGTGCAAGCTTCGCTGGTAATGTTATCCGTTATAGCCTAAAAGCAGGTGATGTTGAAGCGACTGCTGGTGGCAATCAGCGCGTTGAATTGGTATTCCCGCCTAACAATAGTACAAACCAAAGTGGCGTACGTTAATCCAAATAAACAGGCTATGAGTAAATAAGTCTGCCTTTAGCAATGCTAAAATTTTGTGAAAGTAAGAGTAAGTTATGAGCGATGATAAAAATCTAGACCTATCGGCATCAAACACCAATACGGCGCCTGTCGCTCGATTGACTATGCAGAATTTAGGCAAGCGCTATGGAAAGCGTTGGGTGGTCAAAGACGTGTCGTTTTCTGTCGAACAGGGTCAAGTCGTCGGACTGTTGGGGCCTAATGGTGCTGGTAAAACGACTAGCTTCTATATGGTGGTGGGACTAGTCAATATGGATAAGGGCCGTGTTACGCTAGGTAAAATGGATTTATCTAAATACGCAATGCACGAGCGTGCGCGTGCGGGTATCGGCTATCTGCCGCAAGAGGCATCAATCTTTCGTAAACTATCTATCGAAGACAATATCTTAGCTATTTTACAGACTCGCACAGAATTAAATAAAGCTGAACAGCAGCAAGAGCTTGAAAAGTTGATTGGCGAGTTCCATTTAGAACATGTGCGCAAGTCTCAGGGTATGAGCGTGTCAGGCGGTGAGCGTCGTCGCTGTGAGATTGCGCGAGCATTGGCCGCTGATCCTAAGTTTATATTATTGGATGAACCTTTTGCAGGGGTAGATCCTATCTCTGTCGGCGATATCAAAGACGTTATTTTGACGCTTAAAAATCGCGGCATTGGCGTTTTAATTACTGATCATAATGTTCGAGATACATTAGCTATTTGCGAAAAGGCTTATATCGTATCAGAAGGCGCTATCATTGCAGAAGGCACTTCGGCTGAAGTGTTAGAAAATGATTTAGTAAAATCTGTTTATCTAGGTAAAGACTTCCAAGTATAAGTGAGAGCGTTAAATCCCTTATCTCATACTCTATTTTATATAGTGCGCTTAAAACAAAAAGATGCCGTTAAAGTAGAGTTATGCTGTTATAGATTTTCCTTACTTCCTATGCATTTTGCTTTCCAAACGCTGCTTAAAACTCATACCAATAGTTTTGTATTTTCTAATTAACTAATAGAGCTGGCTAAAACTATCTTATATAGAGCTTAGAAGCCAGTTACTACTTATATCTACAATTAATATCTCTACAATTAACATCATCCTCTTTCAAGTACAGCTTGCAAAACCAATAGCTGACTTATCATAACAAATATTTTTGAATCAGCGCTTATAAAGCGTGACAATACTTTCTTCATTATTCTCGATTGACCCTCTGAATAAGGCTTATAAGCTATGGCAAAAAATAAAAGCAGCTATGTCTGTCAGCATTGTGGCGCGCATTTTGGTAAATGGGCTGGGCAGTGTACGGATTGCGGGGAATGGAATAGCTTGGTTGAAGCCCCAAATGTCAGCATGCCCCATCATAATAAGAGCACCGCGAAGCCTAATAACGCACGAGCTGCTACTCGTGGTACCAGTGCGCCAGCTGGTAACTATTCCGGTACTCACAGTGCTGTCATGCCGCTTAACGCAGTAAGTGTGACGCTCGACACACGCTTACCAACCGGTATCAGTGAGTTCGATCGCGTACTTGGCGGTGGACTGGTGGCGGGTTCTGTGGTGTTAATCGGTGGTGATCCAGGTATTGGTAAATCAACGATTCTGCTGCAAACCGCGACCAATATGGCACGAGCTGATTCATTGGCAGGTAGTGCATTATACGTGACGGGTGAAGAGTCACTTGCACAGGTGGCCATGCGAGCCAAACGCTTAGACTTGCCTGCTGATAGACTGCGTGTACTGGCCGAAACTAACGTAGAAACTATCTGTGCTGCATTAACGCAAGAGCAGCCAGCCATCGCTATTATTGATTCTATTCAGACAATTTATACAGACGCTATCAACTCTGCACCAGGTGGTGTCAGTCAGATTAGAGAGTCTGCTGCGATTTTGACGCGCTATGCTAAGCAAACAGGGACAGCGCTATTTTTAGTAGGACATGTAACCAAAGAAGGTACGCTAGCGGGTCCGCGAGTATTGGAGCATATGGTTGATACGGTACTCTATTTTGAAGGCCAGTCTGACTCGCGTTTTCGTATGATTCGTGCGGTCAAGAATCGCTTTGGTGCGGTTAATGAGTTGGGCATCTTTGGTATGACTGATATGGGACTCAAAGAAGTCGCTAATCCATCAGCGATATTTTTAAGTCGTTATGACAAACCTGTTGCTGGATCTGTGGTGATGGTCAGTCGTGAAGGTACAAGGCCATTGTTAGTAGAAGTGCAAGCCTTGGTCGATGATTCACAAGGCTCACCTAGAAGAATGGCGCTAGGTCTAGATTTTCAGCGTTTATCCATGCTACTAGCGGTGATGCATCGTCACGGCGGGATACATACCAGTGGACAAGATGTCTATGTCAACGTCGTTGGTGGCGTTAAAGTCATAGAGACAGGATCTGATTTGGCCGTACTGTTGGCTTGTGCTTCAAGTATTAAAGAGAGAGCGTTACCATCTTCATTAGCCGTATTTGGTGAAGTCGGTCTATCGGGTGAGATACGCCCAGTACCTAACGGACAAGAGCGCCTAAAGGAAGCGATGAAGCATGGGTTTAAGCATGCCATTATTCCAAAGGCCAATGCACCTGCTAAAGATGCGCCTCAGTTCAAAGGTATCAATGTGATTGCTGTTGAACGTCTTGATGATGCTATCGAAAGCGCATTTGAGTTATAAGATATATCGAACTAATAGTACTTTATTTTGAGTAGTTCAGTCGCTACTATTAGCCTAGAGCGATAAATATAGACCATAAAAAAAGCCTAACTAATGATTAGTTAGGCTTTTTTTGCTATATAGGCTAGCAATATTATTGGTCTTTAAAACTGATACCTAAAATTAAGGTCCTGCAACGCGCTCGATAGCAACGTTACCCACGCCTTTGCTCGTAATACCGAGTTTTTTGGCAGCACCATAAGATAAATCTAAAA
Organism: Psychrobacter sp. 28M-43; assembly: GCF_014770435.1. Taxonomy (NCBI): domain Bacteria; kingdom Pseudomonadati; phylum Pseudomonadota; class Gammaproteobacteria; order Moraxellales; family Moraxellaceae; genus Psychrobacter; species Psychrobacter noctis. The sequence goes on along the minus strand of NZ_CP061739.1, from coordinate 1,780,287 downwards.
CACGGTTGCCATGGAATGGGCCACGATCGTTCACTTTTACCACGACACTTTTACCATTGGTCTTGTTAGTAACTTTGACATAGCAGTTCAATGGCAATGAGCGATGCGCTGCAGTTAAACCGTTCATGTCAAAAGTTTCGCCACTGGCAGTCTTGCGACCATGAAACTTACGACCATACCAAGACGCAAGGCCAGTCTGCTTGAACTTACTGACAGAGTTAGAGGCGACAGCTGTTAGACGCTCTAGTACGTCTTCATCATTGGTGACTTGTGTCGTATCATTGGCTAACAACGAGCTGCTAAGTGCCAATGAAGTAGGCTGACGGGCTGACTTTACCAAACTTGATGCACCATCATGTTGACGGCTTAATTCACCAAGTACACGGTCAATGTGGGAGGCGTTATCTTGCGAAATCATAGCAAGTGTGGTCTTTGCTTCTACAGCATTTGCATTGGTAGCGACTGCAGAGCCAGCAAATAACATTGCTGACATTGTAAGTAAACCAGATAAACGCTTGTTCATAAATACCTCTATAACTTATACATCAAAACCTAACTCTAAGTATTTTAGATTGAGCATGGCATTAATCTATTGTTTTCATATTGATTAACGAATGGCTCTTATAGATATTAATATATGGTAATTTTTCATTTCATTATCATCAGTATTCAGTACCTCTAATAGATAGAGTGACTGACGATACGCTCAAATGATAGTTAGCGATAAGCATTGAATACAAAGTCCAAAATCAGGACTGAGTGACAATGTCACTATATGTCGTATTTACATGATGTGCGATATACAAACTTCATTAGAATGATACGTTACTAAAAGGTTCGTAGGACATCGCGTATCGCTATGTTATCAAACCGTTAATTAAGTAGTGTATTTGAAAGTCTGGAATCTACAAGATGCTAACTATACGGCTACGCTACAACCTAAATATATTTAAATGCAAAGTTTATTAGTAGCTATGTACGGGTTATGTATCAGAGTACAGTAAAACGAGGTTAACGCAATTTTTTGTAAAAAACAAGGAATAAAATCTTTCTGAACTTATAGGTGGTTAACTAATATCGGAAATTACGTCAATTTTCTAGTAAAAATAAGGGGCGCTAAAACGAATAATTATTTCAGATTTGTAACTATTATAGCGACTGATATGAACATAAATTATATGAAGACCATTAAAATAAAAAAGCCATAGCGCGAAGAATAAAACTTTTCTTCGCGCTATGGCTCATTGTCTTTTATCAAATCATTAGTAGTACAAAACAATTTATCTTAATGGTACTACCATAATTATTACAACGACTTACTTTAAAGTTGGTTTGTATAAAAAGTACCTGATACAAATTAGCCGGATTTATGTGTATGGATAGACATGAGTAGGCCAAATCCTGCCATCAAAGTCACGATAGCCGTACCACCATAACTAATAAATGGTAGTGGAACACCTACGACAGGCAAAATGCCGCCAACCATGCCGACATTGACGAATATATAAACAAAGAAAGACATGGCGATAGCACCAGCCAACAATCTGCTGTAAACATCAGGATGGGTGAAAGCGATATATAAGGCGCGTGACAGAAGGCAAAAGTAAATGAACATCAGTAGCATCACACCGAGCAAACCAAACTCCTCGGAGAAGGCGGCAATGATAAAGTCAGTATGGCCTTCTGGTAGGAAATGTAGGTGTGATTGTGTGCCTTCCAGATAACCTTTTCCAGTGAGGCCACCAGAGCCAATAGCTGTCTTCGATTGAATAATGTTCCACCCAGCGCCTTGCACATCTGCTTCAGGATTAAGGAGTGTCAATACCCGCGTACGCTGATAGTCGTGGAGTAAAAAGTTCCAAGCAAAGGCAATAAATGGTACAGCCAAAATTACAGCAGCAGAAATCAATCGCCATGAAAGGCCTGCTAGGAAAAGCACAAATATGCCACTGGCAGCGACCAGTAGTGATGTACCAAGATCAGGTTCTTTAGCAATTAATAGCACCGGTACAATGATTAATGCCAAGGTAATAGCAATGCTAGATGCTGACGGTGGCAAATCACGCTTAGACAAAAACCAAGCACACATCATTGGCATACCAAGCTTCATAAACTCTGAAGGCTGCACACTACCGAACCCAGGCAAATTGATCCAGCGCTGAGCACCCATACGTACTTCACCGATAATATCTACCAGCACTAATAATATAAGCCCTAAGACATAAAATATAGGCGTAAAAGTACGATAGAGACTAGGCGGTATCTGCGCCATGGTAAACATCACAGCGAATGCCACCCCATAACTGACCATTTGGCGAATAACCATACCAATATCTTGGCTGGCGGCGCTGTATAGAATCGTCAGACCAATACAACAAACCGTCAATAACAGTAAAGTTAACCATGGGTCGATATGAATGCGTTGCCATAGTGTCGGTGCATGACCTTGACCCAAATGATGGCTTTGACGTGAAAAACGATATTGCGGGTTAGAAGACATAGGCAGAATTTGGCTAACAATTGGTGTAGGAGGGAAGTACTAACTAAATTATCTCATTATAAACAACGATGAGAATCGTACTAAAAAGTACCGACTTTAATAAAATTATGCGAGCACGCGATGGCTATATCATTCACAAATAATAATAAAGTCACTCAATTATAAAAGTTGTAAGGATAAGTGTTAATTATCAATATTGGACTTCAAATTAGAAGCGATAGTTTAGCCTGCTTGTTGAAAATTTGATAGTATCGATAAAACGTTTTTAGCGGTAGTTTCTTGCAATGATAAAATCAAAAATCCATGCGTATAGGCAAATTTGCCAACCTATTATCACCCTTATCCTATGTGCTGGCAGTGTCAGTGCTCATGCCGTTATTATCAGCGACGATAGTGAGCGCCGTATTCAAATACGTCAAAGTAGCAGTACAAGCAATAACAGTAATGCGTATATAACGCCATCTACTAACAGCTCAAATCAGCGTCCTGGTGTCACCATGTTGAGTGGTGCGAATGCATCAAATGGCGACAGTATGCAAAACTTGATTGTGCAAAAACAGCGTGATTTCGAGATTGATGCTAGGTTGTCCATTGAAGAAAACAAACGTGTGAATGTAGTAAGACGCGGTGCTACTTATAGTACAGCAAACAACACCTATAATGGTGCTTATAACGATTCTATGAGTATGGACTTTAAAGCATGGTCAAATAGCAATAGTTATCGTGCCAGACAAGTAGCAGAGTACGAACGCTATCTCAGCGCACGAGTCGGGTCACAGAATGTACCGCCATTGTCTCAACTGCTGACGACTGCCCGTAGCTGGAGTAAATGCGGGTATGAGCCGTATCAATTGCCACCTCAAGAGCTATGGTCTAACATTGTACCAACATTGCGCCTTTATAGTGAGTTGAAAAACCAAGGTATTTTACCACTCAGCAGTGAGATACGTTCGGTATATCGTAACCCGGGTTTGAATGATTGTGCAGGCGGGGCAGATGGTAGTAAGCATATGAATGCAAGTGCTATCGATATCTGGGTACCTGAGTACGAAGACAATTTATGGCGCTTGAGTACCATGCATGATGGCTTATGTCAGTTTTGGCAGTATCAAGGACAGCCTTATAACTTTGGCTTAGGATTATATGCGACAGGGGCTATTCATTTAGATACTGATGGTTATCGCAAATGGGGATTCAATCACGCTAGTAGTTCCTCTTCTTGCCGCTATTAATTGATTTATCAAGAATCGAAAGTTCAAATGAATATAAAGTTAGCCGAGATAACGCTATATATATTCATTTTTATATATACTATTCCGGTGTTTACTAAAAATAATAATTTTGTAATTATTTGGTAGGATTCATAGGATAGACGCATGAGTTCATTAAAAATTTGTTTAGTCTTTAAAGACTATGCTTTAATAATATGTGTTATCAATCGCCTTTATATTTTCATGGCTCATAAAGAAAACCACCAAATTTACTTTAAGCGAAAACTATGAAAAATCAGCGCTCGACAATGAAAAGCTATCATAAATTAAATAACGAGAAGCAAAGTTTTTTGCACTCGAACTATAAGTATGGCGTTTTGTTTACTTCTGCACTTATGTCGGTATTATTGATTAGTGCGTGTAGTACAGAGATGTCCTCTGAAAATAATATGATAGTGACGGATAAGTCTGATAGACATGTACAAAGCTCTAAAGAGATAGAAGATAGTATCAAGAACTCTTATGCTCGTTTGGCATCTAAGCGCTCTGATGTCTGTCCAAAATTAATTCAAGAAGAAACGGGTAATCAGGTTATTGAACGTATATCAGAGGTCATGGTAAATGACTACTGTGATTATTTTTTATATCCGCGAGAGGGTCAGCGCCTCAATGTTAAAGTAGATAACCGTCAAATAGAAGCGCTATTAATTGTGCCAACGCTACACAACTTTGCCAATGGTAATTATAAAGTGACGTCTTATGATAAGCACGTTATCCGTCTGAGCTATAACGGGGCCACCCATAAGCCTGAGCATTTTGTCTATGATGTTGCACTAAAAATTTCTGACGCCAAGCATTCCTAATACTAAGTATTAAGAATGTTCTGCTTCTTATTTAGAAATCATAGTAATCTAAATATTTAAATGGACATATTATAAGCAGTATTCTTTACCACTTATAATACGTCCACAAAATTAATGAGCCTTATTTTTTCTAAACTACTTCTTAGCGATTTATTTCTTACTGGTTTTCTTTACCGCTTGCTTTTCTTTCCACGGATCTTCTTGCCCAACCGTAACTATTAAAAAGTTATCAGGCTTTAGCGTATCTCGCATGGTTTGATTGACCTCTGAAAGTGTGACTTGATCAATGCGATTGGTATAGTCAGCTAAGTAATTATTCGGTAATTGGTAAAAGTTCATCATTCCGAGTAAGCCATTAATACCTGCATTGCTCGCAAATCCCATTGGAAAGCTATTTTTCAAATTATCTGTAGTTAAGCGCATCTCCTCATTGGTGATACCTTTGTCCAGTGTCTCGTTAATAACCGCTAAGCTTGCATCAATAGCTGCACGCGCCCTGTCATTACGTGTCGAAAAACCAATTTGGTAGGGGCCTCGAGAGAGCATTGGATTCATCGATCCTGAGATTCCATAAGTATAGCCAAGGTTTTGTCTCACCTCCGTCATTAGCCGTGCATTAAAATCACTGCCTGCCATGACTTCGTTTCCAACAGCAAAGTTGGTCTGCTGCTGCTGTGCTATTGGGTCGGTAGCTCGTTTGCTACCCAATTGTCCCATAAGGACAGTGGTTTGAGTGCTTGGGAATGGAATATGAACATGCTGCGCTTGAGTAAGTGGTTTCGGCTCAGGTAAATCAGTGGCAGCTTGGCCAGTAGGCAATTTAGCAGTGATGTCTTCTGCCAGTTTTTTGGCTTGGTCTAATGTTAGGTTGCCTGTCATAGCAACAGATGCATTTGCTGCCACTAGATATTTATTTTTAAAGTCTATCAGTTGCTGTTTCTCAATCGTAGGAACGCTTTCTAGTGTGCCGACTGATGGATGCGCGTAAGGGTGAGTACCGTACAAAGCATCATTGAAAGCGATACTTGCTAAGCTATTAGGATCTTGTTTTTGTTGCTGCAGGCCTACCAACAGTCTTGCTTTATTGCGTGCTAGAACTTGCTCGTCAAACGTAGGCTCACTCACCATCTGTGTCATTAAATCAATGGCTGGCAGGAGATGCTTGTCATCGGATAAGCTACGTAGTGAAACGATGAACATATCCTTATAGGCGCTACTGCTTAGATTGATGCCCAACGTTTCCACTGCACGTGTAAATGCGTTTTCATCTAGGCTTTTTGAGCCCTGTTCGAGCATCGTCGCTGTCATATTCGCAATACCAAAACCATCCTTTTTGATACTACCATCACGCGCGCTACCAGCATTAAAACGCAAATCAACATCGACGATTGGCAAGGTGGTCGTTTGTACAAACATAACAGGTACGCCAGACTTGGTCTTAAACTGTTGAATGGTCGGTACGGTGACTTTTAAAGGTTTGTCATCGTCTAAGCTGGTTAGCTTAGATAAGGCAGCAATTGGCGCACTTGCATCGACTGCAGCAGGTGAGCGGTAATCTTCAGCAGTCGTTGTATTAGCCTGCGTAGTAGTAGCCAAGACGCTAAAAGCAAAAATTACGCTAGCACTGAGGTAGGATCGCTTTTTAGATGCGATGGTGCTTCTTATAGAAGATGAAGCATCCTTAAAAGATTCTTGTTTTGCTTTAGAGTCGTATTTATTCTGAATCATGAGTTTCTTCTTATTAAGAATACGGTGTTATGGCCATTTTTATGAGATGTTTGATAATAGATAGCGACTATTTCGCTGGGGTTTTATTGTCTTTAGGTGGCACGACATGCATCACCGTTAAGTTGTCCTTGACCAAATATTTTTTACTGGCAGCCTGAATATCAGCCACACTGATACCATCGAGCTTAGCTGGTAACTTAGAAAGTAATCTATCATCTAGACCGATAGATTGTAACGAGCCTATCATACGTGCTTGTCCTTCCATGCTGTCTTGCGCATAAATCAAACCAGTAACCGTATTGGTCTTGGCGCGACTAATCTCGTCATTGGCAATAGGATCGGTTTTTAGCTTTTCTATTTCTGAAGTTATGGCTTGTTGTGCTTGCTCTAAGCTGACGCCTTCACGAGGTGTTGCTTGTATTAAAAACAGCCCATCGCCGCGATCTAACAAGTCGTAAGAAGTACCAACTGTGGTTAGAAGACCTTGCTCACGTATCAGTCGACTCTCTAAGCGTGCAGATAAGCCGCCATCGAGCACATCTTGCGCAAGTGACAGGGCGTAAGCTTGTTTTTCATTGTTTGAGCCTGTCGTGGCAAGGCTTGGCACGTTGTAACCCATCAGTAGAACGGGCACTTGTACGGCTTGCTCAGAGTCTACCTTTTGATAACCACGGAAGCCTTTTTGAGTTACAGAGGTACGTTTGGGTAGGTTGCTTTTTTCTAAATCACCAAAGTAACGTTTGACTTGAGTAAGTACTTCTTGTGGTTGCACGTCACCGACGATGACTAACGTTGTATTATTTGGTGCATACCATGTCTTATACCAGTCTTTTAAATCTGAAAGTTTAATCGATTCTAGCTCGTTCATAGGCCCAATGACAGATTCGCCTTTTGGGCTGTCAGGCAAAGCTAGCAGACGAAATGACTCATACGCTTTGGCAAGCGGATTGTCGTCAGTACGTTGGCGACGCTCTTCCATGACCACTTGATGCTCTTTGGCAAATTCTTTGTCATCGAATATAAGGTTTTTCATGCGATCTGCTTCAAGCTCTAGCGCTAACGGCATACGATTGGCAGGGAATAGCTCGTAGTATCCGGTATAGTCATAGCTGGTAAAGGCATTGTTGACGCCGCCAAACTTAGCAATTAGTCGCTCATAATCATCACTAGAGACATTGGTCGTGCCTTTAAACATCATGTGCTCGAGTAAATGAGAGATACCGCCTTTATCAAGAGGCTCATCTGCCGAGCCCACTCGGTACCAGATTTGTGTCATAGCGACAGGGGCACGGTGGTCTTCTTTTATGACGACTTTTAGACCATTTTTTAACTGATATTCATGTCGACCTGACATGTCCATTGTCAACTCAGACGACTGTGTGTCTTTACTCGTTTTATTTTCATCTGATATGTTTTGAGCCAAGCTATCGGTTACGGTTGAGCTTGTCGCAGTTGCAGAATTAGTAGGCACCGTGTTGGTTTGACACGCAGTAAGTGACGCTGCTACTGCTAAGGCACAAGCAATGCGTAATGGCGCAGCTGCTAGAGGTAAAGACAATGACATGGTATGGTCTACTTATATAAAATAATAACTGAAGAATTAAATGCTAATCATAGTAATAAATGGCATTACAAAGAGGTCTGAGCACCAACCATAACGCTAGCAGTCGGTCTAAACTCTTGCGTCGTGGTGCAACCGGTCACCAATATAGTCGTCGTTAATAAAACCGCCACACTGATGCTAATTTTCTTATAGTGCTTAGAGAATAATGACATAACGGATTCCTAATAAGTATTTATCGAATAAGTCTTGGTAGAGTAGGCGAAGTCTGACAAGTAACAGGTCAGAATTTTGTGTCCAAACCTTAAGCAAAACTTTCTCAAATCATTGAGTGATTTTTTAAACAGATAAATTTTGACAATAGTCTAATAGGGTAAGGGCTGAGCATGACTTGAATTATGTTAAAATAGGTCAAAATTAAGCGTCATGTCGCTCGTAGCCAGATGACAACCTATAAATCCATTAACAATAAACAAATAATTGATCGTGATAACTTTTAGGGCAAACTTATGAACAACCCAAACAACAGCAACCGCGTAGTCATTAACCTTGATGCGGGTCTTGATGACTTAGATGACGATGATATTACCTTACCCAGTCTACCGGTGCAATCTGTGCCCATTATTGATGAAACAGAGAGTATTGCTTCACAAAAGGATAGTACGGTAAACCAAGACGTCTCTAGTAATGATGCTGCGGATAATATTGCTTTGGCGACGCCAATTGTTATGACAGAAGAGCATAACGTCCCTAAAGGTAATTCTGAAAGCTTTTCAAGCGCTACAGAGACAGCCGCTACAAGTCAAACTAATACTGCGTCGACTATTCCTGCTATGCCATTGCAGGAGCAATTGGGTGATACGCCAAGTGTAAACCCAGTGGCTGACAGTGACGCACAGGTAGCTACTATTAAAGAGCCTGCTACAGAGTCACAAGAGACAAAAGAAAATAAGAAAAAGGGCAGCTGGTTTAACCGTATGAAAACGGGCCTCAGTAAGTCACGCAAAAACTTAGCTGAAGGCATGGTCAGTATCTTAATCGGTGGTAAAGAGATTGATGACGAGCTATTAGAAGAAGTCGAAGATCAGCTATTGGTAGCCGATATTGGCGTCAACGCGACGAACCGTATCATCAAGAGCCTCACCGAGCAGACAGATCGTGGTGACTTGATCTATGCTCATTCTTTATATAAAGCATTGCAAAGTGAACTGGTTGATATCCTAACGCCAAAAGTTGAGCCATTGGTGATTGATACTAGCAAAAAGCCGTTTGTTATATTGGTAGTAGGTGTCAATGGCGTAGGGAAAACCACAACGATTGGTAAGCTTGCCAAGCGTCTACAAGGTGAGGGTAAGTCAGTCATGCTGGCAGCGGGTGATACATTCCGTGCGGCAGCTACTGAGCAGCTACAGATTTGGGGTGAGCGCAATCATATTCCAGTAGTGGCGCAAGGTCATGGTTCTGACAGCGCTTCTGTCATTTTTGATGCGATGCAATCAGCCAAAGCAAAAAATATCGATGTGCTCATCGCTGATACTGCGGGACGTCTGCAAAACAAGACACATTTGATGGCAGAGTTAGAGAAGGTCGTACGTGTCATGCGTAAAGCGGATCCAAGTGCCCCGCATGAAGGTATGATTGTACTGGATGCTGGCACGGGTCAAAATGCTATCAACCAAGTTGAACTGTTTAATAAAGTTGTGCCGCTGACAGGCATCACCATTACTAAGTTAGATGGTACTGCTAAAGGTGGCGTGGTATTTAATATTGCCGAAACGACAGATGTGCCTATCCGCTATATCGGTGTGGGTGAGTCGATTGACGACTTGCGTTCTTTTAGTCCGAAGCAATTTGTCGCCGCTTTGTTCGAGACCGACGATAAAGAATAAGATAGCCAGTTTTATCTGGTAAATCATTTTTAAAAGAATAGGGAAGTAGACGCTATGATAGTTACCACAGCATCCTTTGGGTCACATCTATTAACACTGATTGCTCGTATCAATGAACATGGTCAGCCTATGCTCGTTGAAGCCAACTGGCTGCTGGCAGGTAACTCATGGCATAGCTCAAAATCTGTACCTAAACTTAAAAAGTACTATGGTCTGACAGATGAAGACTTTACCTTTATAGATAAAAATAGCCTAAGCATGAATGAACCTGCTCAAGCGTTATTAATAGAAACGATTTTTCAACTTAAAGACTATGCTGATGGTAAACGTAAGACATTGGATTTGCCTTTAGACTTCTCTATGGGTACTGAGTTCCAGCAAAGAGTATGGCAGGCACTACAAGGTATTGAGTATGGCGAAACCATCAGCTATGCCACACTCGCGCAGCGTGTCAACAGTCCAAAGGGATTCCGTGCGGTTGCGCAGGCCAATGGAAAAAATCCTTTTAGCATTATCGTGCCTTGTCATCGAGTGATTGCAAGCGACGGTAAGCTCGGTGGCTATACAGGCGGGCTAGATAAAAAAGAGTATTTACTAGCATTAGAAGGAAGTTGGACGTAAAACTAAATCTATCTTAATAAAAAAGGGCCAAATACTTTTAGCATCTGGCCCTTTTTACTGAACAATTAATAAGTTTATGCTTCAAGCTGAGCCATGACCTCAGCAGAGAAGTTCACGTTAGTATAAACTTCTTGTACATCATCAGCATCTTCTAGCATATCAATCATCTTCATGATCTTTTCAGCATCATCGACATTGTCGATCTCAGCCGTGGTAGATGGTGACATAGTGACCTCGGCGTTGTCAGAAATCAGACCGGCCGCATTAAGGGCATCTTGAACTTGACCGAAACTTTCCCATTCAGTGATAACGAGCAAGCTTTCACCATCATTTTCGATATCAACGGCGCCCGCATCTAGTGCAACGAGCATGACCTCATCTTCTAAACTAACATCGTTAAAAGTGATTTCGCCACGTTTAGTGAATAGATACGCCACTGAACCTGATGTGCCAAGATTACCATCATTTTTGGTAAAAGCATGACGTACTTCACTGACCGTACGGTTAAGATTATCCGTCATGGTTTCGACCAATACAGCCACACCACCAACACCATAACCCTCATAACTGACTTCTTCCATGTTTTCATTATCGCCGCCACCTGTACCACGGTCGACAGCACGATTAATTGTGTCGCGCGTCATATTGACGGATAGGGCTTTTTCGATAACGGCACGTAAGCGTGGGTTTTTGTCAGGATCGGGATCGCCTTGTTTGGCAGCTGAAACGATTTCGCGAATAATCTTGGTAAATATCTTACCCCTTACTGCATCCTGACGGGCTTTACGGTGTTTAATATTTGCCCATTTTGAATGGCCTGCCATATAACATCCTTAAGTTCTACGTACTATTTTTATGGGTAAAAAAAGTGATTAACAACAACCTTCGGTATCTGATTGCCTGATTTTATACTATCATTACTTTGTCTATTTGAGGTAGTAGCGCTACTGGCACGTTAACGATTTGTATGTTGTTGAGAGTGCTTTTTTGCTACACTGTGGCAACTTATAGATTGTATTCACTGTGATAGGTGAGCGATATTATAAACCAGTTTTAGCTATTTTGACCAACTTGCCCTTATCCATCACATTTTAAGTCATTGCGTGCTATCAAGCCATTGATTTTATAAAGTACTGATTCTATGAAGCAACCAACCGCCGAAGCTCTTACACACTTGCGTAACCGTACGCATATCATTATTGAAGGCACAGATACTCGTCTGGGTAAGCTCTTTGATATTGTATTGCTGATTGCAATTTTAGCCAGTGTGGCCGTCGTCATGCTTGATAGTGTGCTATATATGCGTTTGCAGTATGGCACGTTGTTCTTTTATGCAGAGTGGTTTTTTACCATTTTGTTTACCATTGAGTATGCGTTAAGGCTATTTTCAGCACCCAACCGCTTACGCTATGCTTTTAGTTTCTTTGGGATAGTAGACTTACTGTCTGTATTGCCAAGTTATTTGAGCCTCATGTTTGTGGGCGTGCAGTATCTACTCGTGATACGGGTATTACGTATTTTACGTGTGTTCCGCGTTCTTAAGCTCAAGGCCTATATGCAGCAGGCTGGGTTTTTAGCGTCTGCATTAAAAACCAGTCAGCAGAAAATCACGGTTTTCTTCCTATCGCTTGTATTGTTAGTAACCATCTTTGGTTCAATTATTTATGTGGTAGAAGGGCCGGAAAATGGATTTACCAGTATTCCATTGTCTATTTACTGGGCAGTTGTCACCATGACGACAGTAGGCTACGGTGACATGTCACCCAAAACACCGCTTGGCCAAGCAATTGCAACCATGGTCATGATCACGGGTTATTCGATTATTGCGGTACCAACAGGTATTTTTACGTCAGAGTTAGCGCGTAACATGCGTCCACAGTTGAACCCAGTGACTTGTCCAAACTGTGGTAAATTCGGCCATGCAGTAGGGGCAGACTTTTGCGATCGTTGTGGACATGCGCTACATATCTAAAGATAGATTTAATCGTGGCAGTCAATATACCTACTACGCATCGATATATTCATCAACCAGTGGTGACAGGTCGATCTCGACGCCTAGATTGACCAGATTCCAGTACTGTCCTGATACAGTACGGTCTAGCATCATAGTGGTAGCTGAGGGTTGAAACTGACCAAAGTACTTTAAAGATGTACGCATCTGTGCAATGGCCTCGTGATGGACTTGGCTACTGCCAAAATCAAATTCGCCTTCTTGATAGGGGCTAATGGATAAAGGTTTGAGTCCGATAGATAGCCACTTTTCATAAAAATCACCAGGGATGTTTTTGTCATCTTCGCGGCGAATATCTAGGGCAATCAAATCTTGCTCAAGTGCAGTAACGTCACCTCTTAGCGCATGTTTGACAAAGCGTTTAAATAGCTGCACTTCGCTATCACTATAACTGCGGATACCCCCAAAATCATATGCCACGACACTGCCGTCATGACGGAACGCAAAGTTACCTGGATGAGGGTCGCAGTGCATACGGTACAACCCAAACAGCTGCCCTGCGGTAAAATGAAACAGACGCTCTGCTATTTTTTGTTTGACGTCATTGTCCCACGTCGCGGCGACAGTCAATGTCTCTCCCATCTCTTCGGTCAGCGTTAAAATCCGTCTAGAAGAATGGCTGCTAATCACTTTGGGAATAATAAGGCCTTCATCTTCTGCATGAAAAGCACCAAACACGCGTAAGTTATGAGCTTCTTTGACATAGTCCAATTCATCATGCAAGCTCTGGCGAATCTCATTAAAAAGCTGCTCTTGTAATTGTTTACTCATATTGAGCACGCCAGCGATTTTTAATGCCATACGTACTTGTTTGAGATCGCTATCACAGTTTTCATCGACATCAGGATACTGGACTTTGACCACTACTTTTTGACCCGATGGCAACGTCGCTTTGTGCACTTGTCCAATAGATGCTGCGGCAAAAGGTGTCTCTTCAAACTCGCTGAATAATTCTAAAATAGGCGCTTTCAATTCACGTTCAACTTGGGCTTGTATCTGCGCATACGGCATTGGCGGCGCATCTTTCTGTAGCTTTTCGAGTGCTGACGCAACCTCAGGCGGGAAAACATCCTTATATTGTGAAGCAATCTGTCCGACCTTCATTACCGCGCCTTTCATCTCACCCAATGTCTCGGCAATTTGAACGCCCACGTCTTGCATCAGGTCTGAGCGAGCTTGCAGACGTTTTTCTTCGTCACTTGAGAGATGCTTAAATGAGTTTTTGGCGGCTTTGCCAGCAATACTCGCTGTCATGCCAGCGAGTTTCATAAAGCGTTTTCCGGACGATTTTGCCATTCATGTCACCGTATAATGGGTTGTTTGCTCAGTCGTAATTCTATTATTTTAATTGCAAGATTACTGTTTGACTAATGTGTGAAGACGCGAGTAATCATTTATAAAAAAGTAAGCGCCGTCATATCATTTGTTTGTGTCAACTGCATACATATTGCTCAACCAGTAATCAAGCGCCATTTGATAACCCAATTGTCCCAAGCCGCAAATAACTCCGACTGCAATATCACTTAGATATGAATGATGGCGGAAAGGCTCACGGGCATGAACATTGGATAAATGTACTTCTATAAATGGTTTTTGGGTGGCCAATAGCGCGTCGCGCAAAGCCACTGAAGTATGCGTAAATGCAGCTGGATTAATAATAATAGCATCAACTTGGGCAGACTTATCCGCCAATAATCCATGATGCTGAATGTCGTCTACTAGCTTACCTTCATGGTTGGACTGTATACATATTAACTCTACACCGTGGCGAGCGGCGTGCTCAACTAGTTGCTTTTCTATATCAGCAAGTGTCGTATGACCATAAATGTGCGGTTCCCTCTTACCTAGTAAATTTAGATTTACCCCATTTACTAGTAGTAATTTATGAGTCAATATTTGATTTGAATTTTCGTTAGTCGATTGTTCGGCTGTTTTTGATGGAGTAAAGGAGGTCATAATGGTCTCGGTAACTATTGAGCGATATTAATAATTTATTATAATATATGAATAATCTAAGGTGCGGGTCACCGGACTAAACCAGCTTCAACGCATTTTGCTCTTTATCATAACAGCTTGATAGCTAGGTTATAAAAATTTGTCTAAAAAATTATTTAGATATTAAAAAGCATATTAAAAGTCTTTATGTTGCTAAAAACCCGTGCTATGATATTTTTTATGCAATAAATATTGCAAGTTTGTTGCTATCATCAAATTTCATGACGATAAGTGCGTTTGGCGAATTTGTTATGGAAATACTATGTAGGTAATTAAAGTACTACATAGATGATGGTAAGTAGAGTAGTAATACTCTTAATTTTTGATTTCATAATCTTAGACCCTGTTTATATGCAATGTCGCAAAGGAAGCTAGGGCTAAGCGGACTTTTTTAGGAAGTAATATTATGTCAGCTCGTGAGCAAGGTATCGTTAAGTGGTTTAATGACTCAAAAGGCTTTGGTTTCATTCAACGTGACAGCGGAGAAGATATTTTTGTCCATTTCCGCGCGATTCAGGGTGATGGCTATCGTTCTCTAAAAGATGGCGAAAAAGTTGAGTTCAGCGTAGTAGAAGGTGACAAAGGTCTGCAAGCTGAAGAAGTCAGAAAGATAGAAGAGTAATTTACCCAGACATTAAAGCGGTTTAGTTATAATGTCTGTACAAACTACTGATATACTACTGAGTCAAGCCCATCTTATCTTACCTATGTTGAGTGAACTGCAGCATATTTGGTAGGGTTGGATTCGGGCTTGGCTTTTTTTATGCCTATATGTCTGATGGTAGTTTGCAGACTTGATAAATCTACTCTTACTGCTCACGGTTTAAACACTACACTCGACACTATAAAGGTTCATTGTGAGCCTATTTATAATTAATAAAATACAAGTAATTCATTTAAAAGGATATTTTTTTGAGCAATTTTACAACGTTTACTGATTTGCCACTTTCAACAGCGACCCTGCGTGCAGTAAGTGATCTAGGCTTTACTGAATTGACGCCCATTCAAGCAAAGATACTACCGCATACATTGGCACATCAAGATGCTATTGGACAGGCACAAACGGGCACAGGTAAAACAGCGACTTTTCTACTGACTATTATGGAAGCCTTGCTTAAGCGTCCATTTACCAACGACGAAGAGCGCTATCTTGGTGAGCCGCGCGCTGTGGTCATGGCGCCAACTCGCGAACTGGCTCAGCAAATATTTGATGACTGTATTGCATTAACCAAATATACCTCGCTACATAGCGTCTGTATTATGGGCGGTACTAACTATGAAACTCAGCAGCACGAGCTTGAACGTCAATACGTTGATATCTTGGTAGCGACGCCTGGCCGTCTAATTGACCTTGCTAATAAAGGCATGGTGTATCTAGATAGAGTAGAGGTGCTGGTACTCGATGAAGCCGATCGTATGCTAGATATGGGGTTTATTCCTGATATCAAACGCCTAGTTGGTCGAATGCCTGCCAATACGGATCGTCAAAGCTTACTGTTTTCTGCAACCTTTAACCAAGATGTTATGAATTTGGCCTACCGTTGGTTACATGAGCCTCAGTTTGTTGAAATTGAGCCTGAACACAAGACCAGCGAGTTAGTAGATCAGCATTTTTATTTGCTGACAGAAGATCAAAAGCTAGACGCCCTACAGCGTATTATCAGTGATGAAGCAGTAGAAAAGGTCATCGTCTTTGCCAACCGTAAAGACCAAGTAAAGCGTCTATATCACAAACTGCGTCAAGCGCATAATATTGTGATGCTCTCAGGTGATGTCATTCAGCAAAAACGTGAGAAATACTTACAGCGTTTCAAAGATGGTCATGCATCTATTTTGGTGGCGACAGATGTAGCAGGGCGCGGTATCCATGTCGATGATATCAGTCATGTGGTCAACTTCACTTTGCCTGACCAGCCAGATGATTATGTACACCGTATCGGTCGTACGGGCCGTGCAGGACAGACAGGTATTAGCATCAGCTTTGTGAGTGAGGATGATGCCTTTAATATACCGGCATTAGAGAAGCATTTAGAAACCAAGTTTACGCTTGAGCAATGGCAGGAATAATTGCTATAAACTGAGCATTATTCAACAAGCAAAAGCCCTCAATATCGAAAATGGTATTGAGGGCTTTTTTATATGCTAAGTGTTAATAGTATCTGTTTAGATGATTTTATTGAGCGTGTTCCATCATCTCAGTATGCTCATGGTGATTCATGTCCATTGATTCATCACTCGTGTCATGCATGCTATGGTCCATATGGTTGTCCATATTTTGCATGTTATGATCCATGTCTGCTGCCATATCCATATCATGATTCATTTGGCTCATATCATGAGAGCCCATATCAGACATCATAGCAGTGTGGCTACCATGATTCATCTCACCATGGCTGCCATGCATATTTGCCATGACCATCGGCACGACCGCTACTGCCAAACCTGATATTACCATAACCGCACCGTTTAACTGTCTTAAGCGAAAACGTCCGATCTTATCACGTAGCCAACCGACCGTTTCGTGCGTCGCAACCAACATCGGTATGGTTCCTAGACCAAAGACAAACATCAACGCAGCACCGCTTAGTGGATTATGAGCAACGACCGCAATCAGTAGAGCGCCATATACCAAACCACAAGGCAAAAAGCCCCAAAGCAAACCTGCTGTTAGGGCGCGCGGAAAAGTATTGAGTGGAAATACCTTTTGGCGCAATGGACTAAGATACTGCCAAAATCGCATACCAAAACGTTCAAGCTTAGTCAAAAACGGCGCACCAAGCATCGTCACACCGACGAATACCAGTACCAATCCCAATAAAATACGCGGTGTACTATTACCCATCATCAATGGCTTTAATACGGTAATACCGATAAGCCCTGCGATTAAACCCAATAATGCGTAACTCGTTAAACGCCCAAGATGGTAAGTGGCTACCAAAGCACGGCGTTTGGCGGGGCTAACATCCTTCATAGACAGACCAAACGCGGTCACAAGACCGCCACACATGCCTAAACAATGCGGTGAACCAAAGAATCCCATTAGTAATGCCGCCACAAGTAAAGCGATGGTCATGAATGCGTCTCCTAAGAATGGTAAAGTGCGAACTTGCTAGTGCTGAACTGTTTGATAAAACGGCACCAATAAATTACGCATTTATAAGGTAGATAAATTAGACTTCTGAGTTTTTATCTATCTCAGAATTATCATTTTTTCCATCAGTTGCCACTGTTTCATATTTTTTCTGGGTAGGTGCTGAGCGTTCATGAGCTTGTATGGTTTGGCGGCGTTCTTGACGGTCATCCAATATAATACGCTGTGATGCATTGTCCAGATCTTCGAATTGATTTGACTTGACCGCATAACGCACTGCCCAAATAGCAACCACAAACAGCATGAGACTTAATGGAATTAATAAAAATATACTGAGCATGGCAAATCTCTTAAATAGCAGTGTCTCTTGTTATTATACACCCATCACAGATGTAGTGGATGATCGGTAGCATTTAGAACGAGTCTCTCAATAGTATCGTATACATCTTTAACGTTTATTCGTCAGAGTTTTTTGCAACACTGCCTCTTGGGGTCAATAGCTGCTGTGAAGTCACATCATTGGCATGGCGGCAGTCCATCTGTGGACGTATCACATCGCGCAGGTAGGCTGCGACCTCATAGACAGCGCGCCGTGAGTGACTTAAGTTGTGCGCAGGCTTCATCCAGTCGCGTCTAACTGGCAGTGGCGCAGGGAGTGGTGTGCTATTGATACCATTTAAAGCAAACTGTCTACGTGCACGTGCCATATGATAGCTATCAGTAATCAGATATACATGGCGTAGCGGAATACGTTTGGCCGTAAAACGGGCGTTTTCACATGTATTCATGCTGGCATTTTCACTGATCAGTCCATCGATACCATGTTCCATCAACCATTGACCGAGCCATGGAGCTTCAGCACCACTCAGTACGATCGGTAGGGGTAAGTCATGGTAAGCACCTGCAGCGGTACGGGCACGATTGAGACTATAGCGATTCAAGATAATTTGGTTGTTGTGGTCATTGGTCAGACCGCCGCCTAAGACTACATAGGCAGTAGGCGGTGAGCTCATGGCAGCAGCAGGCATGTCAGGTAGCGGCAATAGGGAAAAGATATAAACGATTGCTTGCGAAAACAGCGGGGTAAATAGGCTGATAATCACTAAAATGACAGACGTGGAGCCTAGTATAAAAGTAATATTGATAATGCGAAAAAGCGTCACCATGCGTTCAGAAAATCGCAAGTAATATCGCCATAATCGTTTAGATAATAGCCGCTTAGACCATGATTTTTTAGGCCACATGCTCAGCATATCCAATTGAGCCATCAGCATTTACCCAGACTGGCTCACGTGACAATTGAATGGCAAATTTTTCATAGACAGTAGCAGCGATATGTTTTTGCGCTATAGCTACATCCTCTTGTGTGGCTTGTTGAGGCGTATGGTTGGTCAGTACTAGTGCTTGCTGCTTATGAGTAAAAATAGGTGCAATACCGCCGCCTTTTAATCCCGCTTGTTCAATGAGCCACCCTGCAGCCACCTTTACCATTGCATCAGGCATCGCATAACCAACGATAGCTGGATAAGTTACTTGCAGCGCCGTGAATTGCTCCTGAGCGATAATAGGATTTTGAAAAAAACTGCCACAATTAGGTAGCTGCTTAGGGTCTGGCAGCTTTTGTTGTCTAATATCTATAATAGCTTGCATAACGTCAGCAGGCATTGCTTGCTCGCGCCCTTGTTGCTCCGCATAGCGCTGCGCCACAGTCTGTACATCGCCGTAACTGGCTAAAATATTGGCAGAATCAGTATGTAATCTGAAACCTACACGACTAATAAGCCATGTGTTTGGCGTACGTTTAAAGATACTGTCACGATAGCCAAATTGGCAATCAGCAGCTGATAAATGGTGCCAAGTTTGTGTCGGCAAATGATAGGCGCGTACATACTGTAAGCGGTCTTCTAATTGTACGCCGTATGCACCGATATTTTGTATGGGTGCCGCGCCAGTTAGACCTGGTATTAGTGCAAGATTTTCTAACCCATACCAACCTTGATTGACCGTATGAACGACCAAATCATGCCAGTTCTCGCCAGCCATTACCTCGATATCAACATAATCGTCAGTTTGTTCGGTCAGATTAATACCACGCATCTTTGGCTGTAATACTATGGCTTTCAAAGCGGCAGGCAATAAGACATTACTACCGCCAGACAGTACAAACAGTGGTAGCTTGTCTGCTGTATCCTCTATATAAGCTGCCATAAAGTCATCAAGCTGCGCCTCATTTTCTAACGTCACGACAGAGTCAGCAACACAGGCCAATGCCATAGTATTGTCATATGACAAGTCGATTGAATCATTGACTACGGCAGTCGATGAAACATTCGAAACATCAGAGCTGATGGTAGACTGAGTACTGTGGTCAAGGCGTGCAGCTTGGGTCATAACATAGCCTATGTGGCAAAAGGATAATAAGTAATAAGGTAGTTATAGTTGTTTCAATTTAAAAGAGATACAAGGCAACTGAGTGCAGATGTAACTGTGATACTTCAAGCGAGGTTAACGCTGTAGCTCTTTTGTAGAAGCTTAACCATATTATAGAGGATACCGGATGCAAGAGTAGCAGAAATATAGACGGTATGGCTAGCAGGCTTTCCAGCTTTCTATCCAAGCTTGGGCGCTTGACTCGATACGCTCGATCACCTCTTCAAAATCATCGTTATCGCCCTTATAGGGATCTGGCACATCACTGCCGCAATAGGTAGGGTCTTCTTCACTGAATAGGGCTAGTGTTGCCAAACTATCTTCTGACTCTGCAATGCTGTCTTTGATAGCTTGTAGATCAGCTAAATTCTGTGAATCCATGGCTAAGATTAAATCAAAATCACGAAAGTCATTGGCACTGACTTGACGAGCGACCAGCTTATTAATTTTATAGCCGTGTGATTTAGCATGACGTTGTGAGCGAGCATCAGGCGCACTGCCAACGTGCCAATCACTGGTGCCTGCTGAGTCTACTTTTATGGATAGTCCAGCAATCGCTGCTTGCTGACGAAAAACTTCTTCAGCAGTAGGGGAGCGGCAGATATTTCCCAAACATACCAATAATACAGACGAGGGAGTACAGGCTTTCATCAGCATAATATGACCTTCTATAACAAAAAAAACATGCTATAAGAGACCGGCATTGTTAATGCGGCTTTTATTAGCATGCAATCGATTGAATCAGCTGCTAGCGTAACGCTTAATGCTTGGAATGGCAAGGATAGAGACTAAACAATAGCGTCATTTAACAATGAAGCTTTGGCCATATGATGCATGGCCAAAATGCGAGATAGTGAAACGGTTTTAATCTTGATTACTTTTAAAACGCTGTAGATCGCGTCGCTCTTTTTTGTTGGGCTTGTTATCAGGACGAGCAAGGTTGGCCAGTTTGCGCTGTTCGGCATAGTAAGCACGGCGCGTCTCGCTCTCTTTTGTCTCTGAATATAGTACCTCAGCGGCAGTCGCATTGCCACGCTGTGCAGATAGCGCCTCAACAACGACAGTCTTTTCAGTCATAGCGGTCGCTGAGCCTTGACGAATGGTTAGCTCATCTCCGACTGAAATCTCTTTACTGGTTTTTACCCGGCTACCGGCATAGTGTACGCGTCCACTTTCAATCGCTTGTTTGGCAAGGGTGCGTGTACGATAAAACCTAGCTGCCCATAGCCATTTATCGAGACGGATTTTCACTAAGCCTTGGTTATTATCAGCATTAGCATTTTTCTTCATAAGAATCACTCTGCATTCGTTTTTATATTAAATCATAGTTTTATATAAACAATATTAGGGCAACTTTGATATTTGCAAATAAATTTGATGACTGTAGTTAGTTGCACCATTGTTGTTCACAAGGTACACCATCGTGGTTACCATCCATTTTGGTATTAGGACAGTAGTTTGTGAAATAAGTGGCTTCTGCACAGGATGTCATTTGTGAGCAATGTGTTCTGCCGTCACATGAAAAGCTTGAGGCTGGTTGTGTGGATAAGGCTGGGGTTACAGTTGGTACTGATGTTGAAGTGGTACCTAAATCAACGTATGTTGGCGCTATATCATCAATATTATCAACGTCAGTAGAGGTAAGAGTAGGTTGCGTTAGGATATCTGCTGCTGCATTGGTTGCAGGCTGATGTACCGTGTTTTTAGGTTGAAGGACTCTATAACCTATAAGCACGAAAATCAGACAGGTCAATATCACTAATACTTTGTTTATCACTGTGCCATACCTGCCAGCTCATAATCATTATTAATATAAAAATGGCAGTTTTCAATCGACTTAAAAACTGCCATTAGATAAGAAATATTACGTCTATTTTTACTATCTCAAAAACAACTGATAGCCAATGTTGTCATTGACCGTGGCACAGTCATAACCAATATCTAAAAGTGCGTCTTGTAACTGACGAGAATTGCCTTCAGAGGCTTGCAGGCCAACCAGTACACGACCTTCAGCGGCACCATGGTTGCGGTAATGGAATAAAGTAATA
Source organism: Psychrobacter sp. 28M-43 (assembly GCF_014770435.1). Lineage (NCBI taxonomy): Bacteria > Pseudomonadati > Pseudomonadota > Gammaproteobacteria > Moraxellales > Moraxellaceae > Psychrobacter > Psychrobacter noctis. Next base: position 1,758,339 of record NZ_CP061739.1, on the reverse strand, counting down.
TTGAAGTCATCACCCAATTTTTCTAAGAACGTTAGCAATGCGCCTGGACGTTCTGGGAATACCACTTGTAGCAATTGCTCGTTTTCGACATGAGCATGACCACCGATCAAATGACGGATATGTGATTTGGCGATATCATCATCAGTCAGGTCGTGAGCAGTGTAGCCATCGTCTGACAATTGGTTACTGATGGTTTGACGCTCTTTTTCACCTTCTTTTAAAGCAATACCGACGAAGATTGAGGCAGGTTCCATTGAGTCTGGTGACTTTTTGCTGTCGGCACGGTAGTTAAACTCTGTGATATTACGGCCATGTAGACTGCGACAGAAGTTCAAGAAAGCGCCTGTTTGTTCAGGAATAGTAACCCCAAAGATGGCTTCTTTTTTCTCACCAATTTCAGTACGCTCAGCGATATAACGCAAGCGGTCAAAATTCATATTGGCACCGCAAATGATACCGACGCAGTTTTTATCTTGAATATTATTGGCTTCGATATACTTTTTCATGCCAGCGACTGACAGTGCGCCAGCAGGTTCAACGATGCTGCGATTCTCTTCAAAGATATCTTTGACAGCCGCACACACTTCATCATTGGTACAAGTGATCACTTCAGGCTCAACGATAGGGCCTGAGTTATCGCTCTTTTGTGTACGGACGACGTCAAAAGGTAATTCGCCAATCTGTGCGACTGCCACGCCATCGACGAACAATCCTACTTGCTCGAGCTTGACACGTTCACCTGTTTCAAGCGCCGCTTTTAGACAAGCTGACTGCTCAGCTTCTACCGCAATCACTTTTACATGTGGTGCAACTTCGCCTAAGAATGCGGCTACACCAGAGATTAGGCCGCCACCACCAACGGCAACGAATACATAGTCCATGTTACGCCACTGCTGGGTCAGCTCAAGACCGATGGTACCTTGTCCTGCGATGACCAGTTCATCGTCATAAGGTGGAATAAAGGTCAGTCCTTCGCGTTCAGCGCGGTCAATTGCGTAACGGTTTGCTTGATCAAAGCTATCACCGTGCAGATCTACATTGCCACCAAGTGCTCTTACCGCATCCACTTTGATATCAGGAGTCGTGGTTGGCATGACGATGATGTTATTTAGTGATAATTTGCGTGCAGAGTACGCCACGCCTTGCGCATGATTACCTGCTGACGCACAGATGACGCCGCGCGCTTTTTGCTCATCGCTCAACTGACTGATACGGTTATAGGCACCGCGCAATTTAAATGATTTGACCGGTTGTAAGTCTTCACGCTTAAATCTAATGTCATTGGCAAAACGTTGGGTCAGCTTGGGCGCCGTTTCAAGTGGTGTTTGAATAGCAACGTCATAGACGGTGGCTTGTAAGATGGCTCGTACCCAGTGTGACAGCATAGTAATCCCTAAACAGAGTGAATATAAAAAGTGTAGATGAATATAAAAATGAAATAGATTAGCCTATGCCGATTTTTAGTATCTTGCAAGACTCAATTGCAGTTTTCTTGGGATTTCGTGCTTGAATTTACATGAAGTGCAGGTATTTGCCTAAGTTAAGTCTTAGGTAGGCACGATAGGGCTCACAAATTAGCGTCATGATGCGCTAACATCCATTAATATCATCGGTTATAATAGCCGCGCATTTTATCTGTTTTAGCCTTTTACTTTTTTTAAGACCATACGTTTATTTTCCAAGGATTTATGATGAGTGATCAGCAAGCACAAAAGCAAGCCGCGGCCAAAGCTGCTCTAAGCTATATCAAAGACGAGATGATACTTGGGGTAGGGACAGGTAGTACGGTCAACTGTTTGATTGAGTTGTTGCCACAATTAAAGCTTGCTGGCGCTGTCGCTAGCTCACAGGTGACAGAAGACAAACTTCGTGCGCTTGGTATCGAAATAGTCGATTTAAACTTTGCTGGCACGTTAGATGTTTATATCGATGGCGCTGATGAAGTCAATGAGCACTTGCAACTTATCAAAGGCGGCGGCGGTGCCTTGACTCGCGAAAAGATTGTGGCCGCAGCTTCAAATAAGTTCGTCTGTATGGTCGATGATAGTAAAAGCGTTGATATATTAGGTCGCGCGTTTCCAGTACCGATTGAAGTATTACCACAAGCACGCTCGTATGTGGCTCGCCAATTGGCCAAATTGGGCGGTGAGCCAGTATATCGTGAAGACTTTGTCACTGATTATGGTAATGTCATTCTAGATACTTATGATTTGGATGTGAGTAATCCAATCGCGCTCGAAAAAGAGCTAAATAATATCGTAGGTGTGGTCTGTAATGGTATCTTTGCAGCAAACCAAGCAGACGTTCTGCTAAAAGCAGGTGCTAATGGTGTGACAACGCTCACGCGTTAATTTATGATCAAATCATTTGTACAACCAAAAAAGCCGTCCAGATCTGGACGGCTTTTTTATATAGGAACTTATTTAGGAGTGTACTAGCAAGTTATCTTACTATTGATCTCACTGTCTTTTGATAGAATAGCCTAAGTTATGCAGGCAACTTGATTTTGTCTTTAAGTAAAAACTCCATCAATGCTTTTTGGGCATGTAAGCGGTTTTCAGCTTCATCCCAAACGACAGAGCGTGGGTCATTAAGCATGTCATGAGAGATTTCCTCGCCGCGATGGGCTGGCAAGCAGTGCATAAATACCACTTCAGGGTCGGCTTTGTCTAATAAAGATGGCGTCACTTGATAAGGGGCAAAACGACGTGCACGCGTATTTTGCTCTGACTCTTGACCCATACTTGCCCACACATCAGTGACAATTAAGTTAGAATCTTTTGCTGCGTCTTGTACGTTTTCTACCAGACTGACGCAGTGTGAGAAGCGCTCCATAAGTTTTGGATCAGGCTCGAATCCATAAGGCGCTGCCACACGTAGTTCAAAACCAAACTGATTGGCAGCTTGCATAAATGACGAACACATATTGTTGCCATCACCGACCCACGTGACGATTTTATTTTCGATACTACCACGATGCTCGTAATAGGTTTGCATATCAGCAAGCAACTGGCAAGGATGGTAGTCATCGGTCAACGCATTGATAATCGGTACGCTTGAGTATTCAGCAAAGGTTTCAACTTTTTCATGCCCAAAGGTGCGAATCATAATGATATCAACCATGCTAGAAATCACGCGCGCTGAGTCTTCTAATGGCTCGCCGCGACCGAGCTGCGTATCGTTTGGTGATAAAAATATGGCATTACCACCAAATTGACCCATGCCCGTCTCAAATGAGATACGGGTACGCGTTGAAGATTTTTCAAATATCATGCCAAGCGTACGACCAACAAAAGGCTGATATATCTCGCCTGCGTGTTGCATCTTACGCAATTCGCTTGCGCGTTTGATTAAGTTTTCTAGTTCTTGTTTGGTTAAATCAGATAAGGTTAAAAAATGGCGCAAACTCATAGTAATCCTAGCAGTCGATCGCAGTCAGTGAAACGTCATCAGTCTTCAATAGCATCGCGTCAGTGCGTATACTGGGTTGACAACAAACTTTTAGTATAGCGTATTTACTTTCAATGTAAACGTTCATTTTTATCAAGATCAAATGGCTTGCCAAATAGACCGAAATCACCTTAGCAAGCCACGATACCTTATATGCTAATGACTGTGCCGCTAATGATTATGCCTGTGTACGGTTTGGACGTATGCTAAGGCGACATAATAGCTCATAACTAATCGTCCCAGCATGACCTGCAACTTCATCGACACGCGGCGCATCGCCCCAGAGCATGACCTTGCTATCTATAGCAAGACTCTCAGGTGTGCTACTGATATCAATGACAATCATATCCATAGCCACTCGCCCAATCACTGGGCAGCGGTAGCTTTGGCTGTCGTTAGCATCGATGACAGTGACATACGCATCATCAGTGACCACACGTGGGTAGCCATCGCCATATCCAACGCTGACCAAAGCGGTTCTGGTGTCTTGCTGCGCACGCCAGCGGCTACCATAGCCGATCGCATCATTGGCGCTAACGGTTTGTAGAGCAATGATTTGAGCACTAAACTCCATCGCGGGCTGCAAGTCTAATTCTTGTGCGCTTTTATCAACGACAGGCGAGCTACCGTATAAGATAATGCCTGGACGTACCCAGTCATAATGATGTTCTGGGAAGTTGACGATACCAGCAGAGTTGCATAATGAGCCTTGGATATTTGGGCTAATGGTGTCTTTCAAAGTCGCTAGTACGCTTGAGAAGCGCTCAATCTGTATGGCATTTAATGGGTGATCGTGGTCATCAGCATTGGCAAAATGCGTGGCTAGAATCAGCTGATAACCCGCTTCATATAGGCGTTTTGCTGCTGATAGCACACCCTCAGCATTGAAACCCAAACGGTTCATGCCCGTATTGTATTTGAGCCAAGCGACTCTAGTTGCACTGCCAGCTGGCGGGATATTTTGTAGTGCCCATTCTAGCTGTGGTCTGTGGTGAATCACGCAGCTAATATCATGATCAATCGCTTGTTGCCACTCATCAGCGGTAAACGCACCTTCTACTAGACCGATGGTTTTCTCCCAACCTAACTGTCTGGCTTCCAGCGCTTCAGTCAACGTAGCGACACCGATACCATCTGCTTGCTGCAGGGCTGGCAAGACTGCCGCCACGCCATGCCCGTAAGCATTGGATTTGACCATAGCCAATACTTTAGACTGAGGTGCTCGTTGTTTGACTTGATTTAAGTTATGAGTAAGGGCTTTTGGTTTTATAGTAATTGTGCGCATAATCGCCTTCTATATGAGTAGAATTATGAAGTTATAAAGCCAGTACTGCATCGATTGGGTTGATGCGGTACTGGCTATTGTATTAAAAACTGGTTATGTAAAATTATTTATTAACCTATAATTTAAACTGAGTCTATATAAGGCTTAGTCTTGATTAGGCTTAAATTTATAAGGTTGGTTACTCATCATTCTCGAAACTCACGCCTTGGTAGTACTCTGGCGTTAGATTGATAAAGCGGGTAAATTGACCTTCGAAGCCTAGACGAATAGTACCAATAGGGCCGTTACGCTGTTTACCAATGATGATTTCCGCTACACCTTTGTGGTCTGAGTTTTCATTATAAACCTCATCACGATAGATGAACATAATCAAATCAGCATCCTGCTCAATCGCACCAGATTCACGTAGATCTGACATGATAGGGCGTTTATTTGGACGGTTTTCTAGACTACGGTTAAGCTGTGATAACGCAATCACTGGACATTCAAGCTCACGTGCGAGCGCCTTTAGACTACGAGAAATCTCGGAAATCTCGCCAACACGGTTACCATCTAGACTTGGCACTTTCATCAGCTGAAGATAATCGACTACGATAGCACCCAAGCGACCGTCATGATTTTTGGCGATACGGCGGCAGCGAGAACGCATCTCAGACGGCGGTAGGGCAGTACTATCATCAATATACAAATGCTTTGATTGCAAATGTTGAATGGCGTTCATCATCTTTGCCCATTCATCTTCATTCATTTGCCCAGAACGTAGGTGCGTCTGGTTAATCGCGCCCCATGAGGACAGCAGACGCATGACGATAGATTCCGCAGGCATCTCCATCGAAAATACGACGACTGGCAAATCTTCATTAAACAAAATCCCTTCTGCCAAGTTCATCGCAAAAGTGGTTTTACCCATCGAAGGACGCGCAGCGACAATAATCAAGTCACCCGCTTGTAGGCCTTGGGTTTTGTTATTCAGCTCGGCAAATGGTGTCTGCAAACCAATCATGCCATCGGGATTAGATTTTAGTTCTTGAATCTTATCGATCACATTGGTCAAGACAGAAGTGATACCGACAGGTCCGCGCTGTTCTGCGCGTTTATTGTGCTGCTCATTGATACTAAATATCTTACCCTCGACATTGTCTAGAATGTCGCTAACGCTTTGGTCTTTTGGATTATAGGCAAGCGTCAGCATGTCGTTACCAGTGGTAATCAGCTGGCGTAGGGTTGATAGTTCACGCACACGCTGGGCGTAGGCAGTTAGGTTAAACAAGGTCGCAGGACTTTGGCTCAAAATATCGGCCAAATAACTGTCACCACCTGCGCCTTTGAGTAACTTTTGCGCTTCTAACCAGTCGTGTACCATGACCGTATCATAAGGCTCATTCACTGCCGCCAAATGGGCAATGGCATCAAAAATATATTGATGTCGCCCAGCATAAAAGTCATCTTTGGTGACAATATCGGCAATCTTGTCGTACGCCTCTTCGATACTCATCAAAGACGCGAGCAATGCCTTCTCAATATCAATATTGTGCGGCGGTGTCTGATTGAGTAAGTCGTCGGTTTTGTCGTTTTCTGCCATGAGTGCCTAATGAGTTAAAATGGGTATGAAAAAAGATGTCGATGATAGAGCAATACAAACGTAGCGCGCCTCTACGATAGAAGTACCAAAACGCGGTCTCAGGTTTGTCTGTAAATGCTACAATCAGATGCGAAAGTTTAACACATAATGTGGTTTTTTAGACTTGATAAAGAACTAAATCTGAAGTGATTGTTTTTTATGAAGTAAGAGATACCATACAATATCTAAGTATCAAAACTTAAGGTATTAATTATAAATATAATAAAATCAATAATTTGAATAACGTAAGGCTATTGTTATGACAGAAAAAAAACGCCCACTATTAATCACCACAGGTGAGCCTGCGGGTATTGGCATGGACGTAGTACTAGGACTAGCAGCAGAGGGTAAGTTGCAAGATTTTGCTCGGCCAATTTGGGTGACTGCTGATGCTAAAGCGATGCAAACTCGCGCAGAGGAGTTGGTCGCGGCTGGCATGCTCAAAAGCATACCTAGTTGGCATACTATCAATACAGATATAAATGCCGATAACTTCGCTGTTAACTTGGTAGAGCAGATATCACAGCAGAATATAGACGCTGATAGTGCTTTTATCCTACTGAATATTCCTTGTGCGGCACCAGTTGTCTGCGGGCAAATCAGTATCGCTAACTCAGCGATGGTGGCTCAGCAGTTAGATATTGCTCATAAACTGGCAATAAATAATACAGTCTCTGCCATCGTCACTGGGCCATTGCAAAAATCAGCGTTGATAGATGCTGGCATCAAGCTATTAGATGGCACCATGTTTAGTGGTCATACTGAGTTTTTTATGCAGCAAAGTGGCTGTGAGAAAGTCGTCATGATGCTTGCCAATCAAGCGATGAAAGTAGCGCTTGTCACTACGCATTTACCATTAAAGGACATCCCTGCTGCGATTACTGCCGATAATGTACGCCAAACGGTACAAATTGTCATCGATGATATGAGAGAAAAGTTTGGTCTCACGCAGCCTCGTATTTTAGTTTGTGGCCTCAATCCACATGCAGGCGAGGGTGGTCACTTGGGAAGTGAGGAGATTGAGATTATCAATCCAGTTCTGAGAGAGTTTATCGATGCAGGCGTACACATATCAGAAGCGATGCCAGCTGATACGTTATTTACCACCAGACATTTAGCAAACTGTGATGCGGTCATTGCCATGTATCACGACCAAGGATTGCCAGTATTAAAGTCGCACGGTTTTGGCGATACGGTCAATCTAACCTTAGGCTTGCCTTATATTCGTACCTCTGTTGATCATGGTACGGCGTTAGACTTGGCAGGAAGCGGCGGTGCGAGTGCGACCAGTTTATATCAAGCACTAAGTATGGCTAATGAGATGGCTGATAAATCACTTATTGATGTACCTGCTGTATAAGTCAGTGCTTATAGATATTTTTCACGCAGTATTAGTATTTGGCAACGTTAGTATCAACAATACTTATCTAAAAAGGCAGCTACTTAAGACGATTTAGTAAAGTTTATATCGTGTATGACGGGCAGCGTCTGTCTTAAACACAGGCCCGCAATCCTAGGGTCAAGACCCTAAGATTGTCTGGTCACGGATACTGATTGGTTGACGAGCTCCATGGATCCGAACGAGGTTAAGAATGCGACGTTTGACGCATCGGACCCAACACCAATGCGGGCCATTGTGTCGGCACCTGCCATGCCAGTCGGATCAATGAGATGCCAGCTCCCTTCAAGGTAGACCTCGGCCACGGCATGAAAGTCTTGTGGTGTCACATCGGGCGCATAAACGCTCACAAACCTAGCTGGTATCGACGACGCGCGTGCTAATGTTACGAGAACATGCGCAAAGTCGCGGCATACGCCCTGACGTTGAGCAAAGCTGTCGAGCGCGGTGGTTTGTGCATGGCTCGATCCGGGTACATAGCTAAATGCCGACTCGATCCAGTCGCGCATCGCGGCAATCCGTGCGCCGCCAGCGAGATTGCCAAACTCGGCGTCCACGAAGGCATGGAACTGTTCTGACGGGCAATAGTGAGACGGCATTAAATGCCTGATCGTCTCTCCGGGCAAAAGATGCAGGGGCGTTTGGGACAGTGCCGATATGTCCAAGGCAGGACGGTCAACGGTGATCTCTGCGAGGTAAGTGCAGCTAAAATCCCCTTCAGCATGAATCCAAATCCGCTCTCCTATGCCATCATCGGCGGTGACCCGTGAAAAATGCGCAACGTCTGATGTCCAAATCTCGGTCGAACGCACCCGCTGATCCGCAAGATCGGCGGCTTCGATCTGAAGCAAAAGATCCATAGGCTCTGAGAGTCGATAATGGAGTGTGACGTTAAGTTTCAGGATCATGTTTGAACTCCCTAAGGGTATTTATCTGGCGGGCTGACGATCGCGTAGGGCTGAACCGCCTCGACTATATCAGAGACTGGCTTACTTTACTGGAGTCAGGCAGCAATGCCTGACAGGGTTAAATTATCATAATACCGCTTTTCAAACTCAAAAGGTGAGACATAACCAATTGCGTTATGCAGTCGGGCTTTATTAAACCTAAGAAGGGTTAAAAATCGATTAATTATCGATTTAACTTTACGCCGCAATCGTTGTCATGACTCGATTTTGGATTTATTTCTGTCTGATAGCGCTCGGTTTGACGCTGCCATTTAGCATAATCAGAGTTTATATTAAATGGATGTAGAGGTAAAAAGTTACCGGGTCGGTTACTCGAAAGCATGACTCGTCTATCGATAATAATTATTCAAAAACACAGCCTAATTATGAGCTGTGGTATAATTCGCCATTATAAAGTCAGCGTATCGCTGCCATTACACTATTATCGCCCATTTATCTTTTATACATTAAGACTCTTTTATGTCCAAAACTTCATTTGATGCTCAAACTATTTCTAACAGCTTACGTGCTGCCAAACATCAGCCGCGTAAGCGCTTTGGCCAAAATTTCCTGCATGATACTAGCGTCATTCGCGAAATCGTCGAAAGTATTCGTCTAGAGCGCGATGACAATTTGATCGAGATTGGGCCTGGTATGGGCGCATTGACCGAGCCGTTATTAGCAGAAGTGGATGCGATGACAGTCGTAGAGCTGGATCGTGATTTGGCAGATAGCTTGCGTATTCGTATCGGTGCCAATAGCCATCCAAACTTTGAGATTATCAAAGACAACGCGATGCATGTGGACTACCGTGAGCTATATAGTGAAGAGCGCGGTAAGCTGCGCGTGGTGGGCAACCTGCCGTATAACATCTCTACGCCTATTTTATTTCATCTGCTTAGCTATGCCGATGTGATTCAAGACATGCATTTTATGTTGCAAAAAGAAGTGGTCGAGCGTATCACGGCCGATGTGGGTAGCAAGACTTATGGTCGCTTATCGGTCATCATGCAATACCACTGTGATACAGATTATTTGCTGACCGTTCCTCGCGGTGCGTTTAATCCACCACCCAAGGTGACCAGTGCTGTCTTCCGCCTGACACCGCATATCAACAAACCAGTAGTCGCAAATGATGAAGAGCATTTTGCCATTGTCGTACGTGAGACCTTTAACCATCGTCGCAAGACGCTACGTGCTATCTTCAAAAAATCAACGTTGCTGCCGACATTGAGCGAAGACGATTTTGCGGCTTGTGGTATCGATCCGCAGGCACGACCTGAGACATTAAGCGTCACAGATTTTGTGAACCTAAGCAATCATTCACAACAGCTAGACGTATAATGTATTTTTGATACATAAAAGCATGCTACTAACCGTCAATTATAATGGCGGTTTTTTATGCTTTATTTTTATGACCAGTGCTTAGGTATTTATTTCTTATCGAGCTGTCTTTAACTATCGTGTTCAAATCGTTGAGATATTATGAGTTTTCGCCATCAGTATGTTATCGGTGACTTGCAAGGTTGCTATGCTGCGTATCTACAATTGCTAAAAACACTGGATTTTGATCCTAAACAAGACAAATTGTGGTTTGCTGGTGATCTGGTAGCACGCGGCGAGGACTCATTGAATACGCTGCGTCATGTCAAAGCGTTGTGTGAGCAGGGCGCTGCGGCAACGGTATTGGGCAATCATGATCTTAATTTGATAGCAGTTTGGCGCGGGGCAGCCAAGCTTAAAAATAAAGACAAAACGGCACCTATCTTTGCTGCGGATGACTGTGATGAGTTGCTCGAATGGTTACGCAGGCAGCCGATATTGGCCTATCCTGATGAGCAAACGGTGTTGGTACATGCGGGTATTCCACCGCATTGGAGTATTGAAGCCGCCGCAGGATACGCGCAGCAATTAGAAGCTCAGCTGCAAAGTAATTTAGCGCAGCTCGACCAATTGCTGCCGAATCTATATAGCAAAGAAGCGGATGAATGGCATGCAGGTATCGAAGGATTTACCAAGATGCGGGCGATTGCTAATTACTTTACGCGTATGCGCTTGTGTAAGCAGGATGGGTCGCTTGAGTTTAGCTTCTCAGCAGGCTTAGATGAGGCTATGCCAACCGATTTTTTGCCTTGGTTTAAGTGGCAAGTACCGCGCACTCGTAAGATACTATTTGGGCATTGGGCTGCGCTAAAAGGCGAGATTGATTTGCCACATGCGCGCGCACTTGACGGGGGCTGTGTGTGGGGTAATTATCTATTGGCTTATAGATTGGGTGACGGTAAGGTAATAACCTCAAGCGCACAGTGCCCGAGCCCATAAAGAGGGTTATAAGCGTCTTAATATACAAGGCTAAATAAACAGTCTGTTATAAGTAGTTCCATTATACCAGTCTGTTTTAAGTGGTCTGTTAATAGACTTAAAGGGTGAAATAGCTGGTTGCTTTGGAGGTATACCTATGGCAAACCAATCAAAGGAAAATAACTCGACAGTTTGCCCAGCTTTAATAAGCTTTGGCTAAATATTCAAAGCAAAACTCAATAACACGCGTTTACCAGACTGAATTCGTGAAACACTGTGCTCATATTTATCGGGACGAAATAAATAAACTCTGTCGAACAGGTTTACAATGCAGTTTGAACACTCGAACACACCACCAACTTTAGGCTGAATTAAAACAAAATTTAATTTGTAATAACGGCCTTTTTGCACGGGGTCATAGTGCTTCATAACGCTATGGTTAATAGGGTAGGTAACATAATTAATTGAAAAAATTCTACTACTGAAAATTGCTTTGTTGGTTACTCTTGCGGTCATATCTAATCCATTATTTTACATGTATTCAATGTCGCTTGACGCATCTCAATCTAACTGTATTGGTTGTAACTTAGTTAAATACTAGCGTAAATAATGTAATGAAATGTTCTACTTAATTTATGGAGCTATTTGTTCGATGAAAACTATGTTGCTATAGATGGATTAACATATATGGAGAGAATAGATGAAGAGTTTGTAAATTTCCCTCATATGCCTGAGTTGTGGAAATCTTCTAGATATAAAGGAGGTTGGAATAAAAGAATTTTCCAAAGTGTTCGATGCCTGTATAGCGCACCGAACATACTCTCATAACAGGTCTTATGACAAATAATTTTAATATCAACAGTTGATCGAGCAAAAACCCACCGCAACTACCTATTTAACTAGGTAGCTTTGGTGGTTTTTTAGGTTTTGGTAAAGGTGTTTTTGCGTCACCAGTTTGCTTATCATCAGAGTCAGTGTGGTATGGCTCATCACTAACGATATCGTTATTGATCGCACTTATCGTTTTGGTGGCCTTATCGTATTGAATATCATCGGTATAAGGAACACTGTTTAGTTCGTCATCGACTAAACCATCATCCAGATCCATTACCTTTTCAGGAGAGCTATACGGCTGCGTATGATCATCTGTCGGCTGCTTTTCATAATTGATGTCGGTGTTGGTCTGTGAATGTTGAGCATCAGCATGTTTAGATTCAGGCAGTATCCTGACATCAGACAGACGCCTTACCACATAATTACTTGGTATAGATTTGCCGTTTTTTTGTGCTGAAGTGTCATCAAATATCATGTGACCCTGACTATCGATACGCGCATATTTCATTGGCTTATCACGTGGCCAGAAAAAGTCAGACGGATGACTAATAATATGGCCAAACACCAGTTTTGTGAGGCGACTCCATTCAAAAAAGCGAACTTCTTTAGAACGTAGGGCGACAAACAGTGCCAACGAAAAGCTAACGATTAAGTTGACCAGACCAATAAGTGCCACACCAAGTATAGAAATTAGAATGAGGCTCCAGCTGATATCATCAGCAGATATGTTGAATAGTCCGTGTGCCAAGTTTGCTGAAGCAAAGGCAATGTGACGAATATCAATTGGTAAGCCGAAGATATAGCCGATAGTCGCGGTACTACCTAAGAACACCCCGAATAAGAAGTTACCCATGATAGCGCCCAAATTGGCTTCTATAAAGCCGCCTAAACGCTGAAGCCATGAGCTAGGCAATATGTATTTCAACAATCTGTGACGTTGTATACGTGCGCCTACGTTGTTATAAACTGCCAAGTTGTCGTAGTAACCGGCAATCAAACCAGATAAGAACAAGTAAACCCCAGCAATGGCAGCATGGGGCAGCGCTAATGAGTGGAACGGGTCGAGATCATGTAGCAAGTGTCCTGCTTTTTCGGTATCGATCATTGGCGCGCCAGTATATTGCAACCAAGCAAAAGAGATAATCAAAGCGACGGGTACGGCTAACATAACGTTACCCATAATAGCGATAAACTGGGTACGCAAGATATCGACGACCAATTCTGATAGCTTGGTCAACTGATGCGATTTTTTGCCAGAGCCTTCAGAAATGGTAGAGGCGATTGCAGCCGCGGTCATGGCTGGCTGCTTGGTCGCGACTGTGCCGCGGATAACATGAATAAATACGAAACCCAAACCATAGATCATACTGTTGATGAACGCGCGTCCCATGGGTGCAAGCGCTAAGTGATACGCCAGTATTTTTATGGTTGCCATAAATGCAATGACAAAGCCACCGATAGAGGCTTTTTTGAGCATTTTTTGATAGCCAGCTTTATCGGTACTAATATAATGCTCACCGACGCGGCTGGCATTTTCTGTGACTTTGCGAGAGAGTAGTTTGGTATTGTTATCAATCAAATAACCAATACTATAACGCTGATTGGCTGTAGTAATGAGCGCCTGTATCAGTTCGATAACAGCACGATCTCGCTTTTGATTATCGTCTGTGACCAACTCAGTCAAAATCCGCATACGCTGCAAGCTTTGATCTAAACGCAGCATCATATTAGTCAAACGGATAGAGATACCAGTTTTATAAATCCGCTTGCGTACGGTAGCGACGATATCTTCGCACTGTTCAAGCATGACCAATAGAGGTGCAGGATCGACTGCTTGCTCGGGCGTGATATCTGTCAAGGTATCAAGCTCATGTGCTTGACGATATTGATTGACGAAGAGTACGGCTTCTTGGTTTTGTGCAACGAAAGATGCTGAGTAGTTCAGTATTTGTGGATAGGACTCCATCAAATCAGGATGCAAGCCGATACCGCTGATGCGATAAGACAAAATGATAATGGCGTTTAGAATACTGTTTTTTGCGGTAGCGACTAGATTTAAGTGTTTCTCTTCTACGCGAACCAGCTCAACCAGTTTGTCCCATTTTCCCTTTTCAATATTGGCCAGCCAGCGTTCATCAGAGCGTTTATTAAATAAGTAGCCCACCAATTCTACGACAGAGTCATCTTGTGGTAGTAATGGTAAAAATCGATGGCCAATTAATCGGCGTAAACTATTGAAGAAACCTTGGTCGGACATGATACCAGTATCGGTATACAGCGCAATTTGTCGATATTGAATAATCAGTTTTAGCACGAAACTAGACAGCCCATCTCCATATTCTGGATGCTGATGTATGATATCAATAAGGGATTGAATTTTTTCGTTGGCCAATGCAGGTTCTTTATCACTGACTCGTAGCTCATCAATCAAGCGTTTAAGTACCGCAGGGTCTGGCACGTCGCTCAAGGCGGTAATCTGTTGTAAAATGCGTTTTAATTCTGACACGTCGCACCCTTTATCATGGTTGTTTCAATCGTTTTTATTATTTAAGTCGGTATAAGTGGTTGAGTAATGTTTACCAATCGTTCAATTGTAGTCGAGCGACATCTTGTCTTGCGTTATTTTAATCGGAACTGCCAATTGATATTGAATTATTTTGTTAGCAGTTATTTTGACAAAAAAAAGGACAGTAACACGACTGTCCTTTTAATCAAGGTATTTTAGGTTAGTTTTAAAGCTAGCTTAGCTTGCAGGAACGTCGAAATAAGCAAGATCAAAGTTCATCATTGGGTCACTACCAGCTTTGACCATTTGTGCATGAGCATCGATACGCGGTAGGACACGGCCGACAAAGTAGTCCGCAAGCTTGGCTTTATTGGTATAAAACTCGCCTTCTTTGCCATTAGCGGCTTCTACCATCAACGCAAACATGTACGAGTAGGCGAGGTAGCCAAACGCATGCATGTAGTCAACCGCACAGCCATTGATTTCGTTTTTGCGTTCGCCGATGTTGTTAAGCACAGTGGTGGTTAGCTCTTCAATGGTATCTGCTGCATTTAACGTAGCTTGTTTGATAGCGTGGTCTGCTTGCATGTTGTTAACAAAGTCACGAATCTCACCCAAGAAATGAGTGACGTACTTACCGTTGTTACGCGCAACTTTACGACCTAACAAGTCAAGCGCTTGAATACCGTTGGTACCTTCATAAATCTGGGCAATACGTGTATCACGAACGATCTGCTCCATACCCCATTCACGGATATAGCCATGACCCCCAAAGACTTGCTGACAATCAACAGTTGCTTCTAGTGCTTTATCAGTCAGGAACGCTTTAGCAACTGGTGTCAGTAGAGCAACACGAGCTGCAGCCGCTTTGGCTGACTCAGGATCGGTACTAAACTTCTCTTCATCAAGATTTTTGGCAACGTACATCGCAAAACAGCGCGACGCTTCAGTGTTTACTTTGGCGTTCAATAGCATACGACGGACGTCAGCATGATGAATAATAGCATCAGCAGGTTTTTCTGGGCTTTGTAGCTGGGTATCGCTACGGCCTTGACCGCGATCATTGGCATATAATGCTGCATTTTGATAGGCAAGCTCAGAACCACCAAGGCCTTGCAAGCCCATAGTGACACGCTCATAGTTCATCATGATGAACATTGATGATAGACCAGTGTTTTCCGCGCCAACCATCCAGCCTTTAGCATTATCAAAGTTCATGACACAAGTCGCAGAGGCTTTGATACCCATTTTGTGTTCGATAGAACCGACAGCTAATGTGTTGCGCTCGCCTAAGCTACCATCTGCATTTACCAAGAATTTTGGTACGACAAATAGTGAGATACCTTTTGAGCCTTCTGGTGCATTAGGTGTTTTTGCCAATACCAAATGAATGATGTTGTCAGTAAGGTCGTGCTCACCACCAGTGATAAAGATTTTGGTACCAGAAATATCATAGCTACCGTCACCATTAGGCACGGCTTTGGTTTTGATAATACCCAAATCAGTACCAGCATGTGGCTCTGTCAAGCACATGGTGCCCGCCCATTCGCCGCTGTACATTTTTTCTAAATAAGTTTGCTTTTGCTCTTCAGAGCCAGCTGCATTTAAACAAAGTGTCGCACCGACTGTTAGGTTTGGATACAGGGCAAATGATTGGTTGGCAGTGAAAACCATCTCTTCGGTGAGCATAGTAACCATTTTAGGGAAGCCCTGACCACCGTATTCAGCATTACCGCTTAAACCAACCCAGCCTGACTCAGCATATTGCTTATAGGCTTCTTTAAATCCTGTCGGCGTAGTGACGACGCCATCACCTTCGAAAGTTGCGCCTTCTTCATCACCGCTACGGTTAATAGGTAGTAGAATGTTTTTTGACAGTTTTCCCATTTCTTCTAAAATCATATCGACAGTTTCCATGTCGACATGAGCCAAGTTTTCGTTGTTTTGCCAAAACTCTGGCGCCTTGAATACGTCATTTAAGATAAAGCGCATGTCATTAAGAGGGGCATTGTAAACAGCCATAAACATTCCTTTGGTTCAAATAATTAAAATTGAAGTTGTTAAGATTATCAACTGTTCTTTTGGTATAACCTTAGCGATTAATAATCAAAGTTTAACAAATAAGCTTGTGAGCGAGTGTATTTCTTCGTGAATTGTGCGTACACCAAAAGTTAGCAACGGCTATTGAAGTACTTATAGACACCTCGCTGATAACTATAATGTGAGAAGGTAGACAGGTCGGTACTTATAGACAGTTGCTATAGTCAAAACTATGTTGATAGTCGTCATAAGCATCCGCAAAACAAAGCGGCAACACACCGAAGTATATTGCCGCTCAAGACTATACGATTGCGAAGTTTAGCGCTTTAATTAAAAGGCAAACTGATCAACGTCCATGCTCATGTATGGTTCTACACCAGTGCTGATACGCTGTACGTGCGTAGTAGTACGTGGCAATAGCTTAGCAAAGTAGAACTGAGCCGTTTTAACTTTAGCGTCATAGAATCCTTTTTCGCCAGTACCGTTTGCGATAGCAGTCTGAGCAACCAGTGCCATACGCGCCCATAAGTAAGCTAAGGTCACATAACCGCTGAAATACATATAGTCTACCGCAGCGCCGCCAACAGCGTCTGGCGTTTCAGTTGCTTGCATACCGATGCGTGCAGTCAAATCGCCCCATTCTTTAAGATGCTTGGCAAGTGGGCGGATAAACTGACCCATCTCGTCATTTTCTTTGTTTTCTTCACAGAATTCTTGGATAACGTTTACAAAGTTCGCAAGTAGCTTACCTTGTGAACCCAAGACTTTACGACCTAGTAAGTCAAGCGCTTGAATCTCTGTGGTACCTTCGTATAAGCAAGAAATGCGCGTATCACGTACGTTCTGCTCCATACCCCATTCGCTAACGAAACCATGACCACCATAAATCTGAATACCATGGTTAGCAGCTTCTAGACCTGTTTCAGTCAAGAACGCTTTAGCAATTGGTGTCAGTAGTGACAACATTTGGTCAGCAAACTTCAACTCTTCGCCTTCGCCTTTTGCAACGGTATCTGCAAAGTGTGAGAGATAATAAACTAGCGCACGACCACCTTCAGCAAAGGCTTTTTCAGTCAATAGCATGTTACGAACAGCTGGATGTACGATGATAGGATCAGCGGCTTTTTCTGGTGCTTTCGTACCTGATAGTGAACGCATTGCTAAGCGGTCTTTTGCATAAGTCAATGAACCTTGGAATGCATACTCTGCTGCAGTCAAACCTTGCACAGCAGTACCGATACGTGCCACGTTCATGAAGGTGAACATGCACTGTAGGCCGCGGTTTTCAGGTCCAATCAAGTAACCTGTTGCGCCATCGAAGTTCATGACACAAGTTGCAGAGGCTTTGATACCCATTTTGTGTTCGATAGAGCCACAAACGACATTGTTGCTTTCGCCAATGCTACCATCTGCGTTGACCGTCATTTTAGGGACGATAAACAATGAGATACCTTTAGTACCAGCAGGCGCGCCTGGTAGACGAGCCAATACAATGTGGATGATGTTGCTGGTTAGATCATGCTCACCGGCAGAGATGAAAATCTTTTGACCAGTGATGCTATAGCTACCATCTTCTTTAGGCTCAGCTTTGGTACGAATAATACCCAAGTCAGAACCCGCATGTGCTTCAGTAAGACACATGGTGCCTGACCATTCGCCAGTAACCATTTTTTCTAAATAGGTTTGCTTTTGCTCGTCAGTACCATGATGCTCGATGGTTTGGATAGCACCATGTGATAGGCCAGGGTACATAGAAAATGACCAGTTAGCCGTACCAACCATTTCATTGATGACAGTAGACAATGAGAACGGCATGTTTTGACCGCCAAAATCTTCTTCAGCAGATAAAGCAGGGAAGCCAAGCTCACAATACGCATCATAAGCTTCTTTAAAGCCTTTTGGCGTGGTGACCTTACCATTGTCAAACTTACAGCCTTCAGCATCACCGCTTTGGTTCAATGGTGACAGTTCGTTTTCAGCAAAGCTTGCAGCCATTTCAAATAGGCTGTCCATTAGCTCGCGGTCAGCTTCTTGGAACGCAGGCAAAGTTTTGTAGTGGCTTTCACTATCGAGTAGTTCATGCATAACGAATTGGATATCACGTAAGGGCGCTTTGTATTGCATAACTTCCTGTCCTTTTTGGAATGTAACCGATCATAGCCAATAATGAGCATATGGTCGCACTATCCTCTAGTGCGTTATTCTTACCTAGCCAATCTGAAAATCTAAATAAAAGATAAACAGTAAAGCAGGTCAACCATGCTATCGATTACATAAAATAGTGTTAAAAAGAGTGGTGATTGTCAGAGTCAATGAGAGAATAAATGTGCTCTAACAAATTCACTATAAAAGATAGGCTTTCATAGGTGATTATACAAGTTTGGTGACAGGACTGATAAGTCATGAACCTATCTTGCATCGGTTATGCAATCGACGTTAGGCGCTAGGAAACAGCAGCATTAAGCATATGAAAACCCTAACGTTACTAAGACAGATAGTCCTTTATATGATTAGTATTAACGTGACAAAACGACAGCCAAAAAAATAACGTTCGCCATAAAGACAAACGCATCGGTATAAATGACAACACTATTTGGTAGAACCGGGAATGTAAGTTATTTCACAGATATAAACGTGATAAACATCAAACATGCTCGTATGCTAGGAGTCTTAACATATAGTCGATTCAGTTTAAAAGTAGTACAAGGCAACCGAGTGCAGATGTATATGTGATACTTCAAGCGAGGTTAACGCTGTAATAATTTTATAGTGGATGACTATAGTAGTTTATGATTAATAACTTATAACGAATAGCTTAGCGTTTACTCAGAAGCATTTTGTTTAAGCAGCATCGCAGTGGCAACATCAGCAGCCACGGGTTTGCTAAACCAATAGCCCTGACCAATTTTGCACCCCATATCTAACAACACATCGCGCTGCTGCTCAGTTTCGATACCTTCAGCAACGACTTGCATGTCTAAAGCGACTGCTAAGTCTAAAATGGCTTTTACAATCGCGTGCTGGGTACGATCGGTTTCAATATTGGAGATAAAGCTCTTATCAATCTTGATAAAATCAAATGGGTATTCTTGTAAGTAGCTTAATGATGCATAACCAGTACCGAAATCATCGAGCGCTAGACGTACGCCAAGCTCTCTAAGCGAGTTAAGCTGTTTTTTTACATTATCATGACGCTGAATCAACGACGACTCGGTCACTTCAATGTGCAATTGATTGGCAGCAACGTCATTCTCGGTCAGTAGTGTGCTTACCATATCAAAGAAGTCAGGGTGGCTAAATTCCGCGGCATCAGCGTTGATACAGACGTGTTGATGAAACCCTTGCTGTTGCCAAATGGCTAGTTGTTTGACAATTTTAATGGCCAGTTGCGAAAACAAATCAAAGGAGAGCTTGTGCGCGATAATGGCATTGATAAAATGAACGGGCTTGAGCAATCCGCGAGTAGGGTGTTGCCAACGTACCAATGCTTCAAAACCTGTGATAGCACCAGTCTCCAATGAGAACTTTGGCTGATAATAAGGAACGAATTGACCTTCAAGGGTAGCCGTTCTAAGCTCAGACTCTAGCTCTAAACTACCAGCGGTGGCGCTTTCAATGGCCTCATCGTACCAACGTATATCATCGCCACCGTGCTGCTTGACATAGTCCAATGCTTTTTCTGCTTTGGTCAATAAACCGGTTACTTCGTTATCATCTTTTGGAAAACAGCTGACACCCACAGAAATATGGTAATAGATATTTGTATCTGTTGCATGGCTCTTATCAGTAGAGAAGGGGCGTTCACACATTTGCATGAGTGTGTCTAGTTGATGACGTACCATATTGGCATCTTTAACTTCAAACAGTAGCGCAAAATCATCACCACCAAAGTGAGAAAAAGAGCGTAAATTATGCAGTTTGAGCTTTTCGACTCCTTTTACAAAGTTTTTTATTAAGTCATTGGCACCATCAGGCCCTAGTAGGCTGGCAAGATTGCGATAACGATCAATATTTAAGCGTACAAGGACAACCTCTTGATAACTATCTAATAGCATGTCGCTTGTCTGACTCAAAAATACCTTGCGGTTAGGGAGACCTGTGAGCTGATCATAGTTGAGTAAATGCGCGACCTGTTTTTGGTCTTTGATAACGGATGACATGTCACGCAGCATACCGACATGGTAGGCCGTCTGTTCGACATAAATCTTGCGATAAGTGACATGGCAATCAATAGGCTCGCCATAACGATTAATCATCGCAAAATCAAGTTCGTAAAATCCATGACTGTCTAGGTTTTTACTGATGTCTTTCAAGATCAGCTGCTCTGCTTCTGATAAAAACTTAGCAGCATAAATACCAAGTGGCCGACCAACTAAGAACTCTTCTTTGTAGCCAATCATAAGCTCATAACTGGCATTAACCGCTAAATAACGTAAATTATCATCTAATACAAATATGGCGTCTTCAAGCTGTTCACATAGCGTACTCATCAACTGCTGCTTGATTGATACTGGAATAGTGTCAAAATTGCTCATAATAGTGGCTCACAAAAGATAAGGGCTTATAGAAATAAGAACTGCATTATCAATTTATTAACATTGAGTTGGCATCGCGTTTTACTATGTACGATACAGAACAGACGTTATTTTTGACTATAAGCATAAAAGATAAAAACTACGATAGTCATACTAGTACTTATCAGTCTTTACTAGGTGCTTAAGGCATGTAAAGTAGCTAACGCTACCACTGGTGCAGTCTCGGTACGCAAGACTCTTGTGCCGATCTGCCAAGGCTCAAATCCAACACTCTGTGCCTGCTGACATTCATCTTGACTCAGACCTCCCTCAGGCCCGATCAACAGTTTGATATAAGGGGTCTGTTGTTTAAGAATATCAGATAGAGCGTTAGGCATGGCAGGCTGTCCTGCTGCTGGTACACTCATTTGCATACATAGATCTGCAGCGTTTGCTAATACTTGGTAGTAAGGATCATGACTAAGCACAGAAACGATAGAACTGACGGCCATTTGCGCCTTCGTAACGCCAGTAGCCATAGCCTCAGAATTGGTATTGCTTAGCCATTCATTGATAGATTGTGGCGCAAGAATAAGAGGCGGACGATTAAGACCACATTGTTCACAAGCGGCAATCGCTACTTGTTGCCAATGTGCCAGTTTCTTTTCAACTTGAGCGGGTTTCAATGTGACTTCACCATGGTGGCTGCTGAGCAACTGAATAGCAGTCACCCCAAGCTCAGTTGCTTTTTGAATAGCATAGTCCATACGCTCACCGCGGCTCATTACCAAACCAATCTGAGTGATAGTAGGCGGCGTACGATCGTCGTCTATATGTGTAAGCAAAGTAGCAGTGGCATTTTTTTTACTGATTGCCTGTAGCTTTACTGTATATTCGCCGCCAAATCCATCGAACAAAACCCCTTGATCACCAATATGGGCTCGTAGTACACGGCACCAGTGATGGACAACACTATCGGGTAATTCGACATTGCTACCTAGTGGCAACTCACCCAATTTAGGTAGTGCTGAGGCATCAGCATTGTCGTTGTTAACGGCATAAAAAAAACGTCGCACGTGGTCTTATTCCTATTATTTGATTGAGTATAGTTATTATTAGATCTATAGAATATCACTTGAGACAATTAATGACATTTGTTTTATGAGAATTTTTCTTAATAAAGATAATTATTTTTAGAGCAGCATTATTACACAGTGAAGAAATTTTTAAAAATCAAATAAGATAAAGTGTATGAATAAAACGGTAAAGGGTTATTGGTCAAAATTTTGACAATAAAAAACTGGCGCTCCTAGAAGCGCCAGTTATTAATAATGTATTCAGGAATAATTAAGGAATATTTTAGAATGCTTACAAATTTAAGCAGTCAATCCCAATGCTTCTACCAAGCGTTTGTTTGGCTCAACTTTGTTCATGCTATAAAAATGCATGGCAGGTACGCCCTCGGCAATCAAGCGTTCACACAAGCGATAAACCACATCAAATCCAAACTCGCGAATAGCCTTACTATCGTCACCAAAATCCGTCAACTGCTTACGTACATAGCGCGGAATATCAGCACCACAGCTATCAGCAAAACGCAAGAGATTGCTTGAATTGGTAATTGGCATGATACCAGCGACCAAAGGCTGAGCTACCGTATCAATACCGCGTTTCTCTAACTTATCACGCAAGTACAGATAGCTGTCAGCGTTGTAAAAAAACTGAGTAATCGACGCATTGGCACCAGCTTGGTATTTATTTACCAGATTATCGATATCAAACTCAAAGCTACGCGCTTGTGGGTGCATTTCAGGGTAGGAGGCCACTTCGATATGGAAGTGATCACCTGAATGCTCACGAATGTACTTTACCAAATCTACCGCAAATGGTAGCTCACCCATGCCCACCTGACCTGATGGCAAGTCGCCGCGTAGCGCTACTAAACGTCTAATACCTAAAGTCTTATAATACTCGAGCAATTCAGCGATTTCACTTTTATCATCACCAATACAAGACAGGTGCGGCGCGATTTCAGTGGTACCACGCGCACTTAGTGCCTGTACGATATCTAAGGTGCGGCTACGGGTTGAACCGCCCGCACCGTAAGTTACCGAAAAATAAGCTGGTGACAACTTATTAAGCTCATCATAAGTGCTGAGAAGCTTTTCGTGACCTTGCTCGGTCTTTGCAGGAAAGAACTCAAAGGAGAAAGCAGGCTTACTCACAGTCAGGCTCCTTTTAGTATTTATAAGCGTCAGGCTTGAATGGACCTTCAACTGGCACACCCAAATACTCAGCTTGCTTTTGGGTCAGCTTGGTTAGCGTACCGTTAAAGCCTGCAACCATCGCAGCGGCCACTTCTTCGTCTAACTTTTTAGGCAGTACTTTTACGTATAGGTTGTCAGTACGTTGGTCAGCTGGCAAGTCAGCAAATTTTTCTTCGAACAGATACATTTGAGCCAATACTTGGTTGGCAAATGAGCCGTCCATCACGCGTGATGGGTGACCAGTTGCGTTACCTAGGTTCACTAGGCGACCTTCAGCAAGCAAGATCAAATAATCGTTCTCATCGTCTGAGCGGAAGATTTGATGAACTTGTGGCTTGATCTCAACCCAGCGCCAGTTGTCACGCATAAACTGTGTGTCGATTTCTGTATCAAAGTGACCGATGTTACATACCACAGCACCAGGCTTAAGGGCTGCTAGCATATGACGGTCACAAACGTGATAGTTACCAGTCGTGGTGACGATCATATCAGTGTCTTCAAGCAAGCGCTTGTTGATGCTGGCTGCGCCGCCAGTATTGTCACCGTCGATGTATGGTGATAAGACTTCAAAGCCGTCCATACATGCCTGCATAGCACAGATAGGGTCAACTTCTGAAACACGTACGATCATGCCCTCTTGGCGTAAGCTTTGTGTAGAACCTTTACCTACATCGCCATAACCGATAACTAAAGCGCGGCGACCAGCAAGGAACATATCGGTAGCGCGTTTAATAGCATCGTTTAAGCTATGACGGCAGCCGTATTTGTTGTCATTTTTAGACTTGGTAACTGCATCGTTGACGTTGATGGCTGGTACTTTAAGTGTACCTTTACCAAGCATCTCAACCAAGCGATGAACGCCAGTAGTGGTTTCTTCTGAGATACCATGGATGTTATCAAGCAGCTCTGCATAATCGCTGTGAATCAAAGCGGTCAAATCACCGCCATCATCCAAGATTAAGTTAGCATCCCAAAGTTGGCCTGACGCTTCGCCGCCAACATGTACTTGCTGACGTAGGCACCATTCATACTCTTCTTCTGTTTCGCCTTTCCAAGCATAAACAGAGATACCAGCAGCAGCAATCGCAGCAGCAGCATGGTCTTGAGTTGAGAAGATGTTACATGATGTCCAGCGTACTTCAGCACCTAGCGCGACTAATGTCTCGATAAGTACGGCAGTCTGAATAGTCATGTGGATACAGCCAGCGATTTTTGCGCCCTTAAGCGGTTGGTCGGCTTCGTAGCGACGACGCAAGCCCATTAGGGCAGGCATTTCGGCTTCAGCAAGGGTGATTTCACGGCGGCCGTAATCAGCAAGGCTGATGTCAGCGACTTTGTAGTCAGTGAAAGAGGGATCGATCGTATGGGCAGATGGTGTAGTAGACACTGCGTCCATAATATGCTCCTATCAGTGGTTAACGAATGATAAAAAGAATAAAAACGCAGGTGCCGTTGTTTGCGCTGTGAGTGACCAAAAACATGGACTCTCGACAGTTAACCGAGCCTAACATAACCTGTGATTGCATAACTATAGAATGTTAATGCAGTAAATCACTGTTATGGCGCAACACCTCTCGGAGGTCGTTATTGTAATAGATGAGTGGTTAATTGTCACCTATTGACTGAGATAAATAGCTGATGCCTTAGACAAACAAAACCTCAAACAGGAATCTATAGCCATAAAAAAGGCCATCGACTGATGACCTTTTTTGTTTTAATGTTTTTTGATACTACTCAGCCAAAATTAGTACCAGTTGTAGGTTAGAGAGGTAAAGTAGTTAATACCGTCAGTATTATAGCCAATATCTGTTATATAATCTTCGTTAGTGATGTTGTTTAGACGTGCAGTCATAGACAAATTATCAGTAAGTTTGTAGTTACCACTGATGTTCAGCAATCCATAGTTGTCTACAAATTGAGAGTCAGTATTGGTAATTCTGCTGTAATAGTCCCCTACATACTGATATTCAGCGCGTATATCTAAACTTGGCAGACGGTATCCGACATATACCAAGCCCTTGTGTTCAGGACGGTAGGGAAGAGAGTTGCTATCATCACTTCCGCCACTACTGTCTTCTGCCTTCTGGTAGTCATAGCTGCCGCCAAACAGATAGTCGTTCATTTCCCAGTCAGAGGTTAATGATATGCCTTCAATCTTAGCGCTATTGATATTCTTTGCTTTGAAATTAGAGTAAGCAATTAAATTATCCACATCACTGCGATAACCTGTCAGACGTGTGCTGTGCCGAGTGCTATCGTACTGAGCAAATACTTCATAGTTGTCGCTAGTCTCAGGATTAAGGTTAAGATCGCCACCATATGCAGGACTTAAATCATTAAAGACAGGTGCGCGGAAGCCTTTAGCATAGCTCGCACCAACACGAAAATTAGGACTAAGATGCATCGCACCGCCCAAATTATAGGTGGTTTCATCACCATAACGTGAGTCATCATCGTAGCGTAGGTTAGCTTGGGCATCAAAGCGGTCATTGGCGACGACATAGCCAGCAAAGGCACTTTTGACATTACGGTCATCAATACTGTAAGCCGTACTGTCTAAGTCTTGAGTGAGGTATTCGAGACCATAAACAGCTTCACCAGCTAGCAGCTTGTTTTTACCAACTAAGCTAATCTGGTCTTGAGTACCATCGAATACGTTCGGATACTTAGCATAAGACTCACTTTTATCAACAGAGTGACCATATTGGATCTTAACAGAGGCATCAGGCATATATTGCCAGTCGACATAAGCTTGCGCTGCGCCGTTTTCTTGATCAGCATGAACGTCTTCAAAAATACCGTCGTCATATTCAGTAGTGGATTTACTATACAAGATACTAGCACCTGTCAGTAACGTATCGCCAAAACGCTGATTGACTGCTAGGCTTACACTGTCGCTCTCAAAACCATCAGCGTCTTTGTTATAAGGGTCGTTTTGATTACTGGGATCTGGTCGGGTCGCATTGATACCATCTGTTTCGTTGTGACTGGCTGAAAGACTTAATGTAGTACCATTAGTATTGGCAAGTTGTGCGCTTGCACCATATACGTAATGATCGTTTGAGCCGATACCCGCGGTAACTGACATGCTACTTCGATCTATATTGCTGCCTTTAGTGAATACTTGAATCACACCGCCCATCGCATCCGCACCATAGATGCTAGAACCTGATGCACCATAGAGAACTTCAATTCGATCAATTTGATCAGCAGGTAGCAAGTTTAAAGCGGCGCCTCCAGCACTGACTGAGCTATAACGTATACCATCAATCAATACGAGGACTTGTTTGCTATCGTAGCCGCGCATATAAAAGTTTGAAGAAGCGCCAAGACCACCGTTTTGTTTAAAAGCAATGCCTGGCTGACGTTTGAGTACGTCCAAAACAGTTTGACCTTGATAACGTTGTAACTCTTCTTTATTAATTACTCGTGTTTGCGCAATTACATTGCTTGTCTTAGTAGGTGTGCGAGTGGCTGTTACGACAATTTCATCAAGCTCAACTTGTGGCAAATTGCTATCGTTGATGGAAGTGTTTTCAGAGGTAGCTGCCATTGCAGTATTTACTGCAAGTAAACCAAGCGCGCTCAAAATACTTAAACGAAGATAGGTACGTGAAGATGCACGTGTTACAGACATAGTCGATTCCAAAGTAATCAAGTTAAAAATGCAGAAATGAGAGGTAACTATTATGACGTAAAAGGGGTCAAAAGTTACAAAAAACAGTATATAAGCAAAACTGCGCTCATTATCTACAAATTAACCCGCTTTATAAACTACTTTAACCTAATGTTTATTCAGGGTAGGCTGAATGGTATTCATGTTAGTTTGCTAAATAGTTTATTAAAAATTAATTTACCTAAACATTCTATGAGCATCTTCTTAGTTTTATAGGAGAAACCTATCCTTAAAAATACCTACTATATTAGAAGCGCACATAGAGTAAGAAACCAAATATCAATACAGTTAGCTACAAAATTGCGTAATCAAAAGCACTGCTGTTATAAATAATTGTTACTATAGTATGGACGTCACCTGTCATTTATCGTGCCATTTTTAAACTAAGAGGTTTGTTTTGTCTATCAAGCATAATCTGACTCCCAGTCCTTCGCCTAATTTATTCTCTGCTATTACTAAAATGCCATTTATAGTCGCAATGCTATTACTGACTATGCTGTTGAGTATTGCCTTGCCAAATAATGCTTATGCTGTTGAGGCTGGTGCGCTTGGAGTGGGTAATGACAGTAGTGGAGAGACAGTAAGTACGCCATTGCCTGACTCATTTGGTCGAGATACACCGCGTCATACGGTACAAGGGTTTATCAGTGCGCTGGGTGAAAATGATTATTTGCTGGCAAGTAATTATCTCAACTTATCTAAGTCCGATAACCCAACGACCGTTGTGCGTCAGTTCAAACAAGCACTGGATGCCGGGGGGCGTTTTCAGCCGGATCTACAGATTAGCAATTCACCTGAGGGTAATCTAACTGACCAACTGCCACCTAGCCAAGAAAATGTCGGTGTGATTAATATCGGGGAGCGAAGTGTTCCGCTATTGCTAGAAAGGGTAGTCTCAAAACAGAACGAACAATATTGGCAATTCTCTAGCGATACGCTGACCTCAGTACCAGAAGTGATAGAGAATACTGAGCCGACCTTAGTCTCGCGCTATACGGTTGATTCTTTAGATGGCAAAAAGCTTTTCGGTTATCAACTAGCTGATTTGGTCGCCGCGCTCACCATGATTGTGACTAGCTTTGTACTTACTTATGTCGCGGTATGGTTGCTATACCACTTATTAAGGATTGTTTATCCGTATTTGCGTGGTACGCCATTGCCGTTACCTAACAAAGTAATATTGCCACTCTCTGTGGTCATTATGGCATTGATACTATCAGAGGTGATGGTTTATGCAGGCGTATCGGTAACACTACGTGAGCCAGTCAATCGCTTTACGGATATAGCCTCTTGGTTGGCGCTGACTTGGTTACTATTACGAGTGATCGATGCGATATTTACTCGAGCGGTAAATCTGAGCTACAAGAAAAACTATACTGAGCGAGTCTCAATTTTGGGACTGCTGCGTAAGGTCGTCAAAGCGCTATTACTGATATTTGCAGTGATTGTTATTTTTGGCAATTTGGGTTTTGATTTGACCACTGGTATTGCCGCACTGGGTGTGGGTGGTTTGGCGTTGGCCCTTGGTGCGCAAAAGACGATTGAAAACTTAGTTGGTAGTGTCGTCGTCGTCGCAGATTCACCTGTGCGTATCGGTGACTATTGTAAGTTTGGTACTTACGAAGGGACAGTTATCGACATTGGTATTCGCTCATCGCGTGTACGGACCTTGTCGCGGACGATTGTTACGGTACCAAATGGTGACTTTTCATCGATGCAGATCGAAAACTTTACCTCTCGCGATATGTTTCGTTTTTTCCACTACTTATATATTAAGCGTACCGCTGATCTTGACGTAATATTCAAAATGGTTAATGACTTGGATGAATTTATAAAAGAGCATGATTTGACCAATCAAGAATGGAATCAGGTCAATATTTTGGAGCTGCGCCAAGATTGCTATGTTATTCAGTTGCAAGCTTATGTGAATGCTATTGGTATCATTGAGTTCTATGACAAACAAAACGCTTTGTTTGTCGATATATTAAAGAAAGTCGCGAAATATAAAGTAGAACATGCATTGCCGACTCAGCAGTTGATTGTTAATCAAGCTGAACTTGAACATCATGTGGGAAGTAGCACTGATGAATCAGCAGAAGGAAATGAATCAGATAACAGTAGTAACTCTGCTAATCATGAAGTGTCTGATAACAAGGAAGTAAACACAAGCGTATACAGGAAAGATTACAACGACGATGGCGTTAATATTCGTAAAGATAGCGACAAGGCTAAAAATGATGTTGCAAGTCACCACAAATTCTCTATGGCGACCGTCAGCAGAAGTGGTGCGCTTAAGGCACTAAAGCATAAAAGTCATATGCTAAGAAAAAGTAAGTTTAAGCATACTAAAAATAAGTCGGGCTTTTCTATATGGAACCAGCCTTAAAAGAGACTTTTTTATCCCGAATGGCGTTTAGTAATATTAGTGCTATTTTTGCTCAATTAGCTATAAAGGTACTGCGGTTTTATCACGTAATGAGCCGTAGTACGACCAAAGCAATAGGCTGGCAGCACTGCGATGAGGTGACCAGTGCTGAGTTAAGTCTTTAAGCTGCTTGGGTGTTGGGCGCTCTGCTAAGCCTAATAACTCCATGGCTGCAACTTTAATGGCCAAATCATCGACAGCGAGTATGTCTGCACGTTTTAGCGAAAATAGTAAATACATCTCAGCTGTCCAACGTCCAATCCCTGTCACAGCTGTCAAGGTTGTTATGACTTCTTCATTTGGCAAAGTTTCTAAGGCTGCAAAGTCTATATCATGATCTACTAATGAACGCACATAACGAGTTTTTTGCTTAGACAATCCTTGTGTCTTCAAAGTATCATCTGTCGCCTCGCGTATAGCTTGCGGAGTGATTAATTCTGCATCAACCAACCGTTTCCAAATGCTGGCAGCGGCGGCAACTGATAACTGCTGACCGACCATCGCTCTCATCAACTGCTCAAACCCACCTGCGTTGTGCCTAAGATTAGGTGTGCCGACCTGCTTATGGACAGGGGCGAACCTTGGTTCAATGGTAATCAGTGCAGCAATTTGCTGTTCTAGTTCGTTAATGCTTTCAATAGTCTGTATGTTCATAGTGATTTCGCTTTGATAATTAGAAGGAGCTCAAGTCAATATATTAATGCAGAATGAGAAGCTAACATTAAATGGAATGTACATTAAAGAGAGCGTTCATTGAAGGAAGCATTGTTACAGTCCATGTCTGAGCCATGGATGATTGATAAAAAAAGGACTGCAAATAAGCAGTCCTTTTGATGTAGTACCATATCACTAACAGTAGACCTATTCGCCATCTGCTTTAGGTTTTTTAAGTAGTACTAGTACAGCACCGTTACCACCATCTTTTGGTGGCGCAGAGCAAAATGCTAGTACTTCTGGCAATTGACGCAACCAGCCATTGATACAGGTTTTTAGAATCGCTTCGCTACCTTTACCATGGACGATTTTCACCATAGTTTCGTTTTTCTGCTTGGCTTGGCTCAATAGCTGAGTCATCGCTTCGCGTGCTTCTTCTATCGTACAGCCATGGATATCTACCGCATCATACCAACGCAGCTTGCCTTTTTTGAGCTGATCAAAGATTTTATTTTGCAGTGTAGGCTGCTTATACGACAAGTAAGCTTCAGCAGCGACAGGGTTTAGTAGTGCTTGCATATCTGACAAGCCTGCGCCTAGATCACTGGCTTCACTACCTTGAGCCGCAGCACGTTTTGATAGTGTCGCTGCATCAGGTTTGCCTGCTTTAGTTGCGCTGGCAGGTGAGCGAACATTTTTATCTTCCAACTGATTGACACCGTGCATGGCTTGCATAAACAGAACTTTATCGTCATCGATATGTTCACTATCTAGCTGCTTAACTGTCTTTTTTACTTGTTTTTGAGTCGGTAGCGACACCGGCTCAGTTGGCTTTTGATTCTCACCTTCAGGAGAATTGGTATCACGGCCCTTGCTCAGCTGGCCTTTGAGTTCTTTGAGCTGGTCTTGCATTTCTTTTGAAAACAGAGAGTTTGACATAAAAGTTAACGTATCGTTGATTGATGAATGGTTGATTGAACAATGTCTATAGCGCACACATTATTCAAGCTATTAAGCATTTATTGAAGCATATATTATTGAGTTACTTTACCCGTCTGCTGCGACGCCCGCAAGTAAGGATTGTAACGCTTGCCCTGGATGATCAGTTTTCATAAATTGCTCACCGATTAGAAAGTGCTGAATCTCATTACTTAGCATCAGACGAATATCATCACTGCTATGAATGCCGCTCTCGGTCACGATAAGTGGTTTTTGCTCAGCACTATCAGTAGCAAGTGCGTCGTTTAAAATATTCTTAAGATCAAGCGTGTTTTGCAGGTCAACATCGAAGGTATTTAAATCACGGTTATTGATACCGTAGATATTGTGTACTGAACGTGGCAATTGTAGCGCACGCTCAAGCTCAGATTGGGTATGTACTTCTATCAATACGTCCATACCAAGCTCAATACTGAGTGCATGTAGCTCTCGTACTTGCGCATCATCTAGGCAAGCCATAATGAGTAGGATGCAGTCAGCGCCCATTAGGTAAGATTGATAGATTTGATAGACATCAATCATAAAGTCTTTACGTAATATCGGTAAGCTTGAAGTATTAGCCGCCTGAATAAGGTAGCTGTCATCGCCCTGAAAGTAATCACGGTCGGTCAATACAGACAGACAACTAGCGCCCGCTTGCTCATACTGCTGTGCAAATAGAGCAGGGGTAAAGTTATGGTTGATAATGCCTTTAGACGGTGAGGCTTTTTTAATCTCAGCAATGATACCGATACCATTTTCTTTAGCGCCAGCAGCACGTAGTGCCGCAGCAAAACCTCGACGCGGTTTATCATCAGCTGCGACCTGTGCTTTCAAGTCCTCTAGAGACAATGCTTCGCGAGCGGCTTTTACTTCTTTTACTTTGGTGGCGACAATGCGCTGTAGCACTGACGGTATGTCTGAATGGGTTGTGGTCATACTGGTATCCGAATATCGTTAAATGTAAATATAGTCAGAGAGCTATTAATAACTACTAAATGGCTACGGCGTTGTCTATCTTAGATGTATGAATTATACAATCTATGGTTGGCGGCCTTGTATCCGTTTTAGATTTTTTTGACTATAGACAGTATATAAGTGCTTATAAGTTAACCTTGAGCGACTAGCTGTTGGGTATAGTTGGCTAAAGACTCAAGTTTGAGTAAAGCATCACCATTTTGAATGATTTTTTGTGCTCGGCTAACACCGTTAGGGTAGTTGCTGGCAAGTCCTGCGGTGTATATCGCGGCACCTGCATTTAGCGCAATCATATCACGTGCTTTAAGTACGGCACGGTCATGAGTGTCGGCTCCAGATAGCGCAGCACGAATCAACTCAAGGCTTTGTGCTGGAGAGTCGACATCTAGGCCGATAAGAGTTTGGGACTCGATACCAGCATCTTCTGGCATCATGTCATAGACTGATATCTCGCCATCTTTTAGCTCAGCGACTGTGGTCGAAGTCGCAAGACTGATTTCATCAAGACCATCTTTTGCGCCTACTACCATGACATGACGTGCGCCTAAGTTTTTCATCACCTTAGCAATCGGCTCACATAACTGCGCGGTAAATACACCGATGACTAAGTTTGGCGTGCCAGCAGGGTTGGTCAATGGGCCCAAAATATTAAAGATGGTACGTGCTTTTAACTCACGGCGTACAGGGTTGGCGTAACGCATTGCACTATGATGATTGGGCGCAAATAAAAATCCAATACCTTGGTTTTCGATACAGTCTTTTGCTTGCTCTGGCGTGAGCGCAAGACTGATACCTGCTTGCTCAAGTAAGTCTGAGCTACCAGATTTGGTCGAGACGCCGCGATTGCCGTGCTTAGCAACTTGTGCACCAGCTGCCGCAACAACCAACGCCGACGCAGTCGAGACATTGAACAAGTTAGCACCATCACCGCCAGTACCAACGATATCTACCAAGTAATCGCAGTTCTTTGGTTTAATATTGGCAGCTAGTGCACGCATGGCACTGGCAGACGCAGTAATCTCGTCAATGGATTCGCCCTTCATGCGCAGCCCCGTCAAGATAGCGCCCATCATAGCGTCGCTGCATCTACCTTGCATGATAATCAGCATCACTTGATACATCTCATCAAAGGTTAAATCGATGTGTTGAAATATTCTACCCAAAGCTGTGGTTAACAGTTGATGTGTTTGCTCATCAGACAATTTTGCAATACTCTCTGGCGTGTGCGTTTCTTCTATTTTTGTCGTACTCATTGTAGTCTCACTTACTATTATTTTTTATATGAATCTGTGTGAAATTTGGTATGGGCTTATAAAAGCAGCATTTTTACCGACGTGCTTTTAGTCAAACCTAGCCAACTTGTGGTAGCTCATCGGATGTCAGGGTAGCCAAGCCATGAGTCTGTAAAAAGTTATTAAGCAGTTGATAACCTGCTTCGCTCAATATCGACTCAGGATGGAACTGGACGCCTTCTACAGCAAACGCCTTATGGCGAATACCCATGATTTCCTCAATACTACCATCGGCATTTTGAGTCCATGCAGTGAGCTCAAGGCAGTCTGGTAGGCTTGTCTTGTCAATGACGAGCGAATGATAACGCGTAACCTGTGACGGGTTAGGTAATCCAGCAAACACGCCTTGCTCGTTGTGATAGATAGCTGATAAGCGGCCATGCATGACTTCGCCAGCTTTGACCACTTGACCGCCAAAGGCTTGACCGATAGCTTGATGACCCAAGCAAATACCCAGTATAGGAATAATTCCTTTAAATGTCTCAATGGCTTGCAGCGAAATACCCGCACGGTCAGGATCGCACGGACCTGGACCAATCACAATGACATCAGGTGCGAGGGTTTTAATCTGCTCAATGCTGACCTGATCATTACGCCAGACAGTGATGTCCTGCTTTAGCTCACCGAAGTACTGTACGATATTGTACGTAAAGCTATCGTAATTATCGATCATCAAAATCATTAAGGCTTCAACTTATCAGTTTTATTATATTTTTAACATAAAATTGGTTCTCACTGTTATCGAGTTACTTGATTACCGGACACAAGCAGCTATGACTATAACAGAGGGCGTTATTGCGCGCGGTTATCTTACCACTATTTTGTTTTCTATCAAATGTAGGGTATAGGCTATCTAAGTAAGCACCAAGTAAAAACATATTTTTTATTATTTTGTCGACGAATAAACTAATGTAGTTAGAGATAATGTTATAAATTCAGCTGTTAACGGCGCACCAATAAATAGCATTATAACGATAAATATATTTTAATTTGCACCAATTAAGTGCCTTTGGTTCTCAATTGGTGCTCTAATTAAGTGGTATTCTAAAACCGAACTAGATGAGAATTAATTAATATATAACGATATTAATCGTATAAATAACTGTAAATATTGATAATTAAATCTATCTATGACTATATCTGTTATCAGAGCGTCAATACATTGGCATAGCCTTTGCATTATTGCTGTTATGATTATTTTTAAAGCCAAAAAACTGGTCTAAAAATAATTATTAACAAGAGCCCGAAGAGTTCAGCATTATGAGTTGTATATTGCTAGAATGTCGTTAGGATTGAATTGGCGTATGTTAGACCATGTGCACAAATATTGGTCTGATTGAGTAAACGCTTTAGATGAGCATCTTGACTAATACGCAAAATAGTGCTGATAATAAGCATAATATCGAATGCGCTGTTTTAGTATTGAGAGCACATCTGACATTCTTGGACAAGAACATCATATTAATAATTTTAAATCGCAATTACGTGATCAACACAACGGAGACTATTCATGTCGAATAAACTATTAGATCTTATCCAATCCTCTAATGCTAAATGGGTTGATTTTCGCTTTACTGATACACGCGGCAAAGAGCAGCACATCAGCTTCCCAGCGCATACCGTTGATGAAGATGTCATGGAAGATGGCAAAA
This sequence comes from Psychrobacter sp. 28M-43, assembly GCF_014770435.1. Lineage (NCBI taxonomy): Bacteria > Pseudomonadati > Pseudomonadota > Gammaproteobacteria > Moraxellales > Moraxellaceae > Psychrobacter > Psychrobacter noctis. The sequence goes on along the minus strand of NZ_CP061739.1, from coordinate 1,723,520 downwards.
TGTTTGATGGCTCATCAATCGCTGGTTGGAAAGGTATCGAAGCGTCAGATATGATCTTGCGTCCTGATCCAGAAACTGCTTTTGTTGACCCGTTCTTTGACGCGGTGACTGTGGTAGTGACTTGCGATATCATCGAGCCATCAACGCTACAAGGTTATGACCGTGACCCACGTTCTATCGCACGTCGCGCTGAAGAGTATTTAAAGTCTACTGGTATCGGTGATACTGCTTACTTCGGTCCAGAGCCTGAATTCTTTGTATTTGATGATGTGAAATGGTCAGTTGATATGTCTGGCGTTAGTCATAAAATCACGGCTGAAGAAGCAGCATGGTCGACTAACGAGACTTACGAGTGGGGCAACATGGCGCATCGCCCACGTGTGAAAGGCGGCTATTTCCCAGTACCACCAATCGATAGCTCACATGATATGCGTGCTGTTATGTGTGAACGCATCGAAGAAATCGTTGGTGAAGGTTCAGTTGAAGTTCATCACCATGAAGTAGCGTCTTGCCAGTCTGAAATCGGTGTTGCATTCAATACGATGGTACGTAAAGCGGATGAAGTTCAGCAATTGAAATATGTTGTTCATAACGTTGCGCATCAGTTTGGCAAAACAGCGACCTTTATGCCTAAGCCAATCGTTGGTGATAACGGTTCAGGTATGCACGTACATATGTCAATCTCAAAAGACGGCGTAAATACATTCTCTGGTGATGAGTATGCTGGTCTGTCTGAAACAGCATTGTACTTCATTGGCGGTATTATCAAGCATGCTCGTGCGTTGAATGCGATTACCAACCCATCAACCAACAGCTATAAGCGCCTAGTACCACATTACGAAGCGCCTATTAAACTTGCTTATTCAGCGTCTAACCGTTCAGCATCTATCCGTATTCCACACGTGAGCAGCCCGAAAGCGGTACGTGTAGAAGCACGTTTCCCTGATCCAACGGCTAACCCATACTTAGCGTTTGCTGCACTATTGATGGCTGGCCTTGACGGTATCCAAAACAAAATGCATCCAGGTGAAGCTGCTGACAAGAACTTGTATGACTTGCCACCAGAAGAAGAAGCACAAATCCCAACGGTTGCAGAGAGCTTAGATGTTGCATTGCAAGCACTGCGTGACGATCATGACTTCTTATTAAAAGGTGATGTCTTCACTGAAGATATGCTAGAAGCGTTTATCGCTTTGAAAGAAGAAGAAGTACAACGTCTAAACGTAACTGTACACCCTGTCGAATTTGACATGTACTACAGCTGCTAATTAGTCGCTAAAGCACTCAGTTATTTTGAGTCATAAAAACCAGCTAAGGTTAACTTGGCTGGTTTTTTTATGCGTATTAATAAAGTGTATCAGTCCAATTGCTGAATTTTCTTTGAAATCGCTGCTGATTTCATGTCAAAACTCACGCATAATAGTTTTATAAAATTATATTAATAGTAGACACTATTTAGGTTGATGGATTATGACTTTATTAGCAAAACCGAGTTTCTTGAAGGGTAAGATTAGAGTTGCGCTATGGACTACGGTTGCTCTTGTTAGTCTTGGTGCACCTCTTACAAATGCTGCGCCTATTTATAAAGTGGTCGACGAGCAAACAGGTCAAGTTACCTTTACCGACCGCCCACAGGATTATGAGCAGCAAGTTGGTAAACAAGTCAGTCAAATGGCTATTACGACGGGTAATGAGACGAGCAGGTCAACTAATCTGAATACGACAACCAATTCTAATACAAGTCGCCAATCATCAAATGTGTCGCAGACAGCGATTACTACTGAGTCGCCTGCGATAAATACTAAGGTGACCACGCCAGTAAACTATCAGTTAGCCATTACTGAACCTAGCGAAGAGAGAGCCTATCGTCGTCCAGTACAGAATATCGATGTCAATGTGCAGATTAAGCCTGCGTTACAGGCAGGTGATAGTGCCCGTATTTATTTTGATGATAAAGAGGTTGCACAAGGTTTAAGTGCATCTATCGCTACTGTTGATGTTTTGCCAGGTGCTCATACAATCAAGGCGGTTGTACAAAGCGAAACTGGCCAAACACTTGAGCAAATCACACGTACTGTATATGTGATTCAAAATACAACCACATTGCAAGATAACAAAAGAAAGGCTGCGCAGCTATTGGCTTACCAAAAGTTAGCTTGGTATCAAAAATTGATGCTAAAACTGCGTCAACAGGAAGTTGCTCAGTCACAATGATGGTCTCAATAATGATTGAATGTCATTAATAGATATCGCTAGCAAAATAAAAAAGCAAACATCATTGATGATGCTTGCCTTTTTTAATGTAAATAACTTATTTTAACTATAAGCTATCTTATTTAGTTAACTCGATGGTACCGTTAGCAGTCACCGAAATAGTGCTATTACCAGACTCAAAGCTTTGGCTTGGTACTGACTCGTCTGCCATTCCTGATTTCATGCTCATAGCGCTATACATTGGACGTGGATAGTTGCTACCTGTGTTTAGGTTAACATTGATGACGCGGTAGCCACGAGCATCCCAAGCGCGGGTAAGGATCTTAGCTTGCTGCTGAAAAGCGCGAGAGGCTTCGGTCATTAATTTTTGCTCTAGAGCATCTTTTTTGGTATCTGATACACCAAAATTAAGATTGTCCATCACCAAGGTTTCTTGCAAATCAGCAATTAGCTGGCTAGTCGCTGAAAAGTCTGTGCTTTTTAAGTCTATGTTTGCTTGACCTGTCCAGCCAATGATTTTATCGTTCTTGTCGTAGCGTGGATAGGTGCGCTGTTGCCCTGTGCTCACGGTCACGCTAGGATAGCGCTTGGCGATTTTCATGGCATTGTTGATTGAGGTGTTAAGCATTGTGGCTAAAGTCTTAGAGTCAGTTGCTTGTGCTTTTTTGTACAAGCTGGCGCGTACTTCGTCGTTCTGAATCTCTTCTTTTATTTCTGTCTGAAACGTCAGTTGATCATAGCCTGTTGGCTCTGCATGGGCGCTACCCATCATCGCTGTCATGAGACAAACCGTACCAGAAGCTAGTGCTGCTTTATTCAATAAAGTATTTTTCATTATTATCTCCTAAGTTGATTCTAATAATATATAAATGACAATTATCAACGCTCATTTATACACGAAAAGTTGTCCCTATTGTTCTCTAGAAATCGACATGGGTGCAACTCCATCCACTAAAATAGCAAAATTAATATAAGTTGCTGTGAGAATTTTGTGACCTAAGTTACTGATATAATTTACGCTCATACATTGCGGACATGAGCTAATGAACTAAATGACAGTGCTATTTAGGGTCTAAAGCAAACAGTTTTAAGATAGGGGTTGTAAAATTAAAAATTTCTTGTATAATTTGCGACTGGTGGCTCCATTGGTAGCCTCGCAACATTGTTCTATGAATCCCGCCAGGACCGGAAGGTAGCAACGGTAATAGTTATAGTGTGTGCCGAGGATGTGCTGATGGAGTCGCTTTTTTTTGCCTAAAATTTGATAATTATATTTATAAAGTACAAAAGACCTATTTGTGATGTATTAAGCCCTTCATTGTAAAGGGCTTTTTTTGGGTCAAAATTTTGTCTGATGATTAGCTAACTGCTTATTTAATTTCGATTTAATTCCCTGTTCAATTTCCTTTGTAGTTCCGATCTAGTTCTAAGGTTTTATTGATTAATATGAGTTAAAATACAATGTATTAACTTTTTATTAACATTCTAGACACCTTGGAGTTTGATTATGAAGATGTTTGTTTGGCTATTCATTGCATTTGTGGTGTTGGTGGTCGTGTTTGGGGTATCTATTTTTAATAGATTGGTACGCGCACGTAACCAAGCAAAGAATGGCTTTGCTCAAATAGATGTGCAATTAAAGCGTCGTCATGATCTGATTCCAAACTTGGTCGAAACTGCCAAGCGTTATTTGAGTCATGAAGAAGAAACACTCACTCGCGTCATTAGCGCGCGCAATCATGCACAAGATCTACAAGACTCTAATAAACATCAGCCAGACTCGCTAGAGCACATGGCACTATTTGCAAAAGCAGAAGGTATGTTGTCTAAAGCGTTGAGTCAATTCTCCGCTGTCGTCGAAGCCTACCCAGAGCTAAAAGCCGATAGTATGATCAAGGAGCTCATGGACGAATTAACCAATACGGAAAATCGCATCGGATTCGCGCGTCAGCATTATAACGACAGCGTGATGTTTTATAATAACGATCGCGAAGTATTCCCGAATAACCTCGTTAGTACGACTTTTGGCTTTCGGCCACTCAGTCAGTTGGTATTCGAAGATAGAGAAGCGATTGCTCAGGCACCGATTGTCAATATGAGCTAAGGTTTAGATAATTTTGGCGAACTCTAGGCAGCCTAATCTGATGGATTTTTTTGGTGAACAGCGGATACGTACGCGGCGCAGTCTACTACTTTATGGACTGTTTTTCCTGATTGTACTTGCTCATATGGCTGTAGGACTGATTGTCATGTCTATACTGCTGACAGTATTTACAGGCGGTATATACCACTGGGTATTGGTTCTGGTCATTGTCTTGACGTTAGGTAGTTTCGTTGGTGGTAGTTTTTTAGAGTATCGACGCCTGCGAGCAGGTGGTCGCGCTATTGCTCAGCGAGTAGGGGCAGTTAGGCTGTTTATCGATAACAGTCAAGAAGCATGGGAGCACAGTCAAGGAGTCGCTCATCAACATGAAGCTAAAGAAAAGGTTCGCTATCGTTCACGTCATATAGCAGTACGTGATGAGCGCGATTTTCCGCCCGTTTATCGTCGCTACTATGAAATTGCACAGCAACTGGCCATTGCGGCAGGTTTGCAAACCCCTATTTTATATGTGTTACCTGATGAGCAGGGTATCAATGGTTTCGTCGCTGGTCGCCATAGCTCAGATATGGTACTCGTCGTTACCCAAGGTGCGTTAAATAAACTGTCTGATGAGGCGCTATACGGACTCATCGGTCATGAATATGGTCATATATTGCACGGTGATGCTACGTTCAACTTACAGCTGATGGTAGTATTGGCAGGCTTGCAGATACTATATGACTGGAGTGACCCAATATCCAATCATATCTCTAATTTCCGTTATTTTGATAGCGATAGTATTTCCCAAAAGTCTCTATCACAGAGACAGGTTGATATGCTAGCACGCAATACGGAAGCGCAAACCGCCAATTTCACCACGCATAGTGAATGGGTCGCTTACTGGCAGCAGCAATCACAACAACAGCAGTCCTCAGCCAAGCGTCAGTCTAAATGGGTGCAAACGCTGCCTATAATAGATCGTCAAGCCCCGCGTAGTGTCTGGACATTGCTACTGCATGGTTTAAGCTTCTCCAGTATGGCAAGCGCGCAGTTGATTAAGCACAGTTTTAATCGTGAGCGCGAGCTACTTGCTGATGCCACCAGTGTTCAATTGACACGTACGCCTGCGATTATCGAAACCTTAAAAGCTATCCATCAGGACTCGCTCGGCTCGCGTTTGTCTAGTATCGCTGATATCAATGGACTCAGTCACTTTTTCTTTGCTAGTAGTGGGGCAGACTTGGGTGATGTGTCGTGGTTTGCCACCCATCCAAGCTTGACTGAGCGTATGAGCGCTATTAATGCGGATGCTTATTATCAGTTTGCGGTACAAGTTGCCAAAGAAAAGCGAATAAATCAGCAAAAAGTCAAAGAGATATATAGGCAACGCCGCTTAGGTGATTGGGGAATAACAAAAGAAAATAGCCTAAGTAAAGACTTGCCAGAAAAAAATACGCGGCACTCGTCAGTCTTTGAGACTCAAACAGCTGCAATGATTAATACAGGTGACACTAAACAGACAAATGACGGAGAAGTTCTTGCTGAGTCTGGGAACGGCGGTCGTAACAGAGATATCGATGAATCAGAAGTTAATGACGGTTTGGAATTTACCGTAGACGCTGATGTGGTGGTCGATGGGCGGCTTCAAGTACAGGCCGAAGACGTTGGCGTTCACCAGCTATTAAAACCGTGGCAGTCCAAACCTGACGTTGACCTACGAGAAAACACATTAATTGATGTTAGCGATATTCAAAAGGTGTCACTACCTAAGTATATACTCAATCATAGTCACCATCCTCTAGGTGCGCTAGCATTAATTGAAGCTGTTTTGCTTTGTCATCAGCATCAACCCTTATCAACGACTGCCATTTATAGTTTGAATGATACTTGGAATGATGGCTTCTCTGTTGCGACTGACCCGACTTCCCATGAGAAAATATTACCGCATATGATAGATACTAAGCTGATGACAGTAGTAGCTGGTTTGGATAGGCGTTTAGACAGCGCTTTGATTGAGCTCGCCTTAAACCAATTGCATCAAAATAATTTATCTGAACTATGTATCGAAAATCTAAAGCTCAAAAGTAAAGACGATCACAGTCACGACAGTCATCAGTACTATAAAAAACAAGAAAAATGCCGTACGATGTTGTTGCGTTATCAGCAGGGCATATTTAAGTTATTTAACCAACAGCTGACATCTGACTTAACCAAAAGCTTAGCTTATGATTTGTCAGATCAAAATATATCTAGTGATAACTCCAATGCTATGGCTCTGAATAACTCGTTAGCTTTATCACATCAAAAATCGCCAATATTATCACTATGGCAAGCGTTACATTTGCAGCAGTTGCTACCGATATTGTCTAAAGTTTTACAAGATACAGACGCGCAGTCTCTATGGCCGCAAATACTGAAGACTGGTATGAAAGACGTAAGGGCGCAACTAGATCCTTCAAGTCAGGTGTTTACAGGACTTAGTAAATCAGAAGTACCAGTTGTTGTCTTATTGGCTTATCGACTATCAAAAGATGCCAAAGGCCAGATGATCTCAATGCATGACCGATCGTTATTGAGTGAAGGTAACGACAGTGTGGCGCATTATATTGTAGATTTGAGACGGCATGCGCGCTTGATTGATATTGATCTTATGACAGTAAGCGATGTTAATTTGCAGTGGTTATTATTGACCGCACAGCACTTGAATAGCATTCAGTTATTGGCGATTATTTCTGCGGTTCCTGTCTCTGCCAATCACTCTCTCAAGCGCGTGATAGGTGCTCAGAATGCTGATAATTATCGAGAGAAGCAACAGGATAGCAGCCAAATAGATTATAATGAAAGCGAGATGAACCAGCCAACTCATAATGAGTATCGCCAATGGCTAAGTACGTTGCATACAGTGATGTTACACGATACGATAATCAGCCAAGATGAATACGATTGTTTGCTGGCAATATCGGAGCGTTGGCTCGGTATTCGACAGCTGTTTTGACGGGTATGTATTTAGTATTTGATTAATAGTGTGAAGCATATTCTGTGAGAGCTGCCAAAACCATAAAAACATCTATAAATGATATAAACAAAATGAGTAGGATAGTAGAGTCGAATGAGTGATACCCAAGACCCGCTAACTGTATTACAGCGCCGTGTGCAGCAACGCCAAATTCTAGCGATGATGGGTATCAATCAGTGGGTGCAGCCTGAGTCAGAAACCATCAATATGGCTGACATTGCGACAGCTTTGGTTGAGCAATCAAATATTGACGCTACTGACATTGAGTCTAATAACAATGAGGTAGCGAGCGCTAGAATTGTAGACACAGTTGATCAACCGACTGATGGTTATGATATCAATGATTATAACGCTAACGGCTATGTTGCCGATGAGTATGAGACTGATTTGCAAGCTACCACTGAAGAGATGGCTAGCGAGCAAAGCCCTGTTACCTATAGTTTTGATTCCGTTGATTCAAATACGGTTAGTTCAAGTGCTGCTAGTTCAAATATTGTTAGTTCAAGTACTGGGTCTAACTATCATGACATCCCAAGTATTGCATCGAACCACACTGTTGCAGTCTCGACTAATGCCCCTATTGAGCAACCTCAATTTCCGCAAAGTAGTTTTCCGCAAAGTACTAGTGATGACAGCATAAATGATGATAGCTTAAAAAAAGTAGCACCATTTGACTTGCAAGGTGGCCGCTATGGTGACTGGGTGATATTGGTTGATATCAAAGCGCTGAATAGTGACAGTCAAAAACTATGGAAAAACATCACCCAAGCGCTATCAATCACTTGCGAGACGACGTCATTTCCGATTTGTGATGGTATGGATACTGCTGAGCTTGCCAATGCTAGTCTTGCAGGATATATCTTTCGAATTGGCCGGAGTGAAGAAATACAAGTTGCTGCATTGACAGCATTACCTGACGGCCTCCAACATCCCAATCTGACCACTGTGCCGACATTAGAAGCAATGCTCGCAGACAGTGATGCTAAACGTCAGCTATGGGAGCAGATATCTCATTGAGTTGTATGAAAACTAACATCGATACCAATGCCTTACCAATGCCTTTATCAACAAACTGAAATAAAAAACATCCATTTATTTCATCATACCTAGGACTGTGATTATGCCTACAAACCCAACGTCTACAGCAACTGCCACACCGCATCGCCTGCCAAATTTTTGTGCTGGCCCTGCTACCATGCCAACAGCCGTATTAGAGCGCGCGCAGAGTGAACTGCTTGATTGGCAAGGTCGCGGCCTGTCGGTCATGGAAGTCAGCCATCGTAGCAAAGAGTATATGGCCATTACTGACAAAGCAGAAGCTAAGCTACGCACGCTTATGGAAATACCAGATAACTACAAAGTGCTATTTTTGCAAGGCGGCGCAAGTTTGCAGTTTTCTGCAATTCCATTGAACCTGTTAAATGGTGGACGCGGTGACTATTTGACGACAGGTGCATGGTCAGGCAAAGCGATCAAAGAAGCCAAGCGCTATGAAGCACTGGGTCTGGGCGAGATTAACCTAGTTGCGACTGGCAAAGAGAATAACTTTACTGACGTACCAGCGCAAAGCGATTGGAATATCAGTGAAGACGCCGCTTATTTTCATTACTGTGCCAATGAAACAATTCATGGCCTACAGGTATTTGAGCCACCACAAGTAGATGCGCCAATCATTGTTGATATGTCATCTTGTATCTTGTCACAGCCGATAGACGTGTCTAAATTTGGCATGATCTACGCGGGCGCACAGAAAAATATTGGTCCTGCAGGTCTGGTTATTGTCATTATCCGTGAGGATTTGATGGGGCAAGCAAGTGAATGGTGTCCTATGCTGCTGAATTATGAGCATCAAGCTGATAAAGAGTCTATGTCTAACACGCCAGCGACGTACTCTTGGTATTTAGCAGGGCTAGTGTTTGATTGGTTGGAAGAGCAGGGCGGTGTGGCTGCTATCGGTAAAATCAATCAGCAAAAAGCCGATTTACTTTATAAGACAATCGATGAGAGCAGTTTTTATAATAATCCAGTAGATTCTAAGTATCGCTCTATCATGAACGTGCCGTTTACTTTAGCAGACAGCAGCCTTGATAAAGTATTCCTAGAAGAATCAGAAAAAGCTGGCTTGTTAAATCTAAAAGGTCATCGTGACGTAGGCGGTATGCGAGCCAGCATCTACAATGCCGTACCACTTGAGTGGGTACAGCAGCTGGTTGATTTTATGATAGCGTTTGAAAAAAAGCACGCCTAAGCAAAAGAGTAACCGCTAACGTATAAAGTCTTGCTATATAAAATGTACAACAAAAAAGGCGTAACTAGTCATGGTTGCGCCTTTTTTATATGTATAAACAGACAGTTTGGTCATACTAGCACGTAGTAATAATAGTTTGCCGTGGATATCGCTTAATGCTATCACCATTAAGTCATATCCACGGCAAACCATTAGGTTAAAAAACCTAAGTTTGTTATGATAAAATTTTGCTATAACGCTGTTTTGCTGTCAGGCTTTACGTTTTGATATTTATATTGGTTAGCATAGAGGTTTGTTATAACGTCATGATAATAAAAAACGCCCTGTTAAAAGCTGTATTGCTAACCATCACCGTCAGCTGGATACCGAGCAGTATCGCTGCACCTATCACGACGACCGCGCTTGGTCACAATAGTCCTACTGAATACATCGATGCACCTTACTTACCTTATGCCAATCCAAAAGCGCCATCAGGAGGTACGCTTTCTCTAGATGCTCGCGGTACGTTTAATAGCGCCAATAAATGGATGACCACGGGTGTGGCGATGATTGGCACAGACTATCTGTATGATACTTTGATGACTGGTTCATTAAATGAAGCATTTACCATGTATCCACAGCTGGCAAGTAAAGTGACATATGATCCCGGTGATACAAGCTGGATTATCTATCATCTCAATCCTGATGCTCGTTTTTGGGATGGGTCGGGTGTGACCAGTCGCGATGTAAAAGCGACTTTTGAGGCGATATTGAACAAAGGCCCCATGTATATTCGCAGTTATCTAAGTGATATCAAAGACATTCAAATCATTAATGATCAACAAGTAAAGTTTGTCTTTGCCTCTGCTGACAACAAAGAGATTTTACTGACTGTTGGGCAGTTTCCTATATTTGCCAAATCTTCTATTGATACCGATTTTGAGACAATCAGTCTGTCACCATTGATGGGTAGTGGTCCTTATAAATTGGGGCGAGTTGATGCAGGGCGTTCGGTAAGTTATATACGTGATCCCAATTATTGGGGGCGTGATTTGATGGTCAATCGTGGCCGCTACAATTTTGATATGATCAAGTTTGTTTATTATCAAAGTGATGAGATTGCCTTTGAAGGTTTTAAATCCGGTCAATACCGTTTTCGTCCCGAAAATAAAGCATCTAACTGGGTAACTGGGTATAATTTCCCCGCAGTCAAAGCAGGGCTTATCCAAAAAGAGACGATAACCAGCCAAAATCCAGTACCGATGCAAGCATTGGTGATGAATTTGCGCCGTCCAATCTTTCAGGATATCAAAGTTCGCCAAGCACTGACGGCTGCTTATGATTTTGAATGGATGAATAAAACCTTATTTCACGGACAGTATGAACGTTTGCAAAGCTTTTTTCATGGATCAGAGCTTGCTGCAACGGGTACACCATCTGATGCAGAAATGCAGGTATTGACGCCTTTATTGTCTGAGCTTGAACCGATACAGCGTAAAGCGACATTAGCAGAATGGCAGCTACCCACCAGTGATGGGAACGGCTTTAATCGTCAAGGGTTATTAGAGGCGCGCCAGCTTCTATTAGAGGCTGGGTTTTATTACGAGGATATGAAACTATATCGACCTGATGGATCGCTTGCTCAGATTGAGATTTTGATGACAGGCGAGACCATGGGCCGTGTATTGTTACCTTACATTCGCAATATAAAACGCTTGGGATTTGATGCTACTTTGCGCCAAGTCGATGGGCCGCAATATTATGAGCGAATGCGCCGTTTTGATTATGATATGGTCGTGGACGTATTTGCTCAAAGTCTATCTCCTGGTGCTGAGCAAGCGGCATTCTGGGGAAGTGCTGCTGCTGACGAGCCGGGTAATCATAACAGTGCTGGTATCAAGAATGCCGCCGTCGATAAGGTCATTGCCGCCCTTGGTAATGCTAAAAATCGTGACGAGATTGTACTGTATACGCGGGTGCTAGACCGGTTGTTGCGCGCAGGTCATTATGTCGTACCGCTATACGGCAAGTCTGGCACCAATGTCGCCTATTGGGATCAGTATCGCCATACCGAAAAACTACCAACCAATGCTGTTGGTATCGATTACTGGTGGGTGGATAAAGAGGCAGAAGGGCGTATCAATAAGTATTTAAAGCAGTAGACAGTTTTTATTATAAAGTTTGACCCGATAACAACGGACAGCTGAGTATATATGCTGTTTTTATCAAATATATGCTTCTGTTATCAAATAACAGTTAGATTAGGGCGTATCCTCATTTTAAAAATGGTGATAAAAATGAGATAAATTGCCGTCAAACGAGGAAAATAGTGCAGATAATATCGAGATATTGACCAACTATTTGACGATGTTTGGAAAAATTTAGCTGTTTTTAGCTCATTTAGAGGACACTCGTTTGAATTGAGGACACGCCCTAGATAATTCAAAATAACACGCAACAAAAATAACTACCGGTAAGGATTTAACATGAGTATCCGTATTCACCCAATCAAAGCATTTAGCGATAACTATATCTGGACATTGATCAATGAAAATAATAAGCAAGCGATTGTCATCGATCCAGGTCAAGCCCAGCCGGTCATTGACTATCTAGAAACGCACGAGCTTGAGCTAACCTCGATTTGGACGACTCACCATCATCATGATCATATCGGCGGCGTCGCAGAGTTACAGGAGTCGTATCCGATGACTCATCTGGTTGCACATAGTGAGCATGGCGTCGATGAAGATCAAACTATCAAAGATGGTAGCACGGTGAGCGCATGGGGCTGCTCTGCGCAAGTCTGGGATGTGTCAGGGCATACCGCTAGCCACATGGCCTATATCTTAGATATCGATGGGCAAAAGCACTGCTTCTGCGGTGATACGTTGTTTAGTGCAGGTTGTGGGCGTGTCTTTACTGGTACGATTGATCAACTGCATGAGAGCTTTAAGCGTTTGAACGGCTTACCTCATGAGGCACTACTGTATCCTGCGCATGAATATACGGCCAGTAACCTGCGTTTTGGCCTGTCTATTGAACCTGATAACGAATCGATGCAGCAAGCCTTAGTACGAGCAGAAGCTCAAACTGAACAAGGTCTGCCAACACTGCCAGTGACACTAGAGCATGAGCGCGCGGTAAATGTGTTTTTACGTACACAAGAGCCAAGTGTAATCGCAGGGGTTAAATCCAAAATGCCTATCGATGATGAGAAGTCATTGACAGTATTTGCAGCGTTACGTGAGTTGAAAAACAACTTTTAAAGCAAGTTTTTAACAAATAGTTTGCTTTTAAGCACCTATTTAATACACCACAATTCGCTGCTGAACGTCATTGTCCTCTCTCTTTATCTAGGAAGTCGCCATTATGGGTCGTTATATCTTAAAAAGACTACTACTGATATTGCCGACGCTATTTTTGATATTGCTTGCCAACTTTGTGATCGTACAGGCAGCACCAGGCGGGCCTGTTGAGCAGCAGCTGGCGCTTATCGAACAGGGTGCAAAAGATAATGCGCTTGGCGGTAATATTGGTGCGGGCAGTGCAGGTGGCAACGACAGCACTTATCAAGGCACGCGTGGTCTCTCTGAGGAGATGGTCGCCGCAATCAACGCTCAATATGGCTTTGATAAATCTGCCCCAGAGCGATTTTGGCTTATGTTAAAGAACTACGCTCAGTTAGATTTTGGTGAGTCGTTTTTTAAAGGGCAGTCGGTGACAGAACTTATCGTAGAGAAGTTACCAGTCTCGATATCGCTTGGATTATGGAGTACGCTGCTCATCTATATTATTGCCATTCCATTGGGAGTGTATAAAGCGATGCATCACGGCTCAGGCATTGATAAAGCCACGGCTATGTTGCTGGCGATCGGACATGCGATACCTGTGTTTGTCTTTGCAGTAATCTTACTGGTTTTCTTTGCGGGGGGCAGTTACTGGAATATCTTTCCATTACAGGGATTGACGTCCGAAAATTTTGATCAGCTAAGCGCGCTTGGTAAAGTAAAAGATTATTTTTGGCATTTGGCGTTACCGCTGCTGGCAAGTACTGTAGGCGGTTTTGCGGGTTTGACCTATTTGACCAAATTCAGCTTTTTAGAGGAATTAGGCAAGCAGTATGTACTGACCGCACGCGCTAAAGGCTTAGGTGAGCGTCAAGTGCTATATGGCCATGTGTTTCGCAATGCGATGTTGATTATCATTGCAGGTATTCCAGCCGCTATCGTTGGTATCTTCTTTGCGGGTAATTTTTTGATTGAGATTATCTTTAAACTAGATGGCCTCGGTTTGCTAGGTTTTGAAGCCATTCAACAACGCGATTATCCAGTGATATTTGGCACACTATTTATCTTTACCTTAGTAGGGCTACTATTGCAATTAATCAGTGATTTGAGCTATCACTTAATCGATCCTCGTATTGATTTTGAGGGGCGCTAATGTCAAATAATCAAGCTTCATCAAAGAGCAGTCCTATTAATAGCGAACCAGATAAAGCGCCAATGCCTGAGCAGCTATCTACCACAAAAAAGCAACGCTTAAACCCTATATGGCAAGCACGTTTAAATCGCTTTCGCCAAAATCGTCTTGGGGTGGTATCGCTATTTTTTTTCGCAGTGATATTTGTCATCTGCATGGCGGCTAATGTCATTGCCAATGACAAACCATTATTAGTGCAGTATCAAGGCGATTATTACTTTCCTGTATTAAAGGCCTATCCTGAAACGACGTTTGGCGGTGTGTTTGAGACCGAAACCAATTATAAAGATCCTGCAGTGCAGTCGCTGATTGATGAGAAAGGGTTTTATATAATGCCGCCTATCCCGTTTGCTGATCAGACGCCCAACGTCGAGCTTGGTCTGCCTTATCCAGCAGCGCCCAATACTCAGAACTGGCTTGGTACTGATGATATGGGTCGTGATGTGCTGGCACGGATACTTTATGGTATGCGAGTGTCGTTACTGTTTGGTTTGGCCTTGACGCTTGCGGGCGCACTGATTGGGATTATCGTTGGTGCGGTACAAGGTTATTATGGCGGTTGGGTAGATCTGGCAGGGCAGCGATTTATGGAAGTATGGGGCGGTATGCCTCAGCTGTTTATGATTATTATTTTGGTCAGTCTGTTTAGTCCTAGCATTATTATGCTGTTCGCTATGATGCTGTTGTTCGGCTGGATGGGACTGGTCGGTTTGGTACGGGCAGAGTTTTTGCGAGCCCGTAACTTTGACTATGTGCGAGCTGCACGCAATTTAGGCGTTTCGGACAGCCAAATCATGCTCAGGCATATCTTACCCAATGCGTTAGCTTCTAGCTTATCGCAGTTGCCATTTATTTTAACGGCTAATATTATCGCTTTAACTGCGCTGGATTTCTTGGGATATGGATTGCCGCCTGGCTCGCCGTCTCTTGGTGAGCTAATGGTACAAGGGAAGAACAACCTCGATGCACCTTGGCTTGCTTTGTCAGGATTCTTTAGTTTGACCTTTATTTTATCATTACTCATCTTCGTTGGCGAAGCGCTGCGTGATGCGTTTGATCCGAGGCGTTCTTAATATGACTAAAAATATTATCGCCACCGAGCAAAACAACGCACCAAATGAAATCCCTAATCGTGCACAAGATAAGCTTATGCTGACAGTAGATAGTTTAAGTATCACGACTGCTACAGGCGCCCAGTTAGTCGATGCGCTGTCTTATGAGCTAAGACAAGGGCAAACTTTGGCTATCGTTGGTGAGTCAGGCTCTGGCAAATCGATCGCCAGTCTTGCGCTACTAGGTCTGTTACCAGATAGTTTAACGATTACTGGTGAAGTTCAGTTGGCAAGTACGGCAGGTATGTCTACCTTGCCCATATCCAATGATAAGGCGCGTAATGCTGCATTGCGGTCTATTCGTGGACAGCGGATTGGTATGGTATTTCAGGAGCCGATGACCGCATTAAATCCGTTGCATACGGTCGCCAAACAAATCGCTGAATCGTTGCGTCTAAGCGGAATACCTAAGAAGCAATGGCGAGACACTAGCATTGCTTTGCTAAATGATGTCAATATTGCAGATCCTGCTGACAAATTGAACCGTTACCCACATGAGTTATCAGGTGGTCAGCGTCAGCGAGTAATGATTGCCATGGCATTGGCTCAGCAGCCTGATATTTTAATCGCTGATGAGCCAACGACTGCACTCGATGTGACGTTGCAGCATGAGATTTTGGCGCTATTAGATGATCTCAAACGTCAGCATAATATGGCGATGATATTAATCAGTCATGATCTCAACCTAGTCAGACGCTATAGTGATGAGGTCATCGTCATGCGTCATGGTCAAACCATTGAGCAGGGTCAAACGTCAGCGGTATTTAGTCAGCCCAAAGCCGATTATACTCGGACGCTTATTCAGCAAGACTTTGGTCAAGCATTGACCATAGAAGACGATAACGCGGATAAGCACCCAAGCGTACTAGAAGTGAAGCGTCTTAACGTACAGCTCCCAATTGAAAAAGGTCTGTTTGGTGGTACCAAGCGCTGGTTCGATGCGGTCAAAGATGTCGATATGACGCTACAAAAAGGCCAAGCATTGGGTATCGTCGGTGAGTCTGGCTCTGGAAAAACCACCATTGCGCTGGCGCTTAGCCAACTACTGAGCAATCAAGTACGTGTGAATGGGCAGATAGTGGTCAACGGGCAAGATATTTCGATATTGTCCAAAAAAGCGCTACGTAACTTCCGCGCGCAGATACAGATGGTATTTCAAGATCCATTTGCCAGTATTAATCCGCGTATGACGGTCATGCAAATCGTAGAAGAAGGATTGTTAGTACAAGGCGTGGATAAGGCCGCCCGTCAGCAAGCGGTGCTAGATAGTCTTGCTACGGTACATTTGCCTTTATCATTTGCGCAGCGTTATCCTCATGAGCTGTCAGGTGGCCAGCGTCAACGCGTGGCACTGGCGCGTGCCCTCATTATGAAACCAAGCTTACTTATATTGGATGAGCCGACCTCCGCGCTCGATAGCACCACACAGGTCACAGTAGTTAGTTTATTACGTGAAATCCAAGAAAGACTGCAAATCAGCTATGTCTTTATCAGTCATGATCTCAAGGTAGTACGTGCACTGTGTCAGCATATCATGGTATTGAAACAAGGGGTGTGTGTAGAGTTTGGGCGTACCGAAGATCTTTTCAATCACCCACAACATGCTTACACTCAGCAACTGTTAAAGGCAAGTACTGACTAGTTTAAACGACTTACTGTAGCCACTGAGACTGATCAATAAAATTAAGCGACTAAAATAAGCGGCTTGGTATAAAACTGACACATCGCAGTTCATAATAATAGCGACATATTGAAAAAAGCAGTGGTACAATAATTTTAGAGAACTGCCCATTTTGTAATGCTGTGATGCGTATCTTTATACATTCTAGCACTCGTAAGTTAGTAATATTTAACTGACTGCCCAAAACGGTCTTTATTGCCGTTAAAACCATCATTAAAAAGGATTTTTGTGCTCATGAAAACACAAAACAGTATTACTAAATTGGTAAAGAACAACAGTTTGCAGCATGCTGGTTATTTGGCTGTCGCTAAGACTCGGGCAAAGGTATTAAAAGCAGTGTCTTATGTGATACCTATCAGAAGACCAATGCTCTTTGTCGGTGAGACTGCCTGCGATGAGCTATGCGATATGCTTATCAATGAAGGCAATACCAATGTGTTTATTGTCACGGATACAGTGCTCAACGAACTGGGCATACCTGCGAAAGTAACTGATTATCTAGATGCGAAAAATATTAGTTATCACATCTATGACGGCATTACGCCAGATCCTACTTTTAAGGTAGTTGAAGAAGGACTCCGTCAATCTGTAGAGGCCAATTGTGACTCTATCGTAGCCATTGGCGGTGGCTCAGTGATCGATGCGGCCAAAATGATAGCCATGTCTCAAGGCAACAAGTGCAAGCCAAAGCAGCTAATCGGTATTCTTAAAGCAAGAAAGCCTGCGACGCCTTTATACTGCGTACCAACGACGGCTGGCACGGGTTCAGAGGCGACACTTGGTGCAGTAGTATCGGACGATAAAACGCATCAAAAAGCATTGTCTATCGACCCAAGAATGGTACCACTAGCCGCAGCGATTGACCCAGTTATCATGAAAGGCATGCCAGCCCATATCACAGCAGATACTGGTATTGATGTATTGACCCATGCACTAGAAGCATGGATGAGTGCCAATGCCAGCGTAGAGACAGATTACTATGCAGCCTCTGCCGTAAAATCTGTCATGCATTATCTACCACTAGCTTATAAAGATGGTGGCAATCTAAAAGCAAGAGAAGAGATGGGTATCGCCGCTCATTACGGCGGGATTGCCTTTAACAAAGCAGGTCTAGGCTATGTGCATGCTATCGCGCATCAGTTAGGCGCTTACTATAGTATTCCTCATGGCCGTGCTAACGCCATCGTGTTGCCTTATGTGCTCGACGTCAATCGCAAAGCGAGCAAAAAAAGACTGGCTGCATTGGCTAAAAGAACCGGTATGGTACAGGATGGTCAAGCAGCCAATGGCGATAGTGAGATAGCAGATAACCTTATCACGCAAGTTAGAGACTTGATTGCAGCTCTAAACATTGATCCGACTGTCAATGGTATGCAAACCAGCGACTTTGATGATATTGTAAAGGCAGCTGCAAAAGAAGTCAGTGACACCTATGCAGTACCAACGTATTTATCAGCCGCTGAAATTAAAGAAATTCTAACGAAAATTAAGCAGGCAAGTGACGAACGTTCTAATAAAGATAGCCAAAAATCTTTATAAACCTATGCTTACATTGATAACCTTACGATAAATAAAAGCCCATTACTTTTTTGAGAATGGGCTTTTTTATTGCATTTGAGATAATAAAGCTTTCGTCTTATTTCTATAACTCATACTAAAATATATAATCGTTATCAAATAATCGTTTAATTTATCTTGTAATTAAACTCAGTTGATAAAAAATATCTTAATAAACTGTAAATATATAACAGTATAGGAATGTTTCAGTGATACAAAAGCGTTAGGATATGTAAAGGACATTACGCTTAGGAGATTTTTATGAATCGCATATTACCATCTAGAATTATAGGGTTAGTTATCATAGCGAGTAGTGCGATTTACGCAGGCTGCGCATCAACTGAAAACAGCTCTACTGTAAAGAACACAACTGCCGCTAACCCATATGCACCGACTACGCCAGGATTGGCAGTAGCCACAGTAGCGGGTGGGTGTTTTTGGTGTGTTGAAGCAGGTTATGAAAAGATCCCTGGCGTGGTGGAGGTAGTGTCTGGCTATACGGGTGGCACCGCTGAAAACCCAACCTACAAACAAGTATCAGCAGGTGGTACTGGGCATACAGAAGCGGCGCAAGTATATTATGATCCTAAGAAAATTACTTACAACGGCATAGTACAAGCGCTGTGGAGAATTGCTGATCCTACTGATGATAAAGGGCAGTATGTTGATCGCGGCACACAGTACCGTCCAGCAATTTTTTACAATAATGCGCAAGAAAAGCAAATCGCAGAAGCGGCTAAGCAATCACTGCAAGTCTCTGGTGTGTATGATAAACCAGTAGTGATTGAGATTGTACCTGCTAGCACTTTTTATCCTGCTGAAGAGTATCATCAAGATTACTATAAAAAGAACCCGATACGCTATAAAGCCTATACCTTCAATTCTGGTCGCTATCAATTTATCGAGAGTGTCTATGGTAAAAACTATGAGCTTGATTTTAGTAAGTTTACGCCCGAAGCAGATAGCACACAGCAAGTGACGTCAAATAACACATCAGATAGCAAAGTAAGCAAAGGTTTTAACCCAGAGACATTCGTGAAGCCTTCACAAGATGCGCTAAAGAAGTCACTTAGTGACATTCAGTACAAAGTCACTCAAAAAGAAGGTACTGAGCGCGCTTTTGATAATGAGTACTGGGATAATAAAGAGCCTGGATTATATGTAGACATCGTATCTGGTGAGCCACTATATTCTTCGCGTGATAAATATAAGTCTGGTACGGGCTGGCCGAGCTTTACTCGCCCATTGGATACGAGCTTAGTGGTTGAAAAGCCAGATCGAGGGATATTTGGAACTCGTACTGAAATTCGTAGCCGTTACGCGGACTCACACGTGGGCCATGTATTTGATGACGGTCCAGCACCGACAGGCAAACGCTATTGCATGAATTCAGCAGCGCTCCGCTTTATTCCACTGGCGCAGATGGAAGCTGAAGGTTATGGCAATTGGATCGACGAGGTTAGACCAGTTGGTTAATTAATATTGATTTATTAAATAAAAAAACGCTCACTATTGTCTAGACGGCATAGTGAGCGTTTTTTTGTTATTTATAATAATATTGCTAATAGTATTTAAAAATGTTCTTTTGAGGTTTTTTGTGTAATATAATTACTGTAATGTACAATTTTAGTTAATTTTGTAATCAAAGTTTCTGTTACTAATCGTGAAACTACTTCAAAGGACGCAAGCTATGTTAAAAAATTCACAGAATTTTGTTGTAGATACAACCGTAGTTACTTCTATTCGCAAAGAAGATCATAAAGCAGGTAAAAAGGCATCTTATCTAGTAATCAGTATGCTGTCACTTAGTGGTATATCCCTAACGACAGAGTTTGCATTAGCAGTAGACTCTGTTGATGTAGATCAGTGTTTTTATTTCGATAATAGTTCAGCCTGTGATCGACTTGCAGGACAGTCACCTTTTGGAGCAAAAGGAGATACTGGTGAGACAGGCCTCAAGGGAGATAAGGGTGACAAAGGAGATAAGGGCGATACTGGTTTGACGGGCGCCCAAGGTGTTCAGGGTATTCAAGGTCTGACTGGCGCTAAAGGTGAAACTGGTGCTCAAGGTATTCAAGGTCTGACTGGTGCTAAAGGCGATACTGGCGCCCAAGGCGAGCAAGGTATTCAAGGTCTGACTGGTGTTAAAGGCGATACAGGCGAGCAAGGTATTCAAGGTCTGACTGGTGCTAAAGGAGATACTGGACTAACTGGTGCAAAAGGCGAACAAGGTATCCAGGGTTTGACTGGCGCTAAAGGCGACACAGGTGAACAAGGCATTCAAGGTCTGACTGGCGCTACTGGCGCCAAAGGTGATAAAGGCGACATCGGTCTGACAGGTGTCCAAGGTGAGCAAGGTCTTCAAGGTTTGACCGGTGCCAAAGGCGATACTGGTGCTAAAGGTGATAAAGGCGACATTGGTCTGACAGGCGCTACTGGTGCCAAAGGTGATAAAGGCGATATCGGTCTGACAGGTGCTACTGGCGCCAAAGGTGAGCAAGGTATCCAAGGTTTGACCGGTGCCAAAGGCGATACTGGCGCTAAGGGTGATAAAGGCGACATCGGTCTAACAGGTGTCCAAGGTGAGCAAGGTCTAACAGGTGCTAAAGGCGAAACTGGCGCCCAAGGCGAACAGGGTATCCAAGGTTTGACAGGTGCTAAAGGCGAAGCGGGTAAGGATGCTAACATCAATGTTGCTGTACAGACCTCTAATAGCACAGCCACACCAGCCCAAGCGACAGGTAAAGATGCTATCGCGATAGGTAATGGGGCAGTAGCTGAAGGCAGTCAGTCTATTAGTATCGGTGTAGGTAATTTGGTAACAGGTAAAAACTCTGGTGCCATTGGTGATCCAAGCACAGTCAGTGGTTCAGGTAGCTATAGCTTTGGTAATAATAATACGGTAACTGGCAATAACACGGTCGTTTTAGGAAATGGCATTAGTACAGCAGTCAACAACGCAGTCGTTGTTGGAAGTGATTCAACATCAAACCGTGATAACACAGTGTCGGTTGGGTCAGCGGGTAGTGAGCGTCAAATCATCAACGTAGCAGATGGAACACAGAATACAGATGCAGTCAATATCAAACAGTTGAATACCGCAAAAATCAATGCTGTAACCGAAGCTAATACCTATACTGATAACAAATATGATGTTTTGAATAGCAGCTTTCAAAGCTATGCTAACGGTGTAAATCGTCGAGTTGATGATGTGGAAAAAACTGCAAATAGTGGTGTGGCGATCTCTTTAGCGACACAGCAGGCTATTCCTAATCTCAGCCCAGGTAATGTGGCTGTGTTTGGCGGCATGGGTCATTATGAAGGACAAAGCGCTGTTGCTATTGGTGCTGCCACTATGTTAGATAATGGTCGAACATCAGTTAGTGGAGCCTTTGGTTTTGCTGATTCAAGATTTGGTGGAAGAGTAGGTGTATCTTATATATTTGGACAGTAAGTGTTTTTTAGTTCATTCCTATATTAAACTATTTATAATCACACAGTAGGTTTTATCCAAATAAAAAGGACGCATCATATGCGTCCTTTTTATTTGGTTGTTATTCACAACAGCCTAAGCAACTAACAGCAACTTAAAACGCTGGCTGACGTTTAGGAACCGCACCTAAAAATTCATTACGTGCTTGATTATTGTGTTGATATTCGCCAAGCATCGCGGTGCTACGCGTGGTTGAATGTTGTTTGCTAACACCGCGCATCATCATACACATGTGCGATGCATCCATAACGACTGCGACGCCGCGGCAACCAGTCACATCCATAATGGTCTGCGCAATCTGCTCGCTTAGGTTTTCTTGTATTTGCAAACGACGAGCAAACATATCGACGATACGGGCAAATTTTGACAGTCCCAAGACTTGACCATCAGGTAAGTAGCCGATATGAGCGACACCATGGAACGGTAGCATATGATGCTCACACAATGAATAAAACTCAATGTTCTGTACCAGTACCAGCTCGCGATTGGCTGATGGAAACACAGCGTCATTGACCACTTCTTCTATGCTTTGATGATAGCCTTGGGTCAGATGGGCAAAGGCCTTTGCAGCACGTACAGGCGTATCTAGCAAACCCGGACGATCTAAGTCTTCGCCAGTTGAAGCAATCAGTTGGCGATAAGATTCGGTACTTTCTTTATAATCTGGGGTTATGATGGGGGTGTTACTCATAAGTTTGGCAGCCATCCAAAATGTGGGTGTAGCTTAACGTTGAATCCTATCATTTGAGGATTCTTATAAAAATTGTGCAAGCTGGGAAGGGCTGTGATTATACTCGAAATCTGCTGAACTTCATACTGCTGTGGCTAGCAGTTGAGTCTTTAATCACTAAAGGGGTGCTTGGTACTCAGTTTGAACGGTTATAGTGTTAATATTCGAAGTGCAATTTTTTCATAAAATAAGCAAACTACTATAGTCTGAGTATTTTATCTTGAAGCGTTGATGCTAAAATGTATTCTAGTAATTCGCGAAAAACTCTCACTGTCGATACTACTTCAAGTGATAAACTGCTATTAGTCATTTTGACGTTATTAGTTGTTTGTATCAGTCAATCCAATAACAAGAACCAAATACAGTTTACGACTGTTTACTTAAATTAATTCGTGTATAATAACTCATCTTTTCATTTGTACTATTTAGTAGTCTCAATCTTCTAATTACTCTAAATAAATTCTTATTCTAAATCATCTCGATTGATTCAAAAGGAAATCTTATGCTACTGCAAGGACAACGATTTGTCGTAACTGGCATCGCAAGTAAACTCTCTATCGCTTGGGCTATCGCAGAAGCGCTGCACCGCGAAGGGGCTTCACTAATTCTGACTTACCCGAATGACAAAATCAAAAAACGCGTCGATATGGCCGCTGAAAAATTTGAAGCAGATTTGGTTCTAGAATGTGACGTAGCTTCTGATGAGTCAATTGCTGCATGCTTTGAGCAAGTGACTGCTCACTGGGGCGACGGTATTAATGGTGTGGTACATGCCATTGGTTTTGCACCGATGGATCAGTTGGATGGCGATTTTGTCAATGCCACGACTCGTGAAGGCAGTCATATCGCGCATGATATCTCTAGCTATAGCTTCGTTGCATTGGCTAAAGCGGCTCGTGAGTTACTAGCGATGCGCCATGGCTCTATGTTGACATTGACCTACGAAGGCAGCATTTCGGTATTGCCAAACTACAATGTCATGGGTATGGCAAAAGCCAGTTTAGAAGCCAGCGTTCGTTATTTGGCAACTTCTATGGGCGGTGAAGGTATCCGTGTTAATGCGATATCTGCAGGTCCTATCCGCACGCTAGCGGCTAGCGGCATTAAATCTTTCCGTAAAATGCTCGATATTAGCGAAAAAATTGCGCCACTACAACGCAACATCACACAGACAGAAGTAGGCAATGCCGCATTGTTCCTATTGTCGCCTTGGGCATCTGGTATCACAGGTGAGATTATGTTCGTTGATGCAGGTTTCAATACAGTAGCTATCAGCGAGCAGTTGATGATGCTTGATGAACCAGCACAGTAATTGTTATAGATGATTCGTTTGATAATAGAAAAGACAGCCAATTGGCTGTCTTTTCTGGTTATACTATGAGTCTTTTTGGCTACGTGCTTTTTTAGCAGTGTGCACTTTTAGCTGCGTGCCTTTGGACGAGGGATATGATAACCAAGTTACCAAAGTGGATACTATGGGGCGGGGCAGTATTGGCATTTAGTGCTGGTTGCGTGAATACGACGGCGTTAATGGGGTTTGCCAATTTATCAGTGTCGCATGTCACGGGCAATGTAAGCTTATTTGCAGCGGCTATCGCTCATTCAGACGCGCGTAGTATTTTATATATTGGTACCTTGTTGCTGTCCTTTTTGGCAGGGGCTATACTAAGCGGTTTTGTCATTGGACAGACATCATTGAAACTCGGTCGTCGTTATGGACGAGCGCTATATCTAGAAGCAGCACTACTGTTGGTGAGCTATTGGTTGTATCAGCAGCATGATTACTTAGGGCAATTAGCAGCAGCAATGGCATGTGGACTGCAAAATGCGATGGTCGCAACTTATAGTGGGGCGGTCATTCGTACCACTCACTTGACAGGGCTGACCTCAGACATGGGGGCGGCAATTGGTAACTGGCTTGCTGGTCGCTCTATTAGTAAGCCAACCTTGGGGTTTCAAGCTATTATTTGGTATTGCTTTTGCGGTGGTAGCGCAGTAGGCGCTTTCTTGTTTGCAAAAGTCAGCTATGATGCTTTGTTCGTTCCCATCGCCATTGTGTCGACAGCAGCATTTGTATACAACTATGTCTCAGATCATTTGCCAGAAGTGAGAGAACCAAAAAAAGATAGGCGCTTATCATAGTGATAAACGCCTATCGTGCCTATTATTAACCGTATTGGTTTTTGCATGTTTATTTAGGTGTAGAATAGCGAGCTGTTAAAACATGCTTTAGTCTTATTCTTTATGATCTTCGTGCTCATGCATTCCTTGCATCATATCGAGCATAGAGTCGTCAGTACGTTGTTGATCTTCTTTAGCTAGGCCATCTTGATTAATGTCTTTTGGTGCCATTTTGGTCGTTGAGTCCGTTTTATTTGAGTCTGTCATAAAGTACTCCAGTGTTTTTATTTACTTCTTAATAGAGATGTTTTAATTAAATCTTTATTTGTTGACGCTCGTATCTAGTAGCGCTTGGCTTTTATTTAACTTATCTAGTATGCAGTGTGGTCATAGTCTTGTACATATACAGAGTACACTTGTTTAGTGACTATGTGTAACTGATGCTGCACTTAACGATGCAACTAATAATGAAGCCAGTTACATGGCTAATGACGAAGTTTACGAATTACTAGCATAAGTTGTAAAAAAACGAGTTTCGACGTATATATCTTAAACCGATAATTTATGTTTTATTTTTAGGTTTCTTACACCGTCTTTGATTCAATAAGGACATTCTATGTCAGAGCAAAAGCTAGATAGCCATCTTCCTAATGATGGCAATGAATATTTATTTACTGATACCTTCCCAAAAGGTACAGGAAAAGGGTTAATTGTGGTCGCTATTGCCGCGATTATTGCGTTGATTATTTATAATGTATTGCCGTTCGATATCAATGCTAATAAAGGTCTCGCAGTCCTGTTTTTTATTGGGGTACTTTGGCTTACAGAAGCTGTGCACGTCACCATAACAGCGCTACTTGTCGTAGTAATCGGTGCCTTGGTTGGCATACCAGACTTCGATGCTGAAATCGGTCTGCAAAGCTTTGCCAATCCTACTATTTATCTGTTCTTTGGTGGTTTTGCTTTGGCAGCAGCATTGCATGTGCAGCAGCTAGACAAAAAGATCGCACTAAAGATTCTATCGATGTCTGGTGGCAAACTGAGTACAGCTGTATTTTTGATATTTGGTGTGACGGCATTTTTGTCGATGTGGATATCGAATACTGCTACAGCTGCGATGATGCTCCCATTGGCACTCGGTATCTTGACGCAAGTTGATCGTGAAAAAGACCGCGGTACGTTTGTTTTTGTACTGCTTGGTATTGCTTATTCAGCCAGCCTTGGTGGTCTAGGTACGATTGTTGGTTCGCCGCCCAATGCTATTGCAGCAAAGGCGCTCGATATTGCCTTTGTAGACTGGATGAAGTTTGGTATTCCGATGATGTTGGTACTGTTACCATTATTATTGGGTGCGATGTATGTGTTCCTAAAGCCTAACCTAAATCGTACTATTGTCCTCGTTGATGATGCGCCGATTGCTTGGAACAAGCCACGTATCGTCACTATCATCGTCTTTATCGTTACGGCATTGAGCTGGATATTCTCCAAAAAGATCGGAGCAGCTTTAGATATCACAGATACTGATGCCATCGTTGCACTATCAGCAGCGGCAGCAGTAGTGAGCTTAGGGTTAGTGTCTTGGAAGCAAGTATCAGATAATACGGATTGGGGTGTGCTCATGTTGTTTGGTGGCGGTATTGCGCTATCGACAATTCTGAAAGTATCTGGGGCGTCTTTGGTCCTAGGGGAAACTGTAGCAATTGCGCTGTCTTCTGCACCACTTATCATTGTGATGATGGCAGTCTCAGCATTTATTATTTTCTTGACAGAATTTGCTTCCAATACTGCCTCGGCAGCATTGTTAGTACCTGTATTTGCCGCTATTGCAGAACAGATGGGTTTGCCACATGAGGTGCTAGTATTGGTCATCGGTATTGGTGCATCGTGTGCGTTTATGTTGCCAGTTGCCACACCGCCAAATGCTATTGTGTTCGGTACAGGTTTGATCAAACAGACAGAAATGATTCGTACAGGTATCATATTAAATATTATTGCTACTATCGTTATCGGGCTATGGGCGTACTTTTTCTTGATATAATCAGTTAGTTACTATAATCGTAGTCATATTTGCTTAGTATAAATGGAACCCCAATGTTCAAGACAAATTGAACGTTGGGGTTTTTTATGGCTTATCGTATGAGATAACGGTATAGAATGTTTATTATTAACGTCATCTTATTAAATGGATTTGATCACATGACACAGTACTTATTAAAAGCAACTGTTCTGATATTACTAGGCGCAATTGCCGTGTTAATGGCATTTATAGCAAAATATTGGGCACCTGATCGTACTGTCGCTGAGTTAAAACAATGGCAACTACCCAACAGCGAATTTATAGACATACAAGGTATGCAGGCGCATGTAGTGCAGTCAGCTAATTGTCATACACACCGTGGCGATGCAGCCGAAAAAAACCGACCCGAAACAATCGTTTTATTGCATGGTACATCGGCAAGTTTGCATACATGGGAGGGCTGGACCAAGGCGCTGTCTGATCAATACTGTGTCGTGAGCATGGATTTGCCAGGGTTTGGTTTGACAGGTCCTTATGTGGACGAGAGCACACAATATAGCAGCGAAAATTATGCGGCGTTTGTCATTGAAGTACTTAATCATTTGAAGCTGGACCGTGTCACGCTAGCCGGTAATTCATTGGGAGGCAAGGTAGCGTGGCGTACTGCAGCTTTGTATCCTGAGCGTGTCAATCGATTGATATTGGTAGATTCAGTTGGTTATCCAGCAACGCCCAAACATATTCCTATTGGTTTTAAACTTGCTAAATATCCAATGATGTCACCAATTTTAAATCGTACCCTACCCAGAAGTGTCGTCGAAAAAAGCGTTTTAAGCGTGTATGCCGATGACAGCAAAGTCGATGAGGAGTTGATTAACAGATACTATGAATTGACCTTGCGCCAAGGTAATCGGCAGGCTTTGAGTCGTCGCCTAAATGAGACTGATGATGACAGTGATCAAGCTCAAATAAAGCAGCTGGACATACCGACTTTGATCTTGTGGGGTGCAAAAGATGATCTTATTCCTGTAGAAAACGCCGCGTTATTTCATAGAGATATGCGTAATAGTCAGCTTAAGATATTTGATAACTTAGGTCATGTACCGCATGAAGAAGATCCGTTAGCAACCGTTGACGTTGTAAAGCAGTTTTTGATTAGTGAGTCAGGAAATGGATAACTTAGAAAAGAAACAGATAACAACCATCGCTGCGATTTCAGATATTCATAGTAATGTCTACGCTCTTGAAGCTGTGCTTGCCGATATAAGATATCGAGATGTTGATCAGATTGTCAATCTTGGTGATATTTTATACGGGCCAATAGCGCCTCTTACTACCTATGAGCTATTAATGGCAAATCGAGATGACATTATTACTATTAGAGGCAATCAGGATAGGCAGATTTATGAAGCCACTACGGCAGAAATTGCTAATAATCCAACCATGGGTTTTATTATCAAAGATCTCTCTAAAAAAGCAATTGAATGGATGCGGTCTTTGCCATTTGATTTTCATGTAAGTGAGGATGTATACCTCTGCCACGGTTCACCGACCGATGACATGATATATTTACTAGAGGATATCGAAACGGGTCAACCAATAGTGCGTAATGATGCGACTATATTGGCGTTACTCGATGGTATTGATAATGATGTTATCTTATGTGGTCACACACATATCCCACGAACAGTAGTACTGTCGTCAGGACAAACTATTGTGAATAGTGGTAGCGTTGGCTATCCAGCTTACGAAGATGATTTGCCTACTATTCATAAGATGCAAACTTATTCGCCTCATGCTAATTATGCTCTTATCAAGTGTATTGAGACTCAACAAGGTAAACATTGGCAAACAGAGCATGTCAAGGTGGCTTATAACCATGAAGCAGCAGCAAATATGGCCCTAAAAAACGGACGTGAAGATTGGGCATTTGCATTGAAGACGGGTAGAGTAGTTCCAGTATGACAGTACTTAAAAACATTCTATCCTAGCAATGACAGCATTACCTTTAGATTAACTATGGATTTTGGTTTAATAGAGATTACGTAAAATGCTAACACTATATATGGTTCAACTGGGCGGCCGTCCTAAAGGCCGTCTGATTGAGCAACACGATATTTTTTTTGGTGCAGCCAGTCAAGTGAGTGGCTTGATAGCAGATATCAATGAACATTGGCCTGAGGTAAAAAATAAATGGCATATAGATTCTTATCGAGCAATTACTAAAGTGGGTAATTACACCATCAAGTTAATTGAATCAAGTGAGCAAGTAGAGGCTGCTACTGACTTAAGGTTATTCTTTATCAATCTAGGTGGCTATCAGCAGGGCAGTTTTGAAGAATTTCATTACAAGCTACTTATCGTTGCACCTAACCAAGCTGACGCGATCAAACAAGCGAAGAAAAGTGATTTTTATAAGCAGTTTACTTTGAAAGATGAAACGTCACCTTTTAATGCAGCTTCTCATATTGATGATAAGTTTGCAGTAGATATAGATGACATATATAACGTAAATGATCTTATCTCAAGTGTTCAGCTTTCGATTGAGCCTATTAGTGATATAGATGAGCTGAATGCTAAAGAAGACAAAGAGTACGTCGGCTATCTAAGCATCAAGAATTTAAAGAAATTGGCGCTATAATAAGTTTATCTAAATTTTATAAAAGTAACCCAATACACGCCTGATTAAATGAACTTAATAGACAGCTTAAGTTTGGATACGTTCTGTAATGTGTGATAGTTTCAGCATTATTGATACAAGAGCAATCAGGACTCGACTAGCTTGAATCATACCCCAATTACCCCCATAATCTAACCACTTCTACATAATAAATAGCCTAAGTGAATATGCCCAATACTTCTGAGAATGAACCAAAAATGCCTAGTGAAAGCAGCGTTGAAGAAAGAAATAAGACGACAAATCCAGATGACAGCCAATTGAATAACAAGTTCAGCGACGATAGAACTGCTTTTCAGACTAGCATTGCCTCTGATCTACCAGTTCTTGCTAAAGACAGCTATTACTTAAGCCGTCTTGAGCGAGAGCTGGCACGTGCTGCCGTGTCTAAGAATAAAAAATCTGATCATGATTCTGAGCAAAAGAATAATTCAGATGATGTACTTGCCAAGAAACGTGCTCAGTACGAGAAAATAAAGACACGTTCTCAAGAAGCTGTGCAGGCACGTATCGATAGTATTCCAAGTGATTTACCTGCCAAACTAAATCTGGATTTGCCTGTTAGCCAACGCGCAGAAGACTTAGTACAAGCGATTATCGATAATCAAGTCATTATCGTCGCTGGTGAGACGGGTTCTGGTAAAACGACGCAGTTGCCTAAGCTTGCGATGCTAGCAGGGCGTGGTATTACAGGGCAGATAGGGCATACACAGCCGAGACGATTGGCTGCTCGTAGTGTGGCAAACCGTATCGCAGAAGAGTTGGGTGAGCCATTGGGTAATACCGTCAGTTTTAAGATTCGCTTTAATGAGCAAGGGACAGCGCAATCTGTTGTAAAGCTCATGACGGATGGTATTTTGCTTGCTGAGTTGGGTCACGATCGGTTCTTGAGTAAGTACGATACGATTATTATCGATGAGGCGCATGAGCGTAGCTTAAACATTGATTTTATTATGGGTTATCTCAAAAAGATGCTGCCCAAGCGCCCAGATTTAAAAGTTATTATTACCTCGGCGACCCTTGATACTAAGCGCTTTAGTGAATACTTCAGCCGTTATGACAGCAAGCTCAAACGGCAAGTCCCTGCGCCTATTTTTAATGTAGAAGGGCGTAGCTTTCCAGTAGAAGTCCGTTATCGTCCGTTGACAGATGAGCCAGTGAACAGCTCAGAAGATGACAGCTACGATGATTTTGAGGAGAACCTGCCGCGTGCTGTGGTTGCCGCTGTCGAAGAGTGCTTTAGCGATGCGCAGAGCAAAGGCCACGCCGATCAAGCTGATATTTTGATATTCGCTGCGACTGAAGCGGAGATTCGCGAAACGCAAGAGGTGCTTGAGCGTCATGGCCCGCGCCATACAGAAGTACTACCACTGTTTGCACGGCAGACTTACGAAGAGCAGCAGCGTATCTTTCAGCCATCGGGTCGAGGTCGCCGTATTGTTATCGCAACCAACGTTGCTGAGACTGCATTGACTGTGCCGGGTATTCGCTATGTGATTGACTTGGGTTTTGCGCGGATTTCGCGTTACTCGTATCGCTCGCGCGTACAACGCTTACCGATTGAAGCAATTTCCCAAGCAGCGGCTAATCAGCGTAAAGGTCGCTGTGGCCGTGTTGCTCCAGGTGTTTGTATTCGTCTTTATAGTGAAGAAGATTTTAGTGGTCGCCCTGAGTTTACTGAGCCTGAGATTTTACGTACTAACTTAGCGTCAGTAATCTTGCAAATGGCCAATCTACGTCTAGGTAGTGTGGATGACTTTGAATTCATTGAGCCGCCTGATAGCCGATTGGTCACTGATGGTCATAAACTGCTAGATGAATTGGGCGCTATTACCTCTAAGAAAGACATCGCTGCTCAGGACAAAACCAATAACCCAAAAGCGAGAAAAGGGCTTGATCACCTGCGCTTGACAGCGACTGGTCAGAAAATGGCACGTATGCCAATCGATCCAAGGCTAGCACGTATGCTGGTGGCTGGTTCCGACTTTGATTGTATTCGCGAAATGCTGATCGTTGTGGCCGCGCTTGCGGTACAGGATCCACGCGAACGTCCTGCCAATAAACGTACGCAAGCGGATCAAAAGCATGCTGTTTTCCGTCAAGACGATTCTGACTTTTTGTTTTATTTGAGTCTATGGAAGGCACTGTTTGAGAAAGATGAAGACGGTAATAAACTGTCTGGCAATCAGCGTAAGCAGTTTGCTAAGAAAAACTATCTGAGCTTTCCGCGTGTACGTGAATGGCATCAGACACACCGTCAATTGGTGCAGATGGTCACTGAGCTAAAGTTAACTGATGTTAATGAGTCAAAAGCTGCTGATAAAAATGTAGCTGTTAATGATCCGACAGCGATCGAAGATGAAGAGTTAAAAGCCGTTAAATATGCCAATCTGCATAGAGCATTATTGACAGGCTTATTGTCTATCATTGCGCACAAGACCGAAAGCCGCGGCGAGTATTTGGCTGCGCGTCAGCAAAAAACCAAGATATTCCCCGCCAGTACGGTGTTCAAACAAATACCACCTTGGGTGATGGCGTTTGAGATGGTGGAGACTTCACAAGTCTTTATGCGTACCGTTGCCAAAATCGAACCAGAATGGATTATCTCAGCAGCAGGTGACTTGCTGAAATATCACTACTTCGAACCACATTGGTCTAAGAAAACAGGACGCGTCAAAGCCTACGCTCAGATTAGTCTCTTTGGACTGATTATTGTTAGTAAGCAGCTGACCAACTATGAGCAAGTTAATTTAGTTGAATCACGAGAGATATTTATCCGTGATGGCTTGGTGACAGGTAACTTTGGTCGCAATGCACCATTTCTGCAACATAATATGGACAAGATTGCTCATATTGAGCGTATCGAAGACAAGCTGCGTCGCCGTGATTTGTTGGTGGATGAAGAGACGCTCTATCAGTTCTATGATAAGAAAATCCCTGAGCATGTCGCCAGTCGTAAAGCGTTTGAAGATTGGCGTGCAGAAGTCGAAAAGCATGATGCCAAGCATCTATTCTTTACTGATGAAGATGTACTTTATAGCCAAGCGCCAACCACAGGGGATTTCCCAGAAGTGTGGAAACTGGGCGATTTAAAACTGCCGCTTCGCTATATCTTTGATCCCGCCAGCGATGATGATGGCGTGACCATACGTGTGCCACTTGCCGCATTACCGCAGCTCGATGCGATTGAGCTACTGTGGGGCGTGCCCGGTTGGCGCTATGAATTGGTATTGCAGCTGCTCAAGTCGTTGCCAAAGGAGATACGTCGCCAAATCGTACCGATACCCAATACTGCAGACAGTTTGTTTGATGAGTTGCAGCCAAAGGGTGGACAAGGATTGCTGAAGCAGCTGTGTCAGGCATTACATCGTCGCGGTATTATGTCGGTGACGCCAGAGAACTTCAATCCATCTACGATTGATCGCTATTTGCAGCCACAAATCTGCGTGGTCGATGAGAAAAACCGTATCATCGAAAAAGGCCGTGATCTACAAACCCTACAGATTCGTCATGCATCCGAAACCAGTCAAGCAGTAAATGAACAGCAAGGCGTGCATACTGAGTTCCCTGAGCATTTTGCTTTTAGCAAAAACCATCATAGCGCAGGTGTGGTAATGAAACAGTTTGCAGCGCTCGTCGCTGATGAAGCGGGAGAAGCTGTATCGATTCATCAATATACTGATGTCAATGCAGCACTTCAAGCACATCGTATCGGGGTACTGACTTTAATAAAAGGCAAACTTGGTGCAAAGAAAAAGCAGTTAACGAGCCAAATCGATAGTATATTTAAACTGGCATTTGCACCACTTGGCGACATGGACAAACTTAAAACGATCGTTATAGATGCTGCGTTAGACGCGGCTCTCGAAGAGCACTATGTCTTATTTGATCACTCTGAAAATTTACCAGAAAGCGCCGATGACATCGCAGTTGGATTGAGCGAGGAGCTACCCTTTACCTCTGAAGAGTATGCC
Source organism: Psychrobacter sp. 28M-43 (assembly GCF_014770435.1). NCBI lineage: Bacteria > Pseudomonadati > Pseudomonadota > Gammaproteobacteria > Moraxellales > Moraxellaceae > Psychrobacter > Psychrobacter noctis. The sequence goes on along the minus strand of NZ_CP061739.1, from coordinate 1,690,139 downwards.
CAAACTCTTGAAGTGGTGGTGAATAACTTCTTATTAACTGGTCAAAGCGTTATCAAAACGCTTAAGAATGTCTACACTCGTTGGCAGCGCATTCGCCAAGGGTTGCTGATGTTAGATCGTGAAATATTTGGTGAGTCTATCGATGATATCGAAGATCAGTTAGAAGATTTACATTTGGCTGATTTTGTTTATCGGATGGATTACAGCCACTGGCAACAGTACCCACGCTATCTTGAAGCGCTACAGATTCGATTAGAGCGTCTGGAGCACAATCTCGACGCCGACCTCGATGGTGTATACGCGCTTGACTTGCATATGGAACGGCTAGCAGGACGTGCGGACAAAGAAGCCATCAGTGAGTATCGCTGGATGGTAGAGGAATACCGTATTCAATTGTTTGCCCAGCCTATGAAAACTCGTATGGCAGTATCGCCCAAGCGTCTAAGCAAGATGTGGGATAAGGTGAGTTAGGCTACATTTTAGTTCTGTATGGTACGTTATGTTATAGAGCACACATTGATCTTAAGATACGGGCTCTATAACTAAGCGTTCTAGGTGCCATATGTTACCTACCAAATTGGATATCAATCTCAAATAAAAGGACGATTAAAATGTGGGATGAACGCTATAGCGGTACAGAGTTCGCATTTGGTACCGAACCTAATGATTTTTTGAGAGAGACGTTTGAGCAGATACCTGTAGGTGGACACGTACTTTGTCTAGCAGAGGGCGAGGGTAGGAATGCAGTATTCTTAGCTGAGCAAGGCTTCACTGTAACTGCGATGGATATGTCCGAAGTAGGTTTGAACAAAGCGAACAAGTTGGCAAAAGATAGAGGGGTAGCTATTACTACCCAAGTAGCTGATTTAGAACATTATAACTTTGGTCAGTATAAATGGGACGCTATAGTTTCTATCTGGGCACACGTGCCTGAAACGGTACGTCAATACGTACATGCACAAGTTGGCACCGCTCTCAAGCCAGAGGGAGTATTTATCGTCGAAGCTTATACAGAACGACAGCTTGAAACAGAGGCAGTCGGTGGACCACCAGCCAGTCAAAGGGAACGTTTTGGCGCTTTAGAGAACTTTCAAAATGAGCTTGTAGGACTGAAAGAGATTGTTGGTGTAGAGAAGTTGCGTATAGTATCAGAAGGAAAGCGCCATCAAGGGCTTAGCGCTGTAGTACAGTTTGTTGGCAAAAAAGTTAGCAACTAGCCGTTGTAAGTTAAATCTATTAGTCGTTTTAGTAGATATATACATAGTTAGAGAAGATAGTTTGCAAACTACCTTCTCTATGAGCTATTGAGGCTTAATGTCTGATAATTAGCGACTGGTATCTAATGACTAGTATTTAATGATTGGTACTTGATAATTGGTACTTAATGACTAATCTTTTCTGTCAGTACACCCATGCTATAAAGCACATAGGCAATCACAGTTAATGCGACGATAAATGGAGTAAGCATCCAAATCACAATATTAATCAAAAGTGATGGCAGCAATCCATTGAACAATTCAATATCTGGTGCGAAAAAATCGGTCATGACATCGACGGCACGCTTAGCAATAGGGAGTAGTAAAGTGCTGAAAGCTAACATGTAAATGTACTTACTAAAGCCAGGGTCACTCATGACTACCATAAAGTAGAACACTGTAAAAAAAGTGATGCCAAGTGCCCAGCATTTTAGAGTGTAGCTTAAACGAATCATGTTATCTCCTCCCTAAGCTTTCTATTGATCGCTTTACATCGTTCTTACGCAGAGTAAAGCTGCTCCTATACATTCATTATTTTAAATATATATCATATGTTATAATACGAATATATAGTCACGTCAACCAATTTTTCTATTTATTTAAAATACTCCATAAATCATTCAATTTAAAAATGATGTTTTTTAAGGAATAATCTCGTAAATATAATATTAAATAGCCTAAGCAAAAAATCATTATATTAAGCAATAAAACTATAACTACAACTCATTACTTGGGCTTAGACCAAAAAACCGCTTATATTCTCGGCTAAACTGACTAGGACTTTCATATCCTACTTGCATTGCTATTTGTGATATTTGCGTACCATGCATCTTAATTAAGCGTCTGGCTTCCATTAAACGTAAGCTTTTCTGATACTGTAACGGACTCAGCTGGGTTATTTCTTTAAAGTGCTGATGAAACCCTGAAACACTCATGCCGCATCTACTAGCTAAGCTCTCAACCATGATAGGTTCATCTAGATGTGCCTTTATCCAGTCAGTCGCTTGGGCAATGCGGTGTGTATGGCTACCGCTAACGACCAATTGCTTAAGTTTGTTGCCTTGCTCAGCCAAGAGTAGGCGATAGTATATTTCTTGTTGAATTAAAGAAGACAGAAAATCAATATCGTTTGGATAATCAAGCAAGCGTATCAATCGCTCAAACGCATCCATTATGGTGTCATCTAGGTGCCACTTTATCCCTAAATGGCTGCCTGCCATTGGGTGTGTGGTCGGTATCTGCGCTAATACATCTCTAATCATGGCTAAATCTAATTTCATTGATAAAACAATGACGGGGTTTTTTATTGAAGCGTGTTTAATATGCATACTTAGCGGTATATTAACTGGACAAAACATCAAGTTACTATTGTCAAACCTTTGACAGTCAGCACCCAAGTAAATCTCTCGTTCACCTTGCAGTACAATACAAATACTTGGCTCTTGAATATAGCTTACGGCTTTGCTTGGTTTATCCGCGCAGTAAAAGAACAAGCCTGAAACAGCAGATTCGATGGTTTTATTTCTAGGTAGTACTGCTAAAAGTTGGTCAATAGTCGTTTGATTCATCACGAGTGCTTATTTTATAGACTTGCCTGATAGTATAAAGATTTGTAGGATTAGGCAAGAGTTATAGAGGTTTGTTCTAACGTATAAATGCAGAGGATTCTATAATAATCTCATCGCAACAGCGTAAGTACGACCTCTAATAATATGAAACAAGGAATAATTACTCATGAAAATATTTTATAAAACGCGCGCAACCGCTACTGGTGGACGTTCTGGCCATACTGGATTAGACGATGGTTCGTTAGGATTTGACTTGGTGTCTTTTCAAGAGCAAGACAAAGAAGGCGTGAATCCAGAACAGCTTTTTGCCATGGGTTACGCGGCTTGTTTTGATAGCGCTTTGAGCATGACAGCACAGCACATGAAATTGCCTGTTACCGCTTCAAAGACCTCTGCGCAAGTAGGTATCGGTATGAAAGCTGACGGTAGCTACAACTTAGAGATAGAGTTGTCTGTAGAAGTATCAGGTATTGATGAAGCGCAGGCGCAGCAGTTGATCGAAGCCACGCATCAGGTGTGCCCGTATTCTAATGCTACTCGCGGCAATGTAGAGACTCGTCTAGAAGTGACTGTTGTTTAAAGGCTGTTGCGTACAGATTGTTGTTCAACGACTGTTGACCATAGACTAGCAATATTAAAATAATAACTCATATACTCAAACGCCCCGATTTATAAGAGTCGGGGCGTTTTATGTTGTCCGGTAACGTAATTAGCTGGAACCTTTTCTGAGCAGCTTAGCTAATGATAAATCATTAATAGCCTTATCTCATGCTGGTACTTTTTTATTTAAGGTAAACACCAAGACCGCGCCCAAAATGACGGTGCTTGCAATAATAAAGGGCATAGTTAACTGCTCAGATAAAAATATCACACCTAGCAACGCAGCAATCACAGGGACACATAGCTGAACGATAGCGGCTTGTGTGTTTTTCAATAGTGGCATCGCTGTATACCAGATACTATAGCCCAACCCTGAGGCGATCGCTCCTGATGCACAGGCGAGTAGTACACCTTCAGTCGTAATACCTTCCAAATTGATATTTTTGAAACCCAAGTTATCTAGATACGTCATACCTACCAGTAATAGTATAGGCACAGCGACTAAACTACGCACAAAGTTAAACCCTGTCGCTCGAAGCGGTGAGACACATGATTTGCCGCGTATACTATATACTCCCCAAGCTATGCCGCTCATAGCCATTAACGCTGCCGCCAATGGTGACGGTATGGCAGCTGATGGCAGCATCAGATATACAAACCCCGCCACTGCAACGACAAACGCCAACCACTGTAGCGCGCTTAATTGCTCCTTCTTATAAATACCCCAGCCAATCATCGTCAGCTGAACCGCTGAAAACAAAATCAATGCACCAGTGCCAGTATCCAGCTCTACATACGCAATTGAAAAGCACAGCGCATAAATCACCAAGCTGACGCTACTCAACCAACTGCCTTTATCATTTAATATAGCGTGGACGGTAGGGTTGTCATGATTGAACGTTTGGCGTCGCAGTCTGTAAGCATGTATAGCCATGATAATGCCTAGACAGGCCGTCGCACTAACTAGCCTGATGATGGTAAAGCTCCAAGCATCGATGTAGCCTTCTGCCAATGCCATTCGGCAAAACAGGGAGTTTGCGGCAAAGGCGATTAACGCAATAATAGTATAAATAGTGGCTTTCAAAAGTAATTCCTACAATGAATAAATGGCACAAAACAGGCAAGCATAGGATTTCAGTTTTAGGTCTAGAGATACGTTGTTATAACGAACGTTTATTTTTAGCAAAGATAATAGATTGATAACTGATTAATCTATTCGATAGCTGTCTCACAAGACAGGATATTTTGTCGTACTTATAGCAAAAAGTCTCTTTTAAATCAGAATAACGATAGTTGTATTGACGATAAGGTCTAAAAATAGGGATGATGTGCTTCGCAGCAAACGAACTATTAGAACAACACTCATGAAACACAATAATTAGATAAATAAATAGGAAAGATAGTATGGATTGGGCAAGTATTTTTATTTATGACACAACTTGGTTGTTTGCCGTAGAAATTTTAATACGTGTCACTGTAATGTTTGTATTAATTATCACATTTTTACGCTTCACTGGTAAGCGCGGCGTCCGTCAGCTCTCTATTTTCGAGCTGACCATTATTTTGTCGTTGGGCTCTATTGCAGGCGATCCTATGTTCACCGAAGATCTGCCCATTATCCAAGCGGTATTAATCATGGGTACGGTCATTTCACTCTATAGGCTGTGTACTTGGGCGATGATGAAGTTCCAGCCTTTTGAGGACCTGCTAGAGGGGCGCTCAATGTATATTGTAGAAGATGGCATGCTAGTGCTTGATAAGATTAAACAAGGGGAAATGTCACATGATGAGTTTTTTGCTGAAATGCGCCAACAAGGGGTTGAGCATTTAGGACAAGTTCGTGTCGGTTTGCTCGAAGCTGATGGCAATTTTAGTATTTTATTGCATACCTCTGAAAAAACAGACTACGGTATGCCGCTTTTTCCTAAGCAATATCGACCGGTCGAGCAAGTAGAAGCAGGGGTTTACTATGCTTGTATGTATTGCGGTTACGTTGATGAAATCTCTGACCCTAATCATTGTTGCCCGCGCTGCGAGGATAATTGCAATAACTGGGCTAAAGCGTTAAACAATCATATCGTTAAATAATATTACTACTTGGCTGCCTTAGCTCAGTTGGTAAGCTAAGGTAGCCAAGTTTTTTTCAAATTATCAGATAAAAACCTCTCATTTACTGACAATTTGTCTGACTTGCTTTATACAGCGCATGGCTTTCATCATTTACATGACTTTATTTAGGTCACTTTATACCAGTCGAGTTTGCGAGTCATCACCATCACGGAGGCAAGTATCACAAAGCAGAATATCGCACCCAGTAACAGATTGAGATCTTCTGTACTTAAAATACCAAAAAACGCAGCATATAGCCCAGCAAGTGTCGCGGTAAAGATTACTGCCCGTTTTAAACCGCCAAATACATAATAGCTATACCAGCCAATAAGCCCGACACAAGCACTGGACGCTACCATATAGGCTTGCCAAAATGCGATTTGTTCTGCAAGCGGCAGTAATAAGACATAAAAGACAAATAGTGCGCAGCCGACTAACAGATACTGAATAGGGTGGATGCGAATTGATTTGAGCACTTCAAATAAAAAGAAAGTACCAAACGTTACCAACATTAATAGCAAGGCGTACTTCATGGCTCGTTCAGTTTGTAGATAGACATCATTTGGGCTTGCAAAACTAACGCCAAAGCTGTTCAGCAGAATACTTTGATTGCTGCCAGCCACTGTCGCACTGTCTGTCGTCAGACCTCTTGAGGACTCAAACGAATCAGTATTGTACGAATGGCTATCGGTATTGAGCGTTGATTCACTTATGACAGTACATTGATGGTTAGGCGCGCTGAGACATTGAGAGAGGTATTGGTTATTAGCGATAGTTAAATACTGATTTTGCCAACTGGCATCGAATCCTTTAGTGGTAATGCTCTTAGTATTTGGTAATGCTTTACCGATGAAATTTGGTGTCTGCCAGTCACTGTGCATAGATAGAGTAAAGCTCTGCCCAGTTGGGACAGTCGTTATATTACTAATGCCAGCTAATGGTAAGTCGATCACAATATTCAGCGCTTGATTGTCTTTAGGATTAGATAACTGGCTATTTACCTCTGATTTATCTAGATCTGCATCTACTGAACCTGTAATAATAAAGCTATCTTTATTATGCTGGCTAGTAGGATTGATTAATTGCTCCAATATACCTTTAGGAATATCTGCTTCAACATAGGTTAAGTTCTTTATCATTGGTATCTGCGGATAGTTTGCTGCAATTGATTTTTGATTAATTGTGACAGTAGGCAAGGTAGCGACACCGCGTAAGTCAGACACGGGAATGATAAGTTTTGCCTTATTCCAGTGGGTAATGGTTTTGGCTAGCTGTGTCTTATCTGCATCATTGTCAATTGTAGTGCCAATCTGATCTAAATTTGCTAAAGTCTCAGCAAACCTATAACTTTGATCGAATGTCAGCTGACCATCATAGCTAGTAGCGCTATAGATACCGCGTTTATAGATGTCTGTGTTTACTTTTAGGTTTTGTGCAGCCTGCGTCTGAGAGGCAAAAATCGTCTCAATCTTCGAGTATGACGGTTCACATTTACTCTTTATATATGGTGTACCTGTTGCATCTGACTGACATGCCGGTGTGACTGTCGTAGGGATGGCGATGAATGGGTTGATGACTTCTTGTGGATTGACATGCTGCTGGGTGATTTCTTTTATCACTGACTCTGCGTAGTATTGCCTCTCGTATATGATGTCGCTAATCATAGTGAGACCAATCGAAAAAACGATACACAGTCCTATAATAATGGATAACTTAGTCAATAATGTTTTTTGCATGTGGTCGCCTCCTAAGTGTCTTTAATCCACAGCTGCCGAGATAGCAGACTGTGGTTTTAAAAGACATCATAGAGAGGACATAACGAGAAGATGTGCAGGCAATATGGAATAACTGTGAAAGGGTAAAAGTTGATATTTTCGGATAACTGTTTTTCGATTATTAATTTTTTTAATGCTTTTTCGTGTCGCCAACGACTTTATCCATAATAGCGAATAACAAGCCAGACAATACAAAGGTCATATGAATAATAACCTTCCACATGAGTTTGTCGGCATCAAGTTCACTCATTCCGCTAGAGATATCCATAAAGGATTTCAAAAGGTCAATTGCCGAGATAGCGACGATCGCTCCGATGACTTTGAGCTTTAGACCCGAAAAGTCCACTTTGCCCATCCAGCTAGGACGATCATCATGGGTGCCAGTATCGATTTTTGAGACAAAAATCTCATAGCCACTGAATATAATGATAAGCAATAAACTGGCAACCAGAGAGATATCAACCAATACCAATATATCTACAATCACACTGGCTTCAGAGGCCGTCAGAATGTCAGCGAACATGTGCCATAGCTTTTGGACAAACTTAATAAATAATAAAATAATGCCTAACACAAGCCCTAGATAAAAGGGTGCCAGTATCCAGCGGCTATTAAAGATGGTTTTTTCTAAATAAAGCTCAAACTTTTTTAGCATGGGTATCTCTTAGGTTTTAAAGACAAGAAAGTCTTAAAGACGAAAAATTTGTAAGACATAAATATGGGTAAGTTTATGACCATAGCTATTTAGTTTTAGTCATATGAGATTTTGTCTATATTAGCGAGCTGCGCTACTACTTGCTGAACGCGTGCTTTTCTATCGCCACTAATGCGTTGGAATGATTTCTGATGCTTGCTTAATTGACTGGCGAAATAAGCACTTATCTCATCGCGTTGATGCGGACTGTCGCGCAAGTCATCAGCCACCCATGGCGTATCAACATCAGTCAATAATATCAAATCATAATGATGGGCCAATGCTGCTTGCTCAAGGGCCGTAGGACAGTCGCCATAATACCAATAAGAATAAACCATCAGCTCAAACAAACTGGTATCGCAAAACAAATAATGACTGGCATTATTCGTCTGAGCGACTTGTTTGGCTAAGGTATTCTCTAGTGTAATCTGCCCCTGTGCGATAGGGAGCAGATCTTCCCACGTACAAGTCAGCTTCTTGTTGTCCCATTTTTCCTGTAAGTAGGTGCGCATATATTCTGACACCCATGGACTATCAAAATGCTCGGCCAAATCACGACATAAGGTCGTCTTACCCGTACTTTCTGCCCCTAAGACCGCGACGTTGATGACAGATTTAGGCGTATGCTGCTCGAGGTTGTACACGGTAGCGTCGTTGCCATTCATAGTATGCCCAGATTGCGATAAGAGTGAAGACTACATATTGTAGCGCGGTAAAAGTAAAACCTTTATAGAAGTATAATGGTACCGAGATCGCATCAGCGATGATCCAGAGTATCCAATGCTCGATTTTTCGTCGTGCCATGAGCCACATTGCCATCAGAAACAAAGCTGTGGTGAGCATGTCAGTATAATCGACCCAAGTAAATAGATGGATTCCAAGTACCGCATTATCGAAACTAAAGCCATTATTAATCACTGGACGGAAATAATAGACCAATCCTACAAAAGCTATCGTTCCTGCTGCCAAAGCAGAGAGGATCGGGATGTCACCTGCATGCAAATGTTCAATACGGACGTTATTGGTATCTGTCTGCTTATGCTCAACAGACTGGTTTTTCTTGTTCTTTGACCAGTTAATCCAGCCATATAAACTCATCACGGTATAGTAAGCATTGATGAACATATCGCCAAACAGCTGCCACTTCCACAGTAGGTACACAAATATAGCAGTGCTGACCAGACCAATAGGGAAGACTAAAATATTGGTTTTGCTGGCGAGTAAGACACTTGCTACGCCGAAGATAACGGCAATCAGTTCAAGGATGATGAATATCGTAGAGTAGTCAGCGTATTGACCAAATAACCAGTTGAGAAGTTCTGCCATTAGCATTCCTAAGTATGAGCGTGTATCAATGTTCTGAATAATTAAGATAGTTCGACGAATAGTACAAAATAAATGATGCCAATTATAACGTAGCTACCGAAAAAGGACGGCAGTCTTTGCTAATTTATGGCAAGAAACAGATTATTTGTAACAAAGTATTAGAAAAATTATAATATTCAGGCATAATAAACACACTGATTTTAAGTTTACAGTTATTCACTGAATTTGAATGGCTATTATTTTTCCACTTTTATGCTTATTCCAAGCACCACAGTAGTAGACAAGGAAGCTTATCATGACGACTTGTATCACAGGCACTGGTCTTTATATCCCACCTTACAGCATTAGTAACGAAGAGCTAGTTGAGTCATTTAACCAGTATGTTGAAAACTATAATACCGAACATGCTGAAGAGATAGCTGCAGAGACAGTGACGGCACTTGAGCCTTCTTCAGCTGCTTTCATCGAAAAAGTATCTGGTATCAAATCACGTTATGTGATGGAAAAAGAAGGTATCTTAAATACTGAGATCATGGCGCCAGTTATCCCTTACCGCAACTTGGGCGAAGAGCTGTCGGTCATGGCCGAAATGGGTGCAGCAGCACTGAGAGACGCTTTGGCTGATGCTGGACTTGAGGCCAATGACTTAGACGGTATCATCCTTGCTTGCTCAAACTTCCAGCGTACTTATCCTGCGGTTGCTATCGAAATCCAAAACGAAATTGGTATGATTGGCGGCTTTGCTTATGATATGAACGTTGCGTGTAGTGCGGCGACTTTTGGTCTGTCACAAGCACATGGTTCTATCATCTCTGGTTTGGCCAAGCGTATTGCTGTGGTCAACGTTGAGATTACCTCAGCGCATCTAAACTGGCGTAACCGTGACAGCCACTTTATCTTCGGTGACGTAGCGACTGCTTCTATTGTTGAAGAATTAGATACGCCAAAAGGTTACGAGATTCTAAACTCTAAGCTATTTACTCAGTTTTCGACCAACATCAAAAACGAATATGGCTTTATGGATCGCTCAGAGTATCTAGCAGCGCAGACTGAAATGTATCCAGATATCAAAGCACCGGTCACTGACAAGCTGTTTTTGCAAAACGGTCGTAAAGTATTCCGTGAAGTCTGTCCAAAAGTGTCAGAGATTATCACTGAGCACTTGCAAGAAAACGACATCCCAACGTCTGATGTTAAGATGATGTGGTTGCATCAAGCCAATGCCAATATGTTGGATTTGATCTTACGTACCGTGGTTGGTAAAGATGCCGATAAATCGATTGCTCCGAGTGTTATTGCTGAATTTGCCAATACTAGCTCAGCGAGTCCTATGATTGTATTCCATCGCCACAAAGATGATTTAGTATCAGGCGATCTGGGCGTTATTTGCTCATTTGGTGCAGGTTACTCTATTGGTTCGGTGTTGGTTCGCAAGGTTTAATACTTTAACTACCTGTCCTGATAAAAATAGCTAAGAGTCTTCTTAGCTATTTTTTTGTCTGTCGTTCTGCTATTGAAATTACGTCGTGACATCTAAATATAAACAGAGATGTTTGAGAAGATAACATCGAGATTACCGACAATATCAACAAGAATGATTAGAGGTTTTAATTTACCCCAAAAAATTTGCTATAATCACGGGCTTATTCCTCTTATCCAATTAAAAGTCCTTTTATGAAAGAATCCTTACGCCTGCGTTTAGACCAGATGGTAGACCGTTATGAAGAGGTCACCGCTTTATTATCAGATCCTAGTGTCATCAGTGATAATAATAAGTTCCGTGAATTGTCTGTTGAGCACAGCGACTTGATGGAGATCACGACGCTGTGGCAAAACTACGTGGGTGCAGAAACGGATCAGGCTGATGCAGAAGCGATGCTAGCCGATGCAACAGATCCTGACATGAAAGAGATGATGATCGATGAGATTGAAAGTGCGCGTGATACCATCGTAGAGATGGAAGAAGCGCTCAATCTGATGATGCTACCCAAAGACCCTAACGATAAAGTGCCAGCGTTTTTGGAGATTCGTGCAGGGACAGGCGGCGATGAAGCAGCGATTTTCTCTGGTGACTTGTTCCGCATGTACCAAAAATACGCGCAGAGCCAAGGCTGGACACTAGAAGTGCTCTCTGCAAATGAAGGTGAGCATGGTGGTTATAAAGAAATCATCACTCGCGTATCTGGCAACAGTGTATATGGTCGCCTGAAGTTTGAATCGGGCGCTCACCGTGTACAGCGTGTCCCTGAGACCGAAAGCCAAGGTCGTGTTCACACATCAGCTTGTACGGTTGCGGTCATGCCAGAAGTTGAGATTGATGATACCGTTGATATCAATCCTGCTGATATCAAAATGGATACTTTCCGCTCAAGTGGCGCTGGTGGTCAGCACGTTAACACGACTGACTCTGCTGTCCGTTTGACGCATATTCCAACGGGTACCGTGGTAGAGTGTCAGCAAGAGCGTAGCCAGCACAAAAACCGTGCGCACGCTATGAAAATGCTGGTCTCTAAAATTCAACAGGCCAAAGTGCAAGCACAGGTCGATGTGGCGGACTCTATACGTCGTGACTTGGTCGGTAGTGGCGATCGCTCTGAGCGTATCCGTACCTATAATTTTCCACAAGGTCGCATGACCGATCACCGTATCAACCTTACCTTATACAAGCTTGATTCCATTATGGAAGGCGATTTGGATGAGATTCTTGATGCGCTATTACGTGAGCATCAGGCTGATTTGATGGCCAGTATCGGTGGCAATGACTAGTAGTTAGTCTTTAAGAGTACCAACAGTTTTATCTTTTTTATCACCATGTCTGTTCTTATAATAATAAGTATTGATTTAATTTTTCTGTTTTCGTTTATCCATTTAATTACCTAAAAATATTGAGAGTGTTATGTCAAAGCACAATAATCAGAACCAAGATCAAACCCCAGTCGTAGAAGATGCTAACGAGCTAATCGCACAACTGCAAGCCAAGCTAGACGATATTAGTGCTTCAGGTAAACAGCCGTATCCTAATACGTTCAAACGCACTGATTATGCGCAAGACTTACAGACGGCTTTTGATGGTGTCTCAAAGCAGGAAATTGAAGAAAAAGCAGCAAATGGTGAAAAAACACAGGTAAACGTGGCAGGTCGAGTCATGCTCAACCGTGGTTCGTTCATTGTGATTCAAGACATGACAGGCCGTATTCAGCTATATGTAGCACGTAAAGAGCTTGATGAGGAAACTCGTGCAAGCATCAAATCACTAGATTTGGGTGACATCGTTGGTGTATCAGGCTATATCGGTCGCTCAGGTAAAGGCGATCTGTATGTACATATTGAAGAAATTACGCTACTGACCAAATCACTACGTCCAATGCCAAACAAGTTCCATGGTTTGGCTGATGTCGAAGCGCGCTATCGCAATCGTCATCTTGATTTGATGACCAATGAGACGACTCGCAATACCTTTATGGTTCGTAGTCAGATCGTTAGTGGTATTCGTCAATTTATGCTCAATGAGCGTTTTATGGAAGTTGAAACGCCAATGATGCATCCGATACCAGGCGGCGCAGTAGCTCGTCCGTTTGAGACACATCATAACGCATTAGATATGCCTTTATATCTACGTATCGCGCCTGAGCTTTATCTTAAGCGTCTGGTCGTTGGCGGGTTTGAGCGCGTATTTGAGATTAACCGTAGTTTCCGTAATGAAGGGGTTTCAACCCGTCATAACCCTGAATTCACCATGATTGAGTTCTATCAAGCATACGCTGATTATCATGACTTAATGGATTTGACTGAGCGTCTGTTTAATCAGTTAGCAATAGATGTGTTGGGCACAACAGAGCTTACGTATCAAGAAGAAGCCATTAGCCTAAAAGCACCATTTGCTCGTCTATCAATGTCTGATGCGATTGCAAAATATGCTGAAAACTTTGACATGACACGTATCAATGATCGTGAATACCTAGCAGAATATGCATCTACGACACTTAAGCAACAAGTCAAAGATGTGTTCGGTGTGGGTAAACTACAAACGATTATCTTTGAAGAAACGGCTGAGCATCAATTACGTCAGCCAACGTTCATTACTGAGTACCCAGCTGAGACCTCACCACTAGCGCGCCGTAGTGATGACAATCCTGAGATTACTGATCGCTTTGAGCTGTTCGTTGGTGGTCGTGAGTTGGCTAATGGTTTTAGCGAGCTTAATGACCCAGCAGACCAAGCTGAGCGTTTCCGTGGTCAGGTTGCTGAAAAAGACGCTGGCGATGATGAAGCTATGCATTTTGATGAAGAGTATATCGAAGCATTGTCTTATGGTTTGCCACCGACAGCTGGTGAGGGTATTGGTATTGACCGTCTAGTAATGCTATTTACCGACTCTGCTAGTATCCGTGATGTGATCTTGTTCCCGCATATGCGCCGCAAACAAGACAGCTAAGATGGGTTTGCTTGCTATAAATCCAAACTGATACTTAACTCAGCATAAAAAGCTTTTGCTCATTTTCACAGAGTGGGTATAAGCTTTTTTGTGAAATATCGTTTATAGAGGTATTATGGATATTCAGCAAGCATCACATGCGCCATGGCAAAAAATGATTCAGCAATGTTTTTTATCATTGTATGAGTTGCCTGATGACAAAATCACTGACTCTGATCATTTTCAGGGTTATGATTTTGTTTTTGACTTTTCCGGCGCTACTATTTATTTGCTCGTCAATACCGTCGTGATGCAGGCAAATAAGCAAGAAGTGGATAATGCTAAAGTTCGTGAGTGGAGAAAAGAAGTTGTCAACCAACTTATCAAACGCCACGCTCAGATTTATCAAAAAAACGACAGCCTAATTGTAGATAGAAGTGCCGCGACAACTGATAAAGCGGTTTATTTTATTGGCTTAACGTCATTGTCTATCAATCATCAAGACGATCAATCGGGTCATTCATCTTATGTAGTTGGCTACGAATATGGCAGTCGGTTTTTTGCAGAAGACTGTGTTTTAGACTTAGATGATGAGCAAAGTATCCTACAAGTCTTTAGTCATCAAAACTTCGTTGATATCCTCGATCAGTTGGTGACGCCAAGTGATTTAACAACCTTTTTAGACTTCCATCGTCGTCAACTATCTAGCTTTGCATCATTTCAAAACGAATCGACATTGCTTAAACAGTTTCTACAATCACCGGACTTTCATCAAAGAGCGATTAGGGTGCAAGAGCAGCTAATTGATAGTGAGTTAATTGAGCAAGTTGAATTGCGTTTACTTAAAGCAGTAGAGCCAAATCAGACTATATATGCCGACGCCTTAATGGCTGAGATGCGAAAAAATACTGGTATGTGGTTCAAGCTGTTTAACAGCGTGATTGAGCGTTATCATGAAGCAGGTACACCTTTACCAAATGAGCAGGTTGATATTTTGGTAGATGAGTCAATATATACCTATGCATGCCTAGTAGAAAAAATCTTAGCTTATAGAACCATGGATCAAGACTCGCGCTGGAATGGTTATGTCCGTCATGAGCATTCTTATCATGTATTTGGACGCCATTATCTCATGGTGTTTTATGCGCAAGACGGTAGCAGTTCGCTGAGTGCAGAGAATGTTAGGCTTTCTTATAAAGATTTATTGTCAGATATTAATGTCCAATTACAGGAGCCAGTAATGGATGATTTGTTTTTACTGGGTGTAGAGTTTCGGCCATGTGAAGACAGTGTAAACACTGAGGTTTATCTGGATATATTTCATCAAGCAGGTTCATTGATTGATGAAAGTACTCAACGCTTATATGACCGACTGGCACAACTTCAAGCTCAGTTATAACCTAAACATAGTACGATTCACTAACCCGACGCTTCCTTTATATTTGTATTATTTACATTGGCATTTCTTATGACGCAGCAATATCAAGTTTTAGCTCGCAAATACCGACCAAAAAACTTTCACGAGTTGATTGGGCAGACGCATGTGTCTCAAGCGTTGATTAATGCGATTGATTATAACCGCTTGCATCATGCTTATCTGTTTACTGGAACTCGCGGAGTGGGTAAGACGACGATTGCGCGCATCTTATCTAAGTGCTTAAACTGTGATACAGGTATTACCAGTACGCCTTGCGGCGTATGTGATAATTGCGTTGCTATTGATCAGGGGCGTTTTATTGATCTTATTGAGATTGATGCCGCTTCTCGTACCAAGGTTGAAGACACGCGTGAATTATTAGACAACGTGCCTTATGCGCCAAGCCAAGGGCGTTATAAGGTCTATCTGATTGATGAAGTACATATGCTGTCTACGCACAGCTTTAACGCGCTATTAAAAACGTTAGAAGAGCCACCTGAACATGTGAAGTTTTTATTAGCGACGACTGATCCACAGAAGCTACCAATTACGATTATTTCGCGCTGCTTGCAGTTTGTACTACGCCCATTACCACAAACGTTACTTAGCGAGCACTTGGCAAATATCTTGACCAAAGAGCAGGTAGGCTATACTCAGCCAGCGATTTGGCAGTTAGCAAGTGCAGCCAAAGGTTCTGTGCGTGATGCTCTATCATTGACCGATCAAGCCATTGCTTTTGGTCAAGGCGCACTGGATGATGCGACTGTCAATGCAATGCTTGGTCTTATTGATGCTGCTGACTTAGTGCGTCTAATCACAGATATCTATAATCATGATAAGTCTGCGGTTGCTGCTCATATTGAGCAAATGCGCGCGCAAATGGTCGATGCGACTAGTATGTTTGATGGGCTCGCTGAGCTGTTACATCAGTTGGCATTGACCCAGCTGTTGCCCGAGGTCGCTCTTAATGTCAATGAGGCGCAAGCAAAAGATATTTATACGCTAGCTCAGCATATCAGCCCTGATGTCTTGCAGCTGTATTATGAAATTGTTGTACAGGCACGTGAAGGTGTCAAGCTTGCAAGTACACCGATGCAAGCGCTTGAGATGTGCATCTTGCGTTTATTGGCGTTTCGTCCTTTGCCAGTCGATGAAGTCTTGAGCAATACTCATGATAGTGATGGGTCTGCTACCAAAGTACCAGCTATAGAACCAGTTTCTTCCGTATCAGCTCCAGATGCTATTGCACATGAAGCGTCAGCACCGCCGCCAGAGCTTTATAGTGTTGACTATCAGACTTCAAGTCACGATGAGCTGCAAAGCGGTATTTATGATAATGACAATTTAGCACAGTCAATGGCTAGTGCTATGCCTGAACCAGTTGTTGAGCCTGAACCAGTTGTTGAGCCTGAACCAGTTGTTGAGCCTGAACCAGTTGTTGAGCCTGAACCAGTTGTTGAGCCTGAACCAGTTGTTGAGCCTGAACCAGTTGTTGAGCCTGAACCAGTTGTTGAGCCTGAACCAGTTGTTGAGCCTGAACCAGTTGTTGAGCCTGAACCAGTTGTTGAGCCTGAACCAGTTGTTGAGCCTGAACCAGTTGTTGAGCCTGAACCAGTTGTTGAGCCTGGCGCAAATGATTCTCAATTAACAGCCAACTCTGATGAAGATCCACGTACGTTGCTGCGTTGTCCACCTCAAGAACTGACAGGCGAGTGGAACCCAGAAAAGTGGGACTATTGGTTACAAACTGCTCGTGAAAGCGAGGTATTAGCACAAGATGAGCTAGCACTAGCACGACAAGGGACAATGACTGGTCAATGCAATGGCAAAGCCACGTTTTTGACCAGTGTTGATAGTAAGCATTTGCAGGTCACTTTTCAGCAATTGGCAGCTAAGCTACAACAGCAATTTACACAAGCTGACATTGACTTGAAAATTGATAGTAGTATCATGCAGACCGAAGATAAAACCCCAGAGCGCCGACAGAAGAAACGTTTAGAGCAAGCGAAAATCGTTGCTGAAACGAAATTGCTAAAAACACCAGTAATGCAGTATTTAACTGAACGCGGTGAGGGGAAAATGGGTAAAGTACAGCTGTATTGAAATTTTAGAGCAGTGTTTGCTCAAAATATCTAAAAGTATATTTATATATTGAACGTAGTTTTATATTAAATATCAAGGTGATAGCAATATATCACCTTGATATTTTTGTTTTTATTACGGGTCAAAATATATTTATCAAACAAGAGAGAACCATTTGATAACGATAAGATGAATGCAAAGTCGTTATAATGGTTAAGTTATATTAAAAACTGAAATGACGTTTAGGTGAGAATATGTTGGATAATTTACGCGGTATGGCTGTGTTCGCCAGTGTGGTCGGACATGGCTCTTTTAGTGGCTCAGCACGTGAGCTAGGTATTACAACCAGTGCAGTCAGTCAGCAAATTCGTTCGTTAGAGAACGAGCTTGGCGTGGTATTGCTGCACCGCTCAACTCGTAAGCTAAGCTTAACAGAAGCTGGCGAGAGCTTTTATGAAGCGGCAAAAGATGTCGTCAGTGCAGCGGAGCAAGGGCGTATCAAAGTCAATCAATTACGTGATGAGCTAGCAGGTAGCTTGCGTGTATCGACGACTCCTGAGCTTGGTGTTAATCATATACTGCCAGCACTCTCTACGTGGATGGCGGCACATGATGATCTAAGCGTCACTTATCTAGCTGACAATCATTATATTGATATGATTGACGAGCGTATTGATATTGCCATTCGCATGAGCCCATCGATTAATGATTCTAGTCTGAGCAGTCATCCATTGACCGATGTGCGCCAATTACTGGTTGCCTCACCTCAGTATCTACGTCAGCATAGTAAGCTAAATACGCCTAAAGATTTGGCTGAGCATCAATTAATCTGTATTGAAATCATGAAAGATGCCAATCAGATCGATATGATTCAGACTGAAACTGGCAAAAAAACGCGTGTCAAAATGAACTCACGTATCTATACCAATAACGTGTTTATGGCGACGACGTTGGCAAAAGAAGGTCACGGTTTGGTTAGAATGTTAGAGATGGACGTCAAAAAAGAGCTTGAAAGTGGAGAGCTGGTAGAAGTGTTGACTGGCTATCAGTTACCAAGCTTTGTGCTATATGCGGTCACTTTAAATCGCGACCAACAGCCAGCTAAAATCACTCGTTGCCTAGAAGTACTGAAGAAATACTTCCATGCGAATTAAGTGTTGTTCTCACTACGCACAAAACGTTTTTAGTTAGCAATAAGCAGTTAGCAAAAAGCCTATAGATAATGAATCATCTATAGGCTTTTTTATTGTCTATTATTAACGTTGAAGCATATTTTAAAATGATGGCTTTAGTAGATTGATTAAACGCTCAGCGACTTGTGTGCTTTCATCACGGCTCATGTTAAGCGGCGGCAGCAAACGTACAACATGACCACCCGTCACATTGATGATTAGATTTTGCTCATCACGGGCACGATCCACCAGTTGGCTACAATCCATATCTTCAGGTAGCGCGATACCAATCATCATACCTGCACCGCGACTACTAACGCCATGTTGGCCAAATGTATCAACGATACTTTCTCTGATGAATAAACCCTCAGTCACTGCATTTTCCATGATGTTACTATTTGCTAGTACGTCATATACGCTATGTACCACACGGCTGGCCAATGGCGTGCCACCATAAGTAGAGCCATGGCTACCAGCACCAAACAGACCATTGGCACGGCCACGGACCATGCACGCACCGACTGGGAAACCATTACCTAGGCCTTTGGCTGTCGTCAACACATCAGGACGAGCGTTGCTGTGTTGATAAGCAAAGTATTTACCCGTACGGCCATTACCT
Organism: Psychrobacter sp. 28M-43; assembly: GCF_014770435.1. Lineage (NCBI taxonomy): Bacteria > Pseudomonadati > Pseudomonadota > Gammaproteobacteria > Moraxellales > Moraxellaceae > Psychrobacter > Psychrobacter noctis. The sequence goes on along the minus strand of NZ_CP061739.1, from coordinate 1,671,107 downwards.
GTTTGTACTTCATCCAGCATAAATAGCCAGTTATGAGCGTCACATTCTGCTTGTAGCTCTTCAAGATAAGTGAAGCCATTGGCTGCCGTATTTAGGCCACCTTCGCCTTGAATCGGCTCTACAAAGATAGCGCAGATGTCATCATGTTCTTGAGCAGCTTGTTTGACGGCAGTAATATCGCCAAATGGCACACGAATAAAGTCTTCATCTAGTGTATAAAACCCTTCACGTGCTTTTGGATTTGCAGTAGCTGACAAAGATAATAACGTACGACCATGGAACGATTGCTCCATTACGATAACTTTTGGACGTTTAAAACCTTGCTTGTACGCGTATAAACGTGCCAGTTTCAATGCAGCTTCATTGGCTTCGGCGCCACTATTGGCAAAAAACACACTGTCCATTTGGGCGGCGGTACATAGTATCTCTCCAGCACGCTCTTGCCAATCAATGCCAAACAAGTTGCTCGTATGAATTAACATACCTGCTTGCTGCTGAATCGCGTCAGTGACTTGTGGATGACAGTGTCCTAAGCCGCATACCGCAATACCAGTCAAAGCATCTAAGTAAGGCGTGTCATCTTTGGTATAGAGCCAACTGCCTGTACCGCGTGTAAAGCTGATTGGTTGACGATTATAAGTGGGCATCAGGTAAGTAGCAGACATGTAAAGCATCCTTGGTATAATAATTGAGTAAAAGTGTGGGTTATAGCTCGTCAGAAAAAGGCGTGGTTTCTGCAGGTAAGGTGTAGTCTTCGTTTGCCCAAGCACCTAAGTCGATCAACTTGCAGCGACTGCTACAAAACGGCTTATATTTATTGTCTTGCCAGGCCGTCTGGGTACCGCAACGTGGGCAAGGGTAGGTCTTTGGGGGCGTATTTGCAGTAGAGTCAGTCATAAGAAAAGAGCAATGTCCTAAATGTTATTAGTATTGGTTGCATATGGCACAAGCATAAAACGCATCCGTCATTTAAATTACGACGAAACGAGGCGTACTTGCTATCGCTGTATTACTATTCAATTGGATTGACTATATAATAGCATGGGGCCGAATAATGACAAAAGACAAATGCTTTAAGGATAGTAGATGACCGACAATATTGATCTCACGCATCAGCAAGAGCGTGCCTTTCAACCACAAAAACTGTCAGCACCGCGTGACTTTATTATTCCAACTATCATCAATGACAATAAAAGTGAAAAACCGTTGATGCTAGAGATTGGGGCAGGGAAGGGTAAGCATGCACTTAGCTTTGCCGCACAAAATCCTGATAAGCATCTGATAGCCATTGAACGCACGCGTAATAAATTTGAAGCATTCTCAAAATTAGCCATTCTACAAAATTTATCAAACCTAGATGCGATTCATGCGGATGCGATTGCATGGACAGTGCATGCCATTAAACCAAAGAGCTTGGCTAAAATATTTATTCTTTATCCCAATCCTGAACAGCATAATCCAAATCAGCAATGGCTGAACATGCCTTTTTTTGAGTTTCTCTTATCACGCTTGCAGGTGGGCGGAGAAGTGGTATTAGTGACCAATATTGAATCCTATATGGACAATGCAGAACACCAAGCAACCAAAGTATGGTGTCTACCATCAACACGTTCTCGAGTACCAGCGACCAGTCAGCGCACTCATTTCGAAGTAAAATATCTTGCACGACAAGAAGTGTGTTGGGAGCTAAGCATTCGTAAGCCGAAGTGGTATAAAACAAGATTTGATGATTGGCAGGTAAGGGCTATAAGCGAAAAATAATAGCCTAAGTAAATATAGGGCTTATGTCAGTAATACACAGTAAAGTTAGTAATATTAGATATAAAATAGCCTAAGCAAATGAAATCGAAAAGTTAAAAAGCCGTCACTAAAAGACGGCTCAAAATTTGCACGGTTTATAAATAAGGTTTTACGAGGCTATTAGAGTTGGTATGCGCATCTAAAACAGTTAAAAAGGTATATGCACCGATAAACTTACGGCTGATAAACATAAATTCTTTTGGTGGCAGATTAAATTCAAAGGACTGCATTGCACGTGTGGCCGTAGTAGATAGGCGTGAATGTAGTTTACTATTGGCCCAAATATAGCGGTTCTGTTCATCTAAACATTCGCTAGGGATATTGGTGTTTTTCTCAGGGTCACTAAAAGGCTCGGTAGCAAGCAAAAATAACGAAGCAATATCTGAACGTACTTTATTACTCATGCTATCGAAAAAGTCGTATCCTTTCATAGCAATGCTCATTGCTTGCTGATCATGGCGATATCCTGCGCGTAATAAACCACGGGCAATCGTTAATAAGTTACCATCAAACTGACGAATCGCTCCAAAATCTAGCAAAACCAATCTATCGATATCTTCTTCGTTTTCGCTCACACGCACCAGATAATTACCAAAGTTAGGATCGGTCTGCATTTCGCCCCATACAAAAATCTCTTGCATCATGATTTCTATAGCTGCTTGACCAATGGCATTACGGCGTTCATGAGGTAGTAATTGCAATGCTTCTGATACCACAGTGATACCTGGCTCGTATGACATACATAGCAGACGTTTTTTAGAATAAGTACGATTAATCTTAGGCACGATATAGCGCGGATCATCAATTAAACGCTCGTAAAAACGCTCCGTCGTAGCCGCTTCCGCTTCATAATCGACTTCGTGATGGAGTAGGTCACGTATTTCCTCAAACCAAGCGTCGAGTGCGCGTGTTTGGGGAACGATATTACTTACTTTTAACAATCGTTTGAACAAGGCAAGATCAGAGTTAATAGCGTCTGCCACACCTGGATACTGAATTTTTAACACAACTTGTTCGCCAGTGGCGAGCACGGTCGCACGATGAACTTGAGCAAGAGAAGCAGTTCCGATGGGGACAGGATCAATGTCTAGCTCGTTTAGTTTGTTGCCCAGTAACTGGCGTAATGTTTGCTCAATCGTCGGCCAAGTTAATGTCGCTGTATCATCATTAAGGGTTTGCAAAGCGCGTGTGATCTCTGGTGGCAGTATGTGCTCACCATAAATCGCTAGCATTTGACCAATCTTGACGACCGAACCTTTCAGTTTACCCAGCTCTGATGCCAGATAGTTTGCCTGAGTTTCCATAAACGCCTGATTACGTGCAGTACGTGCTTCTTTATTTAAGAACATACCAGACACGCTATTACCCGCCCAACGACGACCAATATTCAAAGAAGTTTTTGCAATCGACATACGACGATCAAACCCTGAGGTTTTTAGGCTATCGATTGACTGCTTGTTGCTAAAAGGTTTAGACGTATCATTTGCCATAAGTATAATCATTCATCCAATTGGTATTGATTTGCGGGTTCGAAACCTACAATACAAGGGAGACGTGATGCACAGGTACAAAATTGTATCATATAAAGCGCGTTGGTTTTATGAGCCTAAGCTGGCCATTGATAGTTACTTTGTAAGCCAATGTCTAGCGGTAACTATTGATAAATAGGTGCTTACTAATTTAAATATGATTTATAAATAGCTAGATTTTTCTAGCAAGTTAACTGACTGTTAAAACTTAGAAAAATCTATTTATAGCCAATAGATTGGTATTAAAAAGATACTAAAAAATAAGACCTAGCATAATGCTAGGTCAAATAATGATTTAGAGCTATAAAATACAGAAATACTATTAATCAAACATATTGAGCGAAATCTCCGCATTATCTAAAATATTGCCCAAGACGTTACTCAATATGTTTTTAGTACGCCTTAGCTGCTAAGCATTTTCGCGAGTGATGGCATGGTGACCAATATCACGGCGATATTGCGCACCATCAAAACTGATAGCAGCAGTGACTGCTAATGCTGCTTGCTGAGCATCAGAAATGCTATCTGCTAGCGCAGTTACACATAAGACGCGCCCGCCGTTTGTAACGACTTCTTTATCATTATCGTTAGAAAATGCCGTGCCAGCATGGAAAACTTTAACAGCATTGTCGTTGTTAGGATCTAGTTCTGGCAAGCCTGCAATCACATCACCTTTAGACGAAGTTTCAGGGTAGCCTTTTGATGCAACGACGATACCTAGAGCAGGGCGCGCATCCCATTTTGCTTCACTAGGTAACTGACCTGCCAAACCTTGTGCGACCAAATCGACCATTGATGACTGCAAACGCATTAAGATAGGCTGCGTTTCTGGATCACCAAAACGGCAGTTAAATTCGATAACATACGGGTCGCCTGCCTTATCAATCATAAGACCAGCGTATAAGAATCCAGTATAAGTATGGCCTGCGTTTTTCATGGCATCGACTACTGGTTGAATCACTTGCTGCATGACTTTGTTATGAACATCGCTGGTAACAACTGGAGCAGGGGAGTAGGCGCCCATACCGCCAGTGTTTGGACCAGTATCACCTTCAAAAGCACGTTTGTGATCTTGGCTAGTTGCCATTGGTAGGATGTTGTCACCATCAATCATACAGATAAAGCTGGCTTCTTCACCCTGTAAAAACTGCTCGATAACCACGCGGCTGCCAGCATCACCGAACTTATTGTCCGCTAGCATATCGTCGATAGCTTCATGTGCTTGTTCGATCGTTTCAGCGACGATAACACCTTTACCTGCAGCGAGACCATCTGCTTTGATAACGATAGGCGCGCCTTGCTCATCGACATAGGCTTTTGCAGCGACTGCGTTGGTAAAACCTTGATAAGCAGCGGTTGGAATGTTGTTTTGCTCCATGAACTCTTTAGCAAAAGTTTTTGAGCCTTCTAACTGTGCACAGTACGCTGTAGGGCCCCATGCTTTGATACCTGCTTCACGACAAGCATCAACAAGACCCGTAACCAAAGGTGCTTCTGGACCAACAATCACCATGTCGATATCATTATTTTGACAAAACGCGATAACAGCACTATGCTCGCCTGCGTCAGCGTCGGTAGACTCTAGCGTAACGTTTTGGCATTTAGGCTCAAGGGCGGTGCCAGCATTACCAGGAGCGATGTAGACATTTTTTACATTGTCATCTTTTGCACATTGCCATGCCAATGCGTGTTCGCGACCACCTGAGCCAACCACCAAAATATTCATCATACCTTTTGCCCTTAGCATTAAAGTTAATAGTGAGCGAGTCGTACGCTCTTAAATATGTTGGCATATTCTAACAAAAAAACGCCTTCAATTACCATGAGTATCCGCCTGCCAGCACCGAATCATCCATATCGATGTCCAAAACCGCATTGTCTCATTAGTAAAGGTTATCGACACATCGCTGATTCATGAAATGATGTTGTACACTTTAGCTCGCGCCTTATGTGCGTTACACTTCACTATATTGGTAGTATTAAATTCTGATGGCTACATATTAATAAAAAATAAGAGCAAAAAAGGAGAAAATTTCTAACTGTTATAAAAATAAAATAAGTCGCGTGAATGGAAATACTGCACCGTTGCACCAATGATGAATATGCAGTAACAGTAGTCAATCTAAATCGATAAACTTAAATAAATAAATGTTGAACCAAATCTATAAAAAAAGGACGCAGGAAATGCCAAACTCCCTCAGTATCGCAAAAGAGCGCATTAGCCAGATAAGCGATATTGCTACCAGTTATGTACAAAAAGACAAATCGCTATTTGATCATTTTATTCATAGCTATTATCAGCCGCTGCATCAAGAAGCTGCAGAGGCGATTAGTAATGCTGACTTGGCGGGCATGGCGCTACATCACTTTACACTACTCAAAGCTTACGACGGTAGCAAGCCGCAGCTGACAGTACTAAACCCAGCAGCAGAAGAGCAGCACTTTCACAGCTCGCACACTGTCATTCAAATCGCAGCTTATGATAGACCATTCTTAGTTGATACGATTTTGATGAGCCTGGAAGCTGAAGGTATCGATGTTCATCGTACTTACAACATCATTATCAGTGTTGAGCGTGATGACAATGGTGATATTACTCATATCGAAGGCGCACATGAAAGTGCCACTTCACATATGTCATTGATTCATTGCGAAATTGCTTACCAAGACAACGAAGACTTGGAAGCACTGCAAAAAATGCTGATGTCAAAAATTGACACGCTTGATACGGTCGTTGGCGACTGGAAACAGATGCGTGCGCAATTGAATGATATCAAAACTGAGCTTTCGACTAAGCCGCTACCAGAAGTATTCTACTCACAACAAGAAATCCAAGCATTTTTAGATTGGATCTTAGACGATCACTTCATATTCTTAGGGTATCGTGAATACCGCTTGGAAGGTGGTCAGTCTATCGAAGTGACTTCTGAGCCGACTGATTTGGATTTATTTGCGATTGGTAACAGTGGCCTTGGTCTATTACGTGGTTCTGAGAAAGACAAGCTATCAGAAAGCTTTAGCCAATTGCCTAGAGGTTTAAAGCAATTATTGACTGAGCCGCGCATGTTGATGCTGTCTAAATCAAGCCGTGTATCACCTGTGCATCGTTCAGTATATATGGACTTTTTGGGCATTCATAAGTTCGATGATAACGGCAACCTAATTGGTGAATACCGCTTTATCGGTTTGCTTACGTCACAAGCCTATCAGCTGACTGTACAGCAAATACCGCTATTGCGCGAAAAAGCCAATAAAATTATGGCGATGGCAGATTTGCCACGTGACGGTCATGCTCATCATAAGATGATGCATGTGATTAATACCTTACCGCGTGATGATTTGTTCCAAGCCAGCGTCGAAGAGCTATACCCAATTGTTTCGGGTATTACTCAACTACAAGACAAGAAAAGCTTACGTCTATTTAGCCGTATTGACCATTATCAGCGTTTTGTTTCGTGCTTGGTCTATATCCCACGTGATAAGTTCAATACCGAACTACGCATTAAAGTACAAAACGTCCTAAAAGACGCCTATAACGGTATGTCCTCAGGGTTTACTACTGAGTTCAATGAATCTGCGCATGCTCGTGTGCATGTCCACGTACGTACCGTGCCTGGTCAAGTAAATGACGTCAATATCGCCACACTTGAAGCCAAATTATCAGCACTCATGCAGTCATGGGATGATAATTATCAAAAAATGCTACTCGATAATGTAGGCGAGCAACAAGCCAATGCTTTAAATCGTCGCTTCTTAAACTATATCCCTGCTGCCTACCAAGAGCGTTTTGATGCTCGTACCGCAGTCGAAGATACAAAGCGTTTGGCGGGTCTAACCGCAGAGCAACCGATGCTTTGGCACTTATACCAGTCGACAGGCGATGCACGTAACCAGCTCCACCTAAAGTTATACGGTCGCGAGCAGCCGGTTATCTTGTCAAAAGTACTACCAATACTTGAAAACTTTGGTGTGTCAGTTATCTCAGCACAGACTTATGAGTTTGACTTGCCAGAGCAACCTATCTGGATGCAAGAGTATGAGTTGACCCTAGAGCATGTCGATACGGTCAATATGCAAGTCGTGCGTGGTCAGTTCGAAGACAGCCTCAAACAAATCTGGGCAGGTCGTGTTGAAAGCGATTCATTTAACGAATTGGTACTAACGACCAAGCTCGATACTTATGATGTCGTCGTATTGCGTGCATTGTCTCGCTATATGCTGCAAGCACGTGCGCCATTCTCTAGTGCTTATATTCAGCAAACTGTGGTCAAAAACAGTGATATCAGTGTCGCGTTAGGTAGTTTGTTTGACGCACGTATGAATCCTAAGTATAGCGAAGAAGAACGTCAAGAAAAGGCTGCTACCATTCAAGAGCAAATCACAGCGGCGTTAGCAGATGTTGATAGCCTGGATGAAGATCGTATCTTGCGCTGGTACTTAGATTTGATCAATGCGATGGTACGTACCAACTTCTATCAAGTCGATAGCGATGGTCAGCGCAAAGATCGTCTGTCATTTAAGTTCTTGGCAGCAGACATTCCAAACTTGCCTAAACCAAAGCCAATGTTTGAGATATTTGTGTATTCACCGCGCGTCGAAGCGGTACATTTACGTGGCGGCAAAGTCGCTCGTGGTGGTCTGCGCTGGTCAGATCGTATGGAAGATTTCCGTACCGAAGTACTTGGCCTTGTCAAAGCACAGATGGTCAAAAACGCAGTAATCGTCCCTGTAGGCTCTAAAGGCGGATTTATTGTAAAAACCAAGAGCATGGCTGATGGTCGTGAGGCGTTCCAAGCAGAAGGTATCGCTTGCTATCAGACATTCTTACGCGGCATGCTTGATGTCACAGACAATATTGTAGATGGCAACATCGTCCCGCCAGCCAACACGGTACGCCATGATGAGGACGACCCGTACTTGGTTGTCGCAGCAGACAAAGGTACAGCTACTTTCTCTGACATAGCCAATGCGCTAGCAGCAGAGTACAACTTCTGGTTAGATGATGCCTTTGCATCAGGTGGCTCAGTAGGTTATGACCATAAAGCAATGGGTATCACAGCGCGCGGTGGTTGGGAGTCGGTCAAACGTCACTTCCGTATGCGCGGTATGGACATCCAAAACCGTGATGACTTCACCGTTGTCGGTATTGGTGACATGAGTGGGGATGTATTCGGTAATGGCATGCTGCTATCAACGCATACTAAGCTAGTTGCTGCCTTTAACCATTTGCATATCTTTATTGATCCTAATCCAGATACGGCGGCCTCGTACGCTGAGCGTGCACGCTTGTTTGAGCTACCACGCTCCTCATGGGCAGATTATGAAGCATCATTAATCAGTCAAGGTGGTGGTATATTCTCGCGCCAAGACAAAACCATCGCTATCAGTCCTGAGATGAAGTCGCTATTTGATATCAGTGAAGACAGCCTTGCACCGAATGATTTGATCAGTGCGTTACTACGTGCACCTGTCGATCTTATTTGGAATGGTGGTATCGGTACTTATGTCAAAAGTGCAAACGAAACGCATGCTGACGTGGGCGACCGTGCGAATGATTCGCTACGTATCGATGGTAATGAGCTACGTGCAGCCGTTGTTGGTGAAGGGGGTAACTTAGGTCTAACTCAGCAAGGTCGTATCGAGTACGCTCAAACGGGCGGACGTATCTATACAGATGCAATCGACAACTCAGGCGGTGTTAACTGCTCGGACCATGAAGTCAATATCAAAATCCTACTTGGTAAAGTAGTTGAGCAAGGCGATATGACGCTGAAGCAACGTAATGAGCTGCTGGAGAGTATGACTGACACCGTAGCAGAATTGGTATTACGTCAAAACTACTTGCAACCACAAGCGATTGAGCTGAGCCATATCCGTGCAGCAGCCAATCTGAGTGATCATCAGCGCTTTATTCAAATGCTAGAGAGTGAAGGGCGTCTGGATCGTGCGATTGAGTATCTGCCATCAGATGAAGAGATTGCGAAGCGTCAAAAAGCGGATACTGGTCTGACCAACCCTGAGCTAGCAGTGGTCTTGGCTTATGGCAAGATGTGGGTTTATGACAATCTATTATTGTCTGATTTACCAGATGATCCGTACTTTATCAATGAGCTACGTAAGTACTTCCCAGATGAACTTGCGTCACGCTTCTTTGATGAGATGACTGAGCACCGTTTGCATCGCGAGATTATCAGTACTTACTTGACCAACAGTGTGGTCAACCGTTTAGGTATTGAAGCGCTATTCCGTCTCTTTGAGGAAACCGATCAATCACTAGCCACTATCGTACGTGGTTATGCGATTAGCCGTGATGTATTCAACGTATCGCGCGCTTGGAAAGCACTTGAAGCCCTAGACAATCAAGTTGAGGCGACGTTACTGCTGAACCTTGAGCTACGTCTACGTGATTCACTTGAGCGCGGTGTTGTCTGGTTCATCAATGCCTTCGGTCAAAACTTGCAAGTCGCTGATATGATTAGCCGTTTCAGTGAAAGCGTAGAAAAACTGACCAAGCCAAGTGGTTTTATCGAGCAGCAATTTGCTCAATATCTGCAAGAAGATACCAAGCGCTTGATGCAAAAAGAGCTGTCTGATAATGACGCTACGCTATTTGCAATGCTACCGTACCATGTCGATGCGCTTGATGCTGCATTGCTTGCTGAGCAATATGAGCGTCCTGTTGATGAGATTGCAACTTTATACTTTGAAGCCTACCAAGTGTTGCAGTTAGACTGGATGATGGAAAATATTGCCAGCCTACCACAGCAAGATTATTGGGATCGCCGTGCTCGCCATGCGTTAGTGAACGAGCTGTCACGCAGCTTGCGTCTATTGATGGATGCGGTACTCTCAAAACCAGATGCTAAGCAAGCATTTAGTGAATGGAGAGCAAGACACGTCGATCAGCTTGCAGCAGTCACCACAGAGATGAATAAGTTAGATGAGCTTCATAGCAATGATGAAGAAGGTCAAATCGGTCTTTCAACGTTGTCAGTATTGATGAGTGAGCTTAGTGGTTTAGTTACTAAGTAATGAAGTAATATCACTCCCAAACTGTCGCACAAAAAAACCACCGTTCTTAATGTTCGGTGGTTTTTTATTGTCTAAAAGAAATGGTTTAATTAAAAGTATTAAGTAGTAAAGTGATTAACCTAACTTATGATGCTTTTTCACTGACAATCTTATGACATCCTTGACCACTGATTCGACTAAATCCGCCCGAGAGCTTTTCGACCTTGATTTGGGTTAAAATGCGATCTTTTAGGGCCTGAACATGGGATATCACCCCGATTAATTTACCTTCTTGCTGTAAATTGGTCAGCGTATCAAGCGCAATGTCTAAGGATTCCTCATCCAATGTACCAAATCCTTCATCCAAAAATAGCGAATCTACCCGAATATTTTGACTGGCCATCTGTGAGAGTCCTAATGCTAACGCTAGGCTAATGATAAAACCTTCGCCGCCTGAGAGGTTTTTAGTACTGCGAATTTCACCACCTTGATAGTTATCAATCACATTTAGCTCAAGTGGACTATTATCATCACGAGCCAGCAAGTAGCGATCGCTCATTTTTTGCAGTTGCGTATTGGCTTGAGTGACCATAAGGTCAAAAGTAAGTCCTTGAGCAAAGGTGCGGTACTTCTTGCCATCGGACGAGCCAATCAATTTGTGCAGCTGTTGCCACACTTGAAGCTTATCCTTTTGAGTATTGATGGCATCAATCTGTGCCTGTTGGGTATTTTTTTTGTCCTCATTGTCTTTTAGTCGCTGACTGATGGCACCAATCGATTCAATTCTTTTATTAGACTCATCTTGGGCTTGTGATTGCTGTTGGGCAAGCGTTTCTCTATCGTCTACTGTCAGCGGATTGGCTTGCTTAGCTTCAAGTGCTTTTTTGGTTTCTTCCAATAAAGACTGCGCTTGTTTTAGCGCATAATCGATATGCTGTTGTTGCTGTCTAAGTGCATTACGCTCATCTATGGGCAGGCGTGCATTAGTAAAATCTATTTCATTAGCGAAATCAGAGGCGGCAAGCGCTGACTTAAAGGTATCTTCTTGGCTGCTAAGTGTAATCCTTACAGTAGTCACTTGCTCAGTCACCTGACGTTGCTTATCAAGCAATTGACTAAGTATGTGCTTAGCATTGTCTAGCTGTCTTTGCGTAGAGGTCTGCGTGGTTTTAGCCTGATCTAAGACATCGCGTAAACGCTTTTCTTCTGCTTCAGGATCTTTATTAGCAAAAACATACTTTCTATCTGTTTGTAATTTCTCAATCGCCTCAGTTCTTTCTGCCACGAGTTGAACTAGTTTAACAAGCTCATTTTCTTCTTTGTCGAGCTGAGACTGCTTGGTCTCGATTTGTGTTTCTAATCGACCGAGTGATGTTTTTAGGTTTTGTTGATCCTCTCTATAGTCGTTAAACTGTTTCTTGATTTGTAAAAGGGCACTGTGACATTGGCGCAGAGTATTGATATGCGCCTGAGCGTCAAAACTGCTTAGTACGGTTTGGTTTTCAATGCTGGTTATCAGCGGTTGTAATGATTGCAGTGAAGAACGTATCGCCGTTTTTGCATCTGACTGATGTTTGTCAGCGGAATATTTATTTAACAGAGCTAATATATCGGTTTTGAGCACGGTCAATTCAGAAAAATTATCATGATACTTTTTGTCTAAGTTTTCTATAGCCCATGTTGTTTTTTCACTATTGCTCTCAATCTCGTTAATAGTGCTGGTTAGCTCACGCTGCTCTTTGTCTAACGCTTCGATGCCATTACGCATCGTAGAGAGCGACTCGCTAAGCGTTTCATATTGAGTTAACGTATTTTTAAGAGACTCCCTACGCTTACCTAGCTCGATTTTGCTACTGTCTAATAATGATAGCGCATCTACATGCGTCTCAATCTGCATCAACGGTTTTAATGTTTCAGCAACAAATTGAGAATAGCTTTTATTTAGTACTGAACTGATTAACTGGTCGATATCTGTCTTTAACTTTTGTATTTGGTGATTTAGCAGGCCTTGTTGCTCTTCCGCTTGCGCAAACTGCTGTCGTACAGTTGCTTGATTAATACGATGTTTAGAGAGAGTATCTTCTAAATTGGATATAGTCGTATCCAGCTCTGCTATTTGCCGCTGAGTTTGCGTTGCTTCCGTTTCTTGCGCTAAGTGCGGATGGTCTGCACTATAAGGATGCTCTAGCGACCCACAAAGCGGGCAGGGATGGCCATCTTTTAGGTCAGCGATATAGTCTTCTAATTTAGCGACTTTTTGTAGTAAATGCAGCTGGGTTTGTTTGTCTTGACGCTTGTCTTTGGCAGCGCCGAGCGCCGATTCATTATCAGCGATTAAGCCTGCCAGCTTCTTGAGGTCGTTACTCATTACTGGCAAGGTCGCAACTATTTTCTCTACTTGTACACTAAGCTCATCAAGCTGGTTTGTCTTAACGCTCACTTGGTCAAGTTGACGGTTGATATCATCAATCTGCTCTTGCTCATCTCGCATATCAGCCAATGACTGCACTTGGGTTAATGCTGCTTGCTCTTGTTGTAAAGCGGCTAATTTATCCTGTATAGACAACATGGTGGTGTCTTTTGTCTTTTTCTGTTGATTTAAGACGTCAAGATTGGCGCGATACTGGTGGATCTGTTGCTGCTGGCTTGTTTTATCATCTGATAGGGCGGTATTCTCTTGCAATAGGGCTTTTAGTCGGCCGCAATGACTTTTGAAGTTCGCTATGTCACTATCGATATCGTTTAATTCATGGGCGTCATTAAGATAGCTTTCGACACTTGCGAGTTGGGTTTTATTTTGTGCAGCCTGTCGTTTATGGTTGTCTATCTCTTTATTTAGATGTTGAGTGCTGCCCGTTAGAGTTTGCTGTCTTTGCTCAATATCTTTTAGGACATGCTTATTCTGCGTAATGTCTATATCTAGTCTACGCGCCTGCGCAATATTGGGTAGAGCCGTTTGCAAAGTTTCATGGGTAGCTTGCGCATGAGTTTTTGCTGTTTCTAGATGTATGGTTGCTTGCTCTAGGTCGTCTTGTTTTTGCGGTAGGATGCTGCTGATCTGCTGCTGTTCTTCTTGCAAGCGTTTTAAATTATCGCGACTATGCACAAGTTGGCTGAACTGACTGTCAATCTCCAACGCTTTATTAGCAGCGATTAAGCGTTTGGCACTAGGGATAAAGTCTTGCTGAGCCTGCTGAGCCTGATCTAGATCATTTTGATAAGTATTCAGTTTTTCTTTTGACTCTGTCACGCTATCTAGCCACTTTATCTTTTCGGACAAATTTTGAATGGTTTTCTGCTGTTCACTTTGAGCACTTTGATATGACTGCAAGTCAGCTTTTAACTGATTTTCTTCATCGGTATTTAAGAGCATCAAACCATCTAAACCGTATTGCAGCTTACTGAGAATTTCTTCCTCGGTACGTTTCTTATCATGAACCTGTGTTGAGATAGTCGCGTAAATATCAGTGCCCGTAATTTTCTCTAAAATATCTGCGCGTTCATCAGCCTTTGCCTTTAGAAATGCTGAAAAACTGCCCTGAGCCAGCAATATAGAGCGAGTGAACTGCTGAAAATCCATCCGAGTCAGTTCAATGATCTTATTTTTGGTATGTTTTGAGGTGCTTTCTAACAGCTCATCCTCTTTTGACGAGTCATCAATGTTTATCTTAGCAATTTCATGAGTCGCATCTTGCAGATTGCCATCTGCTTTATTGTAAGCACGGCGCTGTCCCCAGCGGCAGCGATATTGCTCGCCATTTAAGTCAATCACTACTTCAGCGAAACACTCTGCCGTCTGCCTCGTCATCACCTCATTGCTGCTTTTGCTGATACTATTAATCCTTGGCGTCTCACCATATAACGCTAAGCAAATAGCATCCAATATGGTGGTCTTGCCAGCACCAGTCTGTCCTGTGATCGCAAAGATGCCTTCATTGGTAAAGGCAGTATCAGCAAAATCAATATGCCATTCGCCTTTTAGGGAGTTGAGGTTTTTTAGTCTGAGTTCGATTAGGCGCATGGATAAGTCTTAATATTAGTAATAGCCGCAGCTGCGAAAAACTGAGAAAGATAAGGAAGTGTGGTCATGATATGTCGCTTTTATTATTCTGCCTGTTTGTCTTCATGACGTAAGTTATAAAGTATCTGACCATAGGCATCGCGCAATGAGTCTTTTTGAGAATCAGCCACATCATTTATCGTCAAGCAGCGCTCAAAAACCTCCATCTCATTTAAATCCTGCAAGTTCTCTGAGGTTTGCTGCTGATTAAGCACTTTGTTATAAGTACGAGTGTTTTTTATCTTAAGCACTTCACATGGCAACCCTTCTACCATTGCTTGCACTTGCTCACGCAAATCACTGACAATCTCATCGCCTGTATAGACAATCTCTAGCCAAATAGAGTCCGATTGCGTAAGCGCTCTAATGGTTTGATCAATCGTGGTTAGGTCACCAGATATTTGCGCCAATTGTTGGAACTTTGGGATGGGCAGGGACACTACTTGCATCTGATTAGCGTCATCGCGATGTAGGATTTTATTGCTAGTCACGGCGTCAGCAGAAGTTTCTCGAATGCTTTTATATTGCTCAGGATGAACAGGAGTATTTTCTATGGCAGTAGATTTTTTAACTTCCTCATCTTCTAATGGCTTATCAAAGCCAAACAAGTCATCCATGAAAGGCAGTTCCTGACTAGACACTTCTTTAGCGGTTTTTTCTGCTAATTTATCTACTGATTTTTTAACTTGGGCGACTTCAATGTCAGCAGCTGTACGGATAGCATGAGGAGTAATACTATCAGGTGCATCATTCAACTCTGAGATGCCATTATTAAAATGCTCTGCGGCACCAAACTGTACCAGCAATACTTGCTTTTGCTGTTTGGCCTCTCCAAAACCCATCGCGATGGGTGAGCCTGAATAGCGAATACTCTCACGACCGCCAACGCGCTGCGGTACGTGCAAATGGCCAAGTGCCACATAATCGAAGCCATCATTGAACATATCGGCGGAGATTTTACCTAGTGAGCCGACATATAGCTCGCGTACACCATCATCTTCGGTTGTTTTACCACCAGACGCGAATAGATGCCCTGTGGCGACGATAGGAATATATCGCTGATGCGTTTTGATTAAGTCGGCTTGCTTAGCCTTCGCAATGGCTGCAACATTGTCATAATGCGCGCAAATACCAGTGATAACATTGGCGTCTTTGCTATCTGCGGACTCGCCAGCGCTACTGCTACGCACATCCCGATCGCGCAGATAGGGCACAGCGGCAATAATACAATGGGGGTTGTTATCGTCATCACCCAAGACCAATACTTCGTCGTCCAAGTCATCACAAGCAGTACCAACCACATGTACGTTCAAAAACTTAAGCACGTTGCTTGGTGCGTCCAAAAATGTTGGTGAGTCGTGATTGCCTGCGACAATAACCACATGCTGACAGCAGGAGCGCGAGACCTTACCCAAAAATTCATAATACAGCGCTTGGGCTTTATTGCTTGGGGTCATGGTATCGAAGATATCACCCGCGACGATCAATATATCTATTTTTTGCGCGCTGATGGTGTCTTGTAGCCAATGCAGGAATAACTCAAACTCTTCATAGCGAAGACGCCCATACAGACGTCGCCCCAAGTGCCAGTCTGAGGTATGCAATATGGTCAAAGGTTTCATTTGCGTGGTTAAAGAAGAAGGCAAGCTAGCATCAGATATGGGCATAAGTAGACTATAAGTATGAGCAGTAGAAAGTCTTCATTCTAGCAAGAATCGTTGCGTTTTGCGCTGTTGCCAAAAGAAAACCCTACCAATAATATACTGGTAGGGTTTTCTTCTTATTCAAGACTCATCGTTTTGCAGGTCAGTAGTAATCGCTAGTCAACAATCAATTGCTCCAGACCATCTCCTTGCTGCGTCGCAAGATTGGCGACCATCGATAGGGCGTGCGCTTGTTGGTCTATCGGTTGTTTTACTGCTTTACCTCTCGACCCTTCACGCAACCAATTTTTAGCTATATCATCGCTATTTTGACTGTGCTGCTGATTTTGTAAATTATACCAAGCCAAATCATGATGCAAGCTGACCACGTCGCCCATAATTAGGAGGGCAGGCGTTGGCAATTGTGCTTGTTCTTGTTTGGCAACAATCGTTGCAAGCGTACCTGTCAATACCTGCTGATTGGGCATACTCGCATTAGAGACGATAGCAATGGGCGTTTCGCTACTACGACCAGCGTCAACCAAGCCTTCAGTCAAACGTGCCAGCGAGTGCAGACCCATGTAAAATACGACTGTCTCATCAGTATTTAAGAAGCTTTTAAAGTTACTGTTGGGTGCACCAGCTTTCAAAAACCCAGTCACAAAACGCACTGACTGTGAATGGTCACGGTGAGTTAAAGGAATGCCTGCATAGCTAGCAGCGGCATTGGCAGCGGTGATACCTGGTACGACTTGATAAGGCACATTATGTGCCCGCAGGCTTTCGATCTCTTCACCGCCACGTCCAAAGATAAACGGATCGCCACCTTTTAAACGCACCACACGGCGGCCTTGTTTGGCATGGTTGACAAGTAGCTCATTGATGCCTAGTTGCGCAACTGTATGATTGCTGCGTTTTTTACCGACAAATACTTTATCAGCGTCACGGCGGCATAAGTCCAACACCTGCGGTGAGACCAGTGCATCGTAAAACACCACATCTGCTTGCTGCATTAGACGCAAGGCTTTAAATGTCAACAGCTCTGGATCACCCGGGCCTGCGCCAACAATATAAACTTCACCAATGGCTGGTAAGTTTTTTTCTGACTCATTCGATGCGACGTTCTTGATGGCATCTGACTCTCTAACCGAGTTTGCATCATCGCTTTTCTTACTGATAGCAGCGGCAGTACTATCCAAATCAGCTTTCAGTTGTGCAGTCGCTTCAGTTTCATTACCTGCAAACATGAGCTGACTGACTTGGCCTTCAAACGCGCGTTCCCAAAACTGACGACGGCCAGTAAGCGTTGGTATTTTGGCTTTTACCTCACTGCGGAATTCACCTGCCAACTTTGCTAATTTTCCGTAGCCTTGCGGGATTAACGTCTCAAGGCGTGCCCGTAATAAGCGTGCTAGCACAGGCGCTTTACCATTTGATGAGATACCAATCACAATAGGATTGCGATCGATAATCGCTGGAAAGATAAAGTCACATAAATGCGGCGTATCGACCACATTGACTGGAATGTTTAGCTCAGTCGCATCTGCATGGATTTGGTGATTCAGCGTCTCATCATCAGTCGCGGCAATGATTACCCGTGCGCCTGACATATAGGTTTTATTATAATTCTCATAGATAAATTCATGTTTGCTGTCAGTTAGCAGTGCTTGTAGCTCGTGGCTGATATCAGGTGCAAGTATAGTGATACAGGCGCCTGCACGGCTGAGCAAATCCGCTTTACGCAGTGCCACTTCGCCGCCGCCCACGATAAGCACTTTACGGTCTTCTAATTTAAAAAATAGCGGGAAGGTGTTCATAATGTCACCATATATTTAATTGTTTATTATAAAAGGTAGAAAAGATATAAGGAATGCCGCCATTATGAGGTATCACAGGCATACTCTCACCTAGTGAATTGGCATTAGTATATTCGTTTTTGAGATATTAATTCCTGTTTTCGCTAATAATAGGAATAGCGGTAAGTTTTCGATATATAGTCAGAGAACTAGTATTAGATTTCTTTGACTATAGATAGAACAGCACAAAAAAATCCCGCTTAACGACTCTATAAGAGCCAAGCGGGATTTTTTTATTGATATAGCTATAGCCATCGTTCAATAAACAATCGCTACAGTCAGCGCCTTACTATAGCTGAGTATGCAAGCCACACTCACGGCTTTCTTCTACTTTCGTTGGATCAAAGTAGTCATGCTCGTTTGGCAAGTTGTGCTCATCTAAGTATACGTCTAGATCAGCATCTGTTTTTTCAAACAATGGCGCTACTTTTAGCACGCCGTCTTTTGATAGGCTAAGTACGTCAAGACCTTGGCGGAACTCAGTTTGGTCTTTACGAATAGCATTGAACCACACATCTGGCTTTAGCTCATCTAATGCACGGCGGAACGGCTCGAGTTTAACTTGCTCAGTGAACTCGTCATGCTGTGGGTTATCGATACCTGGGATGCCATTCATCGTCGCGTCACGGTGTGCAGCCGTTTGCTTAGGAATATAAGTAACGACATTTAGGTTCAAGTCATGGATAAGCTTGTTGGCAAACTGATAAGTAGCATCAGTGTTGTAACCTGAGTCTACCCACAATACCGTGATATCAGGGCGCTGTTTAGCAACCAAATGCAAAATCGCTGATTCATACGGACGGAAGTTGGTCGTGATGATTGGGTTTTTTGCTTGAGTCAGTGCCCACTCAACGATTTGCTCAGGTGACTTACCTTGTAGGTCTTGGTTGGCTTGGTCAAGGTCTAGGTTTGGGTGTAATTGGCTCATAATACGTTCCTTAATTGTTGTTAATATAAAAAGGTTGATTAAAAATATCGGGTATTACTATAAAATTAATAGTCAGTGCGACAGCTATGCGACTGAAGGCTCTGACGATTGTGCAAACATCGGTAAATCTGAAGCGCTTCGACCGTCATAGCTACTGGCAAGGGCAGTAAAGGCTTGCTCAATACCAAACTTAGAATCTGCTTCTAGGTCATGCTCGCTCAATACAAAGCTATCAACGCCCGTGCGTAGCATATAAGCAATTTGATCGCGGCCAAACGCGCCAGCCACTCGAATCTCGCCTGTATAACCGATTTGGCGCAGCGTACGTGCAAAGCTAAAGTGACGACCATCAGCGAACTTCGGCACATCAATCACGATAAGTGCGTGCGTTGATAAGAACTCACTAAGCCCTTCTAGTGCATCAGCGTCAGTATCGGCAGTAACCCACAATCCAAGTCGGCTACTGTGCTGTACGATCAGCTCATAAACTTCTTTAATCAGACCGCCAGCCTGTGCGCCCGTAGTATCTAACAGATCAACAAGTGGCACGATCACGTCAGGCTTTTCTTGTTTTTGTAGTAGCTCAAGCAACGTAATGTTAGTCGATACAATGCTCTCTGGCAGTGCATCAGTAGTAAGTACATGCCATGTATCTTGACTGCCGATATCGACGCCATGACTGTCCAAAATATGGTGATTAGCCATAGACCTTCTCCTTAAATGGATCAATACCAACGCGCTCAACCAATTGACCAAAGCTTTCTACATCGTTATCAGTGCTGGCACGTAAGTCCACATAGACATCAACGATCTGCTGTATGGTGTTAGCAACCTCAAGGGCAGGCACAGATTTGCCTAAGATTTTGCCAAGTTTGGCATCGTCGCTAGAGTTGCCGCCAAGGCTAATCTGATACCAATGTTCGCCTTTTTTATCGACGCCCAAGATACCAATATCGCCTGTATGATGGTGCGCACAAGCATTGATACAGCCAGACATGTTCAGGCGAATCTCACCCAAGTCATATAGATAGTCTAGGTCATCGAACTGTTTTTCGATTTGTTCAGCGATGTTGTGGGTGGTCGCATTGGCAAGCGAGCAATAATCCCAACCTGGGCAGACAATCATATCTGTTAGGGTGTTGATGTTTGCGCGCGCTAAATGCAACTCTGATAGCTGCTGCCATAACTCATAAAGCTTATTGGTCTCCACATCAGCGAATACTAGATTCTGCTGATAAGTACCACGTAGCTCACCAAAGCTATATTTGTCAGACAGGTCAGCCAGTGCATCCATTTGTGATTCACTGACATCGCCGGATGGTACATATTTGCCATCGACCAAGCCTGCCTTAAGAGAAATCACCACCGCACGATAGCCAGCTATTTTGTGCGCTACGGTATTTTGGTTGTACCAGTTGGCAAAATCTTTATCAGCGCTCAGTTGCTGTTGTAGCTCAGACTGTACTTGTAGCGCGTCAAACGATACATAGTCAGGCTCACTAAAGAAACCAGTCGCCGTTGCAAAGTTCTCATCAGTCAAAGTAAGTGGACCATCTTTGGTGTGGGCTTCCCATTCAGCATTGACCAATTTGGCGAAGGCTGGACCGCCCATGCTTTCGACCAAAATCTTGATACGTGATCTGTATTTGCTGCCTTTGTCACGGCGACCATGCAAGTTATAGACACGCAAGATGGCGTCTAAATAACTCAGCAGATGCTGACGTGGCAAGAATTTATTGATAACTTTACCAAGGACAGGAATACGTCCTAGACCACCGCCAACCAATACTTCAAAACCAATCTCACCTTCATCATTGGTTTTTACGTGTAGGCCGACATCATGTACTTGGGTTGCTGCACGGTCATCATTGGTGCCGATGACGGCAATCTTAAATTTACGCGGCAAAAAAGCAAACTCAGGATGGAAGGTTGACCACTGACGAATAATTTCACAATAAGGACGTGGATCAGCGATTTCTTCTTTATGAATACCAGCATATGGATCGGTGGTGGTATTACGGATACAGTTGCCTGAGGTTTGGATGGCATGCATCTGTACTGAGGCTAATTCAGCCAAAATATCTGGCACATCTTCTAGTTTTGGCCAGTTCAGCTGGATATTGGTACGGGTCGTGAAGTGGCCATAGCCTTTATCATATTTACGAGTAATCTCGGCCAGTTTGCGCAACTGGTAGCTGGCAAGCAATCCGTAAGGAATGGCGATACGCAACATCGGCGCATAACGCTGGATGTATAGGCCATTTTGCAACCGTAATGGCAAAAACTGCTCTTCTGGCAGCTCACCTGCCAAAAACCGCTCGGTTTGGTCGCGAAATTGGGCAACTCGTTCCTCTACCAAAGTCTGGTCAGCGTAATTATATTGATACATGACGTAATCTCAGTTTTGTTTTTAATCTTAAAATCAGCGACGAAAATGATTTGCGTGTGTAATAGGTTTTATTGCCGTTCGCAATGTAAATAATTCAGCTATACATAATATAAGCTTGTACCCAGAAACATAAATTCCTTTCAGACATATCCATATCCAAACACAGCATAAATTTTCATAACGAAAGTTAGGTAGCCTATGCGTATCAAATTTAATGCCCAGTCGCTAGTACGCTACTTATTATCTATCGACGGCTTTCTTCTCAGTTTTGTACATTTAATCGCTTTTGCATTTTTGCTCATCTCTTCCAACCATTCTTTTTATAAGAGGTTTTAATAACTATATGTCTCAAACTCAAAGCCCAACCCAATCCCAATTCAAATCAAAACTTGTTCCTCCACATGGCAGTGCCGAGCTTAAACCACTGTTGTTAGAAGGCGAAGCACGTGAGCAAGCATTAGAACTTGCCAGCACATTGCCGACCATCACTCTAAGCTCACGTGAGCGTGGTGATTTAATCATGTTCGGTATTGGTGGTTTCACTCCGTTAAATGGCTTTATGAATCAAGCGGACTGGCAGGGTGTGGTAGACAACATGCGCTTGCAAAGCGGTGAAAACGCAGGTTTGTTTTGGCCAATCCCTATCACCTTGTCTGCGCCAAAAGAGACGGCAGATAGTTTGAGCCAAGGCGACAAAGTAGCATTGGTCGCTCAAGATGGTGAAGTCATGGGTATCTTGACGGTAGAAGAAACCTATACCATCGATAAAGAACATGAGTGTCAGCAAGTATTTACGACCACGGATTCAGAGCATCCAGGCGTACAGCAAGTATTGAACCAAGAAGCCGTCAATATTGCCGGTAGTGTTGAAGTATTGAGTGAAGGCGAGTTCCCAACGTTATATCCAGAAATCTACAAAACGCCAGCAGAAACACGCGCAATTTTGGATGCTAAAGGCTGGAAAACAGTGGCTGCATTCCAAACGCGCAACCCAATGCACCGTTCACATGAGTATTTGGCCAAGATTGCGATTGAGATCTGTGATGGTGTATTGATTCATTCATTATTAGGCGCATTGAAACCTGGCGACATCCCAGCAGAAGTTCGTCAAGAAGCCATTAAAACGCTAATTGATAATTACTTTAGACAAGATACCGTTATACAAGCAGGCTATCCGTTGGATATGCGCTATGCTGGTCCACGTGAGGCATTATTACATGCGCTATTCCGTCAAAACTACGGCTGTAGTCATCTGATTGTTGGTCGTGATCATGCTGGTGTCGGCGATTACTATGGTGCGTTTGATGCGCAAACTATTTTTGAACATGTTGGTAAAGATGACCTTATCACCCAACCGCTCAAAATTGGCTGGACGTTCTGGTGTAATGCTTGTAATGCGATGGCCTCTGATAAGACTTGCCCGCATGACGCCTCTGAGCACGTTAAAGTGTCAGGTACTAAGCTGCGTAAAGCGCTATCAGAAGACGAAGATGTACCAGATAACTTTAGTCGCCCAGAAGTACTACAGATTTTGCGTGACTACTATGCTGGTATCGCAAAAGAAGAGCGTGCTGAGGTTAAATTAACGGGTGCATCTGCGGTATAAGGGCAGATCGTCAGTATAAATAACTCGTACTAAGCCAGTCGTAAAAAAGGTGTCAGACTTATGGTCTGGCACCTTTTTGTTTTTATCACTATTTTAAAATAAAAAACACGCCCTAACGCATGTTAGCGCTGTCTATTAAATCTCCAAACCTACTGCCAGCTTTTTATATTCTCCAGCAAGTGAGCCACCACCTGAGCAAAAATAGTTCAGTGCATATTTGTCTGGGCTATCGATGATGAGGGTGTCATCCTTAAACTGAAAAAAAGCCGTGCTGTCATTTACCTTTGCCTGAAAAATCATACCATGAGCAGTATCTTGCCCCATAAGTGTTGCCTTACCATCGAAATGACAAGTAGGTTTTTTGATATCGCTGCGTGAGCGAACTTTAATGTCAATCTGTCGATCACCATCTGCTCGTACCATCACGCCAACCCAATCATAGCCTTGTGCTCGTTTGTCGTAGTCGGCAGTAGCGTAATCCGCTGAAACCTTGTTTGTTGAAACTTTATCTGTTGAAAATCTGTCTGCTGAGACATTGTCACCTAAGATATTACTTTCAATAGCTGGCAAAGCAGATGTTGTACTGGCGACTGATTCAACCGCACTGTGGTTAGCGCTGTTCACAGTGGGCGACACGTTATTACAGCCTGTTAAAGTCGCTAGGGTAGCGGTCATTATTATCAGCCCTACAATAGAATGAAATTGACGGTATGAAGTATTCATATAAGGGCCTTTGGTCAAGTAGAAAAGTAAGGTTCGCATAGTATCGGGATAATGAAAGTATCATTAATACAACAAGCTTTATGACGTACAAACAATGGTACAGCCTACCCAAATCATAGTCTACTTAATAAACCTGCCAGCAACTACTCAACCCATTTTATTATTAATAATGCAAAAAGATTGCTCCTATCACTTATGCCAACTTCACTAGTCGATAAGCTAATTCGTCACTAAGCGTTTGCTATTTATGCTGCTAGCATAGCTTGCATCATCCCGACAACCGAACTCAAAAGATTGTAGGCTCTGTGATGATGGTCAAGATTTTGACAAAACGCTTCTAATACTTTTATCGAGAGCATCATGCAAAAAAAATTCCAACAAATCAGCATTGCTAGCATTCAATCAACTAATAATAAGTCTGTAAAAGCGCGTGTACTTGCCACCAGCGGCATGCTCGCAGCAGCGATGATAATGACAGGCTGCAGTCCAACAGAAGCGACTCAAGATGACGCGGCAAATAATGCCAGTGGCGGGACACAGGATATTAATCTACTCAACGTCTCCTATGATGTGTCTCGCGACTTTTATAAAGACTACAACACCTTATTCAGTACCGACTATCAGAAATCTCACCCAAATAGCAAAGTAAATATCAATCAGTCGCATGGCGGCTCTAGTAAGCAGGCACTCTCTGTCGCTAATGGTCTGCAAGCGGATGTGGTGACCTTTAACCAAGAGAGCGACATGAATCTATTGGTGGAAAAAGGCTTGGTCGCTGCTGACTGGCAGCAAGCACTACCAAATAATGCCGTGCCGTACACTAGCACCATGGTATTACTGGTTCGCGCTGGTAATCCAAAAAATATCAAAGACTGGTCAGATTTGGCCCGTAATGATATCGATGTGGTCATCCCGAACCCGAAAACCAGTGGCACGGCGCGTTATGCCTTCTTGGGTGCCTATGGTTATGGCTTGCACCAATTCAAAGAAAGCAGTAATGAAAACCCTGTAAAAACCAATGACTTTATCAAAAAACTGCTGGCCAATGTGGTTACTTATGACAATGGCGCACGCGCTGCAACGACCAGCTTTACTCAGCGTGGCCTAGGTGATGTGCTGATCACAACCGAAAACGAAGCACATTTAACTGCCCAACAATTTGCAAAGGGTAACGTTGATATCGTATACCCGAGCTATTCGATTACGATTGCCAACCCAGTAGCAGTCGTAACGGCAGTGACTGAGAAATCTGGTAAGACAGAAGCGGCAAGTGCTTATCTGAAAGGTTTATGGGATAAGCCTGCCCAAGAGCTCATGGCAAAAATGTATATGCGTCCAAGTGATGAGCAGATTCTAGCTGCTCATAAAGATACTTTGCCTGATATTGAAACGTTTGAACCTGTGGCTGTGTTTGGCTCATGGGCAGAGATTATGGATGCTTTCTTTGTAGATGGTGGCCGTTTTGATCAGCTGGCAAGTACTAAGTAGTCGTTAATTTTTAGTTTATAGAACTATCTATCCTAGCTGCTTTTAGTAAAACACGGACAAGATAGATAGGGGACATGCCAGTATTAAAACCATCAATAAACAAACAGTCAGTTATACATATAGATTCTTTTAACAACTTATTGATATATCTGGCTTTGTTTACTGGTTATTCCCTTTTGGCAATAACATACGCATATTCATCATTAAACATAATAAGATGGCGCTGTTAGCATACTTGCATTACACAACAGACATCTTTGAGGTATTTATGACAGACGTAGCTCGTTATCAACAGAAAAGTAAAACTCTTAGTGCCTTGAGTATTGCTGGCGTTGCTTTGACTCTTGGTCTATCTGGTTGTAGCAACAGTGAAACTACTGAGGCCGCAGCTGATGGTTCAGCGACGACAGAAGGGCAAAATATCGAGCTACTTAATGTCTCATACGATGTGGCACGTGATTTTTATAAAGACTACAACCCGTTGTTTGTGGAACACTACAAAGCTGAAAATCCAGACAGCAATATCTTAATCAAACAGTCACATGGCGGCTCAAGTAAGCAAGCACTATCTGTTGCCAACGGTCTACAAGCCGATGTTGCTACCATGAACCAAGGTTCTGATATCGAGCTGCTTGAGAAAAAAGGCTTGGTTGAGTCAGATTGGGAAAGTAAATTCCCAGACAACGCGGTTCCGTTTACTAGTACGATCGTATTTTTGGTACGTAAAGACAATCCAAAAAACATCAAAGACTGGGAAGACTTGACCAAAGACGGTGTTGAGATTGTCATGGCCAATCCAAAGGTGACGGGTAACGGTCGTTATGCGTTCTTAGGTGCATACGGTTATGGTCTACATGCTTTTAATCAAGATGAAACAAAAGCTAAAGGCTACGTAAAAGACATGCTAAAAAATGTCAAAGTCTATGAAAACGGCGGACGTGCCGCGACAACGACTTTCGTACAGCGCGGTATTGGTGATGTATTGGTCACGTTTGAAAACGAAGCCAACCTTGCAGCGACTGATTTTGGTGCAGGTCAAGTAGACATCGTTTATCCAAAATACTCGATCAAGTCAGAAAGCCCTGTGGCAGTTGTGAAGACGGTAACAGATAAAAAAGGCACTACAGACGCTGCCAAAGCGTATCTTGATTACTTATGGAGTGAGCCTGCTCAGCAGCTAGCGGCCAATCTATATCTACGTCCTAGCGTTAAGAGCGTGCTTGACAAAAACGGTGACAAATTACCGCCAGTTGAGACTTTCCGCCCGAACGATGCCTTTGGCACATGGGATGAGATCATGAGCACTTACTTCAGCGATGGTGGTGTGTTTGACCAATTGGCAATTAACGCGCCTCAGTAATCACTTGCTGAGTACTTAGAGCAGCTACTGCGCTAACCACTGAAACGGATTAACTTAGTTAATCGTATAGTCAGTCATGAAGCACCCCATAAAGGACATGGTCGTATGCACTATGTCCTTTATATCATAAGCCGACCAATAATAATTTTGATAACAATGGTAATAATGGTCTTACAGTGAGCACCCTCGCTAAGTACCATCAGTTAGGCAATAGGACATCACTATGAGTGCAACATCTTCTTCTGCCAGTAAGCCCGGCAATAAAAAAGGTTGGCTGACCCGTTTGCGTCAGCGCAATGTGCTACCTGGGTTCGGTCTGAGCATGGGTATTACTGTCTTTAGCTTGTCGTTATTGGTGGTTCTACCGTTTGCCATGATGGCCTATACCACAACACAGATGGGTTGGACTGGCTTTTGGGAAACCATTACCCAGCCACAAGTCACTGCCGCTATCAAGCTAAGCTTATGGATGTCATTTTTAGCGATGCTGACCAATATGGTATTTGGCACACTAGTCGCATGGGTGCTTGTCCGCTATGAGTTTTGGGGTAAGTCACTGATTAATGCCTTGGTTGATTTACCATTTGCACTACCAACCGCCGTTACAGGTATCTCGCTTGCCACTTTATATGCACCTAATGGCTTGATTGGTCAATGGTTTGCCAAGTTCGATATTCAGGTTGCCTTTACGCCGATAGGTATTTGGCTAGCACTGGTTGTGGTGAGCTTTCCCTTTATCGTCCGTGCGGTGCAGCCAGTACTTGCTGAATTATCGGTTGAGTTTGAAGAAGCTGCTGCGGTATTAGGCGCTAATCGTCTGACGACTTTTCGTAAAGTAATTTTGCCAGAGCTATTACCTGCTTTGTTAATGGGTGCAGGTATGATGTTTGCCCGTGCCACTGGTGAGTATGGCTCAGTTATCTTTATCGCGGGTAATATTCCGATGCAGTCTGAGATTTTGCCGCTCATTATTATCAGTAAGCTTGAGCAGTTTGATATTCAAGGGGCTTCTGCGGTGGCATTATTTATGCTACTCATATCATTTGTTATCTTGTTGACCATTAATATCATGCAGTGGAAACTGTCGCGCCGTGTAGGAGCTCGCTAATATGCAAATATCTAATAGCTACGACTACCAAAGCAACGCTGCGACCAAAGATACGCCATGGATACGTCGCACCTTTATTGCCATTGCAGTGCTATTCATGATTGTCATGTTGGTCATTCCATTACTGGCTGTGTTTTACGAAGCCTTTAAAAATGGTTGGCAGTTATATATCGCTTCATTAGTAGACCCTGAAGCTTTGCAAGCCATCAAGCTGACGCTTATTACGGCAGGCATTGTCTTACCGATTAATATGGTAATGGGCATCGCAATTGCATGGTTGGTTACGCGTTACCAGTTTAAAGGTAAGCAGCTGGTCACCACTTTGCTTGATTTGCCATTTTCGGTATCACCAGTGGTCGCAGGTTTGATGTTTGTACTGCTGTTTGGACTGAACTCTACTATCGGCGGCTGGCTTGAGAGCATGGGTTTCCAAGTGATCTATGCAGTACCTGGTATCATTTTGGCGACGTTATTTGTGACCTTTCCGTTTGTTGCACGTGAGCTGATCCCATTGATGCAAACTCAAGGCGACTCTGAGGAGCAAGCAGCATTAACCTTAGGCGCTACTGGTTGGCAGACTTTTTGGCATGTGACACTGCCTAACATCAAATGGGCGCTGCTATATGGTTTGATTTTGACCAATGCCCGTGCGATGGGTGAGTTTGGTGCAGTCAGTGTGGTTTCCGGTCACATTCGCGGCGAGACCAACACCATGCCGCTATTGGTTGAGATTGCCTATAACGATTATAACTTTACCGCTGCGTTTGCCTTATCGAGCATATTGGCTGCACTTGCCTTAGTGACGCTACTGATTCAGCAAGTCATGACCAAGATACAAGAACGTAAATTTGCCAAGTCTGAGCGGCTTGCCAGCGCACCTGAGCTGCCAGTAAGTGCTAACGCAACGGTCACTACTGAATCGACGAGTGCGGACAGTACTGGCAAGGTATAACTGCCATTAGCTAATAAATAATGTTAATACTACGGATGCAGTCGCTACTCAGCTACTTGCCACGATACGACAAAAGATATAATAAGAGATACGATTATGAGCATTGAGATTCGCAACGTTAATAAAAAATTCGGCAATTTTACGGCTTTAGACAATATCAATATCACCGTGCCGACTGGCAAACTGACGACGTTACTAGGCCCGTCAGGCTGCGGTAAGACCACTTTGCTACGTATTATCGCGGGTCTAGAGTATGCCGACTCTGGACAGGTATTGTTTGATGAGCTGGATGTGACCAATACTCCAGTCCAAAAGCGCCATATTGGCTTTATGTTTCAGCATTATGCCTTGTTTCGCCATAAGAACATCGCGGATAATGTGGCGTTTGGATTGACCTTGTTACCAAAAAACGAACGCCCGAGCAAAGCGGATATCAATAAGCGCGTGTCAGAGCTCTTAGACCTCGTACAGCTACCACAAGTTGCCAATGCTTATCCGCATCAGCTATCAGGTGGTCAGCGCCAGCGCATTGCCTTAGCACGTGCACTTGCTGTTAAACCGAAGCTGTTGCTGCTAGATGAGCCGTTTGGTGCACTAGATGCCAAAGTCCGTAAAGAACTGCGCACATGGCTAAAGAACATCCACCACGAGCTTGGTATCACCAGTATCATGGTAACGCACGACCAAGAAGAAGCGCGAGCGGTATCAGATGAGATCGTCGTGATGAATCAGGGCCGAGTAGAGCAGGTGGGCACGTCAGAGGAGCTGATACATCAGCCAGCCAACGCCTTTATCAGTGACTTCTTAGATCTTGTATAATTATTTGACCTAGCGCAATTTAGGTCGAATTATCAATAGTTGAGCAAAAAAAAGACCTACGAAAGTAGGTCTTTTTTTGTCTGGAGCATTGCCGCAGATTTATTGTCTTAAACGCTTTTTATAAAGCACAGTCAAAGAACCAAAAATCTAAGCGGACAATAGTATCTAAGCAAGATCCGATACATCACTACTAGTTCCTCTAGGAGTGATTTGCTCGTAGGTGATGTCTAAGATATCTTGACACCAATCTGGTAAATCATCAGCGACCTCATACCACATCCAAGTACCGTCACGCACACAGCTCAAAATACCCAGTTTTTTCAAATGGTTTAGGTGGCGCGATATCGTCGGTTGTGGCTGGTCAAGCATATCTACCAAATCACCCACGCAACGTGCTTCTTTTTTGAAAAGAATTTGAAATATTTTTAGACGTGTCGGATCAGATAGGACTTTGAATAAATCGATAGGTCGTATCGTAAAATTATTATCAGACATAGGAGAATTCCAATGGGCTTCGTTAATAGGGGTTCAATATAACAGCAGTTATCTACAAAATCGATTAAAAAATAAGCAAATTTACAGTTCATCGTCAATTCACTACCTTTGACAATATTCGGTTACACGCACACTTATATCCACTTACATAAATGAACTGCCTGTAATACAAGGATACTGTCTCAACGAATAAATATATCGAATGTGATTGAAAATGATAATAATTATCGTTATTATACTGCAAGCGATAAACGTGATTTCAACGACTACTTTTTCATTGTTAGAAAACAGTAAATTATCCGTTTATCAATGACACTTATCACAAAGGTTTTTATACAAGTGTCGTATGCCGTCATTATCGAATAGTGGTATTCCGAGGAGCCAATCCATGTACGTATGTATCTGTAACAACGTAAAAGAAAAGCAAATCAAAGCAGCTATTGCTGCAGGTGTTGATACGCTCGATGGTCTAAAAGATACGCTCGATGTAGCAACGTGCTGTGGCTGCTGTGAGCCGATGGTCAATGACTACCTAGACGAACATCATGCAAAACTCGATAATCTAGCATACGCCGTTTAAATATTATCAATCATATACCTTGTAATATAATACGAGAAAATATATTCAATATTCTGCATCTAAATTTATTATACATAAAGGGTTGGGTGCAAGCGTCCATATAATCTCACTCAAACGCCAGCATGTTACATAACACATATCAATACTAGTTGTAGCTAATTATGATTCTCAATTAGCATCTTATTCTTAGTTCATAACGTTACACCCTATACTGCGCCTGTATGCTACTATATTTATCTGAGATTAGAAGCCATTTTATTGATTTTGATTTTTACTGATCAGTTTGCCAATTATGCTATCCTTATATCATAAATTATGGATGTATGGTGATCGGTAAAAATAAATAGGGGAGTACGCGTTATGATAGGTAGCCAGAAAGTCATTGATTATTTGAATTTCTTACTAGGTGGTGAGCTTGCCGCTCGTGACCAATATTTTATCCATTCAGAGATGTATGCTGAGTGGCACTATGGCAAGTTATACGACCGTATCCATCATGAAATGGAAGACGAAACGCTACATGCACAGAACATCATTCGCCGTATCTTGATGTTGAGTGGCACGCCAAAGATGTCTGTCGATGCTATCCATATCGGTGCGACTGTCCCTGAGATGTTGCAGTTTGACCTAGATTTAGAGTATCAAGTACAAAAGCATCTAAAAGAAGGTATCGCACTTTGCGAAGCTGAGCATGACTATGTCACGCGTGAGATGCTGGTTGAGCAGTTGAAAGACACCGAAGAAGATCATGCGCATTGGCTTGAGCAGCAGCTCCGTCTTATCGACATGATTGGTCTACCGAATTACCTACAAAGCCAAATGGCTGAAGTCACTCCTAATATTGTCTGATATCATCCTACGTATGAATAGCATTCACAGTATTTAGCATAAATAATAGAGATTAAGGGAGAAAGGTAATGACAGGGGATAAAGAAGTTATTCGCGCGTTAAACAAAGTACTTGGGCAGTCATTGATTGCCATCAACCAGTATTTTTTGCATGCACGTATTGCACGTCATTGGGGGCTAGAGGCGCTTAATGACTCATTATATAAGCAATCTATTGCTGAGATGAAATGGTCAGACGACCTAATCGCTCGTATTTTGCTGTTAGGCGGCTTGCCAAACTTGCAGGAACTGGGCAAGGTATTGGTCGGCGAAGATGTACCAGAAATCATTGAGTGCAACCTACGTCTTGAGAGACAAAAGTTCGATATTATTACTGATGCCATCACCTTATGTGAGACAAAGTCTGACTACGTCTCTCGCCAGCTATTAGTCACGCTAAAAGATGGCAATGAAGAGTATGAAGATTGGTTAGAGACACAGCAGGACTTGATTGAGAGTATTGGTGTAGAGCGCTACATCCAATCGCAAATGAGTGATGATGACGCATAATAGTACTTATTATTGAGGTAAGTCATAATAAAAGAAGCCAGTATGAGATTGATAATCCAGTCGCATACTGGCTTTTTTCTGTCTATAGATAAGCTATTTTTAACATTTCGGCTATACAGAATAGAGATGTGTCGTATGTAAAGTCTCACTCAATAGAAAGCTTGTCTTGATTGAAGACACGCCCTAGTATAAACCGCGGCCATCTTCAGGTTTCAGACGTAAAAAATACAGCCCCGAGAGAATGGTCAAAATGCCCAATATCCAATAAGTGGTTTGGAACGCCACTAGTGTATCCATCTGTAGACGCTCACGTAGTAGATTCAACACAGCAGCACCGAACGCAATACCAAAGCTAATCGCCAACTGCTGATTGACCGCCATTAAGCTATTACCGCTACTGGTTTGTGTGCCCTGTAAATCGCCAATCGTAATCGTATTCATCGCACTAAACTGCATAGAGTTGCAGGCACCCATGACGGTCAAGATGGGTATAAACCATAGCCACTGCGACGCATCATTAAACTGCGCTAGTACAATGATAAGTGAACCCATAAACAAGGTATTGTAGACAAGTACTTTGCGATAGCTAAACCGCTGAATAATCTTGCTAACCCAAGGTTTGATACCTATAGCACCCACCGCAATTGGGGCAAGTAGCCAACCTGCCTGCGAAGGTGAGTACTCAAACACCACCTGTAGTAATAAGGGAAGCAAAAATGGTACTGCACTGATACCAAGCCGCGTAAACAAGTTGCCTGTAATACCAATTCGAAAGGTACGAATATCAAACAAGCTGAGTGGAAACAGGGGAGCTGCTCGCCGTTTGGCATGCCAGATGTACGCACCGATCAATAGACTTGCGCCCAACCCAAGCAACAACCCATAAACCTCGCGACCTGTCTGTGAACCAAACTCGACAGCCAGTGTGAATCCGCAGGCAGCGGCGGCAAATAATACAAACCCTGTCCAGTCAAGACGCTTGGTATCTTCGAATAGCGCTGGGACCAGTTTTTTGCCCATGATAAAACCTGCCACACCCATCGGTATATTAATCAAAAATATCCAATGCCAGCTGGCATACTGCACGATATAGCCACCCAATACTGGACCGACTAGTGGTGCAACCAAAGCTGGTATCACGGCAAAATTCATCACAGTGAGCAGCTTATTGCGTGGATAAGACTTGACCAATATTAAACGAGCGACAGGCGTCATCATGGCACCGCCGATACCCTGTACCACACGTGAAGCAACCAAAAAATCTAGTGTTTGCGACGCCGCGCACAGTAATGAGCCAACACAAAAAATGATGACCGCCGATAAAAATACGCGGCGTGTGCCATATTTATCCGCTAAAAAACCACTGATAGGGATAAAAATCGCCAAGGTTAATGCGTAGCTGATGACGGCCCACTGCATCTTTAGTGGTGACTCACCGAGTGCCTGCGCCATTTGTGGCAACGAGGTGTTCAAAATAGTAGCGTCTAAAATTTGCATAAACAGCGCGACTGCTAGCACATAGGGTAAGTATTTATCTTGAGTCGGGGTGAGCGTTACCATGTGAGTCCCATTGAACGTCTCGTTATGAAGTAAGAAAATAGCGTATTTGCGCACAGATCACTATGCAAGCTGAGTAGTATAAGAAAGCCTGGCTCATAATAAAAGTGACTCAAAGTAACTGATATAAGATAACTTATATAAGAGCAACGATGCGAAGGGTAGCTAACAGATAGCTAAAGAGGCGAAATAAGACAAAAAATTCGATACGTGCTAATAGCTCGTCTCTATTTACTTTAGCAGTAGAAACACAACATTGATTACAAGAGAAGACTTTAATATCGTTACGAGTTCTCGTTATAGTAAACCTTCGCGGCAGTCATAAATACAAACCGAGGATAAATTATGAGTCAAGATAATAATAAATACGTACCACCAAAAGTTTGGACGCAAGATAAAGATAATGGCGGCAAATTTGCTAGTATTAATAGTCCAACGTCTGGAGCTCGCTATGATAAAGAGCTGCCTGTTGGTGATGCTCCGTTACAGCTGTATTCGTTAAATACACCAAATGGTGTCAAGGTCAACATACTACTAGAAGAGCTGGCCGAACTTGGTATTGACGGGGCAGCATATGATGCATACAAAATCGACATCTCTAAAGGTGAGCAGTTTGGCTCAGGGTTTGTAGAGATAAACCCCAATTCAAAGATTCCAGCCTTGGTCGATCATTCTACTGATACAGCGGGGGAGCCGATAGCACTCTTTGAGTCGGGCGCGATCTTAATGTATCTAGCAGAGAAGTTTGATAAGTTTCTGCCACTGGCTACTGGCAAAGCGCGAGCAGATTGTTTGTCTTGGATTATGTGGCAAATGGGTAGCGCGCCTTTCTTAGGTGGCGGCTTTGGGCACTTTTATGCGTATGCGCCTGAACCTCTAGAGTATCCAATCAACCGCTATACGATGGAAACCAAGCGCCAGCTCGATGTATTAGATACGCATCTAAAAGACCATGAGTACCTATGCGGCAATGATGAATCTGATTACAACATTGCGGATATGATTGTCTGGTCTTGGTATGGTCAGTTGGCACTAGGTAAGCTCTATGACGCAGCAGAATTTTTACAAGTAGAAGACTATAAACACTTGCAGCGTTGGGCTAAAAAAATCGCTGAACGTCCTGCAGTTAAACGTGCAGTAGCGCTAGAGCTAAAACCAATCGACTAAACTAAGTACTTAATACCGTTTAGATCTAGCAGTACAGTTTAAACATAAGTAAATCTTAAACACAGCAGCAAGGCTGATAAGCAAATAGCTTATCAGCCTTTTTATTTATATTCATAAAGATGAATATAATGTATGCTAGGTCTTTCTTTTGTCTTTACACAATGATACATTAGTACAACAGATAGAAACACTAGTGCGTTAAGATAGCCGAGCACCATTACAATAGACAGGTGTTTATACTTCTTCTACTGAAAGGTGATGATTATGAAAGACAATAATTATATAAACGATATGTCGCTATCAAGAGGCGCTGATTTAACTGGTGTTAGTAGGTCAGGCATTATCTATGACGATAATAAGTATGATGACAATAGCTATAAAAACAGTGCCCAGTCTAATAAAAATCCCAAAAACATCACTGTAGAGTATTATTCAGAAAACATACCTAAAAAAATAAAAGAACAATCCACCTATATGATAAAAAATAAAATATTACTGCCTGTACTTGCAGCGCTTAGTACCGCTTTATTTAGTACCACCAGTATGGCCAATACATCGACTGAGTTTACTAGTCAAGACTGGCAAGTCGCTTGTGATAATACGCGTACGTGCCGGCTGGCAGGGTATCAAGCAGAGAATAACAGTGAGTTCCCGGTTTCTGTATTGCTCGTACGCCGCGCAGGTGCGAATGCTGGCGTGGATGGTAAAGTAAAGCTTGGCGGGGCAAAGGACAGCTCATCTAAAGCCCTAATGCAGCTCGGTAATCGTCATCGTATCTCGTTGTTTATTAATGATAAGGATTATGGCGAGACTAAGCCGTATTCAGCTGCTGCAGGTAATGCTGAGCTTACTCAAGCGCAGGTAACTGCATTGTTAGAGGCTTTGACCAAATCTAGCAAGATTACGTTGACCTTGCGCAATTCACGTTGGCAGCTCTCTGACAAAGGTGCCAGTGCTGCCATGCTAAAAGCCGATGAGTTCCAAGGTCGCGTTGGTACATCCAGTGCTTTTATTAAAAATGACGATGCTGTTAAATCTAGTGGCGGTATATTACCTCCTAAAGCCGCGCCAGTACTACGGTTTGTCGTGCCAAGCGCCAAATCGGACGATGGTAATGACAAAAAGTTTGTGATGAGATCCTCTCAGTTGGCATCGTTGGTAAAGGGCACAATGAAAGATGCAGACAGCGTTTGTCCCAATCTTTCAGACAAATCACCTTGGCGTATCAGTCGTCTAAATGGCTCGCAACTGTTGGCACAGCATGAGTGCTGGACAGGCGCTTATAACGCTGGAGCAGGAGTTTGGGTGATCAATGACAGTAAACCTTATAAGCCAACTTTGGTAACGACCAATGCTACTGGCTACGATAAAGGTAAGCTTACCTCTGTACAAAAAGGACGCGGCATCGGTGATTGCATGAGCAAAACCGATTGGCTATGGACGGGCCGTGCATTTGAAAAAAGTCATGAAAGCACTACTGGACTATGCCGCTTAATCGAGGCGGGCGGGGCATGGCAGCTACCTACCTATGTCACAGAAGTTAAAGTAGTACGATAGATAAATAGCGAGTAGTTGATTTGCTTTAGCTATTTAATTTTGCTGTAGGTATTAAATAAAACACCTAAACTTGTTTATTATCAACACTGTTAGTGCTTATTTACTCAGTAATTGAAGAAATAGGTACATATATTTTTTTATTGTGCTATACTGCGTCGCCACGTTAGCTTAGGCTTTCGTGAATTATGAGATTGATAACATCGCCTGCGATTTTGGGTCTAGGATGACCATAAGTAATTGTTGCCGATGATTTTGTGTACTTAAATAACCTTTTAAAAATATCCGTTATTTTTGACTCATATCTTATCTACTGGCCTATAACTAGGGTCTAGATTGGTTGCTGTTTGCCTTTATCTGCTTTGGACAAAGCATTGATAATGAGCGTATATCAAGCAAGGATAAGACACTCGGCACTACCACCAAAATACGTCAGACAGCACGAACGCATTTATTATAAAGACGCTAAGCTCTATTGGCTTGGTTTCTAATTATCGACAATTTTATATTGCTCGGTAATGCTAATAAGAGCAGCGTGGTGAACGGTTATCAGTGGTATGCATCAAGTTTGCTGAATTTACAGCAACTTATACTTACCAAGGATTCTTATGACTGACATCTTATCTGCAATCGCCGCTGAAAACGGCATCATCGAAAACACTGACACTCCAAATACTGATAATAATACTCAAGCGGCTGCTACTGACGCTGCTGAAGAAAACAAAATCACCTTTACAGATCTTGGCATTGCTAAGCCAATTCTTACTGCGCTTGATCGCAGTGGCTATACCAATCCAACCCCTATTCAAGAACAAGCCATTCCTTTTGCTCTAGCTGGTCGTGACCTTTTATTGTCAGCGCAAACGGGTAGTGGTAAAACAGCGGCTTTCGTTATCCCTGTACTTGACCGTTTGAGCCGTGCTACTAGCTTTGACAAACTAACCAAAGCACTTATCCTAACGCCAACGCGTGAACTTGCTCAGCAAGTACATGACAGCGTTCGCACTTATTCTAAAGACATGCGCGGTCTATTTTGTGTACCACTAGTTGGCGGCGCACCATACAACGGTCAGATCACTGCTTTGAAAAAGGGCGTTCAAGTAATCGTTGCAACTCCTGGTCGTCTACTTGACCATATCAATGCAGGTCGTGTTGATTTGTCAAACCTAGAAGTATTGGTACTTGACGAAGCTGACCGTATGCTAGACATGGGTTTTGCTGATGACATCAGTGACATCCTTCGTGCAGCACCAATCGATCGTCAAACGATCATGTGTTCAGCAACTTGGGATGGCCCAGTAGGTAAAATCGCTGCCAGCTTCACTAAGAACCCTGAGCGCGTATCAATCAAAGTAGAATCTGCACACATCGAAGAAAAAGTGTACTACTGTGATGATTTTGATCACAAAAACCGTTTACTTGACAAAATCGTTTGCCAACAAGATATGGAACAAATCATTATCTTTGCTGCTACCAAACGTAGCACTGAAAAACTGGCTAAACAGTTACAAGAAGCGGGCCATAAAGCAAGCTTCCTACATGGTGACTTGCCACAGAGCAAGCGTAACCGTATCGTTCAAGACTTGCGTAATGGTAAAGTCAAAATTCTAGTAGCGACTGACGTTGCTGCTCGTGGTCTAGATATTCCAGCTATCTCGCACGTTATCAACTATGACTTGCCGCGTCAGACTGAAGATTACGTCCATCGTATCGGTCGTTGTGGTCGTGCTGGTCGTACTGGTGTTGCTATCAGCCTATGTAGCATGGATGATCGTCCACAGCTTAACGCTATCAACCGTTATTTAGATCGCAAAATGGAAGTATGTGTTATCGAAGGTATGGAGCCTAAGAAAACTTACGTACCTAGCGAAAACAAAGGTAATGGTCGTGGCCGTGGTCGTGGTCGTTCTAACGGCGGTGGCGGTCAAGGCCGTGGTCGTTCAGGCGGTGGCTATGCTGGTAAATCTAGCGGTGGTGGTCGTGGTCGTTCAAGCGACAGCGCTCCAACTGGTCAACGCGCTAGCAACGACAGCGGTTATCAAGGTAAGCCACGTGACACGTCAGGCAAACCAAATGAGCGTTCAGGTGGCAAGCCGTATCAAGGCAAGCGCACTGGTGGCCCAAGCCGCGGTGATAGCAATGGCGTTCCACGTGGTGAGCGTGCTGCAACTGGTCGCAGTCGTCCAAGCGGCAGCCAAGGTCGTCCAGCTGGTCGTTCTGACAGCCGTGGCCAAGGTCGTCCAAACGGCGGCAACCGTGGTAACAACTCGTAATACAGCTATATTTGACGATTAAAATCATTGATTCATTAATCGTCTAAAGATAGCATTGAAAAAGCCAGATACTTGTTATCTGGCTTTTTTGTGTTTACCTGTTTTATATTGCGCCATGATTACTTTATGCCCTTACTTGCCTAACCGTTACCTTACTATTTATTCCGTCAAATACTACTCGGCAAATCCTAGCTAATAGTCGATGGCTGCTTGCAGGAGTTTTTTGCCTTGTCTATACTGATTTACTTTTGCCCGTTGTAACTCTTGGAGCGTTTTGATGCCTGCCACCTCAAACTTAGCAATTGATAATTTGCCATTAGCCTTTGGCATCATCATGGCCATTATTGGTCTGGTTTTTTATACCCAAGGCTTACCGGGTAAATTTTGGCGTCGATTTTATGCCGTATTGCCTGGTATTGTGCTTTGCTGCTTTATACCAGCCACTCTAAATAGCTTAGGCGTGTTTGCCGATGGTATTGGTTCGCAGATTTATGGTTTTACTGCCACTTACTTACTGCCAGCAAGTTTGCTATTAATGACCTTGTCCATGGATGTGCCCAAAATATTGGGCTTAGGCTGGAAAGCGATTGCTATGTTCTTTGCTGCCAGTATCGCTATCGTCATCAGTGGCCCGATCAGTTTGGGAGTCGCTAAGTGGATATCGCCTGCGATGTTTACCGATGATACTTTATGGCGTGGGTTTTCTGCTGTAGCAGGTAGTTGGATAGGCGGCGCGGCCAACCAAGCAGCGATGAAGGAGCTGTTTGGAGTCAGTGATGATCTATTTGGTATGATGATTTTGGTCGATACCACCAATGCCTCACTGTGGCTGCTAGCTATTTTGGTCATGGCAAAACATAGCGATAAGATAGACCGCTTTTTGCGCGCTGATACTAGTAGTATTGATAAAGTGGTCAAAGCAGTCGAGAGCTATGAGCGTGATCATGCTCGCCCAGCAACCATCAATGATTTGATGGTGATGTTTGGCTTATGCTTTGCAATGGTCGGAGTGGCGCACTTTGTCGGTGGCCAGATTGCAGAGTTCTTTGCCCCTTATAGTTGGGCTGTTCAGTATAGCTTTGCCAGCTCGTTCTTTTGGATGGTGGTAATTATTACGGTAATAGGCGTTATATTTTCGTTTACTAAGATACGTAGGTTAGATCATGTTGGCGCATCAAAAATAGGCACGGTATTTATCTTTGTATTAATCGCCGCGATCGGTATGCAGATTAATTTGGCTGGTATTGTCTCGCAATGGCGGTTACTACTAATTGGCTTCTTATGGATGAGTATCCATGTCGTAATTATTTTTGCTGTCGCTAGAATCATTCGTGCGCCATTTTTCTTTTTGGCAGTTGGTTCTAATGCCAATACTGGCGGTGCGTCCTCAGCGCCAATTGTCGCCACAGCCTTTCATCCGTCGTTGGCGCCTGTTGGTGTATTCTTGGGTATTTTAGGTTACGCAGTAGGGACATTTGGCGGTTATATCAGCACGCAGTTAATGCGCTTGGTTGTGTCATAATGTCTAAATTGTCAGTATCTTAGCAATTTAATAGTATTTTTTTCTAAACAAAACCCGCATTGATGCGGGTTTTTTATTATTAATGATTGGGTGACTTGAGTTATCGTTTTGTCTATCTATGCTATTGATACGTAAGCCTAGCCATGGCCTTCCATGAGTACGTGTTAACCTTTCTGCTAATTGGATAAAGACAACTGATTAAATAAAGAAAACTAAGCACGTTAGGAATAAACAACGATTCGATAGGAACAATAACGCTATGGCGAACCCAAAAAAATTAGAAGAAAAAACCAGTATAACAAGCACAGTAAAGAACGCCCTTTATGATCCTGACCAAGATAATATTCAGGTCAGAGGCGCGCGCGTACATAACTTAAAGAACGTTAATGTTGATTTGCCTCGCAATGCATTAGTGGTCTTTACCGGTATATCAGGCTCAGGGAAGTCGTCATTGGCATTTGGTACGTTGTTTGCCGAGTCACAACGCCGCTATCTTGATTCGGTATCCCCTTATGCAAGACGACTCATTGATCAGGTCGATGAGCCAGATGTCGATTCTATAGAAGGGTTGCCACCAGCCGTTGCCTTGCAGCAGAAGCGGGGTACACCTTCAGTGCGCTCGTCCGTGGGTAGCATTACGACGATATCCAATGGTCTACGCATGCTGTACTCACGAGCAGGAGAATATCCGGCAGATCAAGGAATACTATATGCCGATGCATTCTCTCCCAATACGCCAGATGGTGCTTGCCCGACTTGTTCAGGTATCGGCCGCGTATTTGAGGTCACTGAAGAGCTGCTGGTGCCAGATAACACCAAGACAATCCGTGAGCGTGCGATTGCAGCTTGGCCACCAGCATGGCAAGGTCAAAACCTGAGCCGTATATTGACTACATTAGGCTATGATATCGATAAACCATGGCATACATTGCCAAAAAAGACGCGTGACTGGATTTTGTTTACGGATGATACGCCGACGGTGCCTGTCTATCCTGAATACAACATTGAGCAAACGCGTGATGCGATCGAAAAAGGCGAAAAGCCAAACTATATGGGTACTTTTACCAGTGCCAAAAACTTCATTTTGCACTCTTTTGCCACCACTCAGAGCCCACGTACCAAAAAGCGCGTCTCGCAGTTTATGCAGATATCTGAGTGTCCAGAATGCCATGGCAAAAAACTAAAGAAAGAATCGCTATCGGTTAAGTTTGCAGGATTGGATATAGGCGAGCTATCACAGCTAACGCTAACAGAAATGGCACAAAAATTAGAAGTAACCGTTCGTACCAAGGTAGCCGATGACACACCAAACCGCGAAAAAGCCATCGTCGCCCAGCGTATCGCCAGTGACATTCTCTCTCGTGTTGAAGCGCTGACAAGGTTAGGGTTGGGCTATCTCTCGCTTGAGCGTACCACACCGACTCTCTCTCCTGGTGAACTACAACGATTACGATTAGCCACTCAAATTCGCTCGCAGTTGTTTGGCGTGGTATATGTCCTTGATGAGCCATCGGCAGGTCTGCATCCCGCTGATACTCAAGCATTGCTAGGAGCGTTGGATGAGCTGATTGCCGCTGGTAATTCGGTGTTTGTCGTTGAGCATGATGTGAGTGTCATTAGACATGCTGATTGGATAGTCGATGTCGGGCCAAAAGCAGGCACGCATGGAGGCGAGATTGTCTATAGTGGGCCTATAGAAGGCCTTCGTGAGGTTACGCAGTCGCATACTGGTCAATATCTCTTTGCCAATGCTACGTCTAACGCACAGTCAAAATCTAACACAAGGCATCCAGCGGCATGGCTCAAGCTTGCAAATATCGAGCGAAATAACATCACAGGATTAGATGTTGAGTTTCCGCTTGGGGTCATGACCAGCGTCACAGGTGTCTCAGGCTCAGGAAAGTCAAGCCTTGTCAGCCAAGCGTTGGTAGAGCTTATCAGTGAAGCCTTGGGTCAAAAGACAGTCACAGAAGCGCCTGTCGGTGAGGCAGATTTACTTGAGCAAGAGCTTGAGTCAGTAACTGGCGGTGAAATTGTCGCTGGTATGAAGCACGTCCGTCGTCTTATTAATATCAATCAAAAAGCAATTGGTCGTACACCGCGTTCTAACTTGGCAACCTATACGGGTTTGTTTGATGATGTGCGTAAGCTGTTTGCGGCGACTAAGCAAGCAAAATCTCATGGCTATGATGCTGGCAGATTCTCGTTCAATACTACCAAAGGCCGCTGCCCAAATTGCGAAGGGTTAGGGTTTGTCAGTGTTGAGCTGTTATTTCTACCAAGCGTTTATGCACCTTGTCAGGTATGTCATGGCCAACGCTATGACGAGGAAACGCTAGCAATCACTTATCGAGATAAAAACATCGCTGAAGTCTTGAACTTAACGGTTGAAGCGGCACATGAGTTTTTTGTTGATGAAGCGCCTATTTTGCGTGCATTAGAGGCATTGCTACAAGTTGGACTTGGTTACTTACGTCTGGGTCAGCCTGCCACTGAGTTATCAGGCGGTGAAGCACAGCGGATTAA
Source organism: Psychrobacter sp. 28M-43 (assembly GCF_014770435.1). Taxonomy (NCBI): domain Bacteria; kingdom Pseudomonadati; phylum Pseudomonadota; class Gammaproteobacteria; order Moraxellales; family Moraxellaceae; genus Psychrobacter; species Psychrobacter noctis. Next base: position 1,628,764 of record NZ_CP061739.1, on the reverse strand, counting down.
GCTTGCCACCGAGCTGCAGCGTGTGCAACGAGGCGACACGCTATACATATTGGATGAACCAACCACAGGCCTGCATCCTGCTGATGTGTCTATGCTTATGACGCAGTTAAATGGTTTAGTCGATGCGGGCAATACCGTCATCATGGTTGAACATGACATGCAAGTGGCGAGCAATAGTGATTGGATCATTGATATTGGGCCAGGGGCAGGGGATGCTGGCGGGGTAATTGTCGCTCAAGGTACGCCATATGACGTTGCCCAATCAAAAGAAAGCCGTACTGCAGCGTTTTTAGTGGTATGATTTTATTGAAGTGACGACAAGTCTTCAAATTGGGTTTGAATGTGGAAGGACTATCCCCAATAACCATCAGGACATTTAGGCAATTCAACTAACGTGCGACGTAACGCATCTGACCACTGATGACGAATCGTATTAAAGTACTCGTCACGCTCATCAATACGTCGGCCGTTGGGCAGAGCTAGGCTGTCATTGTCATAAAGTACAAAATCTATTGGCATACCGACTGATAGATTTGAGTGAATCGTGGAATCAAATGACAGCATCAGCGCACGTGCCGCGTGTCTTACATCCGTGTTATAGCTGACAGAACGATCCAAAATAGGCTTGCCATATTTGCTTTCACCCAACTGAAAGAAGGGCGTATCTTCAGTGGCTTTGATGCAATTGCCTTCAGGATAAATCAGGTATAGCTCAGGTGGCTGTCCTTTAATTTGACCACCAAGCATAAACGAGCTGGTAAAGGCGCCATCGCGACTAGAGTTAGCGACTGCTTTTGCATGATTCATAACATCACGCATACATTCGCCAACCATTTGCGCGGCATCAAACAACGTCGCTACTGTATTGAGGTTACTCTCAGCACGCTGGTCAATGTCGTTTTGTAGTTTATTGAACACTGCCTGCGATGTCGCTAAGCTGCCAGCTGTCTGTAACACCATAAAGCGCTCGCCCTCAACGCCGTATTGATACAACTTTCTGAATGTCGATATGTGATCAACACCGGCATTAGTGCGCGTGTCACTGGCAAAGACCATACCGTCTTTTAGACGAATGGCAGCACAATAAGTCATAAGATACCCTTGATGAATAGACGTAATAAAAAATAGCAAACGCTATGATAGCTTTTTGACTAATACCAAACTGTAAAGATTTTCGTAACCGCCGCCCATACGCACGCCGCGAACAGGCGCGGTATCTAGATAATCTCGCCCAATAGCCACGTACACATGTGAGCTTGGGGTAAATGCCTGATTTGAGATATCAAAAGTATACCAGTAACCATCCAGCCAAACCTCAGCCCATGCGTGACTGGCCATGTGATTTTCGGTATCGTCATACAGATAACCGGACACATAACGCGCTGGAATCTGTTGATCGCGCAAGATACTTAAAAACACATGTGTATGGTCTTGGCACACACCGGCACTTGTCGCAAACGCCTCAGCTGCGGTCGTACCCACATGCGTGACGTCTTTAACAAAAGGCATTTTCATAATAAGGGCATTTGCCATTGCCTTTAGACTGTCATGAGTGGGCGTTTTTAGGTATGGCGCTGCAAATTCTCGCATCTCTTGTGAGCACTTGGTTAACGGAGTTTGTACGGTAAATAGCAGGTAGGGGACATGATCCATATCCTCTAAACGTTCGGTTTCGGTGTTGATCTCAACGATACCCGACGCCTGCATTTGTAAGTTGTTATGTGCCTCGTTACGACTGAGCGTGAGCCATGCATTACCAAAGCCGTCCTTTTGATTGGTCGCCACTTTAGGGAGCATGACGTCCCATTTATGAATGGTTTGGTGCGGCATTTGCATAGGGGTCATGCGTATATACTGTACACTGCGCTGCGCCAGCTCATCGTAATAATAGTTGGTTTGGTGACTGATTTGAAGTTTCATGGCATTTTCCTTATAGCATCTTTCTATTTTCTGTTTATTCCATATGTCTCATGAGCCGTTGTTATTGGTTTTTGGCTAGACACCTTCTATACACCTTGACGCAATATGAGATTGAACTCTTTGCTAATCAGCGCAAAATCACTAAATTTCTTTGACCTGATCATCTGGTTGGTCAAGCGGATAAGTTCACGCCAGCGCGTATTCTCCGGCAACTCATTAATCCAGTGTCTGAATTCAAAACTAATCTCTGTTGAATCCTCTCCCAACAAAACGGCACGCTCAAGCTGCTCAAAGTGACGCCCTAATTGCCAGAAGCAAGTTACTGTCGGATTCTCTTGTTTCATCGCAGCGTTACACGCGTGGAGCTGCAAGGTCGCCGCTCGATACGTGCCAGCACTTGATAAACGCTTGATCAAGTTATATAACTCAGCAGTATCTTTACCAATGACACCTTTGGCCTCTTGGACATTGTCCTCAATCGATTGCACGATATTGGGTATGATGTTTTGTTCCAAATCAGCCATCATTTGTGCTTTCATGGTGGTCAGTGACACTTCACCATCAACGGCAAACCCTAAGTGACTAATTAGATGTCTGATCTGTGATTTTTTGAGATCGCCTTTGATGAGTTGTTTCATAACATCGTCGTAGTAATACAGACGCTCACTATATCGGCCTAGCCATATTAAGTGACTGGCGGTAGAGAGTAGCAGAATCATGGGCGCATCATCTAAACTCTCGTAACCTGTTTCTAAGGGTTGGACGCGATCATAGTAGTTTGCGTGCCCTGAAGCATTGACACCTATTGATGATAAAGGCGAGCACTTGTCGGTTTGCTGGCTGTCTAAATCGCTGTCATCAATAATCCAAGTGTCTTTGATACCGCCGCCTTGTGATGAATTGACGACCAAAGAGCCTTCAACCATGGCCACTCGTGTCAGACCACCGGGTACAATATCTACTGTGCCATCACCATGACTAAGGATAAAGGGACGCAAGTCAATATGACGCGGTGCGATACCATCGCTTACGGCAGTAGGATTGGTAGATAGTGAGATAGTCGGTTGAGCAATAAAGCCGGCTGGGTTTTCAAGCAGACGCAGGCGATATTCTTCGATTTCTTTTTTGGTTGATGTCGGACCAATAAGCATCCCGTAGCCGCCTGAGCCTTGCGTTTCTTTTACCACCAGCTTATCTAGATTGTCGAGCACATATTTGAGCTCGTCAGGCTTACGGCACTGGTATGTCTCAATATTAGGTAGGATAGGCTCTTCATTTAAATAGAATTTAATCATATCCGGTACAAAAGGATATAAACTCTTATCATCGGCCACGCCCGTACCTGGGGCGTTAACAATCACTACGTTACCAGCACGATAAGCACTCATTAGCCCTGATACACCCAATATGGAGTCAGATTTAAAGGCTAACGGGTCAATATAGGGATCATCAATGCGGCGGTAGATCACATCGACTTGTACCTTGCCGCGAATGCCTTGCATATAGACTTTGCTGTCCTCAACGACCAAATCATAACCATGAACGAGTGGCACATTCATCTCATGCGCTAAGAAGGCATGCTCATAATAGGCACTATTAAAACGACCTGGCGTTAAAATGACGACTTGTGGATCATATTTGGATGTTGAGCTAGCAAGACAGGCTTTGAGACGGTTGGGATAATCGCTGATGCCCATAATAGGCGTTTCAGTAAATATATCAGCTAATAGTGTTTCTGATATATTGCGACTCTCAAGCATATATGAGACGCCTGATGGGGTACGCAGGTTATCCTCTAATACACAAAACTTACCTGTCTCGTCTCGAATCAAATCAATACCGCTGATGTGCGAATAGATAGGCTTGTCGAGCTCAATACCCATCATCCACGGCTCATAGCAGCCACTGGCATAGACATAGCTGGCAGGGACGATATCTGCCTTCATGATGGCTTGGTCATGGTAGATATCATGTAAGAATGCATTGAGAGCCGTGATACGCTGTTTACAGCCTGCTTCTATTTGTTTCCATTCGCTCGCGGCAATAATGCGTGGAATGATATCAAACGGAATCATACGCTCGATGTTTTTGGCATCGCTATAGACGGTAAAGGTGACCCCTTTACGGTAAAAGATATTTTCTGCTTGTTCGTTTAGATAATTGAGGGCATCCATGTTGATGTTGTCAAGCCAATGGCCAACAGCTTGTGCCACTGGGCGATACTTACCCTTACTTATCTGCAATTCATCGAAACTTTGTGGTTTTTTCTCAGGTTTTTCTGAAGTGTCTTTCGTTAAGGTATCTTCGGTCGGTGTTGACGCGGGACTTTTAGTATTGTCATTGAGCACTTTGATGGATTGACTCTGACTCTGGCTTTGATTTGCAGATTTTTCTTTGTCTGGGTTTCCATCCTTAGACTGACTTTGAGATGCTGTTTTATTCATAAATACCTCACGTATCCTTGGTAAAGTTATACTTTATGATGAATACACTGTCTATGCTAAGTAGAGTAGCACTTGTACTGCGCCCAACAGGTAGTCTATCTCCTGTATGGACTATACAACGGTTAATGAGCAATATACAACAAGAGTTAAATAATAGATTTTTAAAAACCTGAACCTGATTCCAATAAGTTTAACTCAATAGAAACAGTAGGAGAGAAGACATGAAGCTACGTGGTAAGTTCTTAATGCTGACAGGTATAGGGTTGTCAGCGACTATCAGTGTGACTGGCTGTGGTAGCGAACCACAACAAGATATCTTACCTGCTGGTAGCACAGTGGTCGCACTTGGCGACTCATTAACCTATGGTTACGGCGCAAATCCTAAAACAGCGTATCCTATGGTGCTAGCAGAGCTAAGCAAATGGAACGTCGTTAATGCGGGAGTCAATGGTGACACTTCTGCAGATGTACTGACTCGAGTGAATGAGGTCACTGAGCAAAACCCAGATTTGGTCTTACTGGGTGTGGGAGGTAATGATGTATTGCAGTGCATCGCACCTGATACCACGCGGGCTAATATCGTCGCGACTATAGATACCTTACAATCCAACAATATTGACATTGTCCTAATCGCTGAGCCGCATCTCAGTACTAGTGCTTTGTTTGGAAAGGTAAGTGATAATCCACTGTATGAAGATATTGCGGAAGCTGAAGGCATACCTCTGTATTCTGATGGCTGGTCAACTGTACTGTCAGATGATGCATTGAAATCTGATAAAATTCATGCCAATGCAGCAGGCTATAGACAGTTCGCTGAAGGGCTACATAATTATCTAAAAGACGAAGGGTGGGTGCGCTAAACCGAAATTTAAACCACAGTTTAAAAGTTTTTAAGCTTAAAGATTATGAGTAGGGCGTATGTCTGTAGTCAGTGTATAACGCACAAAAAAAGTAGAGAGTTTATTGACAAGACTCTCTACAGTTAGACGTTGATAACCCAGTCACTCTATCTATTCACTGTCACCCATGACGACTACCAAACCTTCATCAGCAGCTATCTTACCTTCGCAAATGTCTTCATAAACCTCTAGTAAGCCATTGACTCCATCAAGCTCTTGAATCTTTAACCAGGCACTAGTTTTTGCAGTGCTATTCATGATGTAGTGCATAGAGCGTTTATTGAACTCTTCAGGGCCCCATTCTTTCATACGTTGCTGTACATGACTGGGTGCAAAAAACTGCTGGCTACGTTCTTGCATGATACCTTCGGTATGACGTGGCTCGTCCCAGTGCGTGAGGCCGACATTGCTGGTATAGCGCATGTTATCGCCTAAGTGTCTATGTAGACGGCTAAGCACGTCAGTATTGGCCGACATATCGACAATAACCGTCGGCTTAGTTGCATCAATTTGCTCTAGCGTGTCATAGCTAAGCACACTGTCATAAGCGTCAATTGACTTAACAAAATCTACATGACGGTTTGATGTCAGACCGATAACGTGCGGTGCATCTTTATCATCAGCTAGGCCATATGCTAAGCCAGTACTGGTCTTACTAGAGGCACTGATAATCACCACTTGCTCTGCACCAAACCAATCATTACCCTTCAATAGATCATGTAAGCAAAATGAGGTCAGGTGCAAGACAAACAGCAGCATGCGCTGATCGTCATGGATGCGGTCATAGCCTCGTTCATGATTGACGCGCTGATATAGGTTATAACCGGGTGGTAGCTCGGCACGATGGACACTACCATCAAGTAAACTGCTCTGCGTGACTCGCTTGGGTGTTATGATCAATTCATTGGCGGGCGGGAAGTAACCGAATAACCGTTCACCGATAGGTAGTGCATCGCTATTAGACTCTACAACATCGCCAAATCCCCATACTGGAATAATACCCCATTTCTCAGGCTCGTCACCATTTGGCGGGAAAAACTGCCAATAGCGTAATTGGTCACCCATGACCGCATAAGTAATATTATTTGCAGTAAAAGCAAAGCGATCAACTTTGACACGTACTTCGCCATCACCTAGGGTATGTACAGGCGTCTCTTGCAGGCGAGCTTGGGTTAGGTTTGCTTTATTGGTCTGAAATTCTTGCATGGTTATTTCCTCTTTTTTTACTTTATAGTTATCAGATTAAGCATTAGCAGTTTTGGCTTGACGCGCTGCCGTAATTTGCATGATTTCACCCATGAGTTTGGGCATGTTTGCAGCGGCTTTTGGTCCTGCTTCTTTTAAACGCTTAAGGATGGCTAACTCTTCAGGCGGGGTGTCTTCGCTGGCACGTACCAATTTTGTGAAGCCGTCTAAGCGATTGTTAATCATCCATTCACGTAGCGCAGGCTCTTTTGACCAACGTATCTGATTCTGCATTTGTTTAACAAGGCCAACCAAAAAGTCCGTATCATGATTTGGGATTGGCACCACTTGGCATAGCTCATTTTTGACAGTTTCATCATCATAACTGGCTTCAATGTGGGCGATAAATGCGGCACTAAATACAGGCTGATAGGTACGTACGGTTTGTACCACCACAGTATCACCTTTGAACACATCGTACGTCTCTGTCACTGGTACTGCCCGTGCAGAGCAGTCGATATGCATGGTGTTGGGGGTGGTAGAAATGCTGTCCTCACCAAAGTAAATTTTGTCAGTATCTAAGCGAGTCACGCGCCCTTTACGCACAATATTTTTAACCCGGCGTAACTGCTTGAGCTCTTCACTGCTAATGGTAGCGCCATGGAACATTTGCGGGCGTACATTTGGATCAATACGCATTAATACGCCGCCTTTTTCTAAACGATTAAACAGGTCTTCGATGTTTTCTGCCTCAGCAATCGCTTCTGCCTGAGTGGCCTGTGCTCCAATAGTATGGGTGAAAAAATCACGAGAGGGTTGGGTGTTTTTACGATCGATCAGCCAAGCATCTCTTGGCATAATCCACGTGATATGGTCTGGATCAATTTGGTTTTCTAGTAGCCATAAAACCGCATCTATACCTGTTTTTCCGCCGCCGATAATCACGTAACCATCACGGAGTTTGGTTAGACTTGGCAAATCATTTAACGGGCCAAACTTAACATCTTCAGCAATCTCAAAGTTTGGGGTATGGGTTGCTGGTACTGAAGTTTTAAAATAAGTGCCATCAATGATTTTCTTATTGACCTTAACCTCATAGCTGGTATCAGACAGCAATGATGAAAACTTGCCGTCGCCTTTGTACTCACACATCGGGAAGTATTTCACGCGGCCACTTGGTAAAAACGTGTGCTTCATGACTTTATCAAAGTACGCCATGACTTCTGCGCCTGACGCCAGCTCGGACAAGCCTTTATTTAAACCAATTTTATCAATCATACCGCCGCAAAGCTCACGTGAGCTAACGCCATAAAAAGACGACGGCTGATGTAAGGTGACAAACGAATAGGCATCGTTCCAATGACCACCTGGCTTATGATGTTTATCGACGATAATAATATTAGCATCTGTTTCTGTGAGCAGCACATCAGCAAAAGCCATGCCCACCGCGCCACTACCAATGATTAGATAATCCGTTTCTAGCTGTTGAATACTCATAGCGTCCTTACTCTAAGTTGAGTTTCTATCAACACAATCAATTCATAATTGTTTGTGTATAACAGTGTTATATACTAGAATAACACTGTTATAATTGTCAAGACATAGTGAGAATCTAATGGATGCCAGAACCAAAATACTAAACGCCGCATCTGAGCTTTTCTTAGAAGGGGGCGGGGACGCCTTGAGCGTACGCGCTATATCCAAGCGGGCAGGACTGTCCACCATCGGTATATACAGTCACTTCCAAGGTAAGCAAGGCATACTAGATGCGCTGTACATAGAAGGATTTAATCTCGTCCGTGAAGCCATGGATGTCATTCCAGAGGGTAGAGCAAACAAAGAGCAAGTGCTAGAGGCGTGCCTAGGGTATCTCAATGTAGGCGAGAAATATGAGGCGCACTATCGGCTGATTTTTGGGGAATCTGATGCAGGATATCAGCCCTCAATCGAGGCCATTGCAGCAAGAGACAGCGCGTTTTCAAAATTGGTGCGGGTGGCAGGTTCTTATTTATCAGAAGAGGCTAGCGTGACGCAACGTCGGCAAATAGCGTTAGATATCTGGGCAATCGTACATGGGTACGTCAGTATCAGTCACCATGTGGTGTTCGCCGATGGACTGGAGCTAGACTGGAAGACGATGGCACTTCGTGTGGTTGAAGTACAGTTGGATGCTATAAAGTGTTCTTAATAACGATATTGGTATATTTGTAGCAGGTGAGTGCATGCTAGGCTGAGTTATTTCAATGTCGTAAGGTTTAAGGATAGAAAATTATGTTTGGCATCATAAAAGACTGGCGTGAACAGCGTATATTAGACAACAGCGAATTTACTCGAGCTAACTGGATGCAGGCGGCTGAGCGTATTGTGATACTCGATAGATTGAGTGTTGACGAGATGACACATTTATTTGAGCTAGCAACGTTATTTTTGGCTGATAAATCTATCACTGGTGCACAAGGTTTTGAGATTACCGATGCTGTCAGACAATCTATTGCACTACAAGCCTGTTTGCCTATCTTGAACTTAGGTCTTGACTGGTATGCTGGTTGGTCATCCATCATCATTTATCCTGGCTCGTACAAGAGTGCTAGCACCACGGTAGATGAATTTGGTATCGTTCACGAAGGCAGTCAACACCGTAGCGGGGAAGCATGGCTGCGAGGGCCTGTTATTCTTTCATGGAAAGATGCCAAGCACTCAGGCGAACGTGATGGACACAACGTTGTCATTCATGAATTTGTACATAAGCTCGATATGATGAACGGCCGCGCCAATGGTTTTCCACCGATGCAACCTGATATGGATCCTGCAAACTGGACACAGATTATGAGCCGCGATTTTGAAGATTTTCAAACACATCGCAAGTCAGGGCTTGATCGTTATGGCGCAACCAATCCTGCAGAATTTTTTGCCGTCCTCAGTGAGGTTTTTTTTGAAACGCCACAAAAGCTGGTTGATGCTTATCCAGATATTTATGAGATTATGGTGAAATTCTTTCGTCAGACGCCGTTATAAATGATATTTATAGAGATGGTGATAGTAAGCTGTATTTAATATAGCATAAGCATATTGCAATTGGGGAAGCTGAGGTGACTAACACTATAAGTGATAATGTGGCAAAAGTAGAAATTTATGAAAGTACTGATGGAAAGGTGCAAGTAGATGTACGTTTTGAGCAAGAGACTGTCTGGCTGTCACAAGCATAAATGACTGAGTTGTTTGGTCGTGATCAACCAGTCATTTTTCGTCATATCACCAATGCCATGAAAGATGAAGAAATCGCTAAAAAAAGCAATATGCAAATTCAGACTGTCCGGTGATTTTTTATGACTTAGATGTGATTATATCAGTCGGTTATCGCATCAAATCTCATGAAGGTGTGCAATTTAGACGTTGGGCAACGCAGCGCTTACGTGAATACTTGGTACAAGGCTATACGCTCAATCAACAGCGCTTCTATAAAAACTCAAGCGAGCTACAACAAGCGCTAAAATTAATCAAAAAACCGGCACAAAGTCCCGATCTTAAAACTAACAAAGCTTGTCATTAAAAACGATAACAAAAACCATGTAGCACAAGCTGCTGTATATATTTACTTGAATATATACAGCACTTATAACCAGATAGAGTAGGCTGCCCATTTAAACAAGTCTTATAGAAGTTGTCGGGCAATCGTTTTTCTACGCCTTAAACCGTCCATTGATCATTAATAATGGCCACCAGATATCGCTTGCCTTGATACTCATCAAATACCAAGCGCAAAACACGCCAGTCCATACCATCATACTCATCCGTGCCTTTATAATAAAATTCTACAACATCTGATGTTTGGTATATCTGTTTTAAGTTATTGATAGAGTTACCATTATTTTTGAATTCATTGACATTGATACTAGCACTATTGAATTTTTTGCCATCCACCCAAGTATCTAAATAAGTAGGCAGCGGCGTGACCAACAGATCGCCAGTACCGTCTTTTTCGCCCCAAGTAAATTGAATGTTGGACTGCTGTAAATACTGTGCAAATTGCCCACGACTAAAGACTTTATCTGACTTAGGCCGTACATAAGCGTACATCGAAAAACGAACGCCACGTGTTGGATGGATATCATTAGTGATTCGAGAAAAATCCTTATTTGCCAGTGCACGCTGTATACGTAACGCTTGCTGTCTAAGGGTTTGCTGACTGATATCAGCATTAATAGGTGTTGATGAACTACTGGTTGGCTGAGACACAATGGCTTCACTGGACTCAGAAGCAGACTGACAACCCGTAGCAGCTAGCGTGAGTAACAGAAGGCTGCTAGAGGCTAATGTCGCAGATTTTTCCTTAAAAAAAGCAGGTAATGTCATCATAAAATCATCCTTAGCACAGTTATTAGCGAAAGAAATATCACTATAAATTGTCATGGGAACCGGTAAAAAATACCATAAAAATGCTATGTAATAGATATTTTGGTAAGTAAACCTGAATGATACGATAATACAGCAGAGTCCGAATATAGGTGTGATGTAATAGTCGGTAACACTTATAGGACAAAAGCTCGCAGAGAATAAGATGCCAACATATAAATCGCTGATATTACTATTGACTATAGGACTGATGACTGTCGGTCACGCTATAGCGGATGTATCAACAGTCGATCAGAAACAAAATGCCATGGCTGATATAAAGATTGCGACTATCACGAAAATGTACCAACAAGATATTGATGACCAAGGCATGAGTAATCCTATAGTGCTGCAGCAATATGCTGATGCTGACTTGCAAGCAGCGATGCAACTTGAGCAAGAATATTTTGATAAAACTCAGACGTCCTGCAATATAGATTACGATGTACTTTGGAGTTCGCAAGATCCTGACTATACGCAAGACAAAAAGTTTTCAATAACTGACCAAGGATTGGTTCAGGTTAGCTTGGCACAAGGTAGCGATATTTATTATGAGCTGTCATGTGACGATAATGATAAAAATTGCCAAGTTGCAGATGTGGTTTTAGATCAGGCTGACAAAACTTTGCGTCAGCATTTGCTTGAAACTTGTCGTTAGTAAAAGTCTATAACTCAAACTCATATTAAATCTGCTCTAATGTATAAGAATGATATGGTATAAATGGTTTTTAGTCTAACTACTAAAACCGTTGGTTTGTTTTCGCATAATGTATATTATGTTAAATAAAGTATATTAAGTAGTAGGCTCAGGTCTTACTAACTATAGAATCATGACGATCATGCATTTCTGATACTGCTAGGTATAAACACCCTACTAAACTGTTTAGCTCTCGCCAACTAACTCTGTCCTGTTAATTAAACCGAATCTTTTGAATGATAGTTCACGCTTGATCAGTTTTACTTCTAAGCATCTCTCACAAACATATTATTACATTGGTCACCTAACGATTTATTAGGCGTTGAGATTTGAATGCTCTATATGATTGGCCATTAATATTCTATGCTTCGATAAAATACTAATGGCTACGTCCAAATATGTTCTTATCTTTTTATTCGAGATGATCATGGCTGCTCGTCTACGATAGTTTATTTATTACCTATGTCCGCTGGTTAAATTCTTAATATAGAAAAGCTGTGATAACCATCGTTTGTATGGTTAGATATCCTCTAATATCACCAACCCAGATTAAATTGCAAAAACTCAGCCAAACGATATAACTCCTTCGAATATTTCTAATCTTATCTAGCCTTCAATCACTATGCCCAAGTCATCACGTATAACCTTTCAAATTTAACTCATAGACAGATTGTTAAATAATTAGAACTGACGCTGTTTTCTTTTGCGTAGCGATAAATTTTATCTACCCACAAAAAGCCATCCTCTGTTTATTGTTATCAAGCCATTTTTGAAATGAATAAGCTATCTATTGATATTTTTTAAAATATTTGGTCTTTCGTTATGTATTTCTTATATACCTCTCAAAATTGGTGCATTCTAAATTTGCACAGGACAGCACTATGACCCTGATTTTTATATTCTGTGCGAGTACAGGAGCATGTATTTTGTAGAGAATATGCTCAACTCCTTGCCGAATCAATCATGGACACCATAATCGCATTTAACTATGTATCGAAATAACTGGTAGAAATGCCGTGTAACCCATTCAGCGTATGGCCTACTCACTATTTGGCCACTATGTTATAATTATCCCCAAGGTTCACTTGGGGATAATTAAGTGTTAAAACTATTACTCTATAAGATTTTACTAAAAACACTAATGAATACCAGTGTCCATGACAGTGTCCAATACTTCTATGTTTTTCTACAGAAGAGACTTTTTATAAGTCATCAATCATAAACCTATCATTAACCTTAATTATCATATTACGGATATACATTATGGCTATCGACACTGCAAACGATATCAATAAGCTCGAATGCCGAGACAAAGATTATTCTGTCAGTGTCTCAGGTGTGGCTGGCCTAAGTCTGCGTATTTATCCAAATGGCAAAAAGGAATACTACTTACGTTATTCCCATCCGCATATCGAGGGCAAACGCCCTAGGATGATGTTGGGTAAGATTGAGGATGTCAGTCTCCATGAGGTTAAGTATAAAGCAGACACCATTCTTGATATGGTTGCCAAAGGCTCTGACCCTAAAGCTATCCAGCAAAAAGAACAAACCAATAAATATACTCACCTAAAAAACGCACCATTTTCTGAGATTGCAAAAGCATGGCGAGATCACAAAACATCAGGTCGCCAACAAGGCAAATCTAAAAAACCATCATTTAGTGAGTCGACCCTTAAGTTTTGGGATTTATGTCTCGGATACATGTGTCGTGAAATTGGCGACTTGAGAATGAACGATATCACCAGTGAGATAATACTAAGCGTGTGTGAGTCGATTCAAAACAATGAAAATCAAGCAACTTTCGTTGGTGCTAGCACTCGTTTGTATACTGAAAAGGTATTTTCATTCGCTGTTGCTCGAGGGTTGTGCGATAGAAATGTGGCAATTGATACCCGTGGTGAGCTTGCACCTGCCAATTCAGGCAATCACTTGCCAGCCATCACCAAACCAGATCAATTTGCGACTCTCTTAAAGGATATGTCCACTTTTAAAGGTGCAAGTAAGATTACATTAGAGGCAATGAACTTATTACCTTATGTGTTTGTACGTAGTATCGATCTGCGCTCGATGCGTTGGGATGACATCGATTGGGATACTAATACATGGGCATTCTCCCCGACCAAAGGCGAAGGTCGTGACGATATGGTCTCGCACTTAGTTGTTCCTTTGGCCACGCAAGTGATTTCTCGATTACGAAACATTCAGTCAATTACAGGGCATAAAGAGCATGTATTTGCGTCGATGCGCGGTTCAAGCAATGCTTATATTAGTAAAGCGACGTTGGTACAGATATTCCACCGGCTTGGATACAAAGATGTGCAGTGTGCGCATGGATTTCGAGCATCCGCTAAAACTTTGCTCATGGAACAGCCTGAGCTACGCTATTCTGACATCCTCACAGAGTTACAGCTAGGTCACAGGATAAAAGACACACATGGCGGAGCTTATAACAGACTTGATGAAATCGATACTAGGGTACAGATGATGCAAGATTGGGCAGATTATATAGATAATCTTCGGAGTCGTTAGAGAAATAATCTAAATAAGTTTTGTCTAATAACTGCTGAAGAACAGACTTCGCCATATATTAGTAATAGTGTCATAAAGGTTAATTAGCAAAAAAAGTTGCTATCAACATCAAGCAGGCCTCACCTATTTATGTTAAATTGCAAAAAACCATAAGGATATTATGTATAAGATAACCATAGTATTGTATCCACTCATTTGATAGGAAGGTTGAAGATGACACTAGATAACAACGTACTACGTAAACGCACCAGCTTGTTGGGTTCATTATTAGGCGATGCTATTTCTCGCCAATCTGGTGAGCAGACGCTAGATACGATTGAGACGCTGCGCAAAGGCTTTATTCAACAGCGCCGTGAGCCGAATGAGGCGCATAAACAGCAGCTTATCGATTTTATTGCTTCTTTAGACAATCAAACCTTAAAAAACGTCATACGCGGCTTTTCTATCTATTTTTTCCTAGCCAATCTAAGCGAAGAGAATTACTTGCGTGAGCAGCGTCATGCGCAGCGTATGCAGTCTGAGCAAAGCTGGGAAGGATCATTTCGTCGTACCTTACTTGAGTGTCGTGAACGCAATATCGAGCCCGCTCAAATGCAAGAGCTGATTGATCAGCTAAAGTTTACACCTGTATTTACGGCGCATCCTACCGAAGCGCGCCGCCGTACTACGATGAATATCTTACAAAGTCTATTCACGCATAGCGACGCTTTAAATAACGTGTCTGAAAACAGCTTCGCCTACGAGCAAGCTAAAGAACAAACTGCGCAAACGATTGATCTATTATGGTCGTCTGACGAAGTGCGCACCCGCAAGCCATTGGTATATGACGAGATTAATAACGGTCTGCATTACTTTAATGCCAGTTTGTTCAATGCCATTCCTAAAGTGTATCGTAATATCAAAAAAGCCATTGTCGATATCTATCCAGAGCTCACAGACTATCCACTGCCTGCATTTATGAGCTTTGGTTCATGGATTGGTGGTGATAGAGATGGCAATCCTTTTGTGACTTTTGAGACCACAGAGCTTGCCGTATTGATGCATGCTGATACCGTGCTGCGTCACTATCAAGTGCTACTCAAAAAACTGCGCCGACAGCTGATTCATAGTGACACTATTGTCACCGTTTCACCTGACGTATATGCCAAGATCAAAAGTTATGATGAGCTCGATCAGCGTGTGTTTGACTATAACCTCGATGACTATAGCAATGAGCCATATCGTCGACTACTCTCTATTATTCTGACTAAAGTCAAAGCCACCAATCGCCGCATCCAAAGCAAAGGCACGGACATCGAAGCTGAAAAAGATGCCTATGCCAATCCAGAAGAATTACTAGAAGACCTGCGCATTATCCGTCAAAGTGTCAATACACACGATACGGCACACGCAGAAGGATTACTGCTAGATGTGATTCGTTTGGTCAAAACTTGCGGCTTTCATTTGGCAGCGCTCGATATCCGTCAAGAGTCGTCATACCATGGCGAAGTGATTGCAGATATCTTTGCTAGTGCCTCCAACCTGCCTGATTATCAGACGCTAAGCGAAACCGAACGTCAAGAGTGGTTGACGCGCTTGCTAGAAAAACCAGGCACGCCGCTTATCTATACTGATAACCTGACAGACAAAACGCGTGAGCAATTGTCACTGATGAATTCGGTCGCTACTCTACGCAAACTGGTGGGACAGGCTACTTTTGGTAGCTATGTGATCTCGATGACCAATAATGCTAGCCAGCTACTAGAAGTATTGCTGCTCATGCGGTTTGCAGGCTTATGCAGAATTGATGACGAAGGCCAGTTGTCTGCTGATTTGCCAGTTGCGCCGTTGTTTGAGACCATCGAAGATCTCAAAAATATCGATAAAATCTTGCCTGCCGTATTAGACAATCCACTGTATCGTGGACTGCTACGGAACACGAACAACACGCAAGAGATTATGCTAGGTTATTCGGACTCATCAAAAGACGGCGGTATTATCACTTCAGCATGGCAACTTTATAGTGCACAGCAAACCATTAATAACATTGCTGAACAATATGGTATAAAAACACGCTTGTTCCATGGTCGTGGCGGTTCTGTGAGCCGTGGTGGTGGATCAACGCACAAAGCCATTGCGGCACAGCCAGCAGGCACGCTGCATGGGCAGATTAAGGTAACTGAGCAAGGCGAAGTGCTCTATGCCAAGTATGCCAATACAGATACCGCTGTATTTGAGCTGACCATGGCGATTACGGGTACACTCAAAGCCTGCTCAACAAGGTTTGTGGTACAACCGACTGAGTTGCCAGAGTATGAAGCGCTGTTTGCACGCTTAGCAGACGCAGGTGAGCAACGCTATCGCGAGCTGACTGATCATACCGAAGGGTTTTATAAATTCTACTCCGAGGTCACCCCTGTACAAGAAATCTCGTTATTAAACATTGGCTCACGTCCAGCCCATCGCAAAAAAGGTCTGCCAAGTAAGACCACCTTGCGAGCGATTCCTTGGGTGTTTGGCTGGTCGTTAGCACGCTTTACCCTGCCTGCTTGGTATGGCGTCGGTAGTGCGCTAGATAGCGTCAAAAAAGACGAAACATTGATGAAAGAGATGAATAAGCACTGGCCGTTTTTTAGCGTATTTATCAGTAATATCGAGATGGCCTTTACCAAAGCCAATATGAATATTGCAGAGGCCTATAGCCAACTATGTGACGATGAGCCTTTACGCGAAAAAATCATGACAGCGGTCACCGATGAACACACGCTGACCAATTCAGGATTAAACTCTCTGCTTGAGCAAGACTCTTTATTGTCCAATCAGCAAAACCTTGCTTCATCCCTGCAATGGCGAGATGCTTATCTAGACCCGATTAACTATATCCAAATCGAGCTATTAAAGCGTGCTAGACAACAGGACACCCTGAACGATTCGGCACATGGCGACCTTAATGTAGAAGATCCATTAATCCGTAGTATCAATGCGCTAGCTGCAGGGTTACGAAATACTGGTTAGGGTAGCTTTTCGATAATTAGCTTTCGGTTAAATAAAAAGCTTATACCAATTGTCGCAAATATTAAGGCTTCGTTCGCGAAGCCTTAATATTATTCAAAACCCTTCAAAAAATATCTCGCCAGGTATCAATCGCAGTTTAGTACTGCGTTGATTGATATTACCTATTAGGTGATTCGTAATTCATTGTTTGAATAACCGATCCGAACAAGATACCGTAAAATACATTTTTACTTCATGTATATGTAGGGTCTGCTCCAATGGAAACGCCTCAAGCAACACCATCTCTAGACGTATTAGTAGCAAATAACTATCAAATAGAATCCGTTGCGCTTATTGACCGCGCCATTCAAATACGCTGGAATGATGGTATCGACAGTACGTATCACTATATCTGGCTGCGTGATAACTGCCCATCGGCTTTTCATCCGAACACTGGCGAGCGTAGCTTTGATTTGCTGAGTGTCTCAAAAGATATCCATCCATTCTCCATCTCTTTTGATGATACAACGCTAACGATTGAATGGTCAGAACAAGCGCATATTAGCCACTTTGAACAAAGCTGGTTACATGAGTTTGGGTATTCTAGTGCATTGGCCAAGGACCATAGCAGTCCTTATGAAAGTTGGGATGGCACGTTTATTGACCACATTCCGATGTATGACCAGCAGAGCATCATGACCAGTGACAGCGCTTTATATGAGTGGATGAGTGCGCTGGATAAATATGGGCTTACTATCATTGATAATATGCCAGATGACGCTGATGCGGGTGTGCAGACAGCAATGCGAGTTGATTATCTGCGGCAGACCAATTTCGGTATGACCTTTGATGTCATATCAGAAAAATCACCAATCAATTTGGCGTATACCTCGCTCTCATTACCTTTGCACACCGACTTGCCAAATCAGGAATTGCCTCCAGGCTATCAATTTTTGCATTTTTTGAGTAATGAAAGCATAGGCGGCGAATCTACTTTCGTGGATGGATTAAAGGTGTTAGAAGGGTTGCGAAAAGAGCAGCCTGAGTATTTTCGCTTGCTTGCCGAATATGCCATCCCCTTTCGTTTTCATGACACTGCCCATGATATCCGTGAGCACCATCCCGTCATCAATTTAGACAACTTTGGCAATATTGTCGAAATCAAATACAACGCGCATCTTGCAGATGTTTTTGATTTGCCAAGTGATGTTATGTACGACTACTACCTTGCTTATCGAGAGCTGATGGCTCGATTAAAAGACAGTCGCTATAAGATTGAGTTAAAACTAGCGGCTGGTCAAATGGTGGTTTTTGATAACCGCCGAGTCCTGCATGGGCGTAACGCATTTGATGAAAACGTCGGTGAGCGTCGTCTCAAAGGCTGTTATGTTGACCGCTCAGAATTTAAAAGCCGTTTACGAACGCTTAAAAAGCAACTGGCTTAACACGACCCGCAAGCTAGCTAAAGCATGGAGCACTAAGCCCATAAAAAAGCCCCATTACTCTTCTCTCATGTTTAGAGAGGAGAAATGGGGCTTAATATTATTCACTTACTGACTTATAGCTATCAACATAACATAGCGCTAATAGCAGCCCTAATAACTGGATTCACGATATAAGGTTTTATGTGCTTCTATCCTAAAGTCTGCAGCGCTGACAGCAGGCGTTATACCATGTGCACTGTACTTAGCTTGTATGATCTTTTCTTCCTCACGAAATAGCACATTTTGCGCTTCTTGCTTGAAGTCATGATAGCTAATGGCGGTGTCATCTTCATGACCGTCAATAACTATAGGTCTGCTAGGTTGATTTTGGCTATCCGAATGCTGTTGTACAGTCTGATTAGCATTAGCTTCTTTAGTAATATTGCTGACTGCTAAACCGTTATTAGTCGTCGACGCTTGAGATAGCGTGGAAGAGATACGGTTAGACATATAGAAGGCAGATATTAGAACAATACAGATGACACTGATAATAGCAAGAACAAGACTACGGGGTCTGATGCTTTTTGGCTCGATATCATTATTCACGTTTTCTGAGTCGTTCATAGTTACGTACCATATAATTCATATCATCAATGGCACAGAACCATGCCTTTTACATAATGATACGAATTTTATATTGTGTTGCAACAATTTCTAGTACGAACGCCTCGAATAAATTGATAGACGGTTATCTAACTGTCTGAAATGGTATAAAACGTAAACCATTTAATCATTGGTTTCGCGGTACAAGGTAGTCTGCGACTCTTGTCTAAAATCTTCATAAGTTATGGCAGCTTCTTCAGTAGCTATAACTGCGGCATCATTCTCTGATGTAGGAGCTTCAGAAGTTGACACTGATTCACTAACAGCTGGCAGGTCCTGTCTATTGTTGTCCAAAGTATCTTGCTGAGTAATGGCTGGTTGCGTACTTACAGGGTCAACGCCATCCGTAGTTGTTTGACTGTCAGTAGACAGTACTGGATCAGCACTAACAGCTGGTGTACTGTCTGTCTCTACATTACCATCAGTGCTGTTGTCTATACTATCAACCGCAGAAGTAGATAAGACTCCTGAAAATACAAGCATTAATGCAATAGCAACCAATACGATTAAACCAATCGCCATAGCCATCATGAGAGATTTCTTGCTTTTGATCACTTTATTGTCTATGACTGGCTCTTCGATAGCTGATTCAGACACATTCTCGATGTTTAAAGGGATGTTTAAAGAATCATCATCTGATATCTCAGTTATGACAGATTCACTATGGTCAATCGTAGAGGGTGACTCTGTTTGATTACTACTATCTATATTGTTGCGATCTATATATTCTGAGGCCTCTGTATCTGAACTGACATCATTGACATCGATACTAATACTGTCGCTATCGTTAGCTATACTCAACACATTATTTTCAGATAAATTTTCAAATACTGTACTTGTATTTGAGGCTTTAGAGGGAATGTTTGCTACTGTAGCATCTTCTGTTTCTAGTAATAACTCTTGCTCACTGCTTTGATCTTCAAAAAGCTGCAACTCTTCTGTGCTCAAGGGTTCGAAAGCGGCAAGGTTCTTTGCACTTTCTAGTGTTTCAAACGCAGCCTGATCGTTCTCTTCAGAACCATGGACTCGATTAATAAAGCGTTCATAGATGTCGTTGTTATTACGCTTACGCGACTTTTGGTCAATAATTCTAGCCAATTTTTCATCAAAATCGGTGCCAGCGTCTTTTTTTTCGTCGCTCATAGAATAATACCAAACCAGTTTTTCTACTGGTGTTAAATGATTGCTAGAATGAATTTTCTTACTATAGTGTAACAGTGTTATTAGCCAACAATATAGTTGCTCGACCTATTATCTTCAAGCACAATTTATGGGATAGCGCTAATATTGATAAGAACTATTCTAAATAATATGATAAACCAATCTTAAGAACTGTTCTATGTATAGATAGCATAGACTATGACAGGCTCAATAGTATGGATTTAAAACAGCTCAATGCATTTATCGCGGTTGCCGATTTGCGCAGCTTTAGCGCTGCCGCCACCAAAACAGGACTGTCACAGCCGAGCCTGAGTCGCTTGCTAAAACAGTTAGAGACTGACATGGGCGTGGTGCTTATTGATCGCTACCACAGGCCACTACATCTGACTGAAGCGGGCAGTTTTTTCTACGATAAAATAAGCACTATCCTGACCGAGATTGATACGGTGACCAGTATGACTCAGCGTCTATCAGCACCAAGCAGCGTTTTAAATATAGGTTTTGTGCCTTCAGTGCTATATGGCCTACTGCCTGAAATCATTGCCACGCTTAAACAGTTCAGCCCTGATATCGACGTTAATTTAAAAGACATCAGCTCATATCAACAAATAGATGCACTCAAGTCTGGTGAGATTGATATTGGCTTTGGCCGATTTGCCCATCAAGATCCATGGATTCAGCAGATTCTGCTACGTCATGAACGCTACGTGGTGGCATTACCAAAATCACACCCGCTTGCCAATGTACGTAAGCAACGCTTGATAGACCTAGCGAACAATCGCTTAATTTTATATCATCAAACACATTTGCCAGTATCGTCCACGGTGACGACAGAAACAGCGACCCAAGCAAACGACAAGCTGTCTACAAGTAGAGTCAACCGTGCTGCTACTCACGAAGCAGCATCTAGCGAGCCTATTACTGAGCCTTTATTACATCTTTTTGCCCAGTATGGCATCTCACCTTTTATGACCACGACAGTCAGTGATTTGCAGGTAGCATTGGGACTGGTCGCGGCAGGAGAAGGTATTACATTGGTGCCTGCCAGCTTGCAAACCGTACGTACGGAACAGATCAGCTACCAACGTTTGGTTCATGAAAATGTCACCTCCCCTATTTATTTACACACCCTCAAAGACTTTGTACACCCAAAAATACCTGACTTGCTCACAGCCATTTATCACGTCTATGAACAGCGCGGCATTACTTATCGGCAGCAAAATTTTGTGTCACAGGCCTAAATGGGCAGATATCCGTTGAATATTGTGTTATAAAGAACCGCCAAAAATAATTCATTTTAAATATTGATATTATTTTATAAGTATGCTAACTAACAAGAATAGCAATGCAAACAAATAGTAATAATAACTAGAATAATCATTCTCCTAGACAGTGTTGGTGTGATAAAGTCGATACGATGTAAATCGTTTTATATTTAGACGGTTTATAGGACGTTCTTTTCTGATCATTGGCAAGCTGACACAGGTAAGTGATAATTTGCTGTTTTAACCATTTCGAGGTATTCATGTCCACACAACAACTCAACAACCCAAGTGCCCCTGACGATAGCGTTGCCTCGCAACAAGAGGGCTTTAGCTGGCGCATCTTTGGTCCAGGTATTTTGATGGCGACTGCTGCCATTGGTGGTTCGCATTTGATTTCATCAACACAGGCCGGCGCTATCTATGGCTGGCAACTGGCCATTATGATTGTATTAGCCAACGTGTTTAAGTATCCGTTTTTTCGCTTTGCAACTGACTACGTCTACGATACTGGCGAGAGTTTGATTGCAGGCTATGCCAAACGCTCAAAGGTATATCTTTGGGTATATTTTATTCTTTCTATCTTGTCAGCGGTTATTAGTACGGGTGCGGTTTCACTTATTGCTGCCGTAATTTTGGGCTTTATGTTGCCAGCCTCACTTGGTCTGTCGACAATGGCGTTATCTCTCATTATCGTCGCGGTCTCTTGGTTCTTTTTGATTGCAGGGCATTACAAGTTGCTCGATGGTGTGACTAAGTGGATTATGATTGCGCTTACCACGGCAACCGTTGCTGCAGTTATCATTGCTGCTGGCAAGCCAACCGTTATGGCAGTAGATTTTGTGGCGGCCTCTCCTTGGAATTTAGCCACGTTGGGCTTCATCGTAGCACTCATGGGCTGGATGCCAGCACCGCTAGAGTTTGCAGCGATTACCTCTATGTGGACCTCTGCCAAAGTCAAAGCAGATCACACCACGCATAGCCAAGGCTTGTTAGATTTTAACGTTGGCTATGCAGTTTCAGCGATATTGGCGTTGTTCTTCTTATCGTTAGGTGTGTTTGTCCAGTACGGATCAGGACAAGATATTGAATTGGTCGGCGGTGCTTATATCAACCAGTTAATCAATATGTATACCGCAACCATTGGTGAATGGTCGAGATTGCTGGTCGCTTTCGTCGCCTTTATGTGTATGTTTGGCACGACCATCACCTGTGCTGATGGCTATGGACGCGCTAATGCTGAATGCTGGCGCCTGCTAAAAGGTGAAAGCGAAATCAATAAAAAGCAAATCGCTTTTTGGACGACCTATGCCATCGGTGGTGGTCTAGTAATTATCACTTTCTTCACAGGACAACTAGGCGCTATGCTTAAGTTTGCCATGATATCGGCGTTCGTCTCTGCGCCTATTTTTGGTTGGTTAAACTACTCATTGGTTAAAAAGCATAAGAAACTGTCAGCAGGTATGAATGCTCTGTCTATCGCGGGCTTGATATTCTTGGCAGGTTTCGCATTATTGTTCTTGGCCAATATGGCAGGTTTATTTGCTTAAGCTTTTGCTTAATTTAAAACTCAGCACTTAACAATCTTATTCAAGCAAAACATAAGCCCTGATAGCCTAGCTGTTGGGGCTTTTTAATGAGTGTAATTATATCAATAAGGCAAGGCAGCTTTAGTAATTGTAACTAAATGTAAAAAATAGAAGATTATAAAAGCTGTGATTTTAAGCAATATGAATACTTATCATAAGAAATTACCAATAACTGCATAATGCTATTTGAATAATGAATAATATTAAAAATACTACATTCAATTATTATTTAAATTAAATATTAATTGAGAATCCAAACTTTTCAGGCATGAATAATTGAGTATAATCAGCTACAACAATTAGAATATTTTCCCTCCATGTAAGGACAATCACATGACTTCATCTTCAGCAGGCGCGCGCTTTCGCAGTGCCCTCGCTCAAAAAAACGATAACAACCAACCATTACAGATTGCAGGCGCTATCAATGCCTATACAGCGATGATGGCAACCCAAGTTGGTCATCAAGCGTTGTATCTCTCTGGTGCTGGCGTGGCCAATGCGTCATTTGGTTTACCTGATCTAGGCATGACCAGCCTTGATAACGTCTTAGAAGATGCTCGCCGTATCACAGATGCCGTCGATACCCCGCTGCTTGTCGATATCGATACAGGCTTTGGTGGCGCATTTAACATCGCTCAAACTATCAGAAAGATGGAAAAAGCAGGCGTCGCGGCAGTACATATCGAAGATCAAGTGGCGCAAAAACGTTGTGGTCATCGCCCTAACAAAGAAATCGTTAGTATCTCAGAGATGGTTGATCGTCTAAAAGCGGCATTGGATGCCAAGACTGACCCTGACTTTGTAGTGATGGCTCGTACAGATGCCCTATCAGTAGAAGGTTTAGACGCTGCTGTTGAACGTGCCGTCGCCTTTCAAGAAGCGGGTGCAGATATGATCTTTGCAGAAGCGCTGACCGATATCGAGATGTATCGTAAGTTCACTGATGTACTCGATATTCCAGTACTGGCAAACATGACAGAGTTTGGTCAAACAGATCTATATACCACTGATCAGTTGTATAGTGTGGGTGTTGAGATGGTGTTATATCCACTATCCGCTTTCCGCGCTATGAACAAAGCAGCATTGAACGTTTATCAGCATTTGTTAGATGATGGTACACAAGACAAAGTCGTCGATACCATGCAGACTCGCATGGAGCTCTATGATTTCTTGAACTACCATGAGTTTGAGCAGACACTAGACAAGCTATTTGCTGATAATAAGTAGTTAATAACTAATAATTGCCAAGTAGCAACGCCGAAACGATAAACCATCTCTGTGGACTTTATCGTTTCAAAACCCGTCTTTATTTACCTTTAGGTTATTTATGCCATTTTTTACTGCTCATACGGTTGTCAAATCCTCACTACTTAGTAGCACGCTTGCGGCGCTGTTGTTCATGACGGGCTGTGATAAAACACCAGAAACCGTTGACGATACTGCCAGTGATACGAGCGAAACTGTGGTTGGCGAAAGCGAAGCTGCACCATCAGAGACTGATGCTCAAAACGACTTGATCATGACGACGATTACGTTAGATACCGTCAACAGCTTATTGTTTGCACCAATTATCAATAGCGGTGCGCTCAGCGAAGAGCAAGTCAGCTGCCTTGAGTCTCGCGACAAAGACTTGGGTAAAGCCGAAGTCGATCGTTTTTATAAGAGTCAGTTTACCGATGCAGAGTTAAAAGAGTTAGATGACTTTTATACGTCGGATGTGGGTAAAAAACTGCTTGCTTTTGGCAATGAGCAATTACGTGTCATGAATGGCGAAGAGGTGGCAACGCCAATGGCTAACCCTACCCCAGAAGAAATGACTGAAATTCAGACATTTATGGAGTCACCACTGGGTGCCAAGTATATGAAGATCAACAATGCAGAAGGCGAAGGCAGCGCGATGGAAGTCTTAAATGTCCCTATTGAAGCTGAATTTGAGCGTTGTAACGTCGATTTAGACGGTCCACAGCCTGAACAGCCTGCATAACCCTAAACTAGCGCTATAGTCATTAACCAATAAATTTATTATCAGAAACACCGTTTTCACTCAAAAAAGCTACCAACAAAAGGAATGTAAACATGGCAGCACAGAAAGAACTTTCAGGCGCAGGTCTACGTGGACAAGTCGCTGGTAAAACCTCTCTATCTACCGTTGGCAAATCAGGCTCTGGTCTGACCTATCGCGGTTATGATGTATCAGAACTGGCAGATAAGTGTATTTTTGAAGAAGTGGCTTATTTGCTGTTATACGGCAACTTGCCTACTCAAAGCGAGCTTGACGCCTATCAAGCCAAACTAAAAAGCTTACGCGGCCTACCACAAGCGTTAAAAGACGTGCTTGAACGTATTCCAGCCGACGCACATCCAATGGATGTGCTACGTACTGGCTGCTCTATGCTTGGCAACCTTGAAACCGAAACTGATTTTGCTCAGCAAAACGATCAAACTGATCGTATGCTAGCGGCCTTCCCGTCGATTATCAACTATTGGTATCGCTTCACCCATGACAATGTACGTATCGAGACCGATACAGATGATGCCACCATTGGCGGTCATTTCTTACATTTGCTCAAAGGCGAAAAACCAAACGAGCTACACGAGAAAGTAATGAACGTCTCGCTTATCCTTTATGCAGAGCATGAGTTTAACGCGTCGACCTTTACCGCTCGTGTGTGTGCATCTACCTTATCTGATATTCATTCTTGTATTACCGGTGCAATCGGTTCACTACGCGGTCCATTGCATGGCGGCGCGAATGAAGCGGCGATGGATATGATTGAAGGCTTTAGCTCACCTGATGAAGCTGAAGAAAAAATGATGGGTATGCTGGCTCGTAAAGACAAAATCATGGGCTTTGGTCATGCGATTTATAGCGAGTCAGACCCGCGTAACGTGGTGATTAAAGGTTGGGCTGAGAAGCTAGCTGCGGACGTTGGTGATGAAGTGCTATACCCAGTATCGGTACGCTGTGAAGAAGTCATGTGGCGTGAGAAGAAGTTATTCTGTAATGCTGACTTTTTCCATGCTTCTGCCTATCACTTTATGGGTATTCCAACCAAGCTATTCACCCCTATCTTTGTCTGTTCACGCTTGACTGGTTGGGCTGCTCACGTATTTGAGCAACGTGCTAACAACCGTATCATTCGCCCGAGTGCAGAATATACGGGTGAAGATCTACGCCCAGTACCAGATATGAGCGCGCGTTAAACGGCTGTTATTTAGCAATTATTAAGATGATTTTTGCTAAGTAATCTTATCAGCTAGCGGCAGTGCTAGCTGATACAGGTATGATGATTGAGCCTTGCTATGAGTTTTTCAGGTTTAATCGTCATACACTATCTTTTTTATAGACCACGCCCTTTTAACTTCCAATATCGCTTCTTTAGCAAAGCCTATGAGAACGAACGATGATTTTGCTAAAGGAATGAATTTTTACCCAATATCAACGCTTAACTACTTATTATAATTAGCCAACAGCCAAAGGTGACTTATGGACAACGCCCTAGTACAACCAATGAACGAACAATTCAAAAAGCCACTTCCCGGTACTGATCTTTATTACTTTGACACCCGCGAGGCTGTCGAGAGTATCGAAGCTGGCGCGTATGACAAGCTACCATTTTGCTCAAAAGTCTTGTGTGAAAACCTAGTACGCCGTTGCCCACCAGAAGAGTTAACCGATGCGCTAAAGCAACATATCGAAGGCAAGCAAGATCTAGATTTTCCTTGGTACCCTGCCCGCGTGGTTTGTCATGATATCTTGGGTCAGACTGCTTTTGTTGATTTGGCAGGCTTGCGTGATGCTATCGCTGAGCAAGGCGGTGATCCGTCTAAGGTAAACCCTATCGTGCCAACTCAGCTTATCGTTGACCATTCATTGGCCGTTGAGCACGCAGGCTTCGAAGATGACGCATTTGAGAAAAACCGTGCGATTGAAGAGCGCCGCAACGATGACCGTTTTCACTTTATTAACTGGTGCCAGTATGCCTTTGACAATGTAAACGTCGTGCCGCCGGGTAACGGCATCATGCATCAGATTAACCTAGAGAAAATGTCACCTGTCGTACAGGTCGTGCACAATAAAGCGGGTGAAGAAGTCGCGTTTGCCGACACCTTAGTTGGTACTGATAGCCATACGCCGATGGTCGATGCACTAGGTGTAATCTCGATCGGTGTGGGCGGCTTAGAGGCCGAAAGCGTCATGCTAGGTAACCCGTCGTATATGCGCCTACCTGATTATGTGGGTGTTAAATTAACAGGCAAATTGCAAAAAGGCATCACTGGTACGGATCTCGTACTGGCGATGACTGAGTTCTTACGCGACGCAGGTGTGGTCTCTACCTATATCGAATTCTTCGGTGACGGTGCACGCCAGCTAAGTGTCGGTGACCGCGCTTCTATCTCCAACATGACACCTGAATATGGTGCCACTGCCGCGATGTTCTATATCGATGAGCAAACCACTGATTATCTGCGTTTGACTGGTCGCTCTGAGGAACAGATTAAACTGGTTGAGCAATACGCCAAGCAAACGGGCCTATGGGCTGACGGCATGGAAAAAGCCGAATACGCACGCGTCCTTGAGTTTGATTTGTCATCAGTGGTACGTAATATGGCAGGTCCGTCGCGTCCACATGCCCGTGTATCAACTACGGATTTGGTAGCCAAAGGTATCGCTCATGGCGCTGACGAAAAATTGCCTGAACCTAAAGACGGTCTCATGCCAGATGGCGCGGTTATTATCGCTGCTATTACCAGCTGCACCAATACTTCAAACCCACGCAACATGGTCGCCGCAGGCCTTGTCGCTCGTAATGCGAATGCCAAAGGCTTATTACGTAAACCTTGGGTGAAGTCATCATTAGCACCCGGCTCAAAAACGGTCAAAATGTATTTAGAAGAAGCTGGGTTGATGCCTGAGCTACAAGAGATCGGCTTTGATGTGGTTGGTTTTGCTTGTACCACTTGTAATGGGATGAGCGGTGCGCTAGACCCTGATATCGAAAAAGAAATCATCGATAATGATTTATTTACCACGGCAGTGCTATCTGGTAACCGTAACTTTGACGGTCGTATCCATCCATATGCCAAACAAGCGTTCCTGGCATCGCCGCCACTGGTTATCGCTTACGCCATCGCTGGTAACATCCGTTTTGATATCGAAAAAGACTCATTGGGCAAAGACCAAGACGGCAATGACGTGTATCTAAAAGACATCTGGTTTGATGATGAAGAGGTTGATGCCATTGTTGCTGCTGCTGTTAAGCCTGAGCAGTTTAATGCCGTATATATCCCTATGTTTGATGAAGCCAAAAAAGACACAGGTAAGGCGTTAAGTCCATTATATGACTGGCGTGAAATGACCACTTATATTCGCCGTCCGCCGTACTGGGAAGGCAAAATGGCTAAGAAAAATAAACTGACAGGCCTACGCCCGCTTGCAGTCCTTGGTGATAACATCACAACCGACCATATGTCACCCTCAAACGCTATTCTGGGCTCATCAGCAGCTGGCGAGTATCTCGATACTATGGGCTTGCCTGCTGAGGACTATAACTCATACGCAACCCATCGCGGCGACCATTTAACCGCGCAACGTGCCACCTTTGCCAACCCTAAACTATTGAACGAGATGGTACGTGACGAAAAGGGTGATATTATTCAAGGCTCACTGGCCAAAGTGGAGCCAGAAGGTCAAGTCATGCGTATGTGGGAAGCGATTGAAACCTACATGAACCGTGAGCAGCCGCTGATCATCATTGCAGGTGATGGCTATGGTCAAGGCTCAAGCCGTGACTGGGCTGCCAAAGGCGTGCGTCTCGCTGGCGTAGAAGCCGTCGTTGCTGAAGATTTTGAGCGTATTCATCGTCAAAACTTAGTGGGCATGGGCGCGCTGCCTTTACAGTTCGAAGAAGGCACGACTCGCCATACGCTAAATATCGATGGTACAGAAACCTTTGATGTCACAGGTGAAGTCTCGGCTGGCGGGTTGATGACTCTAGTGATTCATCGTACCGATGGTAGTACCACTGAGACGCCAATTATCTGCCGTTTAGATACTGCTGACGAAGTAAAAATGTACAACGCAGGTGGTATGCTACAACGCTTTGCTAAAGAGTTTATCGAAGGTACGCTTGATATCGTCTAAGGCTATCCTGTAGGTTTTAGCGTGATAAGCAGCAAAGTATGAAAGTTGCCGATGTTGTATAACCTCATATGACATCGGCTTTTATTTGCTTTTACGTTCTATACACTGAGTTTTGTCACTTACTCCTAAGTACTAGAGAATAGCTAAATATTGAGTTTACTTAACCAATGGCGTAATATGTACTATATATTGTACAAGTAATGCAGAATGTCATGAAAGGAGTAAGCCATGAGAGTCATTAGTTTTTCAGAAGCCAGAAAGCACCTAAAGTCCGTTCTAGACACGGTAAACGATGATGCCAACGCCACTATCGTGACCCGCCGTGACGCTGATGATGCCGTTGTGATGTCACTTGATTATTACAACAGCCTAATGGAAACCGTCTATCTATTAAAATCTCCTGCCAATGCGGCGCACTTAGCGGACTCTATTGCCCAATATAAAGCTGGCAAGACTGTTACGCGTGAGCTAATTGATACGGTAGAAGATAGTGATAAAGGTGATGGTAGCAGCGATAATAATGAGCATACGGATGGCGATATTGAAAGTGCTTAAACTCAAAGGCTTCAATCAATCCAAAGGGTCTAATAATGAGTGAGCAACTAGCATGGACAGATGCTGCGTGGAAAGACTACCTGTACTGGCAAACGCAAGACAAAAAAACACTCAAACGTATTAACAAACTCATCACCGAATGTAAGCGTAATCCGTTTGAAGGCATCGGCAAACCTGAACCTCTAAAAGAAAACCTATCAGGATTTTGGTCCCGACGCATCGATGATGCCAATCGGTTGGTATATGCCGTCGATGATAACTATCTGACGATTATCTCTTGTCGCTATCATTATTAAGTTTAAAGATTACTCGTTGGGAGTCGCTTCATCCTCTCAATCTATCTAATTTTATATAAATTTCACATTTAAGGTTCAAGCATGAAGTACCTACTTTTAATAATACTCATGTTTTGCAGTTCATGCTTTGCTAAGGAAATGGATAGGGAAGCTACTTATTATAATTTCTCAAAAAAAGCGCTAAACAGCTTGGGCAGCTCGGTAGCCACTTGTGACTCTTACGCACTTCAAGACCCTGAAACCGAATGGCTATGCGGTAGTTATGGAGAAGATCAATCACGCTTTATTGTTGATTGGGAATCTTTTGTAAAATCTCTTGGATATCAGCTCACACCCTACTCTAACTGGTTTGTTTCCCGTGATGACGAGGAAACAATAGACTTTTATGGTAAAGCCTACTATTTCAACGAAACAAAAATATTGGTTGCGTTTGACCCTTCAGAGACACATAGAGAAATTTTCATAGGTGTAAGTCCTAATGTTTTTTTATTGGCAGATAGCGCTACTCCCTATCTAAAGACAAAGCTGGACATCCCAAAAATAACTTTGGCAGAAACACCTTTACCTGATAATTACAGCTGTAAAAATTTCGATAGCCAAGTTGAAGCAATGCAATTTTTCAAGAAACATGGATTTAATGCAGATTATGACCCATATAATTTAGATGCCGATAATGATGGCACTCCTTGTGAGGTTTTTCAAAATCAAAGAAGTTATACAAACCAATGTACTGCAAGTGAATCTTGGGTAAACGGTTATGTAAGAAAAAATGGTACTAGAGTGCGTGGTCATTGCAGAAAAAAGCGATAGTCAATTGATTTTATTTTAAAAA
This sequence comes from Psychrobacter sp. 28M-43, assembly GCF_014770435.1. Lineage (NCBI taxonomy): Bacteria > Pseudomonadati > Pseudomonadota > Gammaproteobacteria > Moraxellales > Moraxellaceae > Psychrobacter > Psychrobacter noctis. The sequence continues at coordinate 1,597,798 of NZ_CP061739.1, read as the reverse complement.
ATACCATAAAAAAGGAACTTTAAAGATGATCCAAGTCACCACTTCCCCCGCCCCCCAACTATCAATCCCTGCTACCTATATGCGTGGCGGTACCTCCAAAGGTACGTTCTTTAAATTATCTGAGCTACCTGAGCGCTGCCAAGTCGCTGGCGAATCACGTGATAACTTCCTATTACGTGTCATCGGCAGCCCAGATCCTTACGGTAAGCAGATTGATGGTTTGGGCAATGGCAGTTCTAGTACGTCAAAAACGGTTATTTTATCGGCCTCTGACAGACCAGATCACGATGTGAATTATCTGTTCGGACAAGTCAATATCGCCAAACCAATGATTGACTGGGCGGGTAACTGTGGCAACTTAACCGCGGCCGTCGGTGCCTGTGCCATTAATATGGGTTTGGTCGATGCCGACAAAATTAATAACAGCATCGATGAAGATGCTGAAAGCGGGATTTGTGAAGTACGCATTTGGCAAGAAAATATCGGTAAGACGATTATTGCCCATGTACCAGTCTATTTAGATGCACAAAACAAAGTACAAGTTCAAGAAACAGGAGACTTTGAATTAGACGGTGTCACCTTCCCTGCTGCTGAAGTCAAAATTGAGTTTATTGACCCTGTAGATGCCACTAGCGACATGTTCCCTACTGGTAACTTAGTCGATGACTTCGATGTTACTGGCTGCGGTCTAGAGGCTGATAGCGTCAAAGCGACCTTCATTAGCGCTGGTATCCCAACCATCTTTATGAAAGCAGAAGATTTAGGCTTTACGGGTACTGAATTACAAGGCGACATCAATAGCGATGGTGAGCTACTTGCCAAACTTGAGAAAATCCGTGCCACAGGCGGTGTGGCGATGGGATTATTTAAAGACGTTTCTGAAGCACAGACTAGCCAACACATTCCTAAAGTCGCTTGGGTAGGTGCAGCACAGAGCTATACCGCCTCTAGTGGTAAATCGGTCGATGCAGACGAGATTGATTTAGTGGTACGTGCTATGAGTATGGGTCAACTGCATCATGCCATGATGGGTACAGCCGCAGTCGCTATTGCCGCCGCGGCAACCACACAAGGTACGCTTGTTAACGAAGCTGCTGGCGGTAATGAGCTGACAGAGGTGCGTTTTGGCCATCCATCAGGTACATTGCTCGTCGGTGGAAAAACTGAACTAGTCGATGGGCGCTGGCAAGCCAAAAAAGTGTCGATGAGCCGCTCAGCAAGGCGTATCATGGTTGGTGAGGTTTTTGTGCCAGCGGATGCGTTTTAATTTTGATGATATTTTTCTCTGACATATTTTAAACCTCCAATAGCTAGATTGATAAAATAAAGGCTAAAATTATATGGTATTTAATGAAGTCATTGAACGAATGAATTTGTTTACACTTTCAGCAGTAAGAACGTCGGATTTAGCAATTTCAGCAAAAAAAATGATGAATTGGGATAAAGAAGCATGGTCTACCTCTCCTTGTTTGTCTACTGCAGCTAATAGACCAGACTTAGATGAAAAACTATTACCGTTGGTACATGATTTATCAAATGAGTTAAGTGTAACTATTTCTTTGATCTTTAGAGAACCTGAACCCTCTGATATTTCAGAACATGGCGGTGTAAAATTTGGTCATGAGAAAGAATTTACACCTATTGAACATATAGTAGGTACTCAAATAATTCTATACAACTTCTGCCTTCTTGAAGCTTATGAATTCGACTTGTATAAAAAATTATTAGATAAAAATAAGGAAAATTTTCTAGATGAGAAAGTTTCTTTAAAAGACATTCTTAATAGGGGTTCAGACAAGCTACTTGCGGGAATTCTTGAACGTGAGCAAAATAAGCATGAGAGAATGGGCGTAAGAAACAGAGTTAATAATTGGAATAAACTTGGTGTAGAACCTATACCCGAAGAATGGGTAAAAGCATATGAGGATATTTCAAATAGAAGGAATACACTGACTCATGAAGCTCATCCAGATGATGTAACTTTAATTGAAGCAATTATTTGTTTCCATCGCATGAGGCTAATAGCAAGGAAGATAGCAATACACTTCGAAGACGATACCATAACCCTTTGTCAAAGTCCTCTAGACGATTATCCTGAAATTTAGAAAAACTTGAAATAAAATTATAAAACTTACATATGTCAACATCTCCCCAATCCCGCCGCGTACAGTTAGATAAAAAGCCTCCAGTCGAAAAAAAAGAGCGGCGGGCGCTGCTGTGGGATATTCTAAAAAAACTGGCGGTATTTGCTAAACCTTATCGCTTGCTTATTATCGCTACCTTGGCGCTGACGGCCTTAGGCTCCTTTACCGCACAGGTCAATGCATTTGTACTACGTTATACCGTCGATACCTTGACCGAAATTGCTACGCTTGCCGAGCCATGGCAAGCAGGTCTGCGTATGTTAGGTATTATTAGCGTGGTCTTGCTAACTAAAGAGGTCCTGTCGATATTTATCTCTTTTGGTCAGCGTTTTTTTGGTGAAAAGATTCGTATCAACTTGTCGCGCGACTTGTCTCAAAAAATCATTGAGCGCATCCTTACCTATCGCATGGCGTTTTATACCAGTAGTGAAAATGACAGTGGTAAATTGCAAACCCGTATCGATTACGGTGTCAGCAGTCTTACCAGCCTGGTGCAAAACTTCTTTATCGATATGCTACCGCTATTTGCCAATGCAATTGTGGCACTTATCATCATGTTTTCGACCAATTTTTGGGTTGGCATGGTCGGTCTTATTATCATACCCATTTACTTTTTTATCAGTCAAAAGCAAGCACGCCGTCTGCAAGGTTTTCGTCGGCAGATGCGCGGGTTTCGAGAAGCCAAAAGCGGTTTGGTAATCTCTTTGATTAATTCGATTAGTGTAGTGAAATCCTTTGTCCGAGAGTCTATTGAAGCTGAAAAGCACTTAGCCATTCAAAAGGAAATGACCGACAATCAGCTACGCATTCGCAGTATTGGTTTTGTTTATGATGCCATCAAAACCTTTATCGAGCAGATTGGTGTGGTGGTTATCATCCTTCTCACCGCTTATTTCGTGCTACAAGGCGAGATGACCATTGGCATGATTTTATTTCATGTCATGCTGTTTCAGAACGTCGCCGCCCCTATCCGTCAATTACACCGCATCTACGACCAGATAAATAATGCATTGACCTATGCCGAAGGTTTTTTTGATATTTTAGAAGACGATAAACAAGTCGAAAACATCGATGGCATCAGTAGCGAAAACCTCAAAGGTCATATCGAGCTTAAAAACGTTGATTTTACCTATCCTAATGGCACGCAAGCGCTAAAAAACGTCAGCTTTACTATCAAGCCCAATCGCATCACCGCGTTGGTTGGCCTTTCTGGCGCAGGCAAGAGCACAATTATCAATCTATTAGTCAAGTTCTATGCGCCAGACGCTGGCACGATTTGCCTAGATGGGCATAATTTGGCTGACTGTGACACCCACGAGTTGCGTCAGCGCATCGGCCTAGTACTACAGAGTAATCATATTTTTTCGGGTACGATCAGTGAAAACATCCGTTATGGCGATATGAATGCTAGCGAAGATGACATCATCGTGGCTGCAAAAAAAGCCTCTATCCACGAGCAGATCATAGGGCTGGCTGATGGCTATGAGAGCACTACTAAGTCATTATCAGGCGGTCAGCAGCAGCGGATTGCGCTGGCAAGGATGTTTTTAAAAGACCCACCTATTGTGTTTTTGGACGAGCCGACAGCCAGTCTAGATGCTATAGCCAGTCAACAGGTCAAAAAAAGCCTAGATCTGATCAAAAAAGACCGTACCGTCATTATGGTCTCGCACAATATCGCCCAAATTATCGATGCCGACGATCTCGTGGTGATAGAAAATGGCGAAGTGGTTGAGACAGGTACACATGAGGTACTTTATGCCCAACGCGGCAAATACTTTGAAATCTTTAGCGCTATGTCTGATAGCCTAAACTTAGATAAAATCAGCCAGACCCTAAACGGTTAGGAATGGTTAATGCCTGCCTAAATCGTTATAATGCCAATCTTTTACTGCCTATTGCCAGAAGCTAGCCCACTATGACTTGTGAATTTTCTTTAAAAACCTTTGACGAGCTGACCTCAGTTGATTTGTACCATATTTTAAAGGCGCGCTCGCAAGTGTTTGTCGTCGAACAAAACTGTGCCTATCAAGATATGGATGAAGTGGATTTTGATTGCTTGCACCTAATCGCTCATCAAAATGCAGCATTGGTGGGCTATTGCCGTATCATTCCACCTGAGTTTAATAAGCTAAAATCCAACCTATCAGTAGCTGATCCTGCGATTAAGACCAACCACACTGCGATGCCTGCTATCGGTAGAGTGCTTGTGCTATCAGAGCATAGAGGTGATGGTCTAGCACGGCAAATGATGAATCAGGCTATTGCACAGTGCCGCAAAAAGTACGGTAAAAAGCGCCCGATTATCATCTCGGCACAGGTTTACTTACTTAGTTTTTATGAGTCGTTAGGTTTTGTACCTGAAGGCGAGCATTATCTCGAGGACAATATCGAGCATGTAAAAATGGTGCTATACGTTGCTAAGAAAAATAAAATCAAAAAAGAGAGCACAGACACTGCGTCAACCACGACCAAAGTTTTAAGTTTCCTGCTGTTTATCATGGCCGCTTTGTTTGTTTTAGGTCTGTTGTACTTAATGATTTAGACCGTTGCTAACGTCTTAATTCTTAACATAATTCAAATTGGTTGTTCCATATTGAGTGTGCTACTTTTAAATAATGATTCCTTTAAAAGGATGGCTGAGATAATCAGTCAAGGAAGTAGCACACTCAGGATGAGGAACTAACCATGTCAAATAATCACTTAGATAACCGTTCAAATACAGCCAATGTAGATATAGCCAATTCAAATACAAACGATGCGACGGTAGAGAGTAATGTCCGTCCAGAATATGACAATGAAATTCAAAAAATCGCCGATTACGTTCTCAACTATTCAATAGACGAGCAATCCCCAAACCCTACTGATGCGTGGAATACCGCGCGCCACTGTCTAATGGACACGCTTGGCTGCGGTCTATTGGCGCTGCGCTTCCCTGAGTGCACCAAGCACTTGGGGCCTGATTGCCCCGATCAAATAACGCCGCATGGCGCTCGCGTCCCTGGCACCTCCTATAGACTAGACCCCATCAAGGCCGCTTTTGATATTGGCTGCATGGTGCGCTGGCTTGACTATAACGATACGTGGCTTGCTGCTGAATGGGGCCATCCTTCTGATAATCTGGGTAGTATCTTGGCAGTCGCCGACTATATTAGTCAAAAAAATATCAGCCAAGGACAAGCACCATTAACCATGAGAGCAGTGCTTGAAGCCATGATCATGGCGCATGAAATTCAAGGCGTACTGGCACTCGAAAACTCATTTAACCGTGTGGGGCTCGATCATGTATTTTTGGTCAAGTTGGCATCAACAGCCGTCGTCGCCAAGCTATATCAGCTGTCCCGTGAGCGCATCATGGCAGCGATTTCACAAGCCATCGTCGATGGTCAAGCACTGCGCACCTATCGGCATGCACCCAATGCTGGCAGCCGAAAATCATGGGCAGCAGGTGATGCAACCAGTCGTGCGGTACGTCTGGTAGATATAACGGCACGTGGTGAAATGGGTATTCCTGGCGCATTAACCGCACCGCAGTGGGGATTCTATGATGTGCTATTTAGCCATACCAATAAGGATCTAGCGACAAAGCCTGAAGACGATCGTCGCTTTAAATTCCAGCGAGATTTTGGTAGTTACGTGATGGAAAATATCTTATTTAAAATAAGTTTTCCTGCTGAGTTTCATGCGCAAACTGCTTGTGAAGCGGCGGTTATTCTGCACCCGCATATCAAAGACAGAATTGACGATATCGACAAAATCGTCCTGACCACCCATGACTCAGCGATTCGAATTATCTCAAAAGAAGGTGCGCTTGCCAATCCAGCAGATAGAGATCATTGCTTACAGTATATGGTCGCTGTGCCGTTGTTGACAGGTGATCTGATGGCAGAGAACTACGAGGATGACTATCACGAACAGCATTTATCAATCGATGAGCTACGTAGAAAAATGGTCGTAGAGGAAAACGCGCAGTATTCAAAAGACTATCATGACCCCAGTAAACGCTCTATTGCCAACGCCATTCAAGTATTTTTTATAGATTGTAGCAGTACAGAAAAAGTGGCTATAGAGTATCCTATTGGCCACAAACGCCGGCGAGCTGAGGGCATCCCTGTACTGGAAGCAAAGTTCCGCGCCAGTCTGGCCACTCGATTTATCGAAAGTCGCTGTCAGCAGATCGTTGAGCTATGCGACGATCAAGAAAGACTGGAGCAAACACCTGTGAATGAGTTTATGGCATTGTTTATGGCTCACTAGTCTAGTATTTTGACGTTATCATGGCATTACTTATTTACTACCAAGGTATCGACTCTCCAGCCCAATCGACAAAACTGCCTGATTGAGCTGCAGTCATACCTGAGAGCACTTCTAATAAGCATTCCGCGCTGTACGCTGGCGAGAACAAATGTCCTTCAGCGACGTTACCTTGAAACGGTGCAGACAGCTGAGTATTCACAGTGCCTGGTTGCATAACGACCACGCACACATCTTTAAGTGATCTGCCCCATTCGATACTCAGGTTTTTCATCCCCATGTTTAACGCCGCCTTGCTCATTCTATAGCTATACCAGCCGCCTAGCTGATTGTCAGTGATGCTACCGACGCGGGCTGATACGGTCGCAAAAATAGCAGGATGATTGGCGCTGCGATTAGCCTTGGCGAGCAACGGTTTGATATGTTTGGCTATCAGCAAACTGGCTAGGGCATTGATTTGCATGTTTTGCAAAAAGAACTCCGTCTCCATCTGTCGCAAGGCCTTTTCTGGCTGCGCTGTCTCTGTATGTAGTAACCCCACGCAGTTGATTACCCAATCCACATGACCGACCGTCTGTTTGATGGTATCGGCAGCTTTTTTAATGCTGTCCTCATCACTGACATTCATTGGCAGCCAGTGCAGGTTTTCCGTTTCAATATTCGGCTTATTTCGATGATAAGTAGCAAATACTTGTGTGCGATGGCTTTGATTAGATTGACTGTCCGTTTGATTAGTAGTCGTTTTTTGTATTAGCTGCTGTACCATGGCTTGACCAATGCCGCCTGTTCCACCGATGATAAGATAGGTTTTATTATTCATTTCGTTATTCATATGGCATTTTCCTTTTTTTGATAGGTTTCTTTGATACGTTTTTTGACACGATTGGGTCTCATTTATTCATTTTGGCTGACTTTATAAGCGTTTACTATGATAAAAATAATACAAGTCATCCTCATTCTATATACGCTACAATAATCTATAACGATTAAAGCGACTGTTTTTAGATTGCTATTTATTATATTGACGCCTTCATACGGATATTATCGCATTATGCTATCACCCCAAGATCAACTGACCGAGCTGGTACGTGCCTTAGAGACCGATCAGCACGTCTTCGCCACTGACCCGTTATTAATCACGGAAAAGCTACAGGGCGAGGACGGTACGCCTATCCAAAAGCTGCATCGACGAGCGTCACGTATAGACAGCAACGGGGCGCTTGCGCGTGTACTGGGTAAGATTGACGGCCGTATAAAGGGCATTATGATTGTTATGAGCGTGGTGTGGTGTATCTCCGGATTTTTGGGACTGTTCACGCTATTGCAGTCTAATGTTGTGAATTTCTTTTATGTGTTGGTCTGCCTACTTGGTTTTCATACCATTATGCTTGGTGGGTGGCTCGTCATGACCCTTATCAATCGAGATCAGCAATCGCCCAGTTGGTTTGCGAGCTTTGTCAGTCCGAGTTATCTCATACGCGGTAAGGACGATGTGACCAAGGCGGCCGTCGATCTGTATGAGCGCCAGTTGCAGCATAGCGGCATGCGTTGGTATTTGGGGCGGTTTAGCCATCAGTTGTGGCTCGCGACATTGACCGGTATGCTGCTTGCGATTATATTCTTGTTGGTTGTACGTCAGTATAGCTTTAGCTGGGAGTCAACCCTACTCTCTGATCAGGCGCTAGTGAGCTTGACTCAGGTATTAGGTTGGTTACCGAGTATGGTGGGGTTTGGTGTGCCAGACAGTACAGCGATCGCACAGAGCAGGCTTGTCACCGAAGCCATGCCGTTGTCTGTTGCACGGCAGTGGGCAGGATTGTTGGTTGGTAGCTTGCTTATGTACGGGATTGTACCGCGAGCGATAGCATGGGCGTTCTGTGCATTGATGTTCCGCCGCAAAAAAATGCGTTTGGATATCAAACAGCCCTATTATCAAAAAATCCTAAACTTTTGGCAGCGGCACGTGGTGGATGCTGATGACTTTACTGAGGCACCAGCCCCTATCGCTCCAAAAGCGACGGTCAGTGCGGGCAAGAAGTTAGTTGCTCTACTTGAATACCCTGCAGATCAGGACAAATGGTGGCAGTCAGGGCTTGATGGCAGCAGCCATAGTCTTGAAAAATTAAGCGAGATTGAGAATTTTGGTATCGTCGATGACCGTGATGATATGGCACGACTCAAAAACTATTTAGATGCGCATCCTGTACAGGTCTTGCTTGGCATTCATAGCAAAGCGCTACCTGACCGCGGTACGCTACGTAAGCTCGATCAAATCGCTGCTCACGCCAAAGATGGGCTTATCGTACAACTGCTGGGTGATAACAGCGTTTCTACAGGCTTGACTGATGCACGTACCGATGATGAGCTATTAGACAAACAAGCAGTTCGCTATCAGCAGTGGCAAACAGCGCTCTCTGCACGAAAAATTGGCTTGGTTGATATAGATGCTTAATACATTCTAATTTTTAACCTGTTACTCAAGTATGAACTTATCATTATGACTCGCATGATATACAATAAATAAATATTATAGGTCTATCACCTTAAGCAGGTCTAAAGACTTATTGATATAACAGTTGTTAAGATACGTTTTAATAGCTGTGACGTCATATCAAGACGACAAGGATGTTTTATAGTGGCTAGGAGCCCAAGATGGCAGCAGACAATTCCCTCATGACCCTAGGTCAGTATGGTCAACTATTGGATGGTTACCGAGAGGCGTTAAACCAAAGTATCTTAACGGCTGCGCCAGAGTCATGGCAGCCAATGCTAGAGAGCATTCTACCTGCGTATTGGCAAGAGTGGCTACTACCGCTGGCTGGCGGTCCATTTTTCTTGTTATTTTTAGCAGAATGGCTGTATCAGTCCAAGCGTGGCAATGGTAAAAACTTTAGCTGGCGCCGTGCGATGACCAATTTTAGTTTGGGCGGCTCTTATCTAGGGTTTGAATTGATTGCCCAAGCGCTTATCGTCATACCTATCTGCTTATGGTTATATCAATATCGCTTATTTACTATTGAGGTGACATGGCTCACCGCCATACCTATATTCGTCGCGGTTGAATTTAGCTACTACTGGTTCCATCGCGCGTCACACCGTATGAATTGGTTTTGGTCAGCGCATGTCGTGCACCATTCAGATGACCATATGAACCTGTCCACCGCCATGCGCCAAAGCCTACTGTACTCAGTGACGGGTTGGTGGTTATTCTTTGTCCCGCTGATGATGTTGGGCGTACATCCTGTCTGGGTATTCTTCTTTTATGCGTTAGATTTGATTTATCAGTTCTTTATCCATACCGAAACCGTGGGGAAATTTCCAAAATGGGTGGAGTATGTTTTTGATACCCCATCCAATCACCGTGCCCATCATGGCACCAATAACGAATATATTGATCAAAATTACGGCGGCGTTCTCATTATTTTTGATCGCTGGTTTGGCACTTATGTAGAAGAAGATACCGTCAATAACCCCGTCCAATACGGTGCCGTTGGAGAAACCAGCCATGACAATATCGTCAGTCTAATACTTGGGGTTTTTTACCGTATGTGGCAGCGGTTCTTTCGTGCCAAAGGGTTAAAGAAAAAGATCAAGGTACTGCTGCGTCCACCAAGTGCTGTCTAAGATAGTCAATTCTCTATAAATTGGATACGGTGTCAGTCTCGCTTAGACTACTACTTGTAGTGCTTTCACTCGTCTTCCTTGTATTCAAAGTATATTGAACCGACTAGAGCATGATTATAAATGCATAGATTACGATTTATGATATGGACAATACGCATTCATAATCGATACCCAATCAGATTTGTTTTACAATAAATGGCTACTATGTGTTTCTGCCATAAATAAATATAAGACGCTATTATGAATAATGATAATAAAAAAAATAATCACGAGAACAATAAATCTGCTGGTCTCTTTGCAGACAAGGCTTATGAGGCCACTCCTGATTCTCCAAATCAAGACTCTCAACCTTTATCAACTGAGCCATCAGCACCAACGGCAAAGATAACAAAGAAAACCATCGCCAGTGGTGAACCGCTTAAATTAGCCGTTGTCGGTCATACCAATACGGGCAAAACCTCTATACTGCGCACATTACTGCGTGACGTATATTTTGGTGAAGTCAAAAACGAAGCTGCGACCACACGGCATGTCGAGCAGGCTCAATTGACAGATAGCCGAACTGGTGAGGTGCTGGTAGCACTATACGATACGCCTGGTCTGGAAGACGCCTCAGGGCTTATGGACTGGCTAGAGGACAACACCGCCAGTCGCCGTGATGGTATTGAACGTCTGCAACAGTTTTTGGCGGCGGATGTCGCTCAAGGTTCAGACAGTTATGACTTGCCCTATGATTATAGTCAAGAAGCCAAAGTAATTCGTCAGCTGCTGACAAGTGATATGGCCATCTACGTAGTAGATGCTCGTGAGCCTGTATTGGGTAAATACAAAGATGAGCTAGCGATTTTGTCTTGGGCTGCTATCCCCGTGATGCCTGTTTTTAATTTTACCGACAGCCAGAATGCCAATATCGACGACTGGCAGACGATGCTGGCAAGACGCAATCTGCATATTTCAACGCGTTTCGATTCGGTCGCGTTTGAGTTTGAGGATGAGATGCGCCTATGGAAAAACCTAGCCACCATGCTCACCCACTCTGAGATGCTTGAGCAGCTGATGCAACGTCGAACGGAAGACTGGGCTCAGCTGTATGATGAGGCCAATATCATCATCGCTGATTTTTTACTAAATGTTGCTGCCTTTGTACGCGAGATCAATGAAGATGACGACCCACTTCCTGTCTTAGAACAAATGCAAGAAGCGGTTAGGCAAAGTGAGCGTGCGATGCAGCATAACTTACTTAACCTTTATAAGTTTTATGACAATGCCGTCGCAGCAACACCGCTTGAGCTGCAAGCCTATCAACAAGACCCATTTGACCCTGAACTTCTCAAGAGCTACGGCATTCGCACCACTTCTGGTGCAGCTGCTGGCGCGCTTCTAGGATTAGGTATCGATGCAGCAGCCCTAGGTACGACTCTGGGATTGGGTGCCGCAATAGGTGGTATTGCAGGCGGGTTACTATCAAACACCAGCAGTATTGCCGATAGGATTACTGGGGTAAAACGCTTATATATCGACCCTGCAACATTGACGCTATTAGCAACACGAGCATTAGACCTGCTAACTGCCCTTCGTCATCGTGGTCATGCTGCTACAGATGCCACTCAGTTATTATATAAAGGCGAGAAAAATAGCCTTGAAACGTCGTTAACTAACGACAGTGACCATTTAGATGAAGACAATAATCCAAGTACTGTATGGCCAGCACATAAATTACCAAGTGAGCTCAAAAAAGCGCGTGGTAAACCGCAATGGTCGTCGCTTAGCAGCGGCAAGTCCGAACAAGCTCAGTTATTACGCACAGACATGGCATGGTCTCTGTCAGATAAACTACAGTCGTACAAGCGTGAGTCATAAATTACCAGCGAACTATCTATGCACCCTATGCACTTAACAACGCACTTAATGCATCAGTACCACGTACATCCGTCTGTTGCAGGTAAATTGGATACAGCGGGTACTTGGTAAAGCTTTGTTCGATATCCTGCAGCAAATGCTGCTGACGCTCAGCACGGCGTCGCCAAAACTCATCCGACTGCGTGGTTGATATCAGCTGATTAATGACGATTGCTGCTGGCATGAGCTTACTGTCTTCCAATTGCTCGATAGCGCGCTTGGTCTCAGCCAATGGTAAGACGTCAGCGGTCATCACCAACACAATCGCTGTTTGTGTACGGTCATGTAGTAGCAACCCTGCTTGGCGGAACAATTGCTTGCGCTTTTCTAATACGGATACAGCTTGCTCCCAGCGATCTGATTTTTTTGCGGCAAACGGATTTGCCACATCGTTTTTATCATTTTTTTGATTGTGACTGTCCAAATGGTTTGCCACGGAGCGCAACTTAGACTGTCGTCGCTGCTGTGCAAGCAACCCATCCGTCCATGCTCCCATCATTTCTGGTAATACCAATAATCGCAAAGTATGACCTGTCGGTGCGGTATCAAAGATGATGTGTTCATACCCAGCATCTGCCGCTTCGACTAAATGGTGACACATGGATTCGAGCATCGCGGCTTCTTGAGCGCCAGGTGCCGACTTAGATAACCTCAGATGCTCACGAATTTTTGGCATCATATCTGGGTTGGCATAAGCTTTAATTGTACGTTCGACTTGAGCAAAATGTTCATCGACAATCACGTCAGAATTTAACTCAATCGCATCTAGATAAGGTGATATTACCGTTGTCTCATTATTGAGTCGTACATTCAATACATCGCCCAAACTATGTGCTGGATCGGTTGAGACAATTAAGGTTTTTTGCTGCTGGCTTGCATAGTAGCTGGCTAGGGCTGCTGCAGTGGTGGTCTTCCCTACACCACCTTTGCCGCCGATAAATATAATCGGTTGTGTCTCTAACTGCTCTACCAATCCATGTAAAGGGTGTAATGCCATATCGTTATCTCGTATTTTGTCTCATTATCTAATAAATGCTTAGCTACTTTTTTATATAGTCAATCCACTACGGTTAGCAGCACCCAACGTGGTCAAATGGACATCTATCCATGCCCATACGTGTATGCCACTCATGAAAGTTCTCTAAAAATAATGGTTGCAATTCTAATGTATAAAAGCTGGCGGGATTATCAATACCCAAGCTCTCAGCAAACATGAGCAACATAAAAAAATCTTCTTCATCACGTGCCGCGCGTGCCATCGTCTGACGATAAGGCGCATGATAAAATTCATTTAATCCACTCTTAAACCGTTGCCACCATGGTTGAGTGTTCTCTAGTGGTTGAACATTTTCTATATTATTTGATGTGTTTTTATTTTCCATAATGTGCTCGTATTTTACTTAATTCTTATGATCTATCATGCCTATATGATACAAAAAACGCCAGCAATTGCTGCTAGCGTTTTTTATTAAACAGACACTCAATATGGGTTAACGTTTAAACCTCACCGTTTTTACCTTTATGTAGTGACCACTCTTTTCGTAGTACAGACAAACTCTCAAACGTCACCAAAATGGTCGCGATTAAGATAATAATATCCATAATAATAAGTAGCCAATTACCATCAGTAAAGAAGGTTTTGAGCTGAATCAATAGTGCAAAGACAGTCATAACCAACAAGAACGACAATGGTGCTAAGGTGTACCAAACTGGCTTGCCCTTACGTAACAAGATAATGGTAACGATCATCAAGGTTAAAGCAGCCATTAACTGGTTGGTTGTACCAAATAGTGGCCAAATAATCATACCACCCGCGCCATCGATACCACCAGCACCGAACGCTAATAACAAACAGCTTCCGACAGCAAGTAACGTTGCAACAACACTCTTATTGAGTACAGGTAAATTATAAAATTCACCAAATTCTTGGAAAATATAACGTTGTAAACGTACGCCAGTATCCATCGTCGTACCAGCAAACAATGCAGCCATTACCGTAAGCATGGTCTGTGATAGCACCATATCGATGCCAACGCCAGCATTCAAGATGGTTGCACCGCCATCAATGAACGCACCGATAGAGCCATCACCAAACTTTTGATAGACCGCTTGCCAATCACCAAGAGTCGCAAAACCTGCGGTTGCTGCAAGGATTGCCCCAAGTGCTAGCATACCCTCACCCAATGCACCAAAGTAACCAACGAAACGAACGTCTTCTTCTTTATCAATCTGCTTAGAGGTAGTCCCTGTGGCGACCAAACCATGGAAACCTGATATGGCACCACAAGCAATTGTCACAAACAACAATGGCAGCAGTGACGGCGTATCGGCTGGCAATGCAGTGTTAACCGCTGGCGCGACAATATTAGGCGTGCCAATAAAAATAGCAGCATATAATAAAATCAAACCGACAAATAACTGTAAGCCATTAATATAATCACGAGGTTGAAGCAGCATCCATACGGGCAACAACGACGCAATCGCTGCATAGGCAAACAAGATCAAGATCCATACTGCGTTATCAGGCAAACCCATGACGGTCTCAGGTAACACAATCGGGAACATAGGGCCAAGATAAATAAGCCCGTACAAGGCTGTTACCCCGATAATGGACACCCAGACCAGATTCATATTGTAGCGATAGATACACTGTCCGATGATAAAGGCAACTACTAAGGCACCCCATACTGGCAATACCGCAGATGGCGTCTTAATCATCATATTGGCAATAGCTACACCAAATACAGCATTGACCATCAGTAGCAATAAGAAGATGACAACCATCATCAAGCTGCGGACACGTGTGCCCATGACAGTACCAGCGATAGAGCCAATCGACTGCCCTCTATTACGCATACTTGCCCAAATAGCAGACATATCATGTACGCCAGCCATAAAGATAGTACCTACTACTACCCAAATAATGGCAGGCACCCAGCCCCAAATAACTGCAATTGCAGGACCGATAATTGGTGCAGCCCCTGCCACTGACGTAAAGTGATGCCCCCACAATACATACTTATTGGTAGGGACATAATCGATCCCATCTTTCATCGTATGTGCGGGTGTAGGACGGCTGTTGTCCAATGCTAAAATTTTGGTGGCGATAAATTTTGAATAAAACACGTAGCCGCAGAGCATAGCGGCAACGGCGAATAGTAGTACGATAGCACTATTCATCTCATCTCTCCCTAGACAAGTAGTCAATAGCCTTATAAGTTCAAGCTTTTTGAATTAAAATATGAAAAATATGCTAAATTAGTGTGCGATGAGTGACTCAGCTCATCTATCGTTTAGGTAAATTCTAGCAATTTGCAAAATTATTACCAATCAACAAAGTCATTTATCTTATAACTAGGGCATGTCACTAATCAGCATTTGGTTTGATGAGCCTGAGACTAAAACTTTGTTTGAATAATAACCGATTTGGTGATAAATGTAACGCAAGTAAGACATAAAAAACAACAAATAAAGGAAGTGCAATGGCACATTATTTTGGATTCGTACCCTCAGATAAACTAAAAGCTTTAATCAGTGAGGCCGAACAAGTCGTTGCTTCAAATGAGAATGTAGAGTACTACCCTTATCGCGATGCCCTTACTCATCAGACAGCGCGTGATCTTACTGATAATTTATTGGTTGGTTTGGTAGATATTATTCCGAACCCTGAGCGCCAAGCCTCTATGCGTAAAATTGTTGGAACGATTGAACGCGCGACAGACACTCTGCTCAACATCTTACTGGATAAAGAAAACAACAAAGACGTATTACCAAGTTTTCATTTTCTAAGAGATTATGCAACCTTTATTGATAATGAAGGTGTTAAACGTGTCGGCTTTAAACTATCAGAAAAAGATGCCAATACCATCACTGAAGGTTTTGCTGCTATCACGCCTGAGCATGTAGATAGAGCCAAATTTAAAACGGCACTTGAAACCATGAACGAAGAAACATTGACCCACTTCATCAGTCGTTATGCTGAGACATTAAAGCTAGGCATGATCAAGCGTAAGTCAGTTCCAGTTGCCAAATCAGCAATTGATAAAGGCATGAGTATGGCACTTAATAAGCTATTACCTGACCTACCAAATGACTCATTGAATAGATTGGCCAATTATTACCGTCCATTTATTATAGAAAAGCCAGAATAACCCCAAAAATTGGATTAATTTTGTCCCAAAAGTCATATGACGTTGGGCAAATTCACTAAAATTTGCTAAAATAAGCGGCACTTTTTACCAAAGGCGCACCCGATGACCCAAATCAGTAACCAAGAAATTGAAAAAACCTTACGCAACTCAGAGTGCCTTATTAGCAGTATCGAAGTAGCTGCTGCTTATGAGCGTTTGGCCGCTCAGCTCAATCTACATTATGCTGGTCTGAACCCAATTGTTATGGTCGTGATGAACGGCGGATTGATTCCAGCTGGTCAACTACTGACACACCTTACGTTCTACCATCGTATGCATTATATCCATGCGACCCGTTATCGTGATAACGAAGGTACTAATGAGCTTGATTGGAAATTCAAGCCTGATGTTAGTATCGAAGGTGAGCACGTATTGTTAATCGACGACATCTTTGACGAAGGTATTACCCTAAAAGCAGTTGTTGAAGAATTAAGCAAAGAAAAGCCTCTATCACTTGAGTCTTGTGTCTTGCTTAACAAGCAACATAATCGCAAAGTTGCAGATTTCGATGTAGATTTTGTGGGTATTGATGTTGCAGATCGTTATGTTTACGGTTGTGGTATGGATTTCCATGGTTACTTGCGTCACCTGCCAGGTATCTATGCAATCAAAGAAGACAAAGTTTAATTCTTAGACTTAATTGATTAAAATAGTTGAGTCCTAAAAAAGCATCCAATTTGGATGCTTTTTTATTGCACTGACTTATTGTGCCGACAACAACTTGAATGAATCGTTAAAACTGTAATGCCAAACCAGTATGCCGCTCAGTTGGTGTTTGAACTGCTTTTTCTAAGGCGTGCTTGGTACTATATATCGTTACCTGCTTCTTAGCACGAGTCACTGCCGTATAGATAAGCTCTTTGCTCAGTAACCGTGCATGGCTGTTATCAAAAGTAATAGCAACATGATCAAATTCGGATCCTTGCGACTTATGAATAGTCATTGCATACGCCGTGGCTATCACCTCTTCATTTAGCAAATTAACAGCTATCCCTTGTGTCTTATTTTCAAAGAATACCTCTAATTGGCTCCTTTCATCTGATGTTTGTAAGCAGAAACCAATATCCCCATTAAATAGCCCAAGCTCATAGTTATTTTGTAGCACCATAACAGGACGTCCATGGAACCATGTATTTTGACCCAATGGCAGCTTGAGCTCAGCAAGATGCCATTGAGTAAGGTAGTTATTGATATAGTGGTCGCCCCATTCACCATTATGGCCAGCAGTGAGGATTCTAAATTGATTAAATACCTCCATTAACGAAGAGGTAGTATTTTTAACTGATTCTGGCACGGATTTTTCTATTGGGTTCTCTAGTATATATTTAACCTTATTTACGTATGACTGGTAACTATTTGATATTCTTGAAATAATTTTTTCTTTGCTTAGGCTATTTTCTATCTTGTTATTTGATATGGACTCTGCTTGTAACGTATTAACATATTGAAAACTCAAAGCAGCGTCTTGCCTTAGTAGTTGCCAAATAGCTTGAAGATTTGTCTCTGCTTTATTGATTTGAGTGGCCAGTTTACCGATACCTGAGTCGGCGCTAAATCGGCGGCTCTCGGTTAGTTCTGCATGTATGGGTTGCAATAGTGGAATACGGCAGAGATCCGCCAATACTGCTCCTGCATCGACGGCTGCCAACTGATTAGCATCGCCTAATAATATCAGCCTAGCACCTGGTTTTACCGCGCTCACAAGATAGTTAGCCAGCTCAACTCCGAGCATAGATGCCTCATCAACGATGATAATATCCTCACCCAGTGGGTTATTGGCATCGTAGCGCGGTCTACCCGTTCGACCGATACCTAGTAGACGATGGATGGTTTTTGCCTCTTGCAACTGTAGCTCTACATTTGCGTCGTCTAAAGCCGCCTGCAGAGACTCTTGCATACGCTGGGCTGCCTTACCCGTCGGCGCTGCTAATGCTAGACTAGCACTGTCTGTGCTAAACCTAATATGTTCAGACTCATCTCCCCTACTCTCTGTCGCCTGTTGTAACGCGATAACCAATTGAGCAACAGTGTAGGTTTTACCTGTCCCTGGGCCACCAGTAATGATACTAAATGCATTATTGTTCGCCACATTGATAGCGGCTATCTGTTGATCATTTAAGTTCTCAGGCATGGTAATGTCTAAAGGTACTATCTGCTGATTCAAAATATGATTGATATGCTGTGCTAAGTTAAATTCTGCTTGCCATGTGCGGTGTAGCCAAAATGTGATTTTCGAACCTTGGGTTTCTTTATTCTTAGCTATGTTATAAATAATTGGTTGATTATCTTTGCTTAGGCTATTTTGATTGTTGTTACAATTAGTGTCCGCATTAACATTAGCAAATAAAGCATGTTCATGGATTAAATGAACGAAAGTATTTAAGTCGCTATTTTTTAAGCGATGATATAACGTAGTTATCGCATCAAAACGTTTGATCAACGTCTCTTTTTCATGATTACTAAGTGCTAGCTGCGCCCACAGGTAATTTCGCTGACCAAACAAAGTGTCCAGTAATACAAATAGCGATGTCTCGGTTGTAGTGTCATCGTCTAGTTGCGTGTCTAGTTGCGTGTCTAGTTGCGTTTTTATCTGAGTATCAATCAGCGCAAAAATTGGTGTTGCCAGTATCTCTAGTAAGTTCTGCTGCCATGCATATAACGTGACCACTTCCCCATTAATCTGACCTTGCATGGGAGCTTCGTGATCGGCTGCATTAATGGTTAATACAGTATGCCCTTCTTCCAAATGAGCCGCTAAAATAACGAATAGAGCCGTAAATAAATCGCTATCTTTTGACTTATCGATTCTTCTATTTTCATCGTTTGTCTTTGCATCTGTCGCGTCATATGCTACCTGCGTTTGCTGACGGCGCAGCAAAATATAATCACTGAGATTACTTGCCCAGCTCTCTTGTAAACTAATGGCTGATTTGCTCTTATTGTTATTATTACTCATCGTATATTTATCTCTTATCAATCTGATTAACTGCTATAACAATTTTTATCTACCTAATTGTTATATAAGGTTTATTAGTCCGGCAGGCCAAACAAGGCATCTAAACCTTTAATAAAGTCGATAGGAATATCCCAAGTAACCAATCCATAGCAACTGTTACTGCTCAAGCTATCGTGGTTAGACTGAGCCCTATCTTGCGATGTAGGCATAGTAGCTGTCTGAGCATTCGGGTCATATACACCGCGTAAAAACACGTACTCTACAGCGCCTAAGTATTTATCTTCGTTGCCTGTATAATCACTGATTCTCATGGCAAGGAATCGATGTAATGCTACTTGATAAATCGCTGCTTGTAACCAATACCCTGCTTTAGACATTGCTTTCTTGAGGGTATCTTTATTGTAATCGCTTAGGCTATTTCCTAAAAAGTTACTCTTATAGTCAACCACATAATACTTGCCAGCATGCTCATACACCAAGTCAATCTCACCACGCAAATAACGATACAGATGCGCTTTATTTTGTGGCACTAGGGTGACGTGTTTATCTGTCTCGTCAGGTAAATACTGTTGGAAAAGCTTACTAATATCCTGTGCTTTGAAATTCTCTGACAATCCCATGTTGAACTCTAACTCGGCAAATCGCTTACCTTTATCAAGAGCAATCAAGGGTTGATTGGAAGCCAGTAGTGGCGCATGCAGCACTTCTTCAATCCAATTAACTAATGCCTCATGCTTGGTTGTATCTATTGAATCAAGATCAAACCCATCGCTATTTCTTTGTTTCTTACCTTGTGATCTGCGGCTCTGCTGTTCAGCACTGCTATATATCAGCGGCAATTGATAGCTACTAATCGCTTTATCAATAACCTGAGGCCACTGAGCCTTATTGGTAAAGTCTATTTGTTCAAATATCTCATGTAAAAACGTACCGGCATTGGCACCCTTTACAAAGGTGAAGCGGATATCATCTTCTAACTTGGGACTGAATTCACTGTTTTGTTCGCTAGATCCATCGTTATTAAGTAACGAAATATCAGAAACTGAAGACTCTGTCATATCAAAATCTATCGCATCATCAATACGCTCATCCACTATCGCCATTGCTTGTGTAGATTCATCTAGCTGACGCGCTAAGGCGGTAAAACTGGTCTTGGCCCAGCCATAAAAATAATTGGTTTTCATAACCTCGGCAAAGGGCGCGTATTCAATAGCCTCTGTCGTAGGCTTATGAGCATTTGACTTGGTAGCAGTCATCTGAACATTATCATTTATACCTGCTGAGTTAGCATCATTGCTTGCGTAATTATTGTCATAGAACTCATTAACCTTATGACCTCTAAGCATGCCTACGATACCTTTGAGCCTATCCGGCAGCTCAAATTTTGCTTCTGGCGATTCAAACCAATAGAACACTGGCTTTAGCTCAAATCCTGTCTTGTTGCTCGGATCTTGCAGCACAACATAAAGCTGCTCACTGGCTCGAGTAAATGCCACATAGCCAAGCCGTCTTATCTCATCAAAACCTTCTTGTGTTTCGATATCAGTATAATAATCCTCGACAGTAGCAGAGCCTTGCAGTGGTGAGAAGCGGCGCTGATTTCCCGTCGATTGACTGTCTATCGGCTGCTGTACTTCTATCGACTGCCGCACTAGCGCTGAAGGCGCTTGTTGCGCGTTATATAGATACAGCCCATAGTCTTCCTTATTCCCAGACTTCCTACTGGCATCACCCATTCCCAATACATAGACAATAGGGAACTCAAGCCCTTTTGACTTATGAATGGTCATCAGTTGCACACCGGACTCTGTCGGTAGTGGATATTGCTTAGCCCAATCACTATTGGGTGCTGCATCTATATGCTGCCTGAACCACGCCAGTAGCTCATGCTCACCCATGCCTAGGCCATACTGCGCCAAGATGTCCATTACATGACGCAAGTCCATGATATGACGGTCACCTTCTGGATGAGCAGCTAGGGCTTGCCATACGCCTTGCGGCTGCACAGGGCTTTTATCTAATAAATAATGTAGCGCTGATAAGATGCCAAAGTGCTGCCAACGCTGTGCCCCTTCTTTTAAATAAGTAATAAAGTCTTGATAGCTCTTTTTATTATCAGTAGCTTCATTGGCTGGGAGGTCTTTCGAATTAGAGTTTTGTGAATGAAAGCTTGTTGTACTACTGCCCTCAGTAATGCCTGACTCATGGTCCGTCATCATGGCTTTGACGTTTTTGATACTCAGTCCATATAGATGACTGGTCAATACCCGATTAATCATGTCATGACGATATGGATATAGTATGGCACTTAGTAATGCTGCCATATCTTCTGCCATAATAGTCTCAAAGATACTGACATCACTAGTAGTCAAAGTCGGCACATTAAGCTTTACTAGCTCGTCTTCAACTCGCTTCAAATCTTTTTTGGCACGTGCCAGCACCCCAATATCACTGGGCTGTATCGGCTTACCTTTAAGTGTCTGACCACTATTAAGCAAAGTGACTATATGGCGAGCTGTTATTTCATGCTCATCGTAATCAAACTCTTTTTCCTTGTCATAAGGCAGGTGCAATAAGCTCACTGGCTGAGCAGAAAGCACCTCTGTCACCAGCACATCATCCAGACTATTTGACGCATTAAACCAAGACAGCTCATATTCCGGTTTTGCTGCTTTGATATGTTGGTAGTGAATACCAGTACCTAGCTGCGACAGTTTATTCTCAGTAGTTGTTGCATTCGCCATACCAAACCAACAGTTCAATGCGTTAATCACACCGGCATTTGAACGGCGATTGATATCAAGCGTCCAAAGGGCGCTTTTATCAAACTGGGCTTTCATGTAGTTGTAGTTGGCTACATCGCCACCACGAAACCCATAAATAGCCTGTTTCGGATCACCAACCAATAGCAGAAACTCATGATTGGCTTTCTTAGTGGTTGATTGCTTGTCACTGTCCGACTGTTTACGCTTGTTCTTTGGCAAATAAATGCTTTCAATCATAATGGCTTGCTCGCCATTGATATCTTGCGACTCGTCAATCAACGCCACTGGATAATGATGACGAATATAACGCGCCAGCTTATCCCCTTGACGACCAGTTAATGCTTGGTTTAAGCGTACCATTTGCAGACTAAAAGTCGTCTCGCCACGCTCTTCTAAAATTACTGGTAGCCTGTTACGCACAGCAAGCACAATCTGACGGTTAAGATTGGCTAATACCAACAAAATATGCTGATTCAAACTATCAAGCATGTCTAAGATAGCCATTAACTTACTAATGGTTTCTAGCTCAAAAAGCGTCTGATGCTCTTTTTCTTTATTCTTATTAAAATTCTTAATTTTGCCATCTTCATCGGGATATCTAGAATCCTGCAATGATGTCAAAATCTTATTCTCGCTCTCATTTAAATAGCTATTAAACGTCAGCTGATACTCTGATATCTTTTGATGAACCTCAATAATGGCATCAAACTGTTTGGTTAGATTAGAACCACCACGAAACCCTTGAGACTTTCTATAGTCAGGATTTAAGTAAGGCTGGATATCTACTAAATCTAACTGAGAGAACTCATTGATTAGCTTTTCGTATGCATCAAAGTCAAAGCCTTTCTCAATCCTTATCTCATCAATCGGCGCAGAGATAAAATTAAGCGAGCGAGTCACATATTTCTTATGATCGCCTACCGCAGACAGCTTACCTTGCTGATCCATTAGCGCGTAAAGTTTAGGCTGCTCATAATACAAACGGCTTTGAAACTGACGCAGCTCATCATGGATAATACTATCAGTAACCTGCTCAATACTGCTGTCTTCAATAATCCCCATACCCTGCTGGTGACCAGTTTCGCTACTGTACTCCGTCAGCCATTTTTGCGCCAAGCTATCGAGCGTACCTACAAATAGCTTATCCAATGTGGTGAGTACCAGTGCCGTACGCCTGATAGCTTCCGCCATGGGGTAACTGTACACGTGATCCAGCAAATAACCGACAAGATGCAAGTTGATAGGATCTTGCATGATGCCGTCTAAGCGCACATATTTGGCCTGATTAACCAACCAATCTTCGCGGTCTTTTTTTGCTTGTTCACGTTTCTCAGCCGCCGCTTGCTTATCAGCAGCAAGGTCTTGATTTAACTCGTTAATATCTATTTCAACATTTGCATCAGTACTTGAGTCGTTATCTGTTTGTGCGTCATTGTTACCCTCAGGCATAACTTGCAGTATGTTGGGATAGAGGCTCTCTTTATTGCCAGTATCAGCACTTAGGCTATTGACCCATTGTAATAGCTGATAAAAATCTACCAAACGATCATGAATACGTTGACGCATTTCGGCAGCGGCAGCTCGAGTAAAAGTCGTGGCAATGATCTGCTCTGGCGCACGTCGCGCTTCGATCAGTAGGCGTAGTACAATACCGGTCAACGTCCAAGTCTTGCCCGTACCGGCTGAGGCTTCAATTAGGTGCTTGCCCGTTAGGTCAACATCGACTGCTGGTATGACATCGGCTTTACGTTCAGGTATAGCAGACAAACAAGGCAGCTCATCTGAATATTCATCAAATAAATTCGGTTGTGTAGACAAGTCAATTGTATTGGTTGGATCGCTAAGGTCTGTCATATGGGCGCATACTTTTAATTATTATTTATTAGGGCGTGTCTTCAATTCACTCGATAGTTATCTAAATGGGCTAAAAATAGCTAAATTTTGCCAAACATCGTCAAATAGCTGGTTAATATCCCGATATTATCTGCACTATTTTCCTCGTTTGACGGCAATTTATCTCATTTTTATCACCATTTTTGAAATGAAGACACGCCCTAGAACAAGATAGCAAAAACTAATTAGGGGCTGCTTTAGATAATGGGCTAACCATCTAAGTTAGTTAACGCATTAAACATCGGCGCGTATAATGGCTGGGCTAATGTAGTCAACGCTGCCGATAGCGCTTTGAATGCATCTTGGTCACGTAGCACGTATTGCCAAATAGCATGCTGCGAGCAAGTATCGTATACCGTGTCTGAGTTATAGTTAGGTCTTAACCAGTCGGAGAAGTCGGCCCGTTTTGGCCAGTAGCTATTACCGTCATCTTCTTCAGGCTTTAGATACTTATCAAGGTAATTAAGTGCATATTCTGGTAATAACGTAATAGGCACTTGACCCGTTAACTTACCAAAAACAGCCCATTTTATCAGCTCAATGACTGCGTCTTCATACACGATCGGGCTTAGTTTAAATGCGATTGCTTTGTCATACTTTTTAACTTGTGAGTTAGGCTTATTAAAACGCCAAATACTCACACCATCATTTGAGGCTACTTGCTCGGCAGTGGTACGTCTAGCCACTTGCCAATATAAATGTGACAACCAAAACTTAAGTAAATGCCTAGGACTGGCAGAATTGGGCAATATGTTTAACCACTGCTTGGGTGATTGCTGAGCATAAGGCACGCCCGCCTGAATAATTGATATAGGTGCTAATATTGGTACTGAGCCTTTGATCTTAATGATTTTCGGCAGCAGCTTAAGCAGTGTCTCTATACCCTCTATATCTGTCTGGTCTTTTGAATCATTATCAGTGTTATTCAGTATATTTTTTAGCTCTATCTGAACAGGATATTCGGCGGTTGGGGTCAGTAGCTGTAATACACTGCTGATATCTGCCGCACTCTTGTTGAGAATGCTTCTTTCATCAAAGCCATTAGCAATTAGCTGCTCTTTAAACTCTAAACATTGCTGTTGCAGTTTCTTCTGTTGATTGGGTAGCGTGGTTTGGCGAGCGACACCAGCAGGCATAATTTTTTGATACATCAGGATTGGTGTAGTGGTTTCATCCGCTGCATCACTACCATTCTTCTTATTCTCATCAGTAACCAACTGTTTAATCAAATGATCTTTAATTTGATAGGTAGTTAAACTGTCTAAGAATAGCGGCTCTTGGTGCGATAGCGCCTCTTCACCTTGTACCACATGCACCTTTTGAGACCGTAAGAATGCTTTGGCAGGATGGCGTACTTGGTAAGCCAATGATCCTTCAATATCTATCTCTCCGATGTTAAATATACTATCGGATAACACTTGGATGAGTACCTCTGTCATGCTATTGACATTGCTAGTATCGACAACCGTATCTAGCGCTAGCATATTAGCCACTGCAGACAAGGTTTGATTGTCTACTTGACCTAGCTGACCCAAGCCTTGACCCAACACCTGAGCGATTGACTCATACTGCGCCTTCGTAGGTAAGCCCACCAACTCTTTATGCTCACTAGATATTCGGCCTTTTAATGTGTCAAACACCGCTTGCCAAAGCGGCGCAGGCGGAAACTGTTTTTTCTGAGCCAGTTTGGTTTTGCGCATGGCTGTATTTAATAAAGTATCCAGCTCATCAATCATATCGACAGGGCTGGTATCCTGAGCATTGATATTAATGTTGGCATTAGCATTGTCATCAATATCAGGAGACGCTTGCTCAAAAATATCATTGCCTTCGATTGCAGTTTCAAACAGACTCTCATGAAAAGGCAGTGCAGGATGCTCAGTCACTAGCCACTGCTTAATCAATTTAGGTAAGTAACGCTTGAGACTCTCGGTGGTGGGATCAATATTCTCAGGTAATGTCTCAAGCGAGTTCACCTGCCATTGCACCTCGCCTTGCAAAAACTGCAATAGCTCACTCACTGGGTTGGCTGGCAAATGCTCATGGGTATCCGTCAAGCTTTGACCGTTATAGAACATCCAGCATGCACTGCGCGCGCACAGTAGCGCATCTAAAAATGCGCCGTTGTCATCATCTTCACTGACTCTGTCACCACGGCGGGCATTGGTCGCTTTCATCAAATCATAGCGGTTATCACGGTCACGCCCAGGAAACTCAGAGAGATCCATATTGAGCATCACCACCAACTCAAACGGCACGTTTCTGAGTGCACCGAATCGACCAAAGGTAATCACACCTGTCGGCTCGGCACTGACCTGCTGACTTTCAAGCTCTGCTTCAATACTGTCTAGCATAAAGCTCAGCTTAAGCGGCAACTGCTCCACACCTGCCAGCCTCTGCTCTACTTCTCTGTTGTCGACATCACCACTAGCGTACTGCCTATAGTGACGATTGGCTCGCAGACTTGATTTAAAGCCATTCATCGCGTTGTAGATGGCGCGCATGGTACGCGTTTGATCCACATCGCCAAAGTAGCGATGGATAACTTGTGTCTCAATCTGATCGAGCCAATCTTCCGCTTTCATTTTTTGTGTATGATCATCACGTCGTGCGACCAAGCCGGTATAAATGCGGCAAAGCGCTTCAACAATCAACGCATCATTTAGGCTCACTTGTGGTAACGGCAAGGTCATTTCTGGTAACGCAGTGCTTGGCCATTCATCGTCATTTAGATCATATAAGCAGTCGCTCAACTCAGCCTCTGGCATGACCAGACCTAGGGTCAATCTGTCTAATGCCTGTGCAAAGCTGAAGCGATAGTCGTAGTCATTACTGTCTAAAGTTTGCTTAAGATGCAGCTCGTCAAAACCGCGAATAAAGCCCGCCTCTACCAATAAATCACAGCCACGGCTCATTTGCTCATGAGTCAGTCCAAAGCTTTCAAACAAGGGCGGTAACATCAACCAGTCTAAGACTTCAGCTGCTTCAAAACGGGCACTATGGCTACCCAATAGTTTGTAAAAACCGATAATCGCTTCCCATAACTGGCGAATGTCGGCATCAACAACACCAGTCACTTTAGCAGGCAAAGTCAAACCGTCTTGACCTTTACCATTGACGAAGATAGAGCCAATCAATGCATGATGACGTTCAACATCAGGTAGCAGTACAACAATGTCGGAGATATGGCGTTTCTTTTCACCTAGTTTGATAGGTTCGTTCAGCCAACGACCAATCATAATACGCAGCACTTCAAGCTGACGCTGCAAACTATGACACGAATGAATGCTTAGGCTATTATCTTGAGAAGAGATTGCCCAAAAACGGTCTTTCTCAAAACGCTTATTCTCTAACGCTTCATCTTCATACCAAGCCGTTGCTGGCTTAGCTTCATCAAAGCTTGACTCTAGTTGCTTGCTTACTGCTTGTGAGACTGTAGCAGCCGTTGCTTGCTGAGTAGATTGCTCATCAAGCATCAACACATCATTTTGCAAACGCTTTAATAAGCTCAGGTTACCTTGCGCATCTTGAGTACTGACAGCGTCATCAGCAGCATCTATGCTTTCATACACACCTTGAACGACCGCATTATCTACACCATTATCAAAGTTATCTTGCCATTCGACTAGCGCATCGTCGTATTGCTCATTACCTGATAAGTTGGCAAGCATGGCAAACGCATCGCGAGACTGCTTGCCTAAACGCGATAGCAAACTATGACCATAATCACGCAAGAACACACTCTCAGGGTTGATAATCTGCTGACGCTGTAACCATGATTTATCAACGATATCCGCCCAAAACAGCTTTGATGGATTGTAGTGCAATAGCGTGATATTCATGTATTGCGACAAGCGCTGTAGAAAATCAAGCTCGGTCTGTGGCAGTTGCTGAATAGTAAATATACGCAATACTTTGGGTAACTGATCGCGCTCATTCGCCTTGTTACCTTCTAAAGCTGACCAAAACGCACGCTCTAGTGCCACACGGTGTAGATGAACATCGGCAAACAAATGTGACCATAAGAATCGTTGGGCGATTTCTAACTCAACATAATGCTCGACCAACCACTCAGGCGTGCCGCGCGCATACTTATCAAAGCGCAGGGATAAGGCGTCTTTATCTGCTATCAACTCACTTACGTTCAACGGCTTGTTTTGTGACCATAATGCCAACCAATCCTCACGATGGGTCAAATAGCGGTTAAACACCCTTGCCAAATCACTTGCTAACTGCCAAATACGCGCATCTTGTTGCGCCTTATCTTGTCGCAAACTGTCCTGTTGTAAGCTGTCCTGTTGAGCACTTACCTGTGGGTCATCAATCAAAGACGCTAACAATGGATGAACTGGATGCTTTTCATCTGCAACGATTGTCTCTTGATAATAAGTTAAATACCCAAACAATCGCCACTGCATTACTGTCGGTGATAACACCGCCACTTCGGGTACATTTAGAGTTGTCGCTTCAGGGTTTTGCGCCAGTAAGTATGCATTATGGCGAGTCAATACATCTTGCATCAGCGTCCATTGATACTGACCCCAAAATTTAGTACGCACCAAGGTACTAATACCAGCACGGCTAGCAATAGTTTTATCCAACCAATCACCCAATACCATTGACGGTACAATGACAATGAATGGTTCAAAAACCGGCTGATCCTTGGACTGGTATTGTACAAGCAATTGATCAACGAGGTTTTCGGTACGGTGCGACTGAATAATAGTGAACATAGACAATAATCTGATTGCAATAAAGGTGAGGTATTAGGATTAATAAAAAAGGCTTCACTTGTAGATGAGATGTCTGTATCCAATGTCAAAAACACCATAAAATATCTAGACAAAACAAAAATCGATACTCATCAATCCATGTTTGATGGTCGTTACTATGATGCATTTCTGCTAGCATGAGGGCCGTAAACAAAAACAATCATAGTAGCAAACTCTACATATCCATTGATAACGTTGACATGCCAAATTTGCTATCAGTGTGCCACTGATGGTTATCGTTTACTAGTGTAGATGCCGATATTATAATAAGCTTGCGACATTTAGTGTCGTTTTATACTATCATTCATATTTACTATGAAATAATCTCATTGTGGTTTTTAAATTGGCCTTTACAACCTGTATCTAAATAATACTTTCTATTGACGGGATTACTTAATATTATGCCATTGCGTCCCATTGATGCCATTTTTGTCCATCCAAAACAACGCTTATACGTCGTGTATTATCGCGGTGAGTTGTGGCAACTGCCACGTATGAAAATCGATGACAGATCATGGCAAAACAGACGACCCTATACGGATGATAGTAGCTCACTTTATTTGAGCATTCATCAAGCTATCAGCGACCCTGCACTTGCGCAGAAATTGAGAACGCTAGATCTCCCTGTAGCAGTACGTGGTAGCACGTTGCCACGTTTTGAAGCATGGTGGGAGGCACATGGGTTTAGATGGTTAAAAGACAGATTGTTAACCGGTGAATCGCCGTTAGCAGCGCATCAAACTACTACGCTTGCCAAAGTATTAAATGACCGATCTGATTCTCTAATAAATCGCCAAACCAATGACCATACTGATGAAAGTAGTGAAGTTAATGAAGAACAAGTATCTACCCCTTCTGCAGACACGGATATCTTTGCAGACATGTTGGCTGAATTAACCGATGAAGTACTAGAACAAAAGCTTTAAAACTAGATACCACCCTGTATATAAACTTTGCTATGAATCAACTAATAATAAAAGAGCAGTAATATATGAAAGACTACAAACTACTGCTGGCTGGGCTAATTTTGCTACTGCTCACAATCTTTATCGCGGTCTTCATTTGGTTGTGGACCAGTAATCGAAAAAACACAGACCCATTGCCAATCATGGCAAGTGAAAGTGAAGCAGACCCTAGTACGAAAGGTGATGAATCAAGAGAGATTGCTGACAGTGTTTTATACATTCGAGCAGAGGAGAAGTTACAGATACCTTTGGACGATATCATTGTGAGCTTTGAATCTCGTTATCCGCACGTGCAAGTGCTAGCGAGCTATGTCCCCTCTAATGACCTTCTCACAGTACCAAGTAGTGGTTCTATCAAAGACAAACTCTCTGACTTTGTCTTTGATACAGATATGATTATTACCAATGACGATAGCCTATCTACAGAACGGGTATCACTCCTACAGTCAGAATTGCAACAGGCACAAGATAGAAATGGTCAAAATCAGAAGAGTACTGAGGGTTCTGGTATAAATGGCGCTTCTGATAAAAATAGCGATAATAGTACGCATGATAAAGATAAAAAGATACGCACTCTAAACCCCTTTAACTATGCGCTAAAAGATGAACAAGCGCTTGAAGGTGTCATCCTGACAGACGATACAACTGCTATTAACTTCCGTAATTTCTTACTATCGAGCACAGGTCAAGATATACTAAAAAAATATGATTATGAGAACATTAGTGGTTATAAGAACAGTGTAAATGACTTATTTAAACCAACCTCACAGGCAAAAAATGCATCAGGTGATCATGCTGTAGATGTCACTGACGCGCTTAGCAATGGTGAGTAAGGATAAATTGTCTTTATTTATCTTTTGTTGATTGCTTTTATGACTGCTTTTTTCTACAATGTCACTCCATAATGCGCCTATAGCTCAACAGGATAGAGCAGTTGCCTCCTAAGCGATCGATCCGAGTTCGAGTCTTGGTGGGCGCACCATCAAACAATATTAGAAGTAATAAAAAACCCCATGGCCTATACGCTGTGGGGTTTTTTATTACTTCTAATACACGGTAGTTAACGATTAATAACGGTTGAGCTACAAACCTATAACGGCTGAAGCCATAATGATTTTGTTATTAATGTATGATTAATATCACTTCCATCAGGTTGGTTTATCTAGCTTCAGCACGACCTTCAATGCAACAGTCTTTGGTACAGTCGCGTTATTTCAATAAAGCCATCTCATTAGGCTTTTAACTAAGCGAGCAGAAGAAATAGTGTGATGAGAATAAGCTTCTCATCAATAAAGATCCATAAACAGTTAGTATTATTTTTGATAGACGTGTTGACGTTGATCACTGAGACCGTATACCTCCTGAAGAATTCCTTCACATTACTATTATAACGTTGGGTCAGTTACTGCCTTATCTTAACTGAAAAATCTGTCTCCCCTTTCCGTAGAACGATTTCACGATTATTAAAATTCATCTTTAGGAGTATGCTATGAGCACTCAAATAACAGAAAATTATACCTACATTGACGGGCATAAGATTGCATTTCTGGAACAAGGTTCAGGTAGTCCAATAATCCTGCTGCACGGGATTCCAACCAATAGCCTCATGTGGCGAAATATTATTCCACAACTTGCAAAAACACATCGGGTCATCGCCCCTGACCTTCTCAACTATGGGAAATCTGCAAAACCAAAAAGCGCAGATGTGTCCATTAATGCGCAAAGCAACATGATTGTAAAACTCATGGATATCCTAGGTGCGCGGCAAGCAGATATTGTTGGACATGATATTGGTGGAGGCGTTGCTCAGTTGATAGCTGTCAATTATCCAGAGAAAGTTCGAAAGCTTATTTTGATAGATAGCATTTGCTTCGATTCATGGCCTATCCCAGATTTTGAGCCGCTACAGGAACCTGGTGCTGAGTCAGAGATGAGTCTAGAGGACTTTTTAAGCATGATGCGAGGCTTCTTGCCAAAAGGGGTATACGATAACAGTGTCATGACTGATGAGCTTATCGAGATGTATCTTGAACCTTGGTCAACTGAAGACGGCAAGCACGCCTTCTTTCGCAATCTCAGACGGTTGAATAAAGAATATACTCAGGCCATTACTGACGAACTTAGCAACCTTCCACATCAGACGTTCATTATGTGGGGTGATAAAGACCCTTTCCAAAAACCGGAATATGCACCAAAGCTGGCAGAAGCGATTCCAAATGCAGAGCTTGTCTGGATTAAAGATGTCGCTCATTGGTTGATTGATGAGAAACCTGATGAAATTGGTGAGCATATCAATCAGTTTCTAAGCTAAAACACGAGTGGTACAGAGACACATAACACAACGCTGCATCAAACAGAAATGCTATATTACTGTTCGATGCAGCATTTTTATTGTACCGTTCGCCATTATAGAGAACTAACTATAGACGTGTATACGAAATGAACTTTCAACAATTCCACGAAATATAGCTTGGTATAAAAAACCATTGAGCCCACAGCTTACTCTGAGTAAGCACACCAGTTAAGATATGAGTATTAATTATTTAAACCCTTGTAAGCCTGGAGCAACAAGGGTTTTTTTACGTATATTGATTTACACATAACTAAAACAAGCTAAGCGACCATACAGACCTTATAGTTTTATATCACTACATAGATAAAAAAATCACCCTAACTGTTCAAGTTAAGGTGATTTTTTTGGGTTTGAGAAACTGCTTTTTCAAGAAATAAGCACGATATAAGTCATCCTTCTAATACTACATTCATGACAATTCAAGCAGAAAAGTATTAACTTTAACCGTAATTTTTTAGGTAATAGCTCTCTCAATATCATAGTGTTTGCAATATTGATAATACCCATATATATCAGCTTCGCTTTAATCAAGGCAACAACGCCTGAATGCTATTAGCTATAAGTATAAAGTGCTCAGATATGTAGTTTAGTTTTCCTAGGCCTTGTTATCAATACCGCGGTTTGGTCAATAAGAATTTTGGCAGCATTAATTATGATAAACAACTACTTTCAAGATAACATTGAAAGTGTTTCTTGAGTTAAGCCTCTACCTCTACTATAACTAGCTATATATAATCGTTTTAAAGCAGTCGATTAACTAACGATATCTTTTGACTTGATAAAGTTTAACATTAGTGGTTAAAAATAATTCTATTATGGCTAGATTAACCATCGTTGCTAATATCATGGCCAAACCAAATCGAAACGGTCAAAACAGAATTGATAAAACTTATTGGTGTTACTCGCACTAAAAAAGTGTGTATCAATTACGACTTACATCAAGATAATAAAAATCCTGCTCATTTTATATTCTACGAAAATTGGGCGTCACGTGAACTTTGACAGGCTCATATGAGTAATAAACATTTTGACGATTACTCAAAAGCCACTAAAGGTGCAATAGAAAAATTCACTTTGAATAAAATGATCGTTATTGGGTAACTGACATCAAATAAAAGATATTAATAACTATTAGTGAATAAATAGTATTAGGTGCTAAACGTCATACACTCAATATTATGCTTGAGTACCTATATACATCAATAAATACAGGAGATTCAAATGAAATATGTAAAGTCACTACTGGCTATAAGTGCTGCATTGATATTAGGCACAGCTCATGCCAACAATATTGAGGTCGTTGCACAAATAGATGATACTCGCCCTGGTAATATCACGGTAACTCAACAAGGACGAACATTTTTGTCCATGCAACCCCTAGATAACCCTGAATACCGTGTGGTTGAATTGATGAGTGATGGCTTAACTAAACCTTTTCCAAACGTAGACTGGGCTGACGGTCCAGATAAAGG
The DNA here is from genome assembly GCF_014770435.1 of Psychrobacter sp. 28M-43. Taxonomy (NCBI): domain Bacteria; kingdom Pseudomonadati; phylum Pseudomonadota; class Gammaproteobacteria; order Moraxellales; family Moraxellaceae; genus Psychrobacter; species Psychrobacter noctis. Next base: position 1,564,511 of record NZ_CP061739.1, on the reverse strand, counting down.
AGATGTTGGATTTGCTTCAGTTATTGGTATTGAAAGCACTCCAGATGGAGTGGTTTGGATTCTAGATATGGGTAGCAAAAATTCGCCTGCTCAAATCGTAGCTTGGGATACCTTAAATAACAGACTCTTTAAACGCATTGAGATCGATAGTGATGCTACTGTAGACAACTCGTTCTTACAAGACTTTGTGATCGATACTAAGCGCAATAAAATATACATAGCTGATACTAGTCTCGGTAATTTGTCAGGAGCACCTGCACCTGCCTTTGTAGTTGTTGACTTAGACACAGGTAACTCTCGCCGTGTTCTTCAAGCAAATAAAGCACTTTTAGCACCTGAGCATGACCTTATTATTGATGGGTCATTAATGGCAACTAAGCGTGAAAATGGTAGTTCTGATGCAATTTACCTAAGTTTAAACCCAATCACTATGGATGCCCAAAATGAATGGGTATATTTCGGTACAGTGAATGGTAGTGTAATTTACCGCTTGCCTGCCTCATCACTTGCTAATGATAATTTAACAGACAGCCAACTGAGTAAAACCATAGAGTTTTATGGTGAAAAACGTCCTAGTGATGGGATGATTATGGCGAATAATGGAGATATCTACGTTGGAGATATTGAAAAAAATGCCGTCAGCATCGTGACTAAAGATGGCTTCAAGACCTTTGCTCAAGATGACAGTCTACTATCATGGGCTGATGGGTTTTCAATTCAAAATGGCTACTTATACATCACTCAAAACTCACTACATCTTAACCCTGCGTTAAATCAAGGTGAAGAGGGCTCTGTGAAGCCATACCATATCTTACGTATAAAGTTGAATCAATAATTGGGATTACTTCTAACTTCAACGGTTAATTAACACCTTTTTCTTTAAGCAGATGCATGCTTGAATACTTAAGCTTAGCTATACTGAAGGAATGGTAGAAGTAAACTTGATAAACTAATGAACTTTGATAGAAATAAAAAAGGTTGCCAACACTATATGTAATATAGCGCTAGCAACCTTCTTTTATTCAGTACTTTATTTAGATAATGTACCTAATATTAGGAATTTTTATATCTAATCTAGAAAGAAGTACGGCGATAGTTACGATATTCAGGTAACCAAAAATTCGCTTTTAATCGGCGTTGTAAATTCTCCGATGTGATAGGTAGTGCTAGCTTATCTTGAGCCGCTTGTAAAGCCACTGCATACGCTATTTTTTCACTGATCTCTCTGATAACTTTGATCGGCGGTAAGATGGCACCAGGTGCCTTTTCGTATTCCATTGATATATCTGCAAGGGCTTGGCTTGCTGCCGTTAGCATATTATCGCTGATACCTGTCGCACGTGCTGCTAAGACACCCAGACCAATACCAGGGAAAATATAGCTGTTATTACACTGAGAAACCTCAAAAGACTGACCGTTATAAGTGGTATGAGGAAACGGACTACCCGTCGCAACAATTGCCTTACCTTTACTCCAATTCATGACTTCTTGCGGCGTAGCTTCCACACGAGACGTTGGATTTGAAAGTGGTAGTACAATTGGGTGCTCAGTATTAGCACATAGCGATTCGATCACTTCTTGGGTGAACAGACCTTTTTGTCCGCTAACACCAAATAATACGGTGATTTTTGCTTGTTTAACCACTTGCGCTAAACCAAGCTTCTTACTTTTATCCCAGCTGGCAATAGCTGATTCCTTTTGTACTAATGGTTCTTGGAATTTTTGCAGTTCTGTCATGCCATCTGTTAGCAAGCCATAACGGTCAACCATGAATACTTGACTACGAGCTTGCTCTTCAGTCAATCCTTCACGCTGCATTTGGCGAATAATATGCTCAGCAATACCGCAACCCGCAGATCCTGCGCCTAAAAATGCGATATTCTGTTGACTAAGTTTTTGACCTTTATTTAGACACGCTGCAATCAAAGTGCCGACTGAAACCGCAGCAGTCCCTTGAATATCATCATTAAAGCAGCATAGCTGATCACGATATTTATTCAATAACGGGGTCGCGTTTTCCTGAGCAAAATCTTCAAATTGCAATAACACTTCTGGCCAACGACGCTTAACGGCTTGAATAAATAAGTCCACAAATTCATTATATTCATCGCCAGAGATGCGCGGATTTCTCCAGCCCATATACATAGGATCATCAAGCAACTGTTGGTTATTGGTGCCGACATCCAGTAAAATAGGTAGACAATAAGCTGGGCTAATACCACCACAAGCCGTATATAAAGACAACTTACCGATTGGAATGCCCATACCGCCAATACCCTGATCTCCTAGGCCCAATATACGTTCACCGTCAGTAACAACGATCACTTTAACGTTTTGTTTGGTGGCATTTTGTAGCATGTCGTCGATTTTGTGACGCTCAGGATATGAGATAAACAAACCCCGTTTACGACGATAGATTTGCGAGAATTTTTCACACGCCTGACCAACGGTTGGGGTATAAATGAGCGGCATCACTTCTTCGATATGCTGCTCAATTAAATGATGAAATAAGGTTTCATTGGTATCTTGGATGTTACGCAAGTAAATATGCTTATCCATCGCATCAGTGAATGAGCTTAGTTGATGATAAGCACGTAATGATTGCTCCTCAATCGTTTCAATATTATGAGGTAATAGCCCCGTTAAATTAAAGCTACTACGTTCTTCTGATGAAAAAGCACTACCTTTATTCAATAAAGGTGTCTCTAAAAGAGCGGGTCCAGCAACAGGAATATATAAAGGACGCTTGTTTGACATAATGTAATCTTCTTATTAAAGGCATATGAGTGAAAGCCATACTGAGTGAAAGCTATGCTAGTGCTGCATTATACATAGCATCGACTGGTATTTAACAATAGATAACAAAATCATTTTGAATAAATGTGCTTCTGAACTCGAGGCTGCTGATACATTTACCGAGAAATAATAAAAAAGCACTACCAATCGGCAGTGCTTCTGAGGATGTATTGAACAATTTATAATAGACAAACACTGAACTATCCAGCAACTTAGCTACTTAGCTTAGCAACTGATAAATAATCAGCCCACTGCCAGTTTTAAAGTTCAGTTATAAACAACACGAGCAATTGCGTTTGGTTTTCGACATTTTACCAATACCTGGATTAAAGGTATTGGTTGGGTCTAGACTTTGATAAAAGTTTTGCAAATCAGGTTCTGCTTCGTATAGATGCCCGACATTATGCTCAGCAGGATATTTGGCTCCGCGTGCGCTCAGTAGCTCTAACATCATTTTTTTAACAAGATGTGCATCACTACCCTTCTTCAGAATATAGTCTTGATGAAATACATAACAAAAGAAGTGTCCATAATAGAGTTTCTTTTCCAAATGTTGTTCAATGTCTTTAGGTAACGTTTCGAGCCATTCTAATTCGTTACGTGGTATAGCAATATCCAATGCCAATATATCGCCGACGTCTTTTTCATGTATGACTTCATACCTTAGTGCGGCACCTGCAGCGGCAAAGCGATGTAAAAAAGCGCTTTCCGATTCTTCTTGACTACATTCAAAATAGCTACCCGTATTTGAAGCGTCGAAAAATACCTTCAGAAAATCCTGTGCTTCTGCTATGCCATCATCACTCATTTTTAAGATGAGATGATGCTCATATTGGTCGCGATACTCTAGCATTCGCTTCGGTAAATGCTTTGGAAATATATTGGCGACGAACTGCATGACTTTGTCAGTGAAATGCTTTGGCATCCATGACCATTTATGGAATTTTGCATCCATAGCACCTTTGATAGAAAACAATCTAGGTAAGGCATTGGTACCGAGATGCTTAATACTCAGGAACGTGTCCTTACCATACTTAGCAGATACATCAAATATATCACGATGCATATACTCACCCACTTCAGGGATATTATCGAAGCTCGATAACATTTGCCTTCTGAGCTGTGCAAGCTCACTCACACTGTTGGTACCTATATAAAAGGTTTTCTCTTTTACAGCCGTTGGATAGGTATCAAGACGCACTGCAAACACGGCAAGCTTGCCAGCGCAGCCACTGGCTTCATAAAGTTTTCGCTTATCCGCATTAAAACGACTTGGTGTGCTTGCATCAACATCTTTTACTCTAGCAATGTACTCTTTGTCAGATGCCATCTTACCAGTATCAGGTAATGCTCTTTTATCAAAATTACCTGTTTGTAAGTTAGTGAGTATTTCTTCTGGAGTATCTCCCAACTCTACATCTAGGTGATTAACCAATACTAGTTGACCGTGCTTGTCTATTTGGGCAAACAAAGCAAGCTCGGTATAAGCAGGCCCTCTTTTAACCAGTGCCCCACCTGAATTGTTAGAGACACCGCCAATAATTGATGCACCCAACGTCGATGAACCGATGACCGAGTGAGGCGCTCTATTTACAGCTTTAAGCTCACTTTGCAACTGATGTAACGTAGCGCCAGGTAAGCTAATCACTTGCTCGTTGTCATTCACCAAATACAACTGATTCATTGCAAGGGTATTAATCACAACCACCGGTCTATCGTAGTCATTACCGCTCGGGGTTGAACCTTCAGTCAGTCCTGTTTTTGCTGCTTGCATGATAATAATGCAGTCGCCTTCCACACATATTTCTAGACTACGCCAAATCTCCAGCAACGTTTGTGGAAACAAAACAGCCAAAGCATTGCCGCCACCAGAGCGCCACCCCATTCTATAGTGTTCGTTTTTTTCTGGATCGGCCTGTACATTGCTGGCTCCCAGTAAATTGGTTAGCTTATCTAACACTTGCTCAGGACGGAGTGTATCTTGATCTTGATGCACTATGTTTGATGAAAAAAGGTTTGATGAAGCTCTATTTAATAACGGCATATGACGCTCTTTATTTGGTGATTGTGTGTCACTCATGATGCTAAAGGCCCTTGAAAACCAAGGAGGTAAATGGCAGCCATGACGATAATCCCGCAGAACAACACATAATAGATGGTAGGTAAAATAGTGATTAGAACCTTTCAAGCCGCCATACACAGTCATTGCTCATCAGTGTATCGATTAAATGCTTAAAATTCCCTAAAATATTCTACGCCTTGTCAATACATTGATATATTGCATCAAAGGACAATGTTATTTTCTTTTTTTGCTATAATCCAAAACGTATTACACCAATTGGGGAACAAGTATGGGCAAAGCTGACGATATGGTTTTATTCGTCCAAGTGGTTGATGAAGGCTCATTTTCTCGGGTCGCTGAAAAGCTGTCATTAACGAATTCAGTGGTAAGCAAACGCATTGCAAGATTAGAAGAAAGCTTAAATGCACAGCTGCTTTATAGGACAACCAGAAAGTTAAGCTTAACTGATGCAGGAAGGACGCTTTATAACAAAGCTAAAATCGCTAAATTTGCCTTTCAGGAAGCTGAAAATGCCGTAACAGGCTATGGTGAGGACATGAAAGGCAACATACGTATAACCATGCCAGCGGTCTCTGCAAATCTAATATTGAGCGAATCCATTGCCGAATTCTGTAAACAACACCCAGAAATATCAGTAGATTTACAGATTACCAATCGATTGGTTGATTTGATAGAAGAAGGGTTTGATCTAGCGATAAGGACAGCAGAGCTTGAAGACTCATCACTCATTGCAAGACGCCTTATAGATAGCCAATGGGTCATATGTGCAACACCAGACTATTTAGAGCGACACGGTACACCTCAAACCCCTGAACAATTACGGAGTCATGAGTGTTTGGTCTATAAGTTTGATCATACGGCGAATGGTATATGGCCGCTATATATAGATGGTACAGAGCAATTGCTTCCTGTACAGGGGCGGTTTCATAGCAATCATCTTAATGCGATTAAACAAGCGACTCTCAGCGACCTAGGTATCGCCTTTTTACCACAAGCACTTGTTTATGAAGAGATGCAGCAAAATACGCTCACCCAGATTTTGCAGCGCTTTACACGAAAGAAAATGGGGATGTATGCGGTTTACCCCAAGGCACGGCAACCGGACCAAAAGTTAAAACTGCTTGTAGCGCATCTGCGGGAATCATTACATCAAAAACAGGCTTATTACTGCTAATAACCTTTAGACAGACCAATAGGCTTGTCCACTCTAGCTGCTTCTCCACTAATGTAATCCTTACGCGCATGGCACAGTTGAGAAATGGTGCATGATACAGGTGTAAACCTTCGAATGTGGCAACAGATTCATACGTAAGAATAATAATAGTGATAATAGCCTGCCTTGCATGTTTAATGCGTTAAATACGACTTTCATCCTACATCACTGTTTATGCCCTCCTTTACAACCTCGTCGACAAGATTTTGACATCAACAGTCATTAAAAATGTCGTTATGATATTAAATTAGTCTTCAATTATCATAAAATCATTAAGTGTAAAGTTAGTAATATTACTAGCAAGCTGTTGAATTAGTTAATAATATAATAAGTCAAGTGGTGTGGACTTATCTGACACCTGCATAGCGAGATTTTTGGATTCTCTTAAATGTTTTTATAAAAATGAAGGTTGAATAATAAGGTAAAACCATCTAATAATAGATCTATAAGTTCTAGACATTTATCTAGCAACTTATATCCACTACTATTAGGAAATAAATACAATGACGTATAAAAATGTAACTGTCGCGGGAAGCGGCATCCTAGGCTATCAGATTGCTTTTCAGGCCGCATTTCATGGTTTTAATGTCAGTGTCTATGACATCAATGATGAGGTTTTAGAAAAAGCAAAGTCAAAATTTCAATTGATGTGCAAGGCTTTTCGAAAGGATTTGAGGGCAACTCAAGAGCAGTTGGATAAGGCCTTTGACAATCTAAGCTATACCTCAGACTTAGCAGAAGCGGTCAAAGATGCTGACCTGATGATTGAAGCCATTCCCGAGATTCCTGAAATTAAAATCGAATTTTATGAAAAACTTGCCAAATTAGCGCCAGAGAAAACCATCTTTGCGACCAATACCTCAACCTTACTTCCTAGTCAGTTTGCAGAATCAACAGGACGACCTGCGCAGTTTTTAGCGCTACACTTTGCCAATAAAATTTGGATGCATAATGTCGCCGAAATCATGGGACATCCTGGCACAGATCCTAACGTATTTGATGAGGTTGTTGCTTTTGCTACTGCCATCGGTATGGTGGCAATGCCGCTGGATAAAGAGCAACCCGGCTATATCATGAACAGTTTGTTGGCGCCTTTTATAGATGCAGCTTTGCAATTGGTTGCAAAAGAGGTTGCCGATCCACATACGATAGATAAAACGTGGATGATAGTAACTGGCGCGCCGTCAGGCCCCTTTGCCATATTGGACACTATCGGTATCAACACTGCCTACAACATCACAAAACTATCTGCTGAAAAAACTCAAAATCCTGTGAGATTCAAGGCTGCTCAATATTTAAAAGAGCAATTAATCGATCAAAACAAACTAGGATTCGCGACTGGTGAAGGATTTTATACGTATCCAAACCCAGCCTTTATGCGCCCTGAATTTTTAAAATAATAAATAGCTTTCAAAATGGCTCTAAAACACAAAAGGCCATTCAAGCTTTATGTTGCATCGCTTGAATGGCCTTGTCAGTCGCGCATTTTATTTAACTAAATATCTTAATATTAGGATTTACTTTCGGCGATGACTATCCAAACTTATCTAAGTTATATTGTTCACTAAAGAGAAAAGTCATATCGCGTCAATGCAACGATCTCAATTGGCACTGCATACTTCCAAGGCATACCGCCCGTACAATAGAACTGGCCATCTTCAAAAGCCACAATGCGAGATGTGAAGTCATTACCTACCTGATCTTCTAGAGCATTCTCATCACTCTCATCACTTACAGCACACCATATATTTTTATGACCGTCCTCAAGCATTGAACGAGTTAGTTCGCTTCCAACAATTACCGTATCCATGTTGTTACTCCTATTCAATGACAATGATTAGTAAGCTAAACAAGCGGTTTTGTAACAGCAATTACTTGAGCATCTTCGAACCTGTTTTGTCTATCGTTGCAAAATATTGGTGGTTAGACAGATGAGCTTATAAATAGATAGTACAGATGTATTGTCAGCTAGAACAAGAAGTTGTAGACAGATGGCAGATTTTCATGAATAGGCTGTAAAACTAATCTGTATGTAGAACGTAACAGTCATTATATTGATAATGAGTTACAGCCCTACATCATCATGAGTAAGTGCCACTCTCTTTACTGAGACAGCGTACTCCCATAGATCACCTTTATCACAAACGAACTGGTCGTTATTGAAAGCTACTATAGGAACCAATAATTCGTAGTAACCATTATCTATGGTTGCGATAGCATAATCATCGCTAACGTTGCTGACAGCGCACCATACATAGTTGCTGACATTTTCCAAGATTGCTTTGGTTAACTCACTGCCTTGTAATTCAGCAATCATCTTCAGGCTCCAGTATCTATCAAGTTAATCTATTACTTTATAGGTAAATTCGGTTTTTGCAATATATCTGTATAACTCATAAGTTCTCGAAATACGCTTAACTCACTTCGAGCAGATTTTTTATAGTTATAATTTATACTCAAACTATTCAAAGATATTTTTAATCTTATGCTCGATATACTGTCTTTTCGGTATGATAAATAGGCTTTCATTTGTGCTATAAAAGACTGCTTAATCGATGCTCGTTAACGCTTTACTAACATCTAAGAAATTGACAGCGGGGGGCAGCTTATACTACCCTTTATCACTCATTCACTTTATTAATCTTACTTCTTAAATAGTAAGATCGTTCCGGAGTAATCCCATGCAGTGGACCAAACCAGCTTTTCAAGACATTCGTATCGGTTTCGAAGTGACTATGTATTTCGAAGCACGCTAAAACTTATTAGCACTCAATCCATTAAAAGCCCTAGATGATTAGGGCTTTTATTTTTTTGGAAATATTGATTTATGTATATTCACGTTTTAGGCTCAGCTGCTGGTGGCGGTTTCCCGCAGTGGAACTGTAACTGCGATAATTGCCACGGTGTGCGTCAAGGCACGATTCAGGCAAAAACCCGCACCCAATCTTCGATAGCCATATCAGAAAATGGTGTGGATTGGATCTTATTCAACGCATCCCCTGATATCCGCCAACAATTATTTGAGTTCAAGGTGGCACAGCCAGCACGTCAATTGAGAGATACAGGTATCACCAATGTAGTCTTAATGGACAGTCAACTTGACCATACGACGGGGCTATTGACCCTGCGTGAAGGTTGTCCAATTCCTGTTTGGTGTACTGACATGGTCTATCAAGATCTAACAACAGGATTTCCTCTCTTTAATATGTTAAAGCACTGGAATGGTGGCTTGCAATATAATCAAATTGATCCAGAAAAGACGTTTAAGATTGAAGGATTTGACAATTTAGAATTGACGCCTTTAGTGATTAGAAGCTCTGCACCGCCCTACTCTCCGCATCGCAATAACCCTCATGATGGCGACAATATTGCCCTGATTGTAAAAGACTTGAAAACACAAAAACAACTCTTTTATGCGCCAGGTCTCGGTAAAATTGACGATCAAGTGATGCAGATCATGAAAAGCTCTGATTGCGTGATGATTGACGGTACGCTCTGGACAGATAACGAGATGCAAGAGTGCGGTGTCGGTACGAAGACCGGCCAAGACATGGGGCATTTACATATTAGTGGTGAAGATGGCTCATTGCAGTATCTAGATCAGTTAGATAACGCTCGTAAGGTGCTGATCCATATCAATAATACCAACCCAATATTAAATGAACAGTCTGAACAAGCCGCGACATTAAAACAACATGGTGTTGAAGTAGCATTTGATGGTATGCAGATTGAGCTTTAAGACAAACGGTAAGGCAAAGATAGCAATCGTAAGGTGAGAACAATGCAAGAAGAAAACACAGCGCTAAGCCCAGAAGCGTTTGAACAAGCGATTATGGCTAAGGGTCAGTATTATCATATTTACCATCCTTTTCATATCATGATGCATGAAGGCAAAGCGACCCAGCAGCAGATCCAAGCGTGGGTCGCCAACCGTTTTTATTATCAGATCAACATTCCATTGAAGGACGCGGCCATTATGGCAAACTGTCCTGATCAGCGCGTGCGTCAAGAATGGATCCAGCGCATGATTGATCAAGATGGCGTCTATCCTGACGGCGGTGGTCGTGAAGCGTGGTTGGGTCTGGCAGAAGCAGTTGGTTTGACCCGTGAGCAGGTGATTTCTGAAGAGCTAGTCCTACCAGGTGTACGTTTTGCCGTGGATGCCTATGTGAACTTTGCGCGGCGGACGTCATGGCGAGAAGCCGCCAGTAGCTCCCTGACTGAGCTGTTTGCCCCGCAAATTCACCAGTCACGTTTAGAGTCATGGCCCAAGCATTACCCTTGGATAAAAGAGCAAGGCTATACCTATTTCCGCTCACGCTTGAGTCAAGCGCGCCGCGATGTTGAGCATGGTCTGACCATCACACTCGACTCTTTCAAAACGGTCGAAGAGCAAGAGCGCATGTTAGAAATTCTACAGTTTAAGCTCGATATCTTATGGACGATCTTGGATGCCTTGAGCTTGGCTTATGTGCATAATCAAGCCCCTTATCAAAGCGTGACCACTGACAATGTTTGGCATAAAGGATTGTTCAAATGAGTATACCTGCTAGTTTACCTGAGCTGGATCAATCCATCGTACCGGTATGGCGTCATGGCTATCGCTTTCAGTTTGAGCCAGCGCAAAATGCGTATGTCTTGCTCTACCCTGAGGGTATGATTAAGCTCAATGATAGTGCCAGCATCATCGGACAACATATTGATGGTCAGGCAACCATCGCTGACATTATCCAAAAGGTGCAAGCGATGTTTGGCGATGTGCCCGAAATCGAGCAAGACATCATCGAATATATGCTGGTCGCCCAGCGTGAACATTGGATTGATTTAGTATGACTGCGCCAGTCGGGCTACCGCTATGGCTGCTTGCTGAGCTGACCTATCGCTGCCCCTTACAATGCCCTTATTGCTCAAACCCTATTGATTATGCTCAGTATAAAGAAGAGCTAACGACACAAGAATGGTTTGATGTGTTTGATCAGGCGCGGCAAATGGGCGCGGTGCAGCTTGGTTTTTCTGGCGGTGAACCACTGGTTCGTCAAGACCTAGAAGAATTGGTCGCTTATGCGCACAATCAAGGTTTTTATACTAACTTGATCACGTCGGGTATGGGGTTGACCGAAGCTCGGATTGCGCGCTTAAAAGAAGCAGGTCTTCAGCATATTCAAATTAGCTTTCAAGCCAGTGATCCATCGGTCAACAATGCCTTGGCAGGTTCAAAGCATGCCTTTGAGCAAAAATATGAGATGTCACGTCTGGTCAAGCAATACGACTATCCGATGGTGCTCAACTTTGTGATTCATCGGCAGAACATTGATCAGATTGATCAGATTATTGATCTTTGCTTAGAGCTAGAAGCCGACACGGTCGAGCTGGCTATTTGTCAGTTTTATGGTTGGGCGTTTGAGAACATAGAGGGCTTACTACCAACCAAAGCGCAAGTGGTTCGAGCCGAACGCATTACCAATGAATACCGCAAGCAAATTGAAGAACGTGGTATCAAATGCAAACTTATTTTTGTGGTGCCTGATTATTATGAAGAACGTCCAAAGCCCTGTATGGATGGCTGGGGCAAAATTTTCTTAACAGTGGCACCAGACGGTACAGCCCTGCCTTGCCATGCTGCCAGACAACTGCCAATACAGTTTCCTAATGTACGACATACACCACTGTCAGATATTTGGTATGAATCTGCGAGCTTCAATCAGTTTCGCGGTGACGATTGGATGCCTGATATCTGTCAAAGCTGCCCAGATAAAGAGCGCGATTATGGCGGCTGCCGTTGCCAAGCGTTTATGCTGACTGGGGATGCCAAAAACGCCGATCCTGTCTGTGGCAAATCGCCTTATCACTACCTGATTGAGGAGGCACGTATCAACAGCGAGACGCCTGTACCTTTTGAAGAACTGCGCTTTCGCAATCCAAAGAATTCTAAATCACTGAGTAACAAGCAGCTGAATAAAGACAAATTGATTCCTACTCGTATGGTAACAGGTGAAATATGAATGCTAATACTAAGCCTCTCATATTTGATGGACATAATGATCTATTGACTCGCCTTTGGCTGAGTTCAGCTGCCGATCCGGTACATGACTTTATTTATGGCACGTTACCGGGACATTTGGATTTACAACGTTGTCAACAAGCGAACTGGATGGGAGGCTTGTTTTCTATTTTCCTGCCGCCCTATGCTTATGTAAAAAACAACCATCCTGACAAATTAGCCAACCCATCACATTCAGATTTTACTCCGCAAGAAATCGTCGATATTTGCTGTGCGCAATTGAAACTAGCCCAGCAACTAGAGGCAAGATCTGACGGTCAGATTCAGATTTGCACCTCGTTAGAACAAATTCAGGCCTGTCAGCAGAATAAGCAACTGGGCATTGTATTGCATTTGGAAGGTGCTGAGTTTTTGGCTATTGAGCCTGACCTGCTGGATGTGTTTTATGAGGCAGGACTCAGAAGCATTGGCCCACTATGGAATAGAAAGAGCCTCTTCGGTGATGGTTTAAATGCGTCTTTTCCACACTCTCCAGATACGGGAGCTGGGCTCACGACTCAAGGCAAAGACCTCATTCTTAAATGCAGTGAAAAGCATATGCTGATAGATGTGTCGCATATGAATGAACGCGCTTTCTGGGATACGCTAGAGATTGCCTGCCAGCCTATTGTTGCCACACATTCCAATTCACACGCTCTCTGTCAGCAAGCACGGAACTTGACCGATCAGCAGCTGGCTGCTATTAAACAAAGCGATGGTTTGGTTGGGGTGAATTTCGATGTGGCGTTCCTTCGTGCAGATGGGCAACGTAATACGCAAACTTCGCTTGATGTGATTGTCGACCATCTCGATTATCTGATCGACCATCTAGGTGAAGATCACGTTGGGTTTGGCTCTGATTTCGATGGTTGCCTACTACCTGATGAGTTATCTGATATCAGTCAAATATCTATGCTGATTGAGCGAATGCAACAACGTCACTTCTCAAATCAACTTATTGAAAAGGTAACGTCAAAAAACTGGTTTACGGTGCTTGATAAGGTATGGCAATAGTCATAATAATCAAGCAATTACTGTCTAGGGACTACTGTCTTGCTCGTCTGATCAAACAGGGTAACCATCAGTTTTCATTTTACCTTAATACCTGCTCTACCCGTTCAATCAAGTATTCTTTGACCGCATTAAACAATGGATCGATTAAGCGCCGTTCTGGACAAATCAAATATAATGGATAGTTGGCCACTTGCCAGCCGTCCAACTCTACCTCAACAAGTCTCCCTGCCTTTAAATCGCCGGCTATATCTAACTGAGACTTTAAGGCGATGCCTTTACCCGCCACTGCCCAGCGGCGTACAACGTCACCGTCTTTACTTCTGCGATTGCCATCCACGGCCACACGTTTAGTCTTTCCGGCTTTCTCAAAAGTCCACTCGCTCAAATACTTTTCATCATGCCCCAAACGTAAACAGTTATGCTGCGATAAATCTTCCGGCATTTTTGGGATACCGATACCCTTATCAATTTTGCTCAAATACTCCTTTGACGCACACAGTATAGGGCGATTATTCAACACTATGGGTAATGCGACCAGTGATGAATCTTTGGGTGCGCCATAACGTAGTGCCAAATCAATCTGTTGACCGTACAAGTCCACATAGCTGTCTGACATATGTAGCTGCACCGTCACTTTTGGGTGAATATCTATAAAATCGTCCAACCAAGGCAAAATTAGGTTTCGTCCCAAATCTGATGATGCCGACAGCCGAATGGTACCCGTCAGCTCAGCATCATTGTCATGTAGTCCTGCATAAGCATTGTCTAAGATAGCCACCGCATCTCGGCAATGCTTTAAATATTGCTCACCTTTACTGGTCAAACGCAGCCTACGAGTAGAGCGAACAAATAATACCGTCTCAATTTCCGCTTCTAATCGCTTGACCGCTGCACTCACAACTGCAGGCGACAGATCTAAGTGCCGAGCACAGGCAGATAGGCTACCTAAGCGAGCGGTCTCAATAAAAATACGTAAATCCTGCAAATTTTTCATCGTCATGCCTTCGTTCAATTAGCGTCTAACTTAGCAACCACCATCGCTTGCTGCTGCTAGCCTCATCATTATATAAAAATTATTGAAACTGTTTCTCTAAACCTGCTGATTATCAAAATCATTAATTATAGTAGCATGCACCTATAAGGTTTACTCACACATTTGGAGATACACGATGGATACTATAATACGGCCTACAAGCACACAGGATACTCAATACCCTAGCTACCATGATGGAGATAATCAACAAAGCGCACTACAGCAAGCACGCAACTTACCACTACCTTCAAAATCAAACATGCTTAGACGTGCACCATCGGTAGAGCATTTCTGGCATCAAAACAGCCAGTTATTAGAGCAAGCATGGGCAGAGTGGGAAACCACTGAGCATGACTTGCCTGTACTTGATGACTCATTATTTGATCCAACTCTACGTGATGCAGTGACGCAAGCATGGCGCACTCCTTCTACGGAGATGGCTGTTAAAAATTTATGGCAAGAGATACTACCTGACGTATATCAGGGGCAACTCTTTGACCCAGCACAACTATCAACGCTGCGCCGTTATCTGCAAGCAATCGCAGACGCTAATATCCCAATACGTCCTCCTTACGGTATTGCCTTGAACAGTAATGGCGCCATGCTAGATGCGCGCTCACTAGGCTATCTGGCCACCCCTAATTTTCAGGCGTTTTATCATAAAGTCATGAATCAATATATGCGCCCTATCGCTCGGTTATTATTTGCCAATGTTTATGGCTATGACACTCAGACCTTTGGGTTCTCTATTCAATACCAGCCGACAGGCGACACGTCGCTACAACTTCATACTGATGCTTCAGCGGTGACTATGAATATTAACCTAAATCTGCCAGGCGAAGACTTTACTGGATCAGAAGTTGACTTTGTCGATCGCCATTTAAGGCAAACCAAACGTGCCATCTTTAAACCTGGTATGGCGATTATTCATAGAGGCTCTGTGCCGCACGCCGCACATCCAATCACCAGTGGCAAACGTACCAATATGGTGCTTTGGCTGTATGGCGATAATATGCAAGTACCACGAGGAGTTGGGCTTAATAGTCATATTGATGCCAATCAACGTTGGACTGCTACGCACAGCCAGCCTGATAATTTCGCGCCGTTTTAACAGCGGTACGCTATCGTTAGATCAAACACAGCATAAAAGGTTAAGACAAGCATGAGTATCTAAATGACTGAGTACCTCTACGAAAATGCGTACTTAAATCAGTAATAGCTTATAATTGATATGTTATAATGTTTCATTTTAACTATACAAAGGCTATTGTATGGCGACACCTTTTCAACGGTTACAAGCGATTGACGCACTTCGAGGGCTTGTGATGCTCATCATGATGGTGGATCATGTTCGAGAGACCTTTTACTTACACCATCAAGTTCCTGATCCAATGCTGATACCAGGAACGGATGAACCCCTGTTTTTCAGCCGAATGATTGCCCATTTATGTGCGCCTGTTTTTGTGTTACTGACGGGACTGTCTGCTTATTTGTACCAACACAAACACAATAGTATTCAAATAACCCGCGAATTTTTAATCAAACGCGGGCTTTTTTTGGTGTTTTTGGAGCTGATTGTAATTAACTTTGCTTGGACAGCACAATTTCCACCTGATGTAGTTTACCTCCAAGTGATATGGGCGATTGGCTTCAGTATGATTGCGCTCTCAGCAGTTATTGGTCTGCCTAAGAAATGGCTGTGGCTACTGAGCTTAATAATTATATTTGGGCACAATTTATTAGATACCGTCTCCTTTGCCGACATTCCTATTATGCATCAACTGTGGCTGATACTTCATGAACGCGGCTGGATTGAGTTTGGTGAGGTGATTCGTTTTAGAACCTCTTATCCTGTACTGCCTTGGATTGGCGTTATCATACTAGGCTATTGTATCGGTACATCTGTGTTCGGTGACTCTACGTCTGTGCAAAAGAGAAATCGTACGTTATTTACATTTGGCATGGTGAGTATCGCGTTATTTGTGGTACTGCGGCTGGCCAATGTATACGGTGATCAAGCATGGCTGATGATGCCGACTCTGAGTGAAACCTTCATGAGCTTTATGAATCTCACCAAATATCCACCATCGTTACTCTTTATATTGTGGAATGTGGGTATAGGACTGATCTTATTAGTGATGCTCCAAAAAATTGAAACCAAATTATGGATAAAACCACTGGTAGTCATTGGTTCTGTGCCAATGTTTTTTTATATCGTACATCTCTATGTATTGAAACTGCTGTATGTATTTGCCGTTCAACAGTTCGGTATGACGCATGGGGAATATTTTGGTGTAAATGCCGTTAGTACACTTTGGTTCATTGCGATTGCACTGAGCATTTTACTGTATCCTTTAATGCGTGCTTTTGCTAAATTCAAACATAGTAATAAGCACATTACTATCCTCAAATATTTATAGCGATAGCTCCCAACGATATAGCGACTATATAAAAGACCAACAATCCTTTTAGCAGGCTTGGCCGTCCCATATTGGGTATATAGCAAAGTCTAGACATTATCAAATGGTCAATAAGCATCATTGTAACGTTGCTATTGACCGTTTGAGTTTTTGCTATAGATTTTATGACGTTTTTTAATAATATTTCTTATTAATCTACTTTATTATTTTTAAAATAGTATAAACAAACATTCCGATCTATCCATTACTTGCTACCAATAAGGCGAACGCTTTATTTCTTCGGCAAGAAAATCAATAAACTTTCTTTGTAGTGGTGTCACCTGCTTTCGATTAGCATAAACCACATAAACACCCAAGGTTTTGGGTTTCCATTCAGGCAATAACTCAATAAGTTGTCCAGATGCAATCAAAGATTTGACTGCGCCAGATGGCTGTAAACTAATCCCATGTCCACGCAACGTGGCAGAGAGCAAGACTTCAGAGATATTGGCGCTGATATTGCCAGAGATAGGAACAGACTCTGGACCATTTGGCCCATCAAACACCCATGCCGACCGTCCAAAATACGCAAATGATAGACAGTTGTGATGTACAAGCGACTGTACATCTGTAGGTCTGCCACGCCTTTGTAAATATTCAGGTGCAGCGCATACGATAGAGTGGCACTCACCGATACGTCTGGCAACGACATTTGGCTCCAAGTCATTGGTGATACGAATCGCTAAGTCAATACGAGCATCAACTAAATTGACCGAGTCATCAGTGGTAAGAATATCAATTGCTGTTTGCGGCCAGTGAGATACAAAGCGACCAACCACATCCATCAAAAGGCTATCAATCAGCGAAAAGCTGGCAGTGATTCGCAGCTGACCTTTTAGCTCCAAAGTGTTTTGATTGCGTATCTGATCCAACGAGTCGGTCAATCCAAGCAACTGGTACGCCACCTCAAGAGTCTGTTCACCAGGTGCAGTGAGGCTCAGACTTCGGGTCGTGCGATGTAATAAGCGCATATCCATCCAGCTCTCAAGCTCTGTCAGATAGCGCGTTACCTTAGCTCTAGACATGTCTAAATTGTCCGCGGCACGGCTCAAGCTACCTTGTTCAACGATCGTGACAAACACCTGCAACGCGGTCAGCCTATCCATCTCTTCATCCTTATTTGCGCGAAAACTGAAACAGTAAATACCGAATTATAGAGTATTTAAACGAAATACAATCGAATAGAATAGCTACTAACAACGAATGCCGCCATTAACGCGGTCTATTTACTCAAATGAAAATAAAGGTGAATTATGAAAAAATTAATGACAGCTTCTATGGCGGCCAGTGTGCTACTGCTTGCAACCCAAACAAACGCAGCCGATCTACAATTACAAGCATATAAACCTGATCAAAATGCTATTTTCCCAGTGGTTTCTGTGCTGGCAAGTGGCGAGAAAGATGCTATTTTGTTCGATGCACAGTTTAGTGTCAAAGACGGTGAAGCTTTGGTTGATATGATCAAAAAAAGTAATAAAGACCTAAAAATGATTTATATCACGGCAGGCGATCCAGATTATTATTTCGGTCTTCAGCCTTTAGTCAAAGCCTTCCCTAATGTGAAGATTATGTCTAGCCCTTCGATTATTGAGCACATTGAGGCGACTAAAGATGCAAAATTAAAGCATTGGGGTCCAATCCTTGGCAAGCATGCGCCTACCAAGATCACAGTACCGCAAACCCTTGATCAGTCTACACTGACCCTAGAAGGTCACAAAATTGAAATCAAGGAGATGGGAGCCCATCAAGCATATATGTGGGTACCAGAGTCAAAAACCGTTTTCGGCGGTGTGTCGGTAACATCAGGTATGCATGTATGGACTGCTGATACCCAAACTAAAGAAGCTCGTAGCGAGTGGATGCAATCATTGGAACAAATGAAGCAATTAAAGCCAAACCTTGTGATACCAGGTCACTATTCGGGCAACCTACTCAAAAAAGACTATGCTGTTGATTTCACCCTCAGTTACTTGAAAACCTTTGAGCAAGCACTGGATGAGGCAAAAAAGCAAGACTCTAAGCAATCAGAAAAAGTGATTTCTACCATGGAAGCAGCTTATCCTGCGTTATCTGGAGATACTAATTTACAAATAGGCAGTAAAGTAAATACAGGTGAAATGAAGTGGTAAATACGTACTATTAAATAAAAAGTATTATATTTTGCTAAGTCCGTTAGCAAAATACAAGTGTCAAAGTGCTGGCGTATGAATGCTTGATCAATCAGCATACGCTAGCACTTTTAATTATCTTAATCTCTCAAAGCATCTTCAACAAAGCTCAAACGGTCTTGACCAAAGTACATTTCATCATTTACGAAGAAACTTGGTGCCCCAAATACGCCTCGTGCTACTGCTTCTTCGGTACTAGATTTTAAACGCGCCTTAACCTCAGGCTCACTAATACGCGCCATAAAATCAGTCGCATCAATGCCTACTTTCGACAGAACTTCAGCCACGACTTCTGGTGATTCCATATTTAACTTTTCAGCCCATAGCGCCTTAAAGATAGCGGATAAATAACTCTCAAATTTGGGTGTCCCCAAATAAGCGGTAACACCGCGCATAAGCTGCATGGTATTGACTGGGAAAAATGGATTGAAGCGAAAAGGCACGTCATAGATAGCTGAAAAACGCTTCAGGTCTTTGAGCATATAAGCGCCTTTAGCAGGTACGGCAGCTGGTGAGGTGTTACCAACGGCTTGGAACACTGCGCCAAGTAACATAGGTCGCCAAACGATCTCGGCATTGTGACGCTGCGCGATACTCGCTAACTGTGTCCATGCCAAGTAGCTGGCTGGGCTACCCACATCAAAGAAAAACTCTACTTGTTTACTCATCTTGGCATTCCTTGCAATATATTAAAAATCCATTAAAATTTTGACGGTTATTAACCAGATAGGATTAAAAAGTTTCCATCCATGGGCGTAAATCTAGCTCATGCGTCCAGCTATCTCTTGGCTGACAGTGCAGCTGCCAATACTGCTCAGCGATATGTTCTGGATTTAAAATACCGTCTTGGTCTTTTAGCTCATAGCGCTCAGGAAAGTTGTCACGAATAAAATCAGTATCAATGGCACCGTCAATGATAGGGTGTGCGACATGGATGCCCTTTGGACCTAACTCACGCGCCATACTCTGTGCCAATGCCCGCAGAGCAAACTTAGCACTAGCAAAAGCTGAAAAACCTTTACTACCGCGTAAAGACGCTGTTGCACCCGTAAAAATAATTGTCCCCCTCTCACGTGGAATCATAACTTTTGCCGCTTCTCTACCTGTCAAAAATCCAGCCAAGGCACCCATCTCCCACACTTTTCGATAGACCCTTTCTGTCGTATCTAAGATGGAGAAATGAACGTTTGCCCCGATGTTAAACACCACTACTTCAATCGGCCCAATGTCTTTTTCAATATGAGCAAACAGCTCAACCATCTCTTGTTCTACACGCGCATCACAACCAAATGGCTTGGC
Organism: Psychrobacter sp. 28M-43; assembly: GCF_014770435.1. Taxonomy (NCBI): domain Bacteria; kingdom Pseudomonadati; phylum Pseudomonadota; class Gammaproteobacteria; order Moraxellales; family Moraxellaceae; genus Psychrobacter; species Psychrobacter noctis. The sequence goes on along the minus strand of NZ_CP061739.1, from coordinate 1,544,406 downwards.
TACTCCTCCAGCCGCTTCGATATCACTGACTAATGTCTCTAGCTTCTCAACAGTCCTTCTAGTCACGCACAAAGTAAAACCTTCTCGCGCAAAACGTCTGGCAACAGCACTGCCAGTGGCATCGCCTGCGCCGATTACAACTGCTACGGGTGCTCTGTTCATGTCTATTTCCTTATAGGTTCCTTTTTAGAACTAACAAAAACATAGCTTTATTTTTGGACCCTGTCAAGCTAACCTATAGCTTAAAGATAAAGGAGATAACCTATGCGCTGGGATGAACTGGACCAACAGTCTTGCTCGGTGGCTCGCACTTTAGCAGTCATTGGTGATCGTTGGACGCTCATGATTTTACGTGATTGTTTTTTGGGAGTCAGACGATTCGACGTATTTGAGCAACGCTTGGGCATTACACGCCATGTCCTATCTAACCGTCTTCGTAAATTGGTTGAATACGATATTTTAAAAAAAGTCGCCTATCAGCAGCGGCCGCTACGTGAGGAATATAGACTGACAGAGTGTGGATTAGATTTGCACTCTGTCGTACTGGCATTGGTCAGTTGGGGTGATAAACACATGGCTGATGAACGCGGGGCACCGCTGTTACATAGACACAAGGCATGTGGTCACATTATGCATCCGGTGACAGTATGCTCCGAGTGCGCTGAAGCCGTTACCGCACGTGATATTGAGGTTGAAATAGGTCCCAAATGGATCGGTAATGATGAAGTGAGTATTTAATATAGTAGCGGTTGATGAATAACTGGAGCTAGACATCAGAACACTTTATTTAAAAGACTTAACCTTTTACGGTTGTACTGTACTACAGCCTGAAGTATTCCAAAACCTTGTTAACTGTATCGAACAACGTAAAATAAATCCAATCGTGGCGTGTACCTTTCCATTAAAAGAGATACATACTGCTCAAGCGGTTTTCTTAGAAAAGAAACATGTCGGTAAAATCGTTTTGAACGTTGCTCAAGAATAATCATCGATCAATAGCAAACAAATAGCGTGTAAATGGCTTTGAATATTTTATTCAAAGCCATTCATATCTAAATCAATAAACGCTGTTTTGAAACATGAAAGTCAACCTTATCAGTCATGACTTTCAACCATTCATTTTATTGTTAGTAGCAGAATATAAATCAAATCTATGAGATAACTGTCATTTCAGTGACGACAAATTCATCGACCATCCCATCTGTTACTTGTACATAGCTCTGGAAATGCGGGCTTTGTACATGTTGCTGAAGACACTCGTTGTTTTCCCAAATCTCATAAACCACGAAACCGTTACTATTTGCATTTTCTTGATGTAAGTCATATTGAATACAACCTTGATCATCTTGTGATGCTGCTGTCAGTTTAAGCAGCTCAGTTTTAACTTGTTCAACGTGCTCAGGTTTGGCTTTGATAGTGGCGACGATGGTAAGTGGTTTGTTTGCTTGCGTGCTCATCTATTTATCCTATATTTGTTATTATCATTGATTTAAATAGGTCCAACGTGTCTGCTAAAAGCGTCACATTGGACCTATTAATCTAAATGGCGTTATGCGTTATGCAGACCAGCCTTCTAATACAATCTTGCCATGCGCTTGCTGTTTTTCTAGCATTTGGTGCGCACTACGTAGATGTTCAGCGGTGATAGCCCCAAGATTGTGAGCGACCGTGGTTTTGATCTCGCCTGCATCAATCAATTTTGCCACCGCATTTAATAAATGATGCTGTTCAATCATGTCTGGCGTATTGAACATTGAGCGTGCAAACATAAACTCCCAGTGCAGACTTAAGCTTTTGGTTTTAAGAGGGTTGGCATCTAATGATTTTGGATCATCAATCAGTCCAAGCTTACCCTGCGGCTTTAAGCATTTAATGATTTCTTCATAATGATCTTCAGTATTATTGAGACTCACAACATAATCTACTTCAGCAATACCTGTTTTTTGTAGTTCATCAGACAATGGGTTGCGGTGATTGATGACATGATCAGCACCCAAATCTTTGAGCCACTGCACGCTCTCATCTCTCGAAGCTGTACCAATAATCGTGGCAGATGTTCTTGTTTTTAATAACTGAGTTAAGATAGATCCAACGCCGCCCGCTGCGCCAATGACCAATACTGAGACGTTATTAGCATTCTCGCTACTATCGCTGTCATTCGCTGCGCTATCAGACACAGGCACTTGTAAACGATCAAATAACATCTCCCAAGCTGTAATCGTCGTGAGTGGTAATGCCGCTGCCTCAGCGAAAGACAAAGAGGCTGGCATGTGTCCAACGATACGCTCATCGACCAACTGATATTCAGCATTGCTGCCTGAACGGGTCAAATCTCCAGCATAATAGACGTTGTCGCCTACTGAGAATAAACTGACGTCTTCACCGACAGCCGTCACAGTACCAGCAGCATCCCAACCAATGACAGCATACTCACCCTCTGCGGCAGGACGCCCTTCACGGATTTTGTAATCTACTGGATTGACTGATATGGCTTTTACTTCTACGAGAATATCTCGGCCTGAAGCAATTGGCTTATCAAGGGTGATGTCTTGTAGCGATTGTTCATTATCGATAGGTAGATTGTTTTGATAACCAATGGCTTTGATAGTTTGCATAATATTGCATCCTGTTTTTAATGAAAAATTTTTTAATAATAAAATTTGAAAATATAGTTAGTAATGGTTTAATTGTTCGAAATTTATTAATGCTGCTAAATATAAGTCTTATGCACCTTATGCAAAAACTGACTGTAATACTGCCTGAGTCTGCTGCTCAAGCTCTGCAATGGCTGCTTTGTTTAGAGCATCAGCATGTGGTCGTCCAAACGCCCCTCTTGCATCGCCATGTGCGCCATCTGTTATATCGTTATCAAAGTATTTACCAGTATCGTTAGCGAACTCATTCGAGATGGCCAACTCCGTTAGGATATTTGCGCCCTTGTCTGCTGATGACCAATGCTGACCATACGCTTCGTTGGCCATTTTTGTGTTCAGCAGCGAGCCTGGGTTGACAGCGATGACATTGATATCGTTGCTAACGACTGTGTCGGCTAATGCCATACTCCACATGGTTAATGCCAGCTTACTTTGGGCATAAGCATCTTTATCATCGAGGCGGGTTTGACCTGCAAGTGCTTGATAAGATATTGACGCTTGCGCAGCTGAGCTTAAGTTCACAATACGCGCTTTATCAGACTGCTTGAGCAAAGGCAACAAAGCATTGGTCAGCTCATAAGGCGCTAGGTAATTGACTACGAAACGTACATCCAAACCGTCTTTCGTCATTGCTGATGCCGTGGTATAAATCCCTGCATTATTTATGAGCACATCAAGCTTGGTCAGTTTTTCATTGACGTCTGCTGCCATCTTTAGCACATCCGTTAGATCAGAAAAATCAGCCACAAACCCATCAATATTATCTACTGCTGCGCCTGTCGCGACTGCTCGAACTTCTGCAATGACGCTAGCAAGCTTGTCAGCATCGCGGCCATGCAAGTACACTTGGTGTCCAGCTTCTGCCAGTTTTAACGCTGCCAATTTGCCAATGCCATCTGTGCTGCCAGTGATTAAAATTGTTTTAGTGGTATTCAGAGTCATAAACCGTCCTTATTATTTGTTTGAATTATTTTTTCAGTTTTGGATACCTGCTCTATTTTATCCATCGTGATAGCGCTCATTGTAATGAAAGTGTTGTGCTTCAAACAGTAGCCATCACCTAAAACACTTTCAATATAATTTTGAAAGTGAGTTATATTTAAGGGGTTATTTAGAGCCTTATCTAAGCAATTTCCAGTTATACTTAGGTTCAAACTTCATGAGGAATGTTAAATGCAGTATCCCATAGCAATTACACCAAGCAATGAAACAACAGCTTATGGCATATTTATCCCAGACATAGTGGGTTGCTATTCAGCCAGCGATGAACGTGCAGATATCTTTAATAATGTTAAAGAAGCGATTATGCTCCATCTAAAAGGATTAATAGAAGATGGCGAAGCCATTCCTCTACCTACCGATAGTACTAAACATAAAGATAATCCAGATTTTGAAGGAATGGATTGGGCAGTAGTAGATATTCAGATACATGAGCTTTATGAATGACATCAAAGAACCACTCATGCCTGTCAGATATAATAAATGAACTAAAACAATTCACATAACAAAATGGACAAGTAACCTAACCATGAAAAATTGAAAAGACAATGAATAGAAAACTGCATTATCAATCTTATTTTAAGACACGCTATGCAAATTGGCGTTCGAACGACGTCCAGTTCTCAATATAGGCTGGCTAGCAAATAAGAAAATCACACCAACTAATGAAAATACACCAAAGGCGTAGAACGCAGTAGCAGCACCATACCGATCCACAATCAAACCAGTAAAGATGACGGGTACACTAAGCCCTATATATGCCATCAGAAAATAGCCTGCACTTGCACGTGCCTGCTCATTGCCGGCAGAGCGTGCGACTCCTAACATACCGCCCAAATAGACGAAACCATAGCAACTAGTACTGGCCAAAAATGCCGCCAAAAGAATGACTGGTAGATTGGCATTCAACGTCCCCCAAGCTAATAAAGCATAAGCTGGTAGTAAGATCAGAAGACCAAGCTTGCTTGAAACTTGAGGGTCAAGTTTTCGAGCGATTGGCTGAACGATCAATCCACAACTGATGGCTAACATAGAAGATACCCCTGCATACTTAGCGAGGCCATGCGTGGCCAGTACTGAGGGAATAACTGACAATACCAATCCTGTCGTCGCCCAACAAATCAAAATACCGCTGCCATACCAAATGACTTCACGGTTAAAATAAGGTAGCCGTAGCATAGAGGTGGGCAAATTAGTGCGTTTAGGTGCTGTCTCTGGTAATTGATATAACAAAAACATAGCGAACAGCCCGCTCGCTAGCAGTAAGAAAAAACTGGCTGGCTGATCGGTTTCATAAAGCATCAAAGAAACTGTCGTCAATACAGGGCCAAGACCAAAACCTATCGTTGTACTGGCCGTTACCCACGCTGTCGCACGCATCGTATCTGATGAACCAAGCAGCTCAATCATATAGGCCGTCGCCGTAGCAGCCATCAGAGCCGTTCCCACACCCAGTACGAATCGTGCTACTGCTAATGCTCGCGTATATGGATAAAACAACATAAGAGCCGTCGCTGCTATCGATAGGGCTAGAGAGATTAAAATCACCTTGCGCCGTCCGATGCGATCAGACAATCCGCCAAAAGCTAACAATACAGGTATGACGCCTAATACATAAAAGGAAAACGCTATCGTAGTTGCTAGTACGCCATAGCCATCATTGTGTGCGTAAACGGCATAAAGCGGCCCTTGGATATTGACGCTTGTCGTTATCACACATAAGGCAAAGGCCAGATATTTATTATATTTTTTAGTGGTCATATATCGCTGCTTTTTGAAGAACAATCGTTGAATTGACTGAGGTTAATGCGGTTCACAATAGAATCACACCTACCTCCACATCGTTTACGTTCAATGATTAAAACAAAAGCACAGTAGGTTATCTATATACAATACAGTACAATTAGACAGAACTGTTTGGTCTATAAAACCCATACAGTTGGGATATCCTACCCATATATCGTCATAGCTGTAACCTTGAGATAAGACCTTCATAAAAGCCGCCCTACCAAAAACTGTAAAAAATATGAATAAGAAGCTAACACGCATCGAAGTTGTCATGGCTGACGTAAAAGAGAAAATAGCGACTGTCATCTACATGCCAGAGTCGCGACTACCCTCCGTCCGTGCCGCTGCCAAAGATTATGGGTTCTCGCCATCTACCGTGGTTGAAGCCTACGAGCGCCTGCAAACTGAGGGCATTATCTACTCCCGTCCTGGTGCAGGGTTTTATGTAGCAGAGACGACAGCGCCGCTATCATTGACAGATATAGCACCAAAAATTGATCGAGTGGTAGATCCATTGTGGGTATCGCGGCAGTCGCTTGAGCCACCTGATGGTGCACTAAAGCCAGGCTGCGGTTGGTTACCAGCGGATTGGCTGTTTGAGGCAGGTATACGCCGTGGTCTACGCAATGTTGCCAAGGCTGACGCGTCTATTATTAGTGAGTATGCAACGCCGCTAGGACTGTTAGCATTACGCCAATTACTCACGCGGCGTATGGCAGGATTGAGTATCAATGCAGAACCGTCACAGGTCATATTGACGGATTCGGGCACTCAAGCGATAGATTTGATTTTTCGATTTTTGCTGACGCCAGGTGATACGGTCGTCGTCGATGATCCGTGCTACTTTAACTTTCGAGCACAGCTGCTTGCCCATCGGGTCAAAGTAGTTGGCGTCCCTTATACGCCAAATGGGCCAGATGTAGAGGCCTTTGCAGCGATTTTAGATGAGCATAAGCCGCGCCTGTACATCACCAATGCTGCCATTCATAATCCTACGGGCGCAACGTTATCACCTGCTACGGCATACCGTGTATTACAGTTGGCCCAGACTGCTGGTTTGTACATTATCGAAGACGATATTTTTGCAGATTTTGAAGTCAAGCCTGCGGCGAGATTGGCGGCTTTGGATGGGTTATCACGAGTATTCTATATCGGCAGTTTTTCTAAAACGTTATCCGCATCCCTACGCTGTGGTTATATTGCAGCGCCTACAGAGTGGGTTGAGAGTTTGGTAGATTTAAAGATAGCGACTGGCTTTGGTGGCAGTCAGCTAGCAGCGGCAGTTGTGTTCTCAGCGTTGACTGATAGCGGCTACCGTAAGCATATGAATGATATCCATACTCGGCTGGCAAGCGCGCGTACTCATACGCTACCACGATTGGCTAAATTAGGCATCGTACCGTGGCTGCTCCCACAAGCAGGTATGTTCCTATGGTGCCGATTACCTAAGAATAATAATGCGACCGAATTGGCCAATCGCTGTTTATCCAAAGGTGTGGTATTGGCGCCGGGCAACGTTTTTAGCCAATCAGACAATGCTGAAAACTTTATGCGGTTCAATGTGGCACAGATGAGTCATTCAAAAGTTTTCGAGGTATTGGCTCAATCGTTAGACTGACCAATCAGAAATTTATATAGTCATTCCATTATAAAAGTATGACAGCGTTAACCTCGCTTGAAGTATCACATGTACATCTACATTCGGTTGCCTTGTACTACTTTTAAATTGCATCAACTATAGTGCTAGTACCGCCTTATTATATAGTGACCTTTCGACTATAATTCTAAGCCTAAATATCAGCCAAGTATAAGCCAAACACAATCAAATCTAATCACTTCCGACAACGGATAACAACTCTCTAGGATAGCTCATATGTCCCCTATATATACTGCATTGGCTGTACTGGTTACCTTTATCTGGGGCGTAAACTTTACCTTTATTGCGTGGGGTCTTGAGAGCTTTCCACCATTGATGCTTACTGCTCTGCGTTTTTTCTTTACTGCTGTGCCACTGGTCTTGTTTCTAAAGCCACCTAAATTCAACCGTACCTTGTTTATTTATGCCATCGGTACATTTGTCATGCAGTATGCCTTTGTCTTTACAGCGATGCATCTAGGTTCATCCCCGGGGCTGACGGCACTACTGCTACAAATTCAGATTTTTATCACGGTATTGCTAGCATACTTTATATTGGGCGAAGCAGTCAGCCGTATGCAAATCGTCGGTATGTTGGTCGGTGTACTAGGACTCGGCGTGATTGCGCTAAACCTTGGCGGTGATATGCCTTTGGCAGGGTTCATCTGTATCCTGATAGCTGCCATCGGTTGGAGCTTTGGTAATATTGCCTCCAAGCAAGCATCAAAACAGGCCTCAGAAAAAGCGTCAGAGCAGACGGCTCTAAAAGCGATGCAGCAAGGAACAAGGGTATCTGTTGCTACATCTAGCACTGGAAAAAATAAAGCCTCTGCTCTATCTGCGTTAGCGCTGGTAGTCTGGGGCGGTCTCATTGCTTGCGTGATGTTGACGATATCTTCTCTTACATTTGAGACTGATGCATGGCAGATGGCGACGTTTACTGAAGCATCACTCAAGTCTTGGCTCTCACTTGGGTTTATCGTCTATATCTCAACCTTAATTGGCTTTGGTCTATGGGCACACTTACTCAGTCAAAATACAGCCTCCAAGGTTATGCCGTTTGCACTATTGGTGCCCGTATTCGGTATGGTGACCTCAGTACTACTCACAGGAGAAGTGGTGACTTGGTGGAAGATGCTGGCCATGATGTTGATCTTATCAGGACTGCTATTGGCGAATGTAAAAATGAAAAGAAGGGCTATTTGAATGGTTACTCAGTTTTATCTTGACTCGCTATTACCGTCCAGTTAAGGTTTATTCATAGTAATTAAATTGCTCACCGTGACTGATACTAGTAAGAAATCAATCTATATCATCTGTGTTTTATATACGTCATATTTAGAAGGTGGCCCCTGCTCTTAAGTTTACTGCTCTTAAGTTTAATGCCCTTAAGTGTTAAGTCACAACCGACATGGAAGTCGAAAACTGACGTGATTTGCTCTGTTATCAAGTAAAAAGTACAGAGCGCACCGTATTCTACAAACTTTGAGGTGATTTGCATGCGTATAGACATACCGACTTACTATGATCGTCTGCTGCAGAAACTCTCAAAACTGATGGTTTCACCTCGATTATGCTTTGCGTTTTTTCTATTCATCATCATTGTTATCTCGCTGTTATTCACTGGTTGCGCAAAACGAGTCTGGAACAAGCCTATTATAGATAAGAGCACTGCTCGTTATGATTTCCATAACAACCTCCCAAAAAACTCAGACGAAGTTTTTGTTGTACTTGCCTTTTCTGGCGGTGGTACACGGGCAGCAGCACTCAGCTACGGGGTGCTAGAAAAGCTACGTGATACACCAGTAACTATCAATGGCGTAGAGCGCCGACTATTAGATGAAGTCGATGTCATCTCTTCGGTATCTGGCGGGAGCTACACAGCAGCATATTACGGACTATTTGGCGATGACATTTTTGAGAAGTTTGCTCCAGAATTCTTGTATGAAGACTGGCAATCACGACTGATTAGACTTGCGATACGTCCGCAAAGCCTAATAGCGATGAGCAGTTCTGAATACAATCGTGGGGATTTGGTGGCTGACAATTTAGACAACAGTCTATTTCAACAAAAGACCTTTGCTGATATGAGCCGTGGAAAATTGCCTTACGTTATCCTAAATGCAAGTGATCTAAACAACGCAATGACCTTTTCATTTACTCAGCAGCAGTTCGACTTTTTGTGTTCGGATTTATCAAGCTACCCAGTTGCCAATGCGGTGATGGCGTCTTCCTCAGTCCCTGGCATCTTTGCCCCTATTGCCCTACACAACTTTTCTGATTGTTCGCAGCGCTCGCAGCCTTGGGTTAATGACGCACTAAATCAAGACAGTCATTTGCCGCGTAGTTATGCGATAGCTCGCGCACTAGATAGGTATTCGCAGCCAGATCGAATGCCAGTAGTGCGCTTGGTAGACGGTGGGGTAACTGATAATCTAGGTGTGCGCGGCTCAATGATGAGTCCTGTGACCCAATATGGCGATGTGCCCAACATGGCAGGCGCCTTCAGTCCTGCGAAATTACGCCAAGTCAAACAAGTACTGGTCGTTGTAGCCAATGCTCAGACCTATTCAGAGCATGAGTGGTCAGTAGAAAATAAAGACCCGAGTTTTCTTGATACCATTTCAGCGGCGAGCGAAGTCGCACTAGGCACACTAAATAACGAAACTGTCTCATTGGCCAAAAAAGAATTTTTACAATGGGGAGAACATGTAAATGCTCAGCGACCTACAAATTCGCCTCAGGTAGAAGTGCATTTCTCCGTATTGACCTTTGATCAAGTCAAAGATAAAACAGAGCGTGCAAAGTTCGATGCCATGCCGACCACCTTTCATTTACAACCTGAACAAGTAGATGACCTACGCTATTTGGGCAGTGATTTACTTGAACAATCTAAAGAGTTTCAAAATTTCCGCGATACCCTCCAATGACCGTCATCTTGCTTGCCAATAACCAAGTATGCGTGACTGTCAAAATTTCTTAGCAGCATCATGACTGATAGCGTGCCAGCCTATATTTATCGCTTTTCTCTCTCTGCCTACTATATCCGCCTCATTTCTTCTCGAACTGAACATTCATAGCGTGCTTGTGGTTACAAGTAATATTGAACGATTACTCAAAATTACTTGAATGACTGTTCAAGACCTTTTATCGTAGAAACGATACATATTGGGGTTTTTAATATTGGCAGGTAGTACACAATAATCTTAAAGAGTACCTATAACCTTTAGTATCTCTACTGCACATATAAACAGCTATCTACCTCCAATGTATTACGACTGGATAATCACCAAAATTAAAAACGTCAAAAAAATAATAACGATTCAAACCTAAAAAAGGAATGACTACTATGAACAAATATATGGCTGGAATAATAGCTGCTTTTATCGCGACCATCGTTATGTCGCTACTTCTCATGCTAAAAAGTGCAATAGGCCTCATGCCTGATTTAGATATTATTGCGATGCTCGCATCGATGATGGGTGGCAGCCACGTAATGGCTTGGATTGCTCACTTTATGGTCGGGTCGATCGGCTATGGTATCGTCATGGCATTGATAGCAGGTACGGATAGAAGTAAGAACTTTACGCTGACTGGCGCAATGGTAGGTGCAATTGGTTGGTTTATGATGATGATTGCTATTATGCCCATGATGGGCAATGGCTTATTTGGTTTATCTATGCCAAGCGGCATTATGATTCCCATCGCCACTCTTATGCTACATCTCGTATTTGGTGTAGTATTGGGCAAAATTTATGCCAAGCTGGTTGCCGCACACTAAACACTTGAAAACCAATCAGCTATAAGAATGTTTGATTGAAGTTCGATATCAAAAATCAATATTAGAAAGTGACATTAAAAGTATAAATTTAAATGCATTTGAAATTATTTGAAATACGCTGCTAACGATGACCACTAAAACACTCGGCCATCATTAGCAGCTTTTTATTTTCTGCAGCTTTTTTTCTATAGTTATCGTAAATCATCCACGACAGCTAGCATTGCTATCAGTGATGCTTCGCCTAATTTGATAGAACGCTCGGGTGACCAACCCATCTCTTCATCGGGCAGATTATCATTGTCTTTGAATGGCATCTCTAACGTATTAGCAAGGCAATCAAAACGCTCTGCTACCCAATTGGTGGCAACGGTCATATTGGCAGCACCTGGTGCATCAATCTCATAGCCAAATTCAGACTGAAAATCAGCACTGGCCAGCTTTAATACCTCTGAAAATCTATCGCGCAGACCAGCGAGACGGTCACTATAGCTTGGCGTCCCTTGTGAACCAGCGAGGAATACGTATGGCAATGCTTCATCACCATGCACATCATAAAATAGATCCACGCCCGTCGCTTCCATTTTATTAATCACATGAAATACTTCAGGGCTTTTGTCTAAGCTTGGACTTTGCCATTCACGGTTTAGGTTGGTTCCGACAGCGTTAGTACGCAAGTGACCACGTACACTGCCATCAGGGTTCATATTAGGGACAATATAAAAATTGGCCTTGTCTAACAACTGTTTGCCAGTCGCATTATCGCTATCTAACAAGCTATACAACAAACCTTCAATGAGCCATTCAGCCATCGTTTCACCTGGGTGCTGACGAGCAGTAATCCATATATTACGCTTACTAGCATCTCCATCCCCGATTTTGACTAGAGTCAAGTCACGTTTATCAAGCGTTTCACCCAGATGCTCTAACGTCACTAGCGGATGCACTTGCACAGCGGCCAATAAATCTTGATGACGCTCATAGCTATAAGGCGCAAAATACGCAATTTGCATGGTCTCACACTCTAACTCTGCCACGATGGTCAACTTGCCATCTTTATAAGACGTTGGCAGACGGAACCAATGCTGACGATCATAAGAAGCCACTGCTTGGTAGTTCTCCCAACCTTCTAGATAAGACGCCTCTCCTGCATTCAGAATGTTGAGAACATACTGCTCTCCTATTTGACCTGACAGACGAAAGTTAAACCATTGAAAAAACTCGCCGCCAACATCTGGACGAATCGCTAATTGAATGTCTTTTTTGTCATCTGCATTAATAATATCAATGTTGCCTGCATCAAAATTAGCCGTGATATGCATAGTTATTCCCTAATTGGTTTTTATGATTGTGTTTTAAGTATTATGCTCGTTATCAACTTACTGCTCTACCTACTGCTTTTTAACAATTTCTAGTTTTATATTGGGTACTAGACATACATTTACTTGGTCATTACTAGCTCGTTTTCAAGGCAATTACTTGCCAAATCTATCTATTCAGATTGAATATCTATTGTTGACTAGGGCGTGTCCTCAATTCAATCGATAGTCATCTAAATGAGTTAAAAATGGCTAAATCTTGCCAAACGGTGTCAAATAGCTGACTAATATCTCGATATTATCTGCGCTATTCTCCTTGTTTGACTGCGATTTATCTCATTTTTATCACCATTTTTAAAATGAGGACACGCCCTACTAAAAGATTAAACTTCCGCCAATAACTCGACACTTACTTGAAAGTAATCATCGTCTTTTATAGTAATACTGACGTTACCGTTATGCGCCCCAACGATAGACTGTACGATAGATAGACCCAAACCTGTTCCTGTATGGCGATCTATTGTTTTGTGATGTCGATAGAAGCGCTCAAACAACTTATCTGCCTCACTTTGTGTCAACGGCTCATCTAATTGGTTGGTGATGGTGATTCGTAAAACGGCTTGTTTTGATTGCTGAAAACTGGTTATCGTTGTGCCCACTATCTTATCTGAGTTTACTCTATCTGCACTAATGGTTATAACGCTATCTTGAGCAGCATAATAAATCGCATTCGATATCAGATTAGCAAAGAGCCTTTGTAATAAACCTTTATCCCCTAAGACAGCGCTGAACTCACCTTTGGTTTCAATAGCGATACCTCGGTCTTCTGCAATCATTTCGTAGTAATCAATGAGCTTGGTGATTAAACTGTCCGTATCCACATGACTGATTTGCGAGTCACTCAATCCTTTTTGGGTTTTTGCCAGCAGCAACATATTATTTATCATGGCCGACAGCTGCTCTAACGTGTCATGCTGATGATGTAGCTGCTCAATGTATTCATCGCCCGCTCTTGGTTTGTTTAACATGACTTGCGTTTGCGTGCTGAGTGTCGCTATTGGAGTGCGCAGCTCATGGGCGATATTGTCTGAAAACCGTGACAAAGACTCAAAGTTACTTTCAAGCTTGGCCATCATTGAGTTGTAAGATTCTGCTAATGGTCGTAGCTCTAACGGCATATCACTGACCGTGACTCTATCATCCAATCTGTCAGGATTCATTGTTTTCATTTTTTGGACGATGGTCGCCAAAGGGGCAAAACCCCAGTACACACCCAGCGCCGCTACTGAGACGAGCAACAAGGTAATCGCGAACAAAATCATACTAAGCTGACGATTGAACTGTAATAAATACTGATGATGCACATCTATAGGCAATGCGATAAGCGCGAGCATTTTGTCGTCTTCAATGACCATTGCTCGATAATATCGGCTGTTAATATTCATCACAAACTGTTGCTTATCATTATCTTGTTTCAGTGATGACAGATTAAACCCTTCCCCTAGCTCTTGAGCAAAGTTATTGGGGGTACTAGACAGTATCTGCCCTTCTTTATTAGCGATAATGGTTTTTAGATCGTAATCTAGCCAAGAAGAATGCTGATGATCAGTTTCATCTGATATCGCTGCGGTAGAAGTATCTCCATCAGGCATTACGTCAGGTGCTGCTCTTAGCGGCTGTTGACTATTTAATGAATTTTGAGAGCTTGGTAGGGTTTGGGAAGTTATAGAGCTACTATCTATCACTCGTTTACGTAGATTAAAAGCCGCATGGGTCATAATCTCAGCGTCCATTTGCTCAAAATGGCCTTTAACAGAACGCTGTATCCATATATAAATGATAACCTGCGATATAACCACAAATATCGTGAGCAACAACACAGTACGCCATAATAGTGGCAAGCGCCGATTATCAAACCTATATTTCATATTAGACATTGCCAGCTTCGTGAGATGGTTTGCTATCAAGCGCTGTATCGACAGCTTCTAACCGATAGCCCATCCCGCGCACCGTATGAATCAGCTTTGCGTCATGATCATCGTCTATTTTTATACGAAGACGCCTTATCGCCACATCAATCACATTGGTATCATTTTCAAAGTTCATATCCCATACTTGGGAGGCGATGATTGAGCGTGGAAGCACTTCACCGCGGCGCTCCAATAAAAACTGTAGTAAGGAAAACTCTTTTGCCGTGAGCTTAATAGGCTTATCTCCTCTATGCACCGTACGCTTGCCAATGTCCATCTTGAGATCCGCTATTTGCATAATCGTACTTTGATAGTCGGCTTGATTGGCACGTCGTAATAAGCTTTTCATCCTAACGATCAATTCTGCGAAGGCGAAAGGTTTGGTCAAATAATCATCACCACCAATCTCAATCCCCTTTATCTTGTCACTTAAGTCATCTTTTGCGGTTAGAAATAGCACGGGCGTATGCTTGCCAGCCGCTCGGTAATTACGCACCAGCTCAAAACCACTAACGTCAGGTAGCATCACATCCATCAGTATCACGCTAAATTCTTCCGTCATCAATGCATGATATCCATCTAATCCTGTTAGCTGATGATCCACGATAAACCCAGCTTCGGTTAAGCCTTTTTTTATATACTCGCCAAGCTTCAATTCATCTTCTACCAGCAGTACTTTCATTGTGATTCCTCAATACGGTCATGATTGTTTAACGTTCTAACCAGCACAGGTGACAACATTGACTGGTAGCTGACAAAGATGTCATGTGCTCGTAATCAGACTGTCAGTTTTATTTTGCTAACCTACATAAACGATAAATAGCTGCTCGTTTCAATACTTAGCTACGATGAATTATTTTTATCGGTAATCAATGTAAACAACTTACAAAAGAGGTTTTATATGAAAATTCACGGTTCATTCAAAAAAGTAGTATTGCTGTCGGTATCGGTACTTATCGGTACTACCACTGCCAATGCGCATACGACTGATCTAAGCACTTCAATCATCAACAACTGCGACGCTGTGACTAAGTTTGCAAAAAACTTGGATCATAACGATGCTCAGCTCTCAAATTCACAAATGAAAAGTTATATCGATGCGAGAGTGGCTTGTGAGATTGAACACAAAGATCAACATCTACAGTCTGAAAAATACTTTATCAATAAATATGGTAGCGATAAGTAACATCAGCTCTGATGTCATACTAAAGGATTACTGACAACATTAAAAACCATAATTGACACACTCCCACCACTTTCGCGAAGCTCAAGTGGGGGATTCTAAAAGCAGATGCTCTTAGGCGACTTTCTCACGAAGGTCGCTTATTTTCCGTTTCAACGGGCGACCTTTACTGCATCCTCCCTCCGCAGACAAAACGGCATGTCCTGCCGCTAATATGTTACGAGCCGCATTAAAATCAGCGTTCGCAACATACCTACATTTGACGCACTCAAATTTTGACTGAGTTTGTCTGTTATCGACAGCGATATGCTGGCATTCAGAGCAGGTTTGGCTAGTGTATCGTGGGTTTACCTTAATCAGTAACCCACCGCGCCATTGTTGCTTGTACTCAAGCATATTGACCATCATGCCCCAGCCTTGATCTAGGATGGATTTATTTAATCCTGATTTGGCTTTGACATGATGACCTTTGTTCTCCACCGTACCACTGGCTGATTTTGACATATTGGCGACTTTTAAATCTTCACAAGCAATCATGGCGTGGCTTTTGCTGATGCTGGTGGTGATTTTATGCAAGTAGTCATGTCTGATATTGGCAATGTGGCTGTGGAGTTTTTGAATCTTGCGGTTTTGCTTTTTCCAGTTCTCACTGAATTTTACTTTCTTTGCTAGCCCTCGTTGCAGCTTGGCAAGTTTGAGTTGATTGGCTTTAAAGCTATTCTTAGGTTTAATATATTCACCGTTTGAGGTGGTGAGTAGTTTGCTGATGCCCACGTCCAAGCCAATGGCGCTTGTGGCAGGATGGCGTGGGTTCTCATCCAGTTCGCGCTCTGTGCCAAACGACACATACCAGTGCCCCGATTTCTTGCTAATGGTGACATTTTTAACCGTGCCGATGATGTCTTGCGATTTTCTAAACTTCACCAAGCCCACGCCATTCGGTAGTTTTACTCGATTGCCCTCAACACGGCAGTATTTGTCAAACTGAACCAAGCGAATTGAGTCACGCCCATCTGATTTGCGCTTAAATTTTGGCATCAACGGGCGTAGCTGGATTTCTGTGCCATCAGCCAGTTTAAAGAACTTGGGTTTGCGAGGTTTCTTTTTATTTTCTTTCAATCTGGCATGTACTTTAGGATCAAAGAAACGCGACCAAGCCGATGCCAGATCACGTACTTTTTGTTGTAAAGAGACAGCGTTTGATCTGGTTTTTAAGAACTCGAAATCAGGGTTGCTCTTTAGATCCATGATTTTATTAACGAGGTTCGTGGCATTGATAAACTCATCTTTAGCAAACATCTCAAATGAGATCGCTAGCATTTGATTCCAAACAAAACGTGCAGAGCCGACAAGATTATTTAGAACAATCTCCTGCTCCGCATTAGGCTCAAGCCTAAATTTATACGCTTTGTTGATTTTCATAAATGCATTCTTTATCAATGAGTGTGTATTTGATATTATGCTTATAATACTAGCATTTAAGGATATTTATTGCAATGAGTGAGGTATACAAAAACCGCCATGCTGCCTTTAACCTCCACGTTCATTTGGTTTTTATCACTAAGTACCGAAAAAAAGTTTTAAGTGAGCTGCATCATAATTATTTCAGTGAGTGTGTCACTGAGGTATGCAAGAGCTTTGATGCTGAATTAAAAGAATGTAACGGTGAGGCAGATCATATCCACATGCTTATCCAGTACCCGCCAACGGTGCAATTAAGCAAATTGGTTAATAACTTGAAGTCAGTCACCAGTAGACGAATGAGGGGTGATTTTATCGATTTAAGAGCAGCTTATTCCAAGCCTGTGCTTTGGTCACGCTCCTACTTTGCAAGCTCTTGTGGTGGTGCGCCATTAGATATTATTAAGCAATATATTCAGAACCAGCGAGGCTAACCAGTGATGCGAAATTCACCTCCACCCTAATGTCAGGTGGAGTCCTCTTTCGTTTTTTTGATAGTAAGATGACAGAATTGTAATCTTACCGTCATCTCTCTGTCAGAATCACTAAAGTATGCTTTAAAGTAACTTAATATCTTAAAGTCTTTTCGACTACATACTAAATCAAATAAGGATTTACCATGTCACTATTCAAATTAATGCCACTGCTCAAATCAATGCCACTGTTTAAATCAATCGTAGCAACTGCTATAGCCTTAGTTGTTTCAACCTCTGCTTTGGCGCACGACCCAAAAATGCACGCTGAAAAAGACCAAATGAACTGTGAGAAAATGGAAAAGCATATGCAGATGATGCAAAAAATGGATCATAGCAAAATGGATATGAATGATCCTGCTATGAAAGCCATGATGGCTAACATGAGCAAAATGAAAGCGATGTACCAAAAGCACTGTGTGAGCAGCGATAGCGACTCTTAAATATCAATTTATAAGTTCAATACTATAGTCAGTTCAATATAATTTCGATACAAGGGAACCGAGTGCAAGTTATACATTAGTATGCTTAGCGAGGATGACGCTGTAGCGGATTTATATAGACTTGACTATATTGTTAGAGAAGCTGATCAAGCAGTAATGGGATATTAAAGAAAATGGATTTTTAGGACAAACCTATGAAGTTCTTGTTAGGAATACTTTTTACTGTCTTTGTCGCTATTGCGGGTATTTTTATTACGGTGACTAGTGGCATGATAAATATCGGTGCTGATCGAGCTCATAGTCCGCTGGTTTACGATTTTTTAGAAACTGCCCGCACACGCTCAATTGAACATGCCAGTAAGAATATTTTGGTTCCCAATTTAAAGAAGGCGGAAATGATCAGCTCGGGCGGTGCAGATTACAAAGATATGTGTGCAGGCTGCCATTTGTCTCCCGGCGTCAACAGCACAGATTTAAATAGCGGTATGTACCCAAAGCCTCCTAATTTTACTGAGGCGGATATTGTTAAGCGCTATCAAAACGAGGCTGGTGCCAGACAAAGCTTTTGGGCGATTAAACATGGCATTATGGCGTCTGGCATGCCCGCTTGGGGCGCTACTCACGATGATGATAGGATGTGGGCGATGGTCGCTTTTATTAGATCGTTACCTGACTTGAATGAAAACCAGTACACCATGCTAACGACTCGGTTAGACGATAGTATGTTGGATATGTCATTTGATGGTGAGATGGATATGTCAGGTAATGGATCCGAAATGCAACATTGATTTTTTGTACAAAATGCAGTGCTCAATAGTGCTGCTTTTTGCGATTTGAGTTTTAAGCTTTGCTAGCACTATTTTGTCCAGTGCTATTTTATCCAGTGATATGGCTCTAATTTTTATAATATTTAATCGTCAGACAGACGCTCGGGAGTGGTTTTATGAGACGCTATACTAATAGATTTATTAATGAACATAATCTGATATCTGGCCGTGTGCTCTCGGCGATCGTGGTATTGCCATTATCGTTAACGATTGCCGCTTGTAGTCAACCTAACTCCGCTGCTGCTGACTCAACACCAGCGACTGAGCCAACTATTACTACGCAAAACGTGCAAACTACGCACACGGAGCAACCAACAGCTGAAATGACACCCGTCAGCGCTCCTTCAGACACCCAATCAACTATCCTAAAAAATATCTCAGCCACCGTCTATAAAGATGCCAATTGTGGCTGTTGCAAAGAATGGGTCGGTTATGCCGAAGGTCATGGTTTAAACGCAACTGCACAGAATGTCGAAGACGTGTCCTTGTTTAAAGAGCGATACAGCGTACCGCAGCAAATGCGCTCTTGCCATACCACCGTCACTACTGATGGCTACGTTTTCGAAGGTCATGTCCCTGCTAAGTATATGGCGCAGTTCCTAAAAAACCCGCCAAGTGATGCGATCGGTCTTGCCGTACCGAGCATGCCAGTCGGTAGCCCAGGTATGGAATACCAAGATAAATTTATGCCATATAAAGTGATGCAGCTTAACAAAGATGGCTCAACAGCTATTTATGCAACTATTGACACACCGCAGCAGCAAATCTAGCTTGGTTGTCGTTTAAATAGCTTATTCAGATCTGTTAATAAGCGGCCAAAGACATAGGCTTAGCTGATAAATACAGACTCAACTCTCACTTTATGGATATAAATCAGGTGAATCATTATGAACAAAACCATGCTTAATCGCAGGCGTTTTTTGACAGGATCTTCTACCTTGTTAGGGGCATCCATGCTATCCACCCTACCGTCTATTGCTAATAGTGCGCTCGGTAAAGGCCAGCAGAATGTGGCCGTCAACAGTGATAAAGCCGACCATATCGTACCTATCTTAACTGGAAATGAGTTTGACCTGTATGTCAGCAAGAAGCTCGTTACTGTTAATGGCAAGTCGAGTATGGCAACACTGATTAATGACTCGCTACCAGCACCAACGCTAAAGATGCAAGAAGGCGATACAGTAACTATCCGTGTTCATAATCAGATGAATGAGTCAACCTCTATCCATTGGCATGGCTTGCTCGTACCTTTTGAGATGGATGGGGTGCCAGGTATCAGTTTCGATGGTATTCCTGCAAATAGCACCTTTACCTATAAATTCAAACTTAAACAATCAGGCACCTATTGGTATCACTCACACAGTGGCTTTCAAGAGCAAACTGGTATGCTTGGTGCCATTGTGATTGAGCCAAAAGGCCGTGAGCGTCATCCAGTCGCAGAAGACCATGTAATCGTGCTGAGTGATTGGACGCACCGCGATCCGCACAATCTCTTGAAGTTGCTCAAACAGCGCGCTGACTTTGATAATTATCATCTGCCAGACTTCAAAAAACTATTGTCTGATATCGCCGCAACAGATTTAGAAGCCGCTTATGACAAGCGCAAAATGTGGAATCAGATGCGCATGATGCCGACGGATTTTACCGATCTGTCTGGCGAAAAGACCTTTACCTACCTAATGAATGGTAAGACCACAGCGGCCAATTGGACACAACTAGTAAAAGCGGGACAGCCTGTCAAACTACGCTTTATCAATGCTTCAGCGCAAACCATCTTTGATGTGCGTATACCGGGTCTTAAGATGACTGTGGTAGCAACAGATGGTATTGATGTCGCACCCGTTGCGATTGATGATTTCCGCATTGGCGTGGCTGAGACCTATGATGTCATTATCACGCCTACTCAAGATGCACATACGATATTTGCCCAAAATATCGATCGTTCAGGCTATGTCGCGACCACACTTGCGGCCAAAAAAGGTGCGCGAGCTGCAATACCTGCTATGGACAAGATCGAATGGCTGACCATGGCCGATATGATGGGTGCGATGGGTGATAAGGGCTACAAAGCAAAGCACGCCAAGACCGAGTATGACTTTAAATCTGATATGCGTGTCGACAGTCCACGTATGAACCTAGATGACCCCGGTATCAACCTGCGTAATATTAATCGTGACGTGCTGAATTATAGTCAGCTGCGCTCTGTCGATGAGGCCATATTTGCAGAGCAGCGTAAGCCTACCCGAGAGATCGAGCTACATTTAACGGGTAACATGGAGCGCTATATTTGGGCGTTAGATGGTGTCATGTTTAAGAATGCAACCCCTGTCAATATTAAGCCTAACGAACGTGTGCGTATTACCTTAGTCAATGACACTATGATGAATCATCCTATGCATCTGCATGGAATGTGGAGCGACTTGCGCACGCCATCTGGAGATTTTCAGGTACGTAAACACACGATTGTGGTTCAGCCAGCGCAAAAGATTAGCTTCGATGTGACGGGAGAAGTTGGACGATGGGCATGGCACTGTCATCTGCTGTATCACATGGAAGCTGGCATGTTCAGAGAAGTTGCCGTCGTTTAACAAACCTTCGAATATGAGGCTTATTATGAAAATATCTAAGAAAAATCTGTCATTCATTGGTTTGTCATCGCTAGTCTTGCTCACATGCTCTTTTGCAACAGCTGCTGAGATGTCGAGTATGGATCATAGTGGCATGGATATGTCTGGTATGGATCATAGCGGTATGGATATGTCAGGCGATATGTCTGGTATGGATCACAGCGGCATGGATATGTCAGGCGATATGTCTGGTATGGATCACAGCGGCATGGACATGTCAGGCGATATGTCTGATATGGATCATAGTGGTATGGATATGTCGGGCGATATATCTGATATGGATCACAGCGGCATGGATATGTCAGGCGATATGTCTGGTATGGATCATAGTGGTATGGATATGTCGGGCGATATATCTGATATGGATCACAGTGGCATGGATATGTCAGGCGATATGTCTGGTATGGATCACAGTGGCATGGATATGTCAGGCGATATGTCTGGTATGGATCACAGTGGCATGGATATGTCTGGTATGCAAGGTGGGCAGCCACCAGCCGATGCTCGCAGTCCAGACTATTCAAATGGGGTTCCCTACGGACAGTATGGTAAGCCAATGATGATGGGCAGCATGCCATTATGGGGAGTGTCAGTAGACGACTTGGGCTATCAGTTTGATGAAGACCAAATCAACTTTGAAGCTGAAGGTTGGTATGGTACTGATAGCAATCGTATAAGACTACGCACGGAAGGTAGTGCTCAGACTAAAGATGATAAAGAAATAGATAGCTTGAGCTCCCTTGCTTATTGGAAACCACTGAGTATTTTTTGGAATGGTGAAGCTGGTGTCGCTTACGATACTGAAAACGATAACGCTGCAATAATGGCAGGTATTGTCGGCACCGCGCCTTATTTTATCGAAACGGATGCGAGAGCCTA
This sequence comes from Psychrobacter sp. 28M-43, assembly GCF_014770435.1. NCBI lineage: Bacteria > Pseudomonadati > Pseudomonadota > Gammaproteobacteria > Moraxellales > Moraxellaceae > Psychrobacter > Psychrobacter noctis. The sequence continues at coordinate 1,522,369 of NZ_CP061739.1, read as the reverse complement.
CTTATATACCGATGGTCAACTTCGTCTTGATTTGGGCGCAGAGTACGAATGGCGTTTGGATCAGCGTTGGGTAATCATACCAGAGGTAGGATTGACTGCCTTTAGTAAAGATGACCATGATAATGGTATTACCAAAGGCTTTAATGAGATGGAAGCTGAGGTTAGGCTGACTTACGAGACGTTCAGTCGCCAGCTAGCACCTTATGTGGGGGTTAGTTATGAGACAGCGCTTGGCAAGGCTCGTGGTCAACGACGTCAAGAAAATGAATCGGTTGATAGCAGTAGTTTGACTGCGGGAGTTAAATTCTGGTTTTAACTGTCTACCCATTTTAATTTAACAAAACAATGGAGGTCATATCATGGAAGCTGCTAAGCAAAAAAATATGAACCCTTATGTAAAATTCACCTTAATGATTCTGACATCGACTGTCATCATGTATATCATGATGTACTTCAATACCTACCAGTGGGATCACATTTACTTTAGTGAAACCCGAGCGTATATGGCGCTTTACATGGGTGCCGGTATGGCAGTGGTCATGTTGGCATTTATGACCAATATGTATAAGAAGACCAAGGTCAATTTGATGATCTATGGTCTGAGCGTATTGATGTTTGCTGTTGGTATTTGGGGCGTCAGATCACAAGCAACGGTCGACCAAGTCGATTGGATGCAAGCGATGATACCGCATCACTCGATTGCCATTCTCACCAGTAGCCGCGCTGATATTGAAGATCCGCGTGTGCAACAGCTTGCTGATGATATTATAAAAGCCCAAAAGCGTGAAATTGATGAAATGAAGCAGTTGATTGATGAGCTTGAATAAGAGAATGGTGTACCAGTGAACGCTGCGAAAAGTGATCACTCTTTTCTGCTCAGACGCTCAATGACCCAGCCTGCTAGTGGGAAAGACACCAACTGTGTCAGTGGAACAAGTATGATGGTTTCAATTAATACCACCACTGGCAGGCTTAAACCCTGAGTTATAGGCTTCAATAACGTTAATACAATTAGGAGCGTTGGATACAGCCCTATATATCCTATTAATATGCGTATAAGTCTGTCTTTGGAGTTCTGATTCATGACATGATACCGACTGATAATTAAGCCTCTGCTTATATAAAAGCGTTAAATTTGTAAATAGAAATAAGGCCATTAATGGCCTTATCTTATTCATTGTTTAAGTGCTTCGCTACTCTTGATAGCGAGGATAATCACTATAGCCAACATCGGTACCACCATACATCGTGGTAGGATCTACTTCATTCAATGGCCAGTTATTGGCGATACGCTCAGGTAGATCTGGATTAGCGATAAAAGGACGACCAAACGCGAATAAATCACCGTAGCCTTTTTCTAAAATGTTTACGGCTTTTTGTACCGTGTATTTGCCAGCATAAATAATACGGCCTGAAAATTCTTCTCTGACTGCTTGATAGAAAGTGTCTGGTAAATCAGGCGCATTGTCCCAATCGGCTTCTGCAATGGACAAATAAGCAATGCCAGCTTGCTCAAGGACTTTAATCGCCTCAATATACGTATGATGAGGGTCTGACTCTACCAAGCCTAAATACACACGCGTCTCATCCGTACTCGCAAACAAAGGCGCAAAACGCACGCCTAAACGATCAGCACCGACCACATCACTGACAGCGGCTATTATCTCTTTTAAGAAGCGCAAACGATTGGTCAACGACCCACCATATTGATCATTACGTGTGTTGTTATGCTCAGAGATAAACTGATTGACCAAATAACCATTGGCACAATGCAGCTCTACCCCATCAAAACCTGCCTCCAATGCATTGCGTGCGGCGGCCGCATACATACTTACCAGTTCACCAACCTCATCAGTACTAAGAGCTCGTGGCTCACTTGGATCAGCCAATGCACCTGCACCTGGGCCTGTTTCAATAAAGACTTTTACGTTGTCAGCAGTAATATCAGAAGGCCCTACCGGCTGAGCACCATTAGGCTGCAAGCTGGTGTGCGACACACGGCCTACATGCCAAAGCTGAGCAAAAATAATACCGCCTTTGTCATGTACTGCTTGCGTGACTTTTTTCCAACCTTCAACTTGGGCTGATGAATGGATACCTGGCGTCCAAGCATAACCTTGACCTCTTGGCTCAATCTGCGTACCTTCCGTCACCATAAAGCCTGCTGACGCACGCTGTGCATAATAGCTGGCCATTAAGTCATTAGGGATATTGTCAGGTTGCGTGCTACGAGAGCGTGTCAAAGGCGGCATTACGATGCGGTTTTTGAGCGTATAAGGCCCAAGTGCTACAGAGGAAAATAATGTCTTTGTATCTGGAATAGTTTGTGTCATAAGTGTCTCTTTTAAAGCAGCTGATGGCTTATTATTAAAGGTATTTGGCCTGTTTTGATGCTTAATAGCTCATTTAGTGGCTACTTAAGCAATGTTAGTCAGCATAGCGTTTTGAGGGTACAATTAGAAACAACCAATTATTGTTTAAGATACAACTATTAATGGTACTCATTATGAATGGAATGAATCGGCTCGATATTAAGCAACTTAGAGTATTACAAGCGTTACTTGATCTGAAAAACCTCTCACAAGTTGCACGTAAAATGGGGCTGACCCAACAAGCCATCAGTGAGCAGTTACGCAAGTTACGTGAGGTGTTTGATGATCGCTTGTTTATTCGTCAAGGCAATAGCATGGTGGCAACGCCAAAAGCGCTATCGATGCAGCGACCTATTGACCAGATATTAAAGCAGTTGGAAGATTTGTTAGAGCCAGAGGTTTTTATGCCGCACACATACAAAGGCATATTTACGATTAGTGCGACTGACTATGCGACGCAGGCATTATTACCGCAATTGTTTAATATTACGCGACGCGACGCACCGGATTTGAAGTTGATCGTGCGCGACTTTGCCTCGGACAATATCAATCAGCTGATTGCAGCAGGCGAGCTTGATTTGTTGATTACTTTTCCAGAGTTTATCCCTGATAACTTATCGTATGTGACTTTATTTGAAGAGCAACATTTATGCGTTACAGGTTGTGAGAATACCTTTGCCACAGAGCCATTAACGCTGGCGCAAGTGGCTGCACACGCGCAGCTAGTCGTGTCACCTTCACGTGCTAATTTACGTGGCTCTCATGATCAATGGTTTGCAGAAAAAGGTCTAAAACGAAACATTGTGATGTCGGTTCCTAGCTTTTCAGCCGTACCAGATATTTTGCACACGACTGACATGATTGCGTTTTATCCTTCGCGATTATTGCCGAGCAGTAAGGTCAAAGAGCTTAAGGTTGAAGCATTGCCGCCTACTTTTAAGGTCATCGCAGCATGGCATCCACGTACTGCTGACAGTGGCATACATCGTTGGTTAATCGAGCAATTACGAAATCTATAATAATTAACTTAGCTATAGCCAACTTTGAAACGACATCGGAAGTTTTTAAACTTGATGTAAGTATTATCTAGACTAAACATGGTCCTACACAAGATTCTAGACGGGTGCACATAATCACCTTAGTAACAGTTTCTTAAAATAACAGTTTCTTAAAAGTAGTTATCCTACGCAATACTTTCCAAATTGGGTATCAAATCATTACTGCTTATCACTTTATCAACATCAACAAACTCACCTTTACCCATGGCGCCAAGATTATAGTCTGCAAACTCATGATATAAAGTGACCACATCACCCATAATCAATAGTGCAGGGGTTGGTAGTTTTGCTTCAGCTTGCTGATCAGCGATATCACTTAATGTGCCGATAAGTACTTGCTGCGTTGGCATAGTGGCATGACTAATGATAGCAAAAGGCGTTTCGCTGTCGCGCCCCGCTGCTATCAACCCTTGTGTCATCTCATGCAAACGGTGCAAACCCATGTAAAACACAACTGTCTGGCTGCTGTCCATTAGCTCACTATAATCATTATTAGGCGCCCCATTTTTTTTGCAAGCAGTGACAAACTTGACCGATTGGGCATGGTCACGGTGCGTTAGTGGAATTCCTGCACGGCTAGCAGCGGCACTGGCAGCTGTAATGCCTGGAATAGACTCAAAATGAATGCCATGACGCACCACTTCCTGCAGCTCTTCGCCGCCGCGCCCAAAAATAAAAGGGTCGCCACCTTTTAAGCGAACCACCATTTTACCTGCCAGCGCGTGTTTGACCAGTAGCTCGTTAATACTCTCTTGTGGTAATGCATGATTGGCGCGGCGCTTACCAACGAATATTTTTTCCGCCGTGCTCGCGCACATATCCAAAATATCTTCAGACACCAGACTGTCGTATAATACTACCTCTGCGCGCTGCATTACTCGCCACGCTTTTAAGGTTAACAGCTCAGGGTCACCAGATCCTGCGCCAATCAGATGCACAGTGCCTCTTTTGGTGCAAGTTTGCACGTTTTCTGCGCAGTGTTGGTCCATTAGCTGATAGGTCTCATGCATTGAAGTAATTGAGGTAGCGGCAGATATATTGGTCATGGTGGTGACTCCTGATAACAGCGTGAATACAGCAAAATGGGCAACCATAAGCAAAGTTGTCAATAAACCCCTATTCTAAAATGGCTGATTGTTCATAACACAATACTCAACCAGTAATTGCATATAAAAGGTTGCAAGCGACGTGCCATAACATGATTTAAGCTTGCGCTAATGGGGTACATTCTGCGATTAATGCATTGATTTGCCCCACACAAGAGCCACAATTGGTACCTGCTCGGCACTGCTTACCCACTGCCGTCGCACTAGTACAACCATGCTGCGTGATAGCGTTGAGAATGGTGTTTTTTCCAACTGACATACAAGAGCATACCAAGGGTCCTGGATCGACATAACCACTGGCAGGCCGCCCCGCTAGCAACCATTTGTATCGTTGATTAACAGGTATTTGACTAGTATCCGTAAAGCAGCTATCGAGCCAACGTACACTCGGTAATTGCTTTTGCGTTGGAGCAACATAAATAGCCATAATCAGTTGTGTGCTAGGCCTTTCATCATCAGATGACCCACTATTTATAGCAGCGTTATTTGAGTCTATCTCAGGCGCAGATTGAGTCACAATAAAACGCAATTGATTCTGTACATTATCGACCGTAAACGCCGTATGCATGACACCCTCTTGAGGGTTTGGCTGTGATAATGATTGCATAGACGCTATAAAATTCTGCCAAAACTCGGGGCACGCTAAGGTACTACTAGCCTCCACCATCGGGCTAGCGAGATTGATCAAGACGCTGTTATTTTGATGACTCAAACTCCAAGTAAGTGCAGGTAATGCCTCTGGCACAATATTATTTGAACGTGCTTCGCATTTTGTTTCAGACAATCCTTTCTCTGACGCTTTGGCAGAAAAATTGACCAAAATAGTACGTAATTGCACTATAACGGCGTCTTGCCACTCAGGATGCACCAAAATCTTGCCAAATGATTGCATAGGAACAGGCGTGACACTAATCGCCGAATTTTTGAGCTCTGGCTGCCCTGAAAGTGGATCGACGACTGTTGGAATAAGGGGGCCTACCCGAGCAAAGCTAGCAAAAGCATTGCTCCAATGCATGGGCATAAATGCATCACCAACGCGCAACGTATCGCTAATGGCAACTTGAGCTAGTACGATACTTGTGGACTCGTTGCCATCCTTAGCCGTACTCATCGCGGTATCATTGACTATGCCGTTACTGGTCACGCCGTTCTCATAACTTTCATACTTTCCGTGGTTTTCAAACCTACGATGCAGTTGTACAAAGTCATTATCTTGAACACCTAGCTGCCGTGCATCATTAGGATGTATGGTCAGTGTCGGTACTGGCTGATGTTGATTTAACTGCGGTGCAAGGCCAGTGCGAGTCATGGTATGCCATTGATCACGCAGCCTGCCAGTAATCAGGCGTAAATAAACCACTTCGTTTTCAGGTTGAGTATCATGCTCAAACTCGTGTTTAAAGGGTGTTCGATTATCAACAATCAGTTGGGAGTTTTTCCTGCTTTGATGTCGATGCACATTGGCTACGCTCGCTTCATCAGAGGGCGTAATAGCAATCAACTGTGACTTGGTAACAGCAGCCTCGGAATTAATGATCTCGTTTTCTAAAGGTTTTATCTTATCAATCATAGAGATACGCGTGCCACCCCATTGAAATGGTAACATCTCTTCGTATGCTTGCTGACTGAGTGCGATTGGCTGATATGTTTGATTGCCGTTCTGGTTAATATGCTGGCTAATATATTGTTGAGCAGGTTTATCGGCTGGTACCTCATCTGTCATTAAAGCAGACAAGTCTTTGCTAAGATTCAGGTAGCGAGGGTAATTCTTATTAGAGTGAGATGTTCTGTGGCTATGCGTATTACCATAAGCGGTCAATGCCACGTGTTCATTAAATATCTCGCTAGGATGTTGATAATCAAACCCCGTTAACCCCATTCGTGTGGCAACTTGAGACAGTATCCACCAATCTGGTTTGGCAAGCCCCAACGCAGGCATTAATGCCCGCTGCCGAGATATACGCCGTTCAGAATTGGTGACCGTTCCAGATTTTTCGCCCCACCCCTGGGCAGGCAATACAATGTCAGCACACTTCACCGTATCACTGTCTACCGAGCAATCAGAGACAATCACTAGATCGCATTTGGTAAGCGCTTGGCGAAAATTATCGGCATCTGGCAAGCTAACCACTGGGTTGGTAGCCATAATCCAAATGGCCTTGATACGACCATCTAATATGGCAGCAGCCGCATCACAGGCTTTGACACCCACGTTTGGGGCGATAGTTTGAGGCGACTGCCAAAAGTCTGCCACGAGCTGACGATGATCGGCATTGTCTAGTTCTAAATGCGCCGCTAACAAATTGGCAAGGGCGCCGACTTCTCGTCCACCCATTGCATTAGGCTGTCCAGTAAGTGAAAACGGACTGGCCCCTACTTTGCCTACACGCCCTGTGAACAAATGGGTATTGATAATAGCATTGACCTTATCGGTTCCACTTTGTGATTGATTGACGCCCATACTAAAGGCAGTGACTGTTTTATCAGTGGCGGCAACGCTTTCATAGAACTGGCGGATACTATCCGCAGACACTTGACAAGCACTGGCGACTTTATCAATGCTCCATGCTTTGGCCGCATTCACCGCATCATCAACGCCCAAGCTTTGGCTAACATATTCATCATCTTGGCAACCCTGCTGATCTAAGTAATGCAGCAACCCATTATATAAATGTGTATCCGTGCCCGCAGCAATTGGTAAATGCAAATCGGCAAACTCGCAAGAGTCCGTACGGCGCGGATCTATCACAATCAGTTTTTTATTAGGATTGGCTTTTTTGGCTGCTAAAAATCGACCAAATAAAATAGGATGGCACCACGCCATATTGGATCCTACCAGTACCAATAAATCACAAACCTCTAAATCCTCGTAATTACCCGGCACAAGATCTGCGCCAAACGCACGTTTGTGCCCAGCTACTGCGGACGACATGCACAGCCGAGAGTTGGAGTCGATGTTATTATTACCAATAAACCCTTTTATAAATTTGTTAGCCACGTAATAGTCTTCAGTCAGCAATTGACCTGAGACATAAAACATAATGCTGTCTCGCCCGTGTTTGGCGATAGTGTCATTTAGACGACTGGCAACGTCCCCTAGTACGGTATCCCAGTCTGTCTGCTTTATAAGTGACTTGTCAGATACGTCTTTAGCATTAAAATCATTACCCAATTGCATAGGCTGATGCTGTTGCATGACTGCTTGCTTGTTTTGATAATATGGCTCGGTCAAGCGGCGCGCAGTGCCTAGTGTTTGTGCTAGCGCACTCCCTTTGGAGCACAATTTACCAGAATTAGCCGGATGCTCAGGATCTCCTTTAACGCTCAGCACCTCTGTCTCATTCACGCTCGCTAAAACACCGCATCCCACTCCGCAATAAGGGCACGTTGTGCGGATAGTAGTTATCGAGCTATCAATCAAATCGCTATCAGAAGACGACAGTGCTTTTTTTGTATTTTTGGCAGCACTTATATCATGTGTTTCAATGACGCGGTCTGTTGCTTTTTGCATGCTATTAGGTAGGCTATTAGCTGACACTACTTTACTAGCAGTAGATTGATTGGCAATAGCGTCATTCATAATGCATCCTCTAACAGTTCAGCCGCTTTATGATGATCGACGTTCCTGTCTGTCTCATTAAATTCTATATCTACTTCCGTAGTCGGCGAATTGCTTGGCATTATTTCATCCAAATGACAATATGCTTCGCCAAATATGAGTGTGTCTTTAATGGACGTAATATCAACGTTATCTATAATTAACTGACTGTAAAAGCTGCCATCGCTGGTGTCCCCATAAAGCACAGCACCAATGAGTTTGTTTTCTTTGAGGTACAGACAGTGATAATGGTTTAATTCAGGCTGACGATATACGAGAGTCTCAATAGAGTCGGCAGCGTCATCATCGAAAGCAATTTGCCCTGCAGAAAATGCCGACATGCCAGATACTTTCAATTTTAATGACAACGGCTTGCTGATAAAAGGAACCCAGTGATCTGGCACGGCAGCTTTATTGTCTATCACATTTATATCGTTTTCTATCAAAGCATCTTTTAAAACCGTGACCAATGTATCTACCTGCTGATTGACCGGCGCCACCATTCCAAATAGCTCGCCCTCTCGCTCTATACACTCTCCAATGGCATAAACATTAGGACAACTGGTGTGCATAAAATCATCGACCACAATACCGCGATTAACCTCAAGCCCGCTTTGCTTAGCAAGCGATGTATTGGGTATCACACCCACTGCCATCACGATAAAATCAGCTGCTAGCTTGCGCCCGTCTTTTAAAGACAATCCGCATACTTCTCCTGCATCATTCATCTCGATGGCCTCAGTATGGGCAGAAACCGCGAGACCAACCCCTCGGCGCATGAGCTCAGCTTGCAAAAGCTCGGCAGCTGGCAGGTCTAGCTGACGATTGAGTACATAACTATCCATATGAATGACCGTCATGCTCGCGCCCTGTGCCGCCAACGCGCACGCAGCCTCTAATCCCAGTACGCCACCACCAATCACCAAACCCGCTTTTCCTTGGCGGGCATAGTCCATCAGAGCGGTCACATCGGCAAGGTCTCGAAACACATGCACGCCATTAGCCGTGTGATTGGGGAACGGAATGACTCGGGCAGTTGATCCTGTGGCCATTATTAACTTGGCATAGTTGAGTGTTTGCCCATCATCTAGCTCAATACACTGGCACTTGGTATCTATTGTCTCTACTGCAACCCCAGCCAGCACGGTGATACCTAGCTGCTCATACTCTGAGTTGTCATATAAATAAGTATCTTCAAACGCTGTGTCGCCAGCCAATACGGGTGACAGCATAATTCGGTTGTAGCCCACGTGCGGCTCTTTACTGATTAACGTAATTGGCAAACGGGATTTATCATCATTTGATTGCGTGCGAGCAAGCTCAATAGCAAAGCGACTGCCTGCCATGCCCGCCCCGATAATAACGATGCCAGCGTTTTTTTGATGGTCTGATGCTAAGGCGTGAGTGTTGGTATGAGTATCTACCGTAGTTGCGGCTTGCGACATAGATAGTGACATAAACAGAAAAATCCTTAGCCGCCCGGAGCAGCATTGAATGCAAAACAGCGTGTCATGAAAAGTATGCCAACAACAATAAAATGATGACAAACTCTATGAAGCAAATGCCATGCCATACCAGTAGAGGGTTACGCTTAATGAGAGGTTCTGGGTCGCGGCTGTGCGCTTTATTATCAGGGTTAAAATCTTGTAAAAACTCACCAATGGCTTGATAGCGCGCGTTAGTATTGACATGCAGCGCACGCATGAGTGCCTGTTGGCTGGCGTCAGGCACATTCTGCTGCCGTAGCGGCTGCGCGGGCATCATTAGTGTTTGGTTTGGCATCATTAGTGTCTGGGTATTAAACGGCAATTGTCCCGTCAGCAGTTCATAACCAATCACTGCAATCGAGAACAAGTCAGAATGCACGCCTTTTGGTGCATCGGTGTAATATTCTGGTGCAGCATAGTGCAAATCACCATTTGGTGGTCGCGTACTGTCTTTTAAGATAGAGGAACTGGCGGAACCAAAATCAATCAGTTTGACCGCACCAGATTTGGTCAAAAGAATATTTTCAGGTTTGATGTCTTGATGCAGCAGATAGTTGCGATGCATGACTCGAACTGCCATGCCAATTTTGGTGAGTAAATCAAAGGTTTGCCACACATCACAAGGCGCATGACGATCCATAAAGTTCCGTAAACTCTCACCGGCGATATATTCAGTCAAATGATATAAGTATGTGGTACTTGCTGGTACTGGATAGTAACGCAGCAGCCCCGACTCACTGAGCCCAGAGCCCACGTTATGACCACTATTGTTGGATGCAGGATTGACAGGCAATCGATTGGGATCAGCTTGATTGTAAGCCGACTCTCCTGCGCGGCGATGTTTTGATAGGCTCAAACCAATTTTACGTTCTTTTAGAAAATCACGCAGATAGTGACCATCGGCAACAGAGTCTAAACTGGGTGATTTTAAAACAAAGTCATGGTTGTATTCATCTTTTACCCAGTACACGTGACTGCGAGCAGTACGAGCAATGATACCAATCACAGTAAAGCCGTCAATATGATCGCCTATCTGTAAATCGGTTGGCAGCTGGTAGCGATTCACATCATGTATGACCGTATCCAGATTATCAAAGTCAATGCCATTTAAATGACTAATACCCTTGGAGCCATTGATAGAAGTAAAACGGGCTGAGCGTGTGTTCATACTCAGCATAACCATGCTTAGATTGTCATGACTACCTGCACTAAAGGCTTGCTCGCATACGGCTTGACTGGTGTTAAGTCCTAGCGGTAATTCGTGTGTGGTGGTCATCAACTGAAGTATATCAGTCGCACTGCTGCACAGCTCAAATTGCAACTCTGTGGGCTCTATATGCTCATAAACCCCATCCGTCATAATGGCCAAACATTCGTTTTGATGAAGGGTAAATACCGATTGTTGTAGCTCCATCTGGCTATCTGCGCCGATAGCTGCAGCAAGCGCTCCTTTATCTTGACCGCGGTGCACGCGGTGATCTTTGCTCAATACTGTCAGACAATCTACCCCAACGCGGTATATTCGAGAGTCGCCTGTATGAAACAGGTGAATACGGTCACCGATACAGAGCAAGCCTGATAACGTAGACAACAACGGCGGCACCCGTTGATACGATTGAGGAAAATATAGAATATCGTTGGCTTTGTTGACTGCTGTTTTGATAATAGTGGCGACTTGATCATCATCAAAACTGATGGATGACGTCTCATCTTGCGATTGTGTCAGTGCAGTCAACCCTAATGTTATTTTGTGAGCAATGGTATTCACCACTAGCCTACTTGCCTGTTTTGGAAACTGACAAGCGCTGACCCCATCTGCCATCAGCACCAATAATGGGGCTGATGAGGACGGGTGAGATCTTGCTTGAGATATTGAGCGATTAGCATTAGATGATTCTGCACCTGAACATTGATAGGGCAAGCAGGTGGTGATAAGTAAGCTGTCTTGGTTTTCAGTCTTGCGACCTGCCATAGTAAAAAAATCAAGCCACCATAATACAGTGCTGCCATCATCAATACTCTTACTTTCATTAGTCTCATCAATAGCAACAAACTGACTTGACTCTATCAAAGATGACGGATTACCTTTATTGAAATGAGCAGCCATCTCATCCGCATTTTGACTATTGTTTCTATTGGCGTTTGCTGCATCTGTTATCGTCATCTGTCGTCACCCCATACTATCTATGACTCACTTGTATTTCGGCAAATGTGCCATCTGGCATCTCTTCAATAATAATGCCTTCTGGCTCTTTTAAGAGAAACAATGCAAAGAATCCAACCACTGCTGTCGCGGCAATTACAAAGAAAAACACTTGATAAGACACCAGGCTCAGCACCGTTAAATACACCACTGACCCAACATTACCATACGCACCTGTCATCCCTGCAAACTGCCCTGTCATACTGCGTTTGATCAGAGGAATCACCGCAAAAACAGCGCCCTCACCTGCCTGTACGAAGAACGAGCAAAACATCGTAATTAACAATGCCAGTGCCAGTGGCCATGTTGAGTCAAGGAAGCCCATTAATAGATACCCGATGGCCAAACCAGCTGTCAAAATCAACAAAGTAATTTTGCGACCAAACTTATCACTGAGCCAACCGCCACCTGGGCGTGACATGAGATTCATAAAGGCATAGCTCGATGCCAATACCCCTGCCATTACAATCGATAAACTAAAAGTTTCTTGGTAAAACAAAGGAAGCATCGACACGACGGCAAGCTCTGAGCCGAACGTGGCAAAATACAAAATATTTAAGATACCTACTTGCTTAAAATCATAACGATGCGCCACTGGTACAGGCGTGGTGAAAACCTCTTTATTAAAACGGTAGCTACTAATGAACTCGTAAACATACAGTATCGCAAGGCCAATATAGACCATGGTGACACTAGACTGGCTCAGCAAGCTCACACCATCAGGTGATAGTTTCCATGCCAATAGCGCCAATGCCAAATACATAGGCAGTTTAAAAACCATCATTAACCAAAAATCACCCGATGACGTCACCATCATGGCACCTGACTTTTTGGGTTTAAAATAAGTAGCCCCTTTGGGTGTATTACGCGCCATCTTATAAAAAATGATGCTATAAAGCGCCATCACTACCCCTGATGTGGCTGTTGCATAACGCCAACCTTCATCACCACCGAAAACTGCTGCAGCCCCAATCGCGATAGTCGGCAATAACAGTGCCGCTGCTGCTGAGCCGAAATTACCCCACCCCCCATAAATGCCCTCAGCCGTCCCCAATTCATTGGTTGGAAACCAATCACTCATCAAACGGATACCCACCACAAAACCTGCACCCACAAAACCCAGTAAAAATCGAGACAGTGCCAAGGTGTTGTAATCCTGCGCGAACGCAAAGGTAAAACAAGGAATAGCACCAATGGCTAAAATGGCGGTATAAACAATACGAGGGCCAAAACGGTCTGTCAGCATCCCGATAATCACGCGGGCAGGAATAGTCAATGCCACGTTTAAAATGAGTAGTGTTTTGACTTGGTCTTTACTCAGATTGAGTGTTTCTCCAATCGCTGATAGAAATGGTGCATGGTTGAACCATACAAAAAAGGTAAGGAAAAATGCCATCCAACCTAAATGAAGGATTTTATTTTTACCCGTAAATGACAAAACATTAAGCTTGTCTTTACTAGGCGCAACGGGGGCTGATGATGACATAGGCAACTTCCTCAAATGATTAACTTCAGGGTTCTGACAACGTACTAAAGGTACTAAGTGTTCAAAAAATGCAGTATTCAAATATGATAAGTAGCAATGTTTCAAGCAGTGCAATGGTTATGCCAGTTATCCGTGTACACTGCCAAATCTGTATAAAGATCAGCACTCGTTAATTATCCAAGCGCCTTTACTGGCGGGTCTATAACCATCACCACACCTGACGCTTATGCTAATAAAGCATTAACACAGCAGATTTAAAACACTCCATCAGCCTCCCTTATAAACAGCAATAACATCCAACTTGGGGCATCGCAATGTCTATTTTGGTGCATTAATTTTTGATATCGCTGTCGTTAACAATCGTGCTCACCCTGATTTTTGGCAAATAGCAACGCTAATCATGCTGACATAAAAACCTTAGTACATAAGCGACTGGTCTCGATACGGCATACCTTTATGCCTAATAGCAACGCGCAAAAACCTAGCTAATCGAAGTGCTCTGGCATGATTATTGAATACTCTGTAATAGTAGGTATTAAATGCTGTTTATCAGCTGTTGTTGAGAGACGGAGCCGTTTATAGCGTGATAAAAAAATAAACGATGACCGCGTTCAACCAGCCCCATTACTAAGGACAGACGCATGATTAGCACTGCATTAAACACAGAAAACAAAGGCAATTTGGTGGTGATTGGCAACGGTATGGTCGGTCATCACTTTATTGAACGAGCAATTGAGCAAGGACTGCACCAGCAATTTGATATTCATGTATTTGCTGAAGAAGACCGCCCTGCTTATGACCGTGTTTATTTGTCGAGCTACTTTGAACATAAAGATGCCAGTAAGCTGAACCTAGTAGATTTAACGGCTTACGAATTATCAAAAGTTAATTTGCATTTGAATCAGTGTATTGTAGATATCGATTCGGCCAGTCAGCGTATTACTACTGAGGCAGGCGATATTATTGAGTACTCTGAGTTGGTGCTAGCGACTGGCTCATATCCTTTTGTACCGCCCATCCCAGGCCGCGAGCATCCGCACTGCCACGTATACCGTACCATTGCAGATTTAGATGAGATTTTAGCCATTGCCGATCTGCCCACTGTCAAAAAAGGCGTGGTGGTTGGTGGCGGTCTACTGGGGCTTGAAGCCGCAAAAGCGCTCGTGACGCTAGGGCTGGATACCTATGTGGTCGAGTTTGCACCGCAATTGATGGGCGTTCAGCTCGATGCCGCTGGTGGTGAGATCTTAAAGCGTAAAATAGAAGCACTTGGTGTCAAAGTACTGACGGGGAAAAACACCAAAGAGATTCTGTCTAATACCGCACTTAACCCTGATGACACCATCGGTGATGGTCAACATTTAACCATGCAGTTTACAGATGGCACCTCTCTAACAACCGATATGATTGTGTTTAGCGCCGGTATTAGACCGCAAGACGGTCTCATTAAAAACAACCCCGAATGCGGTATCGAAATGGGCGGGCGTGGTGGCATCTTGATTAATGAGCAATGTCGCACCAATGTAGATCATGTTTATGCCGTGGGCGAATGCGCAGTATGGGACAATAAAGTATTTGGTCTGGTGGCTCCCGGTTACAACATGGCCAGTATCTGTGCCGCGCAAATCGCTGGTGATAGCAAGCAGATATTTACGGGTGCTGACATGAGCACCAAGTTAAAACTGATGGGTGTGGATGTAGGCAGTATTGGCGACGCACATGGTACGAGTGAAGGCAGCTTAAGCTACCTGTATCAAAATCCTGCTGAGGGCATCTACAAAAAACTGGTCACCACACCTGATAACAAACGCTTGCTTGGTGCTGTACTGGTAGGCGACACCGAAGACTATAACAACCTATTGCAATTGCATTTGAATGACATTGACCTACCTGCACACCCAGAAAGCCTGATATTACCCAATGTCGAAAAACCCGTGATGGGCATCGACAATCTGCCAGATACTGCCACGATTTGTTCTTGTTACAACGTGACCAAAGGCGCTATCTGCTCGGCCGTCGAAAACGGCGCATACTCCGTCAGCGATGTAAAAACCGTGACCAGTGCTGGTAGTGGCTGTGGCGGCTGTGCCCCTATGGTCAAAGATACGGTCAGCTATCAACTCACCGCCATGGGCTTTGAAGTAAACAATGACTTGTGTGAGCACTTTGCGTACTCTCGTCAGGATTTATATAGTCTGATTCGTGTGCACGGCATCAAAACCTTTGATGAATTACTGACTGAACATGGTAGCGGTCATGGCTGTGAGATATGTAAACCAACGGTCGCCTCTATTTTGGCATCGTGCTGGAATGATTACGTACTCAAAACCGAACTGACACCACTACAGGACAGTAACGATTACTACTTAGGTAACATCCAAAAAGACGGCACTTATTCCGTTGTGCCGCGTGTGCCGGGCGGTGAAATTACTGCAGACAAGCTCATCGTACTGGGTCAAGTAGCGAAGCAGTTTAATTTGTACACCAAAATCACTGGTGGGATGCGGGTCGATCTGTTTGGCGCACGCATGGAGCAATTGCCTGATATTTGGACGCAACTGGTACAAGCAGGCTTTGAGACTGGTCATGCCTATGGTAAATCTTTACGTACCGTGAAATCTTGTATCGGTAATAACTGGTGCCGTTACGGAGTCGATGACAGCATTGGCCTCGCCTTAAGATTAGAGAATCGTTATAAAGGCGTGCGCTCACCGCACAAAATCAAGATGGGTGTGTCGGGCTGTATGCGCGAATGTGCGGAAGCGCAAAGTAAAGACTTTGGCATGATTGCGACTGAAAACGGCTGGAATTTATTTGTCTGCGGTAATGGTGGTATCACCCCGCGTCATGGCGAGCTGTTCGCCACCGATCTCGATACCGAAACCATGGTCAAATACATCGACCGCATCATTATGTTTTATATTAAAACAGCGGACAAGCTACAGCGTACCTCAAAGTGGCGTGAAAGCTTAGATGGCGGGCTGGATTATTTGAAGGCTGTCATTATTGAAGATAGTTTGGGCATAGCAGATGAGCTCGAAGCACAAATGCAATTGTTGGTCGACAATTACGTGTGTGAGTGGGCAGCAACGATTAACGACACCGAAAAACTCAAGCGTTTCCGTCATTTTGTAAACAGTGAGAAAGGCGATGATAATGTCGTTTTCGTGACTGATCGTGAACAGATTCGCCCAGCGACTGATGCGGAAAAAGCAACCATCAATCTGGTTGAGTTGGCCTAGCCAATGATGAGTGCCTTGTTAATTATCACAAAAAGCAAGGCGCTGTTTTTTCCACTCATGTTTTTAGACTCAAGCTTTACGACTCATTTTCTCAAATCATGTTTTGCAAATTGCAGCTTATCACTCAGGATTTATCATTCATACAGAGCAATATTATCATCACTAAGGATACCGCCTCATGAACCAACAGACTATTTGTACACTTGACGATATCATTCCTGAAACCGGTGTTTGCGCCCTGATAGATGGCAAACAAATTGCTATCTTTCGTACCAAACAGAACGATTTATTTGCTCTTGATAACTACGATCCATTCAGTCAAGCCAATGTATTGTCTCGGGGGTTGATTGGTGGAACCACGATTACAGATGATACAGGAACAGCAAAAGAAGTCCTTTATGTGGCCTCACCCATCTATAAGCAACGCTTTAACCTAGCTACTGGTCAGTGTTTAGATGATGAGAGTATTGTGCTCAATACTTATAAATTCAAACTTGATGGAAATAATGTGGTGGCAAACTACGAATAATAAGCGACGTTATCTCTAATTTGATATGCCATTAATAATTGCTGTATTAATCTAAAACGTCCTTTGAGTCTGAGATTCAAAGGATATTTTATTTTTGATAATCATGCTGAAATACCACGCATTAAACGTTTCAACATATTCAACCAAACTGAAAGGCTGATATTTGCGTTTTTAGCACTTGCTCAGAATAGATTTTGCGACCTGCATCACTCCCTGCTGCACCCACCGCTATCATAAGCGGTAACAAATGCTCCTCTGCCCCTAATGGATGTGAGTCAAGCGCGTGAGGAGCATTTTTCCAATTGGTCAAGGCCGTGAGTCGTTTATCCGAATCTGCTGATTCTACAGTATTCGTTAGCCATTCATCAAAACGCTCTGATGGTTCAGTAAAACTGGTATCGCCATAACCGCGCATATTATGAAAGCTCATGCCGCTACCGACGATTAGCACACCCTCTGTACGTAATGACGCCAATGCCTGACCAGCAGCCAAATGCGCTTGTGGGTCTAAATCATGACGCAAGGATAGTTGCACCACTGGAATATCTGCCTCAGGGAACATTAGCTTAAGCGGTATAAATACCCCATGATCAAAACCGCGCTCCGCATCTTGTTTATTACCTACCCCTGCCTCTATCAGTAGACTACTGACTTGCTCCGCCAATGCTGGTACGCCTGAGGCTGGATAAGTCAAATTATAAGTATGCTCAGGAAAGCCATAATAATCATAAATGAGATCAGGTTGCTTGCCAGCGGTGATACTAAACTCAGTCTTCTGCCAATGGGCACTAATGATTAAGATAGCCTTTGGTCGCTCAGGCAAACGAGCAGAAATGCCCTTTAAAAAAGTTGCCATCTCATGCCACGTATCCGCTGGTTGCCAATCCATAAAAAAACAAGGCCCTGCACCATGCGGTATAAACAGTACAGGCTGGCTGACTGGCTCATTAGATAAAAGTGTGGTCATGGCTTTCCCCTTGTTGCTTTTATTAAATGACTCTAATTAAACAGCTTTATTCACGAAAATTGAATAAAACCATTTACAACTATAAAACCTATCCTAATTTTTCTGATAATACTTTATCCATACTGAGGGAGCCGCCACCTTGGATGGCTAAAGCAAGTGTAGCTACCATCAATGTTAATGCATATTCATAACCACCATTATCAGCAAATAGCCCATTGCTAATATGGACAGAAAAAATAGCCACCAACATGGTAAAGGCTGCGGCTAAAGCTGCTGGTCTGGTTAGCAGACCTAATACCAGAGCCAGACCACCGAAGAACTCAGCACCGCCTGCGAGTATCGCCATTAAGTAGCCAGGCTCTATACCCATACTGCTTAACCACTGAGCCGTACCTGCCAGTCCGTTACCACCGAACCAACCAAATAACTTTTGGGCGCCATGGGCTGCTAAAATCAGGCCAATGGGTACCCGAAGCACTAGGGCCGCCACTCCAGCTTTTGATGACAAAATAGTATTTAATAGTGATGACTTCATTGATGCTTACTCCATAAGGTATGATTAGAATAGATAGTGTCGAAAATGATATAGGCACACTTTACTATCAACGCTATAAAAGAGTAAGCTCAGTTATATTGAATAATTATCAACATACTGTTTATAATGGATTTGATATCGAGAGAATGATAGGGACAGATATGGATAGAATCGATGCCATGCGCGCTTTTGTCGCGGTAGTAACAGAAGGCAGTTTTAGTAAAGCGGCTATTACGATGCAGCTCTCGCCGCAGCTAGTAAGCAAGTATGTGGCAAAGTTAGAGGAGGAACTACATACTCGCCTGCTCAACCGTACTACACGCAAAGTCAGCCTGACTGAAGCTGGCAGTCAATACTTTACGCATGCACAGCAGATTTTATTGAGTATTGATGAGATGGCATCGCAATTAGGCGGCTTACAGCAGCACCCTAAAGGCGTCCTGCGGATCAGTGCGCCCGTCTCCTTTGCCCTAAAGCATATGGCAAAACTCATCACTGATTTTCAGGAGCGCTATCCATCAGTTACCGTTGATCTGCAGTTGAGTGATCGAAAAGTAGATATCGTTGAAGAAGGGTTTGATATTGCCCTGCGTATCGGACAGCTCCAAAGCTCGTCACTTATCGCTAAGCAGATTGCTCCGATTCGCGTGGTATTATGCGCTTCGCCCAAGTACCTCAAAACTCATGGCACCCCTAAGCAACTTGAGGATTTAGAATCGCATCGCTATTTGCATTATAGCTATATGAATGTTGAAACTAAGGGTCAAATCTACAAATACCTAAAGACCAAACAATTCAAAGAACGTAGCGTTTTCCATAGTAATAATGGCGACGTACTCGTTGAAGCAGCTATTGCAGGCGGAGGATTGATACTACAGCCGACTTTTATTGCTAGCGAAGCATTAAGTACTGGCAAGTTGGACATAGTACTGCCCGAATATGAACCTGACCCTTTGGGATTGTATGCCGTCTATGCCCATAGAAAACTACTACCTCACAAAGTCAGATGCTTCATCGATTTTATGACCAACTACTATGGCACGCCGCCGTATTGGGATGAGAATATATAGCTTTAAACATAGAGAAATAAAAAAGCCACGATACATAATGCATCGTAGCTTTTGGTTTAAGCAAACTTAAGCGAGCGCTGACTTAACTATTAGACCCAACCTTCTTCTAACAGGTGTTCAGTATTGCTGATTTTAAAATTATTGCATAAGTCATAGAATGCCATTGGTTCTTCAACATTATCGAGCAATTCTCTTTTATGCAGTGCCACAAACAGCGCCAACGCATACGCTGCACTATGGATAGATTTTTTAGGATTGAAAGTAATATCAGTAAACCCTTGATATTGAATCACTTCCTCATGTAGTTGAGGGTTTTGCTTTAGAGCATTCACGTACAGCCAGTCATAAAACGTCGTTAACGGCTCTACTCCCCACTCCATACCAAAGTAATTGTAGCCAATGAGCTCGCCCGAGGTCATCAATCGCTCATCCTTTCGGGCTTGTCTTGGCGCTACTGTTAGCAAATCCGTGTAAGGACCACCATCTTCAAAAACCATACTGGCTTGAAAAGCATTTTCGACACTATATGGATTGCCATCATGCTCATCGGTAATCTTTAAACTAAACGGGCTTAGAGGAAAGCTTAGCTTATTACCAGATTTACTAGACAGCTCTAACACGTGCTTAAATCCATACTTTTTGCGAATGACTTGCTGTAAGTCATTGATGGATTTTTTCTTTTGTCTGGTCGCAAATCCCACATGTCGCTCAAACATAACCATATCCGTTTTTACCAAATTGTCACTGTTGACTTTGGGCATGAATACGGGTCTTTGTTCTATCGTATTTGGTACTTCTTCCATAGTGATGTGCCTTAATATCAATGGTCTTGTATAAATGTTTTGTGTTAACGGTGCTGATATCACCTGCTGTTGACGGCGTACTCTGTCATTGTTAGCAGCGTTTATTATTATTGATGTTTTATTCGCTAGTAGCCAAATACAGTGAATTGATCGAGAGCTATCGAGAGCTATCGAACCCTATCAGCGCTCGCTGGGCAGTTTATCTTATTATCAGCCATTTATCCTGCCCTATTTTAGAATTAATGCCGCCACACCTTCAACAATAAACCATAATTGAGCTATTTTGTATTCAACGATAAATATAAGACGCTACTATAAACGGGTTTAAAAGTATTATAGAAATACGCTTGACCTTACCATGATGTCAACCTATATGCTGTCACTATAGATTTGAAAATAAGATTAAAAATATAGTTAAAAACGACAGAGGTTGTTATGAAAACAAAAAATACTAAAGCCCCTACTTATCATGAAGTGCTGAGCATTGAAGGCATGAGTTGCGCATCTTGCGTCGGGCGTATCGAAAAACAATTAAAAAACATTGAGCACGTTGAAAACGCCGAGGTAAATCTTGCCACTGAACAGGCGACTGTTTACTCATCTCAGCCTTTAGATGTAGCTCAGTTAAACAAAGCGGTAGAGCGCGCAGGCTATAAGGTGACTGAAACCAAGCCTATCGAGCTATCTATAGAAGGCATGAGCTGTGCCTCTTGCGTTGGACGAGTAGAAAAATCCTTGGCAAAAGTCGCTGGCGTGCAACAAGTCACAGTAAACCTTGCGACTGAACGCGCTTGGATTAAAGGCGATGCTCAAATACAAACGAGCGACTTAATTGAGGCCGTTAAAAAAGCGGGCTACGAGGCCAAACTGGTAGAACAAGACCAAAGTGATCGACAAGATAAGAAAGCATCGGAGCAAAATCAGCTTAAACGAGATTTGGGCCTTTCTGCGCTGTTGTCACTGCCTGTATTCATTCTAGCAATGGGCTCGCATATGATTCCCGCTTTTCATATGTGGGTGGTGAATAACCTCGGCACTCAGCAAAGTTGGCTGATACAGTTTGTCTTGACCACATTGGTATTACTCTTTCCAGGCCGACGCTTTTATCAGAAAGGCGTGCCAGCCTTATTGCGTTTTGCGCCAGATATGAATTCGCTAGTGGCGATTGGTACGATCGCAGCGTATGGCTTTTCCCTCATAGCGACCTTTATCCCGCAAGCGTTACCTGAAGGCACGGTGCACGTCTATTACGAAGCCGCTGCCATGATTGTGAGCTTGATATTATTAGGTCGTTATTTTGAAGCAAAAGCCAAGGGGCGTACTTCGGGGGCCATTCAGCATTTAGTAGGCATGCAGGCAAAGACCGCCCGTGTTCAGCAAGATGGTAAAGTCATTGAAGTCTCTGTAGAAGATGTCACCGCAAAAATGATAGTTGAAATCCGTCCAGGTGAGCGTGTACCTATCGATGGTGAGGTGGTTGACGGTCACAGTTATATTGATGAATCGATGATTACGGGTGAACCTGTTCCTGTGAAAAAACAAGCAGGCGATCAAGTGGTTGGAGGTACTATCAATCAAAACGGTACCGTGAATATTCGGGCAACGGCCATTGGTGAAGATTCTGTATTAGCGCAAATCATTCGTATGGTAGAACAAGCCCAAGGCTCTAAATTACCGATTCAAGCATTGGTGGATAAAGTCACCATGTGGTTTGTACCAGCGGTGATGTTTTTATCAGCATTGACCTTTATAGTTTGGTTGATTTTTGGCCCTGACCCTGCCTTAACCTTTGGTTTAATCAATGCGGTTGCCGTGCTCATTGTGGCCTGCCCTTGTGCAATGGGATTAGCTACCCCCACCTCTATTATGGTCGGCACGGGTCGCGGTGCAGAGTTAGGTGTGCTATTCCGTAAAGGCGAAGCGCTACAAATGCTTCAGGACGTGAGCGTGGTGGCCGTTGATAAAACAGGCACATTGACTGAAGGCAAACCTACGTTGACAGATTTTCAAGTTCAACAAGGATTTGAAAAAGAACAAATCCTACGTGTGGTGGCATCGGTTGAAGCAAAATCTGAGCATCCCATTGCCTTAGCCATTGTACAAGCCGCAGAACAACAGAATATTCAACTGCTGCCTATCACTGACTTTGAAGCGATGACAGGTTTGGGTATTCAAGCAAACGTGGCAGGCCAAGTGATTCATATTGGCGCGGATCGTTACATGCAGCAATTGGGGCTTGATGTTGCTCCTTTTGAGCAAGATGCGCTACGTTTGGGGCAAGAAGGTAAAACCCCACTCTATGTCTCTATTGACCAGCAGTTAGCCGCTATCATCGCCGTTGCAGATCCTATTAAAGAGACGACTCATGCCGCCATTGCCGCACTACATCAGTTAGGCTTAAAAGTGGCCATGATTACAGGTGATAATCGCCATACCGCCCAAGCGATTGCCGAAAAATTAAATATCGATCAGGTAGTGGCAGAAGTATTACCCGAAGGCAAAGTGGATGCGATACGCCAGTTGCAAGAACAATATGGCCGAGTGGCATTTGTTGGTGACGGTATCAATGATGCCCCTGCATTGGCTCAATCTGATGTTGGACTGGCCATTGGTACAGGCACAGACGTTGCGATTGAGGCGGCCGAAGTGGTGCTAATGTCAGGTAGTCTGCAAGGTGTGCCTACTGCAATTGCCTTGAGTAAAGCCACCATCAGTAATATCAGACAAAATTTGGCTTGGGCATTTATTTATAATGTCGCCTTGATTCCGATTGCTGCAGGTGTCTTGTATCCAGCATTTGGTATCCTGCTCTCACCCATTTTTGCGGCAGGCGCAATGGCACTATCTTCTGTTTTTGTCTTAGGTAATGCGTTACGCTTGAAGTATTTCAAAGTACCCGTCATTACAGAGTAAATATAGAATCGTAAAGGATATCCATATAGGGTTTAAATACACAGGTTATTTAAACCCTTTTGTTATTTAAGTCCCTTTTTAGGTTAGGATGATAAATATGAATATTGGTCAAGCATCAAAGCAATCCGGCATCTCTACCAAAATGATTCGTTACTATGAGCAGATTGGCTTGCTAGAAACAGTAAATCGCTCGAACTCAGGTTATCGCTTGTATTCTAAAGACGATATTGACGACTTATGCTTTTTAAGACATTCTCGTGACTTAGGATTCTCATCCAAGCAAATGAAAGAGTTACTATATCTGCGCAAAAATGCCAACCGTCAGAGTGCAGATGTTAAGCAACTGACACAAGAGCATATCGAAACGCTAAACCAAAAAATTGCCCAATTGCAGGAGATGGTCAATTCGCTACAGAATTCTTTTGATCATTGCGCGGGCGACGATAATGCAGAGTGCGCTATCTTAGAGGATCTTGGGCAAGCTAAATAGAGCTTTTAACGAGCATCTCCTAATGTAGAAGGCGTTAAAACGTCAGGTCATTCTGTTTTGCACAACTAAAATAGAAGTAAATATTCATACTGTTCAAGTGTGGGCGGTCAGTTCAGTATGAATAGTAGTTGGTGGTAACGCAGTCATAAGTTCTTAGTATTATCTGGCATAAATGTGTAGTGAAGCATAACCTGAAAATAGGTTAATCACCTTGCTAAAACGATACCAGTCTTCTTGTTCCCAAAATGAGTCTTCAATTATTTCATCGGCAAGATCATAAAACCTATTGTAAGCAAGTCTTAAAAAACTTCTTCTTATGATGTAGGTCGCAAATCCATAAAAGAAAACTCCTAGAAACATAACGCCGGGTTAAACTGCAAAAAACATGTGTTAGCATTTTGAGCGCAGCCGAACCAACTTTTTTATTTCCGTTTAAACTGCTTGTTATATAAATGTATTAATCATCGATCTTCAGGTTTTGTGTGTTTAACTTTTGCTGAGAACTCTTTGAGTTCTTCAATGCTATATTTGGTATGTACTCTTTCAATTGAAGGAGGCTGATGGTTAATACTTAAACCTATACGTCTAGCCATTTTAGGTCGAATAGGTCGAGGAACAAAACCACCGCCACAATTTGGGCATACATTTTCTAGTATTTCATTTACACATGTGACGCAAAAAGTGCATTCGTATGTGCAAATCATTGCTTCGGTAGAATCTGGTACTAAGTCTTTATCACAACATTCACAATTAGGTCTAATTTCTAGCATATATCAACTCCATTTTAATTCACCTAGGGCTTGTTTCTTGGGCTGCAGAGCGTAAGTCGTGTGGCAGCCCATAGCAGCTACTTGTTATATTTTGATGCCTACCAATTAATGATTAATGGCAAAACTGGTCGTAAGTCTTCAGATAATCCACTACGCTTATTATCATGAGATCTCAACTTTCTTGCTAGCCCATTATTCGATTCTTTACTATCACGTACGTATAGTATTTCGAGAATTTTAGCCCGCGCCTATGCGGATTAGACTAGCAGAAAATCCAACTAGTATGAATTGATTATAAAATTTCTGCTTAGACTATTATTTTATATTTCCTACTCTTATCCTCTCAACCAAGAAATCGACGGCGGCTTTTACTTTTGGTACTAGATAGCGCTGCTTTTGATACAGCAGATATACGGCCATATCAGCGTGCTGCGTGATTGCTAATGGATGCTCAAATTTAATTTCTTGCAATGCCCCTGACTCAAGATATGAGGATAGTGCCCATCGAGTGGACATCAAAATCCCTTCACCATCACAAGCCTTTTTGGCAAGCCATGGTCCATTGTTTGAAATTGCCACTGCAGGTCCTGAGACATCATGCCACTGATCGTCGACATAGCAAAGCCAGGGCGTTGGCCCGTTTGGCGCTTTGAAATATAGGCCTTTATGTTCCTTTAATTCCATCACATGATTGGGTGCGCCATGCATCTCTAAATAACTGGGCGACGCAACCGGAATAAACCCATTGTCCATGAGCCTAATGGCAAGCACTCGCTCATTTGGTGCATAACCCCCGCGAATCGCAATATCGACATCGTCACGTCCTAATGCCGATAGCTCATCACTGAGACTAACATCTAGCACAATCTCTGGATACAACTCACCAAACTCATCCAACAGTGGTAGCAGTATTTTTTCACCAAAACCCACCATAGAGCTGATGCGCAACCGCCCCATTGGTGTCGTTTGATAACTGCGTACTGTTTCTTTGCTTTGCTCGAGCTGATCTAGTACTTGCTGCATATCGTTATAATAGACCTGCCCTACTTCGGTCAATTTAACAATTCGGGTCGAGCGCTTTAACAGTGTTGCGCCCAAACTCTTTTCTAAATCAGACACCCGTCTAGATAGTGAGGATGGCGGTACATTGAACGCACTTGCCGCCTTAGTAAAACTGCCCGTTTCTACGACTTTGCTAAAATACTTGATGGCACGTAATTGATCCAACTGACCTCTCCATTTAGATGAATATTTAAGTATTTTCGCTTTATTATTGTCTTAAAAGCAATAGTGATTCACGTTATTCCTTATATATAACCACATTAAAACCAGTAATAATGTGTTTAACTTAAACGTTGCAATGAAAACACGATTAAAAATAACTTTTACGTCAACAATGGAAGAATGACTTATGATTACTTTGCACGGCTTTGCTGCAAGCAACTATTACAACATAGTAAAACACGCTCTTTTATATAAGGGCATTCCGTTCCAAGAGGACCTTTTGTACGCTGGTAGTGATGATCTACTAACCGTCAGTCCAGTGGGTAAAGTACCTGCGATCACCATGCCTGACGGTTTTAATCTGTCGGAATCTAACGTGATTTGTGACTTCCTTGAAGAAACGTATCCTGAAAAGCCGCTATATCCTACCGATGCAGCAGAACGCGCGACTGTACGTCAGATTATGAAAATAGCAGAGCTTTACTTTGAGCTACCAAGCCGCCGTCTAATTCCATATGTATTTTCTGACGTACAAGCACCTAACGCAGTCAAAGAGGAAGTCCGTCAAGTATTGGGCCGCGGTATTATTGCCATGAATCGCTTATGTCAATTTTCGCCTTGGATTGCAGGCGAGCAATTCACCATGGCTGACATCTATGTGCATCACGTCAACACTATTGTCAATGCTTTTGGCGCGACTCAGCTTGAGTGGGATGTACTGGCAGAAGTGGACGGCATGAAAGAATGGAACAAAGCCATGAGTGAAACCGACATTGCAAAAAGTGTTCAGGCAGACAGTCAAGCAAACATGCCTGAATTTATGCAACACGTTAAAGCTCTAATTCAAGCCGCAAACGCTAAATAACCTGTGGCAACGTGGCTACTAGAAATGAGCCACATTAAGAAAATTACTAAAGCTCAATAACCTAAAGAACGACCAATGCCGTAAAGGGATTGGTCTAAAAATCCAACTATTTGCAGGAGCAAATCTTATGACCGATAAAAATAAACAACTGGTTTCAACCATCAGTGATGACAACAAATTAACCCTGTCTTTAAAAGACATCGAGATGCCGCAACCCGGTGCTGACGAAGTTGTCGTTCGCATGGAAGCCATGCCATTGAACCCCTCTGATTTTGGTGTGATGTTCAGCGCCGCTGATATGTCAACCGCTGTACAATCAGGCACTGATGACAGCCCGATCATTACCGCTGATGTGCCTGCGAAATTCATGCCAGCACTCAAAACGCGGGTAAATAAAGACACGCCTGTCGGTAACGAAGGCGCTGGTACAGTCGTCGCAGCAGGCTCATCAGAAGCCGCACAAGCACTCATGGGCAAAATGGTTGCGGTAATTGGTGGCGGTACATATCGTCAATACCACTGTGTCAATGTAAGAAGCTGCATAGAAATGCAAGACGGCACGACAGCTACCGAGGCTGCATCGTCTTTTGTAAACCCGCTCACTTCACTGGCAATGGTCGAAACCATGCGCGCTGAAGGCCACAAAGCCATCGTACATGCAGCAGCCGCTTCTAGCCTTGGTCAAATGCTAAACCGTATCTGTATGGCAGACGGTGTTGATTTGGTGAATATCGTCCGTAAAGACTCGCAAGAAAAGCTATTGCGCGATATGGGCGCAAAGTATGTGGTGAACTCAAGCAGCGAGACGTTCCTTGCTGATTTGACCGCCGCGATTACTGAAACAGGCGCTACGATTTCGTTTGACCCTATCGGTGGCGGTAAGCTCACCAGCGATATTCTAAACTGTATGGAAGCAGCTATTACTCGTGACGTAGAAGAATACAGCGTCTATGGCTCAAATACCTTTAAACAAGCTTATATTTATGGCGCCTTAGACCGTGGTCCGATCACCTTAAACCGTAACTTTGGTTTTGCGTGGGGTGTGAATGGATTCCTATTGTTCAATGCACTTGGCAAACTTGGTAGTGAAACGGTTCAGTCCATGCGCAAACGCGTGGCAGAAGAAATCACCACCACCTTTGCGAGCAGCTATACGCATGAAGTGACCCTAGAAGAAGCGCTACAGTTAAAATCAATCGCCGCTTATGGCAAACAGGCGACTGGTGAGAAATACTTAATCAAGCCTCAAGCTTAATAATTGTTTGAAGCATAATATAGAAATAAAAAAAGCAGATATTCTAGGATGTCTGCTTTTACGTTTATGGGTTAAATGCATCTCATATAGAAGCTATGTTTAGCAGCTTGTTCATAACATTACCTTAATAAATTTCATGTTTAGTTACCTCTCGAAGTATTTTAGGAATATCATCATATGTTTCGTACCATATAACTGTAACCCCTAACTCCTTCATAAGCTCTTCATTAAGAGTATGATGAAGCTCTAAAAACTTATCAGCTCCATCTACATTTTTTATAACTTTTGACTTTTTTTCTTTTCCAATTTCATAGCAAAACTCATTAGAAGAAAGCCTTTTCATAAATGCAAAGTGTTTACTTCTTTCAATATTTTTAGAAGATATTTCGAGTAGTCTTCTCAAATTTGGATCGGTCATTGATAATCCGACCATGAGACAAGTACTTTCTCTAAATGAATTAAGCTGCACTAGATTTGACCAATGGTATGAATCTGAATAAATTTGATGGTAGCCTTCTTCCGAAAATACCAATGTAGAGTTATCTAATCCATCATATGATTTCCGCTCTTCTGGCAGAAAACCGTGAACATGGTAGATAGGAAGCTCATCAGGATCATAACTTTCGTTATCTGTATAAATACATCGATGTAAGATTGAATTATTACTTAGTTGCCGTTCAAGAAGATCATCAAAATTATAAGTAATTACTGACTGCACCTTTGCTCCTGTACGTCTTGGTAAACACATAGAAGCGATTGATTTTATTAAGTCTGAATCTATTGAGAGCTCGCTATTTCTAAGTTTGTAAAGATTTTTTGTTACAGCTTCAATGAATTTTTTTGCATCACCATCTCCCTTTGATAATCCTTTTCGGAGATATCTAGCAGCCATTAATGCTGAAGGCTCATCAACACTATTTAATCTACTAACAAGATCGCTAATATCTTCATCTCCCATTGTGATATCTTTATCAAACTCCTGAGTAAAATAAGTAACAAACAATGAGTTTAACAATGTATTCCAATCAGGCATTCCAGCACTACTTGAAACACCTGCGCCTAAGAATAATGAAAATTGTCCTTTTTTATAGCAACTTTTAAGATTTTCAACGATACTTCCTCTCTCCTGCTTCCAATCTCTAATTGGCTTAGATATAGCTGAAGATAACCTGAGAGCGAATAGGTTATTTGCTATTTTACTAACCACTTTTTTGTTCTTAGAAGCAATTCTATTAAGTTCAGCAGGGCCCCAAAAAATTACTTTAAAGGGGAAGCTATCTCGCTTTAATTCATCTTCTACGCGCAAGATAAATCTTTCCGATATGGGTTTAGCAGAAATAAAGAGAACAGTTTTGAAATTATTTTCTGTATATTCATTTAAAAGCCGATATACCATCCTTTCTATGAAAATTTTTACTGGCATTCTACTTAGATTAAATTTCACTTCTATTATTGTTGGGCCATCAAACTGATCAAATCCATCAGGTGCATATGCATCGCCATATTTAATTGAATCAGTAGAAATCAAGAATCTTTTTTCTTGACTCTCAATGTGGTGCTTTAAAAGATGCTGAACAAAGGTTTCAAAAGCATAATAGCTTTTTGGCCCTCCTTCATCTATACCAGCAATAATGTCTTCAATCATCATTTTTTATCCCCTGTAAACAAATAATATTTTATGTAGCACTATTCTAGTTATTGATGACACCATAAAACGGTACACATTACATGCCATAATATTCCACTAAACCAACCCATTGTAAACAATTGATTATTAATACCTGTAAATCTAGTACTAGCCCCGTATAAATTATTAATATATAAAAATCTAGCTACCTGTCTTT
Organism: Psychrobacter sp. 28M-43; assembly: GCF_014770435.1. Taxonomy (NCBI): domain Bacteria; kingdom Pseudomonadati; phylum Pseudomonadota; class Gammaproteobacteria; order Moraxellales; family Moraxellaceae; genus Psychrobacter; species Psychrobacter noctis. The sequence goes on along the minus strand of NZ_CP061739.1, from coordinate 1,492,552 downwards.
TAGTGCTTACCAGAAAGCGTTATATACCTCATTAAATATTTACACTCAAATGATGTAATCAAATGTTTAGAACCATGAATTAACATTACTAACAAACCTGTGGTTGCATCTGACGTTTATTACGCCTAATATTTCGCTCCTTTAAATAATTCTATTTTTAACAATAACACCTCTACAGGTTTGTCTACTCACAATAAAGAAGGATTCGTTATGCCAATAAATACAACCACAATTATTGATGGTGGCATGGGACGAGAATTGGCGAAACGCGGTGCACCATTTCGTCAACCTGAATGGTCAGCACTGGCAATGATAGAAGCGCCAGAGCTCGTTCGTGATGTACACCGTGCTTATATTAAGAGCGGCGCGGCAGTCATTACGACCAACAGTTACGCCCTAGTACCCTTTCATATCGGCGAGGAACGTTTTGCGGCGCAAGCACAAGATTTGGCAGCAGCGTCAGGTGAAATGGCACGTGCAGCAGTGACGCTGGAAGGCGCAGCAACCAAAGTAGCTGGCTCTGTCCCGCCACTGTTTGGCTCCTACCGTGCAGACTTGTTTGATGCTGACCACGTAGAGGATATCGCTACCCCACTGATCAAAGGTCTAAATCCATATGTCGATTTTTGGCTCGCTGAGACTCAGAGTCTAATCGCCGAGTCTATCGCTGTTCGTGAGCTACTTAATACGCTAGATACAGACAATAAACCGCTATGGGTAGCTTTTACTTTAGAAGACAGTATGGATATCGATGTACCACGTCTGCGCTCAGGAGAAACCGTCGAGGAAGCTGTGGCAACGATGGCTAATCTCAATGTCAAGGCGATACTTTTTAACTGCTGCCAACCTGATGTCATCGAACAAGCACTAGATGTCGCGCAAACTGTACTGCAGGCAAAACAAGCGCAGCATATCAAACTTGGCGCTTATGCCAATGCCTTCCCGCCGCAACCAAAAAATGCCGCAGCAAATGATACGCTTAATGAAGTGCGTGATGATTTGACCCCGCCTGCCTATTTGCTCTGGGCACAAAAGTGGCAAGCACAAGGTGCTTCATTAATCGGCGGCTGCTGCGGTATTGGTCCTGAGCATATTCAGGAATTAAGCCAACATTTCACTGCTACTGCTTAAATATAGGCTGATCTGAATATAGAAAAATGTAAGATAATTAGAATATTGAGTTAATCATGCCGACGACCATCGACTGTTATTTGATGGTTGGCATGTTTCTGGTCATGGAGCTAGGGCTGTAAGCGTATCGAAAATTCTAGTAGCAGCTACAGGCTTGAATGAAATTATCGACTAGCTTGTTATAAGTACGCGTATTGTATTCTTAACAGTCTACCCTCTTTCCCGCTACCCTGAAGTCTGTCTACCCGTTTGTATCAGTAGGACCCCACTTAAAATCAGTACCAACGCTATAATTTCTAAGCTGGTGATGTCCTCGCCAATTAACGCGCCAATGATTACAGCAACGACTGGAGCAATATAAGTAGCACCAGCAGCCCGCACTGAACCTAACGTCTCAATAATAAAATAATAAATCAAAAAAGCAGCGCCAGTACCCAAAGCACCCAGACCAAGTATCGTTCCCCACATTGCCCTAGTATCTGTCGACAGCTGGGTTATACCATCGAAATCGATGAGTATCGAAAGCGTTATGACGGCTAACCCCACTTGCCAAGTGGCTAACGCCAGTGGCGGCAACCTCAAAGGAGACAGATAGCGCCGCGCATATACAAAAGACGCACCCACACTCAAAGATCCTGCCAACATCCACAAAACGCCAACGAGAGAGACACCAGTAGCGCCTTGCCATGGTCGCGCACTTAATGCGATACCAGCAAATCCTAGCGCAAGTCCAATCGCCATTTGCTTGGTCGGACGCTCATCAGGTAAGAACAGCGCCGCGCCCAAAAAGGTAAATATAGGGATTGAGCCACTTAATAGACCTGCAATGCTACTGGGCAATAGCGCCGTACCTGCGACAAATCCATAATAGTAAAAAGACGTTGCGAGCACTGACATCACTATAAAGTGTGGCAAATGCTGTAACTGCGCCCGAGTAATTACTTTGCTGTGCCAAGCAACGGCAACCAATGGCAAAAACCCAAATAGCAGGCGTAAAAATACGGTTTGTGAGGGGCTGATTAGAGCCGTCGCCCATTTCATAAAAATAAAATTCGACCCCCAGATGATACCGAGGAGCACCAGTGCAGCATATGCTCGAAACATAACATTAGCCTTAACAAATAGATGGGCTGCTTTTGTCAAACAGCTAGCAACGACAGTGTGTTATTGATTGCTTGTATTAACAGTCTGGTATTAACTATCTTGTATCAATAGGCTTGTACTGACTAACTCGTTACACAGAGCGAATGACGCCACCATCAACCCGTATATTCTGACCAGTGATATATCCGGCAGCTTCGGATAATAAAAAGGCAATCGTTGAGGCGACCTCTTCAGAGGTACCGTAACGTCTCATCGGCACGCTCTCACGTCGCTCATCGACTTCAGGCAAGCTATCAATCCAGCCAGGCAAGACATTATTAATACGCACACCTTTTACTGCATAATCATCTGAGAAAATCTTGGTAAAAGCGCCAAGGCTGGCACGAAAAGCCGTTGACGTAGGAAAAAGCGCAGTCGGCTGCGTTACCCAAGAGGTAGATATATTGACGATAGCACCGCTACCTTGTGCCACCATGATTGGCGTGACCAAACGAATTGCACGTACCGCACTAAGAAAGTAAACCTCTAGCCCTTTATGCCAATCCTCATCAGTGATGTCCAAGATAGGTGCACGCGGGCCGTGACCAGCAGAGTTTACAAGCGCATCAATACGTCCCCACTGTTGCATCGCCGAATCAACCAAGCGCTGTACATTTTCATTAATAAGGTTGGAGCCAGTAACACCAATGCCGCCCAGCTCCTTTGCCGAGGCCTCACCTTTACCAGAGGAAGATAAAATAGCGACATAATAACCATCAGCTGCAAGTTTACGAGCAGCGGCAGCACCCATGCCTGACCCGCCTGCTGTGATAAGCGCCACTTTTTTTGTCGTTGTAATATTATTCATCTGTCTTTCTCCATTAGTTATCGTTTCATTTATCATAACCAATAAAATCAGATTCCTAACATCATAATAAAAGATGCTAGACTGTAGAAAATCTACAGTCTAGGAAAACAAAGTGCCAAATAGTCATCGTACGTTGCCACCGCTCAATGCCTTACGCGCATTTGAGGCTGCAGGGCGTCATCTTAATTTTCGGGTGGCGGCGGATGAGCTGTTTGTGACACAAGGCGCGGTCGCTCAGCAGGTAAGAATGTTAGAGGAGCATATCGGCTTTCCTTTGTTTCAAAGACTACCAAGAGGCGTGGCGCTCACCAGCCAAGGTTCTGTTTACTTTGCAGAAGTTACGCGCGCTTTTAAGATTTTGGATAAAGCAACAGCTCAGCTACTCAGAGAACCTAAGACTGTCACTATCAGCGTGACACCGACTTTTGCCACTAAGCTATTATTGCCGCGCTTATCTGCTTTGACTGCTGCGGTCCCTGATGTCGAGTTGCGTACTGTAGCGACCGAGTCCGTTGCAGATTTTGATCGTGATCAGGTAGATATCGCGGTACGCCTGACGCGCCCACCATTCCCTGCGGCATTTGATACTCAGCTGCTGTTCAAACAAACGCTCGTAGCCGTAGCTAGCCCTCACTTAATGGCCAATAGAGAACTGCCCATGTCAATAGAAGCGCTGCAAGAGATGCCATTGCTCCATGACTCACATCAACATTGGCCACGATTTTTTGGTACTAAAGGTAAGCTAGCTGGCGCTGTATTTAACCAGACCGCTTTGGCTTTAGATGCAGCGCTAGCAGGCCAAGGCGTTGCGATTGCTTGTCAGGCTTTTGTACAAGCGGATTTGAATGCAGGAAGGTTGGTTCAGGTGAGCGAGTCAACGTTAACAGTCGATCCAGATTATTATCTCGTTCGCAAAAAGAGTTCGTCATCAACACCAACTGTCGACGCTGTCTGGAACTGGTGTGTCACTCATTTAGCACTGGCTTAGCACTGATTTGATTTAGTCAGACCTAGCTAGCTAGCTAAACGTCAATATAAATAATCTAATCTCAAACTTATTAACGTAGTTAGCTTCTGAAACTAACTACGATTTTAGTCGTGCTTCAACGTAATGATGCAAACCTTCCTGCTTTTTTATCCTCGTCTTCTTTCCTCGTTTTACCCTTTTACTAACTACCATAACTCAAAAGCAAAATACAGCTACCTACCCCATTCTGAATCAAAAAACGCCCTATTTTTACGTTATTAAACTACTAAGTTTTTATGTCACATTACATACAACTTACACAGTTAATTTATCACAACAATTATCGACTAAATCCTTACTCAATTTTATATTAGTATGCATTGGTATTCATTAAAAGATTGAAGATACAAGTACTTACATTGTCTATAGGCCCATTCTTTTTATATAAATTTCACTTGTTGTACATGCTTAAGGACCAGACATGACTGCTAACACACCAGAAGCTTTGACTAGCGCAGCACTCAGTTTTCAATTGATGACGCGAGCTGAGCCTCCAGAGTTGGTTATTGCCACGATAAAGTCGTTATTAGCAGTAAAAGAAGCACGCGATGAGATATTGATTATCGATAACAATAATAAAGAGACGTCGTTATATGAGCCGTTGGCAGCATTTTGCCAAAGCTTAGACGCTAAGTTAAATGTCCACTTTTATCACATTGATCGTGTCGAAGGATTCAAAGCGGGTGCTTTGAACTTGGCACTTGGGTTGATGAGTCCAGACTGTAGTCACATTGTGGTGGTTGATAGTGATTACCAAGCATTACCACATGCTAGAGCCTCTATCATGCAGGCTATCGCCCAATATCCTGAGCATACCCTACTTCAGTTTCCGCAGTTTTATCGTAATGAAGGACAGCTGGATGCGCATAGCGAGTTGAATCACTATTTTAATCATCATCTGTACCGCCCTTTTAATCGTAATCGCGCCTTATCAACGGGTACTTACGCCGTCATTCGACGCTCGGATCTTTTGAGTATAGGAGGCTGGTCAGGCGCTTCTATCACTGAAGATGCTCAAATGGGCGTGCTTATGCATCGACAAGGTTTTCGCAGTCAGTTTGTGCCAGAAGTTATTGCCACAGGCTTACTACCTAACACACTAGATGACCTAATATGTCAACGCCGACGTTGGATCTACGGCAATATGCAAGTGCTCACGGATTACCTCTCAGTTCCGACCAACTCTCCAGTTCGGTATGTCTCGGAATCTAAAAGTATGAGTGAACATTTAGCATATATACGCGCTCATCTGTCTCAATTAAGTGCTTGGGTAAACTTCACGGGGTTCTTTATCCTTTTGCATATCTGCTCATTACTGGTGATGGTTGATATGCTTTTAATAAATAACGCTAACATGTCGATGCTTACCCCTCTATATGTGGTTTATGCAGGTTATGCCTTTTTCATCCTTAGACGGTTGTGGGCATATTGCCGTGATCAATCGCCTCTCAATCAACAAGTAGATGACAACCATCAGACACGTTTTGGTAGAAAAATACGTGCATGGTTGATGCATTTAAACTTTTGGGAGATTGGTGCCTTATCATGGCTTCCGGTGCTGTGGGGACGAGAGAAACCTTTTGTCTGTACGCCAAAACAAAACTATATCCAAAATCGTCAGTCATTATTCCTTAAGAATATAGCGGCGTTACCAAAAATTTTACTGATACTAAATACCATTACAGCCATAGTTGTAGCGCCATTTTCACCGCTCTATTCGCCAGTACTGTTTATGTGTGCAGCGGCAGTTTGTATTCTTAAACTAAGCGCAGCCAAGGTAGCAATAGATAATTTCGCTGATGCTCGAGCAGATATATCGAGTATGAGTAAGGTTCTAAAACAAACTTTAAAGGTAGCCCATGAAAAAAAGACGACTATCACGACATCTTATGCAACGTCTTTATTTAAAGATAAAAAAACCATCGACTCGTAAGAATCAATACTTCTAAAACTAGTACTTATAAAGATAGTGATTCGTAAAAACTTGCGGTTTATATAAGCCAATTTTGAACCAAGGTCATTCTATTGTCTTTTATCGTTTCTATACTAGGTTCCCTATACACCACTCTACTAACCAAAACGCTTATAGCCATAATGCTTATAACTATAAAGGTCTTAAAAACATGATTAGGTCTTCGAATTCACCGCTACGTATTGCCATTATTGCGCATTCACTGTATCCCATTGCCCAGCCTTATGCAGGTGGTCTAGAAATGATTACCCAATTGATTTGTGATGAATTGGTGGCACAAGGTCATGAGGTATTGCTTTACGCTCATAAAGATAGCGAGACGAAAGCAACGTTGGTGCCATTATTGACTCGTCATGAGTTTAATAAGATGGTCTATGATAATGAGCATGAAACGGTCGCCATGGGCCGTGAAGAGATGTACCAATATCTCACTTATCAGACAGCCTTACGAGATATTATCGAACGTGATGAGCGCGGTGAGATTGATATCGTACATAATCACAGTCTGCATCACATTCCGATGATGACAGGCCAAGCATTTGGCGAAAGGTTTTTTACCACTTTTCACACGCCTATTTTTCCACAGTTACGTTTGGCACTTTTGACGCTGCGCGCTGGTACAACCACTCAGTTTACAGCGATCAGTAAGCATCAACAGCAGTTGTTTGCTGAATTTGTCCCCTCACAAGTGGTATACAACGGTATCGACGTCGAATCCTTTGTTGCCAATACTGAATCCCTTGGCAATGATGTTACTAGCGATGACGAGGTATATTTTTGGTATGGTCGCATCTGCCCTGAAAAAGGCACTCACTTAGCCATGCGGTACTGCATGGAAGCTGGAAAAAAACTTATCATTGCAGGACCTAAAAGCAACGAAGACTACTTCAATCAAAAAGTAGCCCCTTTGTTGTTTAAAGACAGTAAGAGTGGCGATGAGAAACTATTCAGTTATGTAGGTCATGTCACCAAGGACGAGATTAATAATTACTTGTGCCAAGCAACTGCCATGCTATTTACCAGCACTTGGGACGAGCCATACGGACTGACCTTAGCTGAGAGTCTGGCATGTGGCACACCAGTCATTGGTTTCGATGCTGGAGCCAGTGCCGAAATTATTACACCAGAGACAGGAGTCATCGTACCTAAGAAAGACAAAGCCGCCTTTATCAATGGCTTTGCTACGATTAAAAACATATCACGTCAAGCTTGCCGTGACCGTGCTTTACAGTTTTGTTCAGTGTCAGCCATGGTAGACGGCTATCTGGCACTATATCAAGCAGCGTTAAAAAATAGAACTGCGTTGATAAAAGATAATTCAGAAAGTTATATCAACAGTATCAACAGCTATGAGCTGTCTGATTTTACAAAAGACTCCCTGCAATTTTTTAATCAAGCCATTCAAGCGCCAGTTGAAACTGATAATGATCTTGTTAGCTTTTCTGAGGGGTCGTAATGATGCTTATCGGATATTATGCGCATCATCACGGCTCAGGACATTGCCGACAGGCAGACAAACTGGCTGCATTGCTACCTAATGATGCAAGAGCGCAATTAACGGTATTTACGAGCTTAGATATAAATAGCTATCGTTTTACCGCTATTGATGAACAACAAATTGTACGTTTGAATGCAGAAGATGAACGACCCGACGACATATTAGCAGGTCGTGCAGGACAGTACTGGCAACCAGCCAGCCTACACTACTCGCCCGTAGGCAATAGTGACATTCAAAAACGCAGTCACCAAATATTAGACACTATCTTTCAATGTAAGATTGATCTGATGATTATTGATGTCAGCGTCGAGGTGGCCATGCTCTGCCGTGCGGCAAGCATTCCTTACCTTTACGTTAGGCTTCCTGGTATTCGCGACGATGCGCCACATATAGGTGCTTTTGCTGGCGCGCTTGCCTTACTAGCACCTTATCCTAAAGCGTTAGAATCTGCCCAGACATCCGAATGGGTCTGTGATAAAACGCTCTATCTTGACTTTATCTACTCTCAAAAAACCGAGTCATACACTTATGAGAGCTTTATAGATATTTTGGAAAAATTAAGCGTAGATGGCGAAATTTCTGCGCCTAAATCTACAAACCTACCATCTATCGAAGCTCAATTAATAGACAAGTCCGAAGCTACAATACCTATTGTTACCGTTATCAAAGGCTACGGTGGACACAAGGCGATTGACGAAAAACTACCGGAGTTGCGCTCACTGCTACCCAATGCATTAATTGTCTCTCTCGGGCCTATAGACGATGACAAACGATGTTATGTCGATATCTCAGCTGAGGTAGATGACGTCACACCATTTATTTATCATAGCGATTATCTAATGATGGCCTGTGGCCTAAATGCTGTCGCGCAAGCTTATCATTACGATACGCCGCTCATAGTAGTGCCTGATGACAGGCCACATAATGAACAGGCCGTCATGGCTGAAGCGTTAGTCACTCAAAATAAAGCGCTAAATTGGCAGCAGTTTAAAACCTTGATGAGCGTCGATGATGGTCAATCTGAATCTATTACGCAAACAATTCATTGTCGAAATAAACCACACCCTACTACATCGGTTGATAGCATTGAAAAGAATAACAGTGAGGAAGATAGCGGCGAGGAAGGTAGCAGTGAGGAAACCAACGCAGCTACGCTAACAGTTGCTCAAGCGTTTATGCATAGCACCACTGATTATCCTACTACTAAGCGTTGGTTTGAAAACTGGTTACTCCCTCGACTCAACTTAACACCCGAATCAACAATTAAAGACTGACTTATTAAAAATAACAGGCAACTTGATAGCGAGGCAAAGATAAACGATGACCATTCAGTCAACGAGTAACGCTAGCACGACTTCTGAGACTGTACCGATGACCGTCATTACGACCTGCTATGGTCGTAATCGTCATCTCTATAACCTACTCAGCAGTCTAGAAAATAGTAGTGTAAAGCCAGCCGAAGTCATTATTGTCAACGATGACGCTGACCCCAATCGGTTAGCTGAATTTTCATTGAATATCGTGAAGTTACCGACTACGGTCAAATCAGCTGTGAATGATGGTAGCGATACTACAACTTCAGAGTTTGATATCGGACATAATCGCAATCTTGGGGCACTGCAGGCAACTCACGATATGCTGATTTTTTTGGACGTTGATTGTATCGTAGCGCCTACGTTTATTGAGCAAATGTATAAGAAGCTTCTGCAATATCCTAGTGCGCTTTTGATGGGTCAACCGCGCTATCTAACGCGACCATTATCATTAGAAGAAAATGCACAATTAAAAATTAATCATCTGCCTTTCTCTGTTTTAGACAAGCTGTCTGTCTATAACCCTTATCGTTATAATTTTGATGGAGCTGACTCATATCCTACTAAAACAGAGCAAACAACTATCAAACAAACTGATGATTACGGTGCATTTTGGAGCCTATGCTTCGCTATCAAGCGCCAGACTTTTGATAAAATTGGCGGTTTTGACACCCAATATACAGGTTATGGCGCAGAGGATACCGATTTTGCTTTTACAGCACGTCGGTTAGGTATCGATTTTTACCTTACTGCTGATATCGCTTATCATCAGCAGCATAGTGTCTACCGGCCACCTCTTAATCATTTGGACAGTATCATTGTCAATGCCAATCGCTTCTATCAAAAATGGCACTGTTGGCCCATGGCAGGATGGTTGTCACAGTTTTCCGACATGAGGCTAATTGATTGGACAGAGGAACAGTCGTTACCGATAGCCATACAACGAGAGCCTAATGACAAAGAGGTGGAGCTTTCTCATTGTCCAGACGCTCCTTATGTTTAACTATTTCTAGCTAACAAAAACTTAGTTAATCAATATTCTAGTACCGATGAATAGTCACCCCTTTAGGTGGTCGACTCATTTCCTGACGCTCAAAATCCCAGTTATGACCATGCCAAAAGTGAGCAGTTTTATCATTGTCATTGAAGCCGATCATTACTATCTCTAACGGTAGTTTCGTGTTTTGAATATGCTGTAAGTATGCTCGAGCTGCCAGCATCAGCCGATACAATAGAAAACCTGACGAGGGCGCTGACGAATGAATATCGGTAAAGCATGGATAGTCAGCAACGACTTTATGATGCTCTGATAGCACACTGTGGTAGGTAGGGCTTGATAACATTTTTTGCATGCTCGAAGGGATGTCTAAGATGCGCTGAGCAGTGATAGGATCATCATTAGGGCTTGGGTCATCAGCTAATGTTGGAAACTGATAAGGCTGGTTGCTCGTCAATATCCCTAGCGGGGCGGTCTCGGCCATTTGCTCCACCACTGATATATGATTGCTTCTAGGTGGTAGGCCAAAATGCAGCTTACTGTCACCAATCTGCCGAAAAAACAACAGCTTAGGCAGTAAACTAGCTAACTGATGGCTGGCAAAAAAATCAGCGTGAATAAAGTGATTAAATAACACTAAGACATCATCGGGCTGTAATAGCATCTCAAGCTGCGTCGTGGTCACAGCAGGATTATTTGCAATTAGAACGACTCGTTTAGCTTGCTCTAGTGCAGTCTGTATAACGACTGGTAGCGTCAAGAAAGCAGACTTCGCTGTCTTTTTGTCATCAAATATGTATTCGCTCTTCTCTAATAGAGAGATACTCTGTTTAAGTTTTGGCTTTTTTGTATTGGATTCTGTATTAGACATAGCAACCTTAGTTAATGTAAATTTTTGATTGCTACTTTAGCATTATTAGCGATTTTTATAGACAAAGCTTTACCCCTATTATGCATGGATAAAGCCTTATCTTAATAATAATCTACTACTTTCTACTTATTTAATTTAAAAATCATATTTTGCCATTATTTCAATTTGCTGACCTGCTGGCATCCATGGGAATGTCGTTACGTCCTGATTTCTCCACTCAATACCCAAATCTAGATCTGGTAGATACTCATAGATAAGGTTCGCGCTTTTTACATTGGCAGAAGTGTCTGCCGCATCGTCTACATTTACCTCGCCATAACGCAAGTTGCCACGCAGCTTTTGGGTAAATTGATGCTTATATCCTACGCTATAGCCCGTTTGCGAGATGAGCTTCCCATCCTCGGCATCACAGTCTACGCCGCCATTCATAATTAGTGGCCCGCCAACACAGATGGCAGAATAGGCACCCATGCCTTTACCATTGTATATACTGGCATGGAGCGAATCTTTACCCAATGTTAGCTTGCCCGCTAAAGAAACACCGATACCCACATCTGAACCATCTCTGTTCTCAGCATCACGAGCCGTGACAGCCACGTTATAGTCAAAGTTAGATATCTTATCTTTATAGCTTACCACCATATCAGGTAAGCTTGCATTATCATAAACAGGGTCTTGCGCCGTAAAACGTAGCCCCTTATAAGTATAGTGCAACGTCAAATCTGGACGAATATAAGAACCACCACCAGAGGCTGTGCCCAAACCAGTACCCCAGAAGTCAAGCTACTCCGTAGACAGAGGTGCCACTGCCAAAAACTGACCATTCCAAGTCTTACCCACTGTTAAATCATCAACCTGAACATAAGCATGACGCAAGCGCAGATTTGAGCCGCCCTTGGCGTAATCGCCATAAAAATCACCTTCGATAAACCCCGTGAGTTTTTTATCATCTACCGACTTAGTCGTTTTCACATTGATACGAGACTGCCGTAAATTACCCTTAAATTCCGACTCGCCTTCATCAGGAGAGTTAAAAGCACCTTCTGCTTTGATTTAACCACCGATACTCAAAGTCGTGTCACCTGTTGTCACAAGATCGATTGCTTGTGCAGATACGCATGTTATAACCGTAGCAAAACCTACAGATAACCTTTTTATATAAAGCATCATTCATTTCTTCCCTGTTTTATGTTGATATCCTTATCAATCCAATTGCTATTACATTTTCTTTAATCCATAAAAATAAATAATCCTTTTAGATGAAAACCAACTTCTACTTAATAAGTACTTCCTAATTAAAAACCCCAATCAGAATTTGACCGATATATTATGTTTTAGGCTGATGTTTGATATTCTCTAACACAGCAATCGCGTCTTTTTGTGACTCATTGATAGGCTTTTTTTGCCCACTCAATTTATCGAGATATACCAACACCGACTCACCGATTGCAACGACAGTTTTCTGCACCGTACTATAGTAGGTATATTCATGAATCAGACTTGAATTACCGATTTTTTTGACCTTGACGCCAATCCATAATTCATCAGGATAGGCAACCGATTTGAGGTATCGACATGACGAGGCTGCCATCACCGAAGACGTCTGTTCGTTAAATAAACCAAGCCGCCTGTTGTAGTAGATACGAGCATTTTGAGCATATTCGTAATAAACCACATTATTGACATGACCAAAGGAGTCCATATCACCCCACTCCACTTGCTGAGGATAAATAACCGTAAAGTCGTTCAATGGGTGATTGTCGTCGCTTGTGACAATCTCTTGTATTTCTGGGAACGTAGGCGCAGCTTCCATAGTTTTTCTCTTTTTATTAGACAGGTTTTGTTATAGAGATGATGAGTGTGACTCAGGGTGCTCGTGACTCACACACCTCCTCCACCCCTAGCATTTAGTCAAACGCTAGGGTTTATGCAAGCTTTCGCTTTTGTCAAAGTTGATTTAATGGTGACCAGATTGTTTGACTAGATAAGATTTTCTGAGTACATCGAACGCATGCGTTTTTTATCAAGTTTACCAACGCTGGTTTTTGGCATGTCTGGCAAAAACCTCACTTCGCTTGGGACGCCATATTTTGGCAGATGGCCTCTTTCTACTGCTTGATGACCCAGTGCCAAAATATCTTCCATTTTTGTGTCAACATGGTCTGGTTTTAGCACGATCAATGCCAAGGGACGCTCGCCCCAGCGCTCATCTGGCACACCAATCACTGCGATATCAGCGACGCTAGGATGAAAGGACAAAATCGTTTCGACTTCAAGCGAGGATACCCATTCGCCACCGGATTTAATGACATCTTTGAGCCTGTCTGTGATGCTTAGTGTGCCATCAGCGGTCATACAGGCGATGTCTTGAGTATGCATCCAGCCGCCTTTCCATAACTCATTACCTGCATCAGGATTTTTGAAATAACTTTGTGTCAACCACGGCGCGCGTATCACAAGCTCGCCTGTCGATTTGCCATCCATGGGTTGTGGCTTACCGTTTTCATCCCAGATTTCCATCGAAACTAGCATAATGGGTGAACCTGATAGGCAACGATAATTGAGCTGTTCTTCTATGGACATTGCAGTTGTTTTATCATTGAATACTGCTCTAGCTAATACTGGACAAGATTCTGACATGCCAAAACCAGGCATAAACTCTACACCCATATCAATAGCATTCTTAGCCAAGCCTTTATTTATTTTAGAACCACCTACCATCAGCTTAAGACCATTAAATTTGCGTCCTCGGGCTGCCATCTCCTTGAGTAACATTTGTAAAATTGTTGGAACGCCATGTGATAATGTAACCTTATGATTTTCAATCAGGTCAACCAGTGCCCCTGGATTGTATCGCCCTGGATAAATTTGCTTGAGTCCTATCATGGTGGCACCATATGGCCAGCACCATGCATGAACATGGAATAAAGGCGTCATTGGCATATAGACATCGTTATAGCGAACACCTTGTCCTTCAGCATTAAGCGCTGTTGATAACGTACTTGCCATCGTCTGTAGTACAATCTGTCGATGGGTAAAGAAAACGCCTTTTGGATCGCCTGTCGTACCACTGGTATAGAATGTCGTAGCAATAGTGTTTTCGTCAAAGTCTGGGAAGTCAAACTCGTCACTAGCAGCTGCTAATAGCGCCTCATATTCGCCATCGACATAGTCAGGCAGCTCAGCTTCATTACCACCTGCTTTATCATTCTCTACATCATCAGCCCACATTACATGCTCGATAGAAGGCGCATCGGCACGATAGTCTTTAATCATCGGCGCAAATTCAGCATTCAACAATAAGGCTTTTGGCGCAGCATGGTTGACGGTATATAGCACTTTTTCTTCAGATAAACGTACATTAACGGTTTGCAAAATCATGCCCGACATTGGTACTGCAAAGTATGCCTCAAGGTAACGATGACTATCCCAGTCCATGACCGCGACCACGTCACCTGCCTGCAAGCCCATATTTTTTAATACATTGGCCAAGCGATTAATACGCTTAAAAAACTCAGCATAGGTATAAGTGACTTTGTCGGCATAACTGATAGTTTGGTTGGTGGAAGCAATCTTGGCGCGGTTTAGTAGCTGTTTTATAATTAACGGAAATCCATACGCTTCTTCGGCTTGATGGTAGTTATCGTGTTCGTTGAGTATGGTTGTCATGGTATCTTCCTTGATAATAAATTGTCCTTGATATAGTCAACCCTCTATAAAAGAGTGACAGAGTTAACCTCACTTGAAGTATCACAGTTACATCTGCGCTCGGTTGCCTTGCGTCTCTTTTAAACTGAATCAACTATAATCAGTAATGGGGCTAGCGTGCTTTTGAGTCTCAAACGCGTTCTATCACCATGGCAAGCCCTTGCCCAATACCAATACACAAGCTAACCACGGCATATTTGCCACCTGTGCGCTGTAGCTCTCGAGCAGTACTCAAGGCAATTCTGGCACCTGATGCGCCAAGCGGATGGCCGACAGCGATAGCGCCACCATTGGGATTGACACGCTTATCATCAAAATCAATATCCAACCCTTTTAGACAACCCAGTACCTGTGAGGCAAACGCTTCATTGATCTCAATGACAGACATGTCCTCGAGGGTCATATCCGCACGCTTTAGTGCTAGCTTAATCGCTTCGACAGGACCCACGCCCATGATATTGGGTTCAACACCCGTTGCACCTGATGATAAGATCTTGGCAATCGGTTTAAAGCCTAGCTTTTTCTCTGCTTGCTTTGAGCCAATGATGAGCGCGGCAGCACCATCATTGATGCCAGAAGCATTACCTGCGGTGACGATTCCATCTTTGTTTAACGGTTTGAGCTTTTGTAGTGCTTCAATATTAGAGCTGGCACGCGGATGCTCATCATCTATGACTACTTTTGCAGGCAATTTCTTACCTTGAGGTACGGTGATAGGTGTTATCTCATCGTCAAAAAACCCTGCTTGCTTGGCAGCTTGGTACTTGGCTTGCGATGCTGCTGCAAACTTATCGGCTTCCTCGCGCGTAATACCGTACTTCTGCGCAACATTATCACCCGTCTGCGGCATGGTATCACTGCCGAACTGCTCAATAATTTTTGGGTTGGGAAAACGGCTACCAATGGTTGTATCAAATACTTTAAAGTCACGGCTAAAAGGCTGTTCTGTCTTGGCAAATACAAACGGCGCACGTGTCATCGACTCGACCCCACCTGCTAAAATAATATCCCCTTCATTGCACGTAATACTGCGAGCAGCATCGACAACAGTGGACAGACCTGACGCACATAAACGGTTTACTGTCTGACCTGGGGTATTGACATCCAACCCTGCTAACAAAGCCGCGTTACGCGCGATGTTACGAGAGTCTTCACCTGCTTGGTTGGCACTGCCTAGCAACACTTCATCAAAGATATCAGCAGATAGTTGGTGCTTTTCGACCAACGCTTTCATCACGGTAGCAACCAAATCATCAGCACGTACGGTTGCTAATGCGCCAACATAGCGACCAAAAGGACTTCTTAATCCATCATAAATATAGGCATCTAACATAACGTTTCCTTGTCGTATTTTTAACTCTGAATAATAGTTTTATGGTTTGGCAATATTGCTGTGTCGTCAATATTAGTATTTGGTCTGCTGAGTAAACAATGACATATCAAGCTTGGCGCGGCGTTGCAGCCAAGGGCTTGGACGATAACGTGGGTCACCTGTCAGCCCGTAGATGCGCTCTAAAATAAGCAGCACACGCGAGGCCCCAAGATGGTCGCCCCAAGAGATAGGACCATATGGATAACCTAGCCCAAGCTTGACGGCATTATCGATGTCCTCAGGTGAAGCAATCCCTTGCATAGCAATGTCACAACCAAGGTTAATCACCATAGCGACCACACGCTGTGCCACAAAGCCTGTACTTTCGGCAATCAGCGTGGCACCGACTATAGGCTGTTTGGTTGCCTCACTGTTATCCAAGCCTTTACTGAATAACGCATAAGCTTGTGCGACAAATCTTTCCTGCGTGATGAGACTTGGCATCAAAGTACGATGCTTTGCTAGTCCAGTGAGCATATCAATGGCAACGGCTTGCTTGGGGTCGACCTGATAACGAATCGCAGCATTAGTCGTATCTTCGCCATAGGGTGCGAGCAGCACCAAACTATCAGAGTTTGGTTTTTCGTTGTCATCGATCGCGACACCCTGAGACTTTAGGTAATCAACCAGCTGATTTTTGTCTTCTGCCAGATCAGCGCCAACCCAAACTGAGGTAATAACGGCATCAGATATGAGTGCTTCGGACGACTGATCTTGAGTAGTGACCGTTGACAACTTCTGACCGTTTTCATAGTGATAAAACCCTTCACCAACCTTACGACCAAGCTTTTTACCTACTAGCATTTGACGGGTCAATGGATGCGGACGATAGCGCGCTTCGTGATAGAACTGATTGTAAATCGACTCCATCACGGGGTGCGACACATCGATACCAGTGAGATCCAACAGCTCAAACGGCCCCATGCGAAATCCTGCGCCTTCACGCAAAATTCGGTCAATATTCTCAAACGTTGTTACCCCTTCACCCAATATTTTTAACGCTTCTGTTCCGTACGCTCTACCGCCATGATTGACGATAAAACCCGGTGTGTCTTTTGCTACCACACCTAGATGACCCATACGTTTGGCCAAATCGGAGAGAACGTCAACCACTGATTGCTGAGTAGAAAGACCTGGAATGACCTCTACAATTTTCATCAAAGGGACTGGATTAAAGAAGTGAAACCCTGCCACGCGCTCCGGATGATCGCAGTCAGCAGCAATTGCGGTCACTGATAAGGAAGAGGTATTGGTCGCCAAAATAGTATCGGCAGTGACCACACCTTCTAACTGGGCAAAAAGCTGTTTTTTGATGTCTAGATTTTCGATAATGGCTTCAACCACGATCTCAGCAGTCGCAATTTGGCTAAGCTCTTGTAGTACCGTCAAATTACTTAAAGTATCCTGTAGCTGCTCATCGGTAAACTTGCCTTTAGCAGTTAGTTTTTCGAGGGTACCTTGCAAGGATTGTCGTCCTTGTTCAGCAGCGCCTGATTTGGCGTCATATAAAAGTACTTGGATACCAGCTTGAGCAGCAGTTTGAGCAATACCCATGCCCATAATACCAGTGCCTATAATGGCAATTGTGTTCACAGTCATAATAACTCTCTACATGATTTGCTATGAAATTTCGGTTCAAAGGTGATAACTTGCTTCAAAAGCGATCACAATGTGGCTCTGAATTAACGTGCTTATGAATTAACGTGCTGATGAATTAACGCAGCTATGGATTAATGCCCTTTATATTCTGCAGGACGCTTTTCTAGGAAGGCTTTAGCGCCTTCTTTTTGGTCGTGAGTATTGAACAAAATCTGGAAAGCCTTACGCTCTAGAGCCAACGCACCTTCTAAAGGCATATCAACACCTAGATTTGCCACTTCTTTGATTTGCGCTAAGGCAATGGGAGAGTACTGTGATAGCTGCTCAGCAATCTCAATGGCGCGTGTGATAGTAGCCTCATCTTTAACGACTTCAGATACCAGCCCCATTGTGTCCGCCTCATCAGCGCTGATCATATCGCCCGTTAGTACCATTTTCATGGCCTTATGTTTGCCAATCGCGCGAAACAAACGCTGCGTTCCGCCAGCACCTGGCATGAGTCCTATCTTGATTTCGGGTTGACCAAATTTGGCAGACTTGCCTGCGATGATGATGTCAGCATGCATGGCCAACTCACAGCCACCGCCCAGAGCGTAACCATTGACGGCAGCAATAATAGGTTTTTGGCAGTTAGTAATGGCATCCCAATAGCGCTCACTATGACGCAGGTACATATCCACTGTACTTGTAGTCAAGAAATCATTGATATCCGCACCAGCGGCAAACACCTTGTCACCACCAGTAAGAACGATCGCTTTGGTTTGTGGGTCATCATTTAATTGAATGAACAAATCTGCCATTTGCTGACGTAGCTCGCTGTTTAGTGCATTGCGCACTTTGGGGCGATTGAGCCTAACAACACTCACACCCTCTCCTTTTTTCTCACAAATAATGAGCGGCTCTTCCATGATCGACTCCTTAAACTTCATTCTTGTATAAAGTACAAACACCCTAACAAAGCATTTATTTTGAATATTAAATATCGCTATGCGGTATTTAATATCAATATATACTGTTTATTTTGGTTTGTGAAGCATAAAAATTTGATAAATTAGAATAAATTTAAAATAAAAAGCTATATTCGATTATATAAATACCGCAATGCGGTTTTTTAAACCAAAACTATTGTAATTTAATAATTCATCAATTATGCTGTTTATCAAAGGACGTCACATTATTTATTACAGTCACAGCGCCGATATTGATATCAGGTATCAATCAAACAAGGAAGATTCATATGATTAGAGATAAAGAGACCCTCGACCACATCACTCAAACCATTCGTAACTTCGTTAACGATCAACTTATCCCTATGGAACATTGGGTTGCCGAAAATGACCGTCTTCCAGAAGAGATCATTGAGCAAATGCGAGAATTAGGGCTTTTTGGACTGACCATACCCGAAGAATACGGCGGACTTGGTGTCACTATGGAAGAAGAAGTCACGCTGGCATTTGAGTTAGGACGTACCTCCCCTGCGTTTCGCTCATTAATAGGGACAAATAATGGTATTGGCTCATCTGGCCTAGTGATTGATGGCACTGAAGCACAAAAGCAGAAATATCTACCTCGGTTGGCCAGTGGTGAAATCATCGGTTCATTCTGTTTGACTGAGCCGGAATCAGGATCAGATGCCGCCTCATTGAAAACGACGGCCATTAAAGATGGTGATACTTATATCATCAATGGCACCAAGCGCTATATCACAAACGCCCCGCAGGCTGGTGTATTCACTGTCATGGCACGCACCGATCCACAAAACAAACGCTCTGGCGGTATTTCGGCATTTATCGTTGAAAGCGACACACCAGGTATTACTTTGGGCAAAATTGACAAAAAAATGGGTCAAAAAGGCGCGCACACCTGTGATGTGATCTTTGATAATTGCGTCGTACCAGCGGAAGCGCTTATTGGCGGTGTTGAAGGTGTTGGCTTTAAAACGGCCATGAAAGTTCTTGATAAAGGGCGCTTGCATATTGCAGCAGCCAGTACTGGAGCTGCTACTCGCATGCTGAATGATGCACTCAATTATGCTGTCGAGCGTAAGCAATTCGGTCAACCGATTGCCAGTTTTCAGCTTATCCAAGGCATGCTCGCTGACTCAAAAGCAGAAATCTATGCTGCCAAATCCATGGTATTAGACGCTGCACGTTTGCGTGACGAAGGCAAAGACGTCGTTACTGAATCCTCATGCGCCAAAATGTTTGCCACTGAGATGTGTGGCCGTGTTGCTGATAGAGCGGTACAAATTCATGGCGGTGCTGGCTATATCGCAGACTACGGTATTGAACGTTTTTATCGTGATGTACGTCTATATCGTTTGTACGAAGGTACCACGCAAATTCAACAAGTCATCATTGCCCGCAATATGATTAAAGAAGCCAGCGAGTAATTCCTCCCACTTTTTTATCCTTCAAAATGCAAGACGGTATTTGCTAGGATGCTGATGCCTTCCATTTCCACCACTACGTATCAAATTAGTTTTCTATTCTCACAACGATAAGGATATAAATTGTGAAAAGTGTCGCTATAACTGCAGATCCAAGTATAAGCTCCACCCAAAAACAACCTTGGAAACTGGCTTTTGTTTTTTGTTTTTTGGTTTTATTATGTGATGGAGCCGATGTCGGTATCCTTGCATTTACTCTTTCTAGTTTAAAACTAGAGTTTGGATTGACTAATGTACAAGCTGGCGCTTTGGGTAGCTGGTCGTTAATTGGCATGGGAATTGGTGGTTTTTTCGGTGGTTGGGCCTGTGATCGCTTTGGACGGGTGCGTGTTATGGTGACTGCTACAGCCCTGTTTGCATTATTGTCTGGCTGTGTTGGATTTGCTCAAACTTACGAGCAGTTCATAATTCTACGAGTAGGCGCTTGCATAGGTCTTGGCAGCTTATATGTTGCTGCTAATACTTTAATGTCAGAAATGGTACCTACCCAGCATCGAACCACTGTGCTCGCAACAATAATGACAGGTTACACTTTAGGGTCTCTAGTTATCAGCAGTCTTTCAGCTTGGATCATTCCTGATTACGGTTGGCGTATGATTTATTTCATATCATTTATACCAATTATTTTATCAGTCTTAATGCATTTTACATTATCTGAACCACAGTCTTGGAAAGAGTCTCGTGCCCTAAAACTCAAAGGTTTGAATAGTAATATTGAAAAGCGTAAAAACTCTTATAGAGCTATATTTGAAAGTCCTAGACATCGCATAATGTTTATTTTGTGGACTATGAGCTCAACTCTTTTACTCTTTGGTTATTTTGGTGTCAGTAACTGGCTACCTACTTACTTAGAAACCGAATTAGGTATCAATTTTAAAGAAATGGCTATCTACATGGCAGGTACCTATTTGACTATGATGTTTGCAAAAGTAATAGCAGGTCTACTGGCTGATAAGATTGGACGTAAAATAGTATTTGCCTTTGGTACGATGGGCACAGCCCTATTTATTCCAGTATTAATCTATATGCACACTCCAGAAAATATTGGTTGGTTAATGATTGCTTTCGGTTTCTTATATGGTATCCCCTATGCCATTAACGCCACCTATCTAACCGAAAGTTTCCCTACAGCTATTCGAGGTACCGCAATGGGTGGATCATATAATATTGGACGTATAGGATCAGCTCTTGCCCCTCTTACGATCGGTTATATGGCCATGCATAACTCTATTGGCGCAGGTTTATTACTTATGGCAGGTGCATACTTCTTATGTGGTCTTATCCCTACTTTATTTATTAAAGAAAAGCAGTACGATCCACAAGAAGCCTAACCATACCTCTTATAACGACTATTGCTACCGTTCATACCGCATAGCGAAACAATAGTTTCTCGTTATGCTATGCTGAGAATATAAAAGTAAATTGATATAATATAGTTAAAGAGACAGTGGGTAACTGTGGGCTGATATTAGCTCACAGAATGCTATGAATAATAAAGTTTTGTGATTTTATAACGCTTGTATGAATTTGATTGGGGATAATAGACGACATATGACTAATGATACCCTTACCGATGAAGACGCTAACAATGAGATGCATATTGAATTGTTAGAACCCATTACAGAGATGAGAGATAAAAACGACAGACAGTTTGTCACAGCGTTGGCTCGAGGGTTAGAGCTACTGCGTTGTTTTACCCCGCAACGGCCTTATCTAGGCAACCAAGACCTAAGTCAACTGACAGGACTTCCTAAAGGCACCATCACTCGTCTGACCTATACGTTGGTCAAATTGGGATATTTAAAACAATCGACCAATAGCAGTAAATACCAGCTCTCGACAGGGGTACTAAGCTTTGGTTATACGATGATGACTAATATCTCTATCAATAACCTTGCGACTCCTTATATGGAAGAGTTGGCAGACTATGCCAATAGTGCCGTTGCCATGGCTACTCGTGATCGACTGATGATGGTGTATCTAAATGTTGTGCAAGGTCAAGGGACGACGACTATGCAACGCAATGTCGGCTCTTATTTGCCTATTCATTTAAGTTCGATGGGGAGAGCTTGCTTGGCGAGTATGCCACCTGCTGAGCAAGAGTTTATTCTTAATGCAATTCGTAGTAAGTATAAAGATGATTGGCTAAAGATTAGACGAGGATTAGATAAAGCCTTTCAAGACTATGAAGACTATGGTTATTGTTTTTCAATTAGTGAATGGCAAAAGGATGTCAACGCGGTAGCCATTGCGCTGATGCACCCGACGGAAGGCTTGCTCACTTTTAACTGCGGCGCACCAAGTTTTATCCTTAGTCGCACCAAACTAGAAGAAGATATTGCCCCTCGCCTACTACATATGAAAAATATGATTGAGAGTAATTTATATATTAGCTAGCATGGTCTGTTGCTCAAAAAAGATTTGACCGCTTTGAGACTGATGAATGCAATAGGATGGCGATGAAGATATCTCATTTCATAATCATCTAGAGCAGCTGCAACGGTAAAAGAAGATGAGCTAATTACTGTTATGTCTAATAGCATAGTTGAAATCGTTCTCGGTGAATTTTCAAAAAAGCTGTACTGAATAAAAATAAGTCCAAAAAACCATCGTTTTTTGGACTTATTTGGTAATCGACTATCTAAAAACAATCAGTGCTCAAACAGCTCAGTTGCAAGGCATATAACATATAATGAATTGAATATTAGACCTTACAAGTTTCACTGGTCTCTCGTACCTTTTGATATATTGATTCGGCATCCACACCACTCTGACTTACAGAAGCAAGATATTTTTGTGTGCCTTTTTCCATTGGGCCTGACCATGCAGGGTCATTCAATGGATCAGGAATATCAATAATATTGCTACCCGCATCTTTGGCATCTTGCAGTGCTTCTACATCCATTTTACTAATAACTTCACCAACCATTTTGGCAAACACCATACCAGAATTATCATCCAATACTTTTTTTAGGTCATCAGGAAGTGAGTCATATTTGGCTTTGTTCATATTCATCACGAAGCCTGATGAGTACAACGGAATATTGGTATGATTGTTGACCAGTTCATTCACACGAAACACTGGAACCGCGTCCCATTGCAAACTTAAACCATCGATAACACCGCGTTGTAAAGAGGTATATATGTCATTGGCAGGTATTCCTATCGGTGCCGCTCCCATGCTCTCTAAGATATCACCAGCCACTGCAGATGGTCGACGAATACGCATTCCTCTCAGATCTTCAGGTTTTTCAATAACTGTAGAGCTATGTAAGACACCAGGGCCTAAGCCGTATAAGGCCAAAACATGGGAGTCCTCATACTCGCTTGAGATAGTACCATCATCATATAAGCTCTGCATAATACAGCTCATCTGCGAGGCTGAGTTTGACATTCCAGGTAACTCTGCAATTTGAGACAGCGGGAAACGACCACTGCTATACCCCTGCAACTGCAAACCAATATCAATTTTTCCATTCACTGCCGCATCGTAAGTCTCAGATGCTTCGCTTAGCGTTGATCCAGGAAAGTTTTCAATCTTAATACGGCCATCCGACTCTTCTTCTATTTTTTTGATCCAAGGTTCCAGTGCTTGGGTGTTCATCGCTGATGGCGCAGGCAAAAAATGCGACATACGTAATACAACCACTTCATCTGAGCTAGCACTTTCCGTTTTTGCACCACTATCACAGGCCGTTAGCGTCATTGGAAGCGCAAATGATAAGGCAATGGTAGGCAGGAGTTTGCGTAAAGTGAGACTAGCTTTGACCCTAGAATAGTTGCTAAACATAATCAAATCCTTTTGATTGAATATTGAGAGTTGAAGGTGACAACGTTAATCAAAACGTACATTTACCGACTCATATACTTATTTTCAATGAGAAGGCATCTTCCCAACCATGAATATAAAGTATAAAGTTACTTTATATAAAAACCCATTTTAAATTATTACGGTATATATAAAAATATCATAGAAAACCTATTAACTAGGCATATAATAGAATCTTAACTACCGTTATGTCAAATAATTTAATCAATAAGCTTGACAATAATTCGTTTACATTGCTATCTTGTATTTTCTTCCAAATAACTATCATTAGAGTGACTCATTATCACTCTATGTTGAGTTTTTTATCTAGGAAGGTTGTGCTTTTAAACACCAAAGGGAGTTGGTTAGTGCTAGATAGGGTTATCTGCACTATTTTATATAGGCTAAATTCATAGCAGCGCCCTAGAGGTAGCACTGTTGTTTTTAGTCTCAAAAAACACGGAGTATACAAGGTATGCATAATCTACAAAAAGTGTCTTTTGCTGTAGCCACTTTAGTCGTATGTACGAATGTACAAGCAATAGATCTGATCACAGAGGGAGACACTACTTTAAGTATTGGTGGTTATGTCAAAGCAGAAGGTAGATTCATTTCTCCAGACAATGGAGATTCTGAATTTGAAGGAAACATGCGTGAAACTCGCATCAACGTTAAAACCACCAAAACCATAGATGACAAGAAATTAACTGGGTTTATTGAAGGAGATTTCTATGGAGACTATGCCACTGGTGGATCCAACCTAAGATTGCGCCATGCTTTTTTGCAGTATGACAAATTTACGGTTGGTAAGACTTGGAACGGCCAGTTTTTTGCCGTGGCTCCGCGCTTGACTGAGCAGCTTGATTTTTGGGGTACAGGTTTTGGCACAATTGCTGGTAGTGGACTATATGTTCGTCCAGATTTAACCGTACATTATGCCAATAAAGGGCTACGGGTGACTGCTCAGGATCCAGTATATGATGACGCCAATGTACCCGATATGGTTATAAGCTATAGTGATGATATTGCTAATTTGGGTTACACATTTGCGGTGACTGGCCGTGAAGCTGGCACTGGCATAGAAAACAGTTCGGATTCAGACATAGGCATAGGTGCTTCGTTGGCTGGCAAGTTGACCCTAGGCAATGGATCCTTGCATGGAAGCGTTTATACTGGTGAAGGCATGGGTGTCTATTCAGGCGTATGTACGACAGGCGCGCTAACAGGGTTCAGTGTCAATTGTGATGCCGAAGACGGTGAGCTTGTTTCGCAGACTGGCTTTAGTGTGGGGTATCGACATAACTTTACGCCGAAGCTACGCGGTAACATGCGCTATGGTGAAGTCACGGTCAATAACGATGCAGATACTTCTATCGATATAAAAAGCGCTAACCTCATTTATAAATATCTACCAGATCTCGATGTCGGTATCGAATGGCGCGATAGAAGTGAGACAACCCTTCCATGGAGAGTACAAGGACAAGAAGTCGAGGTCATGGCCCAATATAGATTCTAAGTTAATGACTACACGAGACAACGACTAAATAATAGCGAATGAGTAACGCCAATAAGCGACCTTTATACTCGCATATAAAATCACTCATTCGCTATGACAATCATCAAACTCAACAAGACATACAGTCAATATATAGATAACGACGTATTTTTTCTTTGCTACTTTCCTTAGTACACTGTCCTTACTACTTAGTGTTTTTGCTTCATTACTTGGCATGGCAGTAACGGCTTTATAAAATTAGCAGTCCCTTGTTCAAACGGATAATGCCCCACCTCTCTCGGATGTTACTTCAAATTCGATATCAACCGTTGAACAGTAGCCTTTAGCATAAGAACATTTTCGGCAGGTAGCCCTGCTAACATTTTGCTTTCAAAACCCATGGATTTTATCTTGCATTTTTCGTAAACCTCTTGCCCTTCTGGTGTCAATGCAATCAGAAGGATACGCCCATGATTGGGATCGTCAGATTTACTTATCCACCCTCGCTCTTCCATGGTTTTGACAATTTGATTGGATGCCTGAGGACTAATAAAAGATCTTGAAGCCAGCTTGGCGTTCGCCATTTCTCCGTGTAAATGTAGGTTTGATAGCATGGTGAACTGAGGCAAGCTGACGCCTACCTCCAGCAGTGCTTCGCTCAGCTGTTGACTGATAAGCTTATCTATCTTTCCTATGCTATAACTGACCGTTGTGGCATTGTCGATGAGCTTATTTAATTGGAGGTCTTTCAATGCGTTTTCCTTACTCGACAGCACTAATAATTGTAGGGCTATAAGATATTATCTTAATCTATTTCGCTACAAACCTCAATTTGTCTGCTTCATGACCGTATAGTGCTGTAGCTTCTTGTACTCGATTATTACGCAGTTTGCGTTGATTGAGCGTTCCTTTATCCGTTTTTTCACCTTCAATAATGCTCGCAGGATTTTCCATCAAATAGATACGAGCGATACGCTTTGAGCTCGCGTCATAGCCCTCGTTAATTTTGTTGATAAAGTCGTTAAAATAGGTTTGTATAGCATCATGTTCTAACACCCTGGTCAGTTGAGTATCACTCAGACCTGTCATCTCACGTGCTATTTTTTCTTTGACGAAAATCAAAGCCCCTATTTCACTCTTGCCTTCACCGATCAAAACCGCGTCATCAATCAGCTCACCTTGTAATACGATACGGTTACGCAGCTCGCCGACATTGACAAAAGTACCTGTCATCAGTTTAAAATCTTCGGAAATGCGTCCATCATATACTAAACCCTTATCGTAACTATCAGGCTCGTATGGTTTAACGCCATCTCCTGTACAGTAAAAACCTTCTTCATCAAAACTGTCAGAAACTTGTGAGTCGATAGCATTATGTCGCCAGTAACCCGACATAACATGTGGCCCTCTAATACGTAACTCCAATTTGCCCTGTATACGAACCAGTTTGACCTCTACGCCAGGCGCAGGAAAACCGACAAAGTTGGCCGTTGCATTCGATGGCCCTGTGGTAAAGGTGCAAGACGGTGACGTTTCAGTCATGCCCAATCCTGCCATAATGCGAATTTTTTCACCGCAGTGTTGGTAGCTGATATCACCAAGCTCTTGCCATAGCTCTTGCGATAGACTTGCTCCACCGAAAAAAAACAAGTTGGTATGTTTAAAGAAATTATCACGTAATACATCGTCTTTTTTCAGAGCTGTGGCCAGCATCGCCCACCCTATCGGCACGTTAAAATATTGACTGGGAGAAATCTCTTTCAGGTTTCGGATGGTTTCGTCAAACTTACCTGCCACGGGACGCCCATCATCAATATAAAAAGTACCGCCGTTATATAGAGCTACGCCTAGATTATGACTGCCGCCAAAAGTATGATGCCAACTGAGCCAGTCGACTAATACAGGCGGATTATTTTCATCCAAGCATAGCGTTTGTTTGAGCATTTGCTGATTACTACAGAGCATACGATGAGTCGTAGGCACCACTTTAGGATCGCCTGTGGATCCTGAAGTAAACAGAAACTTCACAATACTATCGGCAGTGATTTTATAATGTCCTTGCTCGACCTCGTCAGTGGCCGCCGTCATAAGAAAATCATCAAAGTGCAGACATGACTGACCATCGATATTTCCTGTCGAGGTGATGATAGGTTTGTCCAACTGACCGCACGCCTCAAGCTGACGCAAAAACCCGTTGCCATCGCCTGCGTAAAAGAGCGCTGGTGTGAGCTTTTCAATAACATATTTTAGCTTATCAGGTGTGTTTGCAACCAATGAGTAAGCAGGTGCTACTAATGTAAACGGTGCATTTGCAAGCATGGCACCGAACATCAGTAGAAACACTTCCAGTGAGTTTTCAGACAATATCATCAAGGGGCGATCGGCCGACAGATCGTATTTCAATAATGCTTGGGCAATATTGCGAACCTTGTGCAACACCTCGCTATAGGTCAATTTTATCCAATCACTACGCTTACCCGTTATTTCATCTAACTCGCGTTGCGCAATGAGCATCCTGTTTGGATATTTTTCTGCATACTCATATAACTTATCGAACAAGCGCTCTGGATAATCCTGTATTTTTTCAACTGCAGTGATATAAATGGCATCATTTTTTTGGTCATTGCTGTGACGGACTAAGACATCGTGTCCACCAATAGCAACCGCTCGTTCTGGGTAATTATGGTAGGTAAATTGGGTCATAAAATATTCCTTTATTTCTAATTGCTTCCTTCCTTTTTCCTTCCTCGATGTTCCTTACATCAGATTGGATAGTGTTTTGGAGTACTACGCATAGTGACCCAGCGAAGTTCAGTAAACTCACTGATAGAGGCTTTGCTACCAAAACGACCATAACCACTAGATTTGACACCGCCAAATGGCATAGGTGCCTCATCGTCTACAGTGGCAGAATTGATGTGGCATATGCCGCTTTCGATACGTTTGGCAAGATTCATCGCTCGTCCAATATCTTGGCTAAAGATAGCAGCAGACAGTCCAAACTCTGAGGCATTGGCTTTTAGAATCGCTTCATCATCATCTGCGACTCGTTCTAAAGTACAGACAGGACCAAAGGACTCTTCTGTATAAATCTGCATCTCAGGAGAGATATGCTCTAACAGAATCGGGCTAACAGCTGTACCATTAAAAGCATAATCAGTAATGGCCTTAGCCCCTTTGTTTTCTGCGTCTTTCACCAAAGCTTTTATACGATCAGCGGCTTGCTGACTTATCACGTGAGCAATATGTACTTGATCCGTTGGCAAACCAGTGACAAAACCATCAATCTTTGATTTAAGATACTCAATCAGTTTGTCCGCAACTTTCTCATTGACCAGAACTCGCTCTGTACTCATACAGATTTGACCTTGATTGAAAAAAGCACCAAAAGCGATTGCATTGGCCGCTTCTTCGAGATCCGCGTCTTCACAGACAATAACAGGTGCCTTTCCTCCCAACTCTAGAATGACAGGCTTCAAGTATTCGGCACATTGTTTGGCAATGATTTTTCCGACATGCGTAGAGCCTGTAAAGTTGATACGTTTGACAGCTGGGTGTGCGATTAGCGCCGTTACTACACTGGGTGCATCTTCGCTGCTATGCGTCACCAGATTGACGACACCTTCGCCCAATCCTGCATCGTTCAGGGTTTGGATCAATAGCTCATGAGTGGCAGGACAATTTTCAGAGGCTTTGAGTACCACTGTGTTGCCACAAGCCAACGGCATGGCAAGCGCTCGCGTCGCCAATATGATAGGAGCATTCCACGGTGCCATGCCTACCACTACTCCGCAAGGCACGCGCCAAGCCATCGCCATACGGCCTTCTGCATCGCTTGGAATAATATCACCTTGAATCTGAGTGACCATCCCTGCCGCGTCGCGTAGCATATTGGCCGCTACCTGTACATTAAAGCCATACCATGCACCACTTGAGCCCATTTCAGTCATACCAATCTCGATAAACTTGTCTGCTCTTGAGGCAAGTAAGTCGGCAGCTTTTAGTAGACGTATTCTTTTTTCACTCGGCGGTAGTGCTGACCAAATTGGAAAAGCGGCGGCAGCAGCTTCAATCGCTTTATTTGCATCATCTGCCGTTCCAGCAGCGGCTTTGGTGACCACTTCACCAGTGGTTGGACCAATATGGTCAAAGGTACTGTTATTGGTTGCGGGGCACGATTTGCCGTTAATAATCATTTGGACTTGATGCATATTGGAGTTCCTTTTCCAGATAAAAGTAGAGGCTGTTTAAAATCTTCATGCGTTTTTGATTTAGTAAAATATTGAAAGCCCTTTCCTAGAAGGGCTTTACAACAGAGCATTATCATCGTTTTTATAGTTTGTTTTATAAAGCTATCACTGTAGATCATTTACCGCTTATAGGTTTGCAAGCCTGGTTTGATGCTTTTCTCATCAAGAAATTGACGCATACCTTCGGCACGTCCATTTTCTGGATCTCTCATGAGACATTGATCAAGTTTGGCATAGAGGTAATCTTCATTTTGATCCCAAGTCAACTCTCGGCAACGTTTGAAACCATTTTTTGCATAGCGTAGTACCACTGGGTTTTTCTCCAAGAGTACTTTTGCGACCTTTTCTACCTCAGCTTTCAGCTCATCAAGTGGCACGCTCTTATTGACCAAGCCCATCTGTTCCGCTTTTTTACCTTTGAATGGTTCACCAGTCATAATGTAATACAAAGACTCACGATGCCCGACGGTATCAGCCATGGCTTTACTTACCAGATTGCCAGGCGGTATACCCCAATTAATCTCTGATAATCCAAAAGTCGCTTCATCAGCACAATAGGCAAGATCACAAGCCACTAGTGGTGAAAACCCACCACCGAAACACCAGCCGTTGACCATCGCGATAGTTGGTTTATTGTACATACGCAGGAGCTGCCATTGCCATCTACAAGCATCGCGGCGGGTTTTTTCTTGGACAATTTCAGGTTGACCGTCCGTTTCACGAAAATACTCTTTTAGATCCATTCCTGCTGTCCATGCACTTCCCTCACCAGTAAGGACAACGACTCCTGCATTTGCATCTTGTTCTAATGTCTCTAACACCTCTATCATTTCTCGATTGAGTGTTGGGCTCATGCAATTGCGTTGTTCTGGACGATTGAAAGTCACCCAAGCGATACTGTCTGTTACTTCTACTTTGACAGTTGTCCAGCGGTTTTCGTAATCTGACATAACGTGCTCCATTGTTTGTTGTTGTACTTTCCTTAGGCGGTATAAGTAAGCGTGATCTAAAGTAATGATATCTATTGGAAGATAGGTAAATTAAAAAATAAGCCACTTGATAATTTATAAAATTATTTATCAATACCTTGATATCAATTCTTAGATTATATTATCAACAAACTTTATAATATGTAAAGACGTTTCTGGATAATTTGTCATAAATATATAAGGAAAACCTTTGCGTATATATTTATAAATTAGCCATAAATACCGATTTAACTGGCTTTACGTACAATTAATATTAAGTATGGATTCGAAATAAAACTATAGACTTCATACCTCACAATATAAAAAAGATATATATTATAAATTTAGTTGACAATATATTGTATGAATTACACAACTTCTCTGATCAGAACATACTCAATCGAGTACGAACATACTGGTATACATTCAGCGCATATGATGCTGTCGCTTTTCTACGAAAAGTGCTTTTTTTTAAATGCTTCTCTCTATAAAAAAGCCACACTGCTGCGTAAGCAATATGGCTTCATACAATAACTCTATACGTGAAAGCTATGGTTTAAATTTAGCCTACCCGAGCAGCACAAGTGAGATGGCAGGGAACATCACCAAAATAACCAAACGAATCACATCAGAGACAATGAATGGTGCCACCCCGCGGAACATATCACTCAGCTTAATGTGCGGTGCCATCGCCTTAATCACAAAGATATTCATCCCCATCGGCGGCGTAATCAAACCAAGCTCCACCGTCAATACCGCAATGATACCAAACCATACTGGATCAAACCCTAACGCTAGAATGATTGGATATACCACAGGTATGGTGATTACCAGCATCGCTAACGCATCCATGAACAGTCCTAATAGGAAGTACATGAATAGAATACAGATTAGGACAATCATTGGACTGACGGCCAATCCACCGATCCAAGATGCCAAAGTATAAGACAAACGTGAGACTGAGATAAAATATCCCAATGCCTCTGCACCCAATAGCATAAAGAACACCACTGCAGAGAGTGCTAGCGTCTCAATCAATGATTGCTTGAGACCATCTAAACGCATGCCTTTAGCAAAGGCATAAGCCCAAGAGACAAACGCCCCTACTGCAGCGCCTTCTGTTGGGGTAAATAGACCAAAGAAGATACCGGCAATAATCACGATAAAGATAAAGCTGAATGGTATCAGACCAGTCAGTGACAGTAGCTTGGCTTTCCAAGACGTTTTCTCACCACGTTTTGCCAAGTGCGGTTTCCAGCGTACCATCACCATGACCGTGAGTGAGTACATCACCATACCGAGCATACCCGGTAGGAACCCAGCGATGAACATGTCACCTACTGACTGCTGGGTTAAGATGGCATAGACCAGTAAGGCAATACTGGGCGGAATCATGATACCAAGCGTACCACCAGCAGCTAAGATGCCGCAGGCAAAGCCTGGCTGATAGCCGTACTTCTCCATTTGCGGTAGCGCCACCTTAGTCATGGTAGACGCAGTGGCAAGTGATGAGCCTGAGATAGAGGCAAAGATACCGGATGAACCAATACCGGCAATACCAAGACTCCCCCTTACACCGCCAAATATGGTTCGGGTAGCTTCAAACAGTTTACCTGCCATGCCGGAGTGAGTCGCAAACACGCCCATGAGAATAAATAAGGGAATGGCACTAAAGTCATACTTTGCTAAGACATCGACTGGGATGTCTTTGAGCATTTGCAGAGCACCACTAGGCGCGGTAACCGCACCAAAACCGACTAAGCCTACCCCTAACATGGCAAGTGCAACGGGTACTCGTAAGACGACAAGCAGGATCATGACAACTAGGCCAATCGCACCGATAATTTCTGGACTCATGCGCCTGTCTCCTCGGCGTCAAAGAATTCGCCTGTCTTAAAGATGTTGATAGATTCGATCAATGAGCGAATGGCCAGTAGGATGCTTAAAAATGCACTAACCATATAGATAGGCATCATAGATATTCGAAGGTCTTGGGTGACTTTGCCATACTCTAAGGCATCAATGGCGCTCTCGTAGAGTCCCCATGAGAAGACGATGCCGATGACAAAGAAGCCCATCATAAAGATACCCATAAGGTAGCCTTTGATAGACTGGGGCATTTTCTGGGTGAAGACGTCGACGATGATTTGTGAGCGTTCGACAAACGCGGCAAAGGCAGCGAGTAATGCAAATAGCATAAAGTAGGAGACGATCTCTACACTGCCTTTGACGGTAAAGCCAAACTCACCGCCGGTGAGTTTGAATACGTAGCGTGCGACGACGTCGAGCATGGTGGTTAGGACGATGATGATGAGACTCACCCCACCGATAAACTGGCATAATCTAGAGATTAGGACACTGAGCTTGACTAAAAATGTCATATAGCACCTACCTTGTTATTCAAGGCTGATGCAATATCATTAGTATCATCATTTATAATGGGCAAAATACCCTTGATGATTGCTAGAGATAATATTTTTTTCATCATGAAATCCCTTCTTGATGGTTAAGCGCTGTACTGATAATAGCGTGTTACGGGTTGTTCTTTAGGTTATGGCTGTTGCAATGTGGCGCCTGTTTTTGATTGCAATTCATCAAAGGTCAATCCATCAACCATGTCACGCACCACTAACCCTCGCTCAGTGATATCAATCACCGCTAGATCTGTATAAATTCGATTGACGCATTTTTCGCCAGTAATAGGCAGGTTTAGACTTTCAACGATTTTGGGCTCACCATTTTTGCTAACGTGATCCATAATGACGTAAACTTTTTTGGCACCAACGGCCAAATCCATCGCTCCGCCAACGGCTGGAATGTCTTTTGGACGACCCAAAAACCAGTTGGCAATATCGCCATTTTTAGCCACTTCAAATGCACCAAGAACACATAGATCGATATGTCCACCACGAATCATGGCAAAGGAATCACCATGGTGAAAGTAACTACCGCCTTTGAGTAGAGTGATATATTGTTTGCCAGCATTGATCAGGTCACCATCTCTATCGGCTTCTTCAGGGGCTGGCCCCATACCCAAAACACCATTTTCACTATGTAAAAAAATGTCTTTATCTTTTGGTAGGAAATCAGCGACTTTGGTAGGCTGTCCAATACCCAAATTGACATACATGCCTTCTTCAATGTCTTGAGCAACGCGCTTGGCAATCTCATCAACTGAACGCGGAGTATAATTACTCATTATTTGTCTCCTTCAATACAGACAACTTCATGCACAAAGATACCTGGTGTAATGATGTGTTCAGGATCCAACGCGCCCAATTCAACGACTTCACTCACTTGAGCGATAGTATGTTTCGATGCTGCCGCCATAATTGGACCAAAGTTACGAGCAGCTTTACGATAAGTTAGGTTGCCCCAACGATCGCCTTTAAAAGCTTTGATAAGGGCAAAATCTGCTTTGATTGGATATTCCAATACGTAGTTTACGCCATCGATAGTCCGTGTCTCCTTGCCTTCAGCCAGCAACGTACCATAAGCGGTCGGTGTATAAATCGCGCCAAGACCACTACCGCCAGCTTGCATACGAGCAGCCAACGTGCCTTGTGGCACCACTTCAAGTTCAATCTTGCCTGAACGATAAAGATCATCAAAGATATACGAGTCATGCTGACGTGGAAACGAACAAATGATTTTGCGTACACAGCCTGACTTTAGCAAAAGTGCCAATCCTGTCTCGCCATTGCCTGCATTATTACTTACGATTGTTAAATCTTTAGCATTACGCTCAATCAATGCATCAATCAGCTCTGCTGGCTGACCTGCCAAGCCAAACCCACCTATCAAGATGGTTGCCCCATCATTGATATGATTCATGGCGTCGATGGCAGATTCTGTCACTTTATTTAACATGGAATCATCCTATATAAAAAGTTGAGTAGCTAGGTCTAAATAATTGAAACTCAACTATTTACTCTAATGCTTCAAATGGTAAGCCCACATAGTTTTCAGCAATCGTTGCTTTTCCAGCATCTGAATGAATAAAGTAATCAAACTCAGCTTGCTGTACCCGAAAATCGAAACGACCCGCACTCTGAAAACGGTGTAATAGCATGGTCATCCACCATGAAAAGCGTACGGCTTTCCAAGCGCGTGCCAAGCAGATTTCTTGATAGCGAGGGATCAAATCTGTACGTTCTTCCTCATATATTTTCACAAACAAACGAAACGCTGTTTCTACATCGCTAGCGGCTAGGTTCAATCCCTTAGCGCCAGTTGGCGGAACAATATGTGCTGCATCTCCCAATAAGAATACTTTGCCATATTGCATCGTTTCACAGACATAAGAGCGTAGCGGTGCAATGCTCATTTCTATAGCAGGCCCAGTCACTAATCGTTCGGCCATTTCTGGTGGAATACGGCGTTTTAACTCCGCCCAAAACTTTTCTTCATTCCAGTTTTCGATCTTGTCTGTATCAGGCACTTGGATGTAATAGCGGCTTCTGGTTGGAGAACGCATCGAGCACAATGCAAAGCCACGCTCATGAGCACAGTAGACCAGCTCTTCATTGACTGGTGGCGTGTCACTCATCAACCCTAACCAACCAAACGGATAGACTTTCTCATATTCTTCTAACTTATTAGATGGAATAGACTTACGCGAGACACCATGGAAACCATCACATCCAGCTATGTAGTCACAGTCTAGATGGAACGACTCACCGTTATGCTGATAAGTGACGTACGGCTTGTCTGACTCAATATCGTGTAGCTCAACGTTCTCTGCCTGATAGACAGTGACACCGCCTACTTTTTCACGCGCTTCCATCAAATCTCGAGTGACTTCTGTTTGACCATATACCACGACATGTTTGCCGCCACTATATTTTTCTAGGTCTATATGATAGTGCTCACCTTGAAAACTAAAGTCAGTACCAGTGTGAACCAGTCCTTCTTTGTCCATTCGCTCACCAGCGCCCGACTCGCGAATCAGATTCACAGTGCCCTGCTCCAAAACGCCTGCACGGATACGTCCTAGGACATACTCTCCTGTTTGACGCTCTAAAATAATGTTGTCGATACCCGCTTTGGTCAGTAGTTGACCGAGCAATAAGCCTGATGGGCCAGCACCAATGATGGCCACCTGAGTTTTATAATTCATGAAATCCCTCTCATTACTTGATAAATTCCTATTTGCACTACATTTCTATCAACCGCTTCTTTACGAAAGCCATTAGCTATCCGTAAAAGTATTCATTTAAAAATCAAAAAAGACAGTCTCTTCATCACCTTGTAAGTAAATGTCAAATCGGTAGCGAGGTTTGCCATCGCCTTGTTCTTTTTTGGCTATCAATGTTTTTCGACGTTCTGCTGAAGGCACACTGTTCAATATTGGACACTGCTCATTGGCTTCTTGCTCATCATCGAAATAGGCACGGGTTTGCAGATGTAAATTAATACCACGTGCAAAAATGGCGATATTGACGTGTGGCGCCATGGGCTTACCATAAAAATCTACTTGTCCAGGTTTGACGGTATGGAAATGAAAATCCCCATCTAAAGCACAAGCACTACGTCCAAATCCGCTAAACGGTTCTTTGTTATCAAAATTACTAATATAGTTACCGTGGCTGTCTGCTTGCCATATCTCGATCAATGCATCATGTACCGCTTCGCCATTACCGTCGTATACATGACCGACCAATTCTATGTGCTCACCTTCAGCACCCTCTTTGGCCAAATCTTGCCAAATCTCATCAGATCGTGACTCAAAACCAGCGATTTCTAATGCCAAACCGATATGTACAAAAGGACCTGACGTTTGGGAGGCCGTTTCACGCAACAGACCACTGTCGTCTTGTAATTTGTATTGGCTGTACATGATTTACTCCTCAAAATAGGTTTGTAATGCACCGCGTACCACGATGTCAAAACGATAGGCCAAACAGTCCATTGGCTTGCTTCTAGTCATATCTAAGCGTGCAATCATCGTTTCAACAGCCTCTGGATCTTTTAGCACTTGTACAATTGGGCACAGTGGAATAAGCGGGTCTCCTTCAAAATACATTTGGGTAATCAGACGTGTAGAGATTGAAGGACCCATGACAGATACATGAATGTGCGCAGGTCGCCAAGTGTTGACCCCATTCGGCCATGGATAAGGCCCTGGACGCACTGTACGGAAACGATAGCGACCTTCAGCATCAGTGATACATCGCCCAACACCACCAAAGTTAGGATCTAGTGGCGCCAGATAGCCATCTTTTTTATGACGGTATTTACCACCAGCGTTTGCTTGCCACATCTCAACCAACGTATTAGGCACAGGCTTACCGAACTGATCGATTACCTGACCATGCATGAGGATACGTTCGCCAATAGGTAGACCTGCTTGCTCACCTTCTGCTCGAAAATTCATCAATAAGTCATTGTCATACTGACCGATTTCTAAACCATCAAATACAGGACCACTACGCTCTGAATCGCTCGCTCTTTGGAGACTAATCAACGCTTGACGCGGTGAACGTGCCACCGAGGTTTTGTAACCCGGCGTGTAGGGTTCTGGCTGCCAAGTGCGATCACGTGATAGAAAAGAGGGATACTTATGGCTCATTACATTGCTCTCCATTTTTATAAAGCAAACTTTATCAATATCGGGTGCTAACTAGCTGCTGTGCTAATTAACTGCTGTGCTGACTCATTGCTGCCTTAACTAATGGGATTACCCCATCCATTATCTTTGGCTAAAGAAAACGCATGATTGGCCGCTGGTACGCCAGCATAAATCGATACATGCATCAGCACCTGACGTAGCTGATCTTCATTGATACCTAGACGATGTGCGGTACGTAAATGCAAGCCCAACTCACCATCACGTCCAAGGGCAGCCAATATGGCAGTGGTAATCATGCTTCGTTGTTGTACGGTCAAGCTAGGATCTCCCCATAGCTCTCCCCAAGCATTACGTGTGATGAATTGCTGAAAAGGTCCATCTAATGTTGTGGCATTTTTGGAGGCTTTGGTAACATGGTCTTCACCAAGGATTCGCTTACGTTGTGTAAGACCTTGCTCATAACCAATGCCCCTCTGCCCTATAGAGTCACGCATAGGGTTGTTTTGTATGTATTTGGCTAGCTGTTTGGGCATTTCAACTGCTGGCACATGCGCCAACCCGTCAAATACGGTTAATTCAGCATCGGTAAAAGCTTCTTGCAGTGCCGCGAGCGTCGCAGGCGGCGTAGAGACATCTTCTGCACCTGCCAGCAAGGCAACCTTGCCCGTATAACTTGCTAAGCGCTCACGGTTATCAACGTGTGCAATGGCTTCACAAAGCTTGGCATAGCTCTCGTCATCGTTGCGTGATAACTGTACTTGCCAGCCAAGCAGTGCATCAGGGTTTTGTTTAATATACGCAGGCGCAAACCAACGCGGGACAATCCCTTCAGCCATTTGAACCAAGCCCAAACTGCGAACGTTGGCAGCGCGTTCAGCCCACGCTTCAGCTGACCCAATCACAGCACCTGTATTGGTGAGCCAAACCTGCTCTAAAGATTCTGGCGAAATTTGGCACAGGCTTTGTCCGATCATGCCGCCAATAGAAGTACCAATGAAACTAAAGCTTTCAATATCTAAAGCATTTGCTAAGCTGAGTACATCATAAGCCAGCTGCTCTATCGTCAAATCTGTACAGGCAGCGCCACTGCTGCCATGGCCCGGCAAGTCCCAACGTATGCAGCGATAATGACCATGTAGCTCATCACATACTTTGTCCCATACGTTACGGCTCATGCCTAACGGATGCGCCATAAACAATGCTGGCAAGTAGGTTTCACCACTATCTTGGTAAGCAATGAGGTGCGTGTCTGTTGTCAAAAATGCCATTATTGTTCTCCTGCTCTTGAAACTACTAAAGCAATACCTTGTCCAACACCAATACACATCGTACAAAGTGCACGGTCTTTTTTGGTACGTTGTAACTCATGAATGGCTGAAATCAAAATCCGTGCACCAGAAGCGCCAAGTGGATGACCTAAAGCAATGGAGCCACCTTTAGGGTTGAGTCTTGGATCTCGATCTTCTAATCCTAGTTCTCTAGAACATGCCAATGCTTGGGCAGAAAAAGCTTCGTTGAGCTCGATGATATCAATATCAGCTAAACTAAGATTAAGACGCTTTAATAGTTTTTGAGTAGCTGGTACCGGACCAATACCCATAATAGTTGGTGGCACGCCAGCGGTTGCCATCCCTTCGATCTTTGCCATGGGTGTTAGACCATATTTTTTTACGGCCGCTTCACTAGCGATTAACATCGCAGCAGCGCCGTCATTGATACCAGAAGCATTACCAGCAGTAATCGTCCCTCCTTCATATATAGGACGCAGCTTTTCTAGAGCAGTCATATCAGTATTCGGACGTGGATGCTCGTCTGTATCAACGATTAGCGCTTCTTTCTTACGTCTCTCAATTGTGATAGGAGTAATTTCAGTCGCTAGACGTCCATCATTTTGTGCTTGAGCCGCCTTTTGCTGTGACCACACTGCAAAAGAGTCTTGGTCTTCACGAGAGATATTATATTTTTCTGCTAGGTTTTCTGCGGTACGCGGCATCGCCTCTGTACCATACATAGCGTCCAGTTTTTTATTAATAAAACGCCAACCCATGGTCGTGTCTTGCAGCGTTTGACGACGATCATAAGCACCTTCAGGCTTACCCATCACAAATGGGGCACGGGTCATTGATTCAACACCGCCAGCGAGTGCCAGTTCCATCTCACCACTAACTATCGCCCGAAACGCCGTTCCTACTGCATCAAGGCCTGAGCCACATAGTCGATTGATGGTTGTTGCCGGTACCTTTTCTGATAACCCTGATAACAAGCCGCTCATACGCGCAACGTTACGATTGTCTTCACCGCTTTGGTTGGCACATCCCATAAAACTGTCTTCTATCGCACTATGATCAAAGTCAGGTGCATCATCAAGCACTGCCTTTATTACTTGTGCTAATAGATCATCAGGACGAATATCAGCCAATGCGCCGCCATACCGACCTACTGCTGATCTTTTTGGATGACAAATATAGACTGCTGTCATATCTTGCTCCTAGATTATTTAATGATATACTGTATTTGTTCTTAATTAGAATTATTGTTCGTATAGTGAATTAAATTATACCTTTTTTATCCCGATGTCAATGGTTTGTCTTGTTGCGATATTTAAGCTTCAATATCTGAGCCTGCTGTGCAAAACATAGAGCCACTGGCATGAATATTAAGATAGGAAAATAAAAGCCATAAAATAAAAAAGGTTGCCAACACTCTATGTAAAAGTGTCGGCAACCTTATTATGACTACAATAGTTTTTTAGGTTTATAAAATACGATAGAGCCGTATAGTGTTAAATATAATAAGTTTGGATTTTTTCAGCGCAATCACGCAATATGGGCAAAAACTCTTCGATGAGCACTTCTTTCGATACACGCATTGCATTTGTGCTGATGTTAATTGCACCGATTAATTCATTATTCGACTTATAAACAGGTAACGCTAATGATCGCAGACCTGTGTCTAGCTCTTGATCGACAACCACATATTGGTCGTCATGAGCATCGCTTAGCATTTTTTTAAACTGTTTACGATCCGTGATACTAAAAGGGGTATGTGCAGCCAGCTCAATTTTATTAACGTACTCTTCGCGCTCATCTTTGGGTAGATTTGCCAAAATAGCACGGCCCATAGAGGTATAAGCGACAGGCAATCTGGTACCGATGGATAATGTAATCGATAGTAGACGATGCTTGGCAGCAGATCTGGCGATATACACTACTTCATCGTCATCCAGTACGGCAAATGAACAAGACTCGCCCGTTTGCTCGGTCACTCGCTCCAGGTAGAACTGCACAATATCGTGATGATGCGCACTACTTAAATAACTAGATCCAATACTCAATGTTTTGGGAGATAGCTTAAATTGACGCTTGTCTTTGTGAACATACCCTAAAGCGTGCAGCGTCAACAGATAACGCCGTGCCTTTGCTCTGTCCATATCAGTACATTCAGCCACTTCGCTCAACGTCATAGTAGAATGATTGTCATCAAAAGCACGCAGCACGCTCAGACCGCCTGCAAGCGAAGCCACAAAATCTGGACTGTCGAAGGGTATTTTCTTGTCTTGTTTCATAGATATATTATTTATACTTACCAAAGTTAGGGATTCTAAATGAAAATCAATCGATTAATCAATCAGCCTTTTGTACATTCTGACGTTGCCAATTCGTTTTCTGATCGGGCTTTCGTTCAAGCCATGTTAGATTTTGAGTTAACCGTGCTAGAAGTTCGAGAAAAAAATCAGCTTATCCCAAAAAACATCTTTCAACAATCCCGGCAAGCGTTAGCCTTAGAATTGTTTGATATTGACGCTATTGGAAAACAAACATATCTGGGCGGTAACGCGGCTATTCCTTTTGTGGCACAAGCAAAGTCTTTACTCCCAGCCGATATAAAACCGTTCTTTCATCAAACACTGACCAGTCAGGATGTGATTGATACCTCGATGATGATGATGCTCAAACCGTCATTTAAACGCATTTATCAAGATTTGATTGAGGTGCTAAGAGCTTGCGAGGTACTAATTCAAAAATATCGTACAACGCCTATGGCAGGTAGAACGCTAATGCAACAGGCGCTACCTATCACCTTTGGCACCAAAGTATCCCAATGG
Organism: Psychrobacter sp. 28M-43; assembly: GCF_014770435.1. NCBI lineage: Bacteria > Pseudomonadati > Pseudomonadota > Gammaproteobacteria > Moraxellales > Moraxellaceae > Psychrobacter > Psychrobacter noctis. The sequence goes on along the minus strand of NZ_CP061739.1, from coordinate 1,451,467 downwards.
GCATCTTCATTGATAACCATCATACCTAAATTAGCACAATTAGAGCAGTCAGGATTTTACTTACAATGGGGCGGTCCTGTTGGTGTAAGTAATGAAGAAAACGAACATCATAATCTGCCGCAGCAGGTAGCGGAGTCGCTGGGTTTATCAACTCCTCTACTTCCTTGGCACACCAACAGGCAACCTATTTATGCCATTGCTTCTACATTAGATGCCTGTGCTGGGGCAATAGAAAATATCGTCGAGGACATTGCTCTGATGTCTCAATCTGAGCTGGGTGAAGTTGCTGAACCGTCCATCGAGGGAATGGGCGGCTCCTCATCGATGCCGCACAAGCGCAACCCTGTACTATGCGCTTTGATTAAAACCGCCACATTGCGAATGCATGGACATATGAGTGTGATTAGCAATAGCACAGCCCAGCCTTTTGAGCGCGCATTAGGACAGTGGCATGCTAGCTGGGTTCCTTTGACTGAGGGCACAGCTTTGATGGCAGGTGCTGTATCGTATTTGAAGACACTATTGCAAGGACTGCAAGTCTATCCTGAGCGTATGGCGGCCAACCTTGATTTAAATAGCGATGCCTATTTAATCAAAGGCCTAGAAAAACATTTTGAGGCAGACAAAGACAAAATCTATCCGTTGATTAATCAAGCGAGCCAACAAGCCCACAATCAGCATCAAGGGTTTACAACTACCTTTTTGGCTTTGCTATCAGAGCAATCTATAGGTTTGAGCAATCATGATGAGCTTAAAACAGTTTTATCGCCTTTGACCTACTGCGGTGCAGCGCAAAGACAATGTCAAACCATATTACAAGCTATTGAGGATATCACTTCAGGAATTGGGTTCTACAAGCAATAAAGCAGATTGACAGAAAAGTAAAAACAAGGTATTTTTAATTCACTATACGAACAAGAGTTCTTATTTAGAACAAAACATCGAAAAAGGATTTTATGATGCGAAAGATACTGCCCCTCAGTTTGACGCTAGCCGCTATGATTGGATTGACTGGCTGCTCGCAGTCGAACGAAGCCGCAACGGCGAGTACTGAAGAAGTCACCACGTTACGTTTTTCACATTTTTGGCCAGCAACGGCAGCCACTCATTCGGAAATCTTTGAGCCTTGGGCCAAAAAAGTCGAAGAGGAATCTGAAGGCCGTATTAAAGTTGAAATATATCCTTCAGCAACTCTTAGCAAACCTGATGCTACTTACGATGCAACTGCCAAAGGCACCGTCGATATAGGCTCTCAGCTACAAGGCTATACCAATGGCCGCTTTCCCTTGACCCAAGTGGCAGAACTGCCAGGCCTTTCTAACTCAGCGACTCAGATGAACTGTATGCTACAGACTCTATATGATGATGGGGTGATATCGAGTGAATACGAAGACACTCACCTGCTATTTATGATGGGTACGGGCCCTGGTGGGATGCATACTATTGATAAAGCCATCCGTACACCAGATGACCTAAAAGGGCTGCGTATGCGTCGCCCATCAGCGATTGCTGGAGATATTATTGAATCTGCAGGCGGTACACCAGTAGGTCTACCTGCCACTGATATCTATACGTCTCTTCAACGTGGTGTTTTGGATGGATTAAGTCTACCGTGGGATGCGACAGGTTCTTTTAGACTGATTGAGCTGACCAATACTCATACCAACATTCCTTTTTATAGCTCTGCCATCATGGTCACCATGAATAAAGATAAGTACGAGAGCCTGCCTGACGATCTCAAAAAGGTCATTGATGATAATTCTGGCAAAGCCATGGCTGCGATGGCAGGTAAAGTCTTTGATGCAGAGGACGCAAAATTCATGGCTGAAGCCAAGGCAAAAGGCGACACTATGATAGACATTCCTGATCCATTAAATGACCCACAGTGGAAAGGCCCATTAGAAGCGGGTACTAAAAAATACCTAAACGATGTCGCAGCATTAGGTCTAGACCCTCAAGCTGTCTATGAAAAAGCCAAAGAAGCGAGTGCGGCTTGTAAGGTTTAAACGACACTACTCATTTACTAATCATTTGGTAGAGTAAATCGTGAAAGCCGCTATAAAATGGGGAGTGCTGTTTACCTTAGCCAATGATCTTGATGAATATTGAATTGATAACAGTCTGGTTCATTGAGAAACGACTAAACTTTCTTAATCACTAGTGCATCTAATATACCTACTAAAAAAGGGGCGACTTATCTTAAGTCGCCCCTTTTTATGTCTCATCACTTTTAGTCGTTTAGACCCTTTTAAGTCCACGCAAAAACTACTATTCCTCTCATTTTATAGCTACATAGCTACGACTTCAGATGAAGTTGAGTAAGTATCATAGCTAGAGTGTTGCTAGTCTGCCGACCCTTAGCAAAAAGCTCTTAAGATTGTATTAATGGTTCAGTATCTGCTAGAAAAAGTCACCTTTCTTTAACTTTCATAAAAGTACGTAACGCTATAACTCGCTATTATCTACTTATTCAATAGAACGACGTTCAATTCAGATACCTTTAACCATTCAATAAGCACGCTTACTTATAATTAGCCTAAAAGGACCTTACTATGAAAAACTTCAACATGAAAAAAATCGCTATCAGCTCACTATTGGCTGTATCTACTTGTTTTGCTATGATCGGTCCAGCAAATGCTGCCCAACAAGTTGTCGTGGTCAAAGACAAACATCAGACAAAACAAGCTGTCGTCGTTAAAGCAAAGCCCAAAGCGAAACAAGTTGTCGTGGTTAAAGCAAAACCTAAGGCCAAGCAAGTTATCGTAGCGAAAGCAAAACCTAAAGCCAAAAAAGTAATCGTCGTTAAAGATAAACATCCAGCACAAAAAGTGGTCGTTGTAAAATCAAGATAGACCAAGCAAGACCGATACTCTATACAGCTTATATAGAACCCGCTATATTAAGCAGGGAACACCACTACCTCATCGCCTTCCTGCCATGGCTGAAACTTAGTCATGGCTTGTACAAATAACGGGTGTTCCAACCAATGTTGTAGCCACAGCTGTAGCTTGGGATAATGCAATTCATAAAAGACATCACGATCTACATGGGCAAACTGGCGAACAAACGGCATGATACCGATATCAGCAACCGTCACGCTATTGCCTAGTAGATACGTATTCTTAGTCAATAACGCTTCTAAATCCTGCAGAAAAATTTCACCTTTTTGTCGATATTCTATTTGAGTCATCTCAGGGTGACGATCGGCATATTTGTAGCGATCGAGCCACTGCTTAAACTCATTGTCGTTTTGTGCTATCAGTGCATTAGCCTCAGATGAGACCTCTTCATTGAGCAGTTCCTGAGGATCGTTTTGCTCAAGCGCCCACATCATGATCTCTGCACTCTCTTCAATGACGGATCCATCTGAAAGCTGTAGTACAGGAACCGTGCCTTTTGGACTAATCGCTAGCATCTGCTCTGGCTTATTCTTTAGCGTGATTTCTCGTAGCTCTACTGGTAAATCGGCGAATATTAGACCGAGACGAGCGCGCATTGCATAGGGACAGCGACGAAAAGAGTACAAGCGAGGCAACGAGGTGTTCATAGATTCCTCCATAGTTGAATAGGAATTAAGCAATAGGTAAAAAGAAAAATTAGCAGACGCAAACCTACTGACATCGATAGTTATTAAGGCGCTGTTTAATAGGTGACAGACTTATAATTGGCCATAGTTTCTACTAATGACTTTGGCAAATAAGCATCTTTCAGGTGCGCGTGCGGATAATGCTGCTCAATCCACGATTGATAGTTATAGACAGTTAGCGTACCACAATATAATAAATATAGAACCTGTACACCGATGCTACGCGACAGACCCATCACGCAATGGAAATTGATAAGTGTGATGAGGCTACCCTTTACCTGACTACCCTCTACCCAACTCTCATTATTAGCGGTTATCGCTTGTGTCTCTGCCGATTGTATCAACGCTTCAATTTGTTGAAATAGATCAATATAGTCTTCAAGCAATACGTCATTTAATGGCTGCAAATCCAACAAAGGTAAATATAAATAATGGACAGGCGTATTCATAATGCCGTTAGCGGCTATTTCAAGATTATGGGTGTGGCTAGATATCTCAGCAGCTAAATCAACAACAATAATCTGATAGTGAACTGAGTACGGTAGTTTTTCTGGCATAATCGACCGTTCTAGTAAATCGTAGCCAAACAACCAATACGTTAAATGACTACTTAGATCCGTCTGCATTAATCTAGCTGAAGCGACAACATTGACCTTGTCATTAATAGCATATGGCGTGGATAGATATTTTTGGCCTTTCGAGAAAACTTTAAAATACCACTGTCCAAAAAACGACATGCCATTATAAATAATAATGATTGGCGCAAACTTAATCCAAGTATATACCGTGAGTCGACCGTTACTGGATTTTTGAAACCAGCGTGTATCCCGTATTGGCTTGTCCTGTTGATAGGCACAAGCCAACATCGTAAAACTGATCAACCAATATGAAGCAATAATAATGGCTAAATCTTCTACAATTTCAGACGCTATCATGCTCATATTAGCAAAGTAAAACCCTGCTATCGCTATCAATAAGAATCCTATTACTCCCAGTGTCAGATGCTTGATTACCAGTGCATTTCGGATTCGATTTGAGAGTATAAACACCAACACTGCCAATACTGCTCCGCCGAACATATCTAACAAATGATGTTGATACGTCAACACTGTCGACAGGGCAACCAATGTACATATGCTAGTCAGCAACAATCGATAAGCCGCTGAAATCCATCTCTTTTTAGACTCGAAGACACCCCATAAGGATACGCCAAGCAAGATGGCATAGCTGATATGCAATGATGGCAGCTGATTGAATGGTTTGTCCACCAACTGTAAAAACTGATAGCCAAATTGCGTCCAATCATTAGGTATTGGCCGACTGAATGAGAAACGAGCGGGATAAAAATAGAAAATTAAACAGGCAAAAACGGTCGCCAAAATTAGACGATAGGACAGTAAAGATAACTGTATAGACGTACGTACTAAAAAGAAGCTAATAACAAATAAAACCAACGACCAGCTATAAGGAACAATCATAGCGGGAATGAAAGGAATCATGCTATCAAATGGCGTGGCTAGATTATGAATTTGCGATGGGTAGAGTGTGTACAAAGATACGCTATAAACAGTCGTCAAATTATAAAGCAAATAAAATATCGATAACGCAAGACCTAGGTGTTTGAATCGATTTAAATTTGATGGAGTTTGCAACACCTAGTACCTCATTTGACTGTTAGATAAAAATTTCAAAAATATAATCATAGTTAAAGTTGTCATAATAGCAACTTATTGTTGGCTAAAAACTGCCCAAACCCATTGGAAATACAGTGATTTTGAACTTATACTTGACTATTTTCCGGACTTAGAAGGATTTGAGAAATGCAGTTTTTGAGGATGATAAGTCAGCAGTTAAGTCGATTTACGGCATTGGTTATTATTTTAGCAGCTGCAGTGACATTTATAGAGCCTGCGACTTTTTCTTGGGTGACAGGTGATACCCAAGTCATCGTTCTAGGTATCATTATGCTCGCAATGGGTATGACACTAGGTAAAGAAGACTATAAAGTGTTGGCCCAGCGCCCGCTTGATATTTTTATCGGTTCAATTATCCAATATACCATTATGCCGATTTTAGCGATTAGCGTGGCTAGATTGTTTGACTTATCGCCTGGGTTGACACTGGGTCTAGTATTGGTTGGGACTTGTCCTGGCGGTGTGTCTTCAAACATTATGAGCTACCTTGCCAAAGGTGATGTGGCGTTTTCGGTAGGTATGACCACCGTATCGACCATCATTGCACCGTTAGTGACACCACTTTGGCTCAATTATTTGGTTGGTCAATCTGTAGAGATGGATGGCTGGGGTATGTTCCGCTTTATGCTATTAGTGACATTGTTGCCAGTCGCTATCGGCTCTATGTTAAACATACTATTTCAAAACAAACACTGGTTTAATGATGTACGTGCGGTGATGCCAGGTGTGGCTGTATTAGCTTTCGCCGCTATCGTCGGTGGCGTTGCCGCTGTATTTGGCGATCAGTTCTTGCAGTCAGGGCTAGTCGTTATCTTGGCCATTGCGGTACACAATATCGTCGGCTATATATTGGGCTACTACTCAGGGGCCTTATTTGGTATGAGTAAACCCAAAAAACGCACCATATCTATTGAGGTTGGCGTACAAAATGCAGGGTTGGCCACGGGCTTAAGCACTAAGTTTTTCCCTGGAAATGCAGAGTCCGCCATCGCTGCCGCCGTTGCTTGTATTTGGCATTCTGTTTCTGGCTCTATATTGGCCAATATCTTTGCTTGGTGGGATAAGCGTCAAGAAGCGAAAAATCCTACTGTCATCGAGACTAAAGAGACCATAGAGCTTGGCAAACCAATCAGAAATCATTAGTACCAATAAAGGTAATACTGAGCTAGGTAATATTGAACTAGTTCATAAAGTTAAAACGCTACGAGTTAAAGCGCTATGCTAGATTATTGTTTCTAGCATAGTGTTCTCTAATAATGTACCTCTTAACATAGAGACTTTTAACATAGTGTTTTTTAATATAGCGCTCTTCAGCATAGTATTTTTAGCATAGCACTATCGATAATTTGCATGAACTACTAGCCTCTCTTCTAGGTTCTCACTTAACGTAGTCTACCGTAACTCATTTCCAAAACGTTTACGCACCTGACGCAAGTACAAAGCTGGTGCAATACGCCATAGTAAACTACCAAAGCGCGAGATAGGGTCCGGCAATATCCAACGTTTGCGCCGCTGCAAACCTTGATCGATCTGTTCGGCCATCCACTCAGCACTACGCATATTACCGACCATTGAGCGTGGATGCTTTGCGATACTGCCATCACGGCCGAGCGCATGGTTCTCGATAGGTGTATCGAGAAAGCTAGGATAGACCATAAGAATATGTATCCCCTCAGACTCTAGCTCCAAGCGCAGTACTTCAAAGAACTGGGTCAGCGCCCCTTTTGCCGCACAATACGCTGCCCGTCCAGGAACTGGCATCCAACCAGCCATTGAGCCAATACAGATAATTTGACCTTTAGATTCTCGTAGCATCGGTAACGCAGCCATGGTCAGCTCCACTGCCCCCTGCCAGTCTACCGCCATGACTTTGCGAAACACCGCAGGATCAGTCTGATGTGCTGGTGATCGATGGGTAATCCCAGCATTATTCACCAATAGATCAAGACGGCCAAGGCGCTCGCTAACTTGCTCAATAAGCGCAGCAATATCATCAATCTGAGTAATATTAGTGACGACTGTCATGACTCTAGCAGAGTCCTCTAACTCACGAGCGCGGGCGATCAGCGCTTGCTCATCTATATCAGCGAGTACTAAGTGATGCCCAGCGGCATACCAGTACCGTGCCATCGCCCAACCAAGTCCTGATGCAGCACCAGTGATTAAAGTAACATTTATTGATGATATTGATGGCATCGATGATTATCTCCCTATCAAGGTTTACGCAATCCATTACATTCGATGAAGTACTCGAAGGTTTCGGCAGACGTTTTTTCTAAACAATAACCAAACTCTTCTTTGAGTCGCCTGTTACTCAGTACTGGGCGATAACGCAAAAAATTAACCTGCTCTGGCCCTGTTGGCTTACCACTCCACTTTGCCACCTGTAAGACAGCTTTAACCAAACCCACTGGCAGGGTCAGTAGCGGTTTATTAAGTCGGTTTGCGATATCCCTCATCGTCAATGCGCCATCGCCTGCCATGTTGTAGATGCCAGATTTATCCTCTCGAATCCCCATTTCCATCGCGCTGATCACGTCTTGATCCCAAATAAACACAAAAGGCGACTCACTGTCTTTGAGCGCAAGCACACGCGGTGCCACAAACAGACTGGTAATTTGATTGCGCGTATCAGCGCCTAGTACGGTGCCAGGTCGAAAGATCAGCTGCTGTAGTTGCGGATACTGCTCGCGAAAATCTGCAAGCATTTCCTCGACTTGTCTTTTGTGATCCGAGTAAGCAAACTCAGGATTACCACGTAGGGCATCTTGCTCATCAATCCATTCAGGGTTGTCAGCGTGATAACCGTAGGCAGCACCCGAGCTGGTGAGCGTTATATGTGCGACACCTGCTTTGATGCAGCAATCAATTACGTTGCGCGTGCCATTGACATCGATATCATAGTCACGAGCACGATCTTTTGACGCTTGTAAGATAGAAGCGAGATGCACGACATGGGTGATGCCCTCTTCTTTTAGTAACGTTGCCAAACCCTCATCGCGCACATCTAATATGTGAATTGGAAAGTCTAGATCATCGCGCTTGCGAATATCTGTGCCGACGACATGATAATGAGTAGCCAGACGATTGCCCAATTGATGGCCGATGTAACCTGCGGCACCAGTGATTAATATACGTTTATTCACTATGCTTTTATTCATTACGCTTTTATTCATAGGGTATCCGTGCCCAAACTTGTGAAAGTGTCAGTCCTGACACCAAATGCCATACGCCCCAGAACGCCGTGATCAGCATCATGCCACCTGCCTCTGGGAAAAAAGTAAATAAAATAACCAGTCCTAGCCCTGAGTTTTGTATGCCTACTTCTAAAGTCACCGCGCGCCGATCCGCGACTGGCAACTTAAGCATCAGCCCCATGCCATAACCTAACGAAAGCGCCAAGAAATTATGGCCAACGACCAACCAAAAAAAGCTATGGAAACGCTCTAAAAATAGCGCGAAATTGCTAGAAAAAGCGATTGCCACAAAAGCCATCAGCACAAGCAGCGAGAAAATACGTAATGGCTTTTGGATACGTACGACCAGATCAGGTAAGCGTCGCCCTGTTACCATCCCTAGCACTAAAGGTAACGCTAACACTAATAGAACCAGTATCAGAATACTACTAGGCTCAATCGTTATCTTTGTCAGATACTCACGTGTGTGTGGGTTAAGCCAACCGTAAAAGGCAAAATTGACTGGCGTTAATATAGCCGCAGCGAGACTTGATACCGCTGTCATACTGACTGACACCGCGACATTACCGCGTGCCAGCCAAGTCATAATGTTAGAAAAACTACCACCTGGGCAAGACGCGACCAAAATCATTCCTAGGGCCAACTCAGGATCAATAGTCAACGCCCACGTAAATAGACACGTGGCTAGGGGCAGTAGAAAGAACTGAGCGAACAGACCTGCTATCGGCGCAATAGGAGACAAAACGATACGCTTAAAATCTTCGAGACGTAAGCTCAATGACACGCCAAACATCATTAGCGCCAAAATGAGATTGAGCAGAATTAAGCTCCGTGGCTCAAACGCCACTGCCGCTATCATACCTCTGATGCCAATACAGGCTGTTCTGTTTCAAGCTCGGCAATATGCTTGGACAGCGTTTCTAAGTATTCATCTTTATTCACATAATATGCCATACGCGCAAGCTTAATATAATCATAGCCCCCATCGAGTGTTTTGCCTGCTCGCTGACGTTTCACTTTATTGAACTGTTTAACAGCTGCTGTATTTTGCTGACGCTGCTGAATATATAGTGCAACGAGACGCGCTTGTTGATTTCGACCTTCCCAGCCCAACCCTGCGGCCTCAACCATACCCATCATAAATAGATTATCATGCTCAGGATGAAAGACATTCATATAAAGCTGCGGCGCGTCATGATTGGCAGGCCAATTGAGCTGCTTTCGGTCAATAAATGGATAATCAAGCAAGTATCCGGTGGCCATTAAAATCAAATCATAATCCTGACTTTCACCATCACTAAAAGTCACCGTATGACCATCGATGCGGCGAATATCACGGCGCGCCTTAATATCGCCATGACCCAAATGATGTAGTACCAATGAATTGACCACAGGGTGTGATTCGTACATGCGATAGTTTGGGTTTGGCAGTCCATAATCAGAAGGTTTTCCGATGACCATACGAATCATCGCCGCATCCATACGCTGCTTGACTGGGCGCGGTAACTTTAGTTTTCCGCCTAGTGTGTCAATCGGCTGACCCTTGATAAATTTGGGCAGAAAGTAATAGCCGCGGCGCAGACTGATATCTACCGACTTGGCATGATGTACCGCATCAACAGCGATATCAGCGCCCGAGTTACCACAGCCAACGATTAACACACGTTTGTCATTAAATACTGACGGGCTACGATATTCGGAAGAATGCATCAACGTGCCTGCAAACGTACCCGGCAAACTTGGTAAATTGGGGGTGTGCAAAGTACCATTTGCCATGAGCACACCATCAAACAGTCGCGATTGCTTCTGGCCATTGCACTCGCTGACCAGACGCCAGCCGTCCCCTTCAGGTACCATGCTGACCACGCGCGTGGAGAATTCATAATGTGATTTTAGATTGAACGTATCTGAAAAGTCGCGGAAGTATTGACGGAGCTGGGTATGATGAGGATAAGCCGCGACTGAGTCACTCATAGGAAACTCTTTGAACTCCGTCATACGCTTAGACGAAATCAAGTGGGCACTTTCATACATGGTACTGTGCGGATTGTCGATATCCCATAGCCCCCCTACATCTGTATGTAGCTCAAAGCCGACAAAAGGAATATTGAGTTTTTGCAAATTTCGGGCTGCAGCGAGCCCCATTGGACCTGCCCCAATTACTGCGTACATAAGCGCCACCTTAAAAATCCATTTAAATTATATAAATCAGTCAATTCCGTTTGACTGCACCTCTGGTGGGCGATACCAGCGTACTCCATGCCCCTGATAAAACAATAGCATACATTGATACATGAACTGGCTCAAATGAATAAATTGTCCATATAGACTACTTATAATAGGTAAACCCATCCTCTGCTTTATACTTCTTTTTTGCTCGCTCTATACAGCCTAGTCTTCTCCCAAATATAAGACTATAGTCCTATTTATAGACGATGCTATTAGCACCTTATCAAGCGATAGCCGTACCTTGCTCAAACATAGTATATTTAAAATTGATTCAGTAATTCATTGTAATAGAAATGATTATCATTATAATAACCATTTAAATTACATGCTGGAAATATTCATGCAACTGTCTCGCTTATCTGCTGCTTTGTTTCGTCTTAATTCTCTGAATGTGTTTGGCGCTTCTCTACGATTAGCGTCCATACCTTCACGCCTAGTATCAACGAAATCGCTACCTCTAAAATCACTATGTTCAGTCATCATACTAACCACAAGTCACTCGGCATGGGCAATAGTAAATGATGCAGATGCTCAAACCACCCCTAATGTGGTACTTGATACTATCGTCGTAACCAGTAGTGCTGATGCGTCAGCAGATGGGTTACCTAGCGCATATGAAGGTGGCCAGGTGGCAACAGGCAGCCGCGTTGGACTCTTGGGCAACCAAGACATCATGGACACGCCGTTCTCTACCACCTCATATACCAATGAATATATCGCCAATCAGCAAGCGCAAAGTGTGGGCGATCTACTCAAAAAAGATCCTACTGTTCGTGTGGCAAGAGGTTTTGGTAACTTTCAAGAAGCCTACTTCATGCGTGGCTTTATCACCACATCAGATGACACCATGTACAATGGTCTATACGGCATCTTACCTAGACAATATATCGCAACTGAATTGTTTGAACGGGTGGAAGTCCAGCGCGGTGCCTCAGCGATGTTAAATGGCGCAGCACCCAGTGGCGGTAACGCAGGTGGTACGATTAACTTATTACCGAAACGTGCTGGTAACGAGCCACTACGTCAGCTAACGATTGGCTATGGTCAAGGCGACCAAGGTAAGGTCGCGGTAGATGTCAGTGATCGCTTTGGTAGCGATGATGCTATTGGCGTTCGTTTTAATGCTGCTTATCAAGATGGTGACAGTGCTATCGACGATGAATCATCGACCTTGGGTTTGGCTGCTCTTGGTTTGGACTATAGAGGTGATCAGTATCGCCTATCAGCAGATTTAGGCTGGCAAGACAATAAGCTGTCAGAGACTCGTCCTAGTGTCAATCTTGGTGGGGTGTCTAGTGTACCAAATGCTCCAGACGGCTCAAAAAACTGGGCGCAACCTTGGAGTTATTCAAACGAAGAGGATGTCTTTGGTACGATTCGAGGAGAATATGACTTTAATGACAATATTACCGCTTATGGTGCTTATGGTGTGCGAAATGGCGAGGAAGAAAACTCACTAGCCACTTTAACTGTCAACAACGTTGATGGTGCGGGTACAGTTTATCGCTTTGACAATACTCGAGAAGATAAAGTACAAAGCGCCGAGCTCGGTCTGCGTGGTCAATGGCAAACAGGTAAGATTGATCACAATTGGGTACTAGCCGCTGATCTTTATGATCAAGAGGAAAAAGGCGCTTACGCTTTTGACTTTGGTAATCAACCCGCGACTAATTTGTACCACCCTACCGACTACGCTGAGGTCCCTTTTACAAGCACAGCAATCTTCGGTGGTAACTTAGACGATCCAAAACTAACCAACAAAAAGCAGTTTCAAAGCTTTGCGTTAGCAGACACGATATCACTGTTCGACGATAAGCTAAAAACTACGGTAGGCGTGCGTCATCAGAACTTAAAAACCACCAGCTATGATGCTAATACACAAGCAGAAACTGGTAGTTATGATGAAAGTGCATGGACGCCAAGTGTTGGTATCGTTTATCAGCCAACGATGGACTGGTCTGTGTATGGTAATTATATCGAAAGTCTAGCACCAGGAAAAAGAGCGCCTCTAACTAACGATAATGACGCTGTCACTAATGGTGGTCAAAATCTAGATCCATACGTGAGTGAGCAAACTGAACTGGGTGTGAAATACGACAATGGTATGATTGGCAGTAGTCTCGCTGTCTTCCGAACTGATGAACCGCGTGCTTATATCAACAACTCAAATACGTTTACTGCTGCTGGAGAAAATCGCCATCAAGGTGTGGAGTTGACTGTCTTTGGTAGCCCAAGTGAAAATATGCGCCTCAATGCTGGTGTTACTTATTTAAGTGCTAAGCAAAAAGACACTGGTGATAGTGCATTAGATGGCAATCGAGTGATTGGTGTGCCTACCTTACAGAGCAATGTCAACCTAGAGTATGATTTAGCCGCCGTTGAAGGACTGACATTAACGGGTGATATTATCCACACAGGCTCTCGTTATTCGGATAATGCCAATACCTTAAAAGTTGATGGTTATACTACCTTAGATTTGGGTGCACGCTATCGCACTATGCTGGCAGGACAAGACGTTACTCTAAAAGGTATGGTGACCAACGTCACAGGTGAAGATTATTGGCAGTCAGTGGGCGGTTATGCAGATTCAGGCTATCTAAATGCAAGTGAACCAACGGCCTTAAAGGTATCGGCAACGTTCGATTTTTAAGATTTACTAGTATGCTTTATTAGCTTCCATAAAAGGGATTAGGCGCGACCTACTCCCTTTTCTGCTATCAAAAATTTATTTTATTATTGAGTTACTATGTCTTCTCGTACCACAACGTCTACTCATACCACAGCGTCTTCTCGTACGACCGCTTCTTTATATCATATGATTTGGGCGAATTATCGTCTGCCTTTTCTCAAAGTCATTTTGCTAAATTTGGTCAATGCCGCTGTCAGCGTGGGTATAATTGCCTATATCAATCACACCTTTATTAGTCAGCCAGTATTTGACACTTTATCTTGGCTCAGCTTGGGGCAGTTCTCCCTGCTGGTACTATTACTGCTAGTGACGACGTTTTTGTCGCAATATGCATTGACGCGATTGGGGCATCGATTTGTCTATGAGCTTAGAACCAAACTAGTCAAACAAATCATCGATACCGCCGTGCCTCAGGTAGATCATTTGGGTAGTGCACGCTTACTTGCCAGCTTATCCTCAGACATTCAATCAATTACCGTTGCTTTTGTCCGTATGCCAGAGCTGGTACAAGGCATTATTTTATCTGTTGGCGTCGGGCTATATCTGGGCTGGTTGTCGTTGCCTTTATTGTTCATTGTCATGTTTTGGATTGTGATGACGATTTGGATAAGTACCATATTGGTCAAGCATGTCTACACACATTTGACCGAATTGAGAGAGATTAATGACGCGTTGTATCAGGATTATCAATCGATAATAGAAGGTCGAAAAGAGCTAGCTCTTAACCAACATCGAGCAGAAAAACTATATACAGATGATTTCTTGGCTCATGCCAAATCGTACGAGAAGACCGTAACCAAGTCTGATACTTTTCATTTATCAGCGGTGAACTGGTCCAATATTATGATGTTCGCATCGATTGGTATCGTGTTTGCAGTGGCCAATTATCTTGATATTCCGATGGGGGTTGCCACTACCTTTTCTTTGACGATTTTGTTTATGCAGTCGCCGCTCCTGCATGCGGTTGGTGCTTACCCAACATTGCAGACCGCTCAAGTTGCGCTAGAAAAGATACAGTCTTTAGAATTGGCCGAGCATCAGCCAAGCTTTGCGACAGATACTGTTGCACAGGACTGGCAGTCCATAACTCTGAATAATATCAGTTATCGCTATGTAGGCAGTAGTAATAGTAGTCATGCACCAGACACAGCGATTAATGATAATGGTCAAAATAGCGACAACAGTGATAACAATCAGAACCCTACCAATAACATCTTAAAGTCCGTCAATTTAACCTTGCAACGAGGTGACGTGGTTTTCTTAATCGGTGCGAATGGTAGCGGTAAATCGACTCTTGCCAAAATCATTACTGGTATCTTTACTCCTACTACAGGAACGGTACAAGTCGATGGACAAAGCGTTAATTCAGAGAACAATGCCGATTTTAGACAGCTGTTTTCTGCGATTTTTAGCGACCAACATCTATTTAAGCAACTGATTGGAGTTCAAGGCAATGAGCCTGATGCGGCCCTAGTGTCTGACTGGCTGCATAAGCTCAATCTACAAGAAAAAGTAAGTGTGTCCGACCATAAACTCTCTACAGATAAGCTGTCGCAAGGTCAGAGAAAACGCTTGGCAATGCTAATCGCCGTCGCCGAACAGAAGGATATATTACTACTCGATGAGTGGGCAGCCGACCAAGACCCTGCTTTTCGTCGCGTGTTTTATCAGACGCTCATCCCTGAGCTAAAAGCCATGGGTAAGACACTGTTTATCATCAGTCATGATGACGGTTATTTTGAGCACGCTGATCGATTATTACTAATGAAAGAAGGCCGTCTCATTGAGCTAAATGCCGAAGAGCGACGGCGTGCCAGTAAAGATGCCATTGCTATGCTCAAGTAAGCAATGCGTTAACTAATAGCATGGACCGAGCCATTTCAATCCCATAAAACGTTTGATAAACTTTAAGCTAAGTAGCAGTTAATCTAAGCAGTTTTTGAAATAGTACGCTTTTAACATAAGTAATTTTCAAGCAAAAAAGGAGCGCCTTATTATAAGGCGCTCCTTTGCTATATAAGGAACAGCTGTATTCTGCTATGCGCTTATTTTAACAACTTCTGCAAAAACCCAACTCGAGAAATCACCAAGAAGTCTAATAGCGCGATAGCCACAATCGCGATAATAGCAGTCGGGAATATGATAGCCACCACTAATAAAGGAATAGCAAGCGGCCACCAGACGGAAACATTTAAGCCGCGAGCTGGTGGGTTTAATCCCACGCTATCGTTTGCATGACGAGGGCGACGCTGCCACCACATGATATAGCCACTGACACAAATAGCGATTACTGCTAGGCAAAATAGTACATTAGCCAGTACGCTCCACCATCCGAGCGTACCCATATGCAGCGCGATACCAGCCGCCATGAATTTACCAAACGCATTATAGTCATCAAAATGAATATCAGCCAAAACGTTACCCGAATAACGGTCGATATGTACCGTACGATCTGCTGTCGGACTTTTCATATCATAGCTCATTGAATCTTGACTAATGGTCCAGACGCCTGTACTCCCTTGTGGTAGGTTCAATTGATAACGCCCTTCAAAACCGATTTCACGAGCGTAGCGATCCACTGTATCAATCATAATCGGTATATTGGCGGCGATACCATCTTTGCCCTTGGTCGTGCCTGATAAAGGCATTGGTGTCAACTCAAGTACCCAAGGAACTTCTTTGGTGTCGCCTGAGTTTAGAGCACTGCCATGCGTGGGTGCTTCAGTATGCGCTTCAGACGCTGCCGCACCATGTACATGCGGCGCTGGTGTAGACTCTTGCATCGTAGCGTGTTGACTGTGGTCAATCGATACCGGAACAGGCGCAACGCCCCACTTACCCGCAGGAAACTGGCTCCATGCTTGCACCACTCTTTCGCCCCATACACCTGCCCATGCCATGCCTGATATACAGAAAAACAGTAGCAGCACAGATATCCAACTACCCAATGTCGCATGGATCGTACGGATAAAAGAGCGCTTTTTCTTATTGGTTACCCTCTCGTTAGGTATCAACATAGCTTTGACTGATTTACGTTTTTGCCACCACAGATACCAACCAGACAAAATCATCAAAATAGTCAATGATGCCGCCGTTTCTAACAAATAATCACCAACTTTACCAATCAGCAAATCACTGTGAATACTGTTAAACGTACTATAAAGACCGCTACTGGTAGGCACACTTTGGACGATATCAGCCGTATAAGGGTTGACTGCCACCATATTGCTTTGGTCGTCTGATTTTATCTGAAATAAAGCCACCGTATCGGTATCACGAGGGGCGATATATTTAATCAGTGTGCTATCAGGCAAGGTGCTCAGCGCGTTTTTTGCTTGAGTAGAGACAGGTGCTTGAACCGTAGACTCTGGCACGACAAACGTGAAGCGGTCGTTGTCACGTCCTACTGTGTTAGACATGAACAGCATACCGAGCGCCGTTATCGCCAAAACAACTAGAAAGGGAGCAACAAAAATGCCTGCATAAAAATGCCAACGCCACACCGTAAAATAGGGTTGGTTGTTGGTGGGTTGGTTGGAGGGTGTGTCCATAAATGTGACCTTAAACAATCTTTGGTTGCTCAATAAACAACGTAAACCTATCGATAATAATGGTATATCTGCTTGCAAGACCAATCTTAAAAGGTCTCGCAGAAAGCTAGAATAACGCCGATACAGCGATGTAAAAACTCTACTGTAAATAATTGTATTCAGAATGCTGCTGCATAATACGAGAAAAATCTGACAAAAACCATCGTTTAAAATACATCGTTCAAAACAGTAAGTCTGCATGACTCTATTCGCAATACTCTGTCTTTAGCCCCTTATTAACAGTGCAAATACTGCAAATACTTCTCAAAACTGTCTCGTTGTAATTTTTTAATGATAATAATTATCATTAGTGTTATTATTAGCGTCGTCATAAATTTGCTTTAACTGTCGCAAATAATATTTAATCATTTCAGTCCAAGAGGAAATCTGATGCGGTCTCATCTAACCACTAACGTCATTCGCAAAAAATATCTCACCACAGCAGTACAAATTGGCTTGATCATGGGTATGAGTCACGCCGCTTACGCTGTAGAGGCGACAAACAATACTGAAAACGATGAGGCTGCTACACCATCAGCCACCTTAGATGCTATCACCGTCTACTCAGATGGCTATCGTAGTACTGGCACCAAAACTGCATTGGATCCAAACGATGCGCCAATGAGCTATACCAGAATCGATCAAGACCTGTTGCAAAAGCGTCAGGCAGATAGTGTCAATGCTGCATTACGTTATGAGCCAGGCGTAAGCTCTGAAAGCCGCGGTACGGTATCTGTCTTTGATGAGTACAATATCCGCGGATTTAAAACCTATTCAAACTTTTATGACGGACTAAGACTGCCCTACGATGGCGCTTGGAACCTAATGCCACAAGTCGATGTCTATGCGACTGAAGCGGTCGAAGTCGTGAAAGGACCCGCCTCTTCCCTTTATGGCTATGCAGCACCCGGTGGCATGGTGAACCAAATAGCCAAAGCCCCTAAAAGCACTCAAGAAAACAAAGTACAGCTACGACTTGGCAATCAAAACCTAAAAGAAGTGGCCGTCGATAGCACGGGGCCTATCACAGACACCTTGAACTATCGCTTAGTCGCGCTAAAACGCCAAAAAGATGGACAAATGCAAACCACAGAAGAAGAGCGATTGCTGATCAATCCATCGCTTGAATGGCAGGCAACTGATGATGTCTCAGTACTTGCTAATTTGTTTTATCAAGATGATCCAGAGATGGTACCATCTACCCCATTGCCTGCTGTCGGCACCGTCTATAATGCAAGCTATGGCAAGCTCGACAGTGATGCCTATGCAGGCGACGACTGGAATAAATTTAGTAAAGAAGTATTTATGCCAAGCGTTACCGTGAACTGGGATATCAATGACCAGTTAACTTTTAAACATATCACGCGCTATACTGATGCCGAGGCGCAGCAACGCAATATGTATAACAGAGGGTTCATTGATGGTAGTGATAAGGTTTTGAAGCGTAGCGCCTACACTACTGATGAAAGTATGAACAACTGGACCACAGATAACCAGTTGGCTTACCAGTTCGATACTGCTAATACTTCACATAACTTACTATTCGGTATTGAATACCAGGAAACTGATAGCACGGTGAGTTATCGAGATACACTAGACAGCAAAGATTTACCTATTGATCTATCTAAACCTAGCTTTTCTCAAATTAGTGCTGACATGCTACCACTGGATACCTATTATCAGAAAGATGATATTGAACAAAGCCAACTTGGGGTTTATGTTCAGGATGAAATGAGGTGGCAAGACTGGACAGTGGTGGCAGGCCTACGCCATGACGATTTTAAAAGTACCAATGATCAAAGATCAAGCTATCTAGGTACACCTGGCGAAAAAACTATTATTAACGATGCCAAGGAAACTAGTGGTCGTTTTGCTGCTATCTATAATTTTGACAATGGTCTATCACCGTTTGCTAGCTACTCAGAATCTTTTCAGCCCGTTGTTGGTAGCAACTTTATTACTAATGAACCTTTTGAACCAAGCACTGCTGATCAGCTAGAAGCAGGCCTCAAATATCTGTCTCCAGACCGTGCAACTCAAGGAACACTTGCCATATTTGATATCACACAGAAAAATGTCATAGTAACCAACCCCGCTAATTCTCAACAAAAAGTTCAAACCGGTGAAATTGAATCAAAAGGCTTTGAGATATCAGGCAGTCGCATGCTCAATGACTGGGTAGATCTCGCGGCAAGCTACAGCTATACCGATGCTGAGATCACAGAAGATGAGTTCAACCCTGATGTAGTCGGTAATACCCCTGCTCAAACTGCCAAACACAAAGCCACGCTATGGGCAGACTACTATGCTACGGACAAACTCACTCTAAATGCTGGCATTCGCTACGAAGACGGTATGCAGATTGACAAGCAAAACTCCGATGACTTACCCAGTGTGACGCTGGTAGATGTCGGCGGCAGCTATCAGATAAACCCTATGCTGGCTGTGGGTGCGAGTATCAACAATCTGTTCGATAAGACCTATGTTGGTGCTTGTTACGATATCAATAACTGCTGGATGGGACCTGAACGTCAAATGTCAGTCAGCCTAAAAGCTAATTTTTAATCAAATTTACAAGCAGCGGTTTGGTGCTATTAGTAAGCCAACTCGTTGTTAGAAGGAAAGCACAATATGGCAAAACCTACTCTAAGAGTACTAGAAGTTATTGGCACTAGATACATTACGCCAAATATGTGCCGTGTCACGCTTGGCGGTGCTGGCATGGTTGATTTTCCTATCGATCAAGAAAGTGCTTATATCAAACTGATATTTCCTCAAGGTGGCGACAACAAGCCACTGATGCGTACTTATACGGTGAGCGTGCAACGTGATGACGCAATAGATGTTGATTTTGCTTTACATGAGACGGAAGGACCTGCATCGGCATGGGCACGAAATGCGCAAGTCGGCGATCAAATTCTGATAGGTGGTCCAGGGCCAAAAAAGCTCATCAACAATGAAGCAGATTGGTTTTTTTTGGTCGGTGATATGACTGCGCTACCAGCAATTACGGTCAACTTAGCCCAGTTGCCTACTGATGCTCATGGTTACGCAGTACTTGAGGTGACGACTGAGGCAGATCGTCAGACGCTCCAAAAACCAGAGAACGTCGAGATACATTGGGTGATTAATGCGCATCCAAATGCAGACGATAGCCCCTTACTGAACTGTGTTAAATCATTGAACTGGCTTGATGGTCAACCTGCTGTATGGGCAGCGTGTGAGTTCCATAGTATGCGTGCACTGCGCCAGTACTTCAAAGTTGAGCGCGCGATACCAAAGACGCATTTATATGTTTCTAGCTACTGGAAAGTCGATAGTACAGAAGATCAGCATAAAATCGTCAAAAGTCAGGATGCGCAAACGGAAGATCAGTAGTTACGTATTTCGAAACAAAAAAGGTGGGGCTAATATTAGCCCCACCTTTTTTATAGCCTGCTGTTTATCACAATTCAGCGGTCTTCATATTGCCCTCTTTAACCCGACTAATCGTCAGCCCCGTAAACCCGAATAGCAGCGTCAGCAGCAATGACAAATAACAGAAGAACGCATAAGGCAGATAATCTAATACCGGCACCCCTAGTGCCTGACTAATAAACACCCCGCACACACTCCAAGGCACCAATGGATTAATCACCGTTCCTGCATCCTCAATCGTCCGAGATAAATTCTTAGGATGTAGGTGTAAGCGCTCAAACGTTGAACGAAATGCCGTACCTGATAATAGAATACTCAAATACTGCTCACCAATCAGCACGTTAATGCTCAATGCCGACATAGCGGCAGCGAATATTGCTCGTCCTGATGTTGTCAATGTGTCTTTAATACCAGATAGCAGTGCTGGCAGAATCCCTAGTGCCGTTAATAGACCACCTAAGCTTAATGCCAGTATCACAATCGCCTGCGTAAAGAACATACTCTGTACACCGCCACGCGACAGCATACCACCTACCTCACCCAGCTCCAATGACTCAGCAGGGGCATAGCCTGCAAACAGATAACCACCCAACTGACCAAAGCTTGGTGAGCTATGCACATAAGTAATGATCAATGCCGCAGCAATAGTACAGATAATCGTATAAATCGCATTAACCCGAAACAGTGCTAACCCAACCAATACGACAAACGGCAATACCGAATACCCATGTACCAAACCACTGTCTATCAGCTGACCTTGTAATATAGTCACTTGACTCAGATCAGCACTGGTCGTCTGCCCTGAGAACATCCAAAACAATATCACCGTGAGTATCCACGCAGGGACTGTCGTATACATCATATTGCGAATGTGCTCAAACAGATCGATACCCACTACTGAGGACGCAATCGTACAAGTATCAGATAATGGTGACATCTTATCGCCAAAGAACGCCCCTGATACCACTGCCCCTGCCGCTATCGCCACATTGGCATCAAAGGCATTACTCATACCGATAAAGGCTACGCCAAGCGTTGCTGCAGTCGTCAAACTACTACCTAAAGCAATACCGATAATAGAGGTTAAGATAAAGGCAGAGATATAGTAATACTCAGGTGAGATCAGCTGAAAGCCTACATACATGAGCGTTGGAATCGCTCCTGACATCATCAAAGCCGCAACCATCAGTCCAATAAAGAAGAACAAATAGATAGCTCCAATACCGCGCATGACCCCTGAGGCCATTTGCGCTTGCATGTCATCAAAGCTGAGTCCTTTATACATACCAATAGCCAGTAGCACACAGATAGCGAGGATAAGAGACAGATGAGGCACCCAGCCAAAGCCGATCATGGTGATGCCCATGATACCGATGACGATGGCGGATATGATAAAGGCGAGCTTGGCACTGATTAATGTAAGCGGTTTTGGTGGCATGACACATCCTTAAAATGCCAGTAAATACTGGCACTAAATTGGGTTTGATTTTAATTTTAATGGTAGAAGTATGATTGAAGTGATTTGCTAGTGAAGCAACTTATTACTTACCCAGTAAGTCATCGGTCTTAGCTGCCATGACGAAATCATTGCGATGCAAACCCTTGATACTATGTGACCACCAAGTGACCGTAGCCTTACCCCACTCTACCAATATACCCGGATGATGACCTTCTGCTTCGGCGATTTCTGCCAGTTGATTGGCAAATGCCATTGCTGAGACAAAGTTTTTAAATTTATACTGACGCTGCAATTGCTGAATACCATCCACCTCGATTAGTGACCAGTTAGGAATTTGCGGTAATAATTCTTTTGCTTCGGCTTCATCAACTTTCGGTGCGCCAATGCGGCAAGCTTCGCAGCTGTTTTGTGATAGTGCTGTCATAATAAAATCCTTTTATAGTGGCTGTTTTCGATGTCTGTTTTGATAGCTATTTTTTAATGTTCATACATCCATGCTGATATAGCTGTATTGCTATCTCAATATTCCGTACTGAAGTGATGGTTTTCACGTTTAATTTTGAATTGATATCTTTAACGAGCTTTTTCTGGATAGGTCGGCTCAAATAGTCCAAGCGACATAGCTTTTTTGACCGCACCCATAATGTCACTATTGACGATATCAAATAAGGTATCTAATTCATCGATGACATAGTAGATTGGCTGTATCTGATCGATACGATAAGGCGTACGCAGTACATCAAGCAAATCAAATGCTCGGTGCTCTGGTTGAGATTGCGGCTTATTTTGAGCGATTGAAAGCTCTTGCGGCGTCCGATCAAGTGCGTAGATCGTTTCAGAAGGTGAGCTTAATATACCGCCGCCATAGATTCTACGATTTTCTACGCGACTGCCGACCAATCCAAACTCAATGGTAAACCAATACAGTCGTGCTAAAAACCAGCGCTCTTCTTTCGTTGCGCTAAGACCAAGCTTGCCATACGTCTCATTAAACGTCGCAAACGCAGGATGGGTCAACAGCGGGCAATGCCCAACGATTTCGTGAAAAATATCAGGTTCTTCGATATAGTCCATGTCATCAAATCGACGAATAAAAGTCGCCACAGGAAAGGACTTATTGGCGAGCAGTTTAAAAAATTTACCAAAGCTGATTAATGCAGGCACAGCGGCGGTCTGCCAACCTGTGGTCGCTTGCAATACCTCATCGATATCATGTAACTGCGGGATATGCGTCGTCGGTAAATTTAACTTAGTCAAACCCTCTAGATATGCAGTACACGCACGATTGGGCGTTTGTTCCGCTTGACGTGCCAGCAGCGCTTGCCACATCGTATGTTCATCATCACTATAGTGAATATGACCATTACTATCTGGCTGATGCGAGATATACGGCTGTTTTTTATTTGTCGCGTTAGAATGACTGGACGCATCGTTGCTTTGCTTACTAGTAGCAACGCTATTGATACCGATGGCAGTATTAAGAGAATCTATCTGTGATAGGCGTTCCATGCCTGTATTCCTTTTATCGCAATGAGAGCATTACCTTTGCAGTCGTGCTTGTAGGTAATACTCCTATTAAGGACAACACAAACTCCTTTTGTCTTGTCCGTTGATTAAATGTGGTCTAAGCGTTAGATAATATTATAGGGTTTCAGTCTCTGGCTGACCGACTGTGCCGCGACGTACTTGGTCGCGCTCTATCGATTCAAACAACGCTTTAAAGTTACCTTCACCAAAGCCATCTGCATAATCGCCTTTACGCTGAATGAACTCAAAGAAAACTGGGCTACCCAAAATAGTTTCAGAGAAAATCTGTAGTAGCAGACGCGGTGCACCGCCTTCTGTGGTGCCGTCCAACAAGATACCCCGCGTTTGCAAGTCAGCAACATTTTCACCATGGTTCGGTAAGCGCTCGCTCAGCATTTCATAGTAGGCTGCATTTGGTGCAGTCATAAGCGGAATACCAGCCGCTTTTAGCTTATCGATACTGGCAAACAAATCATCACTGGCTAGCGCAATATGCTGAATACCTTCGCCATTGAAATGCATTAGGTACTCTTCGATTTGGCCACCGCCCTGCTTGGCTTCTTCATTCAATGGAATACGGATTTTGCCATCAGGCGCGGTCATGGCTTTACTGGTTAGTCCCGTGTACTCACCTTTGATATCAAAGTAGCGAATCTCGCGGAAATTAAAGATACGCTCATAAAATTTTGCCCAGTACGCCATGCGTCCGCGATAGACGTTGTGCGTTAGATGGTCGATAACTTTGAAGCCATAGCCGACAGGGTTTCTGTCTATATCTGCAAAGAATTCAAAGTCGACATCATAGATAGATTCGCCATCTTTATAACGGTCAATCAAATAGATTAATGAGCCACCAATGCCTTTGATAGCAGGCAACCTAAGCTCCATCACCCCAGTTGGCACATCTACTGGCTGCGCACCCATTTCAACCGCACGCTCATACGCTTTTTTGGCATCTTTTACGCGAAAGCCCATGCTACAAGCACCAGCGCCATGCTCTTCAACGAAGTAACTGGCTTGGCTTTTTGGTTCGCGGTTTAGGATGAGGTTGATATCACCTTGGCGATATAGCGCAACGTCTTTTGAACGGTGATTGGCGACATGGGCAAAACCAAGCTGCTTAAACAATGCGTCGACCGCATCAGGCTGCGGAGAGGCAAACTCGACAAAATCAAATCCATTTAGTCCCATTGGGTTGTCAAATAAATCTGCCATTGTAATTATCCTTAATTTCAATTGGTGGTAAAAGTCGATCAATAGTAAAAGTCTATAAAACGATTAATAATCAATCTTTATTGTTGACGTTGTATTTATATTAGATTAGCTTTATTTATAAGACTAATTGTTTTTTATGATTTATTTATCAGGTTTACTTATGAATATCAGCATTCGCCAATTGACCGCATTTATCAAAGTCGCTGACAACGGCAGCTTTACTCGTGCCAGCGAACAGATGTATTTGACCCAATCTGCCGTCAGTGGATTGATTAAGGAATTAGAGACTGGCCTCGGTATCGTGTTGTTTGATCGCACCACTCGCCAGTTGTCTCTGTCCGCAGTAGGGCGGCATCTATTACCACAAGCGCGGCGTATCTTGAATGAGATGCAGCTGTTTGAAAATGAAGCGAGTAGCTTGACCAGCTTAGCCCAAGGTCAGGTGCGCTTGGCTGTATCACAGTTCGCGGCGTCTTCCCTACCTGCCGTCATCGCTCAATTTGCCAAAGAATATCCAAATATCAGCGTCTCACTATTGGACTGCTCAGCCGAGAATTTGCTTAAGCATATCCAAGATATTGAAGTCGATTTAGGCGTTGGCACCGAACTTGGTTTTATAGAAACTGAAGATGATATCGGGGCTGATCTGTTGTATCAGCTACCATTTTGCGTGGTTATGCCAGACAGCCATACACTGGCAAAAAGAGATGAAATTACTTGGCAAGATTTATTAGAAACGCCACTAATTACCTTACAAGGTCCGTTCCTCGATCAAGTAACCGCAGAACTCGACGACTCTATCTCCGCTCATGTTCAACAAGCCCGCTACAAGGTGAATTTTATGTCTACCGCGCTTGAGATGACTCGGCAAGGTTTCGGCATTACCTTATGCCTACCCTACATGCCTGAAGTTATTGATTGGGTCAGCGCCAATGGTCTGCTGATGCGACCACTCACTCAACCAGTCAAAATGCGGCAATTTTTTATCTATCAGCGTGCCTCACGGGCGCTCTCTCCGGCGACCATTGCTTTTAAGCAGTTTTTGCAAACGTATTTTGCGACCCATTATAACGACCTACATCACTCTGACTCATCGTCTAGCGAATGACGTATAGCATGTCAAATGCGCTTGATAAGCAGAGAAACAATCTATTTAGCTATTTATTTTATTAATTGCCTCATATAACCCACTCTCGTGTTGAGTTCAGCCGCGATTTGCTCTATGATTTTCGGCTGCTCGATTTATATTTTTATAAGGAAATGGCATGTTTGAACGTATCGATTATTACGCTGGTGATCCAATCTTAGGTCTTATGGAAAAATACTCAGCAGATAGCAATCCTAACAAGGTCAATTTAGGTATTGGTATTTATTATGATGAGAATGGCGTATTGCCTGTACTCGACTGTGTAAAAACAGCCGAAGAGCGTATTGCTGATCCTATCGCACCGCGTCCATACCTACCAATGGCAGGCCTGCCAGGCCACCGTAAAGGCTGTCAGGAATTACTGTTTGGTAAAGACGCCCAAATTTTAAAAGACGGCTTGGTCGCTACTATCGCTACAATCGGTGGTTCTGGCGCGTTGAAAGTTGGTGCTGAATTTATTCATGACTGGTTCCCACAAGCTAAGTGCTATGTGAGCGATCCAACATGGGGCAACCATATCGCTATCTTTGAAGGCTCTGATGTAGAAGTCGGTAAATACCCGTACTACGACAAAGCTAACAGCAGCATCAAATTTGATGAAATGATTGCGTTTTTTGAAACATTAAACAAAAACGACGTCATCTTACTACACCCATGCTGTCATAACCCAACCGGTATGGATTTGACCCAAGCGCAATGGGATACTGTACTCAATGTCGTGAAGGCGCGTGAGCTAATTCCATTCATGGACATCGCTTATCAAGGGTTTGGCGAAGACATGGACAGCGACGCTTACGCTATCCGTAAAGCGGTTGAGATGGGCTTGCCATTGTTTGTTAGCAACTCATTCTCTAAAAACTTATCGCTATATGGCGAGCGCGTCGGCGGCCTATCAGTCGTCTGCCCAACCGTAGACGAAACCGAACGCGTATTCGGTCAGCTAAACGCAACCGTACGCCGTATCTACTCAAGCCCGCCATCACATGGTGGACGCGTGGTCGATATCGTCATGAACGATGAAGCCCTACATGAGCAGTGGGTTGGCGAAGTTTATGCCATGCGCGACCGTATCAAAGCCATGCGCCTAAAGCTAAAATCAGTGTTAGAAGCCAAAATCCCTAACCGTAACTTTGATTACATCACCCGTCAAAACGGTATGTTTAGCTTTACTGGTCTCACGCCTGAGCAAGTCGAACGCCTACAGACCGAGTTCGGTATCTATATGGTCTCTAACTCACGTATGTGTGTGGCTGGCCTAAACACCAGCAACATCGACTATGTGGCCAATGCCATGGCAGACGTCTTAAAAGATTAATTAGTCCAAGTTACTTAACATATTACACAGTATGTAACTTTATAAAAAATAAACATAGATAAGAAAGGCTGAGCGATTGCTCGGCCTTTTTTTATGCCTAGCATTTAATCAAAATTATTTCGTCACAATTATTTTATTAAAATCATCTAGTCAGAACCGTTTAGTCAAAACAACGACAACCACTTTTCAAAGTAGCTTTTCACAAAAGACGTTGGACGTTTCATAAAAAACTTGCAATCCATATATCAGTAAATTACATTATACGTAAGTGATTAATTATAACGTAATTCATAATTTATATTAGCAAGGAGCAAATCATGTCAACGACTGACAGCACCCTCACCTCTTTTATCGATATCGCTACTGACTCTGACTTTTCTATTCACAATCTCCCTTATGGCATCTTTAGCGAAACCAAAGACGCTGCTAGTGATAACAAGCGCCGTGCAGGCGTTGCCATTGGTGAGCATGTACTGGATCTATCTGTACTCGAAGCCGAAGGATTATTAAGTTTAGACGGTGGTCCGTATTTTGACCAATCCACGCTAAATGCTTTTATTGATTCTGGTCGAGACAATTGGACACAGGCACGCACAATCATTCAGACACTGCTGTCTAATGACAATGACACCTTACGTGACAATGCCGACTTGCAAAAAAAGGCGCTATTTAAGCAAGCAGACGTCACCATGCATTTGCCAGTACAAGTACCGGGCTTTACCGATTTTTATTCATCGAAAGAGCACGCGACCAACGTCGGCACCATGTTCCGCGATCCAAACAACGCCCTACTGCCTAACTGGACCGAAATGCCAGTTGGCTATAACGGACGCGCCAGCACCGTTATCATCAGTGGAACTGATATCGTACGTCCATCAGGTCAGCTAAAGCCTAGCCCTGATGAGCGTCCTATTTTTTCTGCCTGTAAGCGCTTGGATTTTGAGCTAGAAACTGCATTTGTCGTTGGCAAAGGCAATCATATCGGTCAGCCAATCGCCGTAGATGAGGCCGCTGATCATATTTTTGGCATGGTGTTGCTTAATGACTGGTCAGCACGAGATATCCAAAAATGGGAATACGTGCCTTTAGGTCCATTTAATGCTAAGACCTTTGCCTCTGAGGTGTCTCCTTGGATTGTCACCATGGATGCGTTGGCTCCGTTCAAAACAGCTTGTCCAACACAAGAACCCAAGCCGCTTGCATATCTAAACGAAAAAGCTAGCGATAACAGCTTTGACATCAATCTGTCGGTTGAGTTACTGCCTGAAAATGCGGAAACAGCGACCGTCATTTGTGAGACCAACTTCAAATACATGTACTGGTCAATGGCACAGCAGCTCACCCACCACACAATTACTGGCTGCAAAGTAGAAGTTGGTGACATGATAGGTTCAGGTACAATCTCAGGGCCCACGCCTGACTCTTATGGTTCAATGCTAGAGATTGCTTGGAACGCTACCAAACCAGTCACACTAAAAGGTGGCGAGACGCGTAGCTTCATCGAAGATGGTGACACGGTCATCATGAAAGGCTATAGCGAGAAAGATGGTATACGTGTTGGCTTTGGTGAAGTACGCGGCAAAGTACTACCAGCGCTGAGCTTTGATTTTGACAAGTAGCATTTGGAAAATAGTGACTAATAAATAGTATTTAAAAATAACATAAATAGAGAAATAGCAAAATAGGCGTGAAAATTCTCATGCAGGCAGATAGGAAGACAAACGCATTCACCTACTCATCGTTATGTGAATAAAGCCAAATGAGTGACACGCCTTATCAAAAGGAGTTTGATATGAGCTTTCAAATTGAGAAAATTCATCATGTGGCTTACCGCTGCAAAGATGCCAAAGAAACCGTCGAATGGTATAAAAAAAATCTAAACATGGATTTTATTTTAGCATTCGCAGAAGACCATGTGCCTTCGACCAAAGCCTTTGACCCCTATATGCACGTCTTTTTGGACGCTGGTAATGGCAATGTCTTAGCATTTTTCGAAGTACCCAACCAACCTGAGATGGGCTTTGACCCGAATACCCCAAGCTGGGTGCAGCACTTAGCGCTAAAAGTTAAGGACCGTGAGGCGCTAATTGTTGCCAAAGAGCATTTAGAAAATGCCGGCATCGATGTCATTGGCGTGACCAATCACGGCATCTTTCACTCGATTTACTTCTTTGATCCCAACGGTCATCGTCTCGAGCTGACCTATGATGATCCAACCTCAGAAGACAAAGTATCGATGATTACAGATGCCATCAAGCAAGACATGCTAGATGAGTGGTCTCGTACCAAGCGTGCTCCCGCACATACACAATTTTTGCATAGTGATGAGTTGGCTGAAGCACGCGAAGTTGCTCCTGTCGGTGAGTAACTCTCCTGTCATTCTGTTTACTACCTTTTTACATGATCAGTTAATCATCACTTTAATCATAGAAGTGCTAATTGACGACATACCCTAGGTATCAATAAATAGCGAACCCTATCTAACCATCATGAAAGGATTCTATGATGAAAATAAGAACCCCTCTAGGAATACTCTTAGCCGCCTCAATTTCGATAACTGGCTGCTCCAATAACGACCAAGCAGCAGGCGCGTCTACAGATGCAGGTAAAGTGACAACGTTGCGGTTCTCGCATTTCATGACTGCCACTGACAATATAAATACCGAAGCGTTAGAGCCATGGGCAAAGAAAATTGAAGCAGATTCAAAAGGTCGCTTAAAGATTGAGATCTACCCTTCTGCAACGCTCAGCAAACCAGGTGCTACCTATGACGCTACGGCGAAAGGTAGTGTAGATATTGGTATGCAAGCGCAAGGATATACAGCAGGACGTTTTCCTTTGACTCAAATTGTAGAGTTGCCAGGTATCACAAATACCGCACAGCAGCAGAGCTGTATACTTCATAAGCTATATGATGACGGTATCATTAAAGATGAGTATGAAGACACTCACTTGCTCGCGTTGATAGGGACTGGACAAGGCGCGCTTCATACGGTTGATAAACCGATTCGCACGCCAGCTGATATGAAAGGTCTGCGTATTCGCCAACCTTCTGCGGTTGCGAGCCATATTATCGAAGCCACTGGTGCTGCACCTGTCGGCATGCCTGCCAGTGATACCTATACCTCTCTGCAGCGCGGTGTCATTGACGGGCTCAGCTTTACTTGGCAACCCATTCAAGCGTTTCGCCTTGATGAGCTGATCAATACGCACACCAATATTCCTTTTTATAACTCTACCTTTGTGATTAGCATGAACAAAGAGAAATACAACCGTTTGCCTGATGACCTCAAAAAAGTAATCGATGATAATTCTGGCGCAGAGCTAGCAGCGCATATCTCTAAAGTATTTGACGTCAGTAATGCCAAAGCAATGGCCGCTGCCAAAGAAAAAGGCGATATTATGATTGATATCCCTGATCCACTCAACGACCCAGATTGGAGAGGCCCATTGATGGAAGGCTCTCAGCATTACCTAGATGAAGTAAATGCAACTGGCCTAGACGCTGACAACGTATACGAAAAAGCAAAAGCGGCCAGTAGCGGCTGTATGGTTTAGAGGATGAATTGAAGACACGTCCTAGCTTATAGCATCATATACTGGCTAGGCAATTTGATAACGCTGTGCTATCGCCAGTATTTGCTTAACCACGTTATGTTGCTCGCTCATCGGTAACTGCTCTGTCGTTCCAATGATAGTGATGGCATATTCTAGCGGTAAATCTTCACTATCAGTTTTGTCACTACTCGTGGATGGTTTAGTAGCACTATTGGCAAGCTGTGGCAATATAACAGGAATCGTAATGGCGTTAATCCCCATAAGCATATCGCCCGTCACTGTCGCATAGCCTTGAGTACGAATTTTGGCCTGTAGCTGGGTAAAGTGCTGCCACTTATCAGCCATATCTGCGACGGTATTACTCGTATGCCACTCAGCTGTGACCAATGGTTGAATGACGGCATCAGGTTGATAACTGGCAAATAACTGCCCTGTGGCCGATGTCGTCAGAGGCATACGTGAGCCAATGCGAGTAATGATACTAATCGGACTGTCTGGCTCAACGGACTGAATAATAATAGGACCTTCGCTAAACCATTTGGCGACTTGCACACCGCAATTTAAGGTGTCTTTGATTTCATTAGCCACTTGCGTGAGACGTGCCAAAAGATTGTTTTGGTTGAGTTCCGTATGTCCTAGTGATGCCAATGCATTGACTCTATCGCCAAGCCCATAGCGACCATCATCAAGCTTACGCGCGTAGTTTTTGCGGATAAGGCTGACTAAGTAACGATGGGATTTTGCTGGATGCATTTGCATGGCTTCAGCGATATCCTTTAGCATCATAGGCTCATTACGGTCGATCAGCACATCGAGTAACGACAGCCCAATCTCAAGCGACTGAACCCCACTTTGGTTTTTATTGCTGATAGAACTGTCTACAAGGGTTTTGTCTGCTGGCATGATTTGCTCGATTCTGGTGTGCTTGGTTATTTTTTAATTTTGCTTGTTAGTGGTTTGTTCAATAAGGGTTTGCCCGATCAAATATCACTGAGATACAGATCTTACTTCATAGTATTTATCTTTATAAAAACACATCAATATAAGGACATGAATCATGATGACACTTTATGGCTACTTTCGTAGTAGCACGTCTTACCGTACTCGTATCGCTATGAACCTAAAAGGCTTAGATTACGATGATATCACGATCAATCTAGCACAGGATGAACAGTTAGAATCTGCCTTTAAAGCCATTAACCCGCAAGGATTAGTACCTGTCCTACAGACTGACGATTTATTATTATATCAAAGTCCAGCTATCTTGGAGTGGTTAGAAGATGTCTACCCTGAGCATCCATTATTACCTAACGATGCTGCTGGGCGTATGCAGGTACGCGCGCTGAGCGCTATAATTGGTTGCGACATTCACCCAATTAATAATCGCCGCATCCTACAGTACCTACGCAATGAGCTGTCAGTAGACGAGAAAGATGTGGTTGCATGGTGCAATCGCTGGATCAGTGAAGGTTTTGCCGCTTTAGAAACACGCTTGACGGCGGATAACAATCGCGGACAGTTCTGCTATGGGGACAGTCCCACTCTCGCAGATTGTTATTTAATTCCGCAAGTCTCTTCTGCTCGCCGCTTCAAAGTAGATTTAAGCGCTTATCCCAGTATCGTAGCCATTGATACTCATTGCCGTACACTAAAGGCATTTGCAGATGCGGATCCTATGATGCAACCTGATGCGCCGAAACGTGATGCCTAATTTAAGACAGTTTTTATAGGATACCTATCTTTATAGAATATTTATCTTCTCGGCCAAATATTAAGTGGCTTAGAATTAACACTTAATATTTGGTCGAGCTTTATTCTTCGCTATTCTTTACCCCTACCTATTTTTACAGCTTAATTGCTGAATTTAGCCTCATTGATTATTATTTATTCAGTTTTTACAATATAATTTTTAATATATTCATATTAACGGTTGTATGGTGGGCAGCTGTTGGTTATTCTTTATATAAGCATTTGTCATCGCTCAAATTTGTACTTTATCAGCTGTAGAAAAAAGTACTGTCTTATTCATCACAATAAGGTTGAACAATATGAATGATATATCCTCAGCAGAGATAACCACTCTACCATCGGATGCAGCAAACAAGATTTATGCATCAGCAATCATGTTCAGAGATGAAACAGAAAGCGCTAGAAAAATTGCACCCGTGGTAGTCAATAAACTTTCAGAATTTGCATTATTTAGAATGGGGCTGCCTAAATCATTAGGAGGATGGGCAGGCAACCCAGTAGAAACGCTAAAAACTTATGAGACGTTGGCCAGTGCTGAGGCCTCCGTTGCTTGGATCGTTTGGAACAATCATTTGGCCTGTACATTCGGTCGATTTTTGGACGAGTCCAGCATGAAAGAAGTATATAGCGACCCCTCTCATATTTATGCCAATTCCGCACGTCCTGAAGGCGTGGCCCAAACAGTAGATAATGGCTATATGGTATCAGGACAATGGACACTCGTCTCTGGATGCCAATTGGCTGACTGGTTTGTGCTCCGTTGCCTCGTTATCTCCGAAGGCTCTCCTACGACCCTTGGCCCAGGTGCAAAGTTAAAGCTGTTTTTTATTCCCAAGAAAGATGTAAAAATCATTGATACCTGGGATGTGGGCGGTTTAAATGGCACAGGTAGCCACGATATAGTCGTCAAAGACGCTTTTGTCAAAGAGGCTTATGCAGTTGACTTTGATAGTCCTGTGGCTATCGACACTGCCTACAGTCGTCTGCCTATCGGTTGTATCAATGCTGCTGGCTGTGCGGCGATGGCGCTAGGCGTATTAAAAGCCGCTATGGATGACTTGGTTGATATGTGCCTTGAAAGAGTAACACCTGGTAAGAGTCCAGATCTACGCGACCGTGCAACGGTACAGGCTACCATTGCTAAGAGCAAAACAATACTGGCATCGAAACGCGCCCAACTGCATCACAGTGTAGATATATTATGGGAAGAATCTCAACAGAAGAACACCTTTACTTATATACAGCTTGCAGATGTATGGGCAGCGTCTTGTGAGGCCGCAAGAGAAGCTCGTGACATGGTATCTGAAATTTACGCAGTCGCAGGCACAGCCTCCCTATATAAAAAGCACAAGATAGAACGAGCACATAGAGATATTCATGCGATTTTGCAGCATGGCATCATTCAACCTCACTGGATGAATCAAGCAGGTATGGTCTATGTCGGACTGACACCGAATGGCGCAATGTTCAGAATATAGAAGCCCTTAATTAGAAATTATAAGCGCTTGTAAGACACAATTTACAAGCGCTTATTTTGATTTATCGATAGCTTTATTACTTTAATTGTCTATCTTTAAGCCGTAAAAAAGCAAGACATTGGATGTCTTGCTTTTTTATAGTCTATCGATAACTACAATTGAGAGGTTTTGTTAGTCAAAATGGAAGCCTGCACCCACTGCACCGCCTACGTTGCCCTGAGTATCTGCCGTACCATTTACCTTGATGACCCAACGACCGTCATTAGATAATTTAGAGAAACCAATTGCTACAGCGCTCTCTCCATTATAGGTACCGACACCGCCACCAATCAATGACTTACCTGCGATATAAGCCTGAGGCATTGCCGACATTGCCATCGCAGCTGAGATACCTGCATTTGCATCGTCTTCTACTTCGTCAATTTTGTAGCCAAGATCGCTCATATTGTTATTGAGTCGACTATCAAGCGCGCTAAGCTGACTATAATTGACGGCGTCTGTTGCTTCGACCCCATCGGCGACACCAGTCATACGTTGGTTACCAGCATATAGACCTTGAGACGTCATACTTGGCCCATCTTGCATACTGATGCCCTCACTATTAATAACCGTTGTCCCAACTGTGACACTATCAACGCTGATATTACCGTTTAGATCAAACTTAATACTACTGCCATCTGCAGTGGTAGTAATGTTATTGCCACCAGTGAAACTGAGGACACTCTCATCGCCAATTGGTTTGTTGATATTGGCACCACTGTCTGCGCCAAAATTGAGTCCAGCATCTAGCTTATCCGTATTGGTTTCGATATTCGTAGTATTGGTCGTGATATTGCTGGTATTCGTAGCAATATTTGTCGTATTGGTCGCGATATTGGTTGTATTAGTGGTAATGCTCTCTGTGTTAATTTGCACATTTTCACTAATTTCAATCGTGCCTTGTCTGATAGAAGCAATCGCACCATCGATATTGCTTTCACCCGTTCCACCAATGTCACTGTTGATGAAAGTACCATCTTCGGCATTGTAAACAGTGTCACCACCGATAATACTGCTGATACCAGTTCCTTGGGCATAAAGCTGACCACCATTTATAGCGTCCTGACTTGTCGCCGAAACTTCCCCATTTTGAACGTTGGTAATTTTGGTATTAGCGGCATCAATACCACTTTTCGTGATGCTTGGGCCACCTGCAATGGTCAGTCCATTATCATTCATAACCGTACCACCAGTGGTTACGCTATTCAAAGTAATATCTGGGTTCAAATCAAAGCTAATGTCATTAGCATTGGTAGGTATGGCTACAGCTTGTAGTGATGGACTACTATCGAAAGCAGCCACATCACTCACTGATTTCCTAGATACCTTGATATTACCGTCTTTACTACTGAGGTCGACAGCATCTCCTTGTTTTACCATCGTAGCGATATCACCTTGAGCGGTGATGCCCCAACCTTGATCTAAGGCAATGGCGACATCTTTTAACTGCCCAACATTGACAGCATCCGTATTTAGCACACCTTCCCCAACGTTGCGAATGGTGTTGCCTCCATTGTCTAGACCACGGCTACTCAATGAGACCTGCGAAACCATTCTATTCACGCCATTTCCAACGAAGGTAAAGCCTGCATCACTCATGATACTATTGCCTATCTGTATACTGCCATCATCTCCGAGGTCTAACTGATTATTCAGTTTCACTTGGACGCCAGTCGCAGAAGCGACAGTAGTCAGATTGTTATCTCCTGTGACATTGATGGTATCGCCTAGCGAAAATTGCTGATCATTGGCACTATTGCCGTCACCAATTTTGATGCCTTTAGCGATTTCATCATTAGTCATAGTGAGCTGTGCAAAGTTTACGGCATCGGTTGGGGCAATTCCCTTATCAACTTTGATAATTCTATTATTACCATTATCAAGACCTTCGTTGCTTAACGTAATGGTCTGATTAGGACCATCAGTGATGGTGACGCCTGCATTGTTAAGCACCGTGCTTTCCATTCTCACGCTACCGTTTTTACCAAGCATGACATCTTCAGCCAATCTAACATTTAGATTGCCCTCTTCATCAGCGATCACACCGATATTGTTCTCAGTTAACTCTGTCGCGCCTCCTTGGAGTGTCAACGTTTGACCCAACTTGCGATTGACGACAACGGTTGTATCATCTCCTGTGAAGTTCAGTCCTAGGTCCACTGTATTGTTGGTTGCATTTAATTGTCTAACATTGACGGCATCTGTATCTCCCTGACCATCATCTACATTGACGATTCTATTGCCACCATTATCAAGACCTTCACCACTCACACGAACTGTACTATCAGCAAAACTGGCACTAGTGAAAGTGACATCCTCTGCTGTAGCGACTTTAATACCACCATCCTCAGCAGTGAGAACAATGTTATCTCCTGTTAGGAAATTAGCCGTATTGTCCGTTTGGTTAAGCGTTTTAACGTCAACGCCATCTATTTGAGCAACAATGGTCTGCATGGCACTGTCCGCTTTTACCAGACTGGCTTTGCTATCAGCACTTAAGTCAATAGCATAATCGGTCGTGTTAGTTGTATCATCTTTTTCACCTGCAGTAACTGTGACAGCTGCAGATCCTGCTGAAGCAGTCACACCATCCGCATTAACAGTATAGACATCTTGACCGTTACCACCTGTAGACTTCACAACACCCGCAATATTAGTACCTGCGGCGACCTCTGTTTTAGCGGCAGCGGAGGCACTATTGAGCTGACTGACATTGACAGCATCATTTGGGTCTTCACCGTTATCAACATTGACAACCCTTCTATTACCAGCGTTGATACCACCAGATCTTGTTACGCTTGGACCACCGATAATTGTTAAACCATCCATGGTTAGAACAGTTCTAGGAATACCTAGTGGACCATTCACAAATACTCCTAAGCCATTAACTGATGTACTAGCCAGTGCATTACCCGTTCTAACACCTAAGCCATCAACGGTAGTACTAGATAATACGTTACCTGTTTTGAGGCCAGAGCGATCAAGTGTCGTTGTATTACCAAGACCGAATGGAGAGCTTGAACCCATTTCTACACTACCATTATTACCTAGGTCTAAGTTGTTGTTGAGTTCGAACGAGACATCATTGTTGTTAGCTGTTTTGGAGACAGTGATATTGCTGTTTTTACTATTGAAGTCAACTGAGTCGCCAGGTTCTACCGTACTTGCGGTAGCACTATTACCTTGTGCACTAATATCCCAACCTCTATTAGCAGTTTCTGTCACGACGTTTAGCTGCCTGACGTTGACAGCGTCCATAGGCGCATCACCATCATCTACATTGATGATTCTGTTGCCGCCATTATCAAGACCTTCACTACTCAAACGAACTGTACTATTAGCAAAGCTGGCACTAGTGAAAGTGACATCCTCTTTTGTAGCGATTTTAATACCGCCATCCTCAGCACTAAGAACAATGTTATCTCCCGTTAGGAAGTTAGCCTTATTATCCGTTTTATTGAGCGTTTTGACATTAACGCCATCTATTTGGGCAATAATAGTCTGCATGGCACTGTCTGCTTTAACTAGACTGGCTTTACTATCGGCACTTAAGTCAACGGCATAATCGGTCGTGTTAGTCGCTAAGTCTTTTTCACCTGCAGTAACTGTGACAGCTGCAGATCCTGCTGAGGTTTTAGCACCATTAGCATTAACAGTATAAACATCTTGTCCTGTGTCACTGTCGATTGAGAAATCAACACTAGAAACATTGGTTCCCTTTAAGACTTTGGTTCTGGCAGCGGCAGACGAGCTACTTAGCTGACTGACATTGACAGCATCATTTGGGTCTTCACCGTTATCAACATTGATAATCTTTTTGTTACCAGCGTTGATACCACCAGATTTTGTTACGCTTGGACCACCAATAATATTGAGACCATTACTAGATAGAAGAGTTTTAGAAAATGGCGTTGATACAGCGACGCCTAAACTACTAACATTTGTGTTAACAAACCTATTCCCCGTTTTAACACCTAAGCCATCAACGGTAGTACTAAGGTATGAGTTACCTGTTTTAAGACCAGAACGATCAAGTGTCGTTGTATCACCAAAACCGAATGGAGAGCTTGAGCCCATTTCTACACTACCGTTATTACCTAGGTCTAAGTTATTGTTGAGTTCGAACGAGACATCATTATTAATAGTGTCTTTAGAAACAGTGATATTGCTGTTTTTACTATTGAAGTCAACTGAGTCGCCAGGTTCTACCGTACTTGCGGTAGCACTATCACCTTGTGCGCTGATATCCCAGCCTCTATTGGCTGTTTCTGTAACCACTTTTAGCTGAGATACGTTCACTGCATCCGTATCTGCTGAACCACCTGCAACGTTAACGATACGACGTTCGCTTGCAACAGCGCCTACTGAGACGGTGCCGTTATTGGCATCAGCCGCAACATTGGTTAAGAAAGATGCACCGCTTTGTACCGCCCCAATAGAGTTTTGACCTAAAGCCACGCTGTTTAGAGCATTTGCTCTAGAACCTTTACCTAGTGCAATACTACCTAACGCTTCAGCTCGTGCATCAAGACCAAGTGCAATAGTGTCTTGGGCAGTTGCTTTTGCTTCATAGCCTATCGCAACCGCACGACTTGCGGTTCCGTTTGTGGCTCTTTGACCTATCGCCACTGAATTAACACCCGCTTTGGCCTCCTGACCACCAGCAAAGCCGTTGAACGAAGATCTTGCGCCTTCACCGATAACGGTTGCATTTGCGTTTGCAAATGCGCTCTCTCCAACAGCGGTTGCATTATTACCTTTTGCATTGGCATTCGAGCCAACGGCAAGAGCATCAGTACCTGTTACTGACGTGGTGTATGGCTGTGCACTGCTAGAACGAATAGGGAAATCAATGCCAGCAACGATAGTATCTAATGCTTTTAATTGAGATACGTTTACTGCATCACTGTTTTGAGTACCTGCTGCGACATTAACAATTTGGCGAGTACCATTAGTAGAGCTACCAACAGAAACTGCACCAAGGCCTGTACTATTAGTTGCGGTAATAGCTGCTTTGTCTACGACACTAGCACTTGTTGGAGCAAACCCAACCGCACCACCTGCAACGTTAGCCACAGATTGCGATCCTAGTGCCACACCATCTTGAGCATTAGACTGAGCGCCAGCACCCAGTGCCACGGCCCCTTTTTCAGTAGCAGAGGCAGCCACACCGAACGCTGATGACGCGGTTGCAGCAGCATTCGCATGCGTACCTATTGCAGTTGCAAGATGACCCGCCGTACGAGCTTTGACACCAATTGCTATGGAAGCTGCCCCGCCCGATTCAGTATTTCCTGTATATGGGTCGCTTGCATCCAGTAGATCTCGACCCGCATATTCATTAAAAACCGTATTGACTGTACCACTGTTTAGATCAGTGCTAGTGATACTACCGTCGATATTGTATATCGATGCTAAGTTTAGGTCATCGCCACCGATGGCAATAGAAGAGCCGCCTCTTGAAACGACATTGGCACCAATAGCAATAGATTGTTCACCACTTGCCAGCGTCTGTTGTCCAAATTCAGAGCTACCAATAGCGATGGTTTGGCTGCCAGTTGCCTTTGCGTTGCCACCCATGGCCATAGCGTTATAACCTGTTGCGCCATCGTTGTTGGCATTACCAATAGCTTCAGAGTCAACACTATAATATTTGGTTTTATTGTCTTTAACTATGTTGACCAATCTGTATAGCTGCGAGCCATTAACTGCATCTTTACTCCCTGCTATCACAGCACCATTGGATACATTGGTGATTTTGTTATTACCATTGTTTAGGCCACTACTGCTCAAAATGACACTATTGGCTGGATTTATGGCTGTAATCTTAATGCCAGAATTATCGACTAAGGTATCACCCGTTTTGAGACTGCCATCAGCGCCTAAGTCGACATTTTCATCGAGCTTTATCGTTAGCGCTTTATCACGCCTACTAGCAGTCACGCTGATATTTTTGGTATTGGGATCGCCAATGACCGTCTCTCCACCCTGCACCGTTAGTGTTTGATGAAAGAATGAGTTGGTATGTATTCTAGTTGTTGGATCGTCTCCAGCAAAGTAAGTACCCAATGCATTCGCCTGCATGCTAAAGCCAGCCGCTAGTAGCCCAAGCGCTATAGTGCTCAGACGTAACGTATGGATAACGGACAGGTTAGACGTTGTATTGATGGTAGCGTTAGAGCTAACGCTAGTTTTGGAAGATTTGCCACGTCCCTTCGCGTATTCACCAACGGCGGTAAAACAACTTAAGGCTTCATTCCAGATGACTTTATAAATGCGGTTCATGATGCGTACTCCCTTACAGACTTGTCAGATTTAAAAAATCAGAGATAAGATCTATGTCAGAGAGACGATGTGACAAAATAAAACGGGTTATAAGCTTATAATAACGAGACCTTGTTCAAATAATAGTTGTAGTAGTCTTTAAGGAATAAGACGTTCTGTTTTGTATAATCTTTATCACTCTCTGTATATATTAGTATTACCGAATATATACAGAGAGACAATGCCTTTCATCCGTGTTTTGATACCGTTTGTCTATTATATTCATATAAACGAATATAAATACTTTTAATTTTTGTCTATTTATAATAAATTACGTCGGTTTTAAAAAGAGTCAGCTTTTATCTATTACTAAATATGCGCTTATACACATTACAAATACATGATAAGCGCATATTGGTTACATAAATTATTTCTGCATTATTTATCTTTTTATCTGCTAGGTAGCACTATTTGAACCACCAACCCTTGGATACCATCTTGACGGTTATGAGCATTGATATATCCTTTATGCGCCATAACTACAGCATGAACAATAGCCAATCCAAGACCATAGCCGCCAGTATCACGATGCCGAGCAGTATCGAGCCGCACAAAGGGATGAAAAATACGTTCTAAGTCTTTTTCTGCGACACCGCCGCCTTCGTCTGTTATATTAATTTGAACAGCTGGTGCCTTATTGTCCATTTGTATTGCCTTTATTTCCGCAATCACTGTCGAACCCGCTGCCGTGTGCATAAAAGCATTGCGAATGACATTTTCAAGCGCGCTATACAACTGCTCTGCATTACCTTGTACTGTCCAAAATCCTTCCAAATCATCCAACGCTGAGGCTTCAGGCGGTTGCCATTGCCAATGTACGTCTTTATGTTGAAACTCAAAGCAGACATCCTCTCCGATATTACTAATAATGTCAGATATATCGACTGCCTCACTCTCTAAGTTATCAACGGTATATTGCTGCATTTGCAGGGATTGAATATGAATGATTTGCTCAATTAGCTCATTCATTCGTGTAGATTCTTTATCGATACGGTCTAGATAACGATTGGCATTGGGCGCAAAATCTCGAGTCAGCTCAGTCGCGACATCCAGACGAGCAAGTGGCGAACGCAGCTCATGTGAGATATCACTGAGCATTTGCTTGCGTGCCAGCTCACTATCGATGAGCCTCGTTGACAGATGAGCAACGTCCTTGGCTAATAGCCCCAACTCATCATCGCCCATCTTGGACAGTTCTGGGTTGGCTTGATAATTACCATCAATCATACGGTGTACGGTATTTTGTACACGGCCAATTCGCTGGGTTAACGTACGACTGAGCCATATGCAGACCAATACACTAAAGATAACGATCAATAGCAAACGTATTGGGAAATTACCGTGCTGTATCTCTACCACGTCTGAAAAACGCAAATGCGGACGTAACTGTATGATGATTGACTGACCATCAGGTAATTCAACAGACATATCGGCCAATTCAGGACGAGTATCGATATCAGCTACTGCTGCACTACTTGCCGTTCTTGGCTTTAAGAATTCTTGCCAAAAAGACGGCTCCTCTTTTGGTATCTCATTGTCGTGCTCACGCAGTCTATTGTCAGCATTGCGACCTTCTACACCATACGCATTATTATCTACTCTAGGCGGTCTAGACGGTATTTGCTGCAACGGTTGTATCGCACGATCCATTGTTTGCCGACCATTTTGCAGCTGCCCTTGCCGACCGTCTTTATCACGGTAACGCGGGAAGATAATAGCGCCCTGCTCATCATAGACTCTGATTTGATTCATCAACTGGCGATCTTGACGATACATCTGCCTGACAGACTCTACATTACCAGTCCGTAGTGACGCGACCATCTCTTCACGCTTTATCAATAGGCTATCGATTTGCACGTCCATACGAGAGGTCAGCTCTTTTTCAGCCAACCAGCGCTCTACCACGATAGACAATACAGAAGTGATTAAAATCGTCAATAACAGGCTCAGAAACAGACGCCAAAACAAGGTGACGCGCACCTTAAACTTAGGTGCTTTTTTGAAGGTCTGCTCAGAAGCTTTCATCGATATGTCCGTCATTACAGCACCAGTTGATAACCTTTTCCACGCACCGCTTTTATTGGCTCATCGTGGAAAGGTTGAAGTTTTTTGCGTAAGCGAGATACGTGTACATCGAGGCTACGGTCAAATGGCTGCAACTCACGCTGCAAGACATTTTCTGACAACCATGCTTTACTTACCACTTCCCCTTTTTGTTTGAGCAAGGCCACGAGCAAATCAAACTCTGTACCAGTGACTTGTAGCGTCACCCCATCTATCTGACAGGCACGTTGGTTTTGATCGAGATGCAAACGACTCTCTGGCAACGGAGTATGCTCTGATGCGGTCGTATTGGTACGTTTAATCACTGCATTGATACGCGCTAGCAGCTCTCTAGGGTTACAAGGTTTGGTGATATAATCATCAGCCCCAAGCTCTAGACCAATAATACGATCAATCTCCTCCCCTTTTGCCGTCAGCATAATGACTGGAATATCGATAATATTTGGTAATTGGCGCAGGACGCTCAGACCATCTAGTTTCGGCATCATAATATCGAGTACGAGTAAATCATAAACCGTATCTTCGTGTGCCACTGCTTTGAGTCGTTGTATGACTGCTGCACCATCATGTACGCAGTCACAGCGAATGCCGTGATTGTCCAAGTACTCTTGCAATAACTGAGTTAACTCTTCATCGTCATCGCCTATCAGGATGTTTGGCATGCTTCTCTCCTTTAATTTCTATTTATCTCTATTCAATCCAAGCACTCTATAGTAATCATGACGCAATAAGTCCACGTACAAGTGTCACTGTAATATGGCTAGCGAGATTGCCGCCGTGGTATTTTTATTGTCGGTAGACTGTAGTTAAACATATTATCAGGCAAACACTTGCCAATTCACCAGAAACGTTACCTTTCTTAATACTTCATAAATGTTCGTAACCTTTAACTGTCGTAATATACTCCTATCAACAGCAAGTATTGCATTTCTAAGATGGCTGACCATAACGAGCGATAACGTTCAACAGATGGTACTTGCGAGATAAAAATTTAGTGTTTATTAAATCGAACTCAATGTAATCAAGGATATTATGATGAAAAAATTACTATTAGGCTCAGTATTAGCAGCTTCTAGCATATTTACCGTGACCGCTTGCACTAGTGTGAATGCAACCACTGATACAACGCCAACTGCGCAAATGCAAAAGAACCACAAAGATGGCATGAAAAAAAGTGAGATGAGAGGCCCAATGTCAAAACTGGATCTAACAGCGACACAGCAAGCGCAAATCAAAGCCATCATGCAAAACAAACGTGGCGATCGCACTGCTGACCGTGCAGAACATCAAGCAGAACGCGCGCAAATGGATCAGCAAATACAAGCGTTGACCAATGCCAGCACTTTGAATACTACTGCTTTAAACCGTCTGGCTGATCAACGTGCGGCAAAAGAAAAGCAACGCTTTATCGAACGTGTACAAACACAACACGCCATCGCTCAAGTGTTGACTGCTGAGCAACGTGCAAAGATGGAACAGATGAAGTCAGAGAGACAAGAAAAAGGTCGTAAGCACTCAAAAGACCGTAAAGGCCATGACAAACAGCATCAAGGTATGTAATAAACCACTTCGGAAAAGTGTTATTTTACCTAGCTGTATACGTATAAAATGAAAAAGCGCGCCGTTAATAGGTGCGCTTTTTTTAATGTAAAATTATTCTGTTCAAAAACTAATAATGCTTTCTATCTACTAATTAATACTCTAATCAGTTACTCAACCGAACCAATACGCTCTCTGACCATCGGCAACATGTTAAAGACCATCTTACCTACTGCCGTGCCATTACCATCTTGGTAATATTGCAGCAGCTCTGGAGCATACTTTCGTAAATCAATACTATTGCTAGCGTTCGGCGACTGCACATTACTTGGTAGGTTAGGAAACATTAAGTCCTTATTGCTAATAGCGGAATACTGTTGCAACACATCTATCCTCATGCCTTTGTCATTATTCGCTTCGCTAGTATTATCTAACTGACGACGTAAGTGCTCCCATTTGAGTTGACCACGTTTATCAAACCCGTACAGTTCCTGTACTTCTGTATTGGCAACGGCCTCACCTGTCGTGGTTTCCTCATTCATTTGACCTTTTATCATAGCCAGTATTTTTTGTACAATAGACTTACTGGTGAATGCCTTTGGATTTTGAATCGACTCAAACGCTGTCATCGGTTCGGGTTCTTGTACCAGCTCTGGGTATTTTTCACTGATCCGATCATAGAAAATCTGCATATATTTTTGTTGCGACGTTTGATAATCCTCGAAGCGTTGTACTCGGCGAATGATTTGATCGCTCGGTAGCATAGCCGATAACTGGTGCGCAGGCAGCTTTGGAGACAGTGATGCAAGTGAGTCAGGGGCAACATAATTAAACTGGCTGACAGGAGCCGCATCATAAGTCGCATCTAACGCCGCAAAGTGGCTTTTGATGACTTCACCACCAATCCCTTTAGGCAATGTACCATCATCAATGGCTATTTTTAACCACTTGTTTTGCCATTTTGTACCGAGTTTATCGTCTAATAATTCTGAGTTTAGAATTGCAAAATTATCTGCCCATAGGTAAATATCACCGTTTTTAAAATCCATGTAAATAGGCTGGTTGATACTGCTATGATGATTACGTGCTTGATATTGCGCACTGGCGAGCATCGTAGCCTTGCCCGCCATCGGTTGATAGATCCCTTGAGAGTCGATAGAAAGCGG
The DNA here is from genome assembly GCF_014770435.1 of Psychrobacter sp. 28M-43. Taxonomy (NCBI): domain Bacteria; kingdom Pseudomonadati; phylum Pseudomonadota; class Gammaproteobacteria; order Moraxellales; family Moraxellaceae; genus Psychrobacter; species Psychrobacter noctis. Next base: position 1,406,485 of record NZ_CP061739.1, on the reverse strand, counting down.
CTTTAATAGATACTCATCTAATAACTGTGCTTTCTTCCTATCTAACGGTCTTTGTTTATCCTCATAATTATCAAATAGCGCTTGATAATCTGGTGCTACTTTTACATCGCTATCGTATTGATGATCATCCCATGCATGATAGGCATCTACGCACTCAAAATACGATTGCCTTATGCTGTCACGCTTAGTATCGTAATCCATCGCTAGAATATCTTTGTTTTGCTGTTCTGCTTGCAGGATTAGAGCCGCGTACGCTTGGTCATGCGCCTCTTCGCAATGTTCATCTACATAGTCTGATGCCGCCATTTTCTCCGTACTAGTATTAGTATCGGCATCTGTAAATTGTTGGTTATTGCCAATTTCAAGATTGCTATGGTAGCTAAATGACTGACGTCGCTGTTTTTGCAGGGCTGTTTCTAGTGTTTTTTTGGCAATGCTAGGTGCTTGTTTTACAGCCGCTGTGTTGGACTGGCCCAAACTGGTAGACTGGCAACCTGTTAATAACAGCGCCCCTGTCAAAAATGCGCTGGTGACTAACAGATTGTTTGTAGTCTTAAATGGCAGACGTTGTGCAATGGTGTGAGGTACTGTTTTCATTTTTTATCCTTAATAGATATGAGCGTAAATGCAATGCGATGATGTCATTCGACTTCTATTTTTCATTCATATCATCTTGAGCATCGTCAACTCGGCTCTCATCGATAGAGCCTGCGCCATTGTCATTATCGTTACCATACTCATCATTGCTATATTCATCACTGCTATAAGCACCTTCGACACCGCTATCTTGATAGTCGTAGCGTGCATAGCGGGCCGTTTGTAATCTGTCTTTTTTATCGTGCTGCTTAGCTATCCATGCATTGCCATCGATAGGAGGCGTAGCGTCTGAACCAAAAGACTCTGTAAGCAATGGTGTCAAGGCATGACGGTTAAAGCTGGCTTTATCGTAACGTACTTGGTTTAGCATGGTTGTGGTCGACCCCATCAAATCACCACCGATATTGACACGTTGCTGCTTGGCCAGCAGTCGATCTGAGCTGTCTAAGTAATAGTAGTTGATTTGATTAAATGAGATAGGACCGATAGCTTCGATAAGCTGCAATAGCGAACCGACATCTGCGCTTTGATAGCCTTTATTGTATAATTGCGCTTTAGCCAGTGCTGTCTTTAGTGCGGCACCATCAGGATATTTATCTGGATTGGCATCTACGTATTCTTGCAGGGATTTCGTTACATATTTGAGCGTCTTGCCAATTATTTCACCGCTTTGCTGGCTACCAAAATAGACTTTGACTGTGCGAGTCGCACCGACTTCTTTGGCAAACGCATCCCCACTGATATCGACTGCGCTAAAATGCTCAGGCGCCAGCTCAGCCATACTGCTCTGTATCGCATTGAGCACCGCATCGTAGAGCACCGCTGGTGGCAACTGTGCCGTGATGCTTTCAGGCAAACCAAAGCTCACCGTGTGCGAGGTCATCTGTGATGGTAATGGCGTATTCTCCGGGTTGACAAGTGCAACAATCGGCATGATGGCCGATGGATCAACTACGACACTGCTGTTATTAAAATCAAATGCTAACGGTATCTGTATCGATGAGCTAATCGTTGGTGTGGCGTAGTCGTAGCTATAGACGCTTTGTAGCTGGCGCTGCTTGGGACGGTATTGACTGACACTATTGAATGTTAAATGCTCATACTGATAAGCATTGGATGCAGCTATTTGCTCAGGAGTACGGTGGAACATATCAAGTATATTGCCAATCATACCTGTAGATGACATTGGTAGGCTGCCACGATTTACCGTCTCTGTCTTAGCTTGCTGTTTTGCCATTTGCATGGCTTCATACTTTGCAGCCATTGACTTGGGACTTAACCCTGACATCCCTGAGAGCATACCTTCACCACCGCTACTGTATTCATCATAATTATCATAGTCGTCACTACTGTAATTATCGCTACTATAGTCATCACTATCATAATCTGCTGTATCGTAGGCATACTCGTTATCGCTGTTGCTGTCACTGCCCGTCGGCTCATTCTCCCCCGCTTCAGCCAATATAGCAGCAATGGCTCTCCTCTCTGCTTCAGCTTCTGCTCTAGATTGATCATAATCACTAGAATAGTCGGACTCTATCGAATTTTTTGCGTCATCATAATCGTTATAGTCATCATTGTATGGCTCATCATCACTTTCGCTATATGCACCTTCAGGCTGATACACATAGGTTTCTATAATCGTTCTGAGCAAACTACTCGATCCTGCATCGATACTATCTGGGTCAATGAACGGTGCTGAGCGATAATTGGCTGTGGCGACTGCGACATGCTCGGTCGCCAAGTGTTGACGAATGGCTGCTAGCAAGTGTGTTTTGGCTTGGTTTTCGGTATTTGGATACTTCTCTTGATCAAATAGATGCTCATAACGCGCGGCCTGAGCATTTTGACTGGCAGTAAAGGCTTGACCTTGACGTTGGCTCTGCGCGGCATCGGCGACACTAAAGTCCATCATGGTACTAGAGGCGCTACTATTCAACGACAGATTGGAAAATGAGCTGGCTGGAGTTGATTGGCAACCTGCGAGGATGAGCGAGGCACTACCAACTAGCAATGCGATAGAAGTCAATTTACTGGTTGGATATAGATGACCGTTATTATTTTTACCATTATAGTTTTTATGATCAGTGTCAGATAAATAAGTAGGCGCAGTCTCAGAGTAGCGCTGTCGATTTCGGTTATTAATATGGTGTGATGACATAGTAATCTCTTTGTATGAATAGACAGTCGATAATGAGTGTACAGTGGTACCGTTATTTATATCACAAGACGTTACAATTTAGTAATATTAGCGAATATTTTTAAAGGATTTCTTCATTCATAAATAATTTTTTCTATATAACGATTGTCTTATCAATAGCTTCACTTACTTGAAAATTAGCTTCATTTATTTGAAATACAGCTGATACAGCTGAACGCTATAAAAGCGTACACCACAAAAGATAATAAACAACTTTCTACTATTTCATATTTTCGTTACTATTTAGGCTTATCTATTTCCTAGCTCTATTCCTTACACTCGCGTAAAAAGGACTTTGCGATGTCACAGTTATTATCTCGCCACCATCGAACCGCTCAGCAGCGTAAACCAAAAATTAATACCTTACTCAAATCTAGCGTCGTGCTCATTACCAGTACGCTACTGCTATCTATATCCGCACAGGCTGTAGAGTCAACGACCTCAATAAGTAACGCCACGGTCGACAATACATCAATCAATACCAGTGCCATAAACTTGGCCATCATGGCTGATAGTCCAACGGTACTCTCTGAAACCAAGCGCATCACGAGAGCGAAGACAAATACACTTAATACCACATCGAACAATGCTAATAATGCCAATAGCGACCAAGCTATTTACTCTGAAGACGCCATTCATCATCCAGTTTGGGCGAAAAACGGCATGGTCGCTACCCAAGAAGCGCTTGCCTCTGACATTGGTCTACAGATTCTAAAAGATGGCGGTAATGCAGTAGATGCTGGCGTTGCAGTGGGTTTTGCCCTAGCAGTAACCTTGCCGCGTGCGGGTAATATCGGTGGTGGCGGTTTTATGATGATTTATGATGCCAAACAAGGCAAAACGGTGGCGCTTGATTACCGTGAAAAAGCCCCGAGTAGCGCTTCACGCGATATGTACCTCGATGAAGCAGGCAATGCTGTCAGCGACTTATCTCGTTATCATGGCTTGGCAGTTGGCGTACCAGGGACAGTAGCAGGACTACTAAAAGCGCTAGAAGAGCATGGTACGATGAGCCGCGAGCAAGTTATGGCACCAGCGATAGCACTGGCTGAAGACGGTATAGAAGTCACCGCTGGCTTGTCCGAGTCGCTTACTGCTTTGAGCGATCGCCTGCAAAAATGGCCAAGTACCAAAAAAGTATTTTTTAAGCCTGATGGCAGCGCTTATCAGCCGGGCGAACGTTTAAAGCAGCCTGAGCTTGCGCGTTCACTAAAGCGGATTTCGGTAAAGGGTACCGATGGGTTTTATAAGGGTGAGACCGCTCAAAAACTGGTCAAAGCAGTCAACGAAGCAGGCGGCAGCATGAGCCTGAAAGATTTGGCCAATTATCAAGCCATTGCTCGCGAACCTGTCAAAGGCGACTACCGTGGCTATGAGATTGTTTCTATGCCGCCGCCTTCCTCTGGTGGTATTCACATCGTGCAGATTTTAAATATCTTAGAAGGCTATCCGCTCAAAGACTACGGACAAAACAGCGCACAGACTATTCACTTAATGGCGGAAGCGATGCAGTTAGCGTATGCAGATCGAGCTGAGTATCTGGGAGATGCTGACTTTATTGATGTCCCTGCCAGCGGCTTAACGTCACAAGCCTATGCAGATAAACTGCGTACGTTGATTGATCCCAATAAAGCCACGCCAGCAGCTACTATCAAAGCTAACAACCCTCTGCCGTACGAGAGTGATCAGACCACGCATTTCTCTATCGTTGATAAAGATGGCAATGCGATAGCCAATACTTATACATTAAACTTCTCTTATGGTACTGGTCTCGTTGCGGATGGCACGGGCATTCTGCTTAATAATGAAATGGATGATTTCTCTGCCAAACCGGGCGTACCAAACGGCTACGGCTTACTTGGTGGCGATGCCAATGCGGTGGAAGCCAATAAGCGTCCACTGTCTTCTATGAGTCCAACGCTCGTATTCAAAGACAGCAAACCTTACATCGTTACTGGTAGCCCAGGTGGTAGTCGTATCATCACGACTGTCACTCAAATTATATCTAACGTCATTGACCATGATATGAATATCGCTGAGGCAACACATGCGCCGCGTATCCACGATCAATGGTTACCTGATGAGATTCGAGTCGAAAAAGCACTGAATATTGATACAGTGAAAAAGCTCGAATCGATGGGTCATACCGTCAGTCCAAAATCCGCGATGGGATCTACGCAATCGATCATGCTCACACCAAACGGTGTTTACGGATCGTCTGACCCACGTATTGTCGATGCGGCGGTGGTTGGTTATTAAGTTATGAATATATGTCTCTAGTCATTATAAAAAAGCTCTATGTGTTGCTATAACTCATAGAGCTTTTCTTGCATAAATAAGTAAATACTGACCTGCTTTAATATAATTTAATTCTTTCAAAAAAGTCATTGTCCAATAATAATTTTGGTCTGGCATTCACCTCTTTTAAACCGACTTTATGTTGCATCATTAACTCGATCAAGTTCATTTGATCAATGAGAATAAGACTGTGCGAATCAGTCGAATTAGCATAGTCTTGAGCAGGCTTAGTAAAGCTTGTGGTAGTAATAAAGATGCCATGATGATTGGTTTTTTGTGGAGGATATGCACCTATGAAATTTCTCAAGTCGCCATTAGATATATTATTGCCATTACTATAGAGCTTGGCCTGTATATAATAATTGTGCACCTCACCATCTGGAAAGTCCTGAATAATTAGTCCATCAATACCATTATCGTTAGACCGCCCTGTATGACGAGATGTTAGATTACTTTCAGGACTTTCTATCTCCAAGGATCTCTCAATTAATTTCAAACAAAACCATTCAAACTGTAAAGGTGATAAGCTTTCAAGTTGAGCCATGATCATATCAGGCGTCACTTTGACAAAATCATTACCAACAGCAGCATCTGCATAATTATTCATAAATATAGAGGTTCGACGTTTAGTTTCATCAATCAAATGATTGATAAGCGCGTCACCGTTTTTACCATAAGCAGCAATATTAACTTTTTGCAAATCAGCAAAAGATTTGCTATCGAAGCGTTTAAAGTTAGCAATATAATCACCATTTGGTATTCCTTCACCAATATATTGATTAAAATTATTACCCGCTAGCCAAAAATAAACTTTACCGAAAGGGTCTAAACGTATGATATTTTTAGGCGTTACTTTCTCATCGAAAGTAATAAAATTGGCAAAGTTCTGATTTAGATTAGGAATCAAACTAAATTTATCTTCCTTAACCAAGCCCATTGCAGATAAGCATACTAAGATCAAATCAATAATTTCGTCGTAGCAAGGCGAACCATCATGACATTCATGGCGTATATCGTAGTTACTCATATAGTTGATGTCTTTATGATCATTTACGATTTGCGCTAATTTCTCAAACTCTCTGTAAAATACAGTGCGCCCAATAGTATTTCGCGTACTTAAATTCTTTATAGTTTGTATTCCAGCATTTAACATGTCGCCAAATGCAGGCAGCTTAGTAATATTACTCATAGTATTATCGTCTTTTTTGATTGCGTGAATAATATAGTGAAATCGGCATAGCATTACAATTATTTAAAAACAAATGTTTATGCTAACAACTATTGAGAGAAAACGCAGCAAAATTTCATGTTAATAAATAAGAAAAACAAATCCTCTCACGCAGATTAAACCCTTTGAACCTGTGGCTGTCTGCGGCAAATAATGCTATTATTGACGACCCAATTTAAAACGTATCAATATGGCTATCGAGGTCTTATCGACCCCTAGATATCAGTATAATTGATTGATAATAATCAATTATTTTATCGGCAGCTTATTTCTTTGATCGTACCAGTAAGAGTCTTCTATGGCATTTGTACACCTTGGCATTCACAGCGAATATTCCATCACCGATTCTATCGTGCGTATCAAACCGCTGGTAAAAGCTGCTGCGGCTGACAATCAGCGTGCGTTGGCATTGACCGATTTATCCAATTTATATGCCACGGTGAAGTTTTATCGTGCCTGCTTAGGTGCGGGTATCAAGCCTATCATTGGCAGTGAAGTCATCATGGATAATGAAGACACACGCCTTACCTTGCTCGCGATGAATAACGAAGGGTATCAAAACATTACCCGTATCGTATCGCTTGGGTTTACCGAAGGTCGTGCTGATCCTATCAATCATGGCACGCCAGTTATTAAGCGCAGTCATATATTAGAACATGCAGCAGGTGTGATTGTACTGCTCACCGAAAAGTCAGACGTGGGTCAAGCATTGGTCGGCTCGATGCCAGAAAAGGCCGATGAACTACTTACTGAATGGCAGTCAAAATTTGATGATCGTTTATACTTTGCGATCAAGCGTACCAATCGTTCAGGCGAAGATGCTTTTATTAAAGCAGCCATCCATTCAGGTGCCAAACACAGCATTCCTATCATTGCGCATAATGACGTGCGTTTCTTAGAGCAAGATGATTTTGATGCTCATGAAGCCCGCGTCTGTATTGCAGGCTCTTATGTCCTTGCTGATCCAAACCGTCCGCAGACTTACTCGGATGAGCAGTATCTAAAAACACAAGCTCAGATGGAGCAATTATTCGCTGATATTCCGCAGGTCATTGATAATACCTTGCGTCTCGCTACACGCTGCAATGTCACCTTGACACTTGGGATTAACGTCCTACCTGATTTTCCTGTTCCTGAAGGCGAGACGATTGAATCGTTTTTCCGTGCCGAGTCACAACGCGGTCTTGAGCAGCGCTTAGACAAGCTGTTTCCTGTCGAGGCACGTACGGACAATTGGAGCGACTTCCGTCAGAGATACGATGAACGCCTCGCATATGAGTTAGATATTATTCTATCTATGGGCTTCCCCGGTTACTTTCTCATCGTCATGGACTTTATCCGCTGGGCAAAAGCCAATGGCGTGCCAGTAGGCCCTGGACGTGGCTCTGGTGCAGGTTCATTGGTCGCCTATGCACTAAACATTACCGATCTTGATCCGATTCATTACGACCTACTGTTCGAGCGCTTCTTGAACCCTGAGCGTGTATCGATGCCCGATTTCGATATCGACTTTTGTATCGAAGGTCGTGACCGCGTTATTGATTATGTTGCGCAGACCTATGGCCGTGATGCCGTCTCACAGATTATTACCTTTGGTACGATGGCCGCAAAAGCAGTTGTGCGAGATGTGGCACGCGTACAAAGCAAATCGTACTTTTTGGCCAACAAAATATCTAAGCTGATTCCAAAAACGCCTGGCATCACACTGAGCCAAGCGCTTGAGCAAGAACCACAGCTCAAAGACTTGATCTCTAATCCCGATAATATGGATTATGAAGATGCCATTGAGATTTGGGAGATGGCGATTAAGCTTGAAGGCGTCTGTCGAAATGTCGGTAAACATGCTGGTGGCGTATTGATTGCTCCGCACAAAATCACTGACTTTAGTGCCATTTACTGTGATGATGAAGGTCACCGCGTCAGCCAGTTTGATAAAGACGATGTAGAAGCTGTCGGTTTGGTGAAGTTTGACTTTTTGGGTCTACGCAACTTAACCGTCATCAACGCTGCGGTTGAAAATATTAATTTGCGCCGTGCAAAAGAAAACGTACCTGCCTTAGTTTTAGAAGATTTGCCGTTAGATGACAGCAAAGCCTATAAACTGCTGCAAGATGCCAAAACCACGGCGGTCTTTCAGCTAGAAAGTATGGGTATGAAAAAGTATCTGGCTAAACTGCAACCGACCAATATCGAGGATGTCATCGCAATGTGTGCGCTGTATCGTCCCGGCCCACTCGATGCAGGCATGGTAGAGATGTATATCGACCGTAAGCATGGTCGCGAGGAAGTCATTTATGACCATCCCAATCTTGAGCCAATTTTAGAAAACACCAATGGCGTTATTGTCTATCAAGAACAGGTAATGCAAATTTCACAGGTGATGGCAGGCTATAGTTTGGGCGGTGCTGATATGCTACGCCGTGCGATGGGTAAAAAGAAACCTGAAGAGATGGCCAAGCAGCGCGATATTTTTGTCACGGGTGCCACCTCACAAGGTATCGATGAGGTCACGTCAGGCGGTGTATTTGACTTGATGGAAAAGTTTGCCGGTTACGGTTTTAACCGCTCGCATTCTGCGGCTTATGGCGTATTGGCTTATCAAACGGCTTATCTAAAGCAATACTACCCTGCCGAATTTATGGCAGCGGTCTTAACTTCAGATATGAACAACACCGACAACGTCGTGTTCTTTATCAATGACTGCCGTGAAAACTTTGGGTTAACCGTAGTCAATCCTTCAGTCAATCGCAGTGAGTGGCATTTCGTTGCCGATACTCCGACCAATATCATCTATGGTCTTGGCGCAATTAAAGGCGTGGGTGAAGGCGCGGTAGAGTCTATCGTAGATGCACGTCGCCGCGAAGGTCCTTTTAAAGACTTGTATGACTTCTGCCGCCGTGTGGACATCAAAAAAGTCAATAAGCGCACACTTGAAGCGTTGGTCAGTGCTGGCTGTTTTGATGACTTTGCCGCCACGCTACGACCTGACTTGCCAGCCGACGAAGCTTACGAGATTCGCGGCGCCTTGATGAGTCAATTGCCAAGCGCCGTACAAGCCGCTGAGCAAGACCGTCAAAACCGCGAAATAGGTATGATGGATTTGTTTGGTGAAATGGACGGTGTGGTCGCAGCGCCGCCGTTAGTCATGACGCCAGAACTCATTTGGGGCGACAAACATCGCCTAAAAGCGGAAAAGAATACGTTAGGCTTGTATTTAACGGGACATCCGATCAATGAGTATTTGGATGAATTGAAGCGCTATACCTCTGGTGCGCGTCTTGATAAGTTAACCGATACTGGCTATAACGGCAGTTGCTATTTCTCGGGGCTTATTATAGATATTGCCAACTTTGGTAATCGCAACGTGATTACTTTGGATGATGGTACATCGAGACTCGAGGTCAGCTGCTACGCTGAGCGTTTTAATCGTGTCAAAGAACAGTTGAAAATCGATGAAGTCGTTATTATCAAAGGCAGCATCCGTGAGCGTGATGGACGTTTGTTTGCACGTCTTGATAGTGCCATGAGCATGGTAGATGCCAGACTACGTTGGCTCAAAAAAATCAGTATCAAAGTTCACGGTAGTGATATTAATTTGCTCACACGTCTACAGCCGTTACTCAAATCAGCTCAGGCTGACATTATTCCTGAGCCGCGTCTGGCTTATAACCAAGAGCAAGACGAGCAAGGTGGCAGCGGTAGTAATGTCTACGATCCTGCAATGGGTGGCAGCTTGTATGATGAGAACGGTAATGATTTATTGGCATTAGAAAGCGACATGAACCATGACGCGGCCAATCAAAACGGTATGCCAGCCAGTTATGCCAATAACGCCCTGAGTAATACTGACGCTTCTATCAATGATAATTGTCTGCCACTTGGACTAAGCATTTATGAAGTCTATGGCATCGCAAATGTTGGACTGTCTGAGCACTGGCGCGTTTACCCAAATGACGACAACTTGCAGACATTAAAGACTTTGGTCAGTGAAGAGAACTTACATTTCCATTACAGCTAAGACGTACATTACGTTTTAAAAATTCATTATAGTAATCTTATTGCTTTAACTTTTATAAATTGGACAACCACCATGGATGACACTACAAATAATAATATGCTCGGACAAACTGATGAAGAAATTATCAATCATGAACAGTTCGAGGACATGCGTGACCTGCTCGAAGAAGACTTTGTTGATTTGATACAAGTATATTTTGCTGATAGTAAGCAAAGAGTTGCAGCGCTGCGAATTGCCCATCAAAAAGACGATAACGCCAATGGTTTTGAAACTGCTCATGCTCTAAAAGGTGCTAGCGCCAATTTGGGTACGACTCAATTAGTTCGTCTTAGTAGCCAGTTACAAGAATACTGCCGTGAGCGCCGGATTAATGAGCAAGCCGTCCTGATCGAAGAGATTGCCATTGCGTTACACCGTGCTGAACAAGAAATCAATCAGAGACTGGGACAATAATGAGTAACGACGCTTCATTAGCAATATCATCACATACAGTAAGCGACTACCTTGATTGCCTACAAGTAGTCATGGTTAATACAACTTTACCTGCCAATATTGGTTCGGCTGCCCGCGCGATGCATACCATGGGCTTGTCTCGCTTAACGGTGGTCGATCCCAAATTACCGATTGACGAAACCAGTGTGTCTCATGCAGCAGGTGGCAGTGAATTATTATCGTCAGCTTTAATTGCACCCACTTTAGAATCTGCTATCTCTGGCTGTCAGTTGGTATTTGCCGCTAGCAGTCGTAGTCGTCATATGCCGCGCCCTGTTGTGACACCTACGCAAGCCGCTAAGATTATGTTCGACTTTATCGATGCACAGGCAGCTTTAAGTGCAGATGATAGTAATGTTGATACCTCATCTACTGCTACTTCTAGCAAACCAAATATTGCTATATTATTTGGACGTGAAGACCGTGGATTGACCAATGAAGAATTGGCTTATGCCGATTATCACATTCAAATCGACGCCAATCCTGCCTACCCTGTCCTAAATGTTGCATCAGCGGTGCAAGTCATCGCCAGCTTTATTTTTGCTTATGCTCAAACGCATACTCAGACAGCTGATAGTTTAGATTCGGATACAAGCACAGACGCCCAATCGACAATCAATGTGAATTTGCGTCAGCAATGGGATGAGCCTGCTATTAATCAGCAGCAGTTGCAACAGCTCACTCAGCGTACTACTGACCTTATGGTGCAGCGTGGACTAGCCAATAGCGAACATCTAAAGTCATTGCCATCACGCTTGTCTAGACTTGGGTCACGCCTACAACTTGATCAAAAAGAATATCAGCTATTAAGCGCTTTGATTGCCAAACTATCGAAAGACTAAAACAAGCCATAGTTTATGAGCTTGCCTTTATTTGACAGCTTTTTACTATATTTTGCGGTATAAAGCTGTTATAACTTGCAGAAGCTTAGCGAAAATATATATTCCTGATTATCCGAACTTTATGACCACAGATTAGAGGCATCGCTGTTTTCGCGACGACACTCTACCGACGAATAGATAGGACGCTTTATGTCATTGCCATCCAAATTGTTCAAATCGCTTATTACTATCAAAAACGATTTGAAAGAAGATATTGATGCAGTATTCACCCGAGATCCTGCGGCGCGTAATAGTCTGGAAGTGATCCTAACTTATCCGGGCATACATGCGCTTGTTTTGCATCGCGGTGCACACTGTCTTTGGAACAATGAACAGAAACTAGCCGCTCGCATTATCTCTTACGGCTCGCGCATCATGACAGGTATCGAGATTCACCCTGCTGCTAAGATTGGTAGACGCTTTTTTATCGATCACGGTGTCGGCGTTGTCATCGGTGAGACGGCTGAGATTGGTAACGACGTGACGCTATACCATGGTGTTACTTTGGGCGGTGTGTCTTGGAATAATGGCAAGCGTCACCCAACGCTAGAAGACGGTGTAACCGTTGGTGCTGGTGCCAAAGTCTTAGGGCCATTCACGGTCGGTAAAAACGCTAAAATTGGCTCAAATGCAGTGGTAGTCAAACCTGTACCAGCAGGCGCTACGATGGTCGGCAGTGCCGCGCGTATGATCTCAGATCATCACGATGAAAAAGGCAATCCAATCGCGACAAAAGTACAAGACGCCAAGCAACAAGAAAAAGTGGCACAGGCTGGTGAGAGCAACGATCAAACTAAAGACACTACCCCTACTGCCAAACGCACCAATACCTTCCGTGCTTATGGTATCGATCCTTATTCACAAGACCCTGTCGCAGAAGCGTTTGCCAAAATGCTTGAGCACATCCAACAATCAGAAAATCGCCTCGATCAACTGCAGTCAGCGATGTGTGATATTGATCCTAATTTTTGCAAAAAGGAATACGATAAGTTATGTCTAGAAGATTTAGATGTGATTGGTCGTGCTGATGTAGATGATATCAATGATGAGAAAAATCGCTAAGACGGTCGTTAGAAATAGGCAGTACTATTGCCGTATAGACTGATAGCAAATGCTTATATAGGTTTTAGTAAAGAACCAATGAAATCAAAGCGGGATTGGATAAAATCTACCATGTCTGCATACATGGCGGATTAACCTGCTTAATTCTCTAGTAAATTCCAACCTTGCAAATCGTTGCTTTTCATCTCAGAGTAAGCAGCACGAGTTAGTAGCGCATGATAAAAGATATCTTTGATGGACTGTGACATAATGACTTTCCTTAGTTTTAAAGTGGTTTTTATTTCAAAGTAAATAGTGATTTTTCAGGTGTTAATACATAATCTTTTTCCATGCTTTCTACAACTTCACCCGTGCCGCGTTGCCCATTTTCATTCCAATTCCAAAACCAGACATTGCCATCATTTGTGACCACAGCATATGATAAGTACCCATAAACTATTTGGTCTGGATCAATATTTTGCATTATTAAAAAAGGTTTATTATATGTATACGCTGAAATAGAGTTTTTATTCTTCCCAAACCCGTATTTATTCCAAGTATATAAGTCACCTTGAGAAGTTACAGCAGCATGTATTCCAATATTTACAACCTTATGTAAATATGGATTTTTTTCTGGCATTTTAATATCTTCAGAATCTGATAAGGCTAGGTTAGCAGAGCTATTGCTTCCCCAGTTCCATACGCTTCCATCTTCAAGAACTGCCATTGCGCTTGTAGAGGTTACTGAGAAATCGATAGTTTTTTTAGGTAATGCGACTTTAGCAGCAGGATGATATTCTATTTCAGGTTCTTGTGATTGATAGAGAAGACGTCCTAACGCACGTTCTGATTTTCCTGTAGAGTACAACTCGCCTTTTTTATCTAACGCTAATAGAACTCCATTTCTAAATTCAATACGGATTATATCTGAAAGATTAGGAACTTTAGTTGGGATAATAAGTTGCTTTGGGATTTCATTAACCCAACCACCTTCATTACTGCCTAATACATAGACTTCACCGTTATTAGTTAAGAATATGGAGTCCATTTCACCAGCAGCGATATCTACAACATTCTCAATCCCTTTAATCTGTCTCAATTCTTCAATAAAGATGTCACCATCACTAGGGTCTATCTCTCCATGATAGTTACTACCCCAACCCCATACTGTGCCATCATCTTTCAGTAGTAGCATATGACCCGCACCTGATACGGCTACCGCATCATTCACGCCCTCGACTTGCCTAGGCGTTGGGTCTTGTCCTGTCTTAGTCTCGCGCAGTAGACCATCTGTACCCCATGTCCAAAGCGTACCATCGTCTTTTACCCCTGCGCTCCATGAGCTGGTCATGGCTAAGCGCTTGGGCTCAATATTAATCTCAAGTGGAGTTTTTAGTGGCTCGTCTGGCATATTTGCCACAGGGTAGTTATCTTTGGTAAGAGATTGAAGATGCTCGGAAGGGGATTTATCGCAGGCAGGTAAAGTAGACATCATGATGTATTATTGCTAAACTCATGATTGGTTTTTTCTTTGAAAAATTCATTAATATCTGCATTAGTGGTAGTTTTTTGTTAATAAAACGGTAACTTATATTAACAATTGCTTACATAGTTGTATAGTTTTTTATTAGATTTTTGTCTAGGAAAATGATGGGATGAGGCAGAGTGAATGCTGAATAGCGATAGTTTTAGATGAAAAGATATAATTGTGATTAAGATACGGCCACTTACTAGCCAAATTAGAGCTTGGTTAAAATTAATTCCCTGACTCCCGCTTCCTCATGGGCTTTAAATGGATAACGATCGGCCATTACTATCCAATCATGCATTAGTTTAGATGTCAATTTTTTACTTAGGCTATTTTCTATAGTAGCCAATTTAATCATCAAAATATCAATATCCATCGTCACTCGCCGTACTTGATTTGGCTTAGTCTGTCGACATCTATGACAATCGCCTTCAAGGTTTTTAAAAATTTGCTGTAGTTGCTGCAGGCTTATCGGTGTAGTCAATGTTAGATGGACACATTGATTGGTATAGTCAGGCTTTGGTAATTGGATAGTCGCGGTAAAATCAGGATTTTGAAAAGTCGTAGACAATCGCACCTCACCTAGCGCTGCCAAGCGCTGCCGAGCAAGCGGGAGATACTTGTCGGCTTGATAGTTACTACCTAGCGCTAACACTAGCTCTACCACAGGCTGTGCTTGCACACTCTCAGGTGCGCATTGTGTGAACGTTGCCAAATTCAAATCCACTGACGTTTTATGCATCATCAGCTTGGCTGACGTTAACTTCTTTGGCAGCGTCTTTAGTAGCTGGCTCGTTGGTTGATGCTGGCGCATAGCGCGTTATTTGCACCCCTACCGCATCAGCTTGGGCAATAGCGGTAGGCTTAGCAATGCTCAACGTTATTTTTTGACAGTCATATTTTGCAAATATCTTATCAGAGATCTGACCAGCCAAATGCTCAAGTAGCTTTGCTTGAATCTCTTTGCACCACTCGCTCACATCATCGCAGACTTCTTTATAACTCAAGGCATCGCTGACATCATCTGATACAGCAGCACGGCTAATGTCCGTTTCAAGCGCAATATCAATGAGTAATGGCTGAGTAATGGCTCGCTCCCAGTCATAAACACCAATTACTGCCTCAACTTTTAGACCTTTTATAAATACCACGTCAGACTGAGTATGAAACATGCTTTCATCCTTGTTTGCTAATTTTTTTCGTGTTTTTAATATTTACTTAACTGATTTTAGCGCTTCTTCACGTAGGCGCGCCGCTTTTAACACTTTACTTGGACGATGGCGCCACAGGTCAATGCTGAATAATAGCAGACCTAACCAAATCAAACCAAATACTGCCAAACGTTGTAAATCGAACGGTTCTTTATAATAGAACACCGCCAAAAAGAAAATAAAGGTCGGCGTCAGATAGTTCATAAAGCTCAGAATACTGTATGCAACGAGCTTTGTAGATTTATTGAATAATAAAAGCGGTATTAGCGTAATCGGACCTGCGATCATAAGCAGCCAAATATTTGAGCTAAACCAAAAGCTCAGTTGATGACTTGCCACATCAGACTGCCAAAACCACCACAGACATAACGGTACTAGCATGGCGGTCTCGACAAACATGGCATCAACAGCAGTCAATGGCGTTTGTCGTTGAATAGTCCCGTAAGTACTGAAACTAAATGCCAAAATCAACGATATCCACGGCAGACTGCCAAGCATCACCACTTGAATGACGACAGACAATAATGCAAAGCCAATGGCTACCCATTGCAAAGGACGCAAACGCTCTTTGAATAAAATCATCGATAGCGCAACGCCAACCAATGGCCCGATAAAGTAACCCAAACTGGCCTCAAGAATACGGTCTTGATTGACCGCCCATACATAGGTCAGCCAGTTGGTCGCAATAATTAAACCAGACAAAAAGGTGAATACAATCCATCTTGGATTTTGCTTTAAGGTGTCAATCCACTGCCAGCGCTTGGTCAATACCAGCAGCACCAGCAAACATAAAAATGTCCAAATAATGCGATGGCCAATAATTTCAGTGGCATCGTATTCAGATAACTGCTTGAAGTATAACGGAAATCCACCCCAAATAAAGAACGCGATCAGCGCAGTAATAATGCCGCGTCTGGTTGTGGTTATCGGGGCAACGGGTTTTTTGATGACATTTTGGGTAGTCATAATATAGGACAACTTTTTAGAGCAAAGCGCGCTCCCACCTAATTCTAATTATTATTGTCAATTGAATCGTGAAAGCGCAGGGTTACTACAGTGAGATTATAAGGTAAAAAGCAATGTACTCATGCCAATAGTGACATGAGTACATTGCTAACGATGTTAGATTAAATTTTTAAGAGTTAATAGTAGCTTAGCGACTTACTCAGCACCAGTATCCACTTGGATAGACATACCAATTTGGTTGGCAAGTTCAGCAAATCCTGGGAAGCTGGTATTAACCGTTTCAACCCCTTCAATGGTAATTTGCTTGGATGCACGCAGACTGGCAACAGAGAAGCTCATTGCAATACGATGATCATTATGCGAGACAATATGACCGCCACCAAAGACAGGCTGGCTATTGTTGACTTCACCGCTTTCAGTAGCAACGCCTTTGCCTTCGATAATCAGACCATCATCAGTTACAGTACAATCAATACCAAGCGTATGTAGCCCTTCTGCCATCACAGCGATACGATCTGATTCTTTGACACGCAGCTCTTTGGCACCAGTCAATACCGTACGACCTTGGGCACAGCTGGCCGCAATAAATAATACAGGAAATTCATCAATCGCCAGTGGTACGAGATGCTCTGGTATCTCAATACCGACCAAATTTGAGCTGCGAATCGTAATATCAGCAACTGGCTCGCCGCCCACATGTGTCTCATTGCTTAGGCTAATATCTGCATTCATTAATTTTAGAATATCAATGACGCCAGTACGTGTAGGGTTGATACCTACTTGGGTCAAGGTCAGCTCGCTGTCTTGACTGATGGCTGCTGCCACCATAAAAAATGCTGCAGATGAGATATCAGCAGGAACAGCGATATCGCCGCCTGTTAGTGTGCCGCCGCCAGTGACACTGATGCGATTGCCTTCTACGGTTACCGGATAACCAAAGGCCGATAGCATACGCTCAGTATGGTCACGGCTGATCTCAGGCTGTGTGACCGTTGTCGTACCCTCGGCCCATAGACCTGCTAGTAGCAAGCAAGACTTTACCTGAGCTGAAGCGACTGGCATATCATATTCAGTGCCCTGTAATGGCTTACCAGCTGTATCACGACCAGTGATACTCAGCGGCGCCGTACCACTATGACCAGTACTCTGAATCACAGCTCCCATAGACCGTAGCGGTGCCGCCACGCGCTCCATTGGGCGTTTATTCAAGCTAGTATCACCTGTCAACACGCTATCAAACGATTGCGCTGCCAAGATACCAGATAGCAGACGCATACTGGTGCCAGAGTTACCCATGTAAAGTGGGGTTTTGCTAGGTTTCAAACCATTCATACCGACGCCATGAATGGTCAAATTGCCATTGTCAGGGCCTTCGATAGTCACACCCATATCACGGAATGCTTGCAGCGTTGCTAGCGCATCTTCCCCTTCCAAAAACCCAGTCACATTTGTCACGCCTGTGGCAAGACTGCCGAGCATAATGCTGCGATGCGAGATAGATTTGTCACCAGGAATCGCGATGGTGCCAGAAACAGTATTGCTAGGGGTAATATTATAAGAAGCTGACATAGCAGAAGTATCCGTATAAGGGGTGCTGGCTAACATATGGCCGAAATGTCGCCGTGCGGCTTGCGCGCGGCCCAAAAGTCCCATCAGGGCGGTTGAATCTTGATCAATGATAAGCTGGCGCATTGTCTGTAAATAGACACCATACTCATCAAGTGCGCTGACAATCGCGCTTTGGTTGGCAAAAAATATATCATGCCACATTTTAGGGTCACTGGCAGCGATACGCGTAAAATCGCGGAACCCACCAGCGGCATAACGAAACATATCTAAATTATCATCATGGCTTGCCAATTGCTCAACCAAGTTGAAGGCAAGCAAATGTGGCAAATGGCTGGTGTGCGCTAATATGCGGTCATGGTGCTCAGCATCCATTGACATGACATTTGCGCCTACTGATTCCCATAATAGTCGCAACTTTGCAATAGCAGTTGCACTGGTTGTCGGTAGCTCGCAAATAATAACGCTATGATTGACAAATAAACTGGCGCGGCGCGCATGATACCCTGAATTTTCAGCCCCAGCAATTGGATGCGCTGGCACTAGACCTATCGGCAGCGAGCCGAACACTGCTTTAGCGGCATCAATGATATTGACCTTAGTACTACAGACATCCGTCATGATACAGTCACTGGTAAGCTGTCCGTTATCCATCGCTTGCTTGATATCAACAAACACTGCTTGAACTGCCTGTACTGGCACTGCAATGATGATTAAATCACTGCCAGCGATGACGTCCTGTAAGTTTGCACTACCTGCATCTAGCAGACCATGCTCGATGGCTTCTGCAATACTTGGCGCATGTCTATCGACTGCTACCAAACGCGCGCTTAAGCCATTATCTTTAATAGCTTGCGCAAAACTGGCACCAATCAGCCCAAGTCCAATCACACAAACTTGTTTAAATATAGGTGGCGTAGTATTTAGAGACGATTGAAGTTTATTATTTTTCTGACTACTCACGGCTTTTCTCGTTGAACACACTAAGACATAGATAAGGAAAATCTTAGTGTTATAAATTTTAATGGCTAATTAAGCACAGTTTTTAAGTTAAAAAATATTAATAGATGCGCTTAGTCTTCAGTCAAAATAGAACGCAAAGTATCAATCAAACGCAGATTATCTTCAGCCACACCTACTGTGATACGCAACCAGTTAGGCAATCCATAAGCATCCAACGGACGGACAATAACGCCTTGTTCAAGTAGTGCCTGATGGATAGAAGCAGCAGTTATATCTTCCATCTCAACCTGCACTTCGACCATAATAAAATTGGCATGCGACTTCACAAAACCCAGCCCTAGCGCGTCAAACTGCTTTTCTAACCAACGCATTTGCTCATCATTTATCAGACGAGTTTTTTCGATAAAGTCTTGATCGGCAAGTGCAGCAGCAGCGGCAGCTAAACCAACACGGCTGACGTTAAATGGCTGACGAATTCGGTTTAGTAAATTCGCCACTGCCACCGAGCTTAGAGCATAACCGACGCGTAAACCTGCTAGCCCATAAGCTTTAGAAAAAGTACGCACAATAATGACATTATCGAACTCATCCAATAATGCGCGGTTGTTACTCTCAGGACTATACTCGATATAAGCTTCATCTAGTACCACCAAGACTGAGCTTGGTACACTGGCAACGAACTGGTGTAGCTCTTTTTGCTCTAGCTGCGTACCCGTTGGATTGTTCGGATTGGCAATAAAGACAATTTTGGTATTCGGATTGTCTTGAACCGCTTGGCTCATGGCTTTTAGATTATGGCCGAAGCGTTGAGCAGGCACTTCAATGCCCGTGGCACCTTGCATCTTCGCTAGCATAGGATATACCACAAAAGCATACTGGCTATAGACGATGGCATCATCAGCACCCACAAAGCTGCGTGCTAAAATGTCGAGCAAATCATCAGAGCCATTACCTAAGGTAATTTGATTGGCATTGACATCGTTAAAGTCAGCCAGCGCTTGCTTTAGATAGTAACCATTGCCATCAGGATAACGTGACAACTGCCCTAGCTGCTCAGTCACTGCTAGCGTCACTCGTGGTGAGCATCCCATTGGATTCTCATTGCTAGCCAGCTTGACCACGTCTGAAACACCATACTCACGTGTCAGCTCCTCAATTGGCTTACCGGTTTGATAAGGTGCCAATGCCAAAATACTGTCGTAAGCTGGCGTTAACGGCGATAGATCTGACGCGGTCAATTGAGTAGTCTGCATGATTTATCCTTAGATGGTGTCTGTAAATGCTTTTTTAATGCTATCTCTAAAAGCTAAGACCCATCTATTATGTATGAACACCAGTGAGTAAGCCTATAGTTGTCTATAGGACAGCTTTTGGATATGAGCCTAATATGCGCAAATCTTTGACCAATGGACGAATATCATTGATGGCAGCGCTAACGTTTGGATCATTAACATGACCATTCATATCGATAAAGAATACGTATGCCCATTTGTTAGGACGCTCAGGACGCGTCTCAATACTCGTCATCGATACGCCATGATATGACAAAGGTTTCAAGATTTCGATCAGTGCGCCTGCTTTATCATGGGCTGAGACGACGATAGAGGTTTTGTCTTGACCAGATGGTGCAATCGCTTCATGACCGATAATAAGGAAGCGTGTGGTGTTACTTGGATTGTCTTCGATATTTGAGTAGAGCTTATGCAAACCGTACTCTGCAACAGCGACGTCACCTGCAATCGCAGCTGAATGCCATTCGTTTTTAAGGCGGCGAGCGGCTTCACCATTGCTTGATACAGCAACGCGTTCGACATTAGGGAAGTTTACATCTAGCCAATGACGGCACTGAGCAAGCGACTGCTGGTGCGAATAAATACGGCTCAAACCATCAATCTTGGTATGCTCAGCAACCAAGAAGTTTTGATGAATTGGCAATTCAACTTCGCCAATGATCTTCAAAGTAGAAGACAAGAAACCATCTAGAGTATGGTTGACCACGCCTTCTGAAGAGTTTTCGACAGGGACCACGCCATACATCGCTGTACCTGCTTCGACTTCGCGGAACACATCGGTAATGGTTGTCATCGGTACGGTATCAGCTGCTTTACCAAAGTGCTTGAGCGCAGCGGCATGCGTGAAGGTACCGACAGGGCCCAAGAAGGCAATACGCTGCGGCGCTTCTAAATCCAAGCATACTGACATGATTTCACGGAACAAGCGCGCCATTTTTTCATCAGCGATTGGACCTGCATTACGCTCCATGACAGCTTTTAATACCTGTGCTTCACGCTCAGGGCGGTAAAAGATAGGATTGCTATTGTCATCAGCAGCGGTATGATTTTTCTTTACCATGGCTACTTGCTGAGCCAGCTTTGCACGGTTATTGATTAACGTTTGGATCTCACAGTCTACTGCGTCAATATTTTGGCGAATATTGTCTAAAAACTCTTTTTCAGTTGCGGTATCGCTAGCGCCTGTAGTGGTTTGATTTAGATTATCCATTGTTTGCTCTGGTGACTGCTCGCTCATTACCGCCCATCCTTTTTAGATTTTATCGCTGTTAGATATTACTATTATTTAAATATTGCTATTACATTTTATTACGTAGGGTAGCTCTATTGCCAAATCTGACTGTTTTCTGTTTTTAGTTAAAGACTAAGACTGATGATAGAAACTATATTCAAAATCAACCTCAAAACAGTCTATCAAAAACACCTTATATTGCTAGTGCCATTTGGCGTTAATACTATATTTACTGCCAAATACAGCAGCTTGATACATAGCCGGCTCTACTATAGCAAAAACTAAGGTCAGTGCCCATGCGTAAATGCGTATAAATATACCAACTGTTATTAATATTAGCACAGCTGAGCCAGATAACAGCGATGCATAGCATAACTATGAAGCAACACCTGCCCAAAACTGTGTTACAGTTCCAGTTCAGCTCCCTACCCCGCTATATATAAGAGGAGCATCATGTGATTAATAAGAAAAAGGATACCTGATGAGCGCATTACAACAGCTACGCACTATGACCACAATTGTTGCTGATACTGGTGACCTTGCCGCTATTGCCCGTTTAAAACCTATCGATGCAACCACCAACCCAAGCCTTATTACCAAGGCTCTGATTCATCCTGACAACCAAGGTATGTTGTCAGAGACCATGAGTCGTCACAATGGTGACGTGGATGCCGTGATCGATGCGCTGACCATTCAGGTTGGCTGCGATATTTTAGAGCTGATCGAAGGCCGAGTCTCTACCGAAGTGGATGCTCGCTTATCTTACGATACTCAAGCGACGATAGATAAGGCACTGGCCTTTATGGATGCTTACCAAAAAGCGGGCGTCGATTCAGAGCGAGTATTGATCAAAATGGCAGCAACTTGGCAAGGTATTGAGGCGGCGCGCTATCTTGAGACTCAAAATATTCACTGCAACCTGACCTTACTATTTGGACAACACCAAGCGATTGCCTGTGCAGATGCTGGCGTGACCCTGATATCACCTTTCGTTGGCCGTATTCTAGATTGGCAAAAACGCCAACAAAGCCGTCAAAACGTACCGGCTTCTGATGACATGGGCGTACAGTCAGTCAAGCTCATTTACCAGTATTACAAACAGCACGGTTACGAGACGCAAGTAATGGGCGCCAGTTTCCGCTCTACCGAGCAAATTTTGGCATTGGCAGGTTGTGACTTGTTGACTATAGCTCCCAATCTCATTGATGAATTGGCAGCCATGGATACCGAGGTAACTCGCCAACTGTCTCCGAGTATGTCGATGGATATGAAAGCGATGACTCAAGTAAGCTTAACGCATGAAGAGTTTAGTGCTGCATATCAGCAAGACAAGGTTACGCAGGACTTGTTACCTAAGGGTATTGATGGTTTTATCGGAGCGCGTGACGAGCTGGCTAAGACATTAGCAGCCATTCGCGGACAATAATAGCCACACGACAGAGCACGACGGATACTGGGCTGGCACAAAAGATATTTGCCTACTAATAGTAAGTTGGCTATCATTACCTACTTCAAATGACAAGAAGCAAGGCTTATATGAAACGGCTATCAATATTATTGGCAGGCAGTGCTTTAGCGATCAGCGCCCAGGCAGTCAACTGGGTAGAGGTGTCCGAGAGCAGCTCTGGATCAATTTTTAGTATAGATTTGGATTCTATTGAAAGCTCTGACATCAGTATCATAGATGAAAAAGATGTCGAAAATATCACGGTATCTATCCTTAGAACCTATCCTAAAGACAAAGATGCCGATACAGATGACTCGCAGGAAGAAAAAAGCAATATTGACCATAGTGAGCAGCAACTACTCATTTCATGCAAAGACGCCAGTTACTATAGACGAGCCTTTGTTAACTATGATGCTGAAGGCAAAGTAACCAAGTCATGGCAGTCAGAAAAACCAATATTGACCACAAAAGACTTTAAAGTCACCACTCCAAAGACAGTCGGTCGTACGGTGATAGAGCAGTCTTGTAAGGACTACGAACAAAACGAAGAGCAATGAATATAGCCTACTCAACACAGTACTAAAAAACATCAATACAGTATTAAAAAAAGCGCCCTGACATAGTATCAGGGCGCTTTATTATTTGGAGAATCGTTTAACTATATCGACAATACGACATGTCTAATAGTCAAAAACATAGCTATTCATTTTAAGCTTTTAGTACCGTATAAACAGGTACTGGGAACTCGCCATGCAAGTCGACCAAGTCCAATAACACTAACGCACCGACCACAGTATGGTCAGCTGATTGACACAGCTCGTAAGCGGTGGTCAACGTACCACCAGTCGCTAAGATATCATCGACCAATAGTACACGCTCAGGCGGTAGATTATTTTGCATCTCAAGCGTGTCTTTACCATACTCCAGTGCATAGGCTTTGTTGGCAACTGGCGGCGGCAGCTTACCTGGTTTACGTAGCAAGATCATGCCTTTGCCCAGACGACCTGCTAACATACTGGCAAATACAAAACCGCGCGCTTCTACCGCACCCAGACAATCTACCTCGTCCATAAGCCCTTCTGGCAATGCAGCAAGTAGCGCGTCAATGACAGCGTCAATATGACTGCGCAGTAACGGGGTAATGTCATAAAAATCAATGCCAGCTTTTGGAAAGTCTGGTACTGTGCGAATAATCTGCCAAAACGGATGGTCAGTATTGAGCATATGTGACGTCTCATTGTTGGTGGCGGATGTGGCGGCGGCATTGGTACTCATGATGACCCTTAGCTTATGTATTTAGATGGTTTAGTTAGTTTAGTTAGTTTAGTTAGTTTAGTTAGTTTAGATAAGACAACAACTGGATGATATATCAGCGATAAATGCTAAGCATTACTGTGAATTTAGCGGCGATTATTATAGCATAATTGGTTTTCGTATGGCGGGCTGGCGTCCAGTCTTGTTATTAAGCGCTAATAAGGTAACGTATGTGATTGACTTGATAAAAGAAAAGTCATCTCAATATACAAGTGTAAACTTAACTATGAAAATTGCGGTTATATGCTAAACTACGTGCGTTTTTGCAGTCTAATATAATAGCTGTAATATTAAAAATGAGCGTTTATAGCACGCTGTAACTGTAATACTGGTAATGATCGATAGGACTATTTATGAAACGTTATGAATGTATTGTCTGCGGCTGGATATATGATGAGGCGCTTGGCTGCCCAGAAGAAGGTATCGCACCTGGTACTAAGTGGGAAGACATCCCTGATGACTGGACTTGCCCTGAGTGCGGTGTCGGCAAGCTTGATTTTGAGATGCTTGAGCTGTAGTAGACGACCCTCTAATTAGGACACTTCATGACAAAATCAAATGACATCAATAGTGCCAAATTGCCTGAAACGCTAGATAACCATCTAGAAGATCATCTGAATAACTACCCTACTCCTGAGTGGCGCAAGTTTGGGGAGCATCAATGGCGCGACTCTGACTTGAGTAAGCACCTTCGTCAAGCAATGATTGACATCGGTGATGGTATTGAGTTGTGTGTCGAAGCTGGCGGTAATCCCAACAATCCGCCGCTGCTGATGATCATGGGGCTAGGCTCACAAATGATATTTTGGCCAGACAATTTTATTAAGCGCTTTATCGATGCTGGTTTTTTTGTGATTCGTTTTGATAATCGTGATATTGGTTTGTCCTCTAAAGTACAGATAGAGGGCTTACCGCGTATCAGCCAGCTCAAGATGATGGTACGTCTACAGACTGGTCTGTCTAATAAGAGCACGCAGGTTGCTTATAACTTGACGGACATGGCCGAAGACACCGTACGCTTGATTAAAGCACTCAAGCTGGGTAAAACCCATCTGCTTGGGGCATCAATGGGCGGTATGATTGCACAAATCGTGGCCGCACGTTATCCAAGTTTGGTGCAGCGAATGGCGCTTATGTTTACCACGACCAATCGTGCATTTTTGAAGCCGCCAAAGCCCAAACAGCTATACACCCTTATCAATCGTCCAGAGAGTCATTCTGAGCGTGATATCGTGCGTCACAGCGTGTGGTTTATGAAGACCGTTGGCACACCTGGTCATGTCAATGTGCGTATGGTGCGTGAAATTGCCAAAATTCGCTATCAACGCAATTTTCATCCGCTTGGTACGGTGCAGCAGCTCAATGCTATCTTGGCATCAGGCTCTATCAGTCGATTTAGCAAGCAAGTCAAAGCACCCACTATCGTACTGCATGGCAGCGCTGATGGCTTAATTCCTGCATCACAAGGCCGAGTCGTTGCCAAGACCATTCCCAATGCCACGTTCCATCTAATCGAAGGCATGGCACACGATATTCCAGAGTATTATCAGCCTTATATGGTCGATCTAATCAGCAATCATTTATCGAGCAACTAGCTTTAAACACATCAGCGTCAAAAAAAGAGTGTAAAACCTATCGCTAACTCACAGGTTTTACACTCTTTTTTATTGTCTATTTAATCCTAGGGCGTGTCCTCAATTCAATCGATAGTTATCTAAATGGGTTAAAAATGGCTAAATCTTGCCAAATGGCGTCAAATAGCTGACTAATATCTCGATATTATCTGCGCTATTTTCCTTGTTTGACTGCGATTTATCTCATTTTTATCATCATTTTTAAAATGAGGACACGCCCTAGTAACTGCATCAATCACAAGCAACGCCAGTACCCTCCTTATCTATACACATTTTATTTCCATTCTTTAGGTTGCCAATCCACGCCTTACCACCTGTAAATACAAAGGATGGTTTGCCCTGATAGCTATCGTTAGCGTTCACACCATTATTAGCAAAGCGAAAAGGGATCACCAGCTCACCGCCTAAATTGACAAAACCCCACTCTTCACCGATACGCACCCCAGCATATTCCTCAGAGAACGGACGCACTTCGTCAAATGAGTACGTAATCATGGTGACATTATTGTCATCGACGAAACCCCATTTGCCATCTTGCTGACGCGATTGGAGCGTCGTAAAACGCGCTGGTACAGACTGTGATGCTGTGCTAGTTTTTTCGTTAGAAGAAGTAGATTTATTTACTGCCTGAGTGTCATTCTGGGCATTTGGATCATTCGCTGCATTACCGTTTTTATCCACCCAAGTGGTTGCACGGCCTTTGCGTACACGCGCCACTCCATTACGATAATTATCAATATCATCAATCGCTGCAGAAAACGAGACAACGGTACTATTGGCTGTGTTAATCACACCATAGTTACCCTCTTTTTTTACCACGATACGCCCATCCGATACAGGCCTCGCCCAACCTTGACTCTCTGTCAATATATCGTACATGGCAGGCACGACTTCGCGGCCCTGCATATTGAGATAACCGACGCGACTGTTGCGCAGTACAGGCAACAGACCGTCTGATAGTTTATCGGCATCGACTTTTTGATAACGTGATAAATCAACGACTCGTTTGCCTTTTTTATCGATTAAAGCCACTGGCGCACCAAAGTCTTTTATCGCCAAAAAGTAACTGCTACTGGCCGTGCAGGAGACGTTTTTGTAATAGCTTTTTGGGATTTTACAGCTGGCGGCATGTGCGCTAGGCATCAAAAACAATGCGCTAGATAGCATCGTCACGACGACACTGTATTGCGATATTTTTGGTAGCAAGCCAGACAATATATGTGGCTGTTTTTTTGATAGCAATCGTTGAAGCATAAATAAACCTAGACAAATAATATAGATTGTTTGGTATAACCAATCAGACGTTAAGTACATTATATCGTCAATCTACTATACATGTGTTGCCGCGTTAATGTCGCTTAAAGTGCTACACACATACCATCCCTACAAAGATATCACTTGTATACATTATGCTCTTTCATACTCCCACGAATCGTCGCCCTGATACAAATATTTTGATATAAGTACTATTACCCAACTGTCATAAGTCTATTGCGAAAAACGCAGCTATATCAAATACTTTGATTATTTATTTGTGTCTAACGTGCCCAATAATTTTCCGCACAGCGAGAGTATTTTTATTCACCGTAATAAATTATGGTTTTGCCATTTCATTTTGCGTTTAAAACCACGACAATATGGCTTTATGTCAACATAAGTTCTGACGTGATGCAATGATAATAAGAGTACTGTTATTCAAAATGCTGTTATTCAAATACTGTTATAAGGACAAATTATGGCTATTGCTTCAACGCGATCTGCACCTATTGGCTTAGTCATTGGTTGTATCATTTTTGGATTGGGCAGCTTAATTGTCGCTCATGTCGATATTGGTGGTTGGGCCATGTCGTTTTGGCGATTGGCTGTTTCTGGTATTGTATTTGCGGTATTGGCTAAGCTAATGGGCCAACGTATGCCCAAATCAAGACGGGCCATGTTTTATGCGCTACTATCAGGGGCGTTTTTAGGATTGGATTTGGCGCTGTGGCATGAGAGTATTTATGCGGTTGGGCCTGGTATTTCGACGCTGCTTAATAGTCTGCAAATATTTTTCTTGGCCGCGATTGGGTTTTTGTATTTCAATGAGCGTCAGTCTATCGTGCAGCTTATTAGTTTGTTCTTAGCCATGATAGGCGTGGCGATGATAGGTAGCCCTGAATTCGCACACAACACCGCTGCGACTTGGGGTTTTGTCACTGGTATTGTATCGGGTGCCATGTTAGCAGCGTCAATGACCTTTATCCGAAAAACGCACGACACTGAACCGACACCTATATTTATGCTAATGCAACTGATTAGTATTGGCGGCGTCTTAGCCATGATTATACCGATGTTTGTATTTGACACAGGCAATATCCTGCCCAATACATGGTCTGAGATTGGCTGGGTGCTTATTTATGGTACGGTGATGCAGTGCTTGGCATGGGGATTGATTGCCTACTCTATTCCTAAGCTATCTCTAGCACTGACTGGACTGTTATTGTTGACTGAACCTATTGCAGCCCTTGTCATTGACTATAGCTGGCTGGACAAGCCGATTAACACTTTACAGTGGAGTGGCGCACTATTAACAATGTTTGCTATTTACTTAGGCTCATTGAAGCCAAAGCCACGCGCCCTTCGACGCTATCGGTTTTTTTCAAGATTTTATAAACGTGACTATAAGTAATATTAATTTTTTTCAATACTGTTGCTCAACACTGCCATACAAAAAAGCGCCCATACTATCGATAGTATGGGCGCTTTTTGTTAGATGAGATATACTTTGACTATCTTTATCCGACAGGCGCCGACTTCAATCTCATCAGTATTACTTATTTCGCTTCAGAACTTTGGTTAAACAAAGCATTTAACACGATAGCGGCTAAAGTAGCAGTACCGATACCGCCTAAATCAAAGCCACCTAAGTGCAAGCTAAAGTTACCAGTACCCATAATGACCGTCACTGCCGCGATGATTAGGTTGCTGTTTTTACTAAAATCAATATGGCTATCGATCCAGATCTTTATCCCAGCAACCGTAATAAGACCAAAGACAACAATAGAAGCACCGCCCAATAGAGCCGCTGGAATGGTCTGAATGATCGCACCAAACTTTGGTGACAGTCCCAATATGATAGCAACCAAGCCTGCTACGACAAATATCGTCGTGCTATACACTTTGGTAACCGCCATGACTCCAATGTTTTCAGCGTAAGTAGTAACACCTGTACCACCAAATCCTGCCGAAAAAGTCGTGGCTAAACCGTCGGCCAAAAATGCTCGGCCCATATAAGGGGTCACACGAGCCTTGGTCATGCCCTCTACGGCCTTAAAATGACCTAGATTTTCAGCCACCAAAATAAAGGCCACAGGTGCAATTAGAATAATAGCGCTCATCTCAAAGCGCGGCGTATGAATGCTTGGTAGTCCGAACCATGAAGCGGCAGCTACTGTACTAAAATCAATCGCAGTACCAAAACCTAGAATATTGGTCATGACAAAATAAGCAACGTACGACAGAACCAGACCGACGAGTAACAACAGACGTCGCAACATACCGCGAGTAAATACTGCCACACCACTAATGAGCAATACGGTCAAGGTAGCCATCCAAGCATCAAACTGATTGGCAGACACGCCTTGAATGGTCACTGGCGCCAAGTTAAGACCGATAATCATGACAATCGCACCCGTCACGATAGGTGGCATCAAGCGCTCAATCCAACCTGTACCCGTCTTCATCACTAGCAGACCAATCAATGCGTAAATAATACCGCAAGCCATAATACCGCCTAGCGCAACATTTAGATTGTCATTGAACCCTGCGCCTGCATAAGCGGTCACCGCGATGACTGGACCGATAAAAGCAAAGCTTGATCCCAAGTAGCTCGGCATGCGCCCACCGGTAATCATAAAGAACATTACCGTACAGATACCAGACATCAAGATGGCTAAGTTAGGATCAAACCCCATCAATAAAGGCGCAAGCACGGTTGCACCAAACATCGCAAATGTATGCTGTATACCGAGCAATACGCTTTTTGACGGAGGTAAATAGTCGTTGATACCGACTGGATCACGATCTAAGTCGCCCTTATAAGGACGCCATGTCGGAAACCAACGGCCATTTTCAAAATCTGGATTGTGCGGGTAATTGATAGCGGCTGAATCAATGCCTGCAGAATCCAAGGCATTTTGAGTCGATAGATCTTGAGCGCTATTGTCTGACGCTGATGAAGGGTCTTTTTGAGATGGCATGCGCGCTTGTCCTATGTGAGCTAAGCTAAAGTAATAGGCTGGGGCGTGTTGAATATTCGACCATGGCACTGACAGAGACTATTTGTGAATGTTCAATACGCCCTTGAATAACTGATAAAATAAGAATATTAATAAATGGACATATTTCTAAGGGCTTGTATAAATAGCAGAACGTTAAGTCTTTCTATCTATAATATGTCATCCCAATTCATTCATTTATGTTGTAATATGACAAACCAAAAGTATTATTTGGTATGATAGCCATATCTTGCTAGATGTATGAATACGGATGTGTCTGACTAAAAAATTTAGTCTTTTTTAATCTGTCTTATTTTACGATGATAACCAACTTACAGGATGTTACATAGTTGTTGACTGCGAGCATGATAACGGAGTTTCAAAATAAATAAAAGTTATTATTCAACTGCCCTCAGTGCTCATTTACCTTATAACCTTCATAAATAGTGTCTCGCGCCCACCTATCAATGGTGACTAGGAGCGATGGCTGTCTATTATATTTTTCACAAAAGCGCTCAATGCCATAGATAAAATAGGCTAAAGCGCTTAAAATTTTTGGTGACTTATTATGATCAGTGTTTTTGATTTATTTAAAATCGGCATCGGCCCATCCAGTTCGCATACAGTCGGACCGATGGTCGCTGCAAACTTATTTTTGACCTCGCTAACTGAGCAGATGGAACTGACTGCAGTTAAGACCATTGAGATTGAACTGTATGGCTCTTTGGCGGCGACCGGAAAAGGTCATGCAACAGATACCGCTATTTTACTAGGCCTACTTGGGCACACGCCTAGCACGATAGACACACGCATGACCAGTAGCTACCTATCTCCTATCTTCTCTAACAAAATTCTCAATGTATCAGGCACGCATACGATTGCTTTTGATACAGAGCAAGATATCTACTGGTATGATGATACTGTGCTGCCTTATCACCCTAATGCATTGACGCTACGCGCTATCTCAACTGAAGGCGTTCGCTATCAGCAGACGTACTATTCAGTCGGTGGCGGTTTTGTGATTAATGAAGAAGATGCAACTAACCCAGACGAAGATCATGCCAGCCCGACCATCGATAGAGTTCCCTACCCGTTCAATAACGCAGCAGAGCTACTAGAGCAATGTCGTGAGCATGACTTGAGCATCAGCGAATTGGTACTAGCAAACGAATGTCACTTCCATGTTAGAGAAGAAATCTTTGCTTATCTAGATAGTATTTGGGAAGTGATGCAAGACTGCGTCAAACAAGGCTGTGAAAATGGCGGCATCTTGCCGGGCGGATTAGATGTAAAACGCCGTGCTCAAGACTTGCATACACAGCTGTGCGCTGAAAAAGACCAACCTATCACCAAGACCGATAAGTTAGCCGCTATGGACTGGGTCGATTTGTACGCGCTCGCCGTTAACGAAGAAAACGCCAATGGCGGCAAAGTAGTCACAGCGCCAACCAATGGCGCAGCAGGTATCATTCCTGCCGTCCTGCATTACTATCGTGACTTTTTGCCCAACTATAGCCAAGATGGTGTTCGTAAGTTTTTGCTAAACGCCACTGCTATCGGTAGCCTTATCAAGCAAAATGCTTCAATCTCTGGTGCTGAAGTCGGTTGCCAAGGTGAGGTTGGTTCTGCGTGTGCAATGGCAGGCTCTGCACTGGCAGAAATCATGAATGGCACGCCAGCCAAATGTTTAAATGCGGCAGAGATTGGTATTGAGCACAATCTAGGCCTTACTTGTGATCCTATTGGCGGCTTGGTACAAGTGCCTTGTATCGAGCGTAATGCGATGGGCGCAGTCAAGGCAATCAATGCAGCACGTCTAGCCTGCAGAGGTAATGGTCAGCACTTCGTCTCTTTAGATAAAGCGATAGAGACGATGAAGCAAACAGGTGCCGATATGTCTGATAAATATAAAGAGACGGCACGAGGCGGCCTGGCGGTTTATGCTGATAATAGAATCCCTACAGCAACGCGCGGCGTTAGTGTCAATTACAGTCAATGCTAATTTGACTTCTCGAAAAATAATTTACTAACAATAAACACGTAAAAAGGCCTCTAATTCGTTAGAGGCCTTTTTGTCATGGATAACTGCTTTTGTAACTGGTTTATCGTCTATATATTGCTATCAATATTATTCAGCAGTTTTTGATACCATTTCGTTTAGAATCCAAACTGGCTGCACGACATTTGAGCCTTCTGCTGTTACTGCTTCTTGGCGTACATCTAGGACATAACGATAGTTCGGCTCATAGGTAAAGCCTTGAATATTACCATTTAGCGTGGTGTAGTTTTTCTGATAGGTCTGACGATACTGCAAGCACTGTGATTCAACCATGCTGCCATCAGTAGCAGTCAAGTCACATACTGCTTTACGCGGTGCGATCTCTACTTCAAAACTTGGGATATTTACTACTTTTACATTCATAGGTTGTCCTTCAACAACCATCGTGCGCTCATTGTCCATGCTCATCGTAGAGCAACCAGAAAGGGCAAAAGTCGTCATCAATGCTGCAAGTGCTAATTTCTTCATTATTCAATCCTCAGATAATTGTTATTAATTCTTTATTGATAGCTTAGTTACTGGCTCATTTATTGGCTTAGCTAATAATTCATTGTTACTCATTGTTACCCATTGCTACTTAGATGAACTTATTGTTTTGAACACCTTATCTTGCTTTGCTACAAGCTAACAAGGTCATTTTCTTTTTACTGAAACCAGTATAGGTCGCTATTCGTCTTACCCTCTATAACTGCTTTGTAAAGTAACGTCAGCTTTTGCAACTGATGTTAATGAAGCGTATTGAATAGCAGAGTTATTTGCTACTGAGCAGAAGTTTGACATTAAAAAGCCAGAACAATATTTGTTCTGGCTTTGATACAACTATGCAAATTCTGTTTTGTTAAGAACGACTAGCTACGATAATCAGCGTTTATTTTGACGTAATCGTATGACAAGTCGCAGGTATATACGGTATCGATAGCATCACCACGTGCAAGGTCAATATGAATGGTAATCTCAGGTCGGCTCATGACTGTTTTGCCCGCCTCTTCTGTATAGTCAGGTGCAACACCGCCATTTTGGCAAATCATTACCTCGTCTAGATACACATCGACTTGCTCTGTGTCTAGGTCTTCGATACCAGCATAGCCCACTGCTGCTAATATGCGTCCCCAGTTAGCATCACTGGCAAAGAATGCCGTTTTTACCAACGGTGAATGTGCGACTGCATAAGCCACATCGCAGCATTCTTGCGTGGTTTGACCGCCAGTCACTTTGACCGTCATGAATTTAGTAGCGCCTTCACCATCACGCACAATCAATTGTGCCAGACGAACAAACACATCAGCTAATGCATCGAATACAGGCTGATAATGTGGATGCTCTGGACTATCAATCACCTCTGAGCTAGCAGCACCTGTTGCAATCAACACACAACAGTCATTGGTTGAGGTATCGCCATCGACAGTAATTCGGTTGAAAGACTGCTCATTGATAGCGCTTAGCATCTCTTGCAATAAGTCAGCAGCGATATTAGCATCTGTCGCCACATAGCCCAGCATAGTCGCCATATTCGGACGTATCATTCCTGAGCCTTTAGACATACCAGTGACATGATAGCTAGTACCTGCTACATCAATTTTTTGGCTGGCCAATTTAGGAATGGTATCTGTCGTGCGAATGCCATTAGCAGCAGCTAGCCAGCTATCAGGCGCTAGATTAGCCAATGCCTTATCCAGACCTGCGATGACTGCATCACTATTTAACGGCTCACCAATCACGCCAGTAGAGAATGGCAATATCGTATTGGTGTCTACACCGGCCTTTTCAGCCAATGCTGTACAGATATCAATAGCGCGGCGCTTGCCATCAGCGCCTGTACCTGCATTTGCGTTACCAGTATTAGTGACTAAATAGCGCGGTCTAACCTTAGCAAAATGCTCACGCAATACTCGCACTGGCGCTGCACAAAAGGTGTTTTTAGTGGTTACAACCGCAGTAGTAGCTTTGTCAGATATTTCGATGACTACTAAATCATCGCGGTCTTTGTAGCGAACGCCTGCCGCTGTGGCACTGAGCTTGATACCATCGATAGGATAGATAACGTCAGGTACTGATACATTTCCAACAGCCATAATAAAATCCTTACTTTTCAATTTTTATCGTTATTTATGGAATACGAAGTGATAAATATATAGTCAGTTCAAGACAGTTTAGATATACGGAGAGCTAACTACAGTGCTACGGCCAACAGACTGAACAAGCTACTCATCGTATCTAATTTACATGAGATTGACTATATATAGGTATTACGGTATATAAGTATTACGGTTTCTTCAGGTCAAATGCTGACCAAATCGGTGCATGGTCAGAGGGTTTTTCCATAGCACGTAGCTCATAACTAATACCAGCATCGATACATTTATCGATTAGATCCGAGGTACATAGGATATGATCAATACGTAACCCGCGCTTAGGTTCATCATTGAAGCCGCGACTGCGATAATCAAACCAGCTGTATAACTCAGTGCTCTCTGGATAATGCAGGCGGTAAGTATCTATCAGCTCACGTGACATCAATGCTGAATACCATTCGCGCTCTTCTGGCAGAAATGAGGTTTTTCTGTTTTTCAACCAGCGTTTGGCATTAACTTCACCAATACCAATATCGATATCTTCTGGTGCGATATTCATATCACCCATGACGATAATCGAACGACCTTCAGATTTTAGCGTATCAATATAAGCCATCAAATTGGCATAATAAGCGCGCTTCATAGGAAATTTAGTCGGGTGATCTTGGCTCTCTCCTTGCGGAAAGTAACCATTGAGCACATCCACTTCACGACCTTCAAACTCGTAACGTGCATGGATAAAGCGCTTTTGGGCTTCTTCATCTTCGCCAGGAAAGCCTTTTTGTATAAATACAGGTGCAGCTTTAGATAGTAGTGCAACACCATAATGTCCTTTTTGTCCAAAATACTCGACGTGGTAGCCCAGACCTTCGATATCGTTAAGCGGAAATTGATCATCATGAACCTTGGTTTCTTGTAGGCCCATGACATCAGGATCGATTACCTCGCGCACCGCCTCGAGCTGATGCTGACGTGCACGGATACCATTGATGTTAAAACTGACAAAACGGGTCATAAACTGTCCTATACTGATTGGTTAGAATATAGCGCTCTATAAATGGGTGAAATATAAACGACTATGATAACAAATGTAAGCGGTTCTAGCGGTTGCATGGCCTGATATCTTGAGCTAGAGTAACTATATTGTAAGCACTATCTATTATTGGTCTATCTGAAACACTTTTATTTAACAATACTTATTAAAAATATCGAGCATCACTATGACAACAATTAAGCAAAAAAATATGACATCAGCCATGAATGATGACACCAAACCATTATTTGCTAAAGATTATAACGTCTATATTAACCATACTGATGCTGGCGGTATAGTCTATCACGCCAATCATTTGGTGTTTTTTGAAAACTGCCGACGCGACTGGTTTACTGAGCTGGGCTTAAATGGGTATTTTTTGCAGACTGACAGTGGTGAAGTGCAGCATTTTGTCGTGAGTCAGGCGGACTTGCAATACAAAAGAGCCATTCTATTAGATGAGGTAATTAGCGTACGTATCGATAAAGTGGAGCTAAAACCTGCCAGCATCATATTTTACCAAAGTATATATCGCAATCTACCAAATCATGGCTCTACCGAAACTGATGATAGCCAGCTACTAAGCAGCACCAAAATCGTTATTGCTTGCGTACAAAACCTTGTCAAACCAGAGCCAATGAGTAATGATGAAATAGGCAGCGATAAACCAGATACTTCAGCGACAACTCCACCAATGCGTCCTATTCGTGTACCAAAAAAACTGCGCGTTACGATCGAACAAGCTATCTCTGAGCAAGTAAATGGTCAGCAGTAGAACTGCTATGAGCGTAGATACGGGTAGAGTGTTGCTTGAATTTGATAACCTATGGGTACATAGCCAACGGACGATAAATGCTCAAAGCATTAAAAATAGCAAAGAAGCCTCGAATAAAGTCTCTATGCCGTATAGCATTTATCAAAAATGGACAAGCAAGCTAACCGCAAACGCTTCACTGGATAAAGAGCTATCAATTCATGATCGAACGCTAATAAGCGGTGCAAGCGGTACGCTATTGTCAGGGCAAGTTACTGTTTTGACAGGAGCGTCTGGTAGCGGTAAATCAGTACTATTGCGAATATTGGCAGGATTATTGCCAATGAGCAGCGGTACTGTTCGTTTGCACGATGACACGTCGAGTAATGTTTATCACGATATGCATGAGACTGCATCTATACGGTGGCGCAAGCAGGTCGCCCTACTCGCTCAGCATCCACAGTTGTTAGATGGCAGTGTCCTTGAAAACTTACAAATGCCTTATCAATTACACGCTCACCAATCGCAGACTTTTGATAGAGACTGGCATGTTGCTCAGCTTGAACATTTGGATAGAAGTGCAGATTTTTTGCAACAAGACGCCAAGCATTTATCTGGTGGCGAGCGCCAACTGGTCAATACATTGCGCCTATTGCAGCTTAGTCCAAAAGTTTTATTGCTAGACGAACCAACTGCTGCTTTGGACATGGACACTTCAGCACAGCTAGTCAACTTACTTATCAACTGGTTGCACGCAGATGCACAGCGCACACTCCTATGGGTGACTCACGACACAAAAGATATTATGCCTTTGGCAAATAGACATTGGCACATGCAAGCTGGTGTGCTCACTGCGGACTCTTGAGGAACTTTTATTCAAGAATATTTAATTAAATAATTAAGTCGTCGCTTAGTTGCTCAGACAATTTAGCACGTTAATAACCTTAATCCTCACCTTGTATTATTACCACAATTACTTCCTAAATAAGCTCATACGAGTGGTACGAATGATATGCAAATTTTCCTCACTTATGGTGATATCGCTCTTGCTAGCAGCCTAATTATCATCGTATTGCTCATCTCTTGGCGCTTACGTTTAAAGCTAAGCAAGACTCTTTTGATAGCGGCATTTCGTACGATTATACAGCTTAGCTTTATTGGGCTAATACTGGCGTGGATTTTCGCACGTGAACAATGGTATGAAGTGCTAATCATATTAACAGTCATGACTTTAATTGCAGGAAGTGCCGCCAAAAATCGCGTTAAACGCAGTTATAAGGGGTTATTAACAGATACGTTATTGGCAGTCAGTATCTCAGCAATACTAGTAACGGCGATTGCGATTATAGCGATTTTGAATGTGCAGCCTTGGTATACACCGCAATTCATTATTCCTATATTGGGTCTGATATTAGGTAACTCTCTGACTGCCATTTCGTTGACGAGCAATCAATTGATTGAATCCTTTCATGAGCAATCTGGACGTATCGAAATGATGCTCAGTCTATCTGCTAAACCATTTGAAGCCGTCCATGAGCAGATAAAAGCAGCTATCACTAATGGCATGACTCCAACTTTAAACTCTATGCTAGTCGTCGGTATTGTTAGCTTGCCAGGCATGATGACGGGTCAAATCCTAGCGGGCGCCGATCCCACTCAAGCCGTACGCTATCAAATAGTCACTATGTTCCTGATATGTGTCAGCAGCACGCTTGGCTGTACCATCAGTGCATTACTGATTTATCGAAGATTCTTTAATAAAAAAGATCAATTTATTTTACCGCAATAATTTTGGCATCTACATTCCTTTGTGTTTTGTCAGCTTACCAACATTAATTATCTAATCCTTCATTTATGAGATAACAAAGTCAATATATTCTTATAAGTTAATATATGTACTGATCAGTATCGCTTACTGTTATTGTTTTAGATTAAATTCATGCTAATGTATTGCTCAAATGTATCGTTTTTTTGATACTTTATTTGTAAGCAGCAGATAAATAGTTTTAGAACGAGCATTATTTTTATTATTGAACTTTTTATTTATTTGTCCTATTTAATGCTTTATCTAAATATTCATTAAATAGAATGCTGTGATAGCAGCAAAAAAAACTAGCTATTAATCAATAGACAGGGATGCTATTGAATACGGTAGATACCACTTAAATAAGTAGTGGTTTGTACCATTGTTAGATTGACAACTACCTTTTCAAAATACTTTAGCCTATATCAAATCGCAAGGATGCTAACTATGATATCGAACAAACCTTGGCTTTCTCAATATCCAGCCGGTGTGCCAAAAACCATTAATCCTGATAGATATAGCAGCATCATGGAACTGTACGAAGAATGCTTCGATCGCTTCCGTGGACATCCGATGAGCATTTGTATGGGAGTGACTCATACCTATGGTGATATCGATAATGCTTCGATGGCAGTCGCCGCTTGGCTACAGAACCAAGGCTTGCCGAAAGGTAGTGTCGTCGCTCTCATGATGCCAAACGTTCCACAGTATCTACCAACCATGATTGGGATACTGCGTGCAGGCTACGTTTGTACCCCTGTCAACCCACTATATACTGGCCGAGAACTACGCCATCAGCTTAACGATTCTGGTGCCCAAGCAATTTTTGTGGTTGATAACTTTGCCCAAGCGCTTGAGCAAGTTATTGAAGAAACGGCTATCAAACGTGTCATCCTATCTAAGATGGGCGATATGATGGGTTTGAAAGGTATTTTGGTCAATACGATTATTCGTCAGGTCAAACGCTTAGTACCCAAGTACAACCTTAATGACCCTAAATACCACGTTACTAAATTCCCTGAAGTATTGAAAAAAGGTAAAAACCTACCTTTTCAGCAACCAAAAATGTCTTTGGATCAAAAAGCATTTTTACAATATACAGGCGGTACCACAGGTCTTTCGAAAGGCGCTATCTTGTCACAGCGTAATATTGTAGCAGCAGCGATGCAATCAGAAGCATGGACTCGCCCTATCACATCAGAAATTAACGAAGTATATATCAATATGGTGATGGCGCTGCCGCTGTATCATATTTTTGCATTCATGTTGAGTTTACTTGGTATGCGCTCAGGCTATACTTTTATACTAGTACCTAATCCACGTGATATTCCTGGATTTGTTAAAACTTTATCAAAACAACCGTTCCATATTTTCCCTGCGGTCAATACCCTCTTTAAAGGATTGCTCGATAATCCTAACTTTAAAGATTTGGACTTTAGCTCTTTACGTATCTCACAAGCTGGTGGTATGGCGGCTACTGAGCAAACTGCGAATCGCTGGTTAGAAGTGACTGGCTGCGCGATGATCGAGGGTTGGGGTATGACAGAAGGCGTTGCAGTTGGTACCGCCAACGTTATTACCAATCGTGAGTTTAACGGTACTATCGGTGTACCAGCCCCTGGTGTTGATGTCATTATTATCGATGAAGACGGCAAGCATGTAGGTTTAAACGAAGGGGGCGAACTATGCATTAAAGGCCCTAACGTAACCTCTGGATATCTGAATAGAGACAGTAGCGCTGATTTTACTAGCGATGGTTATTTCCGCACTGGTGATATCGTCAGCATGGATGATAAGGGTTATATTAAACTGCTCGATCGTAAAAAAGATATGATTTTGGTTTCAGGATTTAACGTATTCCCTAACGAAATCGAGTCCGTGATGCTTGACTGTGACGGCATTCTTGACTGCGCGGTAATTGGTATTCCTGATAGTCATCAAGGTGAAGCGGTCAAAATATACGTAGTACCTGAAGACAATAATGTTACCAAAGAAGTCATTACAGATTTTGCCTTAGATAATCTAACGGGTTATAAGTGTCCACGTCACATCGAGTTTGTGAGCGACTTACCAAAGAGTAATGTCGGTAAAGTGCTTCGTCAAAAATTGCGTGAAAAACACAATGCAGACCATCCACAAAGATAAACGAACATCAAAGTTTTAATTTTTAAAAAATTTGATTTTATTTTCACTAAAGAGCATTTTACATTTAATGTAAGATGCTCTTTTTGTATATTCATTTTATGTCATTCAATTATAAAATTTCTCTATTACCATTACTACAAATCTACCTTTATATTGAGTTATATGACATTTTTTGAATAAATTTCATGTTAATTACTTGATAAGAAAGTAAATTACTTGTCTAGGCATTTTATAATTATTCAACATATATTTTTTCATTTATCAAATTTAACTGTAAACTATCAAGTTCTTGTATAAGCATAACAGGCACGGTTGTAGTTATGTTAATGTATTGCCAAAATGTGTCACTATACTTTCTGTTATTTTAATCTTATATAATTATGACTCATATCGATTGATTAGCAGTATTACTAGTAGCTATTTTCATTATCAAAACATTAATTAGTTTTTTAACCTGATGAGATATTTATGCTCTGTGGTTGAAT
Organism: Psychrobacter sp. 28M-43; assembly: GCF_014770435.1. Classification (NCBI taxonomy): domain Bacteria; kingdom Pseudomonadati; phylum Pseudomonadota; class Gammaproteobacteria; order Moraxellales; family Moraxellaceae; genus Psychrobacter; species Psychrobacter noctis. The sequence continues at coordinate 1,365,970 of NZ_CP061739.1, read as the reverse complement.
CAAACTTTATAAGGGCCTCGTATTTTAGCAGTATGTGAATATATAGGATAACACTCGACAATTTCTTGCTAACGGAACAGCAATATAAATTGTTGACATGGATGTGACTACTTTTTTATAGAGCCTTAATTTATTTTAATATTTAAGGACGCTAATCATGACTGTAGATAAACCTTGGCTTTCTCAATACCCGGAAAACGTACCTAAGACGATTAATCCGGATCAGTATGAAAGCCTCATAGAGTTATATGAAGAGTGTTTTAACCGCTTTCGTATGCATCCGATGACTATCTGTATGGGTGTGACGCATACTTATGGTGATGTTGATAACGCTTCACTGGCAGTAGCAGCATGGTTACAGGCTCAAGGTTTACCTAAAGGCAGCGTAGTGGCTCTTATGATGCCAAACGTTCCCCAATATCTACCAACTATGATTGGTATTCTACGTGCAGGTTATGTTTGCACTCCAGTAAACCCACTATATACGGGTCGCGAGTTGCGTCACCAATTGAATGACTCAGGTGCTCAGGTTATCTTTGTTGTTGACAACTTTGCTCAAGCTTTAGAACAAGTCATTGAAGAAACCAATATCAAACGTATCGTGCTGTCAAAAATGGGCGATATGATGGGACTAAAAGGTATTTTGGTCAATACGGTCATCCGTCAGGTCAAACGCTTGGTTCCAAAGTACAACCTAAACGATCCTAAGTATGACGTTACTAAGTTCCCTGAAGTATTAAAAAAGGGAAAAAACCTACCTATTCAAGCACCAAAAACTACCCTACAACAAAAAGCGATTTTGCAGTATACAGGTGGTACGACTGGACTATCTAAAGGTGCTGTCCTAACACAACGTAATGTCGTCGCTGCTGCTATGCAGTCAGAGGCATGGTATCGTCCTGTGACCTCAGGTATCAATGAGGTATATATCAATATGGTGATGGCCTTACCGCTGTATCATATTTTTGCCTTCATGCTAAGTCTACTCGGTATGCGTTCAGGTTATACCTTTATCCTAGTACCTAATCCGCGCGATATGCCAGGGTTTATTAAAACGTTATCAAAACAACCATTCCATATCTTCCCTGCTGTGAACACTCTATTTAAAGGGTTACTTGACCAGCCAAACTTTAAAAACTTAGATTTTAGTTCATTACGTATCACTCAGGCTGGTGGTATGGCGGCAACTGAGCAAACCGCAGCACGTTGGTTGGAAGTAACTGGCTGCCCTATGGTTGAAGGTTGGGGTATGACGGAAGGTGTTGCGGCAGGTACTGCTAACGTGATTACTGATCGTAAATTCAACGGTACTATTGGTATACCTGTTCCTAGTGTCGATATCATTGTAGTAGATGACAGTGGCAAACGTGTGGGCCTAAATCAAGCAGGCGAAATGTGTATTAAAGGCCCTAATATTACGTCTGGTTACTTTAATAAAGACAATACCAATGATTTCACAAGCGACGGCTACTTCCGTACAGGTGATATCATCAGTATGGATGAAAAAGGCTATATCACCCTACTAGATCGTAAGAAAGACATGATCTTGGTTTCAGGATTCAATGTATTCCCTAATGAAATCGAATCCGTTATGCTCGATTGTGATGGTATCGTCGACTGCGCAGTAATTGGTATTCCTGATGATCACCAAGGTGAAGCAGTTAAAATTTATATCGTACCCGCCGATAATAACGTCACTAAAGAAGTTATCAAAGAATTTGCGCTGGACAATTTGACTGGTTATAAGTGTCCACGTCATATTGAGTTTGTTAGTGAACTACCAAAGAGTAACGTTGGTAAAGTACTACGTCAAAAACTGCGTGAACAGCATGTGTCAAATAATCCTCAAACGTTGTAATACTTGTCCTGCTATTTAGAGTAAATAAAAGAAGAAGCCCACTACAATAATAGTGGGCTTCTTCTTTTCTACCTTGAGAAAACCAATTTGCTTAGCTTAGTTTATTCATTACCTGTAATGGCAAGTGCTTCATGGCATGACTGACCATGGACCAAGGTAGGCTCGGCACACAGGCTTCATCCACACCCGCTTCGATAGCTGCGACAATAGCTTTAGTACCAGTATCTGTATCGACTTCAAATGGTAATGGCTTAGAACCTTCATTGATTTCAGTGCGAATATAACCTGGGTAAATTGTAGAAACTTTAATAGGTAAATTGGTCAAAAGCATATCAGCACGAATGCCTTCTGCTAAGTGAGCCAAACCAGCTTTACTTGCACCATAGGTTGTCAGATGCCTAGGCAATCCACGCATGGCTGACATGCTAGATATCACGACCAAATGCCCGCTGTTTTGAGCACGGAAGATATTCATGGCGGCTTCACACTGTGCCAGTGCTGCTACAAAATTGACATCAGCAGTGCGACGATTAGTCTCAAAATGCCCTTTACCAATGCGGCGGCTATCACCAATACCCGCATTGACCACTACTCGCTCAATGCTACCGAAATCATCTGCAAAAGCATCAAATACTTGAAAGACCGTATCATAATCACTCACATCTAGTGCTTGGTATTCGACTCGAATATCAGGATACTTGTCTATTATCTCCGACTTTAAATGCTCTAAACGATCAGTGCGACGCGCACATATGGCCAAGTTGTAGCCAAGGCTAGCAAACAGTCTGGCCATACCCTCGCCCAGACCTGAACTGGCACCTGTGATAAGCACCGTTTTACCGTTGCCTACTTGCTGCTGACTCAAGTCTTTTAGGTAGCTTGCAGGTCGAACCGCGCCTACTATCTGGTTTTTGCTATGGCGCGCACTTTTAGCAACCAATTTTATTAATTTATTTTGCATGTACAGTCCTTTGTATATCGATATTGCACAGAATCAAATCGGTATTTCTTAGTATAAGCGTCGATAAATTTTATGTTTTAAGCAGATATGACACTACCTTACCTGTATAATCATGCGCAAATTTAACGCCATGTCACGAATGGTTTGCCATCAGAGAATAAATGACTATATTCATTTAAAGACAACAAGCGAGAACTTTGATTCTTTAAAGTAATAGAGGTCACACCCGTATTAACCAAGCTTTTATTCAGCTGATAAGCAGTCTGACTACCTTGTCGCAATAACTGTGCAGTGATTGCAGCGATGACACCGCCTGAAGTGAATACGAGCACGGTACTGTCCTGACCTAAGCTCATGCTTGCTACTTTTGTACGTACTTGTTCAAGGGCTTGCTGTGCACGATTATTAAACTGTGGCCAACTTTCAAGATAATCTTGATCATTGTCACCAGCATGCCAACGTTGCATCGCTTGATCAAATAGCTCAGCCAGTCGGGTGGCTGGCGATTCTGCTTTAGCGATTTCAGCTGAGATGTCAGATCGATTACCAGATGCCTCTGCTGACTTAACAAACACGTCTTTATGATTAAACTCATCAAACTGCGGCAGAATATAACTATCAGGCTGATCAAAGTTGATTACAGGCGTAACAGCAGTGCCATCGCTATTATTAACATGTGCAGATGATTGATAACGCTCCCAAAAATGACGTGCTGAGTCTTGCTGCCGAACCAACCTACCAGTAAATATGGCATCAATACGGCGCTGCGTAGCTGCATAGTGCTGACCCAGCATTTGTGCCTGAACAGTGCCTAGTTCTGAGAGTTGATCATAGTTTTCTTGTCCAAAAGACGCTTGGCCATGACGTGCTAAAAGTATGGTTGTCATAAATTATTACCTTTTATCATATTTGCTAAAGTACAGTTTGCTGAATGCTTACGCTTCAGGAGAGTCAGGTGCTTTTGCAAAATAACCTTTTGGTAAAATACTTTTGACCACTTTTTGAACAGGGCTTGGTAACTGCTCAATAGCAGCAGCATCTACGCCTATGTCTTCTAAATGCGGCTGCACATGCGCATTGAATAAGGCTTCGCCTTCGTATTGCGCAATCAGTTTCAAACATTTAGCATGCATGACATGTATAACGAGCCAAGCGTTTTTGAACGCTGGATTAGTGGTTTGCTTATGATAATAACGATAGTAGATCTGTTGAATAATGCCTGAAAGGCGGAACAATCCGAACACTTCGTAAAAGGTCCAGTTATCTATCTCTAAACCCGACTGTTTTAGATAATATTCAACCACTTCATCACGCGTCATCATGCCTTCTAAATGTGTTGGCTGACGACGGAACTGCTGCATGATAATATTGTCATCTTCTTCAATCCAGTAGGCCAACGCACTACCCAAGTCCATCAGTGGATCGCCAAGGGTTGCCATCTCCCAGTCGAGCACGCCAATCACTTTGGTCGGCTCATCTGCATCAAGTATGACATTGTCAAAGCGCCAATCATTATGAATGATACAAGTTTTGCTATCAGCAGGCGTGTGCTTAGCAAGCCATTGTCTCACCAATGCAAAGCTCGGTACGTTTGGTGTCTTTGCTTTGACATAACGTTTATCCCAACCACTGATCTGGCGTTCGCAGTAACCTTCGCCGCGGCCCAAATTGACTAAATCAGGATGCTCAGTATAGTCTATCTGATGTAACTCTACCAAAGCGTCTAATACATTGGTGCAAAGCAGACGCGTTTGCTCAGGATTTAGATCAATACCTTCTGGCAATTCTGCACGAGGGATAATACCCTCCATACGCTCCATCACATAAAAATCAGCGCCGATAACAGCTTCATCCGTACATAGCGCAATCATCTCAGGTACATAAGGATAAGCATCTTTTAACGCTTTTTGAACGGTGTACTCACGCACCATGTCATGGGCAGATTTTGCCTTGGTACCTTTTGGTGGACGACGTAATATGAGGTCTTGGTTTTTATCTTCACCCTCATACTGTAGTCGATATGTCCAGTTTGATGCGCCGCCTGAGAACTGAGTGACTGTAGGCTCGCCTACCACATCGACACCTTGACCGCGAAGCCATTCACTGACTGCTTTGGCATCAAGCTCTTCACCCTCGCGTACGGCACCGCCTTTGTCTAGTACTTTATTATCAGTTGCCATGAGACATTCCTTATCATGTGGTCATTTATTTTTATAACAGATATGCGAGCTAGTTCTCAATTCAATTTATCTCATTCTTCTCGCTATTTTTGAAATGAGGACTCGCTCTAGTGATGAAAAATTCACTACTAAGTTGTTAATAGTGAATTTTCAATTAGCATTTTGATTGGCTTATTCTTGATAGTTGCGTGAGCAAATCAACACTAACTCACACAACCGTTTGTTAAGATTAAGCTTAAGCTTTGTCAGACTTAGGAGAACGACTAAAGCCCTGACGTTTTAGTTCTAGCTTAGCAATCATGGTTTTATGTACTTCATCTGGACCATCTGCTAAACGTAGTACACGTGCCTGCGCGTAAAAGTTTGGTAGCAATGTGTCTTGACACACGCCCATACCACCATGAATCTGAATCGCCATATCGACCACTTCTTGTAGCACAGTTGGCGCCACTACCTTGATAGCAGAGATTTCAGTCAATGCAGCTTTGGTGCCCTGAGCATCCATTTTTTGGGCGGCGTACAATGTTAGCAAGCGTGCTTGGTCGATTTTGATACGGGCCTCGCTGATACGCTCAAAGTTACCACCCAATTGTAGTAATGGCTTACCAAAGGCAGTACGTGACATACCACGCTTGACCGCTAATTCAAGAGATTTTTCGGCAGCACCGATACAGCGCATGCAATGATGAATACGGCCTGGCCCTAGACGACCCTGTGCAATCTCAAAACCTTTACCAGGTCCACCAATGAAGTGGCTGACTGGCACACGCACATTTTCGAAGCTAATCTCACCATGGCCGTGCGGTGCATCATAGTCACCAAACACTTTAAGCATACGTTTAATGTTCACACCCGGAGTATTGACTGGTACAAGCACCATCGAATGCTGATGATGACGGTCTGCACTTTCATCCGCGGTATATGCCATCACAATCAAGACATCAACCGCTGGATCGCCAAGACCAGATGACCACCACTTGCTACCATTGATGACAATCTCATCACCATCTACTACCGCTGTTGCTTGCATATTGGTCGCATCACTTGATGCCACATCAGGCTCAGTCATACAAAACACAGAGCGTGTCTTACCGTCTAGGATTGGGGTAAGCCACTTGTCTTGCTGTTCTTGAGTACCGTAGCGCCATAACAGCTCCATGTTACCGCTATCAGGGGCATTACAGTTGAACACATGAGGTGCTAGCAAACTACGACCAGTCAATTCTGCGATAGGCGCATAATCAGTGACTGACAGTCCTGCACCTAGTGTGTCATCTGGCAGGAATAAATTCCATAAACCTTCTTCACGTGCTTGTTTGCGCAGGTTTTCGTAGGCTTCTGGCCACTCCCAGTTTTCCCAATTACCATCAGGGTTTTTCTTATGACAATCTTCCCAGAATTGGGCTTCGATAGGCTCAATATTCGTTTCGATGAACGCTTTGACTTTGGCATGCATGGCTTGACCATGTTCTGTTGCGGTAAACATTAAATTGTCGTTAGACATAAATGACTTCCTTTTCTTTATTGATTGTCTAAATCAAATGTTGATAAAAAGCTCTACTATAGCTTTAGTGCACGCACGTATACTGTCTTCCGTGTGCTACATTTATAACACAGCAATTGTCAATAAACAGCAAAAAGGCGCGACCAGCTAGGCCACGCCTTTTACAAAATATAAACAATGTATCTAAAAACTTCTAAGTACTAAAATACCATTATTTAACTATCATAATGATAACTAACATTATTTCAGAATATTCAAGCGACTATTCAAATCAAAACGTGCAAGTGCATCAGGTAATTTATCTACAGCCATACTCAGTGTTGCTTCTGCTGCCTGAGCCAATCCTAACTTTTCTGCTAACGTCGGCTTCTGACGTGAATATAGTGCATACACTTCGTTGTCTTCCATACGTTCCAAAATATAGCTGTCTGAAGTCTGTAGACTATCAATTAAGTTAAGCTTTAACGCATCTTCGCCGTACCAATGCTCGCCCGTAGCTACTTTGGCAACATCGAGTTCTGGACGATAGGTATTAACGAAATGCTTAAATAACTCATGCGTCTGCTCTAGCTCTTCTTGGTATTTGGCACGGTCTTCGGCATCATTTTCACCAAATACAGTCACCGTACGCTTATAGTCACCAGCGGTAAACATCTCATAATCGACGTCATGGTTTTTTAGCCATTTATGGAAGTTTGGCAATTGTGACACCACACCGATTGAACCAATGATAGCGAATGGTGCTGCTATTACCTTGTCTGCAACGCAGGCCATCATATAGCCGCCGCTTGCCGCCACCTTATCAACACAAACCGTCAGTTTCAGACCCGCATCTTTTAGGCGAGCCAATTGCGCTGCGGCCAAACCATAGCCGTGTACCAAACCACCGCCTGATTCGAGACGGACGATAACTTCGTCACCTTTATTTGCGGTACTAATTAGAGTACTGATTTCTTCACGCAAATGTTTGACCGCAGTTGCTTTGATATCACCGTCAAAATCGAGCACAAAAACTTGTGCCTTATCATCAGAATGTTTTTTCTTATTTTTGGTTTTTGCTTTCAATGCTTGCTTGGCTTTTTTGGCCATGACTTTTTTGAACTGTTTGAGGGCAGCTTTGCCTTGGGTGGCTTCCATTAAGTCTTCGCGGCGCTGTTTTTGGGCTTCATTTAAATGTCTTACTTTTAGCTCAACAGGGTTTTTTGGTGGATGAAATAGCATGGTTACGAATCCTCAAGTCAGTAGATATATCAATATGGCTGTTTTTATTCAGGTGCGGTTGATATGTGCACACTAAGCGGCGTTTTCAAGCATAATGACAATATTTAACCCAATATAAATAACGCAGAATAAATACGTCAGATACTTGCAGACTCCCGTGCTTTGATTGAACTCAGCCGGTTGTATAACAAAGGCAGATTAGGCATAATATGCATTTATATCAAATTTTCTGCAGCCAACGTGATGACCATATGTCTTAATCGCGTTGTTTGTGTGTTTTTTTTGCAAATAGCTTGAAACGCACAACAATGGCTGCATTATTGTACTTCGAATTGGGCTGATAACTGGATAACCATATTATGACGCAAAGCACTATGACGCATAGCGAATACCGAGACGAGTATTGCGGAGCCGTAACCGAGAGCTTGCTTGAGCAAACCATTAGTATCGTAGGCTGGGTACATCGTCGTCGCGATCACGGTGGCGTGATTTTCTTAGACATGCGTGACCGCGCTGGTATCTTACAGGTCGTGGTCGACCCTGATACCCCAGAAGCTTTCGCAGCAGCTGATGCTGTACGTCCTGAATACGTGCTAAAGATAACTGGCCGTGTACGTCGCCGTTATGAAGGTACTGAAAATAATAATATGACCAGTGGCCAGATTGAGCTATTGGGCAAAGAAATTGAAGTATTGGCTAAATCTGAGACGCCGCCATTCCCATTGAATGACGAAAAAACGACTGTATCTGAAGACTTGCGTCTAAAGTATCGTTATCTTGATATGCGTCGTCCGCAAATGCAAGAGCGTATGGTGTTCCGTGCCAAGGCAACTTCAGCGATTCGTCGTTATTTAGACGATCATGGTTTCTTGGATGTTGAAACGCCTATCTTGACTCGTGCAACGCCTGAAGGTGCGCGTGATTATCTTGTACCATCACGTACCCGTCCAGGTAACTTCTTTGCCCTGCCGCAGTCACCACAGCTATTTAAGCAATTATTGATGGTGTCAGGTTTTGACCGTTATTATCAAATTGCTAAATGCTTCCGTGATGAAGATTTACGTGCCGATCGTCAGCCTGAATTTACTCAGGTGGATATTGAGACGTCTTTCTTGAACGAAGAAGAAATCATGAACATCAATGAAGGTCTTATCAAGCATTTGTTCAAGACCATGATGGATGTTGAGTTCGAGCAGTTCCCACGCATGACTTACGCTGAAGCAATGCGTGACTATGCATCAGACAAGCCTGACTTACGTATTCCTCTAAAGTTGGTTGACGTTGCAGATTTGATGAAAGACGTTGACTTCAAGGTATTTGCCGGCCCTGCTAACGATCCTAAAGGTCGTGTGGCTGCTCTACGCATCCCTGGTGGCGCATCATTAAGCCGTAAGCAAATCGATGCTTATACCAAGTTTGTTGGTATTTATGGCGCACGCGGTTTGGCTTATATCAAAGTCAATGACGCTAGCAGCATCAACAACGGTGTGGACAAAGAGTCTGGCCTACAGTCTCCAATCATCAAAAATATGACTGATGACGTACTTGTGAGCTTGATCGAGCGTACTGCTGCAGAAGATGGCGATATTATTTTCTTTGGTGCGGATAAAGCCAGTGTAGTGAATGATGCGATTGGTGCATTACGTCAAAAAATCGGTCTAGATCTTGAAATGACGACTTGTGAATGGGCACCTCTTTGGGTGACCGACTTCCCGATGTTTGAAGAGACTGACGATGGTCGTTGGACGTCGATGCATCATCCGTTCACTAAGCCTAAAGGTTCAGTTGAAGAGTTGAAAAATAACCCAGAGTCTGCCCTTTCTATCGCTTATGACATGGTATTGAACGGTACTGAGATTGGTGGTGGTAGCTTACGTATCAACACTTATGATATGCAGCAAGCTGTACTTGAAGCCTTGGGTATCGGTGAGCAAGAAGCTGAAGACAAGTTTGGTTTCTTACTTGATGCTCTAAAATTCGGTGCGCCACCGCATGGCGGCCTAGCATTTGGTTTGGATCGTTTGATTATGTTGATGGTAGGCGCAAGCTCTATCCGTGACGTTATCGCCTTCCCAAAAACCAAAACGGCTGATTGCCCATTGACTCAAGCACCTGCTGGCGTTGATAGCAAACAACTACGTGAGCTTGGTATCCGTGTGCGCGAAAAAGCACAAGCTGATACCAACAAGCCTGCTGAATAAATCGCTCGATGATGCGCGGTTGCTGTCTACAGTGCTTGTTACGTGATTCATTACCATGTGAGTGGTCATGAATCCGTATCATATTTTCAAAGTCGTGCCATTGTCTGTATTGCAGATGCTGGCACGTTTTGCCGCTTGGGTTATCATTAAGATACCCAGTCTAAGTATCATGCGTACCATTCAGATCAATATGGCGCTGATTACTCATACATTATCTGAGCAGCAAAAGCGCGCATTGACCAAAGACATTATTTACCATCAATGTCTGACCAGTATTGAATCTATAAAAAGCTGGGCGATGCCACCTGAGTGGAGTATCGCTCAGATTTGCGATGTCCATAATAAAGACATTTTTTTAGAGGGTCTTGCCAATCCAAATGGCATGCTTGCTATCGTACCGCATCTCGGCACTTGGGAGATGATGAATGCTTGGCTCAACCAGTTTGGTGCGCCAACCATTATGTATAAGCCAGTTGACGGCAAATTCGCTAACGAGTTTATCCTTCAAGGACGTGCGCGACTTAATGCCACTTTGGTACCTACTGATGGTAGCGGCGTCAAAGCCGTGTTTAAAACGCTCAAGCAAGGTGGTTTTAGTATTGTATTGCCCGACCACGTTCCAGAGCCGTCAGGCGGCGTTGTCGTTCCGTTCTTTGGTATCAAAACATTGACCAGTACACTTGCCTCCAAACTGGCGAGCAAAACCAAATGTGCGCTAGTTGGCTTATCTTGTATTCGCCGTACCGATGGACGCGGTTTTGACATTTACTGCTACAAACTCGATGATCCAGCCTTGTATGACCGTAATGCTGAAGTGGCGACTCATGCTCTCAATCAGGCCATGGAGCGTATGATTACAGACAACTACAGTCATTATATGTGGGGCTATCGACGTTTTAAGCGTATACCAAACTTAGGCAACCCTTACCGCAAAGATAAAGAGACTTTAGCAGCCTTTATCCAATCTCACCATTCTAGCGTTTCTAATCTTTCTGCTAGCGATATCAACGATAGCGTTCGAAATAACAACGTTGAAATCGACAATGCTAAAAACGATAGTGCTGTTAAAAATGATAACGCTAAGCTCGACAATCATTAGTCATCACCAACCTAGCGTTGCCTATTTAGACATACCATCAGTCACAGCTATGCTAATATTGGCTGAACTCTATATTCTTTTACTTTTATTAACCCTTCATTTATCTGACTATTATCTCAATACGAGTGCATTATGACATCTGACGTAACTAAGACCTCATCTATAGACCCTAATCAGACCAATACAAATGCTGCTGAACAGCATTATATCATCTGTATGAAATGGGGCGACAAATATGGTCCTGAATATGTCAATCGTCTCTACAACATGGTTAGTCGACATCTAACCTTAGATTTCCAAATGGTTTGCTTGACCGATGACAGCACAGGTATTGACCCTGCAATTGCGTGTTATCCGATACCTGACATGGATCTACCAGCAGGTCCTGAACGTGGTTGGAAGAAACTTACTACCTTTAAGCCTGAGCTGTATGATTTAAAAGGTGTGGCCCTATTTTTAGACATTGATATCGTCATTGTCGATAATATCGATGCGTTTTTTACTTACCAAGCTGAGCATGAGGACAGTGTCGTCATCATCCGCGACTGGAAAAAACCTTGGCGCATGATTGGCAACAGCTCCGTCTACCGCTTTAATATTGGTATGAATACCTATCCTGATTTGCTGTCCAATTTTGAGCGAAACTTTGAAACCATTCGCACCCAAGTACGTCACGAGCAGGCCTACCTTTCTAACTATTTGCGTGAGCATCATCACCTAGAGTATTGGGATAAGACATGGTGTGTCAGCTTTAAGTACCAATGTATTGCGCCGATTCCTTTTAACTTTGTACGCACACCTACTCTGCCGGATGATGCAAAAATCGTTATTTTCCACGGTGAGATTAACCCGCCAGATGCAATTGCTGGCAGTGGCGGTAAATGGTATCGACATGTGAAGCCAAGCCCATGGTTAAAAAACCATTGGCAATAGATGCTTAGCAATTAACCATATGTAGACAATTTATAATTAGCGTAAAGGCAGTGTATTAAGATATAAGATAGGTGAAATAAACGACTGGAAAATAGTATGGCGCTATATTTAAGATTACCTGCTACTGCTGGGTTCAATATTGATAATGAGCTCATCATTATCAATGCGTTTAATGCCAATGAACCCGAACAAAGCTTGCATGGAAAAGACGTCAATATTATCGCCTCAGGACCATCTATACAGCAGCTGCCGTTAACAGAGCTACTAGATACACCTACTATCTTTGTCAATGGCAGTATCAGCCTGATTGGGCAGTATCAGTTTACCGATATTGCTGGTTACGTCATCAGTGATGCGCGCTTTATCAATCATCAACCTAAGATTTTACAGCAGTACTATACGGGTCAACCTCTATATGCAACATTAGCTGTCTTTGAAGCGATGGCCACCACGCACCCTGATATTATGCAAACGTACCACCATGCCATGCGGGTGTTGTACCCAGTAGATAGGCCATGGGGAGTCAAGTCAAACAAGCTATCTTTTAATAAGCTTATCTTTAAGAAAAAATTACTTAATAAAAAAATGCCGCTATCGTACTTTATCAATAATCCAAACTTTATCATTGATAGCGATCATAAAGCGGCTGACATCGGCGTCTCTCTTAACATTACTCATGGATTTGTGGAAGCAGGAACCGTTGCTTATGTCGCGGCGCAGTTAGCGTTTTCGCGTCAAGCAGCGAGTATTCATCTGTACGGTATTGACCTGCTTAACAGTAAGCAACCACGGTTTTATGAAAATAAAAACAATAGTGCGCCAAGTATGCTTAGTAAAGTCATGAACGAGCGGATTGTACCCTCGTTTAACTTACTCGGCAGAATCTATCAGTCGCATGGTGTTCCTGTCGTCAATCACTCTCCTATCTCTAAATCGCTATTCGACACTTTCTAGTTAATGACTCACAATTAATAACCTCGACTTAATTGCGTTTAATTAAGAACCACTACAAGTTATAAACCCTCATTTTTGATCTGAATCTAAAACAGAACCAAACGCTAAGTACTGTCTTGCAATATGTTCAGGTAGTAACTGCTGGTTTAGCGGCACGATATAATCTGTAAGATTGTCTATGGCTTGGTCGATGAGCATGGCCAAGCCATCAATATCACCTACCGCTATTAAGTTTTGCTCAGGTAATAACTCTCTCGGCCCAAAAGGACAATCCGTACTAATTACTGGTACGCTCAGTGCTTGCGCCTCTACGATGACATAGCCAAAGCCTTCAAACTTAGAGGTGAGCACCATCAGTGCAGCTGATCCAATTAATGGATAAGGGTTAGTCTGGAAGCCTAAAAACTTAATACTATCGCTAATATTTAGTTGGACAGCCAACTGTTCAATCTCTGCTTCAAGCCTACCTTTACCTACTAGTACTAATGGTAGCTTTCGTTCTGTTTTGGCATACGCCTGTAGCAAGTCTCGATGACCTTTCATGCTATCAAAAGAGGCAACATGTGTAATGTACTCTTTATCTACTAAGCCGAAATGTTCAAGATGGCTAGATGCTGCTGCTTTGGTATTTATAGCAATAGCATCACAAGGATTATAGATTGTTGTGGTTTTGGTGATATTTCCTATAATATCAATCAAATCTTGGTGTGCACCCTTACTCACACAGCTACAAGGATGAGCGCCATAGACCAGTTTCAAATGATTTATAGTCTGTACTGACGACTCTAATAATTTATTTTGGAACTGCTTTGATAGCGCTGTATGCAGTACATTTACGATATTTGGCAACTGGCTATATGCCATAATCCAGTTTATTTTATAGATATTGGCCAGTATCAAATTTGGCTTCCCTATTTGGCTAAGCACGTAAGTATCAATACGCTTAGCAACTGATTCGTAGGCTTGTGCTTGCGTAGATTTTGGGTCGAGATTCTGCTCAGAAAACACCTCATCATATGGCACGATGTGATATTGCACACGAGCGTCTAGTAGCATATCTTGCGTCGCTTCCAAACATAGAATATGAGGACGATAGCCCATATCTGCATAAGTGCTTGCCAACGTCGTAACCATACGCTCAGCACCGCGACCTTCAAGCGCTTTTAAAATAAATAGAATAATAGGTGGCATTAGTGTCTCAGCTTGATTTTTTAACGGTATAGGCATGATAGGTTAGCCAAATGAATGCAACTATGGTCATAATTATTGCAGCATTCTGACTTTATATGCTAGTCTCACCTACCGCTGGTGCTCGGCATCTATTCAGTAAATTACGAGCAGTATTTAACGGTATCTCTATAAAAATTATAATTAGTCTAACTATCTAAATCGATTAAACCTTGTTAATAATCGCATCAGCAAATATCATAGCTGGTCTAATATCGCTACTAACATAGATGCATATCCGAAGAGAGCAGGATCAGTTATGAAGCAGCCTAATGAAAATACATTAGACATCGTCATTGCTTGGGTAGATGGTGCAGACCCTATACTCAAACAAAAGCGAGAACAGTATAAGCCAACTAAAGAAGTGGCATCTGACGCAATAACTGACACGCGTTTCGCCAGCGACGATGAGATATATTATAATATTGCTTCGATCATCAAATATGTGCCTTTTTGTCGTCATATATATATTGTCACAGATCAACAAAAGCCAGCGTTCATCGATGAGTTTGCTAAGCAAGGTATTTGCTCAGAAGATAAAATACGCATTGTTGATCATAAAGACATATTTTTAGGTTATGAGCAATTTTTGCCTACGTTTAATACCAGATCGATTGAGTCGATGATATGGAATATTGAGGGGCTATCTGATTACTTCATCTATATGAATGATGATTTCTTTTTTAACCAACCAGTAAAAATAGATGACTTTTTGGATGGCGAGAAGCTGAACATTCACGGCCACTGGCGTAAAAGTGGGGCATTAAATGCTAAGCTTAATTTCCGAAAATCTCGCTTTAAATTGTTTGGAACACCGATTCAACCAAGGCATACTATCGCCCAAATGCTAAGCGCCAAAATACTTGGTATGGATCAATTTTTTGAAATTCATCACTATCCGCATATCGTCGATAGGAACATATTGAAAGATTATTTGCTAAACCAGCCTCAGCTACTAACAGAGCAGATTAGATATAAATTCAGAGATGTGGCGCAGGTAAATCCAATAACTTTGATGAATCATCTTAAAATTCAAAAAGATGAAGCAAATCTAAAACCCGATACCTCTGTCAACTATCTAAAAAATGAAAGTAGTGTCGATGATTTTATTACTGCTTTAGAAGGTAAATCTATCAAGTACGGTTGTATCCAAAGCCTAGATCTTCTTGAACCAGATTTACACAAAAAAATCAGCCGAGCTATGAAGCATAAATTTTTAGCGTATCTTCCCACTTCTGTGACGGGAACACCAGCTCTCTGAGCTAAGGTGATCTGACACAGTATCGTGATTTTGAATCATATTTAGCCCAAGCCAATTTTGGATTAGAACCCTCAAAGCATAAACATTAATTGGATATATTATGAAAATAGCAGTAGTAGGTACAGGCTACGTAGGCTTATCAAATGCAATGCTATTAGCACAGCACAACGAAGTCGTCGCTGTTGACATTGTTCCTGAAAAAATCAACTTATTGAATGCCCAGCAGTCCCCTATTGAAGATGAAGATATTGAGGATTTTTTATCAAATAAAAATCTCAACTTTTCTGCGACACTTGATGCAGCGGCAGCCTATGAAGGCTCTGATTTTATTATTGTGGCGACACCAACTGATTATGACGCCAAGACCAATTATTTTAATACATCAACGGTAGAAGCAGTGATTGAGCAAGTACTTTTGGTCAATCAACAAGCAACCATTATTATAAAGTCCACCGTACCAGTGGGATATACGGCGGGTATTAGAGAGCGTTATGCAACTGACCGTATTATCTTTTCACCCGAGTTTTTGCGAGAAGGTAAAGCGCTGCATGACAACCTTTACCCTTCTCGAATCATTGTAGGTGAACAGTCAGAACGAGCTCAATTATTCGCTAACTTACTCCTTGAAGGCGCAATCAAAAAGGACGTGCCGCTACTGTTTGTAAAGCCTACTGAAGCTGAGGCAATCAAGCTGTTTTCTAATACTTATTTAGCAATGCGCGTGGCCTATTTTAATGAGCTTGATACTTACGCTCAAACCTTTGGACTTGAAACCAAACAAATCATAGAAGGTATTGGTTTAGACCCGCGCATTGGTGATCATTATAACAACCCATCATTTGGCTATGGTGGCTACTGCTTGCCTAAAGATACCAAACAGCTATTGGCAAATTATGATGAGGTGCCAAGTAACTTGATAAAAGCCATTGTCGACTCCAACAGAACTCGTAAAGACTTTATCGCTGATAAAATTATTGAACGAAAACCGAAAATTGTAGGTATACACCGATTGGTTATGAAAAGCGGATCAGACAACTTTAGAGCTTCTGCCATACAAGGCATCATGAAGCGTATTAAGGCTAAAGGTATCGAAGTCGTTGTTTACGAACCAGTATTAGAAGAAGAAGAGTTTTTTAATTCACGAGTAATCAAGGACTTAGCAGAATTCAAGGCAATAAGTGACATCATCGTTGCCAATCGATTGTCTGCAGAGATACAAGATGTATCTCATAAGGTCTTTACGCGTGATTTATTTGGGAGCGATTAATGAATATTTTAATTACTGGTGCGGCAGGTTTTATTGGTTTTCATCTCATCAAAGCTCTATTAGAAATAGAGCTACCTGATAGCAATAATTATATCGTTGGTATTGATAACATCAACGACTACTATGACGTGAGCTTAAAAGAAGATCGCTTAACACTACTAAACGAAATATCAGAACCAGAATACTTTACGTTCATTAAGCTAGACCTTGCTGATCGCGAAGCTATGTCTGATCTTTTTTCTACCTATCAATTCGATATTGTCATTAATTTAGGTGCCCAAGCAGGTGTCCGCTACTCTATCGAAAATCCGAATGCATATATTGATTCAAATGTGGTTGGCTTTGTTAATATACTTGAGGGTTGCCGCCATCATGATATCAAGCATTTAATCTATGCCAGCTCTAGCTCGGTCTACGGTATGAATATAAAACAGCCATTTACCACTGCTGATTGTGTTGATTTTCCTATTAGCTTATATGCGGCTACCAAAAAATCAAACGAGCTCATGGCACATAGCTACAGCCATTTATATAATATCCCTACGACAGGATTAAGGTTTTTTACCGTTTACGGTCCTTATGGTCGACCTGATATGGCCTATTTTTCTTTTACCAAAAAAATTCTAGCTGGTGAGCCAATCAATGTCTTCAATAATGGTGATATGCAGCGTGACTTTACCTACATTGATGATATTGTAAAAGGTATCATTCGGATAATGGATAAAGCCCCCTCTCCTCAATACTCTACTATCACTACAGCGACCGCCCCTTATAAAATATATAACATTGGCAATAATCAACCAGTAACTTTACGCCGTTTTATCACTGCCATCGAAAGCGCTTGTGGCAAAAAAGCGCAAGAGAATTTATTGCCGATGCAAGCAGGTGATGTGCCTATTACTTATGCAGATATAGACGAGCTAGTAGATGATATTGATTTCAAACCTGATACCAGTATCGAAGATGGAATCACAAAGTTTGTCGATTGGTATAAAAAGTATTATATCTAATATTCATATGTATATTTTTTTAGATAAACTGCACAGTTACTTTGAATGTCCACTACTGAGGAGTAGTATATGATTTTATTTTTGATTTCAAACTATTCAGGTTTCAACACTGGACGTGGCGGGCACTATTACTCCTTGAGACAAATGGCTGAAACTATAGCTCAAAATAGAAAAATCGTAACCGTTGTAATGGGCGATAGTACTTCATTACCAGCGGCATTATTGGGCATGCAAAATGTTCATTCTGTTTCTACCGAATTACATAAACAACAAAAGGGCGTAAAAAACGTTATTATTAAGCTCAAAGAATTGAAATATTTATCTGAGCTCACTGCTGTTCACGCTTATGATGCAAAGTCTACATACATTGGTGCACATATTGCGAAAATGACGAATACCTCATTCATACTTACAAAATGTGGGGGAAGAGTGCCAAAAAAGTTTTACCCTAAAGTAAATTCTTTAATAGTTTTTCATAAAAAAGACTATGACTACTTTTCCAAACAAAAAAACAACTACCAAAATGTCCACCTTATTCCTAATAGAGTAAAACCTGCATTATATGAAGAAAATAGACAATATCAAATCCACAAAATTCGCAATGAGCACGCTTTTAACGTTCTAAAAATAGGTAGAATTGGCAGTTATTATTTCAAAACATTGACAGATACCATTAAGTTTTGCTCACACATTCAAAGTAAAGATTTTCCTATACGCCTGAGCTTTATTGGTTATGAAGAGTCAGGAGAAGTTACGGAAAAGTTGAGAGTTTATGCAGAACAGCTAAATGTATCATTATCTATCTATTCTGATAGCGACTACACATCACAAGCATCTGAATTATTATGGTCTTGTGATGCGGCAGTTGGTACTGGTCGCGGCGCTATGGAAGCCTTATCCGCCGGCAAGATACTACTATTTCCCGTTTCTAATTTCGATTATCCATGCTTGTTCAATGAAAAAACTGCTACTTATGCCATGCAGGATAATTTCTCAGAAAGAACCATACTGCCCGAACAATTAAGCGGATACTGCGATCCAAGCAATATTTTGAGCTTAATAACAGACAGTGCCTATAGACATAAGCTAAACGCCTTTGGATATGAGACCTTCAACTCAGATTTTAATGTCGAGGTAGGAGCTAGAAAAGTACTTGAAATCTATGATAATAGTCCAAACATAATAGCTATTTCGAGATGGAACTTTCTTATGTTACTGCTTCATAATATGAAGCTACATTTTAAGCAACGATCAAAGTCTTTTAGACATAAGCTAAAGGCAGTGGTAGGTTGATAGTTGCTGTCGGCTCAAGGGATATAAACTATTAATGAAGTTCATTAAATATCATTTAGATTAGCTTTGGTAGAACTAAATACTGATAATTTCTCCGTTAGAAGTGACCAATTTTGCTTCGACAACCATATTATATCCTGTTCTATTGTATACAGTCTCTTTGACAATATTGATGAGATACAAAATATCTTTAGATTTCGCACTACCTTTATTTATAATGAAATTAGCATGCTGTTCTGATATTTGTGCGTTACCTTGGCTCAGGCCTTTGAATCCCAATGCTTCAATAATTTTACCTGGTGGTCCATAATCTTCATACATATCAGGGTTACTAACAAATACTGAGCCACAATTTGGCTGCTTTCTCGGAAACTTGTTTCGACGTGAACGAAGTATCTCTAGCATCTCTCGACGTATATCACCTTTATCACGCTTATTACTAAGCTTCAATCCAACTTCAACGACGATCTCATCTCCATTCTGAAAAATAGATTGGCGATAGGAAAACTTGCATTGTGGGTTGGTATAACGTTTTATATTACCTTGGTTATCAATAGTTTCTACATAGGCTACTACACTACCAATACCTTTTCTTTGACTACCACCATTCATGACAACAAGGCCGCCAAGTGTGCCAGGTATACCACAAATATGTTCAATTCCTGATAGGCTTGTTTGCATAGCCAGTCTAGCCAGACTGGGTACCCATATACCAGGCTCAGCAACGATCTCTAAGCCATTCACTGCTACTTTTGAAAAACTAGTTCCTATTTGTACAATAACAACGTGTATATCGTCATCAGAGAATAGTAAATTTGTAGTATTACCTATTATGAGGGGGTTTATACCATTCAAGTACAACCATTGTCGAACTTTGATTAATTCGTTTTTATTTCTTGGCCGAATAATAACGTCTGCCCTTCCACCTACCTTCCATTGACTAAGTTTAGACAAAGGTACTTCAAACTCTACAATTTCATGGAAGATCTCATTAATTTTCTTCTTGTATAAACTATTCATTTGTACTTATCCGATACTGCCACCACAGTTTGCGCCAAGAGATTTTAACTTAGGTATAAGATCAACATATCCACGTCCAATTTGCCACGCATCAGTAATAACGGTCTCTCCTTCAGCAGCCAAACCACATAGCGTCAAGGCAATACCAGCGCGCAGATCTAAAGCTTTCACTTCGGCCCCTATCAAACCACCACCCTTACCTATGATTTTTAGCATGTCACCAGATATTTCATAATCAACTCCCATACGAGCCATTTCTTTTGCGTATCCATAACGACCAGGAAAACGCAGGTCTACTATACGCGACTCGCCTCGAGCTTGTGCAGCCCAAGCCGCTAGAATGGGCTGTACGTCTGAATTTATACCTGGGTGTGGTCCAGTACTTAGTTCAAGCGGGTAGCAGCAACCACCGCGTACAATAAGTGAGTTTTCACCTTGGTAAAGCTTTGCTCCCCCGGCTTTCAGATGACTAAGAACAACTTCTAAATCCAAGTAAGGAAAGTCATGGATTTCTATGTCGCCTTTAGTAATAACTGCTGCTGCCAGCCATGTAATGGCCTCCATATTATCAGCTATAACTCTATGCCTAATACCGTTTAACTGCTCAACGCCAGATATTTCGATATGTTCTTGTCCAAAAACTTTAATACGAGCGCCCATACCATTAAGCATTGTTATTAAATCAATTATTTCTGGACGTATATGTGGATTCCAAATGCGCGTAGTACCACGAGCTAACGATCCAGCTATGATAGCGTTCTCAGTAGCTCCTGTTGAACGAAGTGGTAAATGTATATCACTTCCTATTAAACCACTTCTCGCTTCTGCACATAGATAGTCGCCTTCCTCCCAAACCGTTGCTCCTAGTTTCTCTAGCAACATAACATGCAAATCATATTTACGTTCACCCAGCTTACAACCACCTGGCAATGGAACTTTAGCTTCTCCAAAACGAGACACTAACGCTCCTAATATCAACAATGTATTTCTAATAGAGCGGCCATCCCATATTAAGTCTGTTCTTATATTGGTATTTTCTCTAATAATAATGACATCATCATTTACAAGCTCAGTTTGTTTGCCTAAAGCATGCAGCATATCTACATGTATTTGTGCATCTAGCAGTTGCGAAGGATAGTTTTCTAAAATAATACTATTTTCAGATAATATGCTGGCCGCCAGCAAGCGTAATGCTGAGTTTTTAGCACCTGCTAGCGCAACTTCACCCTCTAATCTACTTTTTGAAACTGTCAAAACATTGTTAATCATTAAGAAATCCGTATTTTTTCAAAATTTGACTGTTCTTTACCTAACAGTAATTCCATCTATATTTGTTAAAAACTTCAATAATTGGTACAAAAGAACCTCACGAAGAAGCTACATAATCAATATATTTTTGAGCAATATTTTTCGGTAAAAACTGTTCGTCAAAATCAAATAAAAAACTCTTCGGCTCTGCCATTAATAGGGTAATTTTACTCGCTAAAGCGTCAATATCATCTACAGGCACAAGGCTGTTAGCCGGCAACATTTCACTTGGTCCTGACTTACAGTTAGTGCTGACTACGGGTACGTTCAATGCTAATGCCTCGGGTATAACCCTCACAAAACCTTCAGATCTTGAAGATAAAACAAAGCCTCTGGCATGTTTCATATAGGGGTAAGGGTTTTTATTAAAACCTAAAAATAGAACTTTCTCCGAAATACCTAAGTCTTGAGCCAGCTTTTGGGTTTGCTCAAGCATTTTCCCCTTACCTAGTAATACTAAAGGGTATGCCATAGAGGATTTCGCATAAGCCTTCAGCAAAACATCATGCGCTTTTTCTGGCTTAAAACTACCTACATGAAGAATATATTGTTTTGGCTTAATTCTATCGTATTGGCTGCTAGTTGATTCATTGGCTAGTTGTTGAATGAGCTCTTTGTCAAATGCATTATAAATTGTATTGCTAGTGATACAAGAACCTAAGCTTGCCTGTAAATCATCCTCCACTCCTTTCGACACGCAAATACAAGGTCTACTCTCATAAATTCGGCGAAGCTCCTCTACTTTTTTATCAGTATTACTACTATTTGTCAGTCCAAACTTGTTGGAAATTGTATTTCTAATAACGTAAATCAGATTAGGTAATTTACTATGAACCATAATTCTATCTGATGGATAAAGATTGGATATGATAATATTTGGTTTTCCTATTTTACTTAATATATATCTATCAACCTTAGCGGCAAATAACTGATAACGAAGTTGACTACTCGGTATTAGCTTATAAGGCTTGAATCTAATCACATGACAGTTCAAGTTGGGATTGAGATCATACTCTACAAGCGGTTTGAATCTTAATATATGGACTTCATAACCCAATTCATAAAAACCCTGCCCTAAGGTAAGTACTGAGCGCTCTGCACCCCCACCTTGCAAGCAATTAATAACTAATACTACTTTTTTGATAATCTGAGACATGAACTATAGTTTACCTATTAATATTATTTTCATTGAAACATTAGTATTGTTCAGAGCTTGAAACTTATTCTCTCCAATATTTCTCAACCCATCCTACCGGCAAGATAAAATGACGCAAATGGCGCAATGGGCGTTTCAAGTTTTTAGGCTCAGTAAGTCTTTTTAGATGGTCTTTAGCATTATTGGCGGCGTTTTTATTGTATCTGCCTTCAATAGCATGCGTAGGATACAAATCACCTGGGAAGATAACGATGCGAGCGCCTTTAGGAATCTTCGGTTCTTTGATGTAGTTAAGCGGAAATGGTTGGCGACATTTACGTCTAAAGTGTGCCACCCAAGCTTTTGGAAATAGTTTTACACCGCCTGGTGCATTGCGGGTAACAAAACGTTGCTCAAAACGATATTCATCAGCAATACCCTGTGGATCAGCTTTGAACTTCTCTTGGAGTGAAACAAGTGACCCTATCTGAAATCTAAAGCAAGAGGTCTGCCCCAAGCGCTCTAATGGATTGCTTGGGTTATAAGACAAGATAACATCATCTGGCTCGCCATATTCAAAGAAAGGATCGAGACTATCAACGATAATCACGTCCAAATCTACAAATAATACTGTCCCTGTTAAATCACCGAGCTTTTCACCCCACAAACGAGATTTAGGCCACTTTCCTAACGTATTCGTTGGCATAGTAACATCTAATGGTGGTAGTTCTTGACATTCTATTTCTGGACGTACATCAGTCGTATCATCCGTAAAACACACAAAACGAAACGGCGGGGTGATATTACGAGATACCATACCATATAGTTTATTGGCGTAATCAGCACCGTATTTTGTACCCCATTTAATACAAATAATTTGTTTGATATTTTTATTATCGTCTGTACTAGAATCTATTGGCATTGACTGCTCACTTTAATCGTATGAATAAATATAATGGCTATATTAGCATAAAAAAAAGACTGAACAATTATGTTCAGCCTTTTTGGTCTTTAAAGTAACGGCATTATTAATCAATAAAGCTTAACCAGTCCATATATTTCTCATTACGACCATGGACTACATCAAAGTATAAGGTCTGTAGTTTTTCAGTCAACTCACCGCGGCCACCATTACCGATGATACGATCGTCATATTCACGAATAGGCGTGACTTCAGCAGCGGTACCTGTCATAAATATCTCGTCAGCCAAGTAAAACTCATCACGAGTGATACGGCGTTCGATGACATTGATACCTAGATCAGCCGCGAACTGTAAGATAGTACGGCGGGTGATACCGTCTAATGCACCACCTGATAGGTCTGGCGTATGTAGCTCACCATTTTTTACCAAGAATAAGTTTTCGCCTGCGCCCTGACATACAAACCCTTGTGGATCCATTAAGATAGCTTCGTCATAGCCATTACGCGTCACTTCTTGGTTGGCCATGATAGATACAGGATAGTTACTAGAGGCTTTAGCCTTACACATAGTCACGTTTGGCATGTGATGCGTATATGATGACGTTTTTACACGGATACCATTTTTAATGCCTTCTTCACCAAGATAAGCACCCCAATGCCAAGCAGCAACCATAGCATTGATGCTGTTGTCACGTGAAGACAAGCCAAGTTTTTCTGCACCTACCCAGATGAGCGGACGAATATAAGCTTCTGCCAAGTTGTTTTGCTTGACCACATCTTTATGTGCTTGCTCTAAAGTGGCAGCATCAAAAGGTACGTCCATTTGGAAGATTTTGGCTGAGCCAAGTAGACGCTCGGTATGTTCTTTTAAGCGGAAAATAGCGGTACGATTATCCGCTGTTTGGTAAGCGCGCACGCCTTCAAACACAGCCATACCGTAATGCAAGCTATGTGTAAGCACATGAACTTTAGCATCTGGCTGTTCGATCATCGTGCCATTCATCCAAAGCTTACCATCTTGTGTTGCCATATTCATTTTATTGTCCTTATGCTAGCACTGACGTCTAACTTTTTTTAGGTAGGTTTTATTTAACAGTATTGATCAACATCGTATGATAACACCGCAGCGTCAATTTTTATTGCCTAAACAACAGCTTCATTATGACAAACGATTGACAGTGTTATGATGATGTGTGACCGATTATATCACTGGCCGTCTTGGCAAATGAAATCTTTTGGTTTGGCACTATATGGTTTTTAATTATATCGTTCCTAGCTACCGACTCTATCCATAGTTTTCGTTTATAGCTTTTATTGATAGCTTTTATTCATAGTAACGCATGACAGTTTAAGCGTCTCTTGGACTATCGGCAAGACCTGAATCATACAAGTTTCGATATTACTCGTCGTCTGTCTCCACACCCATGAGATGCCGCCATTGTGACTGTACTAATGCTCGCGTCTCCTGCCACAATGACTCATCAACGAGCAAAGACTGCTCTGATAGTGCTAACTGATGCGTGGCAGCACGAATCCTTAGATAGGCATCGGTCAAATCCTGACAGACTTGGTCATCCCAAATACCAAGCAAAGCAACTTCTGCAAAAATTCGCACATTATCGCTCCATTTGGTCAAACTCGGATATTCATGCGAGTAAGCCAATACGGCAAACTGTGCTAAGAACTCAATATCTACAATCCCGCCTGCATCTTGCTTAAGATGAAACTTGCCCGCTTCCTGCTGCCATTGGCTCGTGCCTAGATGTTTTTGCATTTTGATACGCATGCTAGTGACTTCACTACGTACTTGATCCAGTGTCCGTGGCAACGACAATACGTCGCGGCGAATATCACAAAAGCGTGCAGTGACTCGTCTGTCCCCGCAAATTGCACGAGCACGTACCAACGCTTGATGCTCCCACGACCATGCTTTATCCATTTGATAGGTTTCAAACGCATGACAAGATACCACCATCATGCCAGCATTTCCTGAGGGTCGCAGACGCATATCAATCTCATAGGCACGGCCATCACGTGTTTGAGTATTGAGATAATTCATCAGTTTTTGTACAAGACGCGCGGCAAACTTCATACCACTGACTGATTTTTCACCAGTGGTCATGCCTTGCTCTTTTATCTTGTGTAAGAATACCAAGTCCAAATCTGAAGAATACGATAGCTCTAAGCCACCAAGCTTGCCATAACCGATAATTGCAAAGCCGCAGTCCGCTTCAGTGACTGGGTCGCCATCTTGGCCAATAGGATACCCATAACGGTTAACAATCTCTGCAAAAGCGCGCTCCAATGCGGCTTCTAATACGACCTCAGCGATGTAAGTCAATGAATCTGACACTTTCATAATCGGACGCTCAGCCAATACATCACTAGCAGCGACCGCCAACACTTGATTCTTTTTAAACAGACGTAGGACGCTTAACAGCTCTTCTTCATCGTTAGGCTCGACGCGTAGCAACTGTTGGCGCAAGATATCACGCAGCTCACGCTTATCTGGCAGATGACGATAACGCTGCTGCAAAAATGTGTCTAATAATACAGGATACTGAGCCAACTCTTTTGCGATCCACGGGCTGGCAGATAGCATTGGAATCAGCTCAATCGTTGCATTGGGGTTTTCAGCAATCATGACCAAATAGATAGAACGACGGCAAATCGCTTCAAGCAGTGAGATCAATCTTGGTAAAGCAGTATTGGCAAGTTGCTGCTGTTCTTGATGCGCTAACAACGCATGGACAATGACAGGATATGCGTCGTCTAAACGCTCTCTGGCCTCATCACTTAAGTTAGCCACCATTTTTGATTGCCAAAAGTTCTGTAGTAACTCGCGATTTTCTTCTGTCAGCACTTCTTTTAAACGGGCAATTTGCTCATCTAAGTGCTCTGGCTCTAGGTCGGTATCTTCGTTATCAGGTACTTGGCGCTCAGTGACCATACGCTCAAACGGCACATTGACACTCTCGCGATGACGATTAAGCTGATCTAATAAGGCATACCAGTTTTCAAAATTCAGCGTCACTGCTAGATTATGTTGCCATTGCTCATCGTGTGGTAAGCGCTGGGTCTGCTGATCATTAATCGCTTGAATAGCATGCTCCAGCCGGCGTAAGAACCGATACGCGGCCTGTAGCTGCTCGTAAGTTGAGTGCTCCAGATAGCCAAGCTCACACAATACTTGCATCGCCTGCAAGCAAGGTTTTATTTGCAGCTGTGGATGCCGGCCGCCGTAGATAAGCTGAAAGGCCTGTACGATAAACTCGATATCTCTAATGCCGCCCGCGCCAAGCTTGATATTATCCAGGTCTTCACGCTGGGCAACTTGGTTTTGGATAAGAGACTTCATCTCTCTCAATGCTGAAAACGCACTGTAGTCCACATAATAACGAAAGACAAATGGCTTAATCAGCGCTTGTATCTCTTCATAAAATGGCTGGTCTATTTGTCCGACTACGCGCGCTTTTAACCAAGCAAAACGCTCCCACGCCCGCCCATGCATCGTAAAGTATTTTTGTAATGCAGACAGATGAATGGCCAAATCACTTCCATCACCCCATGGACGTAAGCGCATATCTACTCGAAAGACAAAACCGTCAGCGGTCTTGTTATCAAGCAGTTTAATAATGCCTTGACCCAATCGAGTCATAAAGCGTTTGTTGTCTATGCTACGTGTGCCTTTTGCCTTATTGCCATTGGTCTCGCCGCGCGCTTGATGTACAAAGATTAGGTCAATATCACTTGATAAATTCAGCTCTTGCGCACCAAGCTTACCCATGGCCATAATCGCCATATCATCAATCTGTACATTGCCTTGTTCATTGATAAAGGTCGGCTCACCATACTTAGCAACCAAGTGCTGATAAGTGTAATCTTTAGCAAAAGAGATACAGCCATCTGCAAACTCAGACAACTCATCGGTCAGCTGCTCCAGACTGATCGTCTGCAAGGCATCTTGCCAAATCCAGCGCATCATTAGTAGCGTGCGCAAGTGACGCAGACCACTCATGACCTTGATTTCATCAGCGAGTTGATAGTTCTCATCTAGCGTATAATCTTGTATCAGATCATCGATTTGCTGGCGGGTCAGCGTACTATTCAATGGATAGCTACGCAAAAACGTCTGACATGAAACGGTCCGACTTTCCCAAATCTGATAAGCGAACTCGCTCGCTGTCTGTAGGACTTGCAGTTGTTCTACGGTAGGCTGATAATCTGTACCATTGTTCACACGTGAGGGCATAGCAGGTAACATAGTGACAAAAACTCCTTACATAGAATGGTAAGACTACGTGAACCTAGCTCATAAGTTTATTGTTTTTTCTTACGAGGCAGTCACAGCATCAAATAATAATACTCAGTGTGCCTACACTTGAGATAAAACCACGTTAAATAACAGTGACTCTATTTGGTTTGCGGCGCTTTATGTTAGCATAAACATCTTTGATAGAGACGACGCACCGCTCTTTTATGACATAACGATATTTGATGTGACAGTATGATCCGCTGTACGTCGCATTATCAGTATAAATTCTGTTTTCTGTCACGCAAATTTGCACACAAGCACTATAATAATAACGACCAAATTACTTTATACAAAGCATTTATAGCAACTCGGCCATAATTTTTAAACTCTTATTTACAATATGTGATACCGCGCCCTATGACGACCACTCCCCCGTTACTACTGATTACTGCTGACCCTAGTCACCCATTGGCACGCTTGGCGTTACGCTATGCACGCGCCTACCTGAAGAACGCAGCGAATAGTCATGATATTGATAACAATGACACTAATAGTACAGGTACAGGCAGCAGCGATAATGCTACCTCTGAACAATCCCTGCTCAATGTCTTCTTTTATGGCGACTCGGCTCACATAGCCAATCGCTTGCGTTGGCAGTCAGCCGATCAATTAGACTTGACCAAAGAATGGCAGTCTTTGGCTGAGCAGCATCAATTACCCCTGCCTGTCTGTGTCAGTACAGCACTTAGCCGCGGTGTGAGTGATGTAGACAACAGCTCACGTCATCAGCTTGACGGTACCAATCTTGCGACGGGGTTTACCTTAGTGGGACTCAGTGAGCTTGCGATGATGATGCAGGATAACTGTCGTGTGATACAATTTTGATAGTGTGTCGTTTGATAGCATGTCGTTTGATAGTCTGTCTATTGAGATCACTGGTAGCGGTAACTATTTTTAGGAATACATAATGAGATTATTAATTCAGCTGCACACGCCCACTGAAGCAGCAAGCTACGAAGGTTGTGCGCTCGCGCTAACTTTAGCGACATTTGGTCATGAGGTGCAATTGTTCTTAGATGCGCCTGTCTTCGGCTTATTGATGCAATCTGACTCGCGGCTGCATGGCATGATTCAATCACTTGAGCTTTACGATATGCCTGCAGCTTGGCTACCTGATGATGTCTTTAGTGGCTGGGTCACTGGTATGTTGCCGACAGATCTTGCATCACAGCTCACACTCGTGCCTGAGATCATCAACTCGCAAGACTTTGAGCAGATACTTACCTTTTAAATCACTATATTACTTAGATTTATAAAATAATAAAGCACGTAATCGGACACCTTTATGGCAACTTTATATCAATTGCATAGCACGATGGCTACCCTTAGACGCAGCACCGAAGAGATGTCTCGCACTTGGCGCACAGGTGATAGTATCATTCTGCTTGGCAGCACTCCTGCTTTTATCGATTGGCTCAATGCTTATTTAAATGATAGCGATATAGATGGTATTGCTGGTATTTACGCATTGGCAGATGACATCGAACAGCTCACGGCAAATACAACTGGCAAGCTTAATTTAGAGACTAAGTTGACTGCTATTTTAAACGACGCAGAATGGGTGAATCTGACTCAGAGCATTCAGTTTGATAAAGTAGTGACGATTGCCTTATGAGTAATGACATGACTACTCACAACGCTGCGTTATCAGCGGCTGATATCGAATTGGATCAAGACGGCCATCTATGTGACCATACGATTTGGACACCTGTTATCGCGCAGCAATTGGCAGACACATTAGAGGTCAATCTGAGCGACGAGCATTTAGAAGTTTTGCAACAAGTGCGCGCGTTTTTTGACAAATTTAATCACGCGCCAGCAACCCGTCCACTAATCAAATGGCTACAAAAGACTTTGCCAGAACTCGATATTAGCAATCAAAAGCTACAGCAGTTGTTTAATACAGGTTTGGTTGCGCGTCATGTCAATCGCTTGGCAGGATTACCCAAACCACCAAACTGTTTATAAGTACTTTATAGACGATAAGATACAATCGATGGCGCACTAGAAACTCATCATATGTACATGAGCAGTATCTAATATTTTACTGCTCATTGAGTACGAAAATATTTTTAAGTCTATAGCTATTGTTTAAACAAATAGCTATTTTGGGTCATAGACTGTCAATGTCTCATAACCAACGCTACGACCTTCATCGCCCGTAAACCCTTGCTGTCGCCATATCTCGTACAGACAAATGGCTACGCTATTTGATAAGTTTAAACTACGCGAGTCAGCTAGCATGGGCAGTCTTAGCCAGTTATCAGCACCGATATCGTCACGTATATCATCTGCCAGACCTGCTGTTTCAGAACCAAAGACTAACGCGATATTGGGCATAGCAGCCTTATCAGATGCTTCAGAGTCCGAGTTTTTACCAAAGTCATAATCATAAAACGGTTTGCTTAGCTTGGTTGTCAATGCCGTAACCACATGGCAGTCAGCGGCTTTTAGCGCTTGCCTTGCAGCCGTCCAGTTGTCATGCACTTGCAAATGCGCGTATTCATGATAATCGAGACCTGCACGGCGTAGCTTTTTGTCATCAAGCTCAAACCCTAACGGTCTGACTAAATGCAGCTGTGCCCCGCTATTGGCACACAGTCGAATAATATTGCCAGTGTTACTCGGCATTTTTGGTGCTACTAACACGATATGGATGGTCATTCTTACTCCACAAATATTCAACGCTCTATTATTTAAATTTATGAGCGGTAGGTAATCGAAAGTTACAGTTTACTGCCAATAATTACATTTTGATACTGTGCAGCGTTTTTAACTTTCACTATGATGTCTGTAATGGATAACGCGATAGCATTTATGTATGACTGTCTCATCCAATACCCCTTCAGTGAAGCTTAAGCACACGCTTAGCGTCACTGTTGTTATTTATAACCATTCATTTATCTTTGAGGATACTATTATGAAAAAAGTAATCATCGCATCTTTAACTGCTATGTTCGTTCTAACTGGTTGCAACACGTTCAAAGGCTTTGGCCAAGACGTATCAAGCGCTGGTGATGCTGTAACTGGCGGCGCACAAGAAGTACAAAACAAAATCTAAGGTCTGCTTTTTTTAGATTTTCAAAAAGGCTTATCATTCATTTGATAAGCCTTTTTTGTGTTCTTACTTCGCTGTTATTAAACAATCACTCAAGCACGATTTTATAAAAACGCGCGTAATATCTGATTGAGATAACGCTGTCCTAATACGGTCGGTTGCAACTGCGTATCACTATCTACCAACAATCCTTGCTTGACCAGATTGTTTACTTGTTCAGCAATACTATCAAGGGTTAATCCAGTTCTCTTTTCGAACATAGTCCAAGCGACACCGCCATGTAAGCGCAGTGCGTTTAGCATATATTCACTCACCAACTCTTCTTGATCAATCGCTTGCCAGCCAACCATTTTTGGTGTGATTTGGCGTGTATCAGACATCTTCGTGGTATCTGGATTTATTACTATATAATCTTTTGGCAAACGCGATTTGCTAAAGCGATAGATACCTGACGCTATTAACAAGTCATCTTCCATTTTATCTTTTACGTCTGACGAGTTACTACCATTGCTATCGTTACGACCAATCGTCACTTTACCATGAGCTCCAGCGCCGATGGCTAAATAGTCGCCAAACTGCCAATAGTTGATATTATGACGACATGGTTTATCTGACTCGCCTGCCCACGCAGACACCTCATAATTGCTATAACCTAATTGCTGCAATAGCGCTTGCCCTGCTTGTTCGATATCTGCCAAATTGTCTTCATCGGGTAAAATAGGCTGGCTACGGTAAAACACGGTATTTGGCTCAATAGTCAGTTGATACCAAGAGATATGCGTTGCACCAGCATCATGCGCCATTTGGATATCTTCTAGCGCTTCATTCATGGTTTGCTGCGGTAGACCGTGCATCAGGTCGACGTTGAGCCGTGCAAATCCAGCCGCTTTGGCAGCTCGAATTGCTGATAATGCTTGCACAGGATCATGGATACGTCCAAGTACCTTTAGCTTATCAGCGGCAAAGCTCTGTACGCCGATAGACAGACGATTAATACCAACCTCTAAATACTGGGCAAATGGCGCATGCTCAAGCGTGCCCGGATTGGCCTCCATCGTGACTTCGATGTCTTCTGCAAATTCAAAACATGTACGTAAACCAGTAAACAATCGCTGATACTGAGAAATGGGTAGCAAAGACGGCGTACCACCACCGATAAATATCGAACCAATCTCTCGGCCCTGAGTTAAAGGTTGCTGCATCGCGGCGTCTAACAGTAATGCATCGACGTATTCCTCATACATGGATAGCTCACTGTCAATCGGCAGCTCATGCGAATTAAAATCGCAATAAGGACACTTCTTCACACACCACGGGATGTGAATGTAAAGGGACAATGGAATGTCGGTCACGTCTACCGCGATAGTATCTGTCGTTGGCTCAGTAAGACTTAACGTATTTAGTTCGTTTGGCATGCTGGCTGTATTCACTTTGGGCATAAATAAACTTATTTTGTAGTGAGCAATAATGATCGATATCAAGAGTAAGGCTAGGATAGCGACTAGATGAGATAAAGAAAAGCCTATCTATCATAAAACTATTAACAAAGCTATGCATAAAGCCATGTACAAACCCCCTATTCATCATGGTAACTTATGGGCAGTATATAGAGGGTCTGTTAAAAACAGCCTCTACTAAAAA
The DNA here is from genome assembly GCF_014770435.1 of Psychrobacter sp. 28M-43. NCBI lineage: Bacteria > Pseudomonadati > Pseudomonadota > Gammaproteobacteria > Moraxellales > Moraxellaceae > Psychrobacter > Psychrobacter noctis. The sequence goes on along the minus strand of NZ_CP061739.1, from coordinate 1,333,602 downwards.
CAGAAACTATCAAAAACATGTTTGAGAGTGAGTCAATAGAAACTAACTCTGATAATTTTAAGAACAAATTGAAAAATAAATAAAAAATCGAAGGACAAATATATGGCGTATTGGTTAATGAAATCCAACCCCAAATTTTTTGGTATTGAAGATTTGCAGCGCTTGGGCACCGACGGTTGGGACGGCGTTCGCAACTACCGTGCGCGTAATTTTATGCGTGATGATATGAAAGTTGGTGACAAGGTATTCTTTTATCACTCTAGCGCCAAACCGTCTGGAGTCGCTGGTATCATGACAGTCACTACAGCAGGGTATCCCGATCCTACTCAGTTTCACCCTGAGCATCGTCATTATGATCCTATTGCGACTGAAGAGGAACCTCGTTGGTATATGGTCGATCTCACTTTTGAGCAAGCTTTTACAGAGGTGTTACCACTATCAGAGCTAAAGTTTTTGCCAGCTTTGGAAGACTCGTTATTATTGAGGAAAGGCTGTCAGCAATTAACAGTGATTCCATTAGAGCCCAAACATTGGCGAGCGATTATGGATATGGCGGAGACACTTGAGTTGTTACCAGAGCAAACTTATTGAATTGGCTATTGGCTATTGGCTATTGGCTATTGGCTATGAAGCAGAGTACAAAAAACCTAAAATTAATACCTGTATAGCGGCGCTAAAGCGTTGACATCATAGTGTGGCTTCTTTACCATCTTGCTATGTATATGACCTGTCAATCCACTACTTGGATCGACGGGTTATTTTTATTTTAGTGTCTTTACTTTTATTTTCATACTCTGTCTATCTACTTATGCAACATTATAAGCTTGCTCATATTATTTATCGGAGTATTATCGTCGGCACTACTCTCCTTGCTGCATCAATCTTAGTCGATTGATAGCAGTGTTTGTTTATTAATAATAACTACCTTAATAACAATTACCGCAAAGAATAAAAAGTTGCTTACCATGGTTTTTCCATTGTCTTTCAAAGATTTTAAAAGCTACAGCTTACGTTTGGGCATACTTGCCCTCCCTATCTTAATTACTCAGTTTTGCCAAGCCGCACTTGGCGTGGTCGATGCCATCATGGCAGGTCAAGTATCGGCGCTTGATTTGGCTGCGGTAGCCGTTGGGTCTGGTATTTGGCTACCATTGTTTTTATTGGCCACAGGTGTGCTTATCGCAACCACACCTCTGATTGGTGAAGCGATTGGTCAAGACCAGCACAACCAAGTACCACATATCACGCAGCAGTCTCTATGGACCGCAGGTGTCATTGGCATTATCGGTTTTATCATTGTCAATTTGGCTCCCAATGTTCTTGGCATTATGGGTGTCCCAGAAAACATTCAGCCGATAGCGACGCAATATTTACATGGTGTCTCATTTGGTTTCCCAGCGCTCGCTGTATATGCCGTCCTGCGCAGTTATTGTGAGGCATTGGGTCGTCCTGAGCCCGTGACTGTCATTAGTATCATTGGCCTACTCGCAGATATTCCCTTGAACTATATTTTTATTCATGGGTTATTTGGGATGCCAGAAATGGGCGGTGCAGGCTGCGGGGTGGCGACAGCATTGGTCTTATGGATAAATGTCCTATTGCTTGCAGCCTATACTAGCTTCACGAAACGTCGCGAATTTGTGAGCACGCGATTTTTTTATGGCTTCTCTAGCCCTAATCGAACACAGATTAAAAAGCTGTTAAAACTTGGTATCCCTATTGGCATCTCTATCTTCTTTGAAGCCAGTTTATTTAGCTTAGGCGCACTCGTTATCAGTCCATTGGGTGAGCTAGCAACAGCATCGCATCAAGTGGCACTGTCAGTGACCTCACAGCTATTTATGATACCGATATCTGTCGCCATGGCGCTCACTATCATGGTCTCCAATCGATTTGGTCAAAAAAACCTATTGGCACTGCGCCAAGTGCAAGCTACTGGACTGGTATGGACCGTATTAATCGCTTTGACCTGTATGCTTGGGATATGGCTATTCAGACCAGAACTGGCAGCAGCATTCACTGATAACCCAGAGGTTAGAGCTCAGTCTATGCATTTGCTTATCTTTGCACTCGCCTATCAGTTGTTTGATGGTTGGCAGGTTAACGTCGCTGGTATATTGCGCGGCATGCAAGATACCACCATACCAATGTGGGTAACACTCTTCTGCTACTGGTTAGTTGCCCTACCACTTGGCGTCTATCTGGTGCGTTTCACTGACGTTGGTGCACAAGGGTTTTGGATGGCGTTGATTACAGGTTTGTTCTTATCATCTATTTTACTTACTTTGCGTCTACGCTATCAGCAAAAACGTTTAACTGTACTATGGGGTTGAGCCAATTGCTCATAGATTACATTTTATAATCATTGTTAGCGTCATTTGATCATACAGACTATGAAAAATCGTAGATATTTTCTTGCTAAAAAGATGGCTTACGTCAAAATATGTAAAAATTCTCAGTTAACAACTGTACATTGATTGCTCATTGCCCTGAATCTAGGTATCATTAGCAATTAATTAGACAATATTTAGTTACACTATTTCTCGAATTTAGTACAAGGTCAGATAAAAACTATGGATATTGAAAAAATACGCACCCTCATCGCCCTTATGGAAGAAAGTGAACTGGTTAATTTAGAAATCAGTTCTGACGACGAGCATATTAGCTTAACTCGTCACTATGACGCGCCTGCGCCAACTATGATGGCCGCCCCAGCTGCGAGCGCTGCTCCTGCTGCCGCTGTCGAAGGCAAACCTGCAGAAAAAGCGGGTAGCGTTGAGTCTTCACCAATGGTTGGTGTTTTCTATTCAGCACCAAGCCCTAATGACCCACCATTTGTAAAAGTCGGTCAAAAGGTTCAGGCAGGTGATACTTTAGGTATTATCGAAGCCATGAAAATCATGAACCCGCTTGAAGCGACTCAAAGTGGTATTGTTGACGAAATCTTGGTAGATAACTCTGAAGTCGTACAGTTCGGTCAACCTGTCATACGCTATAAAGCGTAACGATATTTGCCATACTTTATTTCATTATGGCTGACTTTTGGTATATGTACCGCGTCAATGCTAAATAATATGATGCTATGTATCGAAACTCAGTCAATGACTGACGCTTCGACAAGGATGAACCCATGATAAAAAAATTGCTCATTGCCAACAGAGGTGAAATTGCCCTGCGCATCGTCCGCGCCTGTAAAGCGCTAGGTATCGAAACGGTAGGTGTCTACTCTACTGCGGATGCTAACTTGATGCACTTGCGCTTTGTTGATGAGGCAATTTGTATTGGCAAGCCTAATGCTAACCAAAGCTACCTTGATATTAATACCATCTTGACCGCTGCTGAAATCACTGGTGCAGATGCTATCCATCCCGGTTATGGCTTTTTGTCTGAGAATGCTGAATTTGCTGAACAAGTAGAAGAGGCAGGATTGACCTTCGTTGGTCCTAATGCTGATCATATTCGCCTTATGGGCAACAAAGTTTCTGCCATCAACGCTATGAAAAAAGCTGGCGTACCAACCGTACCTGGTTCAGTTGGCGCTGTGACTCTGCATAATGCTGAAGAGCAAGCCCGCAATATCGGTTTTCCACTATTGATTAAAGCGGCCTCTGGCGGCGGTGGACGCGGTATGCGTGTGGTTGAACGCTTTGACGAATTGATTGGTCAAGTACAAGCGGCCAAACAAGAAGCTGAGCTTTGGTTCGGTGATGACACTGTCTATATGGAGCGCTATCTACAGAACCCGCGCCACGTAGAAGTACAGGTACTAGGCGACGGTAATGGTAATGCTATCCATCTATACGACCGTGATTGCTCATTGCAGCGTCGCCATCAAAAAGTATTAGAAGAAGCACCTGCGCCTGACATTCCAGATGATGTACGTGAGCCAATCTTAAAAGCCTGTGTAAAAGCTTGCGAGCTTGTTAAGTATCGCGGTGCTGGTACTTTTGAATTCTTGTTTGAAAATAACGAGTTTTTCTTTATTGAAATGAACACTCGTGTACAGGTTGAGCATCCAGTGACTGAGATGATTACTGGTATCGATGTTGTCGTCGAGCAGCTCAAAATCGCAGCTGGTTACGGCCTGTCTTATCGTCAGAGTGAGATTGAGATCCAAGGTCATGCGATCGAATGTCGTATCAATGCCGAAGATGCAGCGACTTTCGTACCTTGCCCAGGCACTATCAGTCAATTGTTCACGCCAAGTGGTTCTGGTATCCGCTTTGACTCTCATCTATACCCTGGCTATGAGATACCGACCTATTATGATTCATTGATTGGTAAGCTTATCTGTCATGGTCAAACTCGTCAGCAAGCCATTGCTAAGACAGTACATGCCCTTGATGAGCTGATTATCGAAGGTATCAAAACCAATATACCTTTGCATCGTGATGTAATTTTGGCGGATGATAACTTCACTCGTGAAGCGCAAAACATTCATTACCTTGAAAGAGAGCTGCTGACTGCGAATAAAGCCAAAAAAGACTCGTAGGCTGAAATACTTGTAGAGTCTACTAAGCTTAATAAGCTCTCTGCAATTATCATTTAAAAAAACATATAAAAAAGCCGCTATTAATATAGCGGTTTTTTTATGTCATTAATAATCTGTCAATCATAAGTAAAGTACAACGAGCATCTCTGATTATGGCAACACTCTATTGAAGTTCATAAAGCATTCGTTACCATCAGGGTCAGCGCACCATTGCATCTGATTGCCATCATGATTGATAAATGCAATCAACGCTTCATCAGTCTGGTCGATCTGATTGCCTGAGCAGTCTACTTCATTATTATCATAAACGGTCTTGATCGCAATAACTGGCAGCCCTTCTTCACGGTGAGTGACCAGATAGCGGCCGTATGTCCACTCTTTGCCACTAACAGACCACATCTCATTATCCGCACTAAAGTTATATAGCTCGCGGCACTGGTTAGACTGACCAACTGACGCAAGTAAATTTTTACTAGTAACTAGTTGAATGTTTAGAACCCGCTCTTCACTTTGAGTCAGTACGCCGCCGTCCATGCCTGTTATCACCTTGGGCTCTACACTGCTAGGCTGTTGCGCACTATTTGCCGACTGGTTAGCTTCCGCTTCCTTGGTCATCATAGCCTGAGTAGAATGAGCGCTACTATCCAAGTCTATTTCCCACTGTCCAGCAATGGCTGGACTAATGTGAGTGGTAATGGTTGGCTTGGTAATAGCCTCACCGTTCGCAGGCAACGAAGCCAAAATAGATGCCAGCGTGAATGAAGCAAATGAGATAGGTTCCATAATTAACCTTTTAATTATAATATTTTAATATATACATTAGCGTAAGTCTTAGACACCAAAAACACAAGTAACATTATGCTATTGCTCATAAACCTGTAGTTGGAATGGCGCAGGTATTTATAGCAAAAAATAACGCCATTGCTTTACTTGCTAGAGACAAGGAGCGATGGCGTTATTAGCATACAGAATTTTGCGTGATATCAATGACTACTTAACACTAAGCAGCTTCTGTATTTAGTGCTTGAGCAAAGGCTGATAATGCCCCTTTTAGCATGGCTGATACTGTACTGCTACAAGTACCGATGCCTGAATACACTTCGCCGTCGACATTTAGCTGTATATAAGCAGCAGCATTGGCATTGGTTTTGTTATCACTATTGGTATCATCATCGATACCATTACCACTGTTATGATGCGGGTTAATCGCATGCTCTGCATAGTTAATAATATGTAGTGATTTGCCCGTATGCTGTGCAAGTCCGTCAATAAACGATGACAATGGGCCGTTACCAGTACCATCAATATCGATGGTGTCGCTATTCATCTGCACCTGACCACTAAAGTAAACCGCACCGCCTTTATTGTTGACGCTATAGTCTAGCAGCTCAAACTTGCCTTGCTGCAAGTAAGTATCTTCAAAGGTCTGCAAGATTTCATCATTCTGCAATTCTCGTGCTGCTGCTTCAGCTTGCTTTTGTACCACACGGCTAAAGTCAATCTGCATCCAACGTGGTAAGTTAAAGCCATAGTTACGTTGCAAGATATATGCGACGCCGCCTTTGCCTGACTGGCTATTGATACGTACCACATCTTGGTAGCTACGGCCAATATGCGCAGGATCAATGGGTAAATAAGCCACGTCCCAGACGTTGTCTGTTTCGCTCTGATTGCTTTCATTGTAATCGAGAGATTTTTTGATAGCATCTTGATGTGAGCCACTAAATGCCGTGAAGACCAACTCGCCCACATAAGGATGACGCGGGTGCAATGGTAAATTATTGCATTCGCTCACAACCTGTACGATTTCACTCATATTGCTAAAATCAAGCTCAGGATCGATACCTTGGCTAAACAAGTTCATTGCCATGACCATGATATCCATATTCCCTGTACGCTCACCGTTACCAAGCAATGTGCCTTCGATACGATCCGCGCCTGCAAGCACACCCAACTCAGCTGCTGCTACCGCACAACCACGGTCATTATGAGTGTGCAAGCTTACAATCACGTGCTCACGCTGCGCTAAATTGCGGCAGAAGTACTCTACTTGATCAGCAAAGACATTGGGCATAGAAGCCTCAACCGTCGCTGGCAAGTTAAAAATAACTTCCTGACCCTGCTGTGGCTGCCAAACGTCACACACTGCATCGCAAACCTCTACGGCATATTCAGTTTCTGTCTGGCTAAAACTCTCTGGCGAGTACTGAAATACCCAATCTGTCTCAGGATACTTTGCTGCATATTCTTGTAATAGCTTGGCGCCTGTAATCGCAATCTCTTTGATTTCAGATTTATCTTTGCCATAGACTTTTTCGCGTTGTACACGGCTGGTTGAGTTATAGACATGGACAACCGCACGTTTAGCACCTTTTAATGATTCAAAAGTACGGGCAATCAAATGCTCGCGCGCTTGTACCAATACTTGTAGCGTTACATCTTCAGGTACGTGGTTTTCTTCGATAAGCTTACGCGCAAAGTCAAACTCTACCTGCGCCGCTGACGGAAAACCAATCTCAATCTCTTTAAAACCAACATCTACTAAAGTCTTAAAGAAGCGCATTTTTTGTTCAATGGTCATCGGATCAATCAGTGCTTGGTTACCATCACGCAGATCCACACTTGCCCATATCGGTGACTTCTCAATCGTCTTGCTTGGCCAAGTACGATCTGGCAGCGATGGCGCAAATGCAAATGGACGGTATTTACGGAAGTCAAAAGCGGCACTTTTTGGTGTGATCTTTGCAGTCCCTGTGGCTGCAGTGTGCGTGGCTTGGTCAGACATAATCAATCCTTAGATGATATGGTTATTTATATATTTAGCTAGGCGATTAGCTGTTGATTAGATCAGTATTTATCATACGAGATAACTAGTGTTCATACCATAATAATATCAAAGTTTCACAGAGAGAAACCTGCTTTCTTTTACTTTATTTTCTGTTATTTTAGTGGAAAAACACAATTTAGGCATTATAATCGAATAAATTCACTATTAAGGCTTGAGAAATGCCAGACAATCATATTGATAGTACAGGGACTGCAGATATAGACGAGATAGATAGACAGTTGCTACGCTTATTGCAAACGCAGGCGCGTATGAGCATTACTGAACTCGCTGAACGTGTCAACCTGTCTGCCACCCCTTGCGCACGTCGCATAAAGCGCTTAGAAGATGCGAACATAATCACTGGCTACCATACCAAAACCGATGCGCAAAAACTTGGCTATCCGCTAGCCGTGTTTATCGCTATTAGCATGGATCGTCATACAGCAGAACGTTTTGAGCAATTTGAACGCAAAGTTCAGAGCTTTGAGGAAGTCATTAGCTGTAGTATTGTCACAGGTCGCACCGAAGACTATCTGATTAAGGTCAGAGTACGTGATATGACACATTACGAAGAGTTTTTATTACATCGCCTCAATCGTATCGAAGGCGTGGCCCAAGTTCATACCAGTTTTGAACTACGAGAAGTATTTAGCCGTAGCGTGGTTTAGACGATCTAAGCGGTCGTTAGTGACTGTCGACGGAACCATACCAATAGTACAAATCCGATCATTAATCCGATAGCAGCGACAAGCAACCCTGCATTGAAATTACCATCTTTCCCTGCCAGTGCCACTGTCACCAATGGTCCTAAAAACTGCCCTAACGCATAGGCCAACGTTGCCAAGGCAATCAGTAAATTAGAATAGGCAGGATTGACATTTTTAAACAGCGTCAGTGTCATCGATACCATACCGACAAAGGTCAATCCTAAAATTGCAGCATTGCCATACAATCCAAGCGCCCCATCAAACCATATAGGCAAGCACATCCCAAATGCTTGCAATACCGTCAGCCCCATTAAGGTTTTTATCTCACCGATACGTTTGGCAAGCGCGCCCCATAGAGGGTTTGACAACATTGCAAAAATACCAACAACCAACCAAATCATCAATCCAGCATACGTCTGTGTCGTTAGCCGCTGTGCTGCCATGACGGGCAAAAAAGTCGCTGAACTGATATAACCAAACCCTGCCAGTACGTAGCTGACAAAAAGTAAAGTAAGCGCTTTATGATGTCCAGAAATTGCTTCGTATAAGGAGCGTTTAAAGTTTAAATAGGCCTGATGCATTGATACGTGTTGTTTGGCATCAATCTCCTGTGAATCAACAGCCCGTACACGTCTTGGTTTTATCGCATACATTAGCCATACAAGCGGCAAACTGGTGACACCTGCGACTAGCCAAATTACATCGAAGTGATAGCCTAGTTTTAATAGCCACCATGTCACGATGGCAGAGGCGCTAATGCCAACGCCAATACCTGCATAATGGACTGCTGACAATACAGAACGGCGCTCAGGGCTAAGGTTTTGAATCACAAAAGATGAGCTTAGAATCATCGCTACGCCACTTGCAATACCTGCAATTAATCGGATGATATACCATAGTGTGAGCGACATATTTGGTATAACGAGTAACATCGTTGTGACAACACTTATAATCGCCCAAAGTGTCAGCGCCTGCCATGTCGAGCGCTGAGGTACAAACATGGCGATAAGAGCGCCAATAAAGTAACCGATATAATTGATTGATGCCAACCAGCCTGCAATCGTCGTTGATAGCGACAATTGCACCATAATATCCGGTAAGGTGGCGGTAAACAGAAAGCGGCCATAACCCATAACGACTGCCATGCAGTACATACCGATACAGGCAATGGCAGCTTCGTTGGTAATCGTCGGGATCATACGGCTTTTAAAAGCAGTCATCATGACAGCGCCATTTTTGTGGCAATTAGCACACAATCCTTTGTGTTAGACAGTCAAAAGCAGTAATAAATAAACGCAGAAATAGAGAAGTTATCAGATGTATTAGGCCAGCATAAAGTTATTAGCGAAAACTATGATACATCTAACGTTGGCGTCTCTACTGTATCCTGCCCTAGCATTTGTACCCGCTGATCGCTAAACATATCCATATCTGGAGCTAGCGTACGCATAAACCGATCAAAATACAACATCTGTTTGGTCAATAGAGCAAAGTCGCGTGGGAAATGGATGCCATGACGTTTACCAACCTCAACAATCTCAAGCATCATTTTATTAAGCTCATCGGCTTGCTCTTTACTATTAAACGGTACACCACTGGTAAAGGTTTTGTCTTCTGCCATGATGGTTGTCATCATACGCTGCAAGTCATTCCCCAGTGCAGTCACATCAACTTTATTGCCACCATGTGTCATTTCCATATTAATCATATGACGTGCCATTGCTTGATAGTCACTGTCTTGCATGGCTTGCATCATGCCCATGCACGCACGCCAGCTCTCAGCTTTTAGCTTGCCGACGATACCAAAATCCAAAAAGCCAATACGGCCATCAGTCAATAGCATCAAATTGCCCGCATGCAGATCAGCATGGAAACTATTGCACAGCATGAGACTAGCGAACCATGTGTTTAACGTATCTGCCATGACTTGAGCAGGATCAGCGCAGTATTGGCGCATGAGCGACTCATCGACCATAGAGACGCCATATAGACGGCTCATCGTTAGTACACGCTTAGTAGTCAGCTCTTCATAGACAGTTGGTGCAACGACACGAGTATTTCCTGATACCGCCAAGAACTGTTGAAAATCGCGGATATTCTGTGCTTCGGCGATAAAGTCCGTCTCGGCAAGCATACGCAGGCGAATCTCATCGATAATTGGTGCAATACTCGCAAACTTCATCGATGGCATTAGTATTTCAAGTAGCTTAGTTACGCCATGTAATACACCCAAGTCAGTCTGCATGATGGTCTCGACGCCAGGCTTTTGTACCTTTAGCACTACTTCATCGCCATTGTGCAGACGAGCTGCATGCACTTGAGCGATAGAAGCCGAGGCTAATGGCTCTGAGTCAATATGCGCAAACGTATCATCAAGCGTCATGCCATCATTCGCCAGCTCTTCTTTTAGCACTTGCTCGATATAAGCATAAGACAATGGCGTGGTTTGATCCAAGCAGCTCTGGAAAGCCTTAACATAATCACGTGGAAACAATGACGGCGTACTGGCGATGAACTGACCGATTTTGATATAAGTCGTGCCTAGCTGCTCAAAGGTTTCTTTGAGTAGCATCGCGTCAGGTTTCTCACCTTTTGCCACTCTTAGCGCAGACAGACCTGCCACACTCGCTGTTTGGCGAACACGATTAACGACATTAAAAGTATGCTTTAATAAATGCGGACGATGAATTTTCATAAAAAACAACTATGGTAATAAGAAGGATGTTTGAAGATAGGCAATACAATATAAAAATACGTTAAAATCAGATTACTCAGTTATAGTCGGTTCAATATAATTTGGATACAAGAAAGGCGAGTGAAAGTACTACCAGTCGTAGACTAAGCCAGCCTGACACCGTATCCAATTTATAGAGGATTGACTATAGGACTGCTACAGACAGGACACTGTGGGTCTTTTCGATAGCCCATTAGCCGCTGCTGCATCTGACTACCATCCCATATGAGCAGCTTGTTTGTCAGTGGATTTTTGGTTAATCCTAAATACTGCAACGCAGCATTGGCTTGTAGGTTACCCATTACGGCGGTGGTACTGGCAAGCACTCCTGAATTGGCACACGTACGTTCGTCAGCGGCTGCGTCGAGCACCACGGAGCCGAACACGCAGTGATAACAACCAGTTTCGAGCTGAGGTTCGAACAGTGCTAACTGCCCTTGCATCGCAATTGCCGACGCAGACAATAGAGGAATCTGATAGCGTACACTAATACGATTGATGATGTCGCGCGTGGCAAAATTATCCGTACAGTCTAAGAGTAAGTCAGGCTTGCCTGCTGCCATATCGAGCAATTCATAAGCGTTGTCTTCATCTAATCGTGCGACTGTGCCGCGAGCCTTTATCAAGGGATTGATGCGCTCTAACATGTGCACTGCGGTCAGTGCTTTAGACTGACCAATATCTTCTGGCAAAAACAGCGTTTGCCGTTGTAGATTGCTCGCCTCAATCTCGTCATCATCAATCAGATGGACATGACCCACTCCAGCACGTACCAATGTCTCAGACGCAGGACAGCCAAGGCCGCCTGCCCCTATTACGACCACACGTGCTGTCTTTAGTCGCAGCTGAGCATCCATATCCCAACCGTCTAATAATACTTGCCGAGCATAACGGAGCAGCTCGTCATCTGATAGCTGTACCATCTCTTCTACCATATTCATCTACAACCTATAATCAAAGAAATCTACTCTCGAAAAACCATCTATTTGACTTGCCCTAGCGTGACGCGATCATTACCACCGTAATCTTTTACGGTATGCACTAACTCAAAACCATTATCCAAAAATAACTTGCGCACAGCATCACCTTGATCATAGCCATGTTCGATTGCCAATAGCCCACCTGTGCATAGGTATGTCGTTGCCTGCTGGGCGATATGTTCGATATCAGCCAAACCCTGATTGGGTGCACTGAGCGCACTAATCGGTTCAGCTATTAGACCCGCCAAATGCTCGTCTGTCTCGTCAATATAAGGAGGGTTGGAGACGATTACATCAAACTGATGCTCATCGTTAGTAGGTAGCGCTTGATACCAACTGCTTTGAACAAACTCAACATTGGCAACATTATTGCTCATGGCATTGTACTGAGCAACTTTAAGCGCCTCTGACGATAAATCAACCGCCACGACTTGCCAATTAGCGTGTTTTAATTCATGGGCAAGACTAATAGCGATACAACCTGACCCTGTCCCCAAATCCAACAATCGCTTATTACTAAGTTGCGCTGGCTGAGCGTTTATCCAGTTCAATACCTGCTCGACCAATACCTCGGTATCAGGCCTAGGAATCAAGGTATGCTCGTTCACCCTAAACTTAAGCGACCAAAACTCCTGCTGTCCAGTCAGGTACGCAAGCGGTATGCCTTGCTGCATCTTATTCACACCATCGTTGAAAAGTGCAATCTCACTATCAGTTAGCTGATAATCTTCGTCAGTCATCAACGTTATCGCAGGCTTATCAATGACATACAACAACCAGTCCGTCAGCCAAAACGACGGTAGCTGATTATCAGTATCACCATTCGTTAGTTGTTGAATCTGCTGCTTGATTTGACGAATGGTCGATATGGTCATAGATAGCTCTTAAAAAACAGTGAATGTATAAAGGTAAAATACTCCTTAGCCTACTCTGATGCGCGTGGTGGCTCTTTGGTATCGGTCAGGTTAGGGTTGGTTTTGCTTAGTTTTTCACCTACCCCATTGCCACCGCTGCCATCATTATTGTCATCGCCATAGATATCATCGTTATCACCAATGACAATATGTCTATCGACAAAGTAAATCAGTGCCAGAATTGGAATACCAATAGCAAAGGTAAAGATAAAGAAAAACGGATAACCCATATTATCGACGATAGCACCAGAATAACCACCCATCACTTTTGGTATCAGGGTCATCAATGAGGAAAAAATCGCATACTGTACAGCAGTAAAGCGAATCGAGGTCAGTGCTGATAAGAAAGCAATAAATACAGCGCTCGCAAGGCCCGCAGCCAAGTTATCAAATATCACTGCCATATACATGATTGGCAGGCTACCTGGGTTGTATGTTAATACTACAAACAACAGGTTAGTCGCACACGCTAAAATCGCACCAATCATCATGGCATGCATGATACGGAAACGCTGAGCCAAAATCCCGCCCAAGAAACCGCCTGCAATTGCCATAATCACACCGACCAGTTTTACGGCATTGGCGATATCGGTTTTGCTAAAGCCCATGTCTTGATAAAAAACGTTTGATATCACGCCTGCGACGATATCCGAGATACGGTATAGACCAATCAAGGCTAATAGTAGCAAGGCTTTTTTGCCATAACGTCGGAAAAAGTCTAAGACAGGCTCGATCCATGTTGCCATGGCCACTTCTTTTTTCACCAGTCCTACTTGTACCAGGGTATAACCTGCTGCCATCGCTGCGCCTAAACTCACTAGCAAGTGCAAGGTTTCTACAAAGAAGCTAGAAAACGCGCCTTCAAATTCTGGCAGGACCTGTCCCATCAGTATATAAGCTGCGATAAAGGCAATCACTGAAAACACAAACAATGCTACCAGTCTGACATAATCTTCGCGAGTTTCAGCGACCAACGGGGCTTTGTTAATAATTTTTGGTTGATTGATAATGAAGTACAGCAGTAACAACGGTGCGCACGCGACCAATGCTAAAAAGTAAAATTTAATAGCCGGCATCGCTATTAATGGTATCAAGGCCAATGTGCTATCAAATACTGTGTTAATCAAAGCATTGATCAGGTAGATAACACCAAAAAGAAGACCTGGTATGAGCAGTAAAGCAGAATAAATAAGGAATATTTTTAAATTACCCTTTTGCTTTTTACTTTGTAAAGTTTCAGCGGTTGGCTCGTAACTGGCAAACGTCGTTAATACCCCTAATGTCATGACCCCTGCCATGATGTAGTAAGTATTACGCCATGCCTCATAACTATAAAACGTCTCATTTGAGCCGAAATAATCAGCCAAATATAACGCGCCCGCCCCTGCGACAATCATACCGATACGATAGCCTGACACATAGATAGAGGACAGAATAGACTGCATAGACGGCGGTGCAAGCTCAATACGGTACGCATCAATTACGATATCTTGCGTCGCAGAAGAGAACCCAAGCAACACGGCCGCGCCTGCCATATAAACCAAGACATCTTCGCTAACAGGATTTACCCTTGCCATCAACAAGATTGCCAGCACGATAAGCAGCTGTGATACCACCATCCAACTACGCCGCCGCCCTAGCCACTTGGTCAAAAACGGCACAGGAAGCGCATCAATCAATGGCGCCCAAATAAACTTGAACGAATATCCCAATGCCGCCCAGCTGAACATAGTGACAACACTACGATCAATGCCTGCTTCTCTCAGCCATAGCGATAGACTTGAGAAAATCAGCAGAATAGGTATACCCGCTGAGAACCCCAAAAACAGCATAATAATGACACGAGGATCGAGATAAGCTTTTGTAGCCTCGCCCCATGACTTTTTGGCAATTGGTTGATTGGGCGGTACAGATTTGACAGCAGACATAATAACTCACCAACAATTCAGACAAAGAACACAACCGCGCACAATTTTTATCAATCTTTAGAATCAGTTATACACAAAAGGATCGATAAAAATTGCTCTACGTTGCACTAATATTATCGTTACAACAAAATCCAGTTATGGTACTTGAGAACCTTTATCTTGACTAGATGTTTTTGCATTAACTTAGCGATTGCAGGCCATGTGCAATCGCTTATATTTCTTAATAGTAACGCAAAAAACCGCAGTGTTTTACTAAGGTTATCTTAGCTCTCTTTTTTATTGCTAATTTCTATTTTGAAAGATGTCTGACAATGGCATTATTTATAGGTAATATAAAGGTAGTAGTAAAATTGACGCAGGCTCCATTGGTTGGGTGCACTCTATTGATTCACTCTTAACTGGCGATGATAAGCACGGGCGTTAATAATGATTGAGATAAACAAAACATCAAGTCTTTTACGATTGGTAATTTAAAACTTATAATTCTTATATATTAGTTTTATAAATCCATTCAGCTTAGTTATGCTTTGTACATAAACAACGACTACCGAGATTCACGGTTTGTTCTTTTCGATTATCACAACCCAGGAGTTATACCATGTCCGACTCAACCAATAACACCACTGACAAAAACACTGCCCCAGATGCTGCTCGTTGTCCTATAGATCACGAAAGCAACAACAATAATGCGCCTACTAACACAACCTATGATCAGGGTGATGGTCAAGGCCCAACGATTCATAGCGAAAACGTTGATAACTCGCACGAGCCTCAGCGTCCGAGCATGGGTGGCTGCCCTGTCATGCATCAAGCGCATACTACCACTGCTTCTGCTGCGACAGATTGGTGGCCAAATGCTCTGAACTTAGACATATTGCATCAGCAAGACAAAAAGACTGACCCAATGGGTGAAGACTTTGATTATGCTGAAGCTTTTAAACAGCTAGATCTAGAAGCGGTCAAAACTGACCTAAAAAATCTAATGACTGAGTCGCAAGAATGGTGGCCAGCGGATTGGGGTCATTATGGTGGCTTGATGATTCGTATGGCTTGGCATTCAGCTGGTACGTATCGCGGTGCTGATGGTCGCGGCGGCTCTAATACTGGTAACCAACGCTTTGCACCATTGAACAGCTGGCCTGATAACGTCAATCTTGATAAAGCCCGTCGTCTATTGTGGCCAATCAAGAAAAAATACGGCAATAAATTGTCATGGGCCGATTTGATGATTTTGGCAGGTAACATGGCTTATGAATCTATGGGTTTCAAAACCCTAGGATTTGCTGGTGGCCGTGCTGATATCTGGCATCCAGAAAAAGACATCTATTGGGGTTCTGAGCGTGAATGGTTAGCCGCTACCAAAAACCGTTATGACAGCGACGAAGATCGCGCGTCACTAGAAAACCCACTAGCAGCAGTACAAATGGGCTTGATTTATGTCAACCCTGAAGGTGTCGATGGTAACCCTGACCCATTAAAAACTGCTCAAGATATGCGTACTACCTTTGCTCGTATGTCAATGAACGATGAAGAGACTGTCGCTCTAACCGCTGGTGGACACACCGTTGGTAAATGTCACGGTAATGGTGATGCGACGATACTAGAAGACGAGCCAGAAGCCGCTGACGTCAAAGAGCAAGGTCTAGGCTGGCGCAATCCTAAAGGTCGTGGTAATGCAGGTGATACCGTTTCAAGTGGTATCGAGGGCGCATGGACCACCAATCCGACCCAGTGGGACCACGGTTATTTCGAGCTACTATTGAACCATGAATGGGCACTAACCAAAAGTCCAGCAGGTGCATGGCAGTGGGAACCAACTGATATCAAAGAAGAAGATCGTCCGTTAGATGCTCATGATCCAAGTGTTCGCCGTAATCCAATCATGACTGATGCAGATATGGCATTGAGCAAAGATCCTATCTATCGTGAGATTTCAGAGAAGTTCCATAACAACCCAGAATACTTTGATGAAGTGTTTGCTAGAGCATGGTTCAAACTGACTCACCGCGATTTGGGGCCGAAATCTCGTTACTTAGGTGCTGATGTACCAAGCGAAGACTTTGTATGGCAAGACCCTATTCCTACAGGTAATACGGACTTGACCGCTGATGATATTGCAACGCTAAAATCGCAAATATTAGACAGTGACCTTAGTCGTCGTGAGTTGATCGTTACAGCATGGGACAGCGCTCGTACCTTCCGCGCTTCGGACTATCGCGGCGGTGCAAATGGTGCACGCATCCGTTTAGCCCCACAAAAAGACTGGGCAGGCAATGAGCCAGAACAATTACAGCGTGTACTTGAGACATTGACAAGCATTCAGTCTGGCTTTGAGAAAGACGTTAGCTTAGCAGACCTTATTGTATTGGCTGGTAACGCTGCGATTGAACAAGCAGCAAACGATGCAGGCGTAGATATTACTGTACCGTTTAATCCAGGTCGCGGTGATGCTGACGCTGAAATGACTGACTCTGAATCTTTTGCTGATTTAGAACCGCTACATGATGGCTATCGCAACTGGATTCAGGGCGACTATGCGGTATCACCAGAAGAGATGCTACTTGATCGCACGCAGCTAATGGGATTGACAGCGCCTGAGATGGTTGTATTGCTTGGTGGTATGCGAGTGCTTGATACCAACCATGGTCAGAGCCAACATGGCGTCTTTACGGAACGTGCTGGCGTGCTTACTAACGACTTCTTTGTTAATTTAACGGACATGAACTACACATGGTATCCTGTAAAAGCAGCAGACGATACTGTTAATAGCTACGAAGTACGTGAGCGTGGTACAGGAAACGTCAAATGGCAAGCAAGCCGTGTAGACTTGGTATTTGGCTCTAACTCTATATTACGTGCTTATGCTGAGCTATACGCGCAAGATGATAACTTAGAGAAATTCGTTCGTGACTTCGTCCGTGCTTGGAACAAGGTTATGAATGCAGATCGCTTTGATATTGCAAAATAAACCAAGTTTGAAGTTGATAAGTATCAAGTAATTAACAGTAATAAATGACTTTATAACTAACGAACAGCTATCTTTTAGAAGGTAGCTGTTTTTTTATGATTAATTTTTTATGCTCAATCATAACCGTTCTTTATGAATTATTAGGTCAAGTTACCTCACTGAATAAAAAAGCATTCACTGGCTACACAGCATTTACTGAACAAATAATTTTTTAGCATTGCAAAATACAAATTCTATATTCATAATTATCATAAATTGATAGCTATTTATTATATACAAGAATAATAGCTTTGTTTTACACTACTTTATTACTGTATGTTCAGACATTTTTACTTTCATATACAGACGAGGTTTGTATATTTATACAATAGGATTAAGTTATGGCAATCGACGTAGTGGTCAACCAACGGCATTTGCAGATTCAGCTTAAACAGCTAGAAACAGTATGGCATACGGTGATTAACGGTTATAACTTAAGCCAAGCGGCGACCGTGCTACATACCAGTCAATCAAGCTTATCAAAGCATATTGCTGCGCTAGAAAACCAATTAAAAACGGAAGTATTTGTGCGTCAAGGCAAACGCCTGACGGGACTAACCACTATGGGCACAGCGCTCATGCCGCATATCGAGTCTATTTTTGCTGAAATTCGTACCATTGAAAACCTAAGTTTAGATTTTAATAATCCTAACATCGGTACGCTGACGATTGCCACCACTCACACACAAGCGCGTTATGTACTGCCGCAAGTGGTTAAAGAGTTCAAAGATCGTTTTCCTAAGGTAAATTTGATTTTGCAACAGGCAGATCCTGAGACCATCGCTCAGATGGTCATACGTGGTCAAGCCGATATCGGTATCGCAACTGAGTCCCTGCTACATAATAATTATCTTAGATGCTATCGTTACTATGACTGGACGCATCGCGTTATTGTACCGAGTGATCACGAACTGGCTAGCCAAGAGTCTATTGATCTGCCCACGCTTGCCAGCTATCCGATTGTGACCTATCACGGTGGTTTTACAGGACGCGGCGCGATTGACAAGACGTTTGATGAAGCAGGACTGGAGCCAGATATCGTACTAGCGGCGCTTGATGCCGATGTGATCAGCACCTATGTCGGTCTGGGCCTAGGTATTGGTATCATCGCAGAAATGGCATTTGAGCCAAGCCATTATCAAAACCTGACTGCCATACCCGTCGATCATTTTGGCCGCTTTACCA
Organism: Psychrobacter sp. 28M-43; assembly: GCF_014770435.1. NCBI lineage: Bacteria > Pseudomonadati > Pseudomonadota > Gammaproteobacteria > Moraxellales > Moraxellaceae > Psychrobacter > Psychrobacter noctis. Next base: position 1,314,828 of record NZ_CP061739.1, on the reverse strand, counting down.
GCTGGATGGCGGTACGTGATGATGCAGAAATCCGTCAATATGGACGTGCGTTCATGGAGCTATGCCAAAAGCAATTTGCAAATTAATGAGCATTTGTTAAATAAAGTATCTCAGACTTGCTCACCCTTACTAGACTGAGCTGTGGATGATAAAATAGATTCTAGAACGTTATTCAATGTTTCTTTTATATATTATTCACACTTGTATTGATATTTGGTCGAATGAAATTGACTAACGACTAAATATCAATACATATTAACTTGCTCTTTTGTAAACAGGTGATACCGCTCATGGAAAAATTCGTAGCGATCATTATGGCAATTTTTGCTGCCCCTCTACTCATTGGCGGCGCTTATTTATTGTCCTTAGGCGGTAGTTCTTACTACCTTATTGCTGGCGTTATTATACTAACGACAGCTTTTTTATTGTTCAAAAAACACTGGAGTGCTTACGGGTTATATGCGCTATTTATCGTAGCAACCATGGCTTGGGCACTTTGGGAATCTGGGTTCTATTGGTGGGCGTTAGCACCTCGAGTTGGCTTCCCGCTCATCTTCGGTTTACTCATGCTACTGCCATGGGTATCCAACAAAATGCGTGGACCTAAAACTCAAGTAGCTTCAAATAGCACACCAACCACAAACACTGCCAAGAAAAGCCCTCTATATTATTGGGGTCTGCTCGTAAGCGTGGCCGTAGGTGCCCTGCTCTCTTTTGGTAGTCTAGCCAACAATGCCACTGACAAACTCGGTGAGCTAGACTTGACTGCTGCAAATGATGACGAGCAAAACGTCAGCTCAGATGAGACGTCAGCCAACCTTGGTGACCCATTATCAAACGGTCAGCAAACGCCAGATGGCGAATGGAGCGCGTATGGTCGTACTGATTATGGTCAGCGCTACTCGCCTCTCGATAAAATCAATACTGATAACGTCAAAGATCTAGAGCTAGCATGGCAAATCCAAACAGGTGATGTCAAAGGGCCTAACGATGTCGGTGAGACCACTTATCAAGCAACACCATTAAAGATTGGCAACGGTTTATACCTATGTACCCCTCATAACTGGGTACTAGCGCTAGATGCCGACTCTGGTGAGACACTATGGAAGTTTGATCCTCAAGTAGAGGAAAACTTACAACGCCAGCATCAAACCTGTCGCGGTGTGTCTTATTATGCTGGTCAAGCAACCAGTCCTGTGCAAGTACAAAAAATTGCCGGCAATACTTTTGAAAACGCATCTAAGCAATGCGATGCCAAGATATTTATCCCAACTTCTGATGCGAAACTATATGCACTTGATCCAAATACTGGGCAACGCTGCCAAGACTTTGGGGATGATGGTGCATTAGACTTGATGCACAACATGCCGTTCAATCAAGCAGGTTACTATTACTCGACGTCACCACCAGTCATCGCGGGTGATACCATCATCGTCGCTGGTGCTGTCAATGACAATTACGACGTCAACTCGCCTTCTGGTGTGATCCGTGCATATGATGTCAATACTGGTGAGCTTCTTTGGAACTGGGACTCAGGCGATCCTGATAATACAGCGCCTTTCGATGTCAATGATCCAACCCAAACTTACAAGACCAGCTCACCAAATTCATGGTCAGTCGCTACTGCCGATGAAGAGCTTGGATTAGCGTACTTCCCTATGGGCAACCGCACACCGGATCAGCTAGGTAGCTACCGAAATGCTGCTGAAGAAAAGTATGCAACGTCTGTTGTCGCATTAGATATCGAGACTGGTGAAGCACGCTGGGTTCAGCAGTTTGTCCATCATGACCTTTGGGATATGGACACGCCTGCGCAGCCAACCTTACTTGATCTAGATACGGCCGATGGTGTACAGCCTGCGCTAGTTGTACCAACCAAACAAGGTGATGTATACGTCTTGAACCGCGCAACGGGTGAGCCTATTGTACCGATTAAAGAACGTCCTGCACCGCAAGGCTATCTCATAGCGGGAGAGCACGCAGCGCCAACTCAGCCTTATTCTGGCTTGAGCTTTGAGCCTGAACCACTGACTGAAAAAGACATGTGGGGTGCCAGTCTCGTTGATCAAATGATGTGCCGTATTGAGTTCAATCAGCTCAACTATGATGGTCGCTATACCCCACCATCAACCAATGGTAGCTTAGTCTATCCTGGTAACTTCGGTACCTTTAACTGGGGCGGTATCGCAGTCGATCCTGAGAATGGCGTGATGTTCGGTATGCCAACATATTTGGCATTTACCTCAAAACTTATTCCTAGAGATACGTTGGGCGATGCAGAGACCAATAAAGGCGAGCAAGGCGTCAATGCCAATGAAGGTGCAGATTATGCAGTAGAATTGGGCCCCTTCTTGTCACCATTAGGCGTACCTTGTCAGCAGCCACCATGGGGCACGATCGCTGGTGCTGACTTAGCCACAGGTGATATCGCTTATCAACGTAAAAATGGTACGGTACAAGACTTGTCTCCTATTCCTATCAAACTGGAACTGGGCGTACCTGGTATCGGTGGACCTATCATCACTAAAGGCGGCGTCGCGTTCTTGTCAGCGGCGACAGAAAACAACTTCCGAGCTTATGACTTGAAAAATGGCGACGTACTATGGAATGTTCGTATTCCAGCAGGTGGTCAAGCCACGCCAATGACTTACTTGAACTCTAAAGGTGAGCAAATGGTCGTATTGGTCGCAGGTGGTCATGGTTCAGTTGGCACAACCATTGGTGATTATGTCTTAGCTTATAAGCTTAGTGACCAAGATAAATAATGTTGCATTTGGTTCTTAAGATAGTGATTATTTAGTTTATCATTATCTTATAATCGACTAATTAGAGAAGCAGGTAACTTAGGTTGCCTGCTTTTTTTGATGCCATCTTTTTTTAATGCCATAGTGTAATGCTGCTAAATCCTTTTATGACCTTACTTACGGTTTATTTATCGCTTATTTTGACCAACGACAACCTTTATAAATACACCTTAGTAATTGTTAAGCGAGTTTAAAAACAGAGTTAGCTGACTTTGTTATGATTCATTAACAGTGATTAGCGGCACTTGAAACTACCACTACCTATAAGCATATCAGTAGAAAATAATTTACACACTACTGGAACATTTATGAGTAACAAAATCCCTTTATCTTTTTTAGATCTTGCGCCTGTACCTCAAGGCAAAACCATCGCTGAAGGCATCGCCCAAACGGTCGAAACCGCGCAGCAAGCAGAAAAATCAGGCTTAAACCGCTACTGGATGGCAGAGCATCACAATATGCCCGGTATTGCCAGTGCAGCTACTTCAGTACTACTATCGCATATTGGTAGTCAAACCGACCGTATCCGTATTGGTGCTGGCGGCGTTATGCTGCCGAACCATGCCCCTCTCGTGATTGCTGAGCAGTTTGGTACTTTGCAGGCATTATATGGTGACCGTGTAGACTTAGGTCTAGGCCGTGCACCTGGTACTGATGGTGCGACGTTTCAGGCACTTCGTCGACAAATGAAAGATGCAGAACGCTTTCCACAAGATGTGCAAGAGCTGATGTATTTCCTAGGTAATGATACAGATGGCAGTCCTGTACAGGCATTCCCTGGTGCAAAATCAGGCATACCGATTTGGATATTAGGCTCTTCTCTATTTGGTGCGACTTTGGCTGCACATTTAGGACTGCCTTATGTGTTTGCTTCTCACTTTGCCCCACAAATGCTTGGGCAAGCAATTGAGGCTTACCGTGAACAGTTCAAACCGTCTGTCTATCTAGATAAGCCTTATGTCATGTTGGCTGCAAACTTGTTATTGGCTGATGATGATGCGACCGCTCAATATCACTTTACCTCAGCACAGCAGAGCTTTGTACGTCTGCGTCGTGGCGAAACAGGTCAAATGCCTAAGCCTACTCACGACATGGACAGTATCTGGAGTCAAGCAGAGAAAATGATGGTAGATAACGCATTGTCAGTATCATTCATTGGCTCTGTTGACACGGTCAAACCAAGACTCGCTGCGTTTTTGGCAACCTATCAGCCAGATGAGCTGATTGTGACGGCCAATATATATGACCAAGCTGCCCGTATCCGTTCACTTGAACTTACACCGGAGCTAAACTTATTTACTTTACAATGAAATGAGACACTTGCATAATTATTGATGAACCTTAACTGGATTTTTGACATGGAAGCAACTCCCATTATCGGTGCATCGCTCATGATTGGCTCATCAATATTTATGTATATCATTGCCTTTCTTGCAGTTATGGCTATCGGTGGTTATTTGACCTACCGTACTAGCCCAAAGCGCAAGCAGCGCCGTGAAGACAAGCGTAATAGTGAACGCTAGATTAATACAAAAAGCCCTCTTTTCTTATTTGAAAAGAGGGCTTTTTTAAGGCTATCAAAGTTAGATAAAGCGAAAGTACTTACTTATTTAAAAAATAGTACAAAATCTGCATTACATCAATCCAAGCGCACGTAACGTCGCTGCCCCAATCGCCATACCGAACATGCCGACAACAGTGGTAAATGCCAAAATATTAGCCGCCAATACATCATTGCCACCCATTGCTTTTGCCATGACATAGCTGGCTGCAGCTGTTGGTGATGCCACCATCAAAAACAACACCCCCATATGCACCCCTGACAACCCGAACCCGAGCCCAACAGCGATAGCAATCAATGGTGCAATGACAATTCGCCCAATGCTTGCTTGCATGGATAAGCCAGAAGGATGCAACATAGACTTTAGGTTAATACTAGCACCTGCACAGATTAGTGCTAGCGGCAGAGCCACCGCTGCTAATAAGTCGCCAGTGGTATGAATCACCCCAGTAAGCGGTGGTAATGGTAGTGCTTTGTAGACGAATGCGCCAACCAATGCCAAAATTAGAGGATTGGTCAGTAACTTTTTCACAATCATTGTACCGCGACTAATCCATGTGTCATCCACGCTTTTGGATACGCGGCTCAAGGTAATGACCGCCAAAATATTAAACAGTATCGTCACCACGCCCATATAGACAGCACCGATACTTAATCCTTGTGCGCCGTAAGCGTTGGCCACGGTTGCAAGGCCAATGATGGCCATGTTGCTACGGAATACGCCTTGTACAAACACGCCTTGGTCTTCAGGACGCTTGACGAAGCGTTTGGCGTAAAACTCTGCGCCAATAAATAATATAAACGTCACCAAGATACCAACAAGGATAAGCGTAATTTGCTTACCATAATCGACGTCGCTATCAACCACGCTAAAAAACAATAAGCACGGCAAGCAATAATTAAAGACAAAACTTGATGCCTGATCGATAAAAGTTTGGCTTGCTTCACCACGTCGTTGCATAAAAAAACCCAACCACATTAAGGCAAGGTTGGGTAAGACAATAGTAATAGCAAAAACAATAGCATCAATCATAAGTAGACTCAGTTCGGTGACAAGCCCATGAATATATGGACATCAGCGAGACAAATTAACAAGTATTAAGAAAATTTACTGACCTAGTATAGAGACAAAGTAGTAAGTAGGACAAGGTTACATGTGACTTTCTTTTAAAACTGACAGTTTTTTTGATAAACAAAAGCCCGTAACGAAATGTCGTTACGGGCTTTTTATACTATAAGTGCTTTATTATAAAAGGCTTTATTGCATAGCTATTATGAATCCAATGCCGCTTTTGCTTTTTTATGCTTTTTAACCGTCATTGCCAACAACTGAATGGCAGCAGGGGTTACACCGCTTACGCGTCCCGCTTGGGCTAGCGTCGCAGGACGAACTTGCGTAAGTTTTTGTACTATCTCATTTGATAGACCTGACACGATACTATAATCAAAGTCTAACGGTAGCGCCGTATTTTCTAGTCGCTTCATTTGATCGATATCTTCTTGTTGACGATCGATATAGCCGGCATATTTGACAGAAATCTCTATCTGCTCACCCACTTGTGCATCGACAGTTGAGTCAGTGATAGCCGCAATATCAGCAAAATGTATTTGCGGACGCTTTAGCAAATCGAAGGCAGTCGACTCTTTAGACAGCACTTCACCTGTTTGCTCAGTCACTTGCTTACCTAATGCATTAGCAGGCGTGGCCCACATATCTTTTAGGCGTGAAGTTTCTGTCGCAATGGCTTCCATTTTCTCTTGATAGGCTTGCCAGCGTACATCGTCTACCAGACCTAGCTTACGACCAGTCTCAGTCAAACGCTGATCGGCATTGTCTTCACGTAGCAATAAACGATATTCTGCACGGCTTGTAAACATACGATACGGCTCGGTAGTACCGTGGGTAATCAAGTCATCGACAAGCACACCGAGATACGCTTCATCGCGGCGCGGTGTCCATGTGTCAAACTCGCTATTATTAGTAGTGACCAATGCCGCATTGGTACCGGCAAGCAAACCTTGTACGCCTGCTTCTTCATAGCCCGTCGTACCATTAATTTGACCAGCAAAGTACAGACGATCGATAGACTTGGTCTCTAGCGTTGGCTTGAGGTTTTGTGGATCAAAGTAATCATACTCAATCGCATAACCTGGACGAGTAATATGGGCATTTTCTAAGCCTTTCATACTATGAATGAAGTCTAACTGCACATCGAATGGCAAACTGGTCGAGATACCATTTGGATATAGCTCATGCGTGGTCAGACCTTCTGGCTCGATGAAAATCTGATGGCTGTCTTTATCCGCAAAACGATGGATTTTGTCTTCAATCGATGGGCAATAACGTGGGCCCACGCCTTCGATTTTGCCAGAGAACATTGGTGAACGGTCAAGGTTTTCACGAATAATGTCATGAGTACGCGCATTGGTATGCGTGATATAGCAGTTAACTTGCTCAGGGTGCATAGAGACATCACCCATATAGCTCATCACTGGCAATGGCGTATCACCCGGCTGTACCGTCATTACACTGAAATCAACACTACGCGCATCGATACGAGCTGGCGTACCTGTCTTTAGACGACCAACTGGCAGCTTAAGCTCACGTAAACGATCTGCCAATTTGATAGAAGGCTGATCCCCTGCGCGGCCACCCTTTGAGTTCTCTAAACCAATATGGATAACGCCGCCCAAGAAAGTTCCTGAAGTCAATACCACTGTTTCGGTCTTAAAGACAATACCTGTAGAAGTAACGACTGCCGTCGCACGACCGTTTTCAACCAAGATATCATCAGCAGCTTGCTGGAATATATCTAGGTTTGGCTGATTCTCTAGCGTATGACGGATAGCTGCTTTATATAAGATACGATCTGCTTGCGCGCGCGTGGCACGAACGGCAGCTCCTTTGCGGCTGTTTAGTACACGAAACTGGATACCAGCCTTGTCCGTGGCCAATGCCATTGCACCGCCCAACGCATCAATCTCACGCACCAGATGCGATTTACCGATACCGCCAATCGCAGGGTTACAGCTCATCTGCCCGAGCGTCTCAATATTATGCGTCAACAATAAGGTCTGTGCGCCCATACGTGCAGCCGCCAGAGCAGCTTCTGTACCAGCATGACCACCGCCGATCACTATCACGTCGTAATGTTTTGGGTATTGCATGTGTGCCTCACTTGACTCATAACGCTACTGATTACCATATCTTATGTTCAAATAAGAAAACAGTCAGCAAATAAACGTCAGTCGAATTTATAAGAAGATAACGACTCAGATAAGTCGTTCATAATTGGTTAGGGCGTGTTCTTATTTTGAAAATGGTGATAAAAATGAGGTAAATTGCAGTCAAACAAGGAAAGTAGCGCAGATAATATCAGGATATTAACCAGCTATTTGACATAGTTTGGCAATATTTAACCATTTTTAGCCCATTCAGATGCTTTTGTTCAGATTAAGGACACGCCCTGAATAACCCATAATTATAACAATTTTTTGATACTTAAAAAACGTTAGAACAAAAACTATTAAAATTAAGCAAAAAGTTCTCTACTCTGGTTACTGTTTTGCTAGTTATTGCCTTACTAGGGCGTGTTTTCATTTCAAAAATGGTGGTAAAAATGAGATAAATTGCCGTCAAACAAGAAAAATAGCGCAGATAATATCGGGATATTAAGCAGCTATTTGACGATGTTTGGCAAGATTTAGCCATTTTTAGCCCATTTAGATGACTATCGGGTGAATTGAAGACACGCCCTAGTTACTGTTTTAATCATCATTTTGGTTATTATTGCCAGGGCTAAGCGGTACGATCTGATCTGACTGCCCACTAGACAGCATATGATGGCTACCATACCCCTCTGGATTGATCTGTAGATAAGCGTTCATTTGACCAATCGCCTCACCATCATCACTGGCCAAGATCTGCTCTTTGATAAGCTCAACTGGCGGTAATGGTAAGTTTTTGAGCAATGCTAAACGCTGATGGTTATCACCTTTGTTTACTACCAACTCGATAAGCTGACGAGCATCAATTGGCAAATCTGGTGTGTTCTGTGCCAACAGCGCCAAATGATAAGCACCTGCAGGATCTTGGTCTACAACGATGCGCTGCTCGATAGCGACATATGTCGCTTCAGTTGCACCGCCTGCCACACTAAGCTGATGAATACACTTGAGTGCTGAGTATGACTCATTATTAGCAATCTCAATAATGCGTGTCGATTCATTTTTCAAACGTTCACGGCGCTTTTCAATAGCCGCCTGCTCAGCCGCTTCTCTTTGCTCGTTTAACTGTTCGCTGGTTTGGTTATTCATAAAGCTCTCTTACTCATCTGATAATTATTATTTATATCGCTGGTATCTTGGACACTATATGGGGGTAAATCCTATAAAAACAACGAAGCCTAATGACATAGGCGCGTGAAAATACTAATGGGGACAAGAATAGATACGCTACTAACGACATTAATAGCGACAATAAAAAAAACCCAAATAGCCATCACATGACTATCTGGGTTTGCTGTGCTCGTATCTTACAAAGGCTAATTGGACATTAAAGACATCCAATTAACACTTTTAAGTATTAAGCAGCAGGGCTGTTTGCTTCAACCAATGGCTTTAGCTCGCCTGATTGATACATTTGTAAGATGATGTCTGATCCACCCATCAACTCACCATCAATCCATAATTGCGGGAACGTTGGCCAATTCGCGATTTTTGGCAACGTTGCACGAATTTCTGGATTTTCTAAAATGTTTACAAAAGCAAATGGACGACCGATCTGAGTCAACACTTCGATAGAGCGCGCTGAAAAGCCACACTGTGGAAATTGTGGTGTGCCTTTCATGTAGATAATAACTTTATTGTCACGGATTTGATCACGGATCAATTGTTCAACGTCGTTTGCAGCAGTGTTTGGGGTTTGCTCACTCATAAAAGCTCCTATTGATAAAGCGGTTCATTAAAATGATTATTTATATAAAATAAATGTATAAAGACGTGGCTGATACATGGGGCGACTGCCGCTGTATTACAAGCACGAATTTCTATCTATATAGGTTCGATAGCATTAGGGACTAATAATACCACGGCATTGGCCATGATGCCCTCTTGACGACCCGTAAATCCCAATTTTTCAGTCGTGGTGGCTTTTACACTGATATTGCTAATATTCGTTTGCAGGTCACTAGCGATATTAGCGCGCATGGCTAGATTATGCGGCGCTAACTTTGGACGCTCACACATCACCGTAATATCAGCGTTGCCTAGGCTATAACCAGCCTCTTGCACTTTACTATAAACATAACGCAGCAATACTCGTGAATCCAATCCAGCATGTGCCGCATCGGTATCGGGAAAATGCTGCCCGATATCGCCAAGTGCTAAAGCACCAAGAAGCGCATCAGCAAGTGCGTGCAAGACCACATCCCCATCAGAGTGTGCGAGCAAACTGTGAGTATGCTCAATAGGCACGCCCGCTAGAATGACATATTGTGGCTGCTGACCATTATTATGAAAAGCATGAACGTCGATACCTTGACCAATTTTTATCATTATTATTCCAAGATGAGTTAAAGGTGATTAAAATAATTCAAAACCACTATCTGAATTTTCAAAGTGGTTTTACTAGTAGCCAGACACCATCGGTCGCCACCAGTTTCAATTAACTGGTATAATATGACGTTTATTTTATCATAATACCAGATCCAAAAGACAAGCTGACGTTGTTGTGCTGAGACTACGTATTGTAGTGATTGCATAACACTTGGCGTCGGCATGTACTTTGGATAACGTATAAATAGTTGAGCCGTTTTATGTCAGCCATACAAAATACCTCAAGCACAACCGTTTCTGAGTCTTTTAATGCTCATCGCCCTTTAACACTTGCTGATGTCGAAAATCCTAGCACCAAGCATGTGATTGTCGGTATGTCAGGTGGGGTCGATTCTTCTGTATCAGCCGTATTACTTCAACAGGCAGGCTTCAAGGTCGAAGGCTTGTTTATGAAGAACTGGGAAGAAGATGACGGCACCGAATACTGTACGGCAATGGATGATCTAGCAGACGCGCAAGCCGTGTGCGACAAAATCGGTATGAAGCTGCACACGGCCAACTTTGCTATGGAATATTGGGATCGCGTATTCGAGCACTTTTTGGCAGAATATAAAGCAGGACGCACCCCAAACCCTGATATCTTGTGCAATAAAGAAATTAAGTTTAAGGCGTTTTTGGACTATGCGTTGACGCTTGGTGCAGATTATATCGCGACAGGTCACTATACGCGCCGCAGTGTGAATTATACCAATGCCGAAGGTGACGAGGTTGCACAGTTATTGCGCGGTCTTGATAATAATAAAGATCAAAGCTATTTCTTGCATGCGGTTGGCGGTGACAAAGTCGCCAAAACGCTATTCCCAGTTGGTGAGCTTGAAAAGCCAGTGGTACGTCAGATCGCTGAAGAGCATGACTTAGCGACGGCTAAAAAGAAAGACTCTACAGGTATTTGCTTTATTGGTGAGCGCCGCTTTAAAGACTTCTTACAACAGTACTTACCTGCCCAAAAAGGCGAGATACTTACTGATGATAATAAAGTCATCGGTACTCATGATGGCCTCATGTATTACACACTGGGTCAACGTGGCGGCATCGGCATTGGCGGGGTTAAAGACCGTCCTGAAGAACCGTGGTTTGTATTGGCAAAAGATTTAGAGAAAAATCGTTTAATCGTCGGTCAAGGGCATGAACACCCGATGCTAATGAGTAACGAGCTAAAAGCCTATAAGCTCGATTGGATTGATGGTTTACCACCTGCGGATGTGTTTAGCGCCGAAGGTCTAGCCTGTATGGAAAAGTCTCGCTATCGTCAGCCAGATCAAGCGTGTCGCGTATTTGCGACCAATGCTGATGGCAGCGAAGTGCGTGTCATATTTGATGAGCCACAGCGCGCCGTCACCCCTGGTCAGTCAGCAGTATTTTATATCGATGAAGTATGTCTGGGCGGCGGCGTGATTGAATCTATCGATGCACCTTGCGGATTTTAATTACTTCTTAAGACCCAACTTAAAGCACAGATGTTGATGCAGTGAATAACATAATTTTAACGAGGGTCAACATCGCTTTATTTGCATAGACCGCTTTTTTAATATCATATTTCTGCTATATTACGCGCAACGATTTCGACGTCGTTTATTATATGGTAATTTTTTATCTAGACTCTTGCAGTTTTTTATTTCATAACTACTGAGGCATAACCATGACCCCACTTACCGCTCTCTCTCCAATTGATGGCCGTTACGCATCAAAGGCTGACAGTTTACGTCCTTATTTATCTGAATTTGGTCTAATCAAAGCCCGCGTTACGGTAGAGATTCGCTGGTTGCAGTCTTTAGCTGACAACAGCGCAATTGGTGAATTAGCAGCATTTGATGACCAGACCAACGCTTTTTTGAATGCAATCGTTGATGACTTTAGCGAAGCAGATGCTCAAGCTATCAAAGACATCGAAGCGACGACCAATCATGATGTAAAAGCGGTTGAGTACTTTATCAAAGACAAGTTCCGTGGTCAGGATGCCTTGATTGACTCACTTGAGTTTATTCACTTTGCCTGTACCAGTGAAGACATCAATAACCTATCGTATGCATTGATGCTCAAAGACAGCCGCGAGCTAGTCGTTGCGAAAATGCAGCAAGTGACTGATAGCATCGTTGATCTATCTATTGCTCATGCTGATCAGCCAATGCTATCACGCACTCATGGTCAGACAGCCAGTCCAACGACATTGGGTAAAGAGATGGCAAACGTGGCCTACCGCCTAGCCCGTCAAATCAAGCAAATCAATCAAGTAGAGCTATTAGGTAAAATCAACGGCGCAGTCGGTAACTATAATGCGCATTTTTCAGCGTACCCTGATGTCGACTGGCAGAGCCATGCTGAAGCGTTTATTAATCAGCGTTTAGAGCTAACATTTAACCCTTACACCACTCAAATTGAGCCACACGACTATATCGCTGAATTGTTTGATGCCGTTAAGCGCTTCAATACAATCCTGATCGATTTCAACCGTGATATTTGGCAATATATTAGCTTAGGCTATTTTAAACAGCGCCTAAAAGACGGTGAAGTTGGCTCTTCTACCATGCCGCATAAAGTTAATCCAATTGACTTTGAAAACTCTGAAGGTAACTTAGGCGTTGCCAATGCGATGCTAGCCCATTTGGGTGAGAAGCTGCCTATCTCACGTATGCAGCGTGACCTATCGGACTCAACTGTATTGCGTAATATCGGTGTTGGTCTAGCACAGAGCATGATTGCGTTTGATGCTTGTCTAAAAGGCGTGGGTAAACTTGAGCTAAATGCACAGCGTTTAAATGATGATTTGAATCAAGCGCAAGAAGTGTTGGCAGAGCCAATTCAAACGGTCATGCGTCGCTACCGTGTTGAAAACCCGTATGAAAAACTAAAAGCCTTGACTCGTGGTAATGCCATGACTCGTGAAGCCATGCTAACTTTCGTCGAAAGTGATGAGCTATCGGCAGTTAGTGATGCGGACAAAGAACGTCTACGTGCATTGATGCCTGCTACTTATATCGGTAATGCCGCTGAGCAAGCACGCGCTATTAAAGAATGGATTGCCAAGCTTTAATAACTGATAAGAGCATACTGATAATAAGATCAGACTGAAAAGGTAGGAGCACCTAGTATTATCTACTCGCTCCTATCTTGCTAGCATTTTTATCTTATTCAGTTGTTATCTTAATAGCTATTATCTGGATTAATAGTAGCCTTACTTTGAACGCTATGATTGGTTTTGATTCAATTGCTTTTGAGTCAAAACCCATAGTCGATAAGTAAGGTTTTATTTTTTATCATCATCGTCATCACTGTCGCCCGGTATGATAGCTTTACCCACAGCAACAGTTCCTTTAACCACGCCTTTGGTAGTTTTATAAGCGATTTTTGCGGGTACTGTGACGATTTTATGGACACAGGCTTGTAGCAAAAACACGCTAGCGATGATGACAACAAAATGCAGCTTTTTCATAACGTTCCTACGATTGAGTGGATGCTCTGCTGACAGCTATTGTTTTGATAATCGTTATTGCTTATATGTGCTATATAAACGTCACCAAAATAATAGACATCAAATAGATGACAATCTTAAACTATTAAAACCTTCCTATAAAGCATCCCTTATTATTAATCTTGTACACCGCCAAAATATGGATTTATCAATGACTTCTATTCCTCTTTGTTTACCCGACTCTATCACGCCTGAGCAATTCTTATCTGAATACTGGCAAAAGAAGCCACTGCTTATCAAGCAAGGGTTGCCACAGCTAGTTAATATGTTTGAGCCAGATGACATGATTGGTCTTGCGCTTGAAGAAGATGCTAGTGCAAGACTGCTGACCCAAGCAGCCAGTAAAAAAGAAGGTCAGGCACAGTGGCAACTCAAAAAAAGCCCATTGAATGAGACTGATTTTGAAAATCTACCAGAGCAATGGACCGTATTAGTACAGAATCTTGAACAATGGTCTCCAGAGCTTGGCCAATTGTGGCAAGCGTTTGACTTTATTCCGCAATGGCAGCGCGATGACATCATGGTATCTTACGCACCAGCAGGTGGTTCGGTTGGTAAGCATTATGACGACTACGATGTATTTTTGGCACAAGGCTATGGCTCTAGACGTTGGCAACTAGGCAAATTCTGTGATGACCAGACAGAGTTTGTTGCTGACGAGCCTTTACGCTTGTTCGACGACATGGGCGAGCTTATTTTTGATGAAATACTAGAAGCGGGTGATGTGCTTTATGTACCGCCTAAATTATCACATTTCGGTGTGGCACAAGATGACTGTTTGACTTTCTCGTTTGGTTGCCGCCGTCCAAACCTGATGCAAATCATCGATAGCGTGGCCGATATCGCAACCAATGACAGCAAGTTATTTATCCCGATGCTACTACCGCAAGCGCTACAAGCGTCAGGTGAGTTGCAAGCAGATAGTATTGCCGCTATCAAGGCGCAATTGCTAGAGATGCTACAATCTGATCGCGGTGATGATATGATTCGCCAAGCAGTTTCTGAAGTGGTTAGTAAACGCCAATATGATGCGCTGATGCCAGAAGAGACGTTAGATACCGATGAGCTAGTGCAAGCCTTATCAGAAGGGGCGACATTGCAGGCGGACTATAGCAACCGCCTACTCTATAGCCAGACCACTGATGGCACCGTGCTGTATGCCAATGGTCAACGTATCGATGGGCTTGATGAAGCGGCGATAGCAGTACTAGTACGCTTGGCCAATGGTGAAGCATTACAACATAGCGACGTCACCAATGTTGATGCAGATGATTTGAGAGAATGGCTAGAAAACGGTTGGGTATGGGTTGATATTGCTGAATAACATCCTGTATCAAGCTTCAGTTAAATAGCATAGACAAAAAAACCGCTATCTGATAATTACTCAGATAGCGGTTTTTTCTTATACATCTTATGCAATCACTAATTTGGTAGTTATAGCGCTACCAAATACCGCTTAGCCTTTATAAAAGTTGATATAAAAGCGAAGCGGATTCGTAATTACTGCAATCCTTCTACTCTGTACCAAGCTCAAGCAAGCTCGCGTTACCACCGATTGCTGTGGTATTGATAGTCTTGACTCGCTCAGTGACAAAGCGATGCAGATAATCAGGCGTTAGCATTTCTGATAAGCCTTCCATATCAGTGACACTGATAACCTGTGTCAAAATACCGTCAGTATTGGCAAGCTCTTGACTGATGGCTTGCACTTCGCTGCGGCTACCAGAGACAGCCACTTGTGCTAGACGATCGATATATAAAAGCGTGACTGTTTGCGAATCATTAGCCACACTTAATACATCTTCGCTGATACCTGTGTCGTGCAGTATCTTAGCAGCTTCATTACACATCTCATCTTGGCTTGGGCAATGCAATATAACTTCATTACCTGTTAGGAGTGCCGCGATAAGCTGACCTAATACTGCCATGGCTCTAGCAGTTTCGCCACCGATGACCATCGTCTTACCACGACCAGTCACATACAAGTCATTGGACTCGCCTGTTGCCCCTGTCATACGATGCATCTCATCCAAGCTAGGCGCAGCGCTCAACAAATGGTTGAATAAACGCTTTGCTTTATTGGCATCACCAGTGAGCAATGCCAGTTTTGGAGTGGCTGCTTGTAGATACGTTGCGCGGTTGACTGCGCCGAGTAATCGCCAAGATTCACAAACCTGGGCATGATTTTTTTTGAATTCAGTCGCCATGTTGCTACTCCTTATGCGAGTTCTGTTTGAGTGGTAGTTTGGGTTTCGGTCGCTGTCATATGAGCAGCTGACTGTTCAGCGTTGACTGTTTCTGAGCTAAGTTGCATCAGACGCGCGACATAATGCGGGCCACCAGCTTTAGGGCCAGTACCTGATAGACCACAACCACCGAATGGCTGTACGTTTACGACCGCGCCGATTTGGTTACGGTTAATATAAGTGTTACCGACAAATGCGCGGCGCTCAATGTGCTCAACAGTATTTTCAATACGGCTATGGATACCTAACGTCAAACCAAAGCCTGTGTTGTTAATGGCATCAATCAGCTTATTCAAATCACGTGCTTGATAACGAAGTACGTGTAGAATTGGGCCAAAGTGCTCACCACCGATCACATCAATGCTCTTCACTTCAATTGCGGTTGGCAATACAAAGGTAGACTTCTCTTGACTGACGACTGAGCTTGAGCTCATCGGCGTCTGTGCCAAAATGGTAGCAGTCGGCTCAGCACTCATACGTTCGATATGCGCCTCTAAACCATGCTTAGCATCCGCATCAATTACTGGACCTACATCTGTGGCAGCATATAAAGGATTGCCTACAGACAACTCAGCCATATTACCTTGCAATAGCTCGATTAGATCATCCGCCATTTCTTCCTGTACACACAATATGCGACAAGCTGAACAACGCTGACCTGCTGAACCAAATGCTGATAGTACCGCATCTCTAACGACTTGCTCTGGCAATGCTGTTGAGTCAACGATCATTGCGTTTTGACCGCCAGTCTCAGCGATAAAGACAGGCAACTCGCCGCTGGTTTGTGCATGATCATTTAGGCTTTGGTTGATACGTTGGGCTGTTTGAGTAGAACCGGTAAATATTACCCCTGCGATATTGTCAGCAGCCGTCAAAGCACCACCTACGTCGCCTGCACCAATGACCAATTGCAATGCTTCTGCAGGTATACCCGCTTGATACATCAACTGGGCACCAAAGTGAGCTACCAAACTGGTTTGTTCAGCAGGTTTCGCTACTACGGTGTTACCTGCAGCAAGTGCAGCTACAATCTGTCCCGTATAGATAGCCAATGGGAAGTTCCATGGACTGATACAAACAAAAGTACCGCGTGCTTTATATACTTGACGAGACTGCTTGCCAGCCAAGTCTGTAAACTCATGTACGACGTCATCTAGACGCTCTGCTTCGTCAGCATAGAAACGACAGAAATCAACGGCTTCTTTGATTTCATCGATGCCATCTTGCATGGTTTTACCCGCTTCAACTTGGCATAGTGCCATTAGTTCAGCGTAGTTTTCTTCGTATAGCTCAGCAATCTTACGTAATATCTCAGCACGCTTAGCAGCTGGTACATTTTTCCATACATCTTGACCAGCAACAGCAACGTCAATCGCTTGGCGAGCCACTTCAGCGTTGGCATAAGTTACTTTACCAGCACTAACTTCGTGGTTCCAAGGCGCAAGTACAGTCTGCGTATCAAGCTGATTCGTTTGACCATCTACTTCATAGGTATCAACAGCTTTACCATTAATGATAGAGGTTGCTGACCATGTTTTGTGTAGATGGCTATCAATAGCTGATTTGAACGGCAACCATTGTGACTCTACAAAGATATTAGGGCCAAAACTTGCACGGCGTTCGCCGTAAATCTCTAACGGTAACGGGATGTCTGGATTGTGCAATGTTGCATTACCAAGCAGCTTGTCATATGGATGCACTGTTAGCTTTTCGATTGGGTAAGACTTGTCTAGCAACTGATGAACAAACGAGCTGTTGGCACCGTTCTCAAGCAAGCGGCGTACCAAGTACGGTAGCAAGTCTTTGTGTGCACCTACTGGCGCATAGATACGTACAGGAATCTCATAAGCTTGCAAAATATGATCATAAAGCGCATCACCCATGCCGTGCAGACGTTGGAATTCAAAGTCTCTATGTGCACTCATGGTCATGATTGATGAAAGTGTATGCGCATTATGCGTCGCAAACTGTGGCCAGATTAGACCGCGCAGATGGTCTGACAATAAGAAGCGCGCACAAGCAAGGTATGCAGTATCCGTACCTTCTTTACGTGTCCAAACTGGATAGCCTGATAGACCTTTTTGCTGAGCAAGTTTGATCTCAGTATCCCAGTAAGCGCCTTTTACTAGACGTACTGGTATACGATCACCGACTTCAGTAGACAAACGAGCAAGCCATGCTAATACAGCGATAGCACGTTTAGAGTACCCTTGTACAACGATACCTAAACCATCCCAGTCCGCTGTCAAATTATCACGGTACAAAGACTCAAACAGTTTTAGAGAAATCTCAAGGCGATCTGCTTCTTCAGCATCAATACTGATATCGACATTGACTTCACGTGCCGCTTCAATCAATAGCAGGCAGCGCTGACGCAATAAGCCCATTACTTGCGCTTCTTGCGTGGCTTCATAGCGAGGATGCAGTGCTGATAATTTGATAGACACTGACGGCTTTGGCATGCCTTCTTTAACTTTTACGTTGGTCGTAGCTCTGATCGCATGTAGATAGTCATTGAAGTATTTTTCCGCATCTTTATGCGTGATGGCCGCTTCACCTAACATATCAAATGAATAGGTATAGCCTCTATTACGATATGGCTGGCTGTTTTTATTGGCGTCTTCGATGGTCTCGCCCAATACAAACTGATGACCCATGATACGCATGGCTTTTTGCATCGCACTACGAATGACAGGCTCGCCCATCTTTTTAGTCATGCGATCCAAGAAACCTGATGCAGTGGTGCTGCTGTCAATACTGACAACGCGACCAGTCATCATCATGCCCCAAGTAGAGGCATTGACCATAAAGCCGTTGTCATTTTTGATGTGCTTTTTCCAGTCAGCCACACTCATTTTGTCATGAATCAATGCATCAGCCGTATAGTTGTCTGGCACACGAATCAAGGCTTCTGCCAAGCTCATTAGCAAGATACCTTCTTGGGTATCAAGGCTATACTCAAGCAATAATGAGTCAACCATCTTGACGGCTTTACCATCATTACGTACGTGCTCGACCAGTTTGCGCGTTTGCTCAGCAGCAGCATCGCGTTCTTCTATACTGGGTTTGGCAAGTGGCAATAACTCAGACAACCAACGTTCTTCATCGGCGCTATATAGCGGCGAAATACGCTTATTTAGCGCTTCTGCTGACTGGGCGAGATACTCAGGCGACAGCATATCAACAGGATTAAACAAGATCGGCTCTTGCGGGGTAAACTGGTCTACTGGGTTCATAATAACTCCATAACTATCGTTTAAAAACCATAATAAATGGTGCTTTAGGAAGTCTGATCGTCCTGTATAACTGCTCATAACCGCTATCAAAAAATAGTGGTTATTGACGGATATTCACAGCAATAATCAAAAGACCAAACGGCGCCATCACAAAACTAAAAATCCAGCATAGGCTGGAGACGGTTAAGTAGGTCGTTCGACTGTTAAACGGGCTACGTTAACAATACAAAGGCAACAACGAAAAGCTAAGCGGCATTAGTGCCTTCTTCTTGTTAGTAGTGAAAGGAGTGTGATGACCAAATATCGCCTTATTGAACCGAAAAATCGCTCTAATAATCACAAATCTGTCATCTATGGTGATGCTAATTCACTGTAAGAAAAACCTCTACGGCGTTGATTGAGGTGATGCGCTTAACTCGGCTATAATATCACGAAAGTTTTTTTCAAACTAACGAAATTTATTATTTTCATAAATTAATATATATCTAAATAACAATAACTTACAAGCACTTTATTGGCCATGACGCTTTGGTTACGTTTTTTTGTTTACTATTGCCCATAGTTTGGCATTACCCTACTTAATACTGGTATCAGAAATACTAAACATTACCCCCAAGAATACTGAGCTCAAATTAAGACGATAGGCTTATAATGCTGACAAAAAAAATCCTCCTTATCATCAGCTGGTAAGGAGGGTTTTTTGTTTAAGATGCTATTAATGTCTTACTACACTTTGCATTATAAGAAAATAATCTTGAACAACAATATAGCAGTCAAAATCCAGACAGCGATACTGATATCTGCAAACTTGCCTGCAATTGCTTTTACAGCTGTAAAGGTAATAAAACCAAGTGCGATACCGTCAGCGATAGAGTATGTAAGTGGTGTGAATAGCAATACCACGACCACTGGTGCCGCTTCTGTTAAGTCGCTCCAGTTAATGTCCTTTAGGGTACCCATCATAAGTACGGCTACATAAAAGATAGCGCCAGCCGTTGCATAAGCTGGAATCATACCTGCTAGTGGTGAGAAGAAAATACTGAATAGGAATAGCACACCTACCGTAACAGCCATTAAGCCTGTACGGCCACCTGAGGCGATACCAGAGATACTCTCAATATAGCTGGTCGTCGATGAAGTACCCAGTAAAGAACCCGCTACTGTCGCGGTTGAATCAGCGAGTAGTGCTTTGCCCATGTTCGGGATATTGCCATCTTTGTCCGTTAGCTTTGCTTGGCTAGTGGTAGCAATCAAAGTACCAGCAGTATCAAACAAATCGACAAATAAGAAAGCAAAGATAACACTGATCATGCCCACATCAAATGCACCAGCAATGTCTAACTGCATAAGCGTCGGTGCAATAGAAGGCGGTGAAGAGATGATACCTGTGAACTGCGTATAGCCCATTAATAAGCTAATCAGTGCAACCAATAAAATACCAATGGTTACCGCACCTGGGACTCTCTTATAAGACAGGCCAATGATAACAACAAAACCTAATGAAGCCATGACAGGACCAAATGACGTCATGTCACCAAGGCCAACTAGGGTTGCATCATGATTGACGATGATACCTGCGCTTTGCAATGCAATAAACGCCAAGAACGCACCAATACCAGCAACTACGCCGTTTTTGAGAGACGTTGGAATGGCATTAATGATTGCTTCACGAATCTTGAATAGACTCAATAGTACGAAGATACAACCAGACAAGAACACCGCACCTAACGCTGTCTGCCACGCGTAGCCCATACCAAGCACCACACCATAGGTAAAGAAAGCATTAAGCCCCATACCTGGTGCAAGCGCAACTGGTAGTCGGGCGTAGATACCCATGATGAAACAACCTACTGCTGCTGCTATACAGGTCGCTACAAATACGGCCCCCTTATCCATACCCGCATCGGCTAAGACGTTAGGGTTGACAAAGATAATATAGGCCATCGTCAAGAACGTGGTTATACCAGCGATGATTTCTGTTTTGATCGTGGTATTTTCACCATTAATCCCAAAATAGCGTTCAATTGCATTCATAAGTGTCGCCCCCGACTGGCTAATAAAAAGTCATCATTACCTAAAATTAAACATGACCTCAGCGAAAAAATAACGATGCCACAATAAGAATAATGTAGTAACAAAGCGTAACATATTAGACCAGTTATCTTACAAACTCAATCGTTGATAATGTCTATCTCGTACAAAATGCGATTTTGAAAGACTTCAAGACTATTGGTCAGAAAA
Organism: Psychrobacter sp. 28M-43; assembly: GCF_014770435.1. NCBI lineage: Bacteria > Pseudomonadati > Pseudomonadota > Gammaproteobacteria > Moraxellales > Moraxellaceae > Psychrobacter > Psychrobacter noctis. The sequence goes on along the minus strand of NZ_CP061739.1, from coordinate 1,293,655 downwards.
GCCATATGAAAAGCCACATACAGCCATGTTGCCCTACGCTATTCGAAAAACTACTTTCTATTCGTCATTAAGATAATATTCGGTTTGAGTCAATAATTTTAGATGATAAGTATTTGCTCGGTCATTATTCATGTTATCCAACCAACTATCGAATGAATCAGTAGCAGCCCAACTAAATAGTCGTTTAACACATTAATAATGACCTTTCTCTCATTTAGAAGTAAACTAGGGGGTTATTATACCGATACCTAAATCGCGATACTTACTGTTGCAGCATTTTTCTAAGCACAGTTACAAATTTTTAGTGAAGAATCGTGCTGCGTGTTAAATAATAAAAAGTAAATAGTGTTTGTTTAGAGGTTGTCTGGTTCGGATATCACTATTCCAGCCAGCTGTTATCAATTATTCGTGAGTCCATTACATGCCTGAATCATTAAATATTGTCGATCTTATTACCCAAGCCAGTCTATTGGTGCAGATTGTGATGGCACTATTGTTATTAGCCTCTTTACTCAGTTGGGTTATTATTTTTCGCATGAGTGCGCGACTTGGTACAGCCAAAAACTTTGATCAACAGTTTGAGACTTGGTTTTGGTCAGGCGAAGACTTGGCCAAGCTATATCAAGGCATTCAGGGCTCTCCTGACCGTCAGGGACTTGAGCAAATTTTTTATGTAGGCTTTTCAGAATACCTAAGAATGCATAAGAAACGTCAACCTAAAGACGATATTATCGATGGTGTTGAACGCAAGCTACGTGTCGGCCTAGGTCGTCAGCAGCAATTGCTTGAGTCAGGACTGACGACGCTAGCCAGCATTGGCTCCGTTGCTCCGTATATCGGATTGTTCGGTACCGTGTGGGGTATCATGAATGCATTCTTGGGACTGTCTCAAACTGAGCAAGCTACCCTCGCCTCTGTAGCACCCGGTATTGCCGAAGCACTGATTGCTACAGCCATGGGTTTGTTTGCCGCTATCCCTGCAGTATTGGCATACAATCACTTCACAGCAAAATCGAGCCGACTATATGACTCGCGTGCCTTATTTTGTGATGAGATGACGGGCATGCTGCAGCGTGAGACAAGCGTACAAGCGCCTATTAGCAAAGAAACCCAAGTTAATGCAGGTCAGGTGACAGGGCTATGAAACCAAACCCCTACGGCCGTGAAAAAAAAGCCCTTAATGCAGAAATGAACGTCGTACCTTATATTGACGTCATGCTAGTGCTACTGGTGATATTTATGGTCACAGCGCCAATGCTGATTACAGGTGTCGATGTTGATCTGCCAAAAGAACAAACTAATACCATGAGTCAAAGCCAATTACCTGTGATTGTTTCTTTGACTGACAAGGGTGATATTTTCATCAGTTATGAAAGCAATGTCGATGTGCCAGTAAGTGAGCCTGAGCTGATTAATACATTATCTAACCTGCAGTCTCAGAGCGATAATAGTAACACTGAGCCAGTACAGGTAATGATCAATGCCGATCAAAACAATCAGTATGGTGCCATCATGACGCTCATGGCAACTTTGCAACAAGCAGGTATCGAGAAAGTTGGGTTACTGACTGGTGCGCCACTACCCACACCTTCTTTATAGTGATAAGCGTCCTTTAGTAAATGTCTTATATCATAATAGCCAATTCTAGTAGTCAATCTGACAAATCACGTTCATGAGTATCCTTACCATGCATAATGCTCCTGCCGTCTATGTACCTACCGAACCAGAAAGCAACGGGTTAACACTGCCGACGTTGCTAAGCTTACTGGCGCATGGCCTTATCATCGGCATACTGGTTTATAACTATCAAACCACTGAAGTTGAGACTGCTGGTAGTATTGAGACGGTCATGGTATCTCCTGAGCAACTTGCTGAAATGCAAGGACAAATACTGGCCAACCGTGCAGCAGCCAGCGCAATGCAGATGGATAGCAGCACTAGCGATTCGTCCAGTAGTGCTCAGCCAGAAGTGTCTGGTAGTAGCGTCAGTGCACAAAATCCAAGTCAGTCAAGCTCTCAGCGCGTGCCTGTATTTACACGATCTGAGGAGCCAGCTGGTCAACCCATACTGATGAGCGAAGACCATCAACAACGTCTGCTTGAGCAGAATCAAGAGTATGAGCGCAAAATGGCTGAGTGGGCAGCACAACTAGACGAATCAGCTATGGAAGAGCTTGACCAAGTGGATCAAAGCAAACGCGATCAGCTCATAGAAGAACAAAAAAGGCTGGGAGAGTTTCGTCAAAAGCAGAACAATCCACCAAAGATAAAACGTCCTACTGCTACTGATCGCAATATTGAGATTGATACTGCCGGCTCTGGCAATGCAGGCAAAACCTTTAGCCTGTCAGATGGGCAGTCTACTGTGTCTGGTGATACGTCAACCTCTAGTACGTCCAAGGGCAGTAGCCGCTCTGCATCTAGTGGTAGCCGTGGTGCCAGCAATAATGAAATCATTAACTTAATTAAGCGCAACTATACGCCGCCTACTGCTGCGCGAGGCTCTACTCAACGTGCCACCCTGACCATCACTGTCAATGCAAATGGCGATGTGATCAATGTGACGGCCTCTGGACCTGATAGCACGGTCAACGAAGCGGCAAGACAAGCGGTACTCAATACTGGTAGCCTCCCGATTGATGCTGATGACCCTAAATACCCGACTTTTACCATACAGTTTAAAGGCAGCAATTAATCAGTTGCTAGGTTCTTATAATATTGGTAACGTGACGTTAAGCGGCTTGTCTCGCATAGGTTGCTGCCTCATCTAGATGCTTGTCTCATTAAATAAAAAATGAATATCATACTAATTTTAGGAGCTCCATTTACTCATGCGTACCCAAAAAAAATTACTAGTCTCATTACTCGCCAGTACCTCAGCATTGCTAATATCGCAAAGCGTGCTCGCTGCACCTGTTGTACTAGAATTAGACTATGAAATTCCTGTTCAGCAAAACCAAGTCGCGTTTGTGCCGTTTGCAGGTGACTCTGTCTTATCACCGATTATATTCAATGACTTGAGTAAAACCGAGCTAAAAGTAACCAATCAAGATCTACCGCAGCAGCCGCACAGTAGTAAAGAGCTGACAGGCACATTACCCGTTTGGCAAAGCATGGGCATACCGTATCTGGTCGTCGGCAGCACGCGTACCAATCGTGGCAAAATAATCACCGATTACGAAGTCATCGATGTCAAATCTGGTCGCGTGATAGAAGGCAAGCAAAGCCTAACTGCTGACAACAATAGAGAAAGTATGCGTTACGCTGGTCATGTCATTGCAGACAAAGTGTACGAGCTGATTACTGGTATTCCAGGGGACTTCTCAGGACGCATTGCTTATATTGAAGAAACAGGAACTGGCAAGCAAAAGATCTCTCGTCTCAAAGTAATGGATGCTGATGGCGAAAACGCTAGAACCATTACTGAAGTGACAGGATCTATTTTTTCACCAGCATGGTCACCTGATGGCAACCGTATCGCCTACTCAGTACAACGTGAGAAATCATATCCTGTTATCTACGTGCAAAACGTCAGTGGCGGCGGTGCAACTGCTCTGACGCCTTTTTCAGGTAGTAACCTAAGCCCCTCGTTCTCTCCTGATGGCAGCAAGATATTATTCTCTAGCAGCTTTGAAGGTAGCGCTGATATCTATGAGATGAGTGCCAGCGGCGGTACACCTAGAAGGCTCACTAATTTACCAAGCAGTGAAGTGCAGCCAAGCTATGCACCAGACGGCAAATCTTTTGTGTTTGTCAGTGATAAAACTGGCTTTAACAAGCCGCAAGTCTATCGCTACGAGTTTGCCACAGGACAAACGACTAAAGTGTCAAACGGTGGTTATGCAACCAGCCCGCAGTTTAGCAGTGACGGTACACAAATTGCCTTTTTGAGTGGGCGCTCAGCAGCTATTATGAATAGTAATGGTGCTATCACTACCAATCTTGGCAATACAGGTATTGATGAAGCACCAAGCTTCTCACCAAACGGTAAACGCGTGGTCTACGCATCGACCCAAGGCGGCAAAGGCGTACTGACCATCAAATCTCTCAACGGTGGCGAAGCGTTTGGTAAATCAGGACAAGGTGTTATCCGCTCACCTGTATGGTCATCAAGCCCAAAATAACTGGTCGACCACTAAAGTAGCAATTTTGGTTATAGTAGAATAAATATCAAGTAAGCAAAATTGAAATGCCCCAATCATAGTCGTTATGGTTGGGGCTTTTTTTTGTTTAAAAAACAGCAATAGAGCTGCCGATAGATCTTAGTACTTATTCGTTCTCAATGGTCAGTCAGTACTCCTCGTTTTTTCGATCTACTTTTCAATGTTACCTAACCCTCCCTCTTTCGTAACAAACCTGTAAACGCACTAGTACCAAAAAAAACATTGCAATGACTTGTATTTTACCTATACCCTAAATAGACCTGACTAATTGGTCAGGTTGTTCAAATATTAGCCAACATATATTAGCTATTTTCATTATTTATCTTACAGACGGATGCGTACCCCTATTGTTTACATCGATAAAAAAACAAGTCAAAGATTGGGTTAAAACTTTGATCTCGTGATTTACCACATTGTCTGATATCTACAGTCAAGCGGGTACTAAGCAGTTATTTTAGGAGGAAACCACCATGAGTGAAAACGTTCCAGCGAATACCGATTTACTGTATAGACTGCATGACCGTCCTACCCCCATTAAAGCATTTTTAGGTGCTATACAGCACGTACTTGCAGCGTTTGTAGGTATCATCACACCCTCTCTTATCATAGGTGGCACATTAGGTTTAGGAGAGCATATCCCCTACCTTCTCAGTATGTCATTGATAGTATCTGGCGTTGCAACCTTTATTCAGACTCGTAAAGTAGGTCCTGTTGGCTCTGGCCTCATGGCGTTACAAGGCACCAGTTTTGGATTTTTGGCAGCAGTACTGACGGCAGGATTTGTGGTAAAAAACCGCGGTGGTGGTCCAGAAGAGATATTATCCGTTATTTTTGGCGTTTCATTTCTCGGTGCATTTGTTGAGATATTTTTGAGTCAGTTTATTACCAAACTCAAATCTTTTATGAGCCCTATTGTTACAGGCTGCGTGATTGTCACGATTGGTTTGTCATTAACCAAGGTAGGTCTGACTGACTTAGCAGGCGGGTTTGGTGCTGAAGATTTTGGTAGCATTCCCAACTTGCTTTTGGGCGGTGGTGTGCTGGCAAGTGTCGTACTGATTAGTATCATCAACAATAAAGTCATTCGCTCAAGCGCCATCTTTATCGGTTTGATGCTCGGCCTTATCGCGGCCGTATTTATGGGACGTATCGATTTTTCACTGGTTTCTGAAGCCGCTTTTTTTACGGTGCCGATCCCTTTTAAATATGGCTTTGGTTTTGATTGGCAAGCTTTTATTCCTGTTGCCTTTATGTATATCATTACCAGTATCGAGACCTCAGGCGATTTGACGGCTACCTCGATGATATCAGGTGAACCGATTAAAGGCCCTCTCTATGAGAAACGCATCAAAGGCGGCGTACTAGGAGATGGTGTTAACTCTCTGATTGCAGCGGTATTCAATACCTTCCCCGTGACGACCTTTAGCCAAAACAACGGTGTGATCCAAATGACGGGTATTGCCAGTCGCTATGTGGGTTTCTATGTGGGCGGCATCCTATGCCTGATGGGACTGTTCCCTGTCCTTGGTGCTATTTTTACCCAATTACCGAAGCCTGTCGTTGGCGGCGTCACGCTACTGATGTTTGCGACTGTGGCGACTGCGGGCATTCGTATCTTATCTACCGTGCAATTTACGCATCGTAATGTCTTAATCATTGCCACCTCACTGGGTCTGGCAACGGGTATCGCCTTCGTCCCTGACGTACTGTCACAAACGCCGCAGTTCTTTCAGAATATCTTTGGCTCAGCAGTAACGATGGCAGGGATTGTGGCTATCACGCTTGATATGATTTTACCCAAAAACTATGGCATCGAGTTTGATACCAAAGCACAGCATGCTGACGACGGTTTAGAACCAACGCAGGAAGTCGCTTAAGACTAAACGCAAGCTAGGGTTAAATATATCGAAGTATTTAGCCGTAAACGAGGTGCACAGAAAAATAGAAACAATCTGTGCACTTCGCTGATTAAGCACCTGACTTATTAAATAGGCACCCTGTCAAATAGCTATCTTGTTATCATTCAAGGCCACAGCCTTTTAGAATAAAAGGCACCAGAAAATCTGCCGCACGTGCTTCATCTGCTGCGTCATATGCCGTCTTATCCATTAATCCAACGATCTCAATCTCAAATTCAGCATAACGTTGGGTAGTCGCCCAAATCAATATCAGTAGTTGGAGAGGGTCAGTAATCCCAATTTTGCCTTGCTTGTGCCACTCTTTCATTACCTGTGCTTTATCGTGTACCCACTCCTTCATCGTAGTGGACATAAATTCATGCAAATGCGGTGCACCGCCGATGACTTCAATCGCAAACAGTTTATGGCGACTTGGATTGATAAATGCCTGATGTAGTTTGGTACGGACAAATTTTTCGATGACTGTTTTTGGGTCGCTATCTACTGTCATGGTTACCAAACCTTCGTTCCATTCTTGAATGATCGAACGCAGCACTGCCATGTAGAGATTCTTTTTATTTTTAAAGTAGTAGTGAACATTGGCTTTAGGTAAGCCTGCCCTATCGGCAATGCCCTGCATCGTAGCGCCGCGATAGCTCTGAAGCACAAACTCTTCTTCAGCTGCCGCTAAGATAAGCGCTTGGTTCTGTGCGCGAATGGCTTGTTGGCTACGGTGCGAGGGCGTATCAGTCACTGAGGTTTCTTCCTTTTGATTGTTTTGAGTCATAGCAGTGGTATCTCACTTTAAGAGACAGGTTCGACAAAATAGTCGCTATATTTCGCTGTGTATTCTTATATAAACACATAGATTTGATCAGCATAACCTGTTAAATAAAAATATTTCGCATAAAACAGTTGACCAATTAGTCAGGTTTTAGCAAAATGGGAACTGTAAATCAATTACGCCGTCATTAATCACTTCTTGCCAGACGTTTTGGACGGCTAAAATATCAGTGTTTCCTTAGCAAATCTGTTTCATATTGTCAGTTCACTATAGCTTGAAGTTATGCAAAGCGTATATAAACGCCAAAGCTCTGACTACGAACACATAGATTATCAGCTTTTGATTTTATGCAAACTAGTAGCTGCTAGCTTAATCAAATTATTCATGAAGCTGAAGCAACCGCTACTTATCAAAATTACTGCTTATACCTATAAGTTTATGCAAATAACCATAAGGTATAAACCTCTATCAAACACTTATCACCCAATACAGATAACGGGTTGTCATATTAGAAAAGGATGTCATCGTGAGCTTAACCTTAGCGCAATTCAACGATTTATCACAAGAAGTCGCCATCGCTCAGCTATTAACTTGCTGCACCAGTAAAAACTGGGCATATAAACTTGCAGACGCCCGCCCTTTTGCAGACGTTGACGCACTGCTAGCAAGTAGCGACGCTATCTGGAACAAAGTACAAAATGATGAGGCTAACTTATTAGAAGCGTTTGATGGACATCCGCAAATCGGTAACGTGGCATCTCTAAAAGAAAAATACCGCAACACACAAAGTAGCGCCGCACATGAACAATCAGGCGCTAACGATGCAGCCGATGAGGTGCTCGAAGCACTTGCCAAAGGCAATCGAGACTATCTTGATAAATTTGGTTTTATTTTTATTGTCTTTGCAACGGGTAAAAGCGCGCAGCAAATGCTAGATCTGCTATTAGCTCGCTTGCCTAACGATCGTGCCACAGAGCTTGCCAATGCAGCCGCTGAACAAAATAAAATTACGCGTCTACGTTTAAACAAATTACTAGGTAATGCTTCGACAAGCAAATAGTAGTCGCAGAGTTAGACTAGCATTTTCACCCTATTTATATTTCTCACGAATACAAAGGAAGCATTATGTCTGCCACCCTATCATCACATATCTTAGACACTCATCTTGGCAAACCTGCCGCTGATGTCGCCGTTACCTTACACCGCGTACAAGACAATGGTGTCGCCACATTATTGGCACATGGCACAACCAATAGTGATGGCCGTGTCACACCAGACGCTTGGCAATTTGATACAGCCATCGATAGCACAGAGCGTCAGCTAAATATTGGCCGCTATACCGTAACGTTCGATACTCAGTCTTATTTTGATGCTCAGCAGCTAACAGCATTTTACCCGCAAGTGGTTATCGACTTTGTAGTAAACGATGCCAGTCATTATCACGTGCCGCTTCTGCTTAGTGCGCACGGTTATAGCACCTATCGCGGATCATAGCTTTGGTGCTGTTTAGCTCTCTGCTTTGTTTTTAATTTTCAAAAAATACTATCAAAAGAAATTACCAAGACATTTTATTAAGACACTGTCATATTAAAGGACATTTATTACATGGGCGCCTATCTTCTCGAATGGTTGAGTTTATTTTTCCGCTGGTTTCATGTTATCGCTGGGGTAGCATGGATTGGTGCATCGTTTTATTTTGTGTGGCTAGATCTAAGCCTACGCAAGCCGCCACAGTGGAAAACAGACAAAGGCATCTCGGGTGATCTTTGGGCCGTCCATGGCGGCGGATTTTATGAAATTGCCAAATACAAACTCGAACCCGAAGAGATGCCAAAGACGCTACATTGGTTTAAGTGGGAAGCTTATACCACTTGGCTGACGGGTGCGGCGATGATGTCTATCGTCTATTATGCCAATGCAACTGCCTACCTAATTGACCCAAGCAAAGTACCTTTTACCAGTATCGGTGCCATCGCCACCAGCTTGCTTTTCTTGTTTGGTAGTTACTTCATTTATGAAGTTATTGTGCGCAGTCATTTGGGTAAAAACGCGTTTATCTTTAGTACGCTGATTTTTATCTTGCTGGTCATTGCGAGCTGGGGTTCTTACCAGCTGTTTAGTGATCGTGCCTCATTTATACATATCGGTGCCATCTTGGGCACGGTGATGGTAGGTAACGTATTCTTCGGTATTATGCCGGCTCAGCGCGCACTCGTTGACTGTGTGCGGCGCGGCGAAAAACCAGGTAAAGAAGTGGCTGAATTGGCATTACAAGCCAAAAATCGCTCACTGATGAATAACTATTTTACCCTACCGCTGATTTTTACCATGATCAGCAACCATTACCCAATGATGTATGCTCATGAGAAAGGTTGGTTGGTATTGGTCTTCGTCGGTATCATTACCGCGACTGCGCGTCATTACTTTAACCAAAAGCACTTAGGTCATAAAAAACCACGCTACTTGGTCATTCCAGCCGTATTAACCGTATTGTTGATTATTTGGATGCGACCTGAGCCGATTGAGCCATTGCCTGCAATGCCTGCTACTGCCTCCGTAGCACCTACAACGACTGATAGCACGCCGCCAGCTACAAGCGCGACTACTGACTCAAGCACTGATACTGTTGCTAACGCTAATAACAGTTCTAATAGCAATGCTAATAACAGTATTAGTAATGATGCAGCTACTGCTGAAGCCGTACCCGTGAGCGCATCAGCAGATGACGCTATGATGGATGTCGTGCATACGCGCTGTAGTACTTGTCATGCGGTACAACCGACGCAACAAGGCTTCGCCGCGCCGCCAGCAGGTATTATTTTGCAAACACCAGAAGACTTAAAAATTCATAAAGCGAAAATCGTCACTGCGGTACAGACTGGCTACATGCCGCTTGGTAATATTACTCAGCTGACGGATGCCGAGCGCCAACAGCTCGTGGCATATGCGTCATCACTTTAATTTGTGATAAAAAATAACTGTCCTTTACGAGCAATATTTAAATAAATATCTAAGGCTCTAAGCGATATAGGAACATAAATAATGAGCAAAAAAATTACCAGTGACTTTGATCTGAGCACATATCCCCGCGACCTAAAAGGCTATGCTGGCAATCCACCAAAAGCAAAATGGCCAGGTGGCGCAAAAATCGCCGTACAGTTTGTATTAAATATCGAAGAAGGTGCAGAAAATAGCGTCATCCATGGCGATGGTCAATCAGAGCGTTTTTTGTCTGATATTTTGGGCACACCAGAATTTAACAACCGTCACCAGTCTATTGAATCTGCATTCGAATACGGTAGCCGTGTCGGCGTGTGGCGTGTATTAGATGTATTCAAAGAGTACGGCGTGCCAATCACCACGTTTACCTGTGCCGCCGCTGCTGAAAAAACACCGCATATTATCGAGCGTGTACTAGAAGACGGTCATGAGATTGCCAGTCATGGTTTACGCTGGATTACTTATCAGGATATGTACCGTGAGACGGAGCGTGAACACATTCGCTGCGCCACCCAGATATTTAAACGTATGCTAGGCGGACAACCTCTCGGCTGGTATACAGGACGCGATAGTCCAAATACTCGTGAACTGGTCGCCGAGCAAGGTGGCTATACCTATGACTCTGACTCGTACGGTGATGAGTTACCGTATTGGCTCAATGTAAAGGTCCAAGATGGCAATCTGATCACGCGTAAACCACATTTGGTCATCCCTTATAGCCTCGAGACCAATGACATGCGTTTTTCTTCTAGCCCAGGATTCACCCACGCTGAACCATTTTATCAGTATCTCAAAGACAGCTTTGACACCTTATACGAAGAAGGCACACACACCCCTAAAATGCTGACTATTGGCTTGCATTGCCGCATTATTGGGCGTGCAGGACGCATCAAAGCGCTAAAGCAATTTTTGCAATATATTACCAATAAGCCCGACGTATGGATATGCCGCCGTGATGACATCGCTAAACACTGGTACGAAAACCATCCTGCCACGTCAGACAATACTGCCAACTGGATGTAATCTCAGCCATCATCTTGATACATTGACCACACAAGACAGACCGCATGCGGCAAATAAAACCTAATATAGAATAAAGGAAATAACGATGAGTCAAAATAGTTCAGAAGTCGGACAAATCCTCTCAGCAAACAACCTACCTGAGACATTGCCAGCATTTACCAAAAAATCAAACGTCGCTGACAGTCGTTTGGGCGCAAAATCCCTATTTGCAACCGATGATTTCTTTGCAGATAAAAGCCGGATCTTAAATCCTGATGCGCCTATCTTTGTCGTGGGTAAATTCGATAACAACGGTAAATGGATGGACGGCTGGGAAACACGTCGTAAACGCCACTTGGGTTACGATTATTTAGTTATCCAACTTGCTCGCCCAACCAAAATAGCTGGTCTAGATATTGATACCAGTCACTTCACGGGTAACTTCCCATCTTCCGCCAGTGTCGATGCCTTGTACGCGCCAGAGCTACTGCAGCAAGATGAAGCTGAACTTACCAGTCTAAGCAAAGAAGATTGGGACAATAAAAATTGGCAGGCACTAGTGGGTATGACCCCACTGCAAGGTCACAACCATGAGCTTATCGAGATTGATAACGAGCAAACGGTAACCCATATTCGTTTAAACATTTATCCAGATGGCGGCGTTGCCCGACTACGTGTATATGGTGATATCCAACTTGATGCAAGCCTAAACACACAAGGCGAGACACTTGACTTGGCAGGCGCATTAAATGGTGGTCGTGCGATTGCTAGTAACGATGCACATTTTGGTGCTGCTAGTAATTTACTACTACCAACTAAAGCGCCTAACATGGGTGATGGCTGGGAGACCCGTCGTCGCCGTGAGCCAGGCAATGACTGGTGCATCATCGCGCTAGGTCAAGCAGGTATCGTTGATTCCATCGAGATAGATACTGCCCACTTTAAAGGCAATTACCCTGATAAAGTCTCGATCCAAGCCGTCTACTCACCAAATACACCAGAGCAAACTTTAGTGACTCAGAGTATGTTTTGGGAGACCTTGCTTGAGCCGCAAAAAACCAATGCTGACGACGTTCATCACTTTGGTAAAGACAAGCTTCAACTTGATAAACCTATCACTCATATTCGGGTTAATATTTTCCCAGATGGTGGTATCAGCCGTGTACGCGTGTATGGCAAGATTGCTGAGACTAATACTGGTACTGGTACTGACAGTAAAGAGGCAAAATAATGAGTATCACTCTATCGGCTAAGCCTTTAACCAAGGCAAACTTTGCCCCCTATGGTTCAGTCATTGAGCGATATGATGCCTGTGAGCAAACCGCTGACAACACTTATGAGATCAACAACGGCTATGCGGTTCGTCATCATGCACTTGCCGAAAGTAAGCTAGACGGTGGCTCAGTTGGTATGAGTATCTTTCGAGCCAAGAAACGTGAGAACCCGATTGCACTCTCAGTCATGGAATACCATCCGCTTGGGACGCAGGCATTTGTATCTATGGAAGGCCAAGACTATATCGTCGTGGTTGCTAAAGCTGGTGTGCCGCCACAGTCGCCTGATGACCTAGCAGTGTTTTATGCGAAATCTCACCAAGGTGTACAGTACGATGCTAATGTCTGGCATCACCCTCTACTCGCGCTTGGACGTGACAGTGATTTCTTAGTTATTGATCGTATCAATGGCGAGGGTAATAACTGTCATGAGATTGATATCACGGATTGGCATGTGTCTATTGAGTTAAAAGGCGAATGCAGTTAACTGAATAAAAAATAGTCGCATCCAACAAGTACAAACTTAACGCTAGCTAACTTCTATTAGCTGGCTTTTTTATGTTTATTGAGTTGTTAAATCATATGCCTATCAATTGATTAAGACCCGTCAGACGACCCAACTTGGAGCACATGGATATCCATTTTGGTGCTTTTATGGTGCATCTGATCCTTCGAAAAACATTGTTTATCACATATATCTAAATGTACGGAAATTGGCTCTCTCATTTGAGAACAGTTAAGGACTATTTTGCTTATTTCTACCCTTATTAATGGCTAATAAGACTAAGAATTAGAAGACTCTGTAGATGACAGCCTTCTAGGGCATTTATGGCACGGTTATTGAATGCTCTTTAGTAGTAAGCATTTAAGCGCTATCAACCAACCGTTGTCTAACGAGGATTGGATTAATAGTTTGTTTACTAGCAAATAGTAACGATGCAGTTTTGGGGCAATCAACAATCAATTGTACATAAAGGGGTCATATTTTGCGTTTTGATTTATTAACGAGCTTATCCTGTCATACCAAATCATCTAGCCAAAAGCTAGCTTTACTCAAACCATTGTCGATGGCAGCTGTTGCTATCGCTGCTTTAGGTAGCATGTCGAACATCTATGCTAAGACCTTTTTTACTGATACGAGTGTCTCCGTACTTTACGGTAATGATTATGAACTCGTAGAAGATGGAGAGCTGACGACCGTTACATTAGAGCATGCTTCTGCGCACGACTGGGGTGGCGTGTTCTTCTTTGTCGATCGAAACCAAGGTGCCGATGACATTGAAAACAATAGATTTAGAGAAACTTATGGCGAGCTGTCTCCTACATTCAAAATAGCCACTTTTAATGACAGTTTTATCAAGCAGGTTAATTTAGCCGCTACTTATGAATTTGGTTCGAACAGTACTGGCTTTGACCAAGATAATTATCTGGTTGGTATTGGCGCAGATCTCAATGTACCTATTCCAGGAATGAAGTTTGCGTCGGCTACTCTATATCATGCTTTTAACGACAATACTGACGATGATCAGCAAATTACCTTAACCTATGGTTGGGAGCGCAATAATTTTGTCGTAGATGGTTTTATTGATTATTCATTTAATAACGATGATATTGAAGATAATATTCATATTAATCCGCAAATTAAATACAACTTACAAGAAGTGCTCGGTATTGATAACCGCTTAGAAGTCGGTATGGAATATAGCTATTGGAAAAATAAATACGGTGTTGATGGCGTGAATCAAAACTCTCCTAGTGCGTTGGTAAAATTCCATTTTTGATACCTAATAAAAACTCTCTTGGCAGAAATAAACCCTTGTTCCTATATAGTTGGAACAAGGGTTCATTTTTTATATCTGAAAGCAGTCTCACTTGTTCCTGATTTAGGTACAGCGTTTATTTACACCTATAAAGTTGATTTACGATAGCGACTTACGCCGGCGATGACTGTCTGATCAATTACTCTATCATCGCCTAACATCATTAGTACAAACAACTGCTCTTCCAGTGTCTTGGTCTGCGCCATACGTCGCTCAAGCAATTCCGTTGCACCCATATCGATGACCACAAAATCCGCTTCTTTATTTGGCATAAAGTTACCGATTTTATTGTCCAATAATAGCGACTGGGCATTACCCAACGTAATTTGGTACAGCCCTTGGTGCGCGGATAGTTGATTGCTTTGAAGTTGTTGGATTTTATACGCTTCTGACAGAGTCGTCAGCATCGACAGACTTGTCCCTGCTCCAACGTCAGTGGCGATACTGACACCGGTATAACTTAACGTCTTGGGCAAATCGAATAGTCCACTACCCAAAAACAGGTTGGACGTCGGACAGTGTGATATTTGTGTGCCAGTTGCGCGCAGACGCTCATACTCAGATATTTCAAGGTGAATACCATGTGCCAAGGTGGTGCGTCGACCCAGTAATCCCATCGTATCATAGACATCGAGATAGCCTTTATGATTGGGATACAGTTGTTTCACAAAGGCTATCTCATCATGATTTTCTGCTAGATGCGTTTGCAGATAAACTCTCTCGTAACTGGCATACAGCTCACCTGCCATTTGTAGTTGCTTGGGTGACGAGGTAATGGCAAATCTTGGCGTAATCGCCACATGTTGGCGGCCGCGCTCATGCCAATTATCAATGATGTTTTGGGTATCTCGAATGCCTTGCTCAGCAGGCACACACAAATTATCAGGCGCATTTTGATCCATCAAGACATTGCCTGTGATCATACGAGTGTTGAGCTTGTGACTTTCCGTAAAAAATGCGTTCACTGATTCAGGGTGGCTGGTAGAAAACACCATGGCGCTCGTTGTACCATTAGCAAGCAATTGGTTTAAGAAGAACTGCGCCGTGTCATGTGCTACTTTTGGATCGCCAAAATTGGCCTCGGTGACGAAAGTATAATTATTAAGCCAATCAAGTAATTGCTCACCGTAAGCAGCAATCATATCTATTTGCGGATAATGTACATGAGTATCGATAAAGCCTGGCATGATCAATTTATCGCGATAGTCATGCACCTTGATTACTAACTGTCCTGCTTGCTCAGAGGTATTAGTATATTTCGCTAATATTGTCTCATTATGACCATACTCTACAATGCACCCTGTCACATCATCTACGACAAGCGCACCATCAGCGATATATTCAGGATACACCTGTATACCTTCAATCACTGGTAGCAACGTAATGTCTCGTTCCACAGCTAATGTCTGTGAATGATCAGAGGTTGCACGCTCAGTACGATCGCTTTCGGTCAAATAGTGCAGCAGTCGAGCTTGATAAATATGTAGGGTCATTCGTAGATCTCACAATGGCTTGGTAGTCCTGAGCGTTTTGATAAATAGTACTGAGCGCTTTAATGATTTGATAAAAAGTATAAAATTTGTATGGAGTGAGCCGTTCAAGAAATGGCCTGATGATACTGCTGTAAGAGCTGTGCCACGATAGAAACCGCCACTGCCATCGGCTCTTTTCCGCCAATTTGCAATCCAATTGGCATGACCAACTGATTGACCAGTTGCTCACTGTAGCCACGCTGCATCAAACGATCTCTAAAACGCTTGGCTTTGGTTGCCGAGGCAATGCAACCTATGTAAGGTGTCAAAGTATCTGAGCATTTATCACGTGATGCACTCATGTCAGAAATAGTACTCAATGCTGCCCGAACCAACTCAAAATCAACACTATGGTCATGAGTCATAACCAGAATAAAACGCTGACCACCCTGCTCGATAAATGGGCGTACAAAATCTACAGGCTCATCATCGATATGCGGTCGGATATGTGCCGGTAAGTTATACAGTGGTGATTGATTAGTATTAGATTTATCCACTAAGTAACGCTCAAACATCTCTGGGCGACTGTCCACCCAATCTACCTGACAAGGCAGCTCTGCGAGAATGGTCATTAGCGCTGATGCCACATGCCCTGCTCCAAACACTAGTACTGACATCGGTGGCGTTACATTGAAGCATTCGAACATAACGGTGACGCTACCGCCGCAACACTGTGCCAACTTTGCACCTAGCGGGTAGTGCTTAGTATAGACAGCATCACGGCGCACTGCTTTAGAAGGTACTGACACGCTTTCACTGTCAGTTTCAGCGACTTTTGGTTTTACTTCTTTTGATACCGTTGCCGCTATTTCACCATCCAATAGCTGCCGAGCCGTGTTGATAACATCGTGCTCTAGACCGCCGCCGCCCAGCGTATCCACGATATTATCTTGCGTGATGATCATCTTCGCCTGTAGCGCTCGAGGAGCAGATCCGTTCACAGCTACGACCGTCGCTAACACATGAGCGATGCCGCGCTGCTGATATCGCGCTAGACCTTCATACCAAACGACTGGCGGTGCTAACGACTCATTCACTGTGCGCAGGACCTCTTGCCCCTGCTACATTTGGATGCTCTATCGCATTAGGCTGGTCATCGGTTTGTTTGCCTTCGACTTCTTTTGGATCGATGTCTTTAGCATGACGTACGTCTTGTGGCATTGCTTTTTCATTGTAAAGGTCACTGTTCTCTTCTGCGCCTTTGACCAAACTATCAATCGTATCTGTATCGGCTTCAGTTGTTAAATCCCACGTCGTACCTTGCATGCGCATCACTGCTTTTAATACCGCTTCTGGCGTCGCAGGCATGGTCAGCTCTGGATTCTTTTTATAATCACCAAGGCTCGCGACTGCATTATTGAGGGCACACCAAACACTGGCTGCCAACATAAACGGCGGCTCGCCAACGGCTTTAGAGTTATAAATCGTTTGTTCTTCGTTTTTGCGATCGTACAATTTGACATTCCACTGCTTAGGTAAGTCATGCGCGGTTGGGATTTTATAATTAGCAGGACTATCAGATGCGAGCTTACCTTTATCATTCCAGATCAGCTCTTCTGCCGTGAGCCAACCCATACCTTGCACAAAACCCCCTTCAATCTGACCAATGTCAATGGCAGGGTTGATCGATTGTCCTGCATCATGCAGCACATCACAGCGTAGTACTTTGTACTCACCTGTCAACGTATCAATCTCAACCTCAGCGCAGGCAGCGCCTAAGGCAAAGTAGAAGAACGGACGTCCCCATGCTTTAGAGCGATCATAAAATATCTTAGGCGTTTTATAGTAGCCAGTAGACGACAAGCTGATACGGTTCTGGTACGACAGTTGAATCATTTCAGCAAAAGTCAGTGTTTCTTTATCGCCAATATAGACATGGTTCTTTTCAAAACGTATGTCTTCTTGCGCTACGTCGAAATGCTCAGCGGCAAATTCAAGTATGCGAGCTTTAATGCTTAGACAAGCGTTCTGTGCTGCCTTACCATTAATGTCTGTCCCTGATGACGCGGCAGTTGGTGAAGTGTTAGGCACTTTATCCGTACGTGTCGCTGATACTTTGACTGTATCCAGATCAACGTCAAATTCATTGGCAACAATTTGGGCGATTTTAATATACAGCCCTTGCCCCATCTCCGTACCACCGTGATTGAGGTGGATACTGCCATCGGTATAAATGTGTACCAGCGCACCTGCCTGATTGAGCGTTTGCACCGTAAATGAGATACCAAATTTTACTGGCGTCAATGCAAGCCCTAAGCGTTTATCACTGCCTTCAGCGGCAGCTTTTTGATTGGTTTCTAGGATTTGTTGACGGCGCTTGTCATAATCGCAATCGTCTGCCAACTTGGTCATGATGGTCGCTAAATCAAAATGCTCAATAGTCTGACCGTAATGCGTGCTTTGACCATCTTGATATAAGTTTGCCAAACGCACTTGTAATGGATCTTGCCCCAGCGTATAGGCAATATGGTCCATCATATATTCAGCAGTCATCAGACCTTGCGGACCACCAAACCCGCGATAGGCAGTATTGGATACGGTATGCGTTTTGCAGCGATGACCTGCTACATGGGCAGCTGGATAATAGTAAGCATTATCACAATGGAACATCGCTCTATCAACGATGGCATCAGACAAATCTGGTGCATAGCCACACAAGCCAGCCAATTGCATATCGACGCCCAATATACGCCCAGACTCGTCTAAACCGACTTCGTAACGGTTGGCAAACTCATGACGTTTACCCGTCACCACCATGTCATCCTGACGATCTAGACGCATACTGACAGGGACATTATGGCGTTTGGCGATAATACCGCACAGACATGCCCATGCAGCGGCTTGCGTTTCTTTACCACCAAACCCGCCACCCATACGGCGCACGACTGTGTTTACCGCATGAAATGGCAGATCTGTCACTTCGGCGACCAACTGCTGCACTTCGCTTGGATGCTGTGACGACGTGTATACTTCTAGCCCGCCATCATCACAAGGCA
Source organism: Psychrobacter sp. 28M-43 (assembly GCF_014770435.1). Taxonomy (NCBI): domain Bacteria; kingdom Pseudomonadati; phylum Pseudomonadota; class Gammaproteobacteria; order Moraxellales; family Moraxellaceae; genus Psychrobacter; species Psychrobacter noctis. The sequence goes on along the minus strand of NZ_CP061739.1, from coordinate 1,275,186 downwards.
CCACATAAGACACTTGGCCTTCGAGATAAAAGTGCTCTTGTCCGCGCATATGAATATGGCCTTCAATGCGAATCGGTGAGTTATCAAGTGCAGTCGCCGCGTCACCACGCTTCATAAAGTGACTCGGACGCACAAACAACTCTTGCTCTAACGCTTTATCAATACTAAGTACTGCTGGCAATGGCTCATATTCTACCACTGCCTTAGTAGCCGCTTTTTTGGCAGCGCGATGACTACTCGCTACTACTACAAATAACGTCTGACCCACATACTCCGTGATGTAATCCACCATCAGTGGCTCACCGTCGAACACCGCACCGATATCCGTCTGCGCCGGTAAATCTTTAAAACTTAAGACATCTACCACCCCATCCGCATCTCTAACAGCGCTCAAATCCATACTCAGTACACGTGCATGAGCGTGGCTGCTTTTACCTACTGCCAGATGTAGCGTGCCTTGCGGTTTTGCAATATCATCCACATAAGTCGCCGTCCCCATGACATGGCTAATCGCACTATCATGCTTAGCCGAGGTACCAATTTTGTTTTTTGGCGGACGCACGCGGCGGATACTATAACTGTCAAATAAGGACGAATGGTGGCTCATGGCGGATCTCTTTTATTAGGACGCTTTGATTAATGCTCTTTTATTCTTGGCAAATATAACGATAAGGCGGTATTAGCAAACAACAACTCTGCTAGTTAAGCGGTCTTGGTCTGTCTACCTGCTACCAATTGCTTACCGCACTTCACCAGTAGACGCTGTACCACATGTGAGCGATATTCACGGCTGGCTCTAACATCAGTCATAGGCGTAACGTCTGCAGACAAAAATTGTGCTGCTTGCTCAAAACTCGCAACTTCAGCCGCTTGCCCAACGAGCGCTTGCTGACAGGTTGTGGCTAACAATGGTATGGCAGCCATGCCGCCAAGCCCAAGCTTTGCATTCTCTATCGTCATGCCATCTGCTGATACATCGATTCGCGCAGCCAATAGACACGCTGAAATATCATCTTCGTAGCGTTTGCTAATTTTATGAATAAATAAGTGTTGATTGTCATGCATCAGAGGAATATGAATAGCGACTACGTAACTGCCTGCTTGCAGTTTGGTCTTTTTATAATCTAAGAAAAATTCTGATAAAGGTATAATCTCATCCGTACAAATCTCATTGCTATTATCTGATTCTGCACGATTAGGCGCGCAATGACGCAGATGAATTGACGCATCTAACGCCAATAAAATCGGTGGCAAGTCACCAATCGGCGACGCGTTAGCTATATTGCCGCCGATGGTGCCCATATTACGGATTTGCGGAGAGGCAATACGCTCAAATACTTGCGCAAAGCTTGGAAAATACTGCTCAAGCACAGGCAACATCTGCTGATAGCTCATGCCAGCGCCCAGTACTAGTGATTGGCTAGAAGCTTGCTCGTTATTCGAGTCTTCATTGCTTGGGTCAGACTTTGCGTCAAATAATGACCATGACTTTAATGCCTCAACAGCTGAAAGCTGGATAATGACCTCGTGATCAACTAAATGTTGGGTTACGCTCAATCCCAAGTCCGTACCACCTGCCCAAATCGTAGCCTGTGGATTGGCCGCTAATACTTGATTAAGCTCATCTAGTGACTTGGGCATATATAATTGTCGCCCAGCATCACTGATTGCAGGGGCAATCGCTTTCGACTCTTCATTCTTTAATTCGACGTTATCTAGCACGTTTTCAGATACTGCTGATTCTTTTGTACTACGCATTGCGTCTGTGGCTAGACTGATAGTCAAGTCTTTCACCGCTGAATGCTCTGCTTCTCTCTGCTGACCGATATCGCTCATCAATAGGCCCGCCTCGATAATCGGACGATAACCTGTACAGCGGCATAGATTGCCAGAGATTGAAGCAACCACCTCATCATAGCTTAATTGCTTGGCATCGTTCTGACTTGCGGCTTCTGGACTTGTCTGCATACGATTGTTTTCGTACACACAAGCAAGCGACATCACAAACCCAGGCGTACAAAAACCGCACTGTGATCCGTGACATTCAACCATCGCTTGCTGTGCTGGATGCAATAGCGCTCGTTCTGGATGATGTTCTGGATTATCTGCCAAATAAGAAGCCGTCATCAGATGATGACCATCCATAAGCGACACTAGCGTAATGCAGGAGTTGACTGTATAGAACGGTGGCGTCACATTTTTTTCGTCGCCATTTTCATCATTGAGCGTTGGCTGGCTAGCACTAGGCAGTTGCTGAACCATCACAGTACAGGCACCGCAATCACCACTACCACAGCCTTCCTTCGTATCCGTCTGGCCTTCATGCAATCGTAGATACTCAAGCACCGTCGTATTAGGGTTAAGCTGGGTTAGCTTGTGGCGTTTCCCATTTAAGTAAAAACTAATCATAGCAAGACTCGGCTAAAATAAAATAATGAAGATAAGCATAAGGCTTAAGGCTTAAGGCTTAAGGAATTTGACGGCTTAAATGCTGAACGTAAGCACTTGGTTTACATCATGTTGCAACCGCTCAAGTACGGTTATTCTGTTTTATTTGCTAACACATTCTTAAGAGACCAAAGAATCTAGGACAGCGTACTTTTTTATATCAGGTAAACTGATTGTAGATATCAGCATTCATCGAACAATTTTGTTAGAAAACTCGTACTATAGGATACTTGACTATTTGGTCAGCTTTCAACATATTATCACTATTCTTATTTATAACACAACCCGTTAAAATGCCTATAGATACTATCGAACAGTTTGCGAATAATTGGTGAATAATTTAAATCTAAGTAAATACCTATACGTTTTGTAGACTTTATTCATTGCTCAGCAACTCAAAACCAGACGCTGTTTTTATAAATAGCTTTAATTTCATATATAGTGAATAATAAAGCTGAGCGTTAGATAAGCTATACTCTAAATAGCGAGATAGCTTGCTTGAAAACAGTACCGAATACATATATCGCCTTTAAACTGCTATGACCCGCCGATTTTTATATATAATGTCTGCAAATAAGCCTGACTCTACACTACTATTATTACTAATGATGATTAGTCGTGAGATATCGTTGGGCTAAAATCGTTTTTGAGATATTACTATGAAGTCATTTGCCTTTACCTATTTGCTAGTAGCAACGATGCTGTTAGGAGGTTGTCAATCATTTCAATTCGTTGATAGTCCTATCCCCGTGAAGCCCGCCCCTACTAAGCTTGTTGCTCCATAAAAAGCCTAGCACTTAATAGAACTTACCGCTCAATAAAAATTGGCACAAAAAAAAGCAGACATCAATAATGCCTGCTTTTTTATTCGATCGCTCTGTCGGTTCTAGCTGTTTTTATAGCTTAGCATCAGCTGGTTGATGCTTAATAATCGTTTTGGCCAGATGATCACCAAACCAAATAGCAGTATCAATATCGCCCGAACCTGGTGTCTCTTCAGGTGGGCCATCAAGCGACTGAGTCATTAGACCCAAAAAGCTAGACAGACGGTTTAAGTCGTGAGCCTCATGACCTGTCGGCATCAATGGCAGACCAATCCAATTCATACCATGTTGCATTGCATATAGAGAAATCTGCTGCAATACAGCAAGTTTATCACCGCTCAGACCGCCCGAATTGGCAAACGCTGCTGCCCACTTGCCTTCCCATTTACGATGATACCAACGCTTGGATGTCTCATCCATAAAGGTCTTAAATTCAGCTGTCACGCTACCCATATACACTGCACTACCGAAAACCAGCAAATCTGCCTGATCTAAGTATTCCCAATCAACATCATACACATCGACAGCCTTGGCTTGCGCTTCTGGCAATTGCTGATGCGCACCTTGTACTATCGCCTCAGCGACACGCTTGGTATGACCATAATTACTATGGAAGATAACAGCGATTGAGACATTAGGCGCGTTATCAGTAGATGTAGAGGTGTTAGACGATTTAGCAAGTGTATTCATACGTACTCTAATAATAAATAATTGGTTGAATATAAACTTATAAAATATTGGATACTTAGCCACAGTCGACAGTTAGTGGCCTTATTTTCACTGATAAGTACTTATCGATAGCTCAAACTTTCGAACTATCAGGCGATATAACAGAATCAAGCAACGCTTCTTTGAGTCAATTTAGCTGGCAGAAATATCAATAGTGATGGAGCAATCGCATAGTCTTTAATTGCACTGTCTTTAATTACATAGTCTCTATACGTCAGCATATACATACCAGTATATATGCGATGAACTTCATTCAATTCAAGCCCATTGTATCAGACGTATTTTCGTTTTTAAGTTATTTATTAAAGTCTGACTAATCAGATCATATATACTTTTAATATATTTTGTATAAATGGGTAAGTCGTATTAACTGATGATATGATACAAACAAATTCCCGATACCTGATAAACCCATAATTATCAGAAGTATAGGCAACTATTAATATCAAATAATATATACAGCAGTTTATTTATTCCATATCATCATATACTAATTCTATTTTTTCTAATCTCTCCGTATTTACATTAATAACAATAGGATTATGATGTAACGCTTGTTACTGCTTAACCAAATTAACAGAAATACAGTTTCCAATTCTGCAAACCTGCGCAACTATACTCATATAAATTCTTATAAAAATGATATCTGATAACATCATCGGATAAGGAAGCTATTACCTTGACTACTCTCGTTCAACCTGTAAACGACACAAAAGATCCTATCGTCAGAGATGATCTGGCCTTAAATGCACCACAAAAACCCTTAATTATGGGTGGTGGCATCGTAGGATTGATGGTGCTTGCGTATCTATTAGCCACTCAACATATCTCTCAATCATTGCTACTTGGCATAGGTCTCTTGTTAGGTTATACCCTTTTTCATGCCCGCTTTGGCTTTACCTCTGCCTTTAGACGTATGATGGCAGTGGGTAACGGTCAAGCGATGCGTTCTCACATGCTGATGTTGGCAGTTGCTGTTACGCTATTTGCACCAATCCTTGCTTATGGCACGACGCTATTTGGCGGTCCTGTCGCAGGTTATGTCGCGCCATTAGGGGTCAGTCTAGTCGTAGGCGCATTTGTATTTGGTATCGGCATGCAACTTGGCGGTGGCTGTGCCTCTGGTACGCTCTATGCGGTAGGCGGTGGACGCTCTGTTATGTTCATCACCTTTATTTTCTTCATAGTGGGCGCTACGATTGGGGCTTATCATTTACCATTCTGGACAGAAGAAATGCCTGCTTATGCGCCTTTCTCTTTGGCAACCTCTACAGGTCTTGGCTATACAGGGGCATGGCTGGTGTCGCTGGCCATATTCGGCATTATCGCATGGGTGACGTTAGTCGTTGAGAAAAAAAGAAACGCACCGAAGATGGCTCCCGTGCCTTCCGAGTCTGGCTGGAAACGAATCTTTCGTGGTTCTTGGCCGCTATTTGCTGCCGCAATCGTCTTAGCTTTACTTAACGGTCTGACATTACTTACACGTGGTCAACCGTGGGGCATTACGTCGGCATTTACATTATGGGGCTCTAAAATTGCAAGTGGCTTTGGCATGGATGTGGCTAGCTGGGGCTATTGGCAAGGGGCTAATGCAGCGGCGCTTGAGGCTTCTATCTTTGCAGATTCGACCACTGTATTGAATATCGGTATTATCATTGGCGCGTTTATCGCCTCTGCTGCGGGTGGTTTGTTCAAATTCACTAAGATTACTACTGGTAACTTTGCAGCGTCAGTCATTGGCGGATTGATGATGGGATATGGCGCACGTCTCGCGTTCGGTTGTAATATTGGCGCTTACTTTGGTGGTATCGCTTCTTTTAGCTTACATGGCTATATCTGGGGCATATTGGCAATGGCAGGTACGTTCTTGGCACTGTATTTACGTCCTCTATTTGGCTTATCAGTACCAAAATCTAGCGACTCCGTTTGTTAATACAGATTTTGTATTAATACAGACCTTATGTTAATACGAATGTAGCACTCAAATAAAAAACAGCAGAATAATCTGCTGTTTTTTTATTGTTTATGACTTTGTTTCCACTACTCATTATTATATAGTCAAAGAAATCTAAAACAGCTACAAGGCAGCCGACCGTAGATTGTACATATAGTACATCTAGGGAGGGTAACACCGTAGCGGTTTAGTCGTTCGCTGACTATAAAGCTGCTAACGACGAACGATGACCAGTGCCATCCGACCTGTGGCAGCTTGCTGCATATGAGTCTGGCGGCGATACGAGTAATAGTGAGTATCTGCGTAACTACAGTCAACAGGTAAATCATTCACAACTGTAGCACCAGCAGCTTCTAACTGCATGGCAGCAAGCTTCGGTAAATCCAACTTTATTTTGTCATTATGAGACGATATAGAAAATAGCGAAACAAAGTTATCGATATGCGTCTCTTGTAACGTCTGGTTGGCTATACACCCAGCCAATAGCTTATCGCGAACGTCTGTATTTACTTCATAACTTCCCTGACTGATACATACACCTATCCAAGCTTGTATAGGGCCTGAATCGGTAAAGCGGTTGACAGTCTCTTGTATCACACCGCAGGCCAACCCTTGCCAGCCTGCATGAATCGCTGCAATTTTGCCACTGGTAGGCTGATATAAGACAATTGGCACACAGTCTGCCGTCATGATTGCCAGCCCGCGACCACTTTGTTGACTAACCATCGCATCAGCAGACAGTGGCGCCATATTCAGTGTAGTAGCATCGACATCATGAATATGCTTACCATGAACCTGACTGACCCAATGCAAACGATTAATAGCCGCATGCTGCTCGTTTTGTGCAGACTTATCTGTCAGTTGCTCATTGATCGCAGCTAATAGATTCATGCGGTTGTTTAATACTTGCAGTGCATTATCATTGACATGGAGGCCTAGATTCAGCTCACCGTAATTTGACTGACCCTCATACCCTGTACGCTGGTTTTTAGCAGCAGAGTCATCAATATCATCATACGCAAAAGCAGCCGTCTGAAAAATAGCCACATTATCAATTTGCGCAATCATTGTCATCGGGAACGTGTTCGTCATGGCTGCTCGCTCTCACCTCTCATCTAGTAAACGTTAGCGTTTACTCTTCATAATAACCGTCGCTTAGTACGGCCATCAGTTTTTGCATATCTTCAGGTAATGGCGTCGTTACTTCAATGTCTTCACCTGTCGTCGGATGTACGAATCCTAACGTATAGGCATGCAGTGCTTGGCGCGGGAAATTATTAATAGCTTGACGCTGAGCTTCTGTCAATCCAGAGCGTAACTGACGACGGCCACCATAGACACGGTCACCGACTAATGGATAAGTAATGTGACTTAGATGCACACGAATTTGATGCGTACGTCCAGTCTCAAGTCCAACATCTAGCAGACAGTAGTTTTCGTTCAATGGTGTGACATTTAGCAGATGCGTTACTGCTTCGCGACCAGCAGTCATCACCGTCATTTTAGTACGCTGATTGCGATGTCGACCAATCGGCGCATCGATACGACGATGACGAGATAAACTTGCTTGGTCCCCTGCTACCACACACTTATAGTGACGATAAACAGACTTGTCTTTTAGCTGTTCCATCAGTGCCATCTGAGCAGGTTTGGTTTTGCCAATCAATAGCAATCCAGAGGTGTCTTTATCAATACGGTGTACGAGACCTGCACGCGGTAAATGATGCTGCTGAGGATAATGATATAGCAATGCATTGACCAAAGTGCCGTTTTGATTACCCGCGCCTGGGTGAACCACCATACCGACAGGTTTATTGATTACCAATACGTCGTCATCTTCATAGACGACATCGATATCTATGTTTTCTGGCTGGTCTTCACCATGCTGCTGTAACGTCGTTGATAGATGCAATACGTCATCTGCTTTGACACGGACTTTCGGTTTTTGAACACTGCCGTTATAGAGCAGACTGCCGTCAGTGATCCAGTTCTGGAGTTGTACACGCGAAAAGTCCGAAAACGCTTGTGAGGCGACCTTATCAATACGCAGACCAGCTTGATCTTCTGTGACCACATGCGTCATATCTACAATCACTGGTACAGCTTGACCCGCTACTGGAGCTTCATCGTCGTCACCGTCCATGTCGCTGTCATCAATATCATTATCATCAATGTGACTATCGTTCAGATCATTACCATCATCGATGAGCATCTCTTCATTATCAAGAGCATCATCATGCACTTGCTCATTTGTAATTGTTTGATTATCAAGTAGCTCATTATTGTTCAAAACTTCATTTGGCATTGGTGACTCTTGTGCTGATGAATCAGTATCTAGCGATTGATTCGGTGATAAATTGGTAGTCATGGCATCATTATTCATAGCGGATTGATACATTGATACGTGGCAAAGCCCCTGACAGTGTTTTGTAAGGTGACTTCGAAGATAGTATTATAAATAGCAGTATAAAAAATTGTCGTTTTTTTATTATAGTCTTTGCCTATAAATGGCAGATAACCACCTTTAAGGTACAAAAAAGCGAAGACAATACCGCTCTAGTGTATCATGTCGCACGCATAAGCCCTATAGAAGCTGCATGCTATCTGTTAATTTTTGAGCATATCTTTGGGCTGTAAGATGCCTCGCTTAACTCTCTAGAACATGACATTGCTGTAATTTACTGTATATTTACTCATGCTAGCGACATTCGATATCGCTCGTGACAGCCGCTCATGTTAAACTGCCTATACAATATAGATGGCGAAAAAATAGACGTAGCAAATGTTATTCTATAAAGTATAGCCATGTTTTGCTGTATGCTATGGCACTGTATGCGAATGCCGTATTTAGATACAGTATGAAAATAGCATTGGGCTTTGTTGATCGTGTTTGCCATTTAAACCGTTTGATTATGGCTAAATTCATGTGGTCTATGACTGGCTTACTATACAAGCGCTATGTATCAGACCCAATCTATCAGTACAATACGTCATAACAAAAACTGCATTCGATAAAAAATTTTTGCTGGTGGATCGCTGACTATTTAGCGTCGTTTTTTATCACTAACCTTTTATATAGCATGATAGCGCCGCTGCTATTATGCGTCTTGTGTCGGAGAAGAAGTATGCAAGCTGTTGGCAATACGTTTATCAAACTGTCCTCAATAACCTTACTGGCGCTTAGCGTCAATCTAGTGGGTTGCCAGACTTTCAAAAATCTAACTGGCGCCAAAGATGGTGAGGCAGTAGAAACAGCTGAAAAGTCAGAGCAAGGATATTATAACGAGGCCGTCAATCAGATTGACAAAGGTCACTATATCCAAGGTATCGAAGAGCTGACCAATCTGCGCACATTCTATCCAACCGGACAGTACGCTGAGCAAGCCTTGCTTGACATGATGTATGCACAATACGAAGGTGACAAGTATGAGATGGCGGCAGCAAGTGCTGAGCAGTTTATCCGTCTCTACCCGTCTAACCCACAAGTCAGCTACGCCTACTATGTGCGCGGCGTTGCCAATATGGAAGGTTCATCTGAGAGCCTAAAGCTCTTTAAACTGAACCAAGCTGAGCGTGATACCGCGTATTTGCGTATTGCCTTTGCCAACTTCCAAGAGCTTATCAATAAATATCCAAACAGCCCATATGCACCAGATGCCGCTCAGCGTATGACGTTCATCTATAACCAGTTTGCTGAGAGCGAAATGAGCGCAGCCAATTGGTATATCGAGCGTGAAGCTTATGTAGCAGCGGTCAACCGTGCCAAATGGGTGTTCCAGTACTACCCGCTGAGTGAGTCAACCCCAGATGCTCTTGCGGTACTAGCTTATAGCCATGAAAAACTTGGTCTAAACGATTTGGCCAATGAGTACAAAACGCTGTTGCAGATCAACTATCCAGAAATGCTAACCAGCAACGGTAGTGTGAAATTAAGCACCAAGCGTGACCGTACTTGGCTCAATAAGATTACCTTTGGTAAGCTTGGTCGTTCGAACACAACTGACAAATCAGTCGCATCTGGCGAGTATAACGGCGCAACTAAGACACAAATGATTCGTAATGCAGCCCAGTTGAGACTAGCAGGGACTAACACGACGCCTGCCAATACTCCAGTCGCCAATAATGCTGCTGCACGTAATGGTATTAGCGTAGGCTTAGGTCTGCCTGAAGCATCAGCTGAGCGCGTGACCAGCCAATCAAGTACTGGCTCGACTGCAAGAGAAGCCAACGTCGATCCACTAAATACCAATCCAACACGCCGCACTACGCTAAATGACGACAGTGTGAGTGATATGGATAATAATTGATTACGTAAAGTCTCTTCTTAGCTTAGCCTAACTAACACAGTCTGTATTCATTGATAATAAGGTCAACATTATGTTGGCCTTATTTTTCTAGCAGTACCTTATTACCTCTGCCCCAACATAATCGACCTATGGTAAACTGTTTTTTGTATGAGCATTCCTAACCATATTCTTGAACAACTAAATAGCCAAGCTGACCTGATCAGCATCATTGGTAAACACACCACGCTTAAACGGGCTGGTAGTGAATATAAAGGCTGCTGTCCTTTTCACGGTGAAAAATCGCCTTCTTTTTATGTCAATCCACAAAAAAACATCTATCACTGCTTCGGCTGTAGCGTCGGTGGCAATGCCATCAGTTTTTTGCGTGATTATGAGAATTTGACATTCATTGAAGCGGTCAATGAACTATCAAAACAAACAGGCATTGAAGTGCCGAAAGAAGAGCAGCAAAACGTTAGTTATCAACGTCGCGCACCCAAACCTATTGCACCGCCGCCTGTGCACAATGTACCTAAACCAACTGTAGAACATAGCAAAGTAAATCAAGATGGTGCAAATAAAGACAACAACCATCAAGACAATGTTGCCCAAAGTGACCAAAATTACATAGATCAGCCTAGTTACGATGACAATCAGGGCTATGAGAATTTTCCACCCTTAGAAGCGTATGATTCAGCGTCCTATTCGATGGACTCGTATTCCTCAGAGCCGTATTTGCCAAACCATGCAGACGATAGTGGCTATCCGCCAGCATGGTTGACAGATACCGATACTAGCACTGGTATGCAGGACACTCATGGTATTGACCAAATCAATGATAAAGATGGCAATCTATATGAGCTGCTAGAGCAAATCCAACAGTTCTATCAGCACAATCTGACCACGCATCCCCATGCCAAGCACTACTTTTTATCACGCGGTATCACCGAAGACATCTTTGAAACCTTTGGTCTGGGCTATGCACCATTTGGTTGGCAGCATCTTGAGCATCAATTTCCGCAGGATATTGAGGGTCTAAAAGCCTTAGGATTGGTACGTCAGTCAGAGTCTGGCCGCGACTACGATCTATTGCGCGACCGAGTCATCTTCCCAATTCGCGACAATCAAGGCCGCACCATTGGTTTTGGTGGTCGAGCGCTTGATGACGAAGTAAAGCCTAAATATATCAACTCCTCAGACTCGCCCGTCTTTCATAAGCAGCATGTACTATACGGCTATTATGAATCACGTCAGCAGCGTGCAGATAGCTGGCTGGTGGTCGAAGGCTATATGGATGTGATTGCCCTGTATCAAGCGGGTATCTATGGGGCAATCGCCTCGATGGGTACAGCGATTAATGAAAGCCAAATATCGCGTCTACTGACACTCAATCCAACGCTTACTTTAAGCTTTGATGGAGATAGTGCAGGACAAAAAGCCGCTTGGCGTACACTTGAAGTTGCCCTGCCTGTATTGGCCGATGATAAAGAGCTGCGGTTTTTAACCCTGCCTAACAATCATGATCCTGATACTTTTATTAAGAGTCAGGGCAGCGATGCCATGCGTGAGCAAATCGCTAATGCCATGCCGCTATCACAGTATATTTTTGCGTATTTGAGTGAACGTTATGACATGAGTCTGGCTGAAGGCAAAGCCAAGCTCATGTCCCAAGTACGCTCGTTGACGACTGCCTTACCTAAAGGCAGTAGCTTTCGCTATTTGCTTAACAATGATGTTTATCAAAAGCTTGGCGGTAAACGCAGTCAGAATGTCGAGGCCAAAGATGCGCTGTTAGATTTTGATGGTGATATGACCATCAGTCAGCAATTGCAGCTTTGCTTTTTGTTTCAGCCTCGCGCGTTAATCGACGACCCTATTGAGTCGATTTGGCAACAGTCAGGGATTAATGGCTTACACCTACCTGCCCACATTAAACAAAAAGCATCGCCTGATACTCTGCGTCCTCTTGCCTGGGAAGACTTGCAAGATGCTGCTCTGCTAGACATCGTAAGTACTATCAAGCGCTGTCTTAATTACCTACCAAAAGATGTCAATGCAGCGGCGCATTTTATCTTATCGAACGTAAAGCCTGCGACCCAAGACATGCTCAGCCGTAATTGGGGCGGCTTCTATAAAGCGCTAACAGCACGCAATATTTTGGGGCTTGATGGCCTAATCGAAGAGCTAGTCAGTCAGCTGCTTGAGCGCAACATGAAGAAAAAAATACAAGAGCTGATACAGAACCCAGATCATATTAAGCTTGCGATCGTCCGCAAACAAACCCAATTATTGAATGATTGGCTACGGGCACAGCAGGCAGAGCAATCGGCACAGATGGTCACTGTGCAGTCTTAATGTCTAATTTCAAATGTTGACCCTTTAAAAGTCTAGCAGCTGCCCCCACTACTAATGATTATGCCCAGTAGCATGAGTCGCTCCCAAATCATTTGGCTGATGGCAAATAATCAGTAAAAAATGGTCGGTAGCTATCACTAGCTCGTGCTTGACGACTGTGGTCTGTGTTAAACTGTGTCGCTGTATATTGACAGCACTGCTTGGTGGATGGTTGTGAGCATGCATCGTTAAGCACAAATTTTAGGTATTATTTTTATGTATCAGCTTTTAGATACTATTTTTGAGTATTAAATTTTAAGTACTATATTTTTTTAGGTACTGTATTGAAGTCTTTTTAGCTTTTTTAATTTTTAGCTGTTTATCAGCATTGTTATTGTAGTGTTTTGAGCCTTTATTCATATCAACTCATTTTTGATATTATTGACAACCTCTACGCCATATTTTGATCAATCGATTGATAAGATCAACGCAAAGAGCGAGCGATAGCGAGTCACAATATAAAAATGTCCGATGCAAGTAAGCGAGTATTTATGAACGATAAGTCAGTTTCTAAGTCCACATCTCAACTGGCCACCTTAATCCAAATGGGCAAAGAGCAAGGGTATCTTACCTACGCTGAGGTGAATGACCAGCTGCCCGACTCTATTACCGAAAGCGATCAGATCGAAGACATTGTGCAAATGCTGACCGATGTCGGTATCAAAATCTTTGAATCAGCTCCTGATGCCGATGACATCTTGATGAACGATGATTCAAGTGATGATGATATGGCAGCAGATGAGGCAGCGGCAGTACTCGCCTCTGTTGAAACTGAGCCTGGTCGTACCACTGACCCTGTACGTATGTATATGCGTGAAATGGGTACGGTTGATCTATTGACTCGCGAAGGCGAAATTGCCATTGCTAAGCGTATCGAAGAAGGTATTCGTGATGTGCAGCATGCCATGTCTTACTGGCCTGGTACCGTACAGTTTGTCCTTGACGAGTATCAAAAAGTACAAGATGGCGAAAAAAAGCTATCTGACGTCATCACTGGTTTCTTAGACCCTGAAACCGAAGAAGATAAAATTGCAGCCCAAGAAGCAAAAGAAGCAGCGAAAGAAGAGCGTGAGCGCATTAAAGAAGAAAAAGAAAACCCACCAGTTATCAAAGCCAAGGTCAATGCGAAAGCAGCCGCGCTTGATGATGACGACGAAGACGAAGATGACGTTGAAGACGAAGCTGAAGAAGAAACCAGCGGTCTTGATCCAGAAGAAGTTCGTTTGCGTCTAGAAGAGATCGAGCATCTATTCATTAAAGCCAAGCAAGCCTTGCTAGATTATGGCCGTGGTAGCGTACAGGCTGATACCGCGTATGCCCTACTTGCTGAACGCTTTATGATGTTGAAGCTAAACAACCGCTTGTCAGATCAGGTCATGGCCATCATGCATGACGTCTATGACGACGTGCGTAAGCAAGAACGTCAGATTATGCGTCTGGTAATTCGCCGTGGTCGTATGCCGCGTGAAGAGTTCCGTAAGACCTTCCCTAGCAATGAGACTAACGTAGATTGGTTGATTGAGCGTATCAAAGGTAAGCCTGCATTTGCTGGTACGCTAGAAAAAGTCACTGATGACGTTATTTTATTACAACGTCGCATTCGTGATTACGAACAGCAGCTCGACATGAAAATCCACGACATGAAAGATGTGGCACGTCGTATGGCAGTTGGTGAAGCAAAAGCTCGCCGCGCGAAAAAAGAAATGGTTGAAGCTAACCTACGTCTGGTTATCTCTATCGCGAAGAAATATACCAACCGTGGCCTACAGTTCTTGGATCTTATCCAAGAAGGTAACATCGGTCTGATGAAAGCCGTTGACAAGTTCGAATATCGTCGTGGTTATAAGTTCTCGACCTATGCTACTTGGTGGATTCGTCAGGCGATTACTCGCTCTATCGCTGACCAAGCGCGCACCATTCGTATTCCTGTGCATATGATTGAGACGATCAACAAGATAAACCGTGTCTCACGTCAATTGCTACAGGAAATGGGTCGCGAGCCAACACCTGAGGAATTAGGCGAACGCTTAGAGATGGACGAAGTTAAAGTCCGTAAAGTGCTGAAGATTGCTAAAGAACCTATCTCTATGGAAACCCCTATCGGTGATGATGAAGATTCGCACCTAGGTGATTTCATAGAAGATGGTACAATCTCAAGTCCTGTGGATGATGCGACGGCTGCTGGCCTGCAAGAAGCGACTCGTGATGTACTCGGTAACCTGACTGAGCGTGAAGCGCGTGTCCTAAAAATGCGTTTCGGTATCGATATGCCAACGGATCATACTCTAGAAGAAGTCGGCAAGCAGTTTGATGTAACGCGTGAGCGTATTCGTCAGATCGAAGCAAAAGCATTACGTAAATTGCGCCATCCATCACGTTCTGAGCACTTGCGCTCTTTCCTTGAAAATGACTAGATTCTCAGAGAAATACTGAGCCTAGCTAATAGGTTTCAGATAGTTGCTAAAAATAAAAAAGCTGAGTATATCTCAGCTTTTTTTGTGCCTGCTTTTTAATTCTAGAACTTATTAATCACTGTGTTTATTAATTACTAAGCTACTTAATTACAAAGCTCCATAAATGCATAGCCTCCTAGTCATAAATCTCTTTAACCCAAGCGCTCCTTATTCAATATACACCCCTATTTACTTTACCTTCTACTGTCTTCTCTTATTCAAAACTATTCAAGTTTAGATAGACACATTCCTTCAAAAAACACTTTATAGTTGACACTGTCAACCTTATTCTATATAGTTGCTTCTATCAACTATATCAAAGAGTTTTTATGTCTAACAATTCATTGAGCGAAACACTACATCAATTGATGCATACCTATACCAACCTACTGCTCGAAGGCATTCGCCAGCAAGGGGTAGAGTTGTCAGTGACCAATATCAGAACCTTAAAAGGCGTTTGTTATAACCCGAATAGCACTGCGCTATCTATCTCTAAGCATATGCAGCGAGACAAAGCGCAAATCACCCGTGCCTTAAATGACCTTTTAGCAGCTGAGCTAATATTAAAGACAGAAAACCCGCTTGATGGTCGTAGCCAATTACTACAGCTGACCCCTAAAGGTGAAGAGGTTATGACAAAGCTTGATGCAGCAGAGGAATGGACAAGACAGCAATTAACGAAAGATTTAAGCCTCGTAGAGCTTGCGTTATTTTTCCGTGTCAGTCGCACCATGATAGACAACGTTGGCACTAGCAAGACTACCGATAAATAAGTAAGGACAGATCCGTATGAATAACACAATAAATCAAAAACCAGTACGCGAAATCATGACCGTTGCTCACAAGCAAATGATTACTCCGCACTACCTCCGTATATACCTCACAGGACAAGCAGATACTATTGCCAATATCGCGACCATGACAGTCGGCGCAAATAACAAAATGCTTATCCCTGTCGATAAAGCTCAACCAATTGATCTAAATGACAATACTACATTCGTTGTCCGCACTTATACTCACCGCGGCGCTGATGTAGCAAAACAACAGATCTGGATTGATTTTGTTGCTCATGGTGATGAGGCGCCTGCTTCAGGCTGGGCCACTCATGCTGAGGTTGGCGACGAGGTTGGTATCTTAATGAAGCCTAAAACCAAAGCGCTTTGTCCCGATGCAGATAATTTTCTACTGATTGGCGATGCCACAGCGATACCAGTGCTCGGCTCAATACTAGAAACCTTGCCTGCCAGTGCGACTGGTCAATGCATCATCGAAGTGCACGGTACAGAAGATGAGCAAGAATTGCCGACAGCAGCCAATATCACCATGACATGGTTACATAACCCAGATCCAACGCAAGGCAGTCAATTAATCGACACAGTAAAATCTCTCGATTTGCCAACTGCAGAGCAGAGCCGTTTTGCTTATATCGCTAGCGAATTCTCATCTGTCAAAGCCCTACGTCATTACCTAAAAGTCGAGCAACAGTGGTCTAAGGATGAGCTATATGCCTTTTCTTACTGGAAAGCAGGTGTTGCAGAAGACCAATCTGTAAGCGATCGACAGGCAGAAAAAAACACCGACTAATTAAACGCTCTTTATGATAGGAAAATAACGATGCCGGCAAATACCGAGACCCTGCTCATTGATGGCTCTAAAAGTGGTGGCGCTAAGAATGATGGCACTAAAAAGACACCGTTGCTCTACAAAGTGTTGTTAATACTTGCCTTAATGACTGTCATAGGTGGTCTCTTAACAGGTGTGATGACCTATATGAATATCGGATATTCCGATACATTTTTTATAGACTGGTCTAGAGCGCTACTGGCGGCGTATGCGATCATGCCGATTGGCTTCTTACTGATGGGTCTAGTCACAAAATTTATTAATTATAAGCTACCTAATACCAAAGCGTACAAGCGAAATCTCATCACAGGTGTATTGATGGCTTGTATCATGGAGTCTATGTTGGCCTTTAGTACTGCCTCAAAGACGATTGGTTTTGCCAATCGAACAGCATTTTTGAACGGTTGGTTAGAAGGGTTTCTAGTTGCATTACCAGTAGGATTGACGTTAATGGTCATCATTTCTATGACTATTAAACCAAAAATTGAGGCATTTCTAAAAAGTTAAAATATCACGACGATGTTTATTAGATTTTTTGGCACACGACCGCGATGCTAACTAAATTAATAAAAAAGCTTAATAAAATTTAAGAACATAAAGCATCAAGGGCGTGTTGAATATTCAACACGCCCTTGTCATGTCAGAAGCTTTCTAATACTATTTTACTGCTGGTTTGGTAAAGAACTAACGTGTATTTAATAAGTCAGTCGTAACAACGTTTAGTGTTAGATTCGATTTAAAACAGTCTTTTTTTACCCGTCATATATTATTACTATTCGACAATATTCCGATGACTAGACAGTACAACTGTCATAATTAAACTGGTTTTGGCTGTATACTCTACTGTTATAGCAACGTATAGTCAGAATATAAACGCTAGTTATAAGCAGTATCCTACTAGTAGCCGTTTATTTGTATATGATTAGCACATTGGTGGTAGATAGATTCTACTCCGCTTTGGTGTCTAGACCCATAATGAGTAAGCTAAAAATCTAATGTTTCACTCTGACAGTTGTTGATTATTAACTAGGTATCGATATCACACATTTTATGAATACAGAAAACATAATATCTGCACTTAACAACCCCATGCGTCGTCAAATCATAAAGTGGTTGAAGGACAGGTCGAACTTTCCAGCGTCATTACCAGAGCATGCTAATTTGGATGGTGTATGCGTCAGCTACATCCAAGAAAAAGCTGGATTGTCGCAATCAACCATTTCAAATTATATGGGTGTGTTAAAAAAAGCAGGATTGGTTACGTCCGAACGCCATGGACAATGGACGTTTTATCAGCGTCATGAAGCTAACATCGAAGCATTTCTCAATGAAGTTGAAAAAGAGCTGTTGAAGCTTTAAAAATTTCTCATAATCTATAGAGCTATTTTTCTTTGTTACAAAACATCTAGATATTTCAATATAACGATTAACTATCTCAATGTCGCATCATTCAACCTATTACCTCCTTCCTTCTAGCTGCCCTTTCCTTCTACCGACATATTGCCTTCTAAAATTTTATTCATAATAGAATATTGCCTTCTGGTCAGTCGCCAGAACAAATGCCTAAATACTCATTACATTTCTATCGTCCTTAATAAGCCAATAATGAATAGTAAACTCTCTCAATAAATAGCATGTATTCTTGGTTTTAATCTGCATAAAAAAAGCCGAGATACACTCAGCTTTATAATATTTATCAATATGACACTATTAATACGTAGCTAATTTAATGCGCGCCTAAGCTTTGCTCAGCATCTGGCTTATCATGCACACTGAAATTGTCTATCATCGCTTGGCTCGCCTCGTTCAAACCGATGAGCTCTACCTCAGTGCCTTCGCGGCGAAATTTAATAATCACTTTATCTATGGCAGCGACTGCTGTCACGTCCCACAAATGCGCGCGCGACACGTCAATGACTACTTTAGAGACAGACTCTTTAATATCAAAGGAATCAATCATACGCTCTGCTGATGAAAAAAATACTTGGCCATCAACTTGATAATAACGCGTTTGCGCTGCTTCATCCATGTGGCTATGCACACTCATATAGCGCTCAATTTTATTGGCAAAGAACAGTGCTGACAGCAATACACCAATCAATACGCCATAGGCCAAGTTATGCGTTGCGACCACCACAGCGACGGTCGTAATCATGACCACATTACTTTGCAGCGGCTTGGTTTTTAGCTCTTTAAAAGAGCCCCAGTTAAAAGTACCGATAGACACCATAATCATTACAGCAACCAATGCGGCCATTGGAATAATCTTTAGCCAATCGCTTAAGAACACAACCATCAGTAATAAAAACACGCCTGCTACCAAGGTAGAGAGACGCGTATAGCCGCCTGATTTGACGTTGATGATCGACTGGCCAATCATCGCACAGCCTGCCATCCCGCCAAAAAAGCTACTAACCACATTGGCAATACCTTGTCCTTTACACTCTTGCGTACGGTCGCCTTTGGTATCAGTTAAATCATCTACGATAGTCATGGTCATCATAGACTCAAGTAAGCCCACTATCGCCAAACTGATAGAATACGGAAAAATAATAATCAATGTATCTAAGTTCAACGGGATATTAGGTATCAAAAACATCGGCAGGGTATCAGGCAGCTGACCCATGTCGTTGATGGTTCGAGCCTCTGCACCTAATAAGATGGCTATAGCCGTGACCAGTACGATACTGACCAATGGCGATGGAATCACTTTACCGATCTTTGGAATATATGGATAGCCATAGATAATAACTAGACCTAGCGCCACAAGACCGTAAACATGTACTAGGTTTGAACCTGCCTGCGGCATCAGCTCAGGAACCTGCGACATAAAAATCAAAATAGCCAAGGCATTGATAAAGCCGAGCACTACGGATTGCGATACATATTTCATCAGATTCCCCAGCTTTAAGAAGCCAAAGATAATCTGTATAACACCTGTCAGCACACTGGCTGCTAACAAATACTGCAATCCATAGTCTTTGACTAGCGTTACCATTAGTAACGCCATCGCACCAGTCGCCGCCGAAATCATCGCTGGACGACCACCGACAAACGCAATCACTACCGCGATACAAAATGAGGCATAAAGCCCTACTTGGGGATCGACACCAGCAATGATAGAAAACGCAATCGCTTCAGGAATAAGCGCCAAAGCGACGACCATGCCAGCCAAGACATCGCCGCGCGCATTGGATAGCCAATGCTCTTTAATTGTATTTAACATATTTAACTCAGTTTTGGGGAACTGCTATAGTCTGTCAATAAACGAGGTATCTGATAGTTATTTGGAAAGTATCCAATGGTTACTTAGGAAATATCTAAAAAGTAGTTAAAAACCCGCTCACATCAAAAGTCTGACACATCTCTATCTAGGTACGTTGCCCATTGCCTATCAGGTAATAAATATAAAAATGTGAACGATCATAGTCAGATAGTTATCGTCATAACATACTTTCAGTGGGGTAATCTTTATGATCCATTAGATATATCGAATAGTGATACAAACGTTAAAGCAGTGCGTGCGCACAAGAAAAAGCGTCAGACGCTTTATGAGAGTAATTGCTATAGGAAGCAATCGTTACTGAGGAGAGGGTCAGCTAGGGTGGCGTATTCATCTTTGTGGTGGCAGCTTTTATAGAGTTAAGAAATGATATTTCGCGTCATTTTAACATACATAAAGTGGATTAATAAAAACATCGCCCTTTTCGCCGAGGATTTAACTCCTTTAGCTATCTCAATTACCGAGCTTAAGTGATTACCTTACTCTTCTGTTTGAATAAATTTATAGCCTTTTGGGCTTTACAGATTTCGTTTCTATATTAGAATCACACGTGACATTGAATAGTGTCTCCATATACCCCATCGCTAGGAAACTGACATGATTGTCCGGCAAACGCCAAATGCCCTTAAGATATTTTTCACCCTGCGTGGATCAATCATTCCAAAAATCTATCCGCAAATTTTGCTGATTACTATTCTTAGTACGCTCATCACGATTATCCAGCACTGGCTTCCTGACTCGTTTCCCTATTATGGTATGGCAACGTTTACCTTACTCGGGATTGCTTTATCGTTGTTTCTTGGGTTTCGGAACAATGCCAGTTATCAACGTTGGTGGGAAGCACGCGGACTATGGGGTCAGCTAGTATATGATTCTCGTAGCTTAACGCGCCAAGTACTGTCTTTTATAGATGAGGACGATGCGACTGGTACAGAGGATGGCGAGGATAACAATGCGACTGGGCGCGATACTCAGCGAACGATGGTATATCTGACTATTGCGTTTGCCCATGCGGTGCGTCATCGATTGCGTGGTACGCCACCTTGGGCGGATATCGAGCCTTTTGTCGCAGCGATACATCATGACCGTATACGCCAAGCGAAAAATGTACCTGATTATATAATGCGCCTGATGGGTAAGCAGCTTGGCGATATTCGGCGTCAAGGACTGGTATCGGAACAAGTCATACAAAACATGGACGAGCGCCTGACCTCTATGACAATTGTACTGGCAGCTTGCGAGCGCATTCATAATACGCCACTGCCATTTGCTTACATGCTGCTGGTACATCGCACCACCTATTTGTACTGCATTATGTTGCCTTTTGGCTTGGTGGCATCACTCGGTTGGGCGACCCCGTTGATTTGTGCGGTGATTGCTTATACCTTTTTTGGTTTGGATGCGCTTAGTGAAGAGCTAGAAGAGCCTTTTGGCTTGGCCGCTAATCAATTACCTTTGACTGCCTTGTCACGCACTATTGAGATTAACCTGCGAGAAGCATTGGGAGAGACGGATATTCCGCCTGATATCACTCCTATCAATGGCTATTTGCAGTAATTTTTATTAATAGCTATTAACAATAGCTAATTCATCTACTATTTCTTAATAGAACGGACTAAATACAGACTTTACTTGAATAATCGCTCATAGACCACTATAAACAGTGCATATATTCTCTGCCTAATATAGCCATTCCACTATAAAAGTATGACAGCGTTAACCTGCTTGAAGTATCAAATATACATCCATACTCGGTTGCCTTGTACTACTTTTAAATTGAATCGACTATAGCTTGACTGATTTAAATGCCACTAATGTCTACACTGAGCCTGTCTCAGATTTTGGCGTTATGCTTTTGGCATAGTTTGAGCAGATGTTTAACTAACTGAATGTCTATAGCAGCGATTTTCGAATGACTTAACGTTAGTTACTTACTACTAATAACTGATTAACTTTTTCCTATTTACCTATATAAGCGAGGCTCATATCATGAGTGATGATTCAAAAGACAACAACGACAACGTCGACAACAGCGCAAATAACCCAACCAGCAATCAGCCATCAGTTAAAGTCACTGATTTGACGCCAAATAAAGGTGCGTTGGTAGGCAAAAAGACCGATATTCAAAACCCAGAGCTTTGGGAGTTCCCGATGAACTACCCATTAAGCATCATCGGTCATGAAGGCGAGCGTGAGAGTTTGCTTAATGAAGTGAAGCTGATTTTGGGTAGCCAGTTCCCTGATTTTGATTTGGCGTCTATCGAAGTTAAGCCGTCTAAAACAGGTCGTTTTCACTCGGCACGGGTCAATTTGTACCTAACGGCTGCTGAGCAAGTAAATGCGCTTTATGCCTCACTTGATAATGCAAAAACGGTTCGTATTGTTTTATAAGTCGCCTAAAAAACTTTCACGCCTTTTTAGTCCAAATCGTCACTCGCTAGTAATAACATATGGGTGGCGATTTTTTGTGGTTTGATGTACAATCTGCGCCCGCATTATTGCCGCCATGACTCGCATTATCAGTCGACAATAACCGAGAGAATGAAAAGTAAATCTCACGATATTTTTACAAAAATTTTATTATTGACCGCATTTGCGTCTAACCCTTATCCCATCGTCCTTTGCCAAAATTTGGACTGCCTACAACCTTGTAACAACATAGTTTTATTCTAAAATCAATATAGTATTTTCAAAATTTTCCCGCTATATTGTGCCTACCAATTAACAAACACGCTATATGTAGTACTCAGTGATTTTAACCGTCACTATGAGTAGTGGTAGCTTTTTGCCCAAAAAAACCAGCTAGCACAACCCCGCATAATAGCGTTATAAAGAATGTCTGCCGCCCACTCGGCGCGCAGCATCACAATAAGCAATCAAAATAGAGGCCAGCATGACACATATTGACAAAATCCAAGTAACCAAACGTGATGGACGTTTAGAGCCTATTGATTTAGACAAAATTCACAAGGTAATAGCGTGGGCAGCGCACGGCTTGGACAACGTGTCTGTGTCTCAAGTTGAGCTAAAGTCGCACATTCAGTTTTATGAAGGTATCAAGACTCGTGATATTCACGAAACCATCATCAAATCTGCCGCCGACCTAATCTCTGAAACCACGCCTGACTATCAATATCTGGCTGCGCGTTTGGCTATCTTCCATCTACGTAAGATTGCTTATAACAAATTCACCCCGCCGCACCTATATGATCATGTCAAAACTTTGACTGATGCTGGCAAATACGATCAGCACATCCTAGCTGACTATAGCCGTGCTGAATTTGACGAGTTAGAAGAATATCTGGATCACTGGCGCGATATGAACTTGGCTTATGCCGCTGTTGAGCAAATGGCTGGTAAATACTTGGTACAGGATCGTGTGAGCAAGACTGTCTATGAAAGCCCGCAGTTCTTATATATGCTCGTCGGTATGTGTCTGTTTAGCCAATACGACAAGTCAGATCGTCTTGATTTCGTCAAACGCTTCTATGATGCAACCTCAGAGTTCAAAATCTCACTACCAACGCCTATCATGTCAGGCGTACGTACGCCATCGCGCCAGTTTAGCTCGTGCGTATTGATCGAATGTGGTGATAGCCTAGACTCTATCAACGCAACCACTAGCGCCATCGTGCGCTATGTATCACAGCGTGCTGGTATCGGCATCAACGCAGGTCGTATCCGTGCCCTTGGTAGCCCTATCCGTGGCGGTGAAGCGCAGCATACTGGCTGTATCCCGTTCTACAAACTGTTCCAAACGGCAGTGAAATGCTGCTCACAAGGTGGCGTCCGTGGCGGTGCTGCGACCCTGTTCTACCCACTATGGCATTTAGAAGTTGAGTCATTACTGGTACTGAAAAACAACCGCGGCGTCGAAGACAACCGTGTCCGTCATATGGACTACGGCGTACAGTTAAACAAAACGATGTACACTCGCCTAATCAAAGGCCAAGACATCTCGCTATTCTCACCAGGCGATACGCCAGGCCTGTATGATGCGTTCTTTGAAGATCAAGACAAATTCGAAGAGTTATATACCAAGTACGAAAATGATCCTAACGTACGTAGCCGTCAGATCCCAGCAGCAGACTTGTTCAGCCTAATGATGCAAGAGCGCGCCAGTACGGGTCGTATCTACATCCAAAACGTCGATCATTGCAACACGCATAGCCCATTTGACGCGACGGTTGCCCCGATTCGTCAGTCAAACCTATGTATGGAAATCGCGCTACCGACCAAGCCACTTGATAACATCAATGACGAAGAAGGCGAAATCGCCCTATGTACGCTATCAGCAGTCAACTTAGGTAAAGTTGAAAACGTCAGCGACATCGAAGAGCCAGCCGAGCTAATCGTCCGTGCGCTTGATGCCCTGCTCGACTATCAAGACTATCCAGTAAAAGCCGCTCAAAACGGCAGCATGCGTCGCCGTACGTTAGGTGTGGGCGTGATTAACTATGCTTACTACTTAGCTAAGAATGGCGCACGCTACTCTGACGACAGCGCACTTGGTCTGACCCATCAGACGTTTGAAGCATTACAGTTCTATCTCTTGAAAGCGTCGAACAAATTAGCCAAAGAGCAAGGCGCGTGTCCTGCGTTCAATGAGACTACATATTCACAAGGTATCTTGCCGATTGATACGTACAAAGCCGACTTGGACAAAATCTGCCAAGAGCCGCTACATCTCGATTGGGAAACGCTACGTGGCGAGATCACTGAGCACGGTCTACGCAACTCTACCCTAACCGCCTTGATGCCGTCTGAGACCTCTAGTCAGATCGCCAACGCGACCAATGGTATCGAGCCACCACGTGGTCTGGTCTCTATCAAAGCGTCAAAAGATGGCATCTTAAAGCAAGTCGTGCCTGAGATTGATAAGCTAAAAGATCAGTACGAGCTACTATGGCAAATGCCAAACAATGACGGTTACCTAAAGCTGGTCGCTATCATGCAAAAATTCGTCGATCAAAGTATCTCTGCCAACACCAACTACGATCCCGTTCGTTATGCTGGCGGCCGTGTACCGATGAAGATATTGCTAAAAGACTTGCTAAACGCTTATAAAATGGGTGTGAAGACGTTGTACTACCATAACACTCGTGATGGTGCGAACGATGCCCAAGCGGATATGGAAGATGATTGTGCTGGCGGGGCGTGTAAGATTTAAGTTTACATTATTAAGCTACGAAATTATTTTAGAAGAATCTTGATTTGAAATTAACTTTAATAATAGGAATCTACTATGTCAGATAAAAAAGTATTATTCATTGCCTTTGCAATGCCAGATGAGCGTCAACGCGACTTTTTAAAAGGACAGTCTTTAAGTCCTCGTGCTCCTTATGAATTTATTGATATGTCGGTAAAAGAACCTTACGATAAAGAATGGAAAATGAGAGTTCGTACTCGTATAAAAAGATCTGATGGAGTAATAGTTTTAGTTAGCGAAAACTCATTGAATTCAGATGGTCAGAAATGGGAAATTCAATGTGCAAAGGAAGAAGGCAAACGAATCTTAGGTATATGGATTTACAAGGGCGACAGAACAAATATTGAAGGTGTAAATACTAAAGTGTGGACTGACGCAAATATTATTTCATTTATCGACTCACTTTGATGTTTGAGGATAAAATTATGAGCTTCAATGAATTGTCAGACAAAACTCAAATGTTAATTGAAAAGCTATCAGCAGTCGAACATGATCGTTGGGCTCATTGGCAAAGTTACTTACATTCAAAGTGTAAAAAAAATGACGATGGTAGCTTGACTATACCAAAAGAGTTAGTCGAAAGATGGAGTACCCAAATAGAAACTAATTACTTCGAGTTAAGTGAAGAAGAGAAAAAAAGTGATAGAGAGCAAGTGATGAAATATTTGCATTATATTCTAGAATTCAAAGAACAATAACAACTATGCTTTCAAATCTGAAAAGTATTTGACTAATTTATTTAATAAGGGACAAAAAGATGTCAAGGAAAGCTTTGATAATTGGTGTAAATGATTACGAGCACATTGGTTCATTAAATTGGTGCGAGAATGATGCTATATCTATTGACCAAGTACTGACCAAGAATGCAGATGGTAGCCCTAACTTTTCAGCTCAGCTATTAACAACTAACAATAGAAATAAAATAACACACAGTCTTGTTTATGAAAAAATTCAAGAACTATTTAGTGGAGAAGCTGATGTAGCTGTATTTTTCTTTGCTGGTCATGGAGGATTCAATGAGAATATGAGCGAAGGTATTATATGCTTGCAAAATTATTCGCAGAACCATGAAGGATTTATCCGCATTTCCGATATATTACACATAGCTAATGAATCTAAAATCAAAAATAAAATTATAATTCTGGATTCCTGTCAATCAGGAGCTGCTGGTAATGATAGAAATATTAAAAACGATTCCAGTGTAATTGGAGATGGTATAACTATCCTTACGGCATGTGCTAAAGAAGAATATGCCATGGAAAACAGTGTAGACCGGCATGGACTATTTACAAGTCTGCTTATAGAAGGTTTAACAGGCGGCGCTTCAAATATTTTAGGTCAAGTAACCCCTGGTAGTCTTTATAGCTTTATTGACAGTGCATTGGGACCTTGGGATCAACGACCTATATTTAAAACGAATGTATCGCGTTTTGTTTGTTTGAGAAAAAATATACCCTTAGTAGACCCCTCAATTCTAAGAGAGCTTCCTAATTTTTTTAAAGACCCTACCGATATATTTCCATTGGACCCATCTTTTGAACCAGACAGGAAGAATATTCCAGAAAATTTAAGACACTTACCTCAAAATATTAATAATGAAGAAATTTTTAAAAAGCTACAAAAGTGCAATCGGCATGGACTCGTAGTCCCACACGAAGTAGAACATATGTATGACGCGGCTATTGAGTCAACTGGTTGTAAATTAACAGCATTTGGAGCATATTACAGAAAACTCAGCTTAAAAGGTTATATTTAAATGTCTGTTTTTATAAGTTATCGCCATACTGATAGGAACACAGCTATTCAAATAGCTCATGAATTCAATACTAACAACGTTGATTATTACTTAGATGTAATTGATGATGAATCGAAAAGTACTGAAGATATTACAGAAGTTATAACCAAGAATATTAAGAAGAGCACACACCTATTAGCTATAATATCTCCTACCACAAGCGGTTCATGGTGGGTTCCTTTTGAGATCGGTCAAGCTACTGTTTCTAATCGGAGGATCTGTTCCTATGCTGTATCAAATAGCTCTCTAAACCTTAGTGGGATGTCTTTTAGATTCCTTTCAAACTTCTTACCTGAATATTTACGTAAATGGCCAGTCTTAGTTTCTAAAATGGATTTAGATAAATTCATAGAACAGTATAAGCGAGATACTAGGAGCTCTATTGGTGAGGGTTTTGAAAGTCGACGAAATAAAAGTGAATCATTTAGCAGGTCTGAACTTACCAAAAGTGGCGCAGATGCATTTCATGATGCTCTAAAAATGCGGTTATAAATTTGAATTGTAGGGTGCGCCCAGCGCACTCTACAAATTACGCCCAAACGGAAGAGTCACTAAGAAAAAAGAAAGACGCCCTAGCAAGGCTTTTTAGCCCCGACTATAGCGGTATCCTGCTGACGACGATGGCGATGCAGTCCGTGGCTGAACGTAGTATCGAGACAACAGGAATGCGGTCAGACACAATAGACTGTACGCCAGCGGCTAAGCAGATACAAGCGGTAGGCGGGATTGGCTACTGTTATAATTAAAACATACAGATAGAATTAAAACGACGGAGGTCATGTGCAATATACCGCAATCATCAAAGACGGTGGTTTGTTTATTCCAAACGTATTTTCAGACCTAAACGATGGTGGCTCGCATATCGTACAAGTCGAGGTTGATATTGCAGAGGTGCGTCAGCAGTTAGGTGTGGATGAAGCACCAAAGACAACTGTCGCCAAAAAAAGCGTGGCAAAAGCGGCCAAAAAACCAGTATCGAGAGCAGCTAAAAAAGACTTAAAAACAGTAGCAGAAGAGCCTGATGTAAGTACCCTACGCAAAAGCGCGCTTGATGAATTAGAAGCACTCGATGATAGTGAACTGAGCGAAATTTTCAAAGCCTATATGAACGATGGACAAGAGTCGTCGCAGATATCACTAGAGAACCTCTAGGCCAAAACGCTATAATCCAAAAACGTGTCATAACCTCAAATCAAAACCAGTCAAACCCCTATAAATTAATAACCGTATCAATTATAAAGGCAGTCCCATGACTTACTCGATTTTTTCTCAAACGCCAAACAATGCGCTAAAAGAGCCGATGTTCTTTGGTCAGCCCGTCAACGTGGCGCGCTATGACCAACAAAAACACCCAATCTTTGAGCAATTGATTGAAAAGCAGCTATCGTTCTTTTGGCGTCCAGAAGAAGTCGATGTATCACGCGATCGTATCGACTTTAGCAATCTGTCCTCGCATGAACAGCATATATTTTTGAGCAACCTCAAGTACCAGACCCTACTCGACTCTATCCAAGGTCGTAGTCCAAACGTGGTGCTACTGCCGCTAGTGTCTATCCCTGAGCTTGAGACGTGGATTGAGACATGGTCATTCTCTGAGACCATTCACTCGCGCAGCTATACGCATATCATTCGTAATATCGTCAATGACCCAAATATTATCTTTGATGACATTATGCAAAACGAGCACATCTTAGGCCGTGCTTCTGATATCGCCCAGTATTATGATGAGCTGTACCGCAACTCACAGCTATATAGCTTGTACGGTCCAGGTACGCACAATATCAATGGCGAGCAAGTGACGGTTGATTTAAGATCACTCAAAAAGCAGATGTACCTATGCATCATGGCGGTCAATGTCCTAGAAGCCATTCGTTTCTATGTCTCATTTGCCTGCTCGTTTGCCTTTGCTGAGCGCAAATTGATGGAAGGTAATGCCAAAATCATTAAGCTAATCGCTCGTGATGAAGCGCTGCATCTGACGGGTACGCAGCATATGCTAAACCTCATGCGCAATGGTCGTGACGACCCTGAAATGGTCGAGATTGCCGCAGAGTGTTATGAAGAAAGCATCGAAATCTTCCGCAAGGCTGCCGAGCAAGAGAAAGAATGGGCAGGTTATCTGTTTAAAGATGGCTCGATGATTGGTCTAAATAAAGACATTTTATGCCAATATATCGAATACATCACTAACTTACGTATGGAAACGGTCGGCTTGCCAGCGGCGTTCCCGAACTCAAAATCAAACCCAATCCCGTGGATCAACACGTGGCTGTCGTCTGACAATGTGCAAGTAGCACCGCAAGAGACCGAGATTAGCTCGTACTTGGTTGGTCAGATTGACTCTGACTTATCAGACAGTGATTTTGACGACTTTGAATTATAAAAGCTGAGTTGTAAGAGCTTTGAGCTGTAAAAGTCTGAATCATAAGAGCTTTGAATGATAAAGGCTTGAGCGGTAGAGATTTGAAGCTATAAAACTTCTACCGCTGTAATCGTCTTATGGGTTAATAGTAGGGATAGCAGTAGCACAGACATATCCCAATAGGATTCACGATGACTTGGGTAATGACCAGTAAAAAGCAGTTCTATCTACATGATGACGAGAGTCTGCTAGATGGACTGCTACGCACCGGACACGAGGTAAACTATCAATGCCGCGAAGGCTACTGTGGTAGTTGCCGAGTCAAACGTATTGCTAGCTCGCATACGGTCGATTATCCATTTGACCCATTGGCAATGATTGAAGAAGATGAAATCCTGCCTTGCTGTTGCCGTGTGCAAGGTGTCATTTATATCAATCATGATCCGATTGAAAAGCTATAGCAGGGTTATATATAGATAAAGCTAGCCCTTAAAATTTAGAAAAATCAGCTCCAACAAAAAGCGCGCTCCTTTGGATAAGGAACGCGCTTTTTTATGCTATTAGCTACATCAATGTGCTGTCCCATAAACACGTTATGAGTCAACACATTGTTATGATGACCTACTGCGTTGCGGTATCTTGCTCAAACAGTTTCATCAGCTCCTCACGCATACGATCACGCTCTGCCTTTGACATCATTGGCGTTTCTTCATCGCCTTGGATGGTTGGCTGCTCCATTCCGCCCATGCTCTCATTTTGTAGTACGACAGGACGCTCAAGTGGCTCTTGTGCTGGACGCTCTTCTAGCGTGATTTTTACTTGGGCGTTTTTACCTTGACGCAATATTTGTGCATCCAGTTCAGTATTTGGTGGCTTACGAGCAACATACTGAATCAAGGTATTGGCATCTGTCATCTCGACATCGTCGATGGTTAGGACGATATCACCGACGCGTAGACCGCTTTTCGCCGCTGGGCTGTTATCAATGACGTTTAGTACTTCTACGCCTGTTGATGTCTCTAACTGCGTTGGATCACGTAGCTGTGACTGAATCTCGATACCTAACCAGCCACGACTGACACGGCCGTCTTTAATCAAAGCATTCATCACTTGCTCAACCAGTGCCGTTGGAATCGCAAAGCCAATACCCATCGAGCCACCAGAGCGCGAGAATATCACGGTATTGATACCGACTAGCTCGCCATGAGCATCGACCAGTGCACCGCCTGAGTTACCCGGATTAATCGCCGCATCAGTCTGGATAAAGTCTTCAAACTTATTGACGCCCAGTCCAGTACGTCCAGTTGCTGAGATAATCCCCTGCGTCACTGTCTGACCCACACCAAATGGATTACCAATCGCTAATGCCAAATCACCCACACGAATCGGATCTTCGCGGAAGCCAAGTGGTGTCAGCCCTGTCATGTCAACCTTGATCACAGCTAGATCACTGTCAGGATCTGTACCGATAATTCTGGCACGACTCTTACGACCATCATTGAACGCGACTGTGATTTCATCTGCTTTTTCGATCACATGGGCATTGGTCACGATATAGCCGTCTTCTGATACGATCACACCAGAGCCTAAGTTGGTATTGCCCTGCTCTTGTGATGGGCCACCATGATATTCAAAAAACCGGCGCAGTACGGGATCATCCATATAAGGATGCTCGGTCATCGTTTGCGTCGTATAGATATTGACCACAGACTGCGACGCACGCGCCACCGCATTATGATAAGAAGAGATAGGCGCTGGCGTGTCCGACACTGGCTCTGCTGCTTGCTGCTCCGCAGGCGGGGTTCTCGGCGGCTCCCATGTGGCCTCCGACGTCGATTTCATACTCGTGAACAACCAGATAAACGCTGCCAACACTAGCAGCAATAAGACCCAAGGTAACCATTTTAATAAAGACGCCTTGTTATTGGTGTTCCGGGATGACGACATATAAAACCTCTATAAATTTATTGCAAACAGACAGTGAAAAACGAAGTGAGATAATAGCAACCGCTTAACTAGTCTTGAATCATCAATTGAATGGTCAAATGCTATACAGTTAGGCAGACTCACGTGTATAAATTATAACCGCAATACCAGTAAATAGTAACGTATCGTGTACCATTTCAGTTATCCAGCTTGTCTGCTTGCTTACAACGACATGTTAAAATAGCTTTTACAATGCTCGACACTTCAGCATTTCGAGAATTGAACATAAAGTCAAAAGATCAAAACCAAATACTCTCAAACATGACAGATAATACATAATTTTTGCTTAGTTAATCTATAGCACCTTACGACATACATTTTATTGATGACAGGAAAACATAATGACTGCAAATCATACGATAGCTGAACCCAATACTCAAAGCATTAGCGCCCAAGCGTTGACACAGTTCTGTGACGACTACTTATCTGCCAGCGCGTTCAAAGACTATGCGCCAAATGGCCTACAAGTCGATGGTGGGCGCCCGATTCAACGTATTGTCACTGGTGTCACGGCTTGTGAAGCCCTAATTGATGCTGCGATCGCTGACAATGCCGATGCGATTATGGTGCATCATGGATACTTCTGGAAAGGCGAACCTGCACCGCTTACTGGTATGAAAGGTCGACGCGTGCGCAAACTGATGCAACACGGTATTTCTATGATTGGCTATCATCTACCGCTGGATGCACACCCAGTCTCTGGCAACAACGCAAAACTTGCTGACATGCTCGGCATGACGATCAACGGTGCTCTCTATCCTACCGAGTCACATCCTGTGGGCAATATCGCTACTTGTACACCGCAAAATTCTGACGATCTCATTGCCACCATTACTCAAGCCTTAGGTCGCGCGCCATTACATATCTCAGCTGAGTATCATACAGACGCTTCTGCTCAGACAAATGGTAGGCTGATAGAACGTGTTGGTATATGTACAGGCGGTGCGCAAGATATGATTGAGCAAGCGGCTAGCATGGGCTGTGATGCATTTATCTCTGGTGAGATATCTGAGCGTACCACGCATAGCGCGCGCGAGCTTGGGATTGACTATTTTGCTTGTGGTCATCATGCGACGGAGCGTGGCGGTATTCAGGCATTAGGAGAGATAGTCGCTCAAAAATTTGGTCTGCCAGTTACTTTTATTGATATCGAAAACCCAGCATAAAGTAGCCATTTAAAAATCAGTTTAAACGGTTGTCATTGATAGAGAAAAATTTGCAGAGAAAAACTTCTAGAGAAAATGATAGCTCAAAAGCCAAACCAGACTTGCTAATAGCTGTAGTTAAAGCATAAGCATAAAGTCTAGTTTGACTACTATTTGGACTTTGTTATTCTATTTTTGATTATTATGTACCAAATATCTGGAAAATTAACCGTTTATATCTTAATTGTTAAGTTTTATCGCTTTTTTCTTAACTCCACTTGAATAATGCAATTAGTAACCGCATATTACTACCCGTAAGAAAGAACGTTTTGTCATGAAACTTCCCATTATTACAGCTTCCGGTTATGGCACTAAAATAATGCTGGTAGTTGTTTAAGACTTTATCGCGCTATATCAGTGATAAGATTTTAAACCGCTACTCATTGAAATACTATGTTTGCACTATATATGTTAGCAGCATGGTATTTTTTTATTTTCGGTGTCGCGATGACGGTATGACCTAGCCAGTTTGATAGACCGCTATAAACTATCAATTCTGATTATTTTGCTTACCCTTATCGCTGGACAAACAACTTTAGTAGCCAGTTATCCTATTACTAGTAACTTAATATTAGTGATTCAAAGTATAGCCAGCCATCAAAGTTAGCATAGTTAAAACAGATGAATGTATTTGCCTCATTGGCAAAACCTTACCTCAATGTTTCAAGCTATGTCTTTGTCTCAATAACTTAATCATGACCTTACCTATGTTTGATATATAGTTGTTTGGCCACTAGCCATATTTAGTTATCGATGAAGGAATCATCTGATTTATATCCTTCGCGTTGTTGTGCGTTCAGTATTTTAAACCAGTACTTATAAATACGGTTTAGAACGCTTTTATGATATATCGATAGCTGGCTGACGACAAACTATCCCACTAACTCTTAGAGAGAGTACGCTAGTGGCGCTATAGTCAAACAAGATAGAGCGGCATTTATCCTATTAAAAATGCCACTCTATTTAAGACACGATATCGATATATGTCAATATTATGCACATATATTTATACGTGTTTTTGCGGTAAGAAGGATGGCTAAAATCAGGAGACATCCATGCAGCGTATTACTTATCGTGTAAAAGTATCTGCGCAAGGGGCCAAACGCCGTATTTCTTATTTACTGCGTCCATCTAAACGCCTACTAAACACCAAAAGTAACATCGTTTCATCCGTTACCCCTATTGCGTCTAATCGTTTTGCCAGAACCAAGAAGCTGGCACAAATCTCTAGCATCGCTCTACTCTCGTTGCCCGCTGAGAGTTTGACGACCATGAACACATCGGTACCAGCCTATGACAATGTCATGCTGGAAAACACCTTGACCATTGCTGCGGTACCAGGCGATAGCACTTACTTTGCTACCGATGGCTTCCAACATGGTTTTGGGTTTGATCTGGTGCGCACTTACGCCGACGAGCTCGGTGTCGATATCAATCTAAAAGCCTATGCCAATGAAGAAGCGGCGCTAAAAGCACTAAGAACCGGCAACGCTGACATGGCGTTGACTACGGCTAGCACCAAGCTAAAAAGCCAGCTGAACCTATCGTCTATTAATGTCAGCTGTGGTTACGATTCTAGTCTGACTAAGAATGGTCTACATCCTAAGGTAAGTTGGACGTTTAGCTCATCCAATGATCCACTATCAAGAAAGGCCAGTTACTTTTTGTGCGATAGCATCAAGCTAAAAAACACACAAAAACTTGCCGCGTTCTACAATCAAAACTTGCTTAAAGATGCCTATAGTCAGGATCATTTCCAGAGAACGTTGACGGAAAAATTACCGGACTATCAGTCTTCGTTTGAAGAGCAAGCACGCAATTATAATCACGACTGGGAACTACTGGTCGCGATGGGTTATCAAGAGTCACACCTTGATGCCAACGCTGTCTCGCCGACTGGCGTACGCGGGTTAATGATGCTGACCAACAACACTGCAAAAGCGATGGGCGTCTCAGACCGTGTTGATCCTTACCAAAGCATTGGTGGCGGTGCACGCTATCTAGAGCAAGTAAAAGCAGACTTCTCTGATGTGCCAAAAACTGACCGTATCTGGTTTGCCCTTGCAGGTTACAACATGGGTCCCAATGCGGTAAAAAGAATCCAGCGCGAACTACGAGCTCAAGGTATCGATGATAAAAGTTGGGCGAACGTCTATGCTTATTTAGCAGATAATAGAGCCTCGAATAGCCGTTATGGTCAAGCCATGCATTATGTCAGTAATATCAGAAGCTATCTTGAGACTATTAAAACTCAGACGGTCTAGTTTGTAACTATTACTAGACGGTTCGCAAGCTAACTTTTCACAGTAATTTATTCTTATTAAATAAAAAAGCTGCTCTTATAAAGAGCAGCTTTTTTTGTGCGATACGATTCATAATTAATATTAATGACGCCTTATGTAAAAGGCATTCATTAATATCTTATTCATTAGCGATTAGGTACAGTCAGACGCTGACCACGTTGCAACATCGTATCAGCGGCAATATTATTCATATCGGCCAGCTCTTGTGTTGAGACACCATATTTACGTGCTAGACCAATCAAGCTATCACCCGAGCCAACCGTATAGCTTACTGTCGCTTTTGGTACTTTAAGCGTTTGGCCGCGCTGTAGCTGAGCATTGGTCGCTAGATCATTGGTCGCTGCCAAGTCCTCTACCGATATGCCAAACTGACGTGCCAAAGCAATCAGACCATCGCCAGATTTAACTTTGTAGCTTTCAGTGTTGCTCAGTTTTGTTCCACTGCTTGCTGAGCTACTACTGTTACTACTAGCAGAGCTGCTGCTTTGGCTACTACTAGATGCACTTGCCACACTGCCGCCAGCAGGGATAGTGATAGTACGACCCAGTATCAGATTCGAGTTGGTATTCAAGTTATTCGCTGATGCCAAATCACTTAAGCCAATATTGTAACGTTTGGCGACACCCGTTAAGGTATCACCTGATTTTACTTTGTAGCTGACCGCTTTGTCATTCAACTGACGATCGACCAACTCTTTAGTAGCAGGAACTTTAATCGTTTGACCACGTTGCAAGCGAGCCTTTGCATCAAAGTTGCTGTTTACCGCAGCCAGTTCCGTTGCACTCACTCCGATGCTGTTCGCAATGCCAATCAGCGTATCACCTGATTTTACTTTGTAATTGGTGGTCGCGACCGAGCTTGAGCTGTTACTACTGCTAGCACTTGTCGTGCTTGCAGCATCGAAATCAACACTGGCTGGCACTTTAAGTGTCTGACCAACATATAGCGAGCTTGTGCTGTTGATGCCGTTGAGGCTGGCTAAAGTATCTGTCGACACGTTGAATTGACGTGCCAATGCAATTAAGCCGTCCCCTGCTTTTACTTTATAATTCTTGGTCGCAGTACTTGATTTACTCGGCTTAGTAGAAGGCGCTGCAGGCGTCGTTGCAGGGGCAGTCACTTTACCCGGTATGAGCCATAGTTTTTGACCTCTGAGCAGATCAGCACGGCTGCTCAGATTATTGTAGCTAGCTAGCTGGGTAACCGATAATCCAAAACGATTGGCCGTACCGATAAGCGTATCACCACCTTGTACAACATAACTGTCAGGCTGACTAGCGGCGGCGTTATTAGCAGTACTCAATGGCTCGATAGTCTTGGCATCATATAGATATAACGTGCTGCCAGAGAGCAGATTGGCACTGGCATCTATCTGGTTCCATTCTGCGATATCACGCCAGCTGACCCCTGCTCGACTCGCAATGTTCGAGAGCGTATCGCCACGTTTTACCGTATAAGTGGTACGTGCGCCTTGTGGTTTTGGTTTACTGACCGAGGTTTTAGCAAAGCTAAGTTTTTTCTCTGCGCCACTCGCTTCTAAGATAGACTGCTGTGTTTGTACGGCTGATAGGTTAATGTTGCCATCAGCATTGATAACATTGGTCTCAGAAGTATTTCTACGGATTTGATTGGCGATGAAATCACGCTCTTCTTTGCTAAGCGGTGGCTCTTGGACAATTGTATTATTTTGAGTAATTTGAGCTGAGGTAGTCGGTAGACTGTTACTGCTCTTAAGCTCAGCATTAATCTTGTTAGTCTCTGCAGTGGTCAGTGGTGGCTCAGTACGAGCTGAAGAATTGCCACTGTATACCGAGCTGCTAGTCGGTGTCGCAGATGGTGAAATATAGCTTGTGGTCTGCTGAGGTACACTTGCACTAGCCGCATAATCAGCCAATGCGCTACCAGTCGATGGCAGAGATGAGGCAGTATATGGTTTGTTATTATAGCTTGGCGTAGTCGCTGTCGTGCTTGAGCTACCTGCGTTATTTGAGGCAAGCACATTGCCTGTACCATT
Organism: Psychrobacter sp. 28M-43; assembly: GCF_014770435.1. NCBI lineage: Bacteria > Pseudomonadati > Pseudomonadota > Gammaproteobacteria > Moraxellales > Moraxellaceae > Psychrobacter > Psychrobacter noctis. The sequence continues at coordinate 1,238,317 of NZ_CP061739.1, read as the reverse complement.
ACCTCTGAGCCCACTTAATTTGGCATCGGCATTGAGACTGACGTCGTTAGGAATGATGACACGCTGTGGACCTGAAGAATCAACGCGGCCTGATGTTAGTGCAGTATTTAGACGCTCTAGCTCATCGTAGCTAACGCCAGTCAACTGCGATACTTCTGCCAAGCTCACACCATAATTAACTGGTACACTACGAAAATGCTGACGGTTAGCAATAGCTGGTAGATACACACCATACTGCTCAGGCTTGGCAACGATTTCGGCTACAGCTAAGAAACGCGGCACATAGTTCATCGTTTCAGTCGGCAGCTGAAGTGACCAATAGTCTGTTGGTAGTCCGCGCGCTGCGTTGGCATCGATTGCTTTTTGTACACGGCCAGGGCCCGCGTTGTAAGCAGCCAATGCTAGCTCCCAACTACCGAACTGGTTGTGCAATGCTGTTAAGAAGTCATAGGCAGCACGTGTCGACTCAATAACATCACGGCGACCATCATAAGTGCTGCTTTGATTCAAGCCATAGATACGGCCCGTACTTGGGATAAACTGCCATAAGCCCGCAGCTGCTGCACTACTCGTACCACTTGGATCGTAAGAGCTTTCGATAACTGGTAACAAGGCAAGTTCTGTTGGGATATTGCGACGCTCTGCCTCTCGTACCGTATGATAGATATAACGACTGGCACGTGCAGTTAGGCGATTGAGATAATCCTGTCTACTGGTAAACCAGCTTTTTTGACCTTCAATGCGCTGATTATAGATTGGCTTACCACCATTCATGCGGTAGCCTGCGCGTAGACGATTCCACAAATCACCATATTGCTGAATAGCAAGCTGGTTACCTTCTACCATGGTCATGTCAGTGGCTTCTAACAAGTCAGCCAACTCATCCAAACTCTCTGCATCTAAAAACGCAGTTGAGTAGTCTGCACTACCTGTATTAGTCCCTTGATTGGCAGGACTTTTGGTGATGACAGATGAGCTATTGGTCGCACCTTTGTTTTTTACCGCTGATGTATTGCTACACGCACTAATCAGTAAAGTGGATACCGCAAGCGTCAATGGCAACGCAATAAATGAGCGAGAGTGTGATAGCACAGTAGACATGATATTGGAGGTTTCCTAACGACAGAAATTAATAAGATAAAGTTGATGGATAGTATAGTATGCAATGTAAAGCAAAGACTAGCCTAATATAAAAGATAATAATAGACGCTCAAGTAGCCTATAAAACTAAGTAATGACTATTGTTAGCCAGCTAAGACTTTTTATAGGTTGAAATTGCAGCTAGCTCAATCAGCTATTGTTTATGTTACCTATTGTATTTTGAGTCTTGCTAGGTCAATAGCGACTTAATTAATAGCTACCTGTGATACTGCGCGCAAGAGCACTGCATTACCAGTAGACAAGGTCAAGGTCACACGAGATGTGGTGACAAATGATACTTGCTGACCGTTTTTTACCCAGCTCTCATTGGTCGTCACATTGGCTTTGGCTTGTGAACCAGTAATCACCACATTATCTACCGAAATATCATAGCGATAATTAGACGTATCATTCCAGCTGTTTTGAAGCAGCTTTAAATAGGCGTCTTTGTCTAGACTAGTAGATTTACCTCTTCTAGATAAAGAAATAAGCGCGTCATCTGACACAAGGCGCGATACCTGATTGATGCTCTGGCCATTCGCTGATGCTTTCATTGCGGCGGCATAGTTTTGTACCAAATCTTCGGTCATAGTAGCCGCTTGTGCATTGATACTGATGGTGCTAGCTACTGCTACGATTGCAGTGATGCTGGCGCTTTTCACCAATAGAGCTAATAGCCTATTTCCCAATAATTTTTTCATGATAATCCTTAGCGATATTTTTTTCGTTAGTGTCATATAGGGACGTTTAACGCTTTTCTATCATTTATTTTGGCAGTGTATCTGTATAGATATATCTATATAAGTATACTCATATCATATGCCGAGCCTATCATCGAATTCTCACAGCCATGTGACACCCTGTGTAATTATTGCGAATAAAAATCCAAGCTATTAAATCAAATGTTCTTAACATTTTATGCTGTAAATCCTAGCTCAAACGGTTAGATGCTTTGTAGGTCTAGTTTGATAGTCAGCCCATAATGAGCTGACCATTTTTAAATCATTAATCTTTAGAACCGTCAATATTTATGGCTAAGCTATCAACGTTAGAGTTTGGCTTCATTAAGGTTTCGCTAGGACTTAGGTTCGCTGTTACTGTCTTCATACTGCTCATCATCGCTGAGCTTCATACCCAAACGCTCTACCCGTCTATCCATCATCTGGCGAGCTAACGCTTGCATGTCTTCGACGCGGTCTATCTCATCAACAATTTCAAGACCTAGCAATGTCTCAAACACATCTTCTAACGTGACCAAGCCTTTAACTTCACCATATTCACCGACTGTAATCGCAATATGAATACGGTTTTTTAGCATCAACTCTAACAAGTCAAACAGCTTCATCTTAGAGAAGACAAAAGTGATGTCGCGCTGAAATTGTGTCAACGGCTTGTGCATAGCATGGTTAACTTTAGCCAGTAGCATATCGGTTTTTAGGACAAAACCTGTAATGTTATCCAAATCACCATCATAGATTGGCAAGCGAGAAAACGTCAGCTTTGGACGATCAACCAATAGCTCAGCGACGGTTTTATTCTCTTCGAATGCAAGCATCACCGAGCGCGGTGTCATGATATCTTCGACTTTAATCGCGCCAAACGCGAGCAAGTTACGAATGATACGCGACTCTAGTGGGTCAATTTGTCCTGACTCTTCACCGATACTAGCAAGAGCAGCAAACTCACGGCGGCTAAACGTTTGCGGCTCTTTACCACGTACCAATAGTTTTGTCAGACGCTCTGAGAACCAGATTAATGGATACAAGAGCATGATGATGCCACGAACGAAATAAGCAACCAGACCGCTTAGTTGACGCCAGTAAACTGTACCTAATGTTTTTGGGATAATCTCAGACAAGAATAAGATAGCAAGCGTCATGAGGGCCGAAAACAGACCAAACCACGCGCTACCAAAGACAATCGTAGCCTGTGCACCCGCACCGATAGAGCCAAGTGTATGGGCAACCGTATTTAACGTTAAAATAGCAGCTAGCGACTGGTCAATATTGTCTACTTTGAGACTTTTAAGCATTTCTGCTTTTTTTGGACTGGTCTCTTGTACATCCGCAATAAACGATGGCGTCATGCTCAGCAAAACAGACTCTGCTAATGAACAGACAAAGGAGACACCAATAGCGAGTAAGACAAAAAATATCAATAAAGAAACGCTAAGCGCGGTTGGTGCTGCCGCCTCGCTGGATGTTGATACAGCACCAGCTGCCCACACTGCCTGCGGTAGCATAAGAATTGCTAATGCAGATAGTACGGAAAAAGAAGTATAACCAAATCGAGAACTAGTAGTCATTCTCGGGGGAGGTTCTGCAGATGCGTCTTTACGATGAGCGCGCGGACGACATAAACGAGGTACAAACATAAAAGTGGTGAACAAGTTAGGTAACCTAAAAAGAGTAAAAGGAAGATAATGTCATGAGCAATTTATATTGATTTTCAGATTATCATTAACAAAGTAATAAAAGACTTCTGTCTATCGTATAAATAGTTACTCAAAGCTGATTTAATCGCTATTTCAAAGTCATACTATGCCTTAAAAAGCCGTAATATGGTTCAATATGTAGCATACTAAATGCAGGCAATCATTGCCATTTGATAGTAGCATTGATGATACCATTTCACAATAAGTCGCCATTTTTAAGTTTTTGTTTTTTGATGACTTTTATTGCCCTACTATTAACGGTTGTATGACAACATTTTTACTAGCCAGTTCATGACAGCTATTTAGGCTGAGGCTTTATATAGGTTATCTGAATGTAGTAAAAACATTGTTGTCCTATCCGTTGGCTGATAGTATGCCTTACGCTAAGAAAAACACGCTCAGCCTATGATTAACAGTTACCAAGTCTGGGATTTTTTGTTACTATGCGTCTAATTTTATTATTGTCTATGACTTACTGAGAGATATTATGAGCTTATTTATTCAAGCTGCCCATGCTGCACCAGAGACTGCAGGTGCTGCAGGTCTATTCGGTCAGATTTTACTGCCTGTTGCGTTTTTTGCGATTTTTTACTTCTTGGTCATTCGCCCGCAGTCTAAGCGTACCAAAGAACACCGTGCCATGGTTAACGCATTAACCGTTGGTAGTGAAATCATTTTTGCTGGTGGTTTAATGGGTCGTATCAAAGCAATCGAAGGCGATTATGCCGTTGTGAGCCTAAACAACAATACTGACGTGAAAGTACAACGTGCTTCTGTTATTTCAGTATTGCCTGCTGGCACGATCGAAAGCGTCTAATTAGAATGCTCACTAGTTTTTATTAGTGAAAATTTATTAGTGAACATTCGATAGTCGTCACATTAATGAATGTAATGACTAAAAAATGACCGTATATGATTTACGGTCATTTTTCGCTATTAACACAGTAAGGTAAAATTGCTATATAAATTAGGCTTACTGTTCAGATGTCCTATTTTTATCCAAGTCAGCCATATGATTTTTGGTGACCAGATAAACAGACATCTGTATTATTTGCTTTACTGTTTTATGCGTTACTATCATCGCGGATGATCGCAATGGTGCATGATGACGGCTGCTGAACATAGCACTCGACCGTTGCTATCGCTAACTTCCCATCTGCTAACTTGTGGCCTACGTCGCCAGTCGTTTATCAACTTAAAGAAGTGATTATGCAATATCCCGCTTGGAAATACTTACTAATTGCCGTCGTGCTACTCGTTGCCGGTCTATATGCTGCCCCCAACCTTTATCCTGACGAACCTGCTGTGCAGATTACGAGCGCAGCCGCAGGAACTCAGCTATCTGAAGGCATCTTGACTGAGTCTCAAAGCTTACTCGAAGAGGCAGGTCTAGATAACCACGATGGTACGTTTGAGGGCAACAGCGCGCTGGTACGCCTCAACAACCCAGTCGATCAGCTAAAAGCACAAGAAGTGCTACGTCAAAACTTGGGCGAAGACTATGTCGTTGCCCTTAACCTAGCACAGACTACCCCGCAGTGGCTACGCGATATCGGTGCAAGACCGATGAAGCTTGGTCTCGATTTGCGTGGTGGTGTACGCTTTGTACTCGAAGTCGATATGGACAAGGCGCTTGAACAGCGTTTGACCAGTGCCAGTCGTGATATGCGACGTGAGTTACGTGCTGAGCGAGTAGCAATCAAAGGTATCAAAACCGAAGATCGCGGCGTGGTATTGCATTTTGCTGATACTGATACTCGTAACCGTGCCCAAAACGTATTACAAGGCTCAATGAGTAATACGTTCAACTTGCAGTCTTCTATTGATGATCAAGGTCCTGCATTGGTCTTATCGTATAACGATGCGACACTTGACGAAATCAATAGCTACGCGGTCAACCAGAACTTGACGACTCTACGTAACCGTATTGCTGAGCTGGGTGTTACCGAAGCTTTGGTACAGTCGCAAGGCGCTAGCCGTATCGTCGTTGAACTACCTGGTGTACAAGATACTGCTGAAGCAAAACGTGTACTTGGTCGTACTGCAAACCTTGAGTTCCGTATGGTGGCAGAAGATGCTGATACCTATACAGGCGGCATACCTCCAGCGGGTACAGAGGCATTCCCATTTGAGACACTGGATGGTCCTCCTGTATTGTTAGATCGTCAAGCGATCGTCACCGGGGACAAAGTAACCAATGCGCAAACTGGCTTGGATGAAAGTGGTTTACCTGAAGTAAGTATTACCTTGGACAGTGCTGGCGGCAAGCTCATGCAGAACGCCACTCGTACAGCTGTTGGTCAACAGATGGCTGTATTGTTTATTGAAAACAAACAAAGAATCACTTACGAAGAAGATCCAGCGACTGGTGAGACGACTGAAGTACGCACACCTTACGCTGAAACCAAAGTCATCAACCGTGCCAACATTCAAGCGGTACTGGGTTCATCATTCCGTATTACTGGTCTAGACAGTAGTGCTGAAGCAGCTGAGCTTGCGCTATTGCTACGTTCAGGCGCACTTGCTGCACCGATGTACTTCGTAGAAGAGCGCACTATTGGTCCATCACTTGGTCAAGAAAACATTGATAAAGGGTTGTTCTCTACGCAGGTCGGCTATCTACTAGTCTTCGCGTTTATGATTATCTTCTATCGTCTGTTCGGTGTGATTGCCAACGTTGCGCTAGCCGTTAACGTTATTATTATCATTGCGATTATGTCAATTTTGGGTTCATCACTTACCCTACCTGGTATCGCAGGTATCGTTTTGACCATCGGTATGGCAGTTGATGCCAACGTGCTGATTTTTGAGCGAATACGAGAAGAGATTGCCAATGGTGTACGGCCAAAATCAGCCATTGTGGCAGGTTTTGACCGCGCATTTAGCAGTATTTTTGATGCCAACATTACAACCTTATTGGTCGCGTTTATCCTATTTGCGATTGGTACTGGTCCGATTAAAGGCTTTGCGATTACGCTAGCTATTGGTATTGTCAGCTCGCTATTCACTGCAATTTTGGTGACACGTGCACTGGTACAAATTGCTTATGGTAAGCGTAAATCCATCAAAAGTCTGAGCATCGGTTAGGAGAATATTATGGCGATCGATAATAACAACCCTTTAGAACAGCAGAATAATCCTGATCGAAATGGCTCAAACGGTGACACGACCAATGCAAGTACGCGTCGCCGTAACAAACCGCGTCGTGATGGTAAAGGTAGCAATACTAAAACCAATAACCCTACTACCGCAAAGTCAGGCAAAAGCCCTAGTCGTCGCGGTGGTAAAGGTCAAAATGCCAAAGACAGTCAAGCGCTGTCTACCGCTATTGTTTCTGACGTAATATCAGGTGACGCCGCTGATGATGCCGCAGCTGTCGCTGAAGGTGGCATCAAAGCGGTTGGCAACCAACGTATCATTCCATTTATGAAGATAGAAAAGCCGATGGCGCTATTATCTTTATTTATGGTGATCGGTAGTATCATTGCTATCGCGGTAAACGGTCTGAATTTAGGCCTCGATTTCACTGGTGGTGTATCTGCTGATGTGCGTTATGAGCAGCCTGTTGAGCAAGTTGCTGTGGTACAAGCACTAGCAGACAATGGCTTCGATGACGCGGTTGTACAGTATCTAGGTACGCGTGAAGAGCTATTAGTACGTTTGCCTCCTCAATCTGATAACGTCGATGGGCTAAGCGCAAATCTGACGCAAGCATTGGCATTACCTAGCAACACCGCTACAATTAGCAACGTAAATATCATCGGTAGCCAAGTTGGTAATGAAGTTTATCTAAACTCCGTCATGGCATTGGTATTGGCACTGGTATGTATGCTTGGCTATGTTGCCCTACGCTTCCAGTTCAAATTGTCTCTAGGTGCTGTACTGTCACTGTTCCATGATGCCGTCGTAACCATCGGTGTATTTGCACTATTCGGTTTCCCGTTTGATCTGACGGTATTGGCTGCGGTATTGGCATTGATTGGTTATTCATTGAACGATACTATCGTTGTCTATGACCGTATTCGTGAAAACTTCCGCCGTGTTCGCGGAATTACGCCAGAACAGACGATTGATTTGTCATTGACCGAAACGCTACGCCGTACGATTATGACCATTTCAACTGTTCTATTGGTCGTACTAGCCATGCTCTTCTTGGGCGGTGATGGATTATACTGGTTCTCAGTAGCTCTGTTTATTGGTTTGCTTGCGGGTACTTACTCATCGACTTATATCGCCAGCTCGATTCCGCTGCGCATGGGCCTGTCGCGTGATGACTTTATCGTAAAAGTAAAACCAGAGTTTGAAGAAGAAATCGTTACTTTCAACGATCCAAAAATGTTTGAGCAAGACAACGTTTAGTAAGGTATATTAGATGGATTAATAAGCTGAAATAGCGTGTCATCAATCCAATATACCTACTGAGTGCACAGCTACAACGTTTAAATAAGAGCACCTGACTCATGAATAATGAGTCTAGGTGCTTTTGTCTTTATAGCTATTTTGTCTCTTATATTAAATGTACTGCCTTACAATTTTATTATCATTTAACGAACACACCTCTTTAGCGTTCACGTATAAACGAGTCACCCATGTCAGCTAATTCAGCAACTTCTCACGCGATGCCACCTATTGACACAAGCTACAAGCGTATTATCACGATTGCATTGCCTGTGCTATTGGCGAATTTGGCCATGCCATTACAAAGCGTGATTGATACGGCCATTGTAGGCAATATGAATGACACGGCGAAACTTGCTGGCATGGGTTTGGCCATACAACTGCTGTCGCTATTGCTTGTTAGTTTTAACTTTTTGCAGTATGCATCATCTGGGCTTGCTGCGCAGGCATTGGGACAATTAGCTAATAATAGCAATACATCAGCCGTATCAGCGCCCACGCCTTTGCTGTCTATCTTGCAACGCGCGTTACTATTGGCGTTTGCTATTGGAGCAATATTACTACTCGCAAAGCCATGGCTGATTGATTTTGGCTTACAAGCACTATCAGCCAATCCTGAAAGTGGACGCGCGGCGAAGACCTACTTAGACGTACGCTTTTGGGGCGTGATCGCGGAGCTGATGAACTTTGCATTTATTGGTTGGTTTGCAGGACAAGGTAAGACCCGTTATATGCTGTATCAACAGGGCTTTATTGCCGTACTTAATATCGTACTGACTCTGTTTTTTGTATTTGCAATGCAGATGGGATTAACTGGTGTCGCACTAGGAACCACTATTGCATTTTGGTTTGGAATACTGATGGCACTGTGGTTGAGCCGCCAACATTTAAAAATATCGTGGTCTGTGTTATTCAAAGCGGATCGTCAGTATTTTACGAAAGAAAAAATGCTTAGGCTATTTTCTTTAAACAAAGATATCTTTGTACGTACTCTTATTTTAACGCTAAGCTTTGCTTGGATTACTCGACTGTCTGCCCAAAGCGGTGATGTCATACTGGCTGCCAATGCTATTTTATTGCAAGTATTAAGCATATCTGCTTTCGCTCTTGATGGCGTCGCTGTCTCTGCTGAAACGTTAAGTGGACAAGCTGCAGGACGACGTGACTGGCCACGTTTTCGTATTATTGTGAATCGTACAGGCGTGGTTAGTTATGGTCTTGCTATCATGTTGAGCGCCATTTGGTGGCTTGCAATGCCTACGTATTTGGGATTTATGACCAATATTGAGTCGGTGTTTACCCTCGCCTATGACTACCATTTATATGCCGTATTATTGCCTCTTGTCGGTGTTGGTGCCTATTGGCTAGATGGGATATTTTTCGGTTTGACGGCTGGTAGCGTGATTCGTAATGCGGCGCTGATACTGGCTGCTATTTTCTTCCCTTTGAGCTGGTTGCTCTATCAGCAATGGGATATGACAGGTATTTGGCTTAGCGTGTGGTGTCTATTATTATTAAGACTAGTCATTCTAGGTGGGTTTTTGTACCGTGCCAATCAGACTGGCAGCTATGAAAAACTACAACCTGAAGCTTAGTTAATTTTATACTATGTTTGCTCTATCAATTTTCGATAAATCATTTTTATTAAGCTCGTTTTTCATTTTGCAGCAATACCGTTTGAATTAATAATTTTTATATCGATAGATTTATAAAAATATCATAAGAAAAATTTAGGATGTCATGTGAATACTCATTCAAATGAATTAAGCCATCAACATGAAAACCGCTACCACTGGGCTGAGGGCTTTAAGAAAAGCTTGCCAGTTGCTATGGGATATCTGCCTGCCGGTATTGCCTTTGGTGTACTCGCACAGGTAGCTGGTATCCCCATATGGGCAACGATTATGCTCAGTATCATTCTCTATGCTGGTGCAGCTCAGTATGCTTGTTTGCCAATGCTGAGCACAGGCCTGCCGATTGGTAATATCGCCACCAATATTGCTGCGATTAATCTACGTCATGTATTCTATGGTATGCCGTTATTACAGTATTTACCGAAAAATAAGCTGGCAAAGACGTACTGTCTGTTTGCGTTGACTGACGAAACTTTTTCGATCATGACCAGCTTGCCAAATGAGTCGCGACGAGCGCTGATACTTCCTATCAGCCTCTTTAACCAAAGCTGGTGGGTACTCGCGAGTACGGTTGGCGTAATGATTGGTAGTACGCTCAGTGATTTGGTGCCAAATTTAGACTTTGCGTTGGTTTGTCTGTTTGCAATTCTTGCTTATGAGCAATTTCAAAGTATCAAACGCTACTTCCCGATTGGTATTGCCGTGCTTGGCTTAATCATTGCTTCGCTGTTTACCAGCGACTGGTTGCTACTAGTAGCCATTACTATCTGTATGTTTATGATCTTGGTACGTGGGTTTTGGATAGAGCGTCAAAAGACGGGAGACTCTCATGACCAGTAGTTATCTTATTTTTGCTACGCTTGCTATGGCAGCAGTGACCTTTATCACTCGTGCATTGCCAGCATTGATACCTAGAAAGCTGCTAGATACACCTTGGCTACATCGTTTAAATGAGAGCCTACCGTTGTCGGTGATGGTGCTGCTTATTTTGACTAGCCTGTCCTATCAAGACCTATCGACGACTGTTGCTTTAAACGATACCGAATTACATCTATTAATGGCACAAGTCGGTGCACTTATTTTGGTATTGTTTATCTATCATATCAGCCGTCAGCTTTTGGTCAGTATGGTTGTTGGTATTGCGGCAATCAATGGTCTGTTTTGGTTATTTAGCAGCTTTCTAGGCTAAAACTGTTTCGCCTAATTATATAAATGTCAGTACCCTTAGCTGTATTTTAAACATAAAAAAGCTAGATTCTATTTAGAATCTAGCTTTTTTTAGCTAAAAACAATGGCTTTAGTTTAGCTTAAAGCTCTTCTACACCCATCATATCAACTGGGGTATCAGCCACTATTTGTACACCTTTTTTACCAGTTTTGGCAGTATCATTGCGCTGCTCTTGCAAGTGATCAAGATACGCTTCATTGATCTGACCAGTGATATAGCAGCCGTTAAATACCGCACAATCAAAACCTTCCACTCGGCTATGCTTGGTATCTTTTACTGCGTCGATCAAATCATCCAAATCTTGGAAGATCAAACGATCTGCACCGATGATATCACGTACTTCTTCAACACTATTACCTGAGGCAATAAGCTCGCTACGTACGGGCATATCAATGCCATATACGTTTGGAAATTTCACTGGTGGCGCAGCACTGGCAAAAAACACCTTGTTAGCACCAGCATCTCGTGCCATTTGAATGATTTCATGACAAGTCGTACCACGAACGATAGAATCATCAACCAACAGTACGTTTTTGCCTTTGAACTCTAGCGGCACAGCGCTCAGCTTTTGGCGAACTGATTTTTTGCGCTGCTGCTGACCTGGCATAATAAACGTACGACCGATGTAGCGGTTTTTCATAAACCCTTCACGGTACTTGACGTTCATTTTTAGCGCCAGCTCCATCGCTGAAGTACGCGATGTATCTGGAATTGGAATGACCACATCGATATCATGATCCTCACCCCATTCAGAAAGGATTTTATCTGCCAGTTTTTCACCCATGCGTAGGCGTGATTTATAAACTGAGATATTGTCCATAATCGAATCTGGACGAGCAAAGTAAACATATTCAAAGATACAAGGCGTGTATTCTTTTTGCTCGACGCACTGATGCGTATGCAGCTTATGGTTCAAATCGATAAAAATCGCTTCGCCTGGTTTTACATCACGAACGATAGTAAAACCAGAACCTGTCAATGCAACTGATTCAGAGGCAACCATATACTCAGTGCCGCCATTCGGTGCCATACGCTTACCAAAGATAAGTGGACGGATACCGTTTGGATCGCGGAATGCCAGTAAGCCATGACCAGTGATCAGAGCGACAACGCCGTAAGCGCCTTCACAGCGTTTATAGACGGCTTTTACTGCTTCAAAGATATCATCAGCAGTTGGGTGTGTTTTGCCTAAATTCTGCATCTCATGTGCCAGTACGTTTAACAGTACTTCAGAATCTGAGTCAGTATTAAGGTGGCGGCGATCTTCGATATACAAAGATTTGGCCAAACTCTCAGCATTGGTCAAGTTACCATTGTGCGCAAGGGTAATACCATATGGTGAGTTAACATAAAATGGCTGCGCTTCAGCGCTGCTAGAAGTACCAGCTGTCGGGTAACGAACGTGACCGATACCGAACTTACCAACCAGTTTCATCATATGACGATTCATAAATACGTCACGTACCATGCCATTTTCTTTACGTAGATAGAGTCGCCCATCTTGCAAAGTGACAATACCTGCTGCATCTTGCCCGCGATGCTGTAGCATCGTCAAACCGTCATAAAGAATCTGATTGACTGGTTCGTGAGCTGCAACTCCAATGACTCCACACATAATAGCTATATCCTATTTTGACTCATACATTAGTACGACAATAACGGCAAACTTAACGACAGTATATTGCTAAAATCATTCACTGTCGCACGCCGCTAACCTGATGATATTGTAAGAAACTTAACGAGATTTTTCGATAATCTATATTTGATTATCAGTGACACGTGCAAACATTTAGAAGTATAAAAAGAAGTAAAATAATAGACAGTTAGATAAAATAATAGGCAATTAAACAATCACGACTGATTGACCTGATCCCAAGCCATGCCTAATACGTCTGATACCAACGCCTTGCCCATCGGTGCGTATGGCATTAGCTCAGGCGCTAGTACTGAGGTTTGCCACTGCGGCATCTGTACTAGCAATGGCGCACTGACGCTCAGTACAACCAAGACCATCAATATGTTTTTGGCAGCACCTAGTACGCCGCCCGCCATTTTATCCAAGACGCCCAAACGTAAGGTTTTGAGCACGCCTGAGAATACGAAAGCCATCAGATGCATGACTGCTAATATCGCAATCACTACCAATAAAAAAGCCATAGCCATCTGTAGTACAGGATTTTGTACGATACCCGTCAATTGGGGCGACACTACTCCTGCTAGCCTAGTAGCAGCGATAAGGGCGATAAACCAACCTACCAAGCCTATTGCTGTTTTAATCAGTCCTACTTGAAAGCCGCGCCATAAGCCAATCAAGACAACGATAGCAATCACAATATCTAAACCACTCATGCTTTACGCCTTATTACCTTATTTATTGGATTAGCTTTCCATGGCATCGTAATAGCCACCGATTGCCTGAATGCAAGACTGCACCAGCCCAGGACCACGATAGATAAGCCCCGTATAGAGCTGTACCATGTCTGCGCCTGCTTCGATTTTTTTGACGGCTTTGGCACCACTATCGATACCGCCTACACCTATCAAAGCGACTTTACCATCTAACTGATCAGAGAATTGTTGCAAAATCTGGGTACTAATATGACTCACAGGACGACCAGATAGGCCACCCATTTGGTCACCATCACGCAAGTCTTCGACACCGACGCGGCTCAATGTCGTATTAGTAGCAATCAAACCATCAATTTCAAAGTCTATTAATTGCTGCGAGATATAATCAACTTGCAATGGCTCTAAATCTGGAGCAACTTTAAGCACTAATGGGACATAGAAACCATATTCAGTAGCCAACTGACTGTGACGGTTTTTAATCGTATCCATTAACTGAGTCAGCGCTTCACCACTTTGCAAATCACGTAGGTTTTTGGTGTTTGGCGATGAGATGTTGACCGTGATATATGAGGCATGCGGATACACACGCTCTAAGCAATACACATAATCATCGGCGGCTTGCTCTACCGGCGTATCGGCATTTTTACCAATATTGATACCGATATTGCCTCTGTATTTACAGCGTTTGACATTGTCGATCAGATAATCAACGCCTTCATTGTTAAAGCCCATACGATTGATAATCGCGTCTGCTTGCTTGATTCTAAACAGTCTTGGCTTGTCGTTGCCTACTTGCGGTCTTGGCGTGACGGTTCCTACTTCTATAAAACCAAATCCTAGCTCAGCCAGCGCGTCAATATAATCGCCGTTTTTATCCAAGCCTGCTGCCAGACCAACTGGGTTAGAGAACTGCAAACCCATACAATCTGTTGGTTGCATTGACTGACCATACGCCAAGCCTAAAACACGCGCTTTATGCGCTTTATCCAATAAAGATAGTGTCATCTCATGGGCGTGTTCAGGATCCATATTAAACAAAAAAGGACGAAGTAAGGCATAAGACATAGTGATGGCAGACCCTGCTTGGAAGAAATAGTGAATAAAAAATGCGAATGAAATCGGGCGCAGCGATTATATCAGCTTAACAGAAATAAGAGCAAAGTTTCAGTCGCTAAATTTCTACATTTAAGCAGTAACCAATGCTGATGAGTCTCTACTAAATAACGATAAGCTGCCGCTTTCTAAGCTAAAAACATAGCACAAAGGTACTCTTAAACGTCTACGGTACTGGACGTCCATCAGTTAACGCAATCCAACCACGTATAATGCGATATAAATGCCAGATAAAGGTGAAGGTCATAATTAGTAAACCAAGACCAGCCAATAATATTGATCCGATAGCGATATTACCACTATCCGCCAATACGCTAACGCCAAAGCCGCCTAATGCAAAGGTAATCAAAATAATGCCCATGACGAACCAAACGATACTGTACCAAAAGGTCTTGATTTGCCAGTCAAAATGCGTGGCCAACCATGACCCACTAGCATCATGGCGCTTAGCATAGTTCATGACAATCGGCACAATCCACAACAGACCCGCAGTAAAGTAGCTGATCACATATAAGAAATAAGTGATATGGTTATAAGTAATTAACGAACGGCGCTTATCGTTGCTCATACTGTCCCGCATTATGTGAGGTTTTCCTTACTGGTAATATTTTTGTTCAATAGTCATATGATTAACTATTTAATGGAGCCAGATAAATGGCTTTTCAATGATACCAACGATAAAGCATTATTTTGCTGTCGAGGATTGAGTGTCGAGTACTAGACACACAGTGTTATAAGTATCTAAAATTTCTATCACAGTCTGACGCGTTTTATGAAGTGACCGTTGCTTGTACCTGAATAGCTTTATTGGTCAGATCTTGCTGCATAGATAACTGTGTAAATTGCCAGCCTTGCTGTTCAAGCTTACCCAGTGCAGTGCTGACGACCGCTTGACTAGGATGCGTAAAGCTCAATTGCACTGCATCGCCAGTCGCAACCACCTGAGCACCTGCTATACCTGAGTTATTGAGCAGCGCATTGATACGACTAGTGGATGGCATATCAGCCTCTCCAGTAGCGTTATTCCTAGTATTCAATGCATTACTATCAATATTACCTGCTTGAGCACGCAACCAAAAATAATCTGCCACTTGCTCCTGATAGTCGTTTTTACTATCGCTTGCTGCTTGATGAACGCTATAGCCACCATAGCCGCCAATAAATAACAGTAAAAATATAGACAATATAGCTAGCGCTAGTTGATCACGGGGAGGTAATGCTTGCCAGCGCGTCGTTAGTACATTTTGATAATTATTCATACGCTCTGACAATACATGAGCCTTAGTACTGGTTGCAGAGACCGCTGCATTACGTTTGGTACGGCGTTGTAATCGTTTCATGTTTTGACCTTTATTACCAATACCTTGATGAGTTACGACGCTGCCGCATTGTTTGCCATGTCGCTGTTTTCTGCAATATTGTTTTCTACTACGTTGACAGTGACTTGACCACTAAACTGACCTTGCTCATTACTATTCACTTGCGCAAGTTTGGCATTTAAGCCTTGTGCTACCAGTGTGCTTGTGAATTTATCAAGACTACCGCGATCTGGAGCAATCAAGGTAAAGCTGAGCGCTGATGGCTGCATTACCAGTGACTGTGCATGCAATGAAGACTGCTTGATTAATGGTGATATGCGTGACAGTGCGGCCATATGTGATGCAGGCGCTTGGCTATCGCTACGTAGTTTTGGTTGCAGCTGTACTTGCAGTTTGGTGCGCGTACTCAGTGGCTCATCGGCGAACCAAGATTGATACTGTGCTGCAATTGCAGTCTTGGTTGCTGCGGTCGCTTCATTATACTTGTACCACTGCACACCATCGGTTGCCATTTGCAGTACTAACGCTGATAGCGCAACCATCATCGCCACCCGTAGGTATGGTGATAATTGTGAGTCAGTAGATTTCATAAAGAAATTAAGCGCGTGACGTTCGGGACTGTCAATTGGCTTAGGTACTGTAGGTAGGATCGTCAGTAGCAGCTGATGATCAGCGATCAGCGCTTTAGTTTGCGCTACTAAATCCATGGACGATGATGAATCTAGTGAGTCGACCGATGCGTCAATAGCTGCCTCAATAGACGGCTGTACCATTACCTCACTTAAATGCGGGAAACGCTCAAACATTAACGGTAAATAGCTAACGGCCATACCCTGACCAAATGATTGGCGCAGCAGCATAGTCTGCGAATCTTGATAAAGGATTACTTGTTGACCTGCGCCCTCTTCTGGCGGTGGCAACAATAAAAAATCTGGTAGTAACGCCACTATATTCATACCGGCTAGCTGCGCGCTTTGTTGCCATGATTCAATATCGTTTTGTGCCAGTGCGTATAGTTGCGTCGTATCAGCATGGCTCAATTGACGGATGTTCAATTGCTCAATAGGCGTTAATGAGGTTTCTTCAAATAAGTATTGCTTGCCGCCATTACCAAGCTGTTTAAGCTGAGCAGCATTGAGCACCGTGTCTACTTGCAATGCGTGACTTGAGGGAAAGTATAGACAAAGCGTCTTTTGGCTATTGGACTTATAGTTACCATAGATTGTTTGCAGCTGTTGCCAACCATCAACCATTTGCCATTGCTGTACATCTTTGTGCCAGACAGCTAGCGGGCTATGCTGCGCTCGTAACCAAACATGTAACACTAAACGTGTCCTCAATTATTGCTGCGGTTATCAAAATATTGTTAATGATTGATGGGGTTTTTGAAAGAGCTGGACGATTTCATATGATTGATAAAAGGCTGAACTTTGTACCAATACCATTTTAAATCCGTCATATCTAATCAATTCTGTTCTAGCAAGTTACATATAAACAAAATATTAGAATATCTAGTCTAGTACGGCTGGTCAGGAACAAAACGATCAACTTCCGTTGCCATGCCAGTCATCACAAACTCCATGTCAAACACTCTGGCTTCCGCTAAAGAGAACGACTCTGGATAATCGCCTGTCAGCAATCCCGCGATATATGCGACGATAGACATATGACAAACAACGACCAAACACTCAGCTTCAATATTGGCAATATCTATCAGAGCTTGGCGAGCATTATCAGAGGGCGTGATATTGTCCTGCACAGATGAGGCGACTTGCGGCGCTCGCGACCGGAGCGCAGATAAAGTTTGCTGCGCTCTAATATAAGGGCTAACCACAAAACGATCTGGGCTATAGTGAGTAGTCACATACTCTGCCGTTTGTGCTGCCTGCTGCTGACCAAAGTCCGTCAGCTGACGCGCGCTATCTGGACGTGTTTCGTCTTCTGCTTGACCATGACGTACTAATATAATTTTCATAACCTTCCTTGGAGCGCTAAGTTCGACTTTCTTAATACTGATTTTTAACGGTGTGTCTTACTTATCAGCATCGCTGTCTTTGCTTTTGGTATGACTGCCAGAGGTTTTCATATGAGCGGTAAGTGCAGCATTGCTATGATCATGCGCCATGACAAACTCAACATCGCTACGGAATCCTGCTTCCATTAGATGCAATGCAACGCCTAGAGCGGCTTTGTCTTCATAAATGACTGCATAGAGCGCATGGGTAATTGGCATATAGATACCCGCCTTGGTCGCCTTTTCATGTACTTGCTGAATGGTATTTACCCCTTCAGCGGTCTGTCCAAGCTTTTTGACCGCGGCATCAATACTCATACCGCGACCGAGCATATTACCGATACGATAGTTACGACTTAGCTCTGAGCTACAGGTAGCGTATAAGTCGCCTACCCCTGATAAGCCCAAGAAAGTGAGCGGATTGGCGCCTTCTTCAACACCAAAACGACTCATTTCTGCCAAAGCACGAGTAAGAATCATCGCTTTAGTATTCTCACCTACTTCATAAGCGGCTGCCATACCCATGGCAATTGCGTAGATATTTTTGAGCGCGCCGCCAAGCTCGACGCCGCGTATATCATCACTAGCAAATACCCTAAAGAAGGCACTGTGTAGTGCTGCTTGTACGGCATGACGTAATGGTTCCGATTCACTTGCGATAACCGTAGCAGACGGCATATTTTTCATGATTTCGATAGCGAGGTTCGGTCCTGACATGACGCCAAAGTTCACTTCTGGCAGCACTTCTTTGATGATATCGCTCATCATCGCAAAGGTGTCTTTTTCCATGCCTTTAGTCAACGACACAATAGACTGACCACTAATAAAAGGCGCAATATTCTTTAGCGTTTCACGAAAGGCTAAACCTGGCACAGCGATAAAAATAATGTCTTTGTCTTTGACGCTTGCCGCCAAATCATGGCTGTACTTCAATCGATCATCAAGCTTATAGCCTGGTAGATACTTTTTATTGGTCTGTGTTTTGGCCATCGCTTTTACGGTACGCTTATTACGTACCCACAGCGTAGTATCACAGCCATTACGTGCGGCTAAATTTGCCATTGCCGTACCAAAGCTACCACCCCCTAAAAACGCCAAACGCAGCTTGGTTGGATTGCTATGAATGTCGGCCATATCCTTTGCCACAGCTGATTCAACAGGGCTAGGATTTGACTTTTTTCGGCCGAGACCTGACTTGGTTGCTCGCTCAAGAATACCTGCAAGCATACCGTTCTGTTTTTCAGACGACTCTTTGTCCGTCTCATTCTTAGCACTGGTGTTGTTTTTATTACTATTGTTAGGGCTTGTCATGTTCTTTTATCCGTGTTGACTGACGTATTATCAATAGAATCTATCGAGCTCAGCTACTGGCCTTATTATCTTTGAATTATAACTTTATGAAATTATAATCTTATTAATAGACAGTACTGAGCTACATTACGACTCGAAGCGAACTAGCAGTTCGATATCAATAGGTTTGCGTTTGGACTCATCCTTGGGACTTGTTCCAGTATAAACAAAAGCGGTCACATAATCATCTTCGCCTACACCGAAATATGCTTTTACTGCAGGCTCATTACACAGCAGCCCAGTGCGCCAAACGGTACTAAACCCTTGAGCTTTTAATGCTAAGATTAGGTTTTGTACAGCAGCACCCGCACTGAGCATCTGCTCAAAAGGTGGCACTTTTTTGTGCTCTTGCATTTGAGTCACAGCCGTTATGATTAGCGGCGCTCGCAGCGGCATATTTTGAGTTTTAATGATGGTCTTCTCAGACAACTCTTCGCCATCTTGTAGCGCTTTTGCTTGGGCTGCTTCGAGCAAGGCACGGCCTAACTCATGGCGTGCCTCACCTTGCGTCACGATGAAGCGCCAAGGACGCAATTTTTTATGATCTGGCGCAGTCGCCGCGCATTCAATGGCAGATTCAATCTGCGCACGCGTCGGTGCTGGCTCATCTAGATTGCCCATGCTGCGTCTTGAGTTGATCCAACCTATCAGCTCATCACTGGTAGATGAGATATCATTCGCTGCTACGTTCTTAACAGACAGTTTTTTGCCTTCTATTTCTTGGCTTTCATTATCAGCATTGTCAGTTGTAGTCATTGTTTTATCCTTATTTATTATTATCTATCACTACTTGTCATTTATAATATCTTTCTCTTATTTTCTAACAATTATAAAGCAGTTGAGAGCTACACATAGGCAGTCTCAACTCAGCAATAAACTACGCAACATCTTCGACTCGGTGGTCCATGCGCAGATAGTCTTCTGACTGCATCTCAAGCAGACGTGAGCGAGTACGCTCAATCTCAAACGCCAGCTTTTCTCCTTGATACAGGTCTAGAATCGGCTGCTCTGCCCGTACCAATAGTTTTACACGGCGATCATAAAATTCATCGACGAGATAAATAAAACGTCGCGTTGGATCACGCAAGTCATCATCTAGTGCTGGCACGGAGTCAACTAAAACGGTGCTAAAGCGTTTGGCAAGCTCAATAAAATCAGCGGCTGAACGCGGCGCCATACAGAGATGACGGAAGTCACAGAATAAGATATCTTCGGTACAAGCGTTGATTTTTACTTCCCGTCCATTAATAGTAATAGGCTCTTTACTGATTTTCTGATTATTCGACAAGCTCGCAAAACGGTTGGCTAGCCAATGGTAGTTCGCCTTAGTAAGTGGCGCTTCGTATAGCTCAGCTTGCTGCAATACGCGCAGACGATAATCAATTCCCGAGTCGATATTCATTACCGTGGTATGACGCTCAACTTCCGCAATGGCAGGCATAAAACGGTCACGATGTAAGCCATCTTTATACAGTCCAGCTGGCTCAATGTTTGAAGTAGCAACCAAAGTAATACCGCGATTGAAAAGCATAGTGAACAAATCGCCTAGTATCATGGCATCAGAGACATTAGACACAAAAAACTCATCAAAACAGATGATAACCGCTTCTTTATAAATAATATCAGCGACTTTTTCGAGTGGATCGCTCTCACCTTGTAGTTTGTTAAGCTCTCTATGGACACGCTGCATAAAATGATGGAAA
The DNA here is from genome assembly GCF_014770435.1 of Psychrobacter sp. 28M-43. NCBI lineage: Bacteria > Pseudomonadati > Pseudomonadota > Gammaproteobacteria > Moraxellales > Moraxellaceae > Psychrobacter > Psychrobacter noctis. Next base: position 1,217,635 of record NZ_CP061739.1, on the reverse strand, counting down.
TGCAGACGCATCTTGCGCTCGATGGTCAACGAGTCATAAAACATGTCCATCATCCACGTTTTACCGCGGCCAACACCGCCCCACATATAAAGGCCCGTTGGCGCGACTGGCTTAGATTTTAAAAAGCCAAAAAAACCTTTCTTTTGCGGTGCGCTATTGATGAGCTGATGGTATATCTCATCAAGATAGCTCATGGCCTGAAATTGCTGCTCATCCCGAGTAAACTCATCTGTACTGACGGCTTTCTCGTAACGTTGCAATGGAGATAAACTCATAATACGACTCATCGTTGAATTAAATAAATATCAAAATAGTAGGATAATTTAGCATAAGGCTGGTGCTACCCAGCAAGCCATGCTAAACCATATCAAAACGAAAACTATGAAGCTAAGCTAGGTCACAAATAAATTAGCTGTCCTGCCCAAAGCTATACTTGTCTAATAAACCTTTGAGCTCTGATAAGCGCCCATGGAAGAAATGACCCGCGCCATCGACCACGCTGACTTCAATACCTAATCGGTCTGCAAATGCCTGCATATTGTCAGGTTCAATCACCTCATCCGCATTACCATAAATCTCAAAAGTTCTATCCGCAGGCAGACTAATATCAGTACTGTCATTTTTTTCGACTGATGGTGCGATAAGGGCGATTTTCGTTACCTCAAAGTCACCCAATCCCCATATATGTGCGGCTTCAAGCACTTGCTCAGCCACGCGTGCCGTGACATAGCCACCAAAAGAAAAACCACCCAGCCATAGCTTTCGAGCATTGGTTTGTTCAGCAATCCATTGTAGCACGGTCATTGCATCGACCACTTCACCTTCCGCATAATCATGCTCGCCTGTCGATTGACCAACACCGCGAAAGTTAAAGCGCACCACATGCATACCATTGTCGCGAGCAAAGCGATACATAGTGGTGACCACTTTGTTATTCATCGTACCATCAAACAACGGATTAGGATGGCACAGCAGCGCCACCGTGTCTGTATTTGGGTCATTAGGATTGTCATTTTGCCACAGTGCGTCAACCTCGAGCACACCAGCAGGAGCAGGAATTAATTGCATAGTATTACTTATTAATAAAAAATGAATGGCTCAATTATCCTAGATACAATTTATATTTCAAGTGATTTGCTGTGTACGGATGCGACTTGTTTTATTTTTGGTCAATAACGGTTGTCTGCCGTTTTGGAATATTGCTGCTCTTGAAGTTTTAAATTGATTTATATCTAGGGCATGGTTCATCGGCAATATACCGGTAATACAGCACACAATAACTGTCTAGACAGGTAATATCTAGATAAGCTACATTCATAAAGCTTTGCCTATAGCTAAGACGTTCTGCTTATATAAATCAGGAATTATTTATGAATACTTTTAATAAAACTGCCAGTTTGACGGCTACGTTAGTGGCTGCACTTGCTTTGAGCGCCTGTCAGAGTACGCCTTCTTCACCCGTGATTCAGCGTGCCAACTCTATCTATGAGACAACAGGTATCGCTGATACCAAGGTCAAAGCACAACAAAATGCGATCGATAGTGCTCAAAAAACTTGTCGAAGCAAGAAAGTGATTATCGTGGATGATAATGTAAAATATAATGGTATTTTAAACGAACGTACTGGTCGTATGGTTGGTCAAGTAGGTGCTGTCGTTGGCTCGATATTTGGCACGGGCACACCAGATTTGTCACGTAGCGATGATTATGAATACACCATTAACTTCCGTTGCCAATAAATATCGTCAATACCATATAAATCAGATACAGTGTCAGGCTCACTCAGCCTACTATTTGTATCACTTTCGCTTGCCTTCCTTGTATCTATATTATCTTGAACCGACTATATCTAGCTAAAAATATCTATCTACTTTTCTCTACACGACAACTTCTTTTAGACGCAAACAGGTTTACGATCTAATCGCTAACATTAAGTGACATACAATCCTTCTCTGATTAAACAGCCAACAAACTGCGATATAGATAATATATCAATCAAAGCTTGTTGGCTTCGCTTTTTGTGTGCGCGCTTTTACGTTAAACTATCCGCTACGTATTCAGCACATCCTCGTCAGTCTTTATATTTTCATTATCTTTGGTCTAATATTATGCGCAAACCCAATCTTTCAAATATTAAACAGGCCAAAGTATTAGCACCTGCCAAAGATTTGGCCACTCTAGAGGCAGAACTCGCTGAGCAGGAAGACCATTTAGAGGATACGGTCCTACGCCTAAGTGATTATTTATCAGCGGTTGAAATGGTCATCAAACAAACTTTTGACCACCGTGTCTGGGTAAAGGCTGAAATCCGCAATCTATCGAGTAAAGGTGGTCATTACTACTTTGAACTGGCAGAAAAAGATGACGATGGCAAAGTGGTCGCCAGCTGCCGTGGCAATCTCTGGCGTTTCAAAGCTGCTCGTGTATTAGCTAAGTTTGAACGTGCAACTGGTATGCCGCTTGAGCGTGATTTGACCGTACTTCTTAAAGTATCGGCAGGCTTCCATGCCCAGTACGGCTTTTCAATCACCATTGAAGATATCGATCCCAGTTATACGCTAGGCGACTTGGCACGGCAATATGCAGAAATGGTTGACCGCCTAACAGGTGAAGGGCTATTACATCTTAATCAACAGCTACCTGCTCCTTTTGATATCGAGCATGTGCTGGTCATCGCCCCTGAAAAGGCCGCTGGATTGGGCGATTTTCAAGCAGATGCGGATCGCTTAGCCAGTACAGGTGCTTGTCATTTCCACTACCATAATGCGACTTTTCAAGGCAATCATGCACCCGCTGAAATCCGTCAAACCATCGTTAGCGCCCAGCAGCAGTTTTACTATACTTATCAGCGTCTACCAGACTTGTTGGTTATTATTCGCGGCGGCGGTGCGGTTGGTGATTTGGCTTATCTCAATGATTATGAGCTGGCAGCTTTGGTTGCCGAGCAGCCTGTCCCTGTCTGGGTAGGTATCGGTCATGAACGTGACAAAGTCATCTTAGATGAAGTGGCACATACCAGTTTTGATACGCCCTCGAAGGTAATCGCTGCTATCCATAGCCATTTAGCCCAGCTCGTCACTCAAACGCTACAATATCAAGCGCAAATCAAGCAAGCGGCTCAGCGTCAATTGAATACTGCTGAGCAACAAACCGCACGCCAGTTAAGCCAAATGCAGTCACAAACGATTGGGCAGCTCACCGCTCTACGAAAAGACAGTGACTATGCATGGCGCAGTATTCAGCAAAGTGCCCAGCGTCAAGTAAAGCAAGCCGTCAGACTGACGGCTGAGCGATACACACAAACGCAAACCTTGGCACATCAACAGCTCGCAAAAGTCGCTACCAATAGCAAAAGTTATCAAAAATCAATCATGCAGAACGCGCAGCAGCAAATTGTGCAAGCACAGCGCGATAGCGAACATTTACGTGACATCGTGCTATTACATCGCCCCTCTCGCGTGCTCAAGCAAGGCTACACCATGCTCACGGATGCTAAAAACAAGCAAATACTCACTAATAGTACCCAACTGTATCCTGAGCAAACCGTTAATATCATTTTAAAAGATGGCAACGCAAAAGCGCAGATTATCGATGTCACTATGGATAAAGAAGCGACGGAAACCTCAGGCGCTCTAACTTAACCACATAATAATATCTACAGATTACTCACCGACTTACCTTTAACAATTAGGAAATTTTATGACAACCCCTACTCGCCGACGCAAAAAAGCCGCCCCAAAAACCTTTAAAGCGGCTTACGATATTTTAAAAACCAATGCGGCGGAACTACAGCAACAGGATGAGCCTGATATTGATAATCTAATGACAACGGTCGAAGAATCTATTGCCGCTTATCGTGTTTGCGAGACTCGTATCAATGCTGTACAGCAAGCATTGGATGCCGCCTTTGCCGAAGAAAAATCTACCAGCAGTGTTGATAGTTAAATAAAAATCAGCCGCTAGATAGCAGCTGATTAGTTAAATTAGTTACATCAAGCTCATTTGACACTGTCACAGCCTTATATTTAGCTTATTCAGGCTCATCAACCTCAAACACTTGGCGCAGATAGGCAAGATACGTGTCGTTATTGATCATGGTCTTGCCTGGGCTGTCAGACAGCTTGGCGACTGGCTGACCATTGCACTCTACCAACTTGAGCACGATATTAATCGGTGTAATGCCCATATCATTGGTTAGATTGGTGCCGATGCCGAAACTGGTTCTAATGCGACCTTTAAAATATTGATGCAACTCCCACGCCTTCTCTAAATTTAACCCATCGCTAAAGGTCAAAATCTTGGTTTTTGGGTCTATTTTTAACTTTTCGTAATGAGCAATCGCCTTATCGCCCCAGATGTAAGGGTCACCGCTATCATGACGCAGACCGTCGAATAACTTGGCAAAATATAAATCAAAATCACGTAAGAACGCATCCATTCCAACCACATCTGTCAATGCAATACCCAAGTCGCCACGGTACTCATGCACCCACGCTTCAAGCGCGGCCTTTTGTGAGTCACGCAGACGCACATCTAATGCCTGAAACGCCTGCATAAACTCATGCGCCATGGTGCCTATTGGTGTCATCCCTAATTGCTTGGCCAAATACACGTTAGATGTACCACCGACTATCTTTGGCTCAGCTTTATGTAGCGTCTCTACAACATGTGCTTGCCAGCGTCGACTAAAACGTCTACGCGTGCCAAAATCAGCAACTATAAATGGCGGCATATCCTGACCGTATTGGGTTTGCTCTTCGGCGTACTGATGTAATAGCGCTACTTTTGCATCGAGGCGACGTTGTCCTTCTTCAATCACGCTGTCATTAGATAGCGCATTAAAATACAGCTCATTAACAATAGCCAGTACAAATACTTCGAAAAACATCGCTTGAATCATCGGCCCTTCGATATCGATAAACAGGCGACCTTTATCGTCTGTACTTACCGTAATAAAACGACGCTTTAGCTTAAACAATTCTAGATAGTCAACGAAATCTGAGCGAATAAAGCGTAAGCTACGCAAGTACTCGAGCTCATCTGGCAAAAAGCGCAATTCACATAAGCTGTCTAGTTGCTGCTCTAGATCTTTTTGGATATCAGCCAATGGATAGGCGGCATCTTTGTTATTACGGCAGCGAAAGCGATAAACACCATGGGTTTGCGGGAACTGATGCAGCATGGCTTGTAACATCGTAAATTTGTACAAATCATTATCAAGCAATGAAGTAATAATAGGTGCATAAGAAACGGTCATGCTATGGCCTTAAAAGTGCAAAATAAGAAACAAACGTCATTTGATAGACAAAGCGACATCATATGTGGACGATAAACAATACACGCTCATTCATTATGAGCCATCGATAAACCGTTCAGTATAACGAAGTTTGGTATTTATTTCAGAGTTCACTTTTGATTACCGTAAAATGACAGTGAAAAGCCAGTAAAACGATTGCGATTATTTAAACCATTCATAAAAACATCGTATAAGTCTATCCAGACAACCTATTCATGGATGGTTAACACGGCTTACGCTTTTGCACTCATAAACTGCTCCACATAATCATCAGCAGGATTATGCCGTAACTCGTTTGGCGTCCCCGTTTGTATAAGACGACCGCCATTTAGCATACTGATACGCTGACCTACTTTGACAGCTTCATCGATATCATGGGTAATAAATACGATGGTCTTGTTCAATCGCTCTTGCAATTCGAGTAATTGGTCTTGCAGTTGAGCGCGAATAAGCGGATCAAGCGCAGAGAATGCTTCATCCATTAGTAGAATTGGATTGTCCGTCGCTAAGGCACGAGCCAGACCAACACGCTGCTGCATACCCCCTGACAACTCATCAGGGTAGCTGTTTTCCAAATTCGATAGACCGACTTCATTGAGCCAATGTCGTGCCGTTTCATGTCGCTCGTTTGCGCTCATTTTTCGAACACGCAGCCCATAAGCGACGTTTTGTATGACCGTCATGTGCGGCACTAAGCCGAAATGCTGAAAAACCATACTGACGGTCTGCTGACGATAATGCTGCAACTGCTTATCGTTGAGCGCTAAAATATTAATAGCCGTAGCAGAGCTTTCTTCTACTACCGTACTCATATTAGCTGTCGCTGATTGCCTATCAGCTGTTGTGTGAGTCGCATGTTCTCTATTCAGAGCAGTATCTACCCATATCTCGCCACTGGTTGGATCTATCAAACGATTAATATGGCGTATCAGCGTTGACTTGCCAGAGCCTGACAGACCCATGATGCAATGCAACTCGCCTGCCTTGATATCTAGATTGATATCATACAGACCCACTGAATAGCCCGTTTGCTCTTTTACTTTGATGCTATCCATACCCTCAGCCAGCAATGCCAATGCAGACTGTGCTTGCGTACTACTGGCATTATAAATCTTACTGATATTTTTTAGTTGAATATGATTCATCGGTGCTCTCACTATTCACGTGGTTTTTATTATCAGGGCTTCGGTCGATTACCATGGGGTCGGTTGTATACCACCAGATAACCTTCTACCCAATCGGACGTCTGCCAGCTTCTATAGTTTTTTGACGGGTACGCTTACCTTGACCGAATGCTTGCGTGATACGGTCAATGATAATGGCAACGATAACGATGGCCGTACCTGCTTGTAGACCCTGACCGATATTGAGCGTTTGGATAGACTGCAATACATCTTCACCAAGCCCAGGAGCACCAATCATTGAGGCCAATACCACCATGGCAAGCGACATCATCACAGCCTGATTGATACCTGCCATAATACTGGGCAACGCTTGTGGCAATTTAATCCAGAGAAGTAGCTGTAAATGCGTACTACCAAAAGAGCGTCCTGCCTCGACCATTTCATGATTGACTTGTGTAATCCCTAATGTCGTCAGACGAATCAAGGGCGGCAACGCATAAATCACGGTTGCGAATAACGCAGGCACTTTACCAATACCAAACAGCATTAGCACTGGTATGAGATATACAAAACTTGGCATGGTCTGCATGATATCTAGCACTGGCGTCACAATCTTGCGTAGCAGTTTGCTGCCTGACATGGCAATACCAATAGGAATACCAATCACGACCGTGACCAGTACCGATACGATAAGCAGCGCTAAAGTATCGATCAGTGCGCCCCATAAGCCAAAAGCACCTATCAAAAATAGCCCTGCACCACATGCCAGCGCGAACCAAATCTTGCGGACACCAAGCCAGCCAAGCACAGTCACAAATGCAATAATCAGCCAAGGCGGGATAACCGTTAATAATCGTTCAATAGGTAATAGCAGATAAGTAAGCGCCATCGTGCTAATAGTACGAAATACGTCACCATAGTTTTGGACAAGATTTGCTAAGGCGTTATTAAGCGGGGTCTCAAGCGACCATGAAGGAAAGCTTGAAGCGAGCGCTGACGCATTCATACTAGATGCAGTTGTACCAGTAGAGATAGCACCCGTTGAGTTAAGGCCTAACTTATTAGCGAGATTGGTAGCGGCCTCATCGGATAACCATGCTTGCCAAACCTCTGGGTTGTCACGCAAAAAAACCATGGCTTGCTCATCGCCAGTGCGTTTACTTTCGCTCATCTCCAAGATAGCAGCGTTGAGCTCATCAGAGGTAAATTGCACCTTTTTAAAGACAGCTGCTAGTTCAGGATTAGATTCGACAAACGGGGTAGAAACAGCAATACCTAACGGTGACACTGGGAATCCTGAAACGCAATCCATCTTACCATCAGCGAGCAGCAGATTTTGCCAGCAAGCATCCTCATAAGCTGGGAACTCTAACGGCGCAAGGTCATATTTTGCCATTAGCCCAGTGGGTTGCCAGTAGTAAAACAACAGTGGCTTATGCTGCTCGAAAGCGGAGGCAATTTCGGCATCGAGAGCAGCACCCGTACCAGGGTGTGCGTTGTTAAAAAGGCTGTCTAGACCGGTGGTTTTTAGCAAACGTGTGTTAAAAATCTCACACGTCCAACCAGAGGGACAGTTCATAAAGCGTGATCTACCAGGATCTTCAGGGTCTTTAAATAGCTCAGTATATTTAGGCAAATCTTGATAGCTGCGAAGTCCTGGGTTTTCTTCCAAGACGTATCGCGGGACATACCAGCCTTGAGTTGCACCACCTTTTAGCGTATCGCCGATGATGGCTACTTTATTTTGTTCAATGGCTTTTTCCATGATTGGCGAGCGACCAACCCACTGCTCCCCGATGACCTGAATATCGTTCTGTGATAGCGCTGTATCAAGTGCAGGCCCTGCTCCTGGTACTTCCTCTACCGTACAACCGTATCCATCTTCTAAGATATGTCTGAGTACGCCGGAGGTAAACTGCCCACTCTCCCAGGTTAGCGCTCCAAATTTAATCGGCGAGTTGCAGGCTGCAGACGCCGATACAGGCAGTAGTATCACGCTCATCCACAGCAAGCTTAATGCAATCCATTGGCGCATACTCTTTCCTATTATTATGTTGTATCGGCATGAAATCACTATCAAAACAATAGAACTAAAAAATAGCTGAACGTCGCTATATCAAGTTTACCAATACTGGCTCTAGACCATTCAGCTACTATCTACTGTTGTTTAGACTTACTACAAAGTGTAGCGATTTATAGAAGTGATGACAAACGCTTATTTGTCGATTAACGCATTAGATAAATTTACGATAATTTTGATAAAGCTCTTATGACAAGTCGCTCTTAATTTTAGAAATTTATATTTGAGAAGTCATATTTTAGACAAAAAAATAGCACCTATCTGGATAGGTGCTATTGGTTATGATATCGATTAAAAAGGTCACTATTACTTTCTATAGCTATTAGAAAACGTTTACTTCGAAAATAGTTACTTTAAAGACAATTATTTTAAGAGCTGTTATCTTAAAGACCTTTCTTTCAAGAACAGTTATTTCAAAAACAGCGCCATCGCCTTTTTAAACAGTCCACCGTAAGGCGGCAATAATAAATTCAAGCCATTGAGCTTAGTTTGGACAAAAATCGGCTTCATATGGCTGAGACGTTCAAAGCCAGCCTTACCATGGTACGCACCAGTACCAGAGTCACCCACGCCACCAAACGGCAAGTCGTGCTGAGCCACATGTATCAAAACTTCGTTGATACATAAGCCACCCGAGACCGTATTGTTACGCACGTTTTCGATACTGCTGTAGTTGTCACTAAACACATATAGCGCCAATGGGCGTGGACGCGAGTTTACAAAGTAAATGGCATCATCAAGCGTCTCATAATGCATCAGCGGCAAAATCGGGGCAAAAATCTCATTTTGCATGAGGTCGCTGTCAGGTGCAGGCTCGCTGACGATGACTGGCGGCATTAAACGGGTCTCTATATTAGATTCAACGGCAGTTAACGCATGTACCTCGCCGCCTGTTAGCGCATCTAGATAGCCTTTTACCCGTTTGAACTGCTCACCGTTGATAATGCGAGAATAGTCTGGGTTTTCTTTGATATCAGGATAATGCTTGGTCATCCACTCTTTTGCGAGTTGGATAAACTGGTCATGATATTGACGCTGAATCAAGACATAGTCTGGCGCAATACACGTCTGTCCCGCATTTAGTGTCTTACCCATCATCACTCGATTGACGACAGACTCTAGATTGGCATCATCCAGTACAATCACTGGTGATTTACCACCAAGCTCAAGCGTCACTGGCGTTAAATTAGGCGCAGCGGCTGCCATGACCTTTTTGCCCACCGCAGTCGATCCGGTATATAGCAGATGGTCAAATGGTAGCTCACTAAAGGCGGCGGCAATCTCAACTTCACCGAGTACCACACAAATCATATCTGGCGAAAAATAACGAGCAATGGCATCAGCAAACGTTTGAGCAAATTGCGGCGCAGCCTCACTCATTTTGACCATAATGCGGTTGCCTGCGGTGATTGCATCTATCATCGGGCCAATTGCTAAAAATAACGGATAGTTCCAAGGCACCATAATACCGACCACACCCAATGGCTGAGGCTGGATTTCATTATGGGCTGGCATATATAGCGCTGAGATAGGCGCACGATGTGCCTTCATCCATTTTTTACCGTGTTTTTTGGCATGGCTGATACCAGTAAAGCTAGGAAACAACTCAGCGAACTGCGTCTCTGACTGGCTACGATAGCCAAAGTCTGCACTAATCGCCTTTGCAAAACTCTCTTGGTTGTCACTAAGCATCACTTCTAGATTGTCTAGCTGCGTCGTACGAGTGCCCCAATCATTGATTGGCTGGGTGCGACTTAACATTTGCAAGCGTGAGAATTGCGCTTTCATCTCATCGATAGTCGTCGCCGTACTTAGGGCTTCAGGCGCACGCTGCAGCGCAAAACCTGTTTCGGTCACTGCCTGCTCATGGACGCTTTGGTTGCTATCTGTCATTTGTCTTCCTTGTCATAATCATAGTAATAGTCATAAGGTTTGTAGTCACTATACTATATTGGGTTAGAGGCTCTATCTTTCTAGTCAGGTGCACTCTTTGATAACCTACTCTGACTATAAATTTCATCAGATTCCATTCATCACACTTTAATGTAGCGCATCGGCTGAGCAATGAACAGCACCTTTGGTTAACTACTGCGTCTGTACTAGCAGTACCTTTATAAGCGACCTACCACTGTTCTATACTTATTATTTCGTCGTCCATTGTTAGCTGTTGACCATTAACATTTACACCACTTGCAGACATTACGACAATATATATCTTTGGGCGATAGTCACCAAAACTGCTACACTACCGATGAGCATTATTTATTTTAAACTTGATAATAATAAGACAGATACTCTCATGCAAAATGACACACAACCCCTTAATGATACGCTTGTCAGAAAATCTCTATCCGCGGCCGATTATGTCCCTACTCTCGATGCGATGCTGGCACGCACCCTTGAACGTATTGATCTAAAAAAACAACAAGGGCTGCGTACGCCTGATGAATTGTGGATTGTCGATCATAACGATGTCTACACGCTTGGACAGGCAGGTAAAGAAGAGCACATATTACAGCGCACTGACACGCCTATCATCAAGACCGATCGCGGTGGTCAGGTGACATGGCATGGTCATGGGCAGTTGGTTATCTATTGGTTGTTTGACTTGGACAGCCTCAAATGGAGTGTGCGCAATCTTGTCTCCCATGCTGAGCAAGCGATAGAAGACGTCATCAATGACTGTTTGCGTAGCTCACCGTCTAATAGTGACAATATCAGTGCTCATGCGCGCCGCGATGCTCCTGGTGTCTACTTATATGCAGATACTGCCGTTGCAGATGACCGCACCTCTACAGATGATAACTCTCTTGATAATAAGATTATGCTTGGCAAGATGGCCTCGCTAGGCTTTAAGATTAAACATGGCTTTAGCTACCATGGTATTGCGATTAATTTAAATTGTGACCTATCTTCATTTAACGCCATCAACCCTTGTGGCTATGCCGGCATGCAAATGTTGCGACTGTCTGACTTTGTAGCCATGCAGACAGATTCAGAGCAAACAGAGCCAGAGACGCAGACCGAGCAGCAAATGAGCGATTCATTCAGCTATGAGACAGTCACTCAAAAACTTATTGATAACATCGCCAAGCGTCATGCTGGGCTGATTGAGTTGCGAGCTATCGCGCCTAAGTAAATTTTGAGCCTATTTTTGCATAATCTTTTTTTGCATAATCTTTTTTTGCATAATCTTTTTTTGCATAATCTTTTTTTGCATAATATCTTGCACGCTTAGACTTAAGCATTAAGAGAAAATTCAGTACAAACTTGCTATAATCGCATGCAGTACAAATCGGACGCAGCAACTATCCTTGCTGTATCCCTAGCTCAACCCCTTATTCAAACATTTAAAACAAAAGCAAATTGGAGCATTTTATGGCAGATTTTAACAAAATTTTGGACGCAGGCGACGTAGACGGCGGCATCATCAACGTAGTAGTAGAGATCCCAGCTGGTAGCAGCCATAAAATTGAGTGGAATCGCGAATTAGCAGTATTTGAGCTTGACCGTATTGACCCACAGATTTTTGCCAAACCTTGCAACTATGGTTTCATCCCACAAACACTTGACGAAGACGGCGATGAGCTTGACGTATTGCTATTGACTGAGCAGCCACTACCGACTGGTATTTTCTTAAAAGCAAAAGTTATCGGCGTGATGAAGTTTGTTGATGATGGCGAAGTAGATGACAAAATCGTTGTTGTCCCTGCTGATGATCGTGACACAGGTAATGCTTACAACAGCTTAGAAGACCTACCAAAGCAGTTGATCAACCAGTTAGAGTTCCATTTCAGCCATTACAAAGACCTGAAAAAATCTGGTACGACGGTTGTTGAATCTTGGGGCGATGTCGCAGAAGCGAAAGAAGTTATCAAAGAGTCTATCCAACGCTGGAAAGATCTATAATTATCAAATATTGGCAAAAATGCCAATAACGATAAATCATAAAATACCGCAGTCACCATAGTGGCCGCGGTATTTTTTTGCTTGAACATTGATTATCTAACATGGTTATAATGAGCATATAACTCATTCACACTTATACGCCGTAATAAGGACAGTCATGTTTAACCCCGACCCTAGCGCAAAACCGGTCAATACCAAGTTGCCAAGAGACGTCATTATGATGGTCGAAAAAAACAACCTAGTAATGGCCATTAAAACTTTGGCGGCAGACGAAAACATCAGTATGGATGAAGCCAAAAGTAGAATTGATGCTTATGAGACCCAGCTGAAAGTAAAGCAACAACAGAAGCTCAATACCATCGCTAGCAAACAAGGCATTCCAAATCAGGCCATCAGCTTTGATAGAGAGCAAGAGGAAGACGAGCCTGGACCATTGGTAAAAAACCGTGTTAAAACCACCAAACAGAGTCAAGGGTTTAAGGGGCTGCAAGATGGTGTCGATAGTCAGTTGAATGACTTAGGCTACAAGAAACCCCTACTGCCTTATTGGCTAAAACGACTGCTTGTGATTGCTGTCTTGATGATAGGAATATTTTGGATATTATGGCGAGTATTTGGTTAAGTGATTTAGCTAAATAAAGGACTGAATCAACATACCTTCTATAAAACTGCATACCGACTAGCTATAATTTAAGAATGTAGCTAGTCGAATAGTTCATTGAAAACCTGCCTTTGAATCCTTTCAAGTGTCAATTAATCTCAAATTACTTAGAGCAATCCTTTATATAAGAAGTAACAGCCTACGACGGTCAACAGTACTGCAAAGCATTTTTTCAGCAACTGCGGCGATAATGCGTGAGCGACTTTTGCGCCTAGCTTGGCGGTAAAGAAGCTCATAATGCTAATGCCTAAAAAAGCATAGATGTGAACAAAGCCAATCGTATTGGGCACGTCGACTTGAGCTTGCATGCCAAAGAACATAAATCCTAGCGCACCTGCAATGGCGATAGGTAAGCCACAAGCGGCTGAGGTTCCAACGGCTTTTTGCATAACCACACCGTAACGCGTGAGATAAGGTACGGTTAAGCTACCACCGCCAATGCCAAAAATAGCAGAAGCGATACCGATACCCGCCCCTGCTGCTAGCTGCTTAGGCTTCGAAGGTAAAGCTATATGGACATTGCCAGCTTCGCTATTCGCTTTCTTTTTACCACCCATAAACATTTTATAAGCGACCCAAAGCAAAAACACACCAACAATCAGCTGCAGATACAACCCAGATATCTGACCTGCGATCCCTGCTCCTAAAAAACAGCCTATTGCTAAGCCTGGCGTCAGATTTTTAAAGACAGGCCACATGACTGCGCCCTTTTTGTTATGCGCCATGAGCGAGCTTATGGATGTGACAATAATGGTTGCCAGTGAAGTACCCAAGGCCAAATGCATAATAGTGTCAGGACTGTAACCCATTTGCGTAAAGACAATAAATAGCAGTGGTACGATAATAGTGCCACCGCCCACTCCAAATAGCCCTGCAGCAAATCCTGCTAGCGCCCCTATTATTAAAAAAGTTATTAATTCCACAGAATAGTTACTTCTTATTTAGATTTAATGAGATGATTATTATAGTTAAATGACTGCTTAATGTTGAACGAGCAATAGTCCATATGCTTAGGTGTTGGATTATAGATGTTGGATTAAATAAGCTCTACTTGCCCAACTCTAGAATAGGCACGGTTAAAGTAAACCAACCCTTCATCAGTGCCGCCTTGTGGCTCAGCCTGATTGATGGCGACAACGCGGCACATAAAGACGCTATGCGTGCCGACTTCTTGAATTTGTTCAATCTCGCAATCAAAGCTGACCAAGGCATCTTCTAACACAGGAGCGCCTGTTTGTAATTGTGTCCAAGAACCATATTCGAACCGTTCTTCTGAACACAGTTTAGATGCAAAAGCATTGGACAGCTGCTCATGTTGCGCGCCTAACACATTGACACTTAAAATCTTATTTTCCAGAAAGTAGCTATGTGACCGAGACGTTTGATTCATACAGACAAGTAATGTCGGCGGTGTGTCTGTGACGCTACATACTGCCGATGCTGTAAACCCATGTACGCCCGTTGCACCTGCTGTGGTCACCACATTGACCGCAGTCGTTAGCAAAGACATGGCATCTCTAAAGTCGGTCGCGTCAATCCTATCTTTAATCATTGCTTCAATCCCGAGAAACGTTAAAAAATAACGTTAAAAAATTGTGCTTCAATTTTAGTTTTGCAAAGGAAATTCTTTAAATAGAATTTCCTAAACGGCTAAACTCTAAGCAGTCAGTTCTTGACGAACGATTTGAGCACCAGCGCTTAATGCCGCGAGCTTACCACGTGCGACTTGGCGAGACAAAGGTGCCATACCGCAGTTGGTCGCAGGATATAGCTTATCAGCATCGACAAATTGTAGCGCTTTGCGTAGCGTATCTGCCACTTCTTCTGGTGTCTCGATAGTGTTGGTTGCCACATCAATGGCACCGACCATCACTTTTTTACCACGAATCAACTCAATCAGATCCATGGGTACACGTGAGTTTTGACACTCCAGTGAGATAATATCGATTTTCGACTGTTGCAGTTTAGGAAATGCTTTTTCGTATTCGCGCCACTCTGAGCCCAGTGTCTTTTTCCAATCGGTATTGGCTTTGATGCCATAGCCGTAGCAAATATGGACAGCTGTCTCACATTTTAGGCCTTCAATGGCACGCTCTAAAGTTGCAATACCCCAGTCGTTCACATCATCAAAGAACACGTTAAATGCAGGCTCATCAAACTGGATAATATCGACGCCAGCCGCTTCTAATTCTTTTGCTTCTTGATTCAGGATTTTAGCAAATTCCCAAGCCAATTTTTCACGGCTTTTATAATGACCGTCATATAACGTATCAATCATCGTCATCGGCCCTGGCAACGCCCATTTGATTGGCTGATCGGTTTGTTGACGTAAAAATTTGGCATCATCAACGAACACTGACTTTGGACGGCTCACCGCACCAACGACTGATGGCACGCTCGCATCGTAGCGATTACGGATTTTGACCGTCTCACGCTTCTCAAAGTCGACACCATCAAGGTGTTCGATGAATGTAGTCACAAAATGCTGACGGGTCTGCTCGCCATCACTGACAATATCAATCCCTGCATGCTGTTGTTCTTGCAATGATACGCGTAGCGCATCTTGCTTGGCTTCAAGCAACTGCTCGCCCTCTAACGCCCAAGGTGACCAAATTTTCTCGGGTTCTGCTAGCCAAGAAGGTTTTGGTAAGCTGCCAGCGGTAGACGTCGGTAATAGTAGTTTCATACAATTTATCTTCTAATTAATTTATTTTTTATTATGTTGATGAGTGATGCTCAGTTAAGCGGCTTGCTTCCTAGCCGTTTCTTTATCAGCAGCTTCTTTTTCAGCAGTATCGCCTGTTACATCATAGCTTGCAGCCCATTTCTCAAGGATTGTTTGATACGGCTTAATAAAATGCGTCTCGGTAAACCTACCTTGGGTTACTGCCATTTGACTACGTTCAGCGCGGTCATAAACTACTTGCGTCAATGAATAGTCTTGGTAATTCAGGCTAGGTTGATACACTTGACCAGCGCTTGAGTTGGCATTGTAAATCTCAGGACGGTAAATCTTCTGAAAGGTCTCCATAGTACTGATTGCACTAATCAGCTCAAGATCGGTGTAATCACTGAGCAAGTCCCCTGCAAAATAAAATGCTAATGGCGCGGCGCTACCTTCAGGCTTAAAATAACGTACCGTTAAGCCCATTTTATGAAAGTAGTCGTCGGTCAACGAGTATTCATCTTGCTTGTATTCAATGCCCAATACAGGATGCTGATTGACAGTACGGTAGTAAGTCTTGCTGGTTGACACGCTCAGGCAAATCACAGGTTTTTTGTGAAAATGAGCGTTGTAAGCCTCTGAATTCAATAAATATTGAAACAGCTTGCCGTGCAACTCACCAAAATTATCTGGCGTTATGGATGCTAGGTTTTTGTCGCGATGCTCTGGTAACACAATACTAAAGTCATAATCACGCACGTAAGATGAGAAACTGTTGCCAACCATGCCGTCGATACGCTTGTTTTCTTTGTGATCCACAATCGTTGTTTTTAGCGTTTCGATAATAGGAAAGGTCTGACCATTGCCTTTAACATCCAGATCGACAGAAATGATATCAACTTCAACAGAATAACGATCTGCTGTCAGATTATCCCAATACGCCAATGCATTGAAGCGGTTATTAATCATGGTTAACGTTTTGCGTAAGTTCTCTTGGCGGTGCTCGCCGCGTGCCAAATTTGCAAAGTTAGTCGTCAAACGCGTACTATCTGCAGGCTGATAGTTTTCGTCAAAACGAATGTGCTTAATTGAACAATTGAATTCTTTACTCATGGTGATCCGCTACCTTATTTATCTGAGATAAAACCAAATCTGTGTATGAGGTGAATCATACCGAAATCTAAACATGAATAAAAACGATACAATTTAAACATAAGATGAATTTTATTCATCTTCCTAAAAATTAGATATATAAAGGAAACTTAATAGAGGAAGTTTTGAGTATTTATTCATCGCATAATTAAGCCTTTCACATACTGGTGGCGAAGAAGATTCTTATACTGCTTAAGCATATTTTTGAGGCATAAAAAAAGGATACCGTAGTATCCTTCTTATTCAAATTTGAGCCTGATAACAAACCGACTCTAGTGATGCTCACCAGGAAGAATTTTGGCAAAGGCGCGCTGAGCAAGGTTAGGCTTGCTATCAGTCGTTTGTGCGGCGGTCGAACTTGGGAAAATACGATAACCAATGGACTGAACGCCAACGTTAAAGGCTGGTACCAGTGAATAAGTCGCCGATGCAAATTTACCCATATTACTCGCAATGCTATTTGGCTTATGAACGATAGCTTTTGCGACCATCATCGCTGCTTCATCAGGCATCAGTGCTGGCATGTAGCGATATAGCTTGGTTGGCGCAATCATCGGGGTACGTACAAGTGGCATAAAGATATTGGTTACTTTGATGTTATCGCCTTTGACTTCAGCAGCCAAACAGCGACTAAATGCATCTAAGGCAGCCTTTGACGCGACATACGCTGAAAAACGAGGGCTGTTTGCCAATACTCCAATTGAGGAGATATTCACGATTTGACCGGTCTGGCGACCAATCATCGTTG